>CAYMNQ010000003.1:0-510914 GCA_964391865.1 uncultured Phycisphaeraceae bacterium
GGAAGGTCGGAAGGCGGAAGAAAAGAGGGCGGCGTGTTTGGTGTGGGCGGCACCAGGCGCGGCCCAGGGCGGCCGCGGCTGGTGGCACCCGTGGCGCGCGCGAAACAGCGGCCGGTCCTCTGGTGGGGCGCGGCCGCTGGGTGGGTGTTGAGCTGGGTTGTGCGTGCGCGAAACTCAGCGGCGACGGCGGAGAGCGCTCACGCCGACGAGCGCGAAGAGACCGGCGACGCCGGGGGTCGGGACGGCCTGCACGACGAACTGGCTGACGATAAAGGGCTCGCGCTCGGTGATGAGGTTGGGGTTGGCGAGGAGTTCGGCTTCGGTGTAGGGCAGGATGCCCCAGGTGGTGACGGTGAGCGCCTGGGTGAGCGGGTTGATGTCGAACTCGGTCCAGCCGAAGGTGTTGGTGGCGGTGTAGCCGCCCTGCAGCAGGGTCGCGGGGATTTCAGAACCCTGGAGGCCCAGGGGGTCGTAGCCGAGGGGCGTGATCTGGGCGTTGATGAGGTTCTGGATGTAGCCCTCTTTCTGCGCGAGGGAGAGGCTCTGATAGGTGGGGAGGGGGAGCGCGCCGGGGATGCCGAGGCCGGCGGCGATGCCGGCGACGGTGGGACCGAACGGCGCGTCGAAGGCGACGGAGCCGGTGGTGATCTCGAAGGCGCCGGTCGGGATCTGCGGCTGGCCCGGGCCGTTCTGGTAGGTCAGGTTGTTGACGAGCGTGCCGTGGATGTCGGCGGCGACGAAGACGACATTCTCAATGTTGTTGTCGTCGATGAACTTGAGGATCTCGGTGCGCTCGGCGGCGTAGCCCTCGAAACGGTCGGAGGCGTTGAGCACGCCGAGGTTCTGGATGGGCTCGGGGACGTTGATGAACTTCCAGGTGGTGCCGTTGGCCTGGGCGCTCAGGAGGTCGGCCTTGAGATCATCGATCTGGGCGCGACCCAGCATGGTGCGGCCCGGGGTGAACGAGGCGGCGAGGTAGCCGCCGACCTGCACCGGGTCGAGCGGGTTCGCGGCGGGGAGGCCCTGATCGCGGAAGGAGCGGGTATCGAGGGAGAGGATGGCGGCGTCCTGGCCGAAGGACTGCGCGCGGTAGAGCTTGGTCTTGCCGGCGGTGCGGGGATCGGCGGTGGCGCCGTAGTTCTGCGGGGTGATGGGGTTGTACTCCTGGAAGGCCTGGATGCCGTTGTTGAAGAGGGTGGTCTCGTTGATGAAGTTGCCGGGCTGCCCGCTGAAGCGCGGGTCGCTGGAGGGGTGGGCGCCGCCGGCGAAGTCGTTGGTGACCTCGTGGTCGTCGATGGTGGCGATGATCGACATGTTGGAGCGGATATCGCCGAGCGTGTTCAGGCCGAAGCGGGTGGAGTAGACCTCGTTGTGCTTGGCGCGGAATTCGACGAGGGTTTCGGCCTGACCCACGCCGGGGAGAGCGGGGGATTCGATGTCGGCGTAGATGGTGTCGCCGAGGGAGATCCAGAGGTCGAGGTCGCGCCCGACCACGTTCTTGACGGCGGGGTAGGGGGCGAGTTCGCCGCGCCAGTCGCCCGAGGCGCCGAAGCGGAAGCCGTTGTAGCCCGAAGCGGCGGCGGTGCGGAACTTACCGGCGGAGGCGGCGCCGGTGGAATCGACGGCGCGGAAGTAGTACTCGGTGTTGGGCGAGAGGCCGGCGACCGGGGCCTTCACGGGCTGCGTGACGTCGGTGACGAAGGTGGTGGAGGAGCCGAGGATCGAGCCGAAGCCCGGGTCGGTGGAGTATTCGAAGGTGAGGTTGCCGGTGAAGTTGGTGCGGGCCCAGAGCAGCGACGAGGTGCTGGTGGTCTCGCCCGACGCGACGGCGTTGGGGAGCGTCTGAGCGAGAGCGAGCGTGGAGCCCGCGAGCGTGGCGAGGCCCGCGGCGAGGGTGGTGATGAACCGGCGGCTGTGCATGGGACGTCTCTCCTATGCCGCGGGGAGGCGGGCGGGCGCGCGGAACACCAGCGCGCCGCGGGCGATCCTTCGCGGCATCAGGAAACTCATACCTCCTGAGTGCGGCGGGAATTGTGTTGGGCGCGCGTGGATTGCGCTGGAGTCTTGTGTTGCCGGATTCACGCGGTGTTCGGGTTGACGCGCGCGTGCGAGTGCTCGATCGGGGCGGGGCGGGCGTGAGATACGATGGTGCCTGACGCGCCCCGATCGGATGCGCCGTTCAATAAGGAGTGCCCGCGATGCCCGCGAATGCTGTTGTTGCTCAGTCCGGCGGACCCACCGCCGTCATCAATCAGTCGCTCGTCGGCGTGGTCGAGGGGCTGCGCGGGAACCCGAAAATCGGGAAGATCCTCGGCGGGCGGCACGGCGTGCGCGGCATCACGGGCGAGCAGTTTGTTGATCTGACGAACGTGCCGCAGGCGCAGCTTGACTTGGTGGCGAAGACGCCCTCGGCGGCGCTGGGCTCATCGCGCGACAAGCCGGACAAGGCGTACTGCGAGCGCGTGCTCGCGGCGCTGAAGAAGAACGACATCCGCTACTACTTTTACATCGGCGGGAATGACAGCTCTGATACGTGCCGCATTGTGGCGGAGATGGCGCGCGACACGGGCTACGAGCTGCACGCGTTCCACTGCCCGAAGACGGTTGACAATGACTTGATGATGAACGATCACACGCCGGGGTACGCGTCGGCGGCGCGGTACGTGGCGATGGCGTTCATGGGTGATCAGCTTGATAACCGCTCGCTGCCCGGGATCAAGATCAACGTGGTGATGGGGCGGCACGCGGGGTTTCTCACCGGCGCGGCAGCGCTGCTGCGCGAGCGCGAGGACGACGGGCCGCACTTGGTGTATCTGCCCGAGGTGCCGTTCAACAATGAATCGTTCGTGGCGGATGTCGAGCGGGTGTACTCGAAGCTGGGGCGCTGCCAGATCGCGGTGAGCGAGGGGATCCAGAATTCGCAGGGCGAATCGATCGGCGCGACGCTGATCTCGGGCGAGAAGGATGCGCATGGCAACGTGCAGCTCTCGGGCAGCGGCGCGCTGGGCGATGCGCTGGCGGAGTTCATCAAGAAGAAGTTGACTCCTGAGGGGGGAAAGCCGCCGCGGGTGCGCGCGGACACACTGGGCTACCCGCAGCGGTGCTGGCCCGACGCGAGCCCGGTGGACCAGGCGGAAGCGCGGGCGAGCGCGCGGTTCGCGGCGGAGACGGCGCTGAAAGGGGAGCACGCGAGCGGGTCGATCGCGATCCAGCGCGCGAATACTGCTGGTGCGCCGTATCAGGCGAAGTATGTGCGCGTGGAGTTGAAGGAAGTGGCGGCGAAGACGCGGCACATGCCGGAGGAGTTCATCAAGGGGATGAGCGATGTGTCGCCGGCGTTTGTGGAGTGGCTGAAGCCGCTGGTGGGGGTGATGCCGGGGATTGGGAGGTTGTAGGAGTTGGGCTTGGGGCTTGGGGGTTTCGTAGTGAGCACGAGCGGCGCGAATCCGAGCTCGATCGGCGATCTGCTGTTTCCTCCTCCACAGTCGGGCAGACACTGCCGCGCGATGCTGCCCAACGAGAGCCGGTATCAGTGGCTTTGCAGACACGAAGACGAATCTGTTGACAGTGCTCGTCACACGTTTGCGCGCATGTTCAGTGAGCTACCCCTCCGCATTCAGAGTGACCTTCGGCCAAAGCTGATACACAAGGACTATGTGAACCACGCGGGCGCGGTATTCGAGACTGTTCTTTGGCACCGCCTCAGAACGGCCGGGTGGAATCCCAAAGTCCACGAACCACTCGGCGGATCGCAGCCCGACCTTGTGATAACGATTCCTGAAATCGGACGGGCAATAGTGGAGGCTACCGCCATTCACCCGGAGAAGGAGCGCGTCGGTTCGGAGAGACGGCTTCGAGCTCTAGAGCGAAACACACTCCGATTGTTGGCCGACTGGCCCTATCGAGTGGAAGTGATCGAGTATGAGACCCACCACGAAAGTCCCTCGGCAAAGGACTTTGCACGTTGGCTTCGCGATTGCTCGGCTGGTCTCGTCGCCGCTTTGGGGCACCATGCACTCGAAGAGGATGAAGCTGGACCGGTATTCGAGTACGCACCACGGCAGGGATGGCGAATTCGATTGAGAATTGAGCCACACTCATTAGCCTTGCCCTGCGAGTATCTGTTTAGCTGCGTTCATAGTGGGCCGTACCCAATCGGCACGTACGACTTGGTCAAGCGGGCGGTTGAGAGAAAGCTCAAACAGCACCACGATCAGTCGCCTCCACTGATCGTCGCCATTTCGTCTGCGGAAGAGACGTTCAAGATCAATGACTGGGCTCTTCAATGCGCGATGCTCGGTACCAGCGCAGTCCAGTATGAATCGAGAGATTTATCGAACGGACAGCCGATTCGAAATCCGAATGGAATCTGGTACGGCCCGAGCGACATCCCTTTCCGAGACAAGCCCATTGCAGTGATTTGTTTCCCATACGTTTCCGTGTGCAAGTGTGAACAGCATGAACCAACGCTTTTCGTGAATCCTTTCGCATCACCTGCGATCGATCTTGGGAGCTGGCCGTTCCGTCTTGAAACAGTTGAGTTTCAGGGTGCGCGAGGAACAATCAGGATTCGCGAATCACGGCGATCGGGTTGATTCCGAGGAGAAGTAGGTTGGGGAGCACTGGTTTCAGAGCCAACCAGTGGCACCCGGACCCCGAACCCCGGACACCGGACGGTGCGGCATGAACACCAACCCCGCGCGCGACACCGCCCGCTTTCGCGGGCGGTGTGCGGCCGTATGAGAAACATGGAGGAAAACGCGGGTGAGCGGGCGCGTGCGGCGTGTGTTGCCGTCGCGCGGGCACGAGCGCGGGGTCAGAACGAGAAGACCACGCTCGCGGTGATGCGCTGGCTGAAGAGGTCGTCGTCGTTGTCGGTGATGGGGATTTCCCACGCGAAGCGCAGGCCGAGGTTCTCGATGGGGCGGATTTCGAAGCCCGCGCCGAAGCTGACCACCGGGTCGTCTTCGCCCTTGCCGAAGTTGCCGACATCGAGGCCATGGAAGGGGAGCGGCGAGGTGCCGGCGTTGATGACGTGGTAGCCGTTGAACTCGACGACGGGGCTGAACCAGTCGCACACGCCGTAGTCGGCGTGGACGTGCCAGGAGAGTCGGTCGGAGTTGCCGAGCGGGTCTTCATCTCCCGCGGCGAGGAAGACGTTCAGCGTGGCGCCGAGGTGGAGGGCGTCGAAGCCCTTGTTGATCGAGCCCCAGAAACGGACTTCGGCGTCGTTTTGCAGGACATCGTCGTCGCCCCAGGGGAACTGGAAGCCGGCGCCGAGGGCGGCGTGGAACTGGTTCTTGTAGTCCTGAAGGAATGACCACTTGAGGCCGGCGGCGACGTCGTTCGCGCCGTCGTCGTTGACGAGGGGGGTATCGAACTGCGCGAAGCCGTCCTTGTACGCGACGAGCTGAACGCTGGGTGTGAGCGCGAGGCGGATCTGAAGGGCTTCAACGAAGGCGTGCCCGCCGCCGATGAGGCTCTCGCCCGGGAATTGGTGATAGAGGAACCACGCGCGGATGTCGCTGGTGACGAAGGAATCTTCGTGGAAGTAGGGGGAGGTGATGGGGTGCACGAAGCGCTGCGTGATGGAGAGGTCGGCGGCTTCGGCGATGGAGTCGCCGAAGAGGACGAACTTGGCGGCCTGGGCGTGGGCGCTGTTCGTCAGCGCGATCGCGGCGGCGAGCCCGGCGGCGGCGGTGAGGAGACGGGTCTTCTTCATGGTCGAGCCCTTTCGAGAGAGTGAATTGGTCGCCGGCGGGCATCGCCCGCGCGGCGGCTGGGATTTCCGCCCCGGTCTCAATCCCCGCAGCGACGCGGGAGGAAGAGCGGCACCACCAGCCGGAGAATCGGATATTCAGACTAAGAGATACACAAATACCAATATGACGTCAACTGGGACACTCTCAAAGTCGGGAGGGGGTGGTGGTCCGTGTTCCTGGAGGGGAAAAAACGTGGAAAAGGTCCAGAAACCAGCCGCTCCGGGGGCCGGATTGGGGTACGTTTCCTGTACGGCGTGGGCGTCTGCGACCGCCCCGTCGTGCCGTGTGTCCGGCTCTGGTGATGTCGCGTGTGATGTGCTGAGCGGAGCTCGCGCGAAAGGAGCCGAGATGCTGTCCATTCGTGGTGTTCGTGGTGCTGTTGGCGCGGCGATGGTGGTGGCGGTGGTGCTGGCTTCGGGAACGGCGGCGGCGATCGCGGGGGAGCGCGGCGGGCTGAGCGAGTTGAGCGCGATGGTTGAGGCGCGGGCCGGGGGCGGGTTTGTGGTCCGCGCGGGCGGGATGGCGGTCGTGCGCGAGGGAGCGCGGTTCGCCCCCGAGGCGGTGCGGGCGATCGGGTTCGCGTCGGGTGCGCGGGTGGTGACGTGGAGCGAGGGGGGCGAGGCGTGGTACGCGATCGGGGCGGATGGGGCGCTCCCGAAGACGGTGGCGCGGGCGGATTTCGGGATCAAGCTGGCGAGCGGGGCGTTCGAGCCGATGGCGGTTGGGGCGCGGGCGGAGCCGGGGGCGCATCTGCGCGCGGCGGATGATTCGGAGTTGCTGATCGTTCAGTTCGTCACTCCCGCGTTGGCGGAGTACCGGGCGGCGATGGAAGAAGCCGGTGCGAAGGTTCGCTACTACCTGCCCGAGCAAGCGCAGTTGGTGACGATGGACGCGGCGGCGCGGGCGCGGGTCGAGGCGCTGCCGTTCGTGCGCTGGGTCGGCGCGTACCACCCGTCGGACAAGCTCGAGCAACCGCTGCGCGAGGCGCTGGGCGCGGATGCTTCGTCGTTGGCGGAGCGGCAGCGGTACAGCATCCAGGTGGCGGAGCGCGGGCCTGGGATGAAGGGCGAGTTGGCGGACACGATTCTCGCGCTCGGCGGGGAAGTCAGCGCGATCTCGCCGCATAGTTTCATTCTGGAAGCGACGCTCTCGCCCGGGCAGTTGCTGCGGGTGGCGGCGATGGATGAAGCGGTGGCGATCGACCGCGTGCTGCCGGCGGTTGAGTACATGGACAACGTGCGGAACGTGGGCGGCGGGAACTATGTTGAGACCGTCGCGGGGTTCAGGGGCGAGGGCGTGCGCGCCGAGGTGATGGACGGCGGCATCTTGACGACGCACCAGGATTTCCAGGCGCGCCCGGTGATTCTGCACGGGGCGACGGCGGGGAGCGCGAGCCACGGGACGGCGACGTACGGGATCGTGTTCGGCACGGGCACGGCGAACCCGGCGGGGCGCGGGATGCTGCCGATGGCGCAGGGGATCTTCGCCGACTACGGGTCGTACGGCGGGGACCGGTACGCGCACAACGCGTCGCTGCTGCTCCCGCCGTATCAGGCGGTGTTCCAGAGCAACTCGTGGGGGTCGTGCTGCTTCTACAGCTACACGACCGCGGCAGCGGCGATGGACGACAACATCTTTGATAACCAGATCGTGCTCGTGCAGGCGCAGGCGAATCAGGGCTCGACGAGCAGCGACACGATCGCGTTCGCGAAGAACATTGTTTCGGTGGGCGGCATCCGGCATCAGGGGACGGGGGTGCTGACGGATGACAATTGGACCAACGCGGGGAGCATCGGCCCCGCGCCGGACGGGCGCATCAAGCCCGATCTCGCGTTCTGGTACGACTCGATCTTCACGACGACGAGCAGCAGCCCGACGGCGTACACCAGCAGCTTCGGCGGGACGTCGGCGGCGACGCCCATGACCGCCGGGCACTTCGGGCTGATGTTCCAGATGTGGCACAACGGCATCTTCGGGAACACGGTTGATCCGATGGGGACGGTGTTCAGCAACCGCCCGCGCATCGCGACGAGCAAGGCGCTCATGATCAACACCGCGACTCCCTACCCGTTCGTCGGCGCGAGCGCGGACCTGACGCGCACGCACCAGGGCTGGGGCCGCGCGGATGTGAAGCGTTTGTACGACCTGCGCGAGCGGATGTTCATTGTGGATGAGTCCCGCGTGCTGGCGCCGTTTGAAACAGCGACGTACATGCTGGAAGTGCCGACGGGCGCCGCCGAGCTGCGCGCCACGCTGGTGTGGACCGACCCGGCGGGCGTCGCGAGTTCGAGCGTCCACCGCGTGAACAACCTTGACCTGAAGGTGACCGCGCCCAACGGCACGACGTTCTACTGGGGCAACAACGGGCTGCGTGACGGGAACGTTTCGACGTCGGGCGGCGTGGCGAACACGCTGGACACGGTCGAGAACGTGTGGGTCAGCGCGCCGGCGCCAGGGATGTGGACCGTCGCGGTGACGGCGGCGCTGGTGAATCAGGACGGGCGCGTGGAGACACCGGAGCTGGATGTTGATTTCGGTTTGGTGGTCAGCGGCGTGCTGCCGCCCGTGAAGACCCCGGCGTGCCCGGGCGATGCGGACGGCGACGGCGCGGTCGGGCTGGCTGATGTGGCGCTGATCGTGCAGAACTGGGAGACCATCGGGCTGCCCGGCACGCTGGGCGATCTTGATAACGATGGCGCGCGCGGGCTCGCGGATATCGCGATCGTGATCAACAACTGGGAAGCGGTGTGCCGCTGAATTCGTTCTCTCATCAGCTAAGCAGGGAGGACTTCGCACATCGGCTCGTCACCCGCGATGAGACGCGGCATGATTATTGTGAAGTTCACGTTGTATCAGCGTGATTTCCTTTGGTGTTGATTTGGGTGAATGGCAGACTGCCTACGGCTTGTTTGCCGCTGGTGTTTTGCGTTTCTGCATTTCATCTCATTCTCTGAAAGGCGATCTGATGTTCCAATCACGCTGTATCGTCTGTGTGGGTGCGGTGCTGGCGTTGGCAGGTTCTTCGCACGCCCAGAGCACCTTCGTCAACCGGCCCGGGTCGGCCGTGGGCACCGTGAATGCCTGGCTTCGAGCAGACATCTGGACGGTCGGCGGCGGCGGAATGCCGTCGGTTCCGACCGCCGACAGTTTCACGAACCTGTTTGATCCCGGGCTGCAGTGGGAGCTGTATTTCGGGCGGGTGCTCGGGTTACCCGGCCCACCGACCGGATACCCCGCCGCGCATCCTTCGATCGGAGCCCTGATCGCGTCCAACATCAGTGTGAACTTGATCGGCCCCGATCAGACCGGCGGGACCGACGACGGGAGCCTCACGCTCACGGGGATCGACGGCTCGTACATGCCTACGGTCCCGGATTTCTTCTCGACGGGGCTAACTACGAGCCTGCTGGTTAGCGACTTTACGACATTGTCGCAAGGCCCCAGTTGGCTGCGTTTGGCTTCACTGAAGACCGTGGCGAGCCAGCCGGTGTATGTGGTCGGTGGTTCGAGCACCTCGACGTTGATTGTCGAAGGCGCCATCAGTGACGGCTCCGTGAACCTGCGCGCACCTCGGATCGAAATCGACGGCGCCTCGGCATCCATGGAGATCCGCGATTCGGCGAAGGTCAGCGCGGACAACATCCAGGTCGGCGGGCTCAACTACATCACCGGAACCGTGGCCGGGACCCTGAAGGTCTTGAACGGTTCGGAGGTGGAAACCACGAGTGCGGACGGAGCCGCGGTCGGCGTGCGGGCGGCGACGACGACATTGGTGGCTCCGTTCGAAAGCCCGGATGCGGTGTCCACGTTCTTGCTCGATTCCGGAAGCACGCTGCGCACCGCCCAGCTGTGGGCCTACGCCACGCGCGACGGTCTGCCGGTGGTTCCCCCGCCGTCTTACTCGAATCGTTCGCAGGCCATCCTGGATTTCCGCTCCGGCTCGGTCGAAGTGTTCGGGTACAACCGCGTGGTTTCGCTCCAGGCCGAGCGGAACGGGAACGCGAGACTGCTGCTTGGCTCGGCCGCCACGAGCGCGACGCTCGACGCGGGCGGCATCGACGCCTCGGCTATCGATGGAAGCCAGGTCGGCGTGAGGGCGTTCGGCTCGACCCTCAACCTCGAAGGCACGATTGGCGGTGGGCAACTCGTTGGCAGTTTCATGCTCAGGTGCACGCTCGACAACGCCGCGAGCTTCGCGTCGTTCACGTTCAACAACAGCGACATGATCTCCTCCTACGGCGGCGTCTACCTCCGGGCCGATTCGCCGCCCTTTGAGCCGATCTCTCTTACAGTGTTGAACACCAGCGTCATCCGCGGGCGGAGCTTCACCGTCGGCGGTGGGCGCGTCATGATCCGGGACGACAGCGAAGTCAGCATGAACTTCCTCGGCGTGGGGATGATCCTCGCGCGGTCTCCCTTCGCGCAGCAGTTCGAGCTGTTCCCGGGCCAGCAGGGCTCCGTGATCCTGAAGGACAACAGCCGGCTGCTTCTGGTGCAGGATGTCGAGGGGGCGCCCGGGTTCTTCCACGGCACGACGCCGATCGTGACGCTCGGCGAGAACGCAAGGCTCGAGGTCGATTCGACCAGCGGCGTGAACATCGGCGGGAACGTGTTCGTTCCCATCGAGCCCGGCGCGATCCAGATCTTCCCGCCCAGCTTCAGCGGGTACACGCCAGCGCTCTACGGCTCCGGCACGGTGGTCGGGACGGTGATCGGGCCAGCCCAAGAGCGCGGCGAGGCCGAGTCCGAGCGTGGCCCCGGGCCCGCGTCCAATGTCCGCGTCATCAATAACGGCGGGCTCATCGAACCTGGGGCGCCCGTGGGGACTCTCCGCATCGAGGGAGACCTCGTTCAGAACTCCGGCTCCATCGTCATCGAGATCGGCGGCACAGGGCGCGGGATGGAGCACGACCAGATCGCCGTCACCGGCGACATCTCTCTCTACGGCGGAAACATCGAACTCAGGCTCATGGAGGGCTTCACGCTGCCGTCTTCCTTCAGTTTGGAGATTTTCACCGGCTTCTCATCCTTCTTCATCGACCAGGACGCGGTGAGCTTGATTCCGCCCGCCGGGGTTGAGATCGAGAACTTCGACCCGCTAACCGGCATGATCACCATCACGCCGCCGCCCGGTTGCCCGGGCGATGTGAATGGTGACCTTTCGGTCGGGCTGGCGGATATCGCGGTGATGATTCAGCACTGGAGCAAGACCAAGCCGCCGGTCCCGCCGTTCATGGACGGTGACCTTACGGGGGACGGGATGGTCACGATGGAGGACGTGGCGATCGTGATCATGAACTGGGCGGCGACTTGTCGGTAGTCGCCTGTGCGGTGCGATGATCGTGTTCGCCTATCATGCGGACAACTGAATCCGTGCTGGCCGCGCAGCGAAAGCGCTGAGCGCCGAAAGTACAGATTCGGCGGAGTGTTGCCGTGTGATTGTGCTGGTGTTGTACGCCGTGCCGGTGTGGGCGCTGATCTACCTGCTGCGCCGGCGGGTGGTGGGGCTGGTTGTGTTGGGGGTGGCGACGGCGTTGGTGCCGCTGCTGATCCATGTGGAGTCGGCGGCGATCGGGCCCTGGGCGGGGATGCTGCGGATCATCGGGGCGTCGTACGCGGGGCTGATCGCGGTCGTGGGTGTGCTGCTGTGGTTGCAGCGCCGTGCGGCGCGGGGTCACGAGTGCCGGCACTGTTTGTACGACCTGACGGGGAATGTCACGGGCGTGTGCCCGGAGTGCGGGCACGTGACGCCTGATGTGACGGCGGGGGAGGTGCGCCGGGCGAAGAAGGGGAAGGCGTAAGTCGGAAGGGCGGAAGGCGGAGGTCGGAAGGGGGAAGTGGCGGGTTTCGGGGGGTCGGGGGTCGGGTTTGGCGCACCGCGCATTCGCGCATCGTGCACCGCGCGGCCGCTCATATACTCGCCCGCGTGCGTGATCCTTCGTTTATTTATCTCGACAACGCCGCGACGAGCTGGCCCAAGCCGGCGGTTGTGGGCGAAGAGATGGCGCGGTTTCTTGCGGAATCGGCGGGGAATCCGGGGCGCGGCGGGCACGCGCTGGCGCGCGAGGCGGCGGGGCACATCGAGCGGGCGCGGGCGGCGCTGGCGAGATTGATCGGCGCGGAGAAGCCGGAGCGCGTGGTGCTGACGCCCGGCTGCACGGACTCGGTGAATCTCGCCGTGCATGGGTGGTTGTGGAAGTGTCTGCATGAGGCACGGCGCGGAGGGGGCAAGCCTCATGTGGTGATGTCGAGCGTGGAGCATAACGCGGTGGGGCGGTCGCTGCACGCGCATCAAGAAGACGGCGAGATCACGCTGACGATTGTGCCGTGCGATGAGCGCGGGTACGTCAGCGCGGCGGCGATGCTCGGGGCGTGCGACGAGCGGACGGTGCTGGTGTGCCTGTCGCACGCGTCGAACGCGTGCGGCACGATCCAGCCGGTGCGCGAGGTCGGCGCGGGGCTGCGGGCGCGCTCGCCCGGCGCGCTGTTGATGGTGGATG
Source organism: uncultured Phycisphaeraceae bacterium (assembly GCA_964391865.1). Taxonomy (GTDB): domain Bacteria; phylum Planctomycetota; class Phycisphaerae; order Phycisphaerales; family UBA1924; genus DASZQL01. The sequence continues at coordinate 12,263 of CAYMNQ010000003.1, forward strand.
CGGCGCAGACGGCGGGGCATCTGCCGATCGATGTGCGCGCGATGGATATTGACCTGCTGACGATCGCGGGGCACAAGGGGCTGCTGGGTCCGACGGGGACGGGGGCGCTGTATGTCGGGCCGCTGGCGTTCAGCGATGAGCCGGATGGGCCGCGGCTGCACTGCACGCGCTCGGGCGGGACGGGCGCGAAAAGCCCGGGGCTTGAGATGCCGGCGGAGTTGCCGGATGCGCTGGAAGCGGGGACGAGCAACGCGGTGGGCTTCGCTGGGTTGCTCGCGGCGATGGAGCACAAACCGGCCAACGCGCACGAGAACGAGACGGCGCGCACGGCGGAGTTGCTCGAGGGCCTGCGCGCGATCCGCGGGGTGAAGATCTACGGTGTGGAGAACGCGCACGATCGGACGGCGGTGGTGATGTTCAACATCGAGGGGATGCCGCCGAGGGATGTGGGCGCGATTCTGGACGGTGAATTCACTATCGCGGTGCGGGCGGGGCTCCACTGTGCGCCGATGCTGCACAAGTCGCTGCGCACGTTCCCGGATGGCGCGGTGCGCGCGAGCCCGGGGTGGTCGACGACGCGCGAGCAGGTGGAGCGGTTGATTCGCGCGGTGGGGGAGATCGCGGGTTCGCGGTGAGCGTGTACTCGGACGGCGCCCGCGCGGCGGAGCCTGCGGCACACAGTCAGCGGGCATGGTTGCCGTATGATGATGGCGAGTACGGGATGATCGAAGAGTGCGCCGGTGCGGCGCGTGGGCGGGACGCGGAGGGTTCAGCATGGCAACGGCGATTCTGATGATCTCGCTGATCGTGGCGGGGGCGATCGTGGTGGGCGCGTGGGGTGTGCAGCAGGCGGCGTTGCGCGTGCCGGCGGGGCTGCTGGCGATCGTGGTGATCGTGGGCGGGGCGATGCTGGCGTCGGTGCGGTTTGTGCCGGACTCGAAGCTGGGGGTGATCATCAAGAACGCGCTGGGCGCGAAGCTGCCGCCCGGCAAGATCATCGCAACGGCGGGGGAGATGGGCCCGCAGGCGCGGATCCTGCCGCCCGGCTGGCACTTCGGGTACTGGCCGATTTTGTACGACGTGCAGAACGAATCGATCCTTGAGATCGGCGAGGGTGAGGTCGGCTTGCTGACAGCGAGCGGCGGTTTGCCGCTGCCGTCGGGCGATGCGTTCGCTCCGGAGTGGGCGGAGACCGAGATCGAGAAGATGCTCGACGCGGAGCATTTCCTGACGGTCGGGAAGGGGTACCGCGGCCCGCAGGCGACGGTGCTGACGCCGGGCAAGTACCGGATCAACCCGAAGTTGTTCAAGGTGGAGACGCAGAAATCGACGAACATCGAGCGGGCGTCGGTCGGCGTGGTGAAGTCGAACGTGGGGCCGATCCCGGTGTCGAAGCCGGCGGCGACGACGGCGGACATGCTGGTGGATCGGGGGCAGCGCGGGATCTGGAAGCAGCCGCTCTCGCCGCAGAAGCTGTACCTGAATACGAGCGCGTATGAAGTGACGATGATCTCGACGCGGGCGCACATCGTGGAGTACACGGAGGCGCGCGGCGAGGGGAGCGACCGTGAGATCTCGGTGCGGTCGGCGGACGGGTTCACGTTCCCGGTGGATGTGCGCGTCGAGTTCGAGATCATGCCGGAGCACGCGCCGCTGGTGGTCGCGAGTCTGCGGGACGATCAGGACGGTCTGCGCACGGTGCTGAACTCCGCGGTCCGGGCGACGTTCCGGAACTCGGCGGAGCGGGTGAAAGCGCTCGACTATGTGCGCCAGCGCTCGCAGCAGGAGCGGCAGGCGCTCGAAGCGATCAAGACGGAGATGAACCGCTACGGCGTCACGGTCAACGCGGTGCGCATCGGCAACATCGGGAACGAGCAGACGCTCGGGCAACTGCTGAAGACGCAGACGGACCGCGAGATCGCCGTGCAGGAGCAGCAGACGTTCCAGGAGCAGCAGCGCGCGGCGGAGCAGAAGAAGGCGCTGAGCCGCACGCAGCAGGAATCCGAAGAGGAGAAGCGGCTGGCGACGGCGAACTATCAGGTGAGGATCGCGGAGGCGGACAAGCAGAAGAAGATCATCGAAGCCGGCGCGGAAGCGGAAGCGATCAGCATCCGCGCGACGGCGCAGGCGAAGGCGTACAGCGAGATCGCGGCGCAGATCGGGCGCGGGAATGCGGCGTTGATGGAGCTGATGAAGATCGTGGGCGAGCGGAACATCCAGATCACGCCGCGGGTGATGGTGAACGGCTCGGCGGGGAACGGCGCGGAGCCCGGCCCGGCGGAGACGACGGCGCTGATCGGGACGATGCTGGACTCGATGATGTCGCGGGGTGAGGAGCCGGCGGCGGCACCGGTGCCGAGCGCCAAGCCGCAGGCCGAACCGGCGCGGCCCGCGCCGCGGAGCCCCTGAGCACGAAGGGTGGGATCGGGGCCGAAACGGAACATACACTGGCCGCCCCGCCGATCGCGGCGGGAAGGAGCGGAGTGCATGAACGTTCTCGTCACCGGCGGCGCCGGGTACATCGGGTCTCACGCGAGCCAGCGGCTGCTGCGCGATGGTCACTCGGTCAGCGTGATCGACAACCTGTTCCGCGGGCACGAGCGCGCGATCGACCTGCTGCGCACGATGCCGGGGGTGACGGCGGAGCGCCTCGCGTTCTTCAAGGGCGATGTGGGCGACCGGGCGCTGGTCGAGCGCGTGCTCCGCGAGCGGAAGATCGAGGCGGTGATGCACTTCGCCGCCATGGCGTACGTGGGCGAGAGCGTGAACGACCCGCTGGCGTACTTCCGCAACAACACGACGGCGACGTTGAACCTGATCGAGGCGGTCGAAGCCGCGGGCGTGAAGCGGATGGTGTTCAGTTCGACGTGCGCCAGCTACGGCGAGCCGCCGCCGGAGATGATCCCGATCGCGGAGACGTGCCCGCAGAAGCCGATCAACCCGTACGGCGCGTCGAAGCTCTTCTGCGAGCGGATGCTGTTTGATTACGCGGCGATGAAGAAGATCAAGGGAGAGGACTTCGCGTTCGCGGCGCCGCGGTACTTCAATGTCGCCGGGTGCGATCGTTCCGGGCTTCTGGGCGAGGACCACGAGCCGGAGACGCACCTGATCCCCGTGATTCTGCAGGCGGTGCTGGGCAAGCGCGACGCGATCACGATCTTCGGCACCGACTACCCGACGCCCGACGGCACGTGCATCCGCGACTATGTGCATGTTGAGGATCTGGTAGATGCGCACGTGCACGTGATGAACGCGCTGAAGCCGGGGGACACAAGGACGTACAACCTGGGCATCGGGCGCGGCTACTCGGTGCGCGAGGTGATCGACTCGGTGAAGCGCGTGACGGGGCGGAACTTCACGGTGAAGGAGGGCGCTCGGCGGGCGGGCGACCCGCCGACGCTGTTCGCGGATGCGTCGAAGATCAAGAGGGAACTGGGGTGGGAGGCGAAGATCCGCTCGATTGATGAGATCGTGGCGACGGCGTGGAAGTGGTTTGAGAAGAACCCGGGGGGGTACAGATAGTTTTGAGTTGAGAGTTTTGAGCTTGGAGCCGGAATTAATGGGCGGCGGGGGAGTGTCGTGCAGGACTATCAGAAACTCGTGGTGTGGCAGCGGGCTCACGCGCTGGCGCTTTCGATCTACGAATTGACGCGCGAGTACCCGCCCGACGAGCGATTTGGGCTCACCTCGCAGACGCGACGCTGTGCGGTGTCGATCGCGTCAAACATCGCCGAGGGGAGCGGGAGGGCGACCGATCGCGACTTCGCGCAGTTCCTTCATATCGCGGTTGGATCGACGAACGAACTGGAGTACCAGTTGCTGCTCGCGCGTGATCTTGGGTTTATCAGCGCCTCGCACGGAGACGTGATCGCCGCTGAAACAGTCGAAGTTCGGCGGATGCTGATCGCATTGATCGGGACCGTTCGCAGGGCCAATACGCGACAGACGGCGTCGTAGTTGGGGCGTTGAATCTGTCCGGCTCCAAACTTCAAACTCAAAGCTCTCAACCGCGCCGATCAGAACGGAAAGATGACTCCCGCCCACACACCGATGCCATCCCGCGCCGGGTTGTCGTCGGTGCCGAAGCTGCTGGCGTTGGAGATGTGGTGCCAGCCGATGCCCAGGTCGAGGCGTGCGCCGGAGTCGCCGAGCGCCCACGTCACGCCGATGCCGGCGCGTGGCGTGAAGTCGAAGGTGGTGCCGCCGTCGGGGACGTCGTCGCTGGTGAAGAGGAGGCCGATGCCGAGGTCGGCGTAGACGGTGTACTGGCGCGTCTCGGGTTCGATGAGGAAGTGCCAGCGGAAGCCGAGGTGCGGGTTGAAGCCGCCCGCGTTTTCGCCGTCCTGGTCGAAGTACCAGCCGCGGAAGCCGAAGCGGAACTCGAAGCCATCGGTAAGGAAGTAGTCGAAGTTGACGGAGCCGGCGTAGTCGTTGGCGTCGTCGGAGAAGACGGCGCCGGCGTCGAAGCCCCACCACCAGGTGTGGCGCTCGGCGAAGACCTTGCGCGCGGCGGCTTCGGCGATGGGCTGGTCGTTCGGAGAAGCGTCGGTGGGCGTGCTGGCGCCGCCGCCGGTCGCGGGCGGGTCGCTGAGTGTCGGCGCGCTCGAGTTGAACGAGAGCGCGTCGAGCGCCTCGGCGTGGGCAGCGCCCGGCGCGAGAAGTGCAGCGAGGACGATGAGCAACGGGCGTGGATCAGCGGATGGGCGCATGGTTGGTGTGTTCCTCGCGGTGTCTGGGCGGCGTGGTTGGATCGGGACGGGTAGAGTGTCGGGACGATCGCGCCCCGCCGCAAGACGGCGGCGCGGGTGAGCGGGGGCGGGAGCGGCGGCATGAACGACCCCGAATCACGGCTGACGAGGCTCGAAGAGTCGCAGGCGTTCGCCGAGCGAACGGGCGAGCAGTTGTCGGAGCAACTGCGCGAACTCTTCGGCAAGATCGAGCGGTTGAACCGGCGGTTGGAATCGCTTGAAGCGCGCCTTGAGCGCTCTCAGCGTGCTGATGACGGGCCGACGGTTGATGAAGCTGGTGATGATCCGCTGGCGTTTTCGTGAGCGTGCGCGTGTGAGGAGCGGTCGGGTTGCCTCGCGATCGCACCGGGCGCGTCTCAGAGCAGACGCGGCTGGTGGCACCCGATGTCCGGTCCCCGATCTCCGATCCCCGACACCCGAGCGCGTTGCGTGTCGCGCGTCATGCTCCGATGCGCGGGTCGGCCCAGCGGTACAACACATCAACAATAAGGTTGAACGCGATCAGGATGGTGGAGAAGACGAGCGTCACGCCCATGATGACGAAGAGGTCCTTGCTCTGCACCGCGCTGACGAAGTGCCGGCCCAGACCCGGGATGTTGAAGACGCTCTCGACAACGAACGAACCGGTCATGGCGAAGGCACTCGCGGGGCCCAGGTAGCTGAGCACGGGGAGGAAGGCGTTCTTCAGCGCGTGGTCGATGACGACGCGGCGTGAGGAAAGCCCTTTGGCGCGAGCGGTGCGGGCGTAGTCGGAACTGAGCGCTTCGATCATGCCGAGGCGCGTCAGGCGCGCGATGTAGGCGGCGAAGGGGAGGCTGAGCGTGAGCGCGGGGAGGATCAGGTCGGTCACGCCGCCCCACGAACCGACTCGCCCCCAGCCGAGCCACACCGGGAACACCAGCAGCAGCGCGGTGCCGACGACAAAGCTGGGCACCGACACACCGATGAGCGAGAGCGCGAGCGTGGCGGTGTCGGCGAGCGAGTTGGGCTTCACCGCGCCGATTGCGCCGGCGGCGATGCCCAGCAGCGTGGCGATGAGCATGGCGCAGAAGCCGAGCGTCAGCGACACGGGGAGCGTGTCGGCGATCAGCTCGTTCACCGTCCAGTCTTCGTAGCGCAGGCAGGGGCCGAGGTCGATGACGGTGGGCGGCGGGTTGCCCGCGTCGCCCTTGATCGTTTCGCGCAGCCAGGTGACACCCGTGACGCGCGCGAGGTACTGCACATAGAACGCCGACGGGCTGTCGAGGTTGTAGCGGGCTTCCATCGCCGCGAGCACCGCGTCGGGCGGTCGGCGGCCCTCGTCTTTCACCATCGCCGACCCCGGCAACGCCCACGCGAGCAGGAATGTGATCGTGTACACCGCGAGCAGGACGAGCGGTGCTTGCAGCAGTCGGCGGAAAATCAGCCCGATCATGAGCCACCCCCCGCACCACCGCCCGCGAACGGCGCGCGCGTTTCGGTGGGTGTGCCGTCGACTTCGATGGCCCAGAGGTATTGCACGAGGCGTGGGTGTGTCGAGAGGCCGCGGACGTTGGCGCGGTTGAAGTGAAACTCCATCATGCCGTAGAGCGGGACGAGCGGCACCTCTTCTTGCAGGAGAAGGCGCTCGGCGTCGGCGAGGAGCGAGAGGCGCTTCGCGGGGTCGGGTTCGAGTTCGGCGGCGTCGAGCATCGCGTCGTAGCGCGGCGAGTTGAATCCGCGGTCGTTGTTGCCGTCGTCGGCGCGGTTGAGGTCGAGGAAGGTGGTCGGATCGCCGTAGTCGCCGAACCAGATAGCGCGGCTGGTGAAGTAGTTGCGCTGGCGGAGGTCCTGCTTGATCGCTTTCGACTCTTTGATGTCGACGCGGGTGCGGACGCCGAGGGTGCTTTGCCACATGCGCCCGAGCGCGAGAGCGGTGTCTTTGTGGTGCCCCGGCGCGCCGGGGACGAGCATTCCCACTTCGGGGAACGGTTCGCCGCGGGAGTTCTCGGGGACGCCGTCGGCGTCGCGGTCGCTCCAGCCGGCGGCTTCGAGTTCGCGCTTGGCGCGCGCCGGGTCGTAGGGCAGGCCGCTCGGCGAGGGGTACCCCGCGATGCCGCCGGGCGGGATGAGCGTGTCGCGGGCCGGCTCGCCGCGGCGGCGGACTTTCTCCGTGAGCGCGCGGCGGTCGATCGCCAGCGCGAACGCGCGGCGGACGCGCGCGTCGGCGAACGGGTTCTCGCGCCCGTCGGGCAGGCGCTGCGCGCAGTTGAAGTTCCAGAAGTAGGTGCCGAAGGCGGGGTACCAATGGAAGTCGGCGCGCTCGCCGGAGTTCGCCTGCTCGATGAGTTCGGGGATGTAATCGACGTTCACGTCGCCGTGCCAGTCGGCGGCGCCGGTCTTGTACGCAAGCACGCTGGTGTTCTCATCGCCGATGGGCAGCATGCGGATGCGCCTGCTGCGCGCCAGGGCCGAGCCGGTGTAGGTGGGGCTGCGCTCCAGCAGCAGCTCGCGCTTGAAGCGCCATTCCTTCAGGATGTACGGCCCGTTGGTGATGAGCGCGTTCGGCTTGGTCCAGCCGTGGTCCTGGCGCAGCGCGCCGCTCGATGGGTCGGCGCTGGTGTAGCGGTCGATGACGGATACATGTACGGGAAGAAACGTCGCGAAGGCGCAGAGGTCGAGGAAGTAGGGGGTCGGGCGCGTGAGCGTGACGCGGAGTGTGCGGTCGTCGGGCGTTTCGATGGCGACGGCTTCGTTGAAGCGCGCCTCGGCGTCGCGCGCGATCGCTTCCGCGGCGGCGCGGGTGCGCTCGGCGGGTGGGCGGGCGGCGTAGTCGCGGAGCTGGGCGGCGCGCCAGTCGAAGAATTCCTGCGCCCCGCGGATGCGGAAGAAGAGGGCGGTGTAGTCCGCCGCCGTGTCGGGCATGAGGGCGCGGAGCCAGGCGCGCTGGAAGTCGCGCGCGACGAGTGGCTCGCCGGTGGACCAGCGGGCGCTCTCGCGCAGGTGGAACGTGTAGGTGAGCCCGTCGGCGCTCACCTCCCACCGCTCGGCGGCGGCGGGGACGATGGTGAACTCCGGGCTGTGGATGTCCCAGCGCACCAGCCCCTCGAAGAGCGCGTACGCGAGCCGGAGGTCCTGCACGAACGTCATCCGCTGCGGGTCGAGCGTCTGCACGTCCTGCACTTCGATGTAGGTGAGGTCGGCGCGCGGCGAGGGGCGATCGCTCGCCACCGCGGCGAAGAGGGCCAGCCCGAGCAGCAGCACCAGCGCAAGAAGCTTCTTCATCGACGCGCGAACGATAGCAGGGGAGGCGGTCGGCGTTCAGCAATCGGCTGTCAGCCGGAGGAATGCCCCAAGCCCGAGCTTCACTTCTTTGGCGCGAGATCGGCGGCGTTCTGCCCGTAGGGGGGTCTGGTGAGCAGGCCGTTGGCGCCGATGTAGGCGGCGGCGGCGTCGTCGAACCACGTGGCGTCGTTGCGCTGTGCGGCTTGCTCGAAGGACTTGCGGAGTTCCTTCGCCGTGGCCTTGTTGCCGGGGTTTGCCTGCTGGTCGGAGAGGACGATGACGTTCTCCGACACGCCGACGATCAGGGTGAGGGCGTCGAGTTCGGGCTTGGACGCGGCGCTGGTGGGGTCGAGCGTGGCGAGCCGGTCGCGCGCGTGCGCCAGCGCGAAGCCCGCGAAAACGCCCGCTGACTTGGCGAATGGGGTCGTGATCGGTGTGCCGCCGGCCTGGAGCTGGAGCATGGTCTGGTACGCGCCGTCGAGGGCCTGGTAGACCGGGGAGGCCCATTCGCCGGTACTTGTGCCCGCCGGCGGAGTGGTGCGGAGGCGCTTGAGCACGGCCGCGCCGGCGTCGCACAAACTCTGGGTGGATTTGATCCGCAGGGTCGCGTTGCCCGCCCGCTCGGCGGCGGCGGTGGCTCGGAGCGACAGCACCAGTCCTTCGGCGACCTTCGGGTCCGCCTCGCGCTCGAGCGAGTTTTTCACGGTCATCAGCACGGTGTCGACGGCGGAGTCGCCCAGGCTGTTCGAGCCGAGCGAAACCGCACGGAGCAATTCCTGATACCCCACGGCGGCGGCGAAACGGGTCGCCGGGACCGCGCTCTTCAGGCCCTCCTGCAGCACGCGCTCGGTGGTGGCGGTGGCGATCACGCCCGCAACGCGCAGCGCCGTCGCCGCCAGCATGGGGTCTTGCCCTTTCGTCAGTTCGGTCAGGCGCGCGGTCAGGGCTTTGGCATACTCGAGCCGGAAGGGAACCGTGACGGATTCGCCCAGCACCGGATCGACGAGCGCCTTGCGGGCTTTCTGCGCCATCGCGGGGTCCGGGTCGCGGAGGCGCGCGATCTGCTGCTCGGCGAACGACGCGATGGCGGCGGCATCGGCCGGAGACAATTCACTCTTCGCGGGCAGGTCCACTGGGAGCGACTGCGCGAGCATCGGCGCCGGCATCACCACGGCGGCGGCGGCGAAGAGGGCGGGCGCGAGCGCGCGGGCCAAGGGTCCAGTCTGTCGATCAGCGCGTCCCACAGCGGCACTTCCTCGTCACAGGGGCGGAATCATTCCCGCGCCGGGCGATCACCTCGATCGTCGGCCGGACCCCCGCCGACCCGGTGCGTCAACCCGCGGCGGGTGGAACAGTGTAGTCGAACCGGCATTCCATTCGCGTGATCGGGCGTTCGGTTCGTTCGAGTTCTGGTCCCCCCGCGCGGGGGCGACTATTCTCTACCACCCCGAGGCCCCCGCCGAGGGAGATCGAGGCGACGTATGCGAATCATGCAAGGCGGCATTTTGCTGGGACGGATCGTGCTGGGCGCGGTCTGGGCGATGCTGCTTGTGGTCGCGGGCTTGGCGGTGATCCTGAACCCCGGGCTGCGTGAGATGATCGGGCCGGCGGCGCTATGGCTGGGAACCGCCGGGATCGCCGCGGGGACGTTCGTTTTTATGTTCGTGGTGGCGGATCGTCTGTGCCCGGTGGCGAACCGCGGGCCGATCGACGCCGTTGAACTGTTGGTCGCGGGCGTGATGATCGTGGCTTTTCTCGCGGCGCTGGTCGCGTGGTTGAGCCGATGAAGGGGGTCATGGTGTTCAGGCAGAGGGCCTTTCGTCGATGGGGTTGGATGTGGGCGGCGACGGCGCTGCTGATGGTCGTGCCCGGTGCGCACGCCCGGCAGGGGTCCCCGCCCGCCGAGAAGCCCGCCCCGGCGCTGGATATGAAGCGGCTGGTGGGCGACATGCTGACGCGCATCACACTGATGCGCCTGCGCGCGGTGCCCGAGCCCTCGGTCGCCGACTACCGCATCGCGGCGAACTCGCTGCGCCTCCTCCGCCCGGTCGCGCCGAATGACCCGGAGCAACTGCGCCTTGAGATCGAAGCTTGGGAGGGGGCGGCGGAGCCGGAGCGGCTTCAAGAGGTCCTCCGCGAGTTGGTCAAGCTCGATCCCGCCGATACCGCCGCCCAACTGCGCCTGATTACGACGCGCTTTGCAAGGCTGCACCGTGTTGAGGATCGGCTGGCGTCGTACTTGCAACTGCTCGGGCCGAAGGGGCGGGCGCTTGATCCATCGATCCGCAGCCGGCTCGCGCTCGACGCCGCCCTGCTGTCGCGCGACCACGGCGACGAGACCGGCTTTATCGAATTCCTCACGCAGGCGGCCCAGCTCGACGCGACCAACAAGGACGCCGTCGCGCTCGCGTCGAGCTATTTCATCGACCGCACCGACGACCCGCTCGAGAAAGCCAAGCTGCTCGCGGACGTGGTGGTCGCCGACCCGACGGATGTCGGCGCGCATTTCAACCTGGCGCACGGGCTGATGAACCTCGGCGCGTGGCAGGCCGCGCGGCGGTGCCTCGACCTCGCGCACACGGTGCTCTCGAAGTCGTACGGGCAATCCGATTCGCAGAAGTTCATCGACAACAGCATCGTCGAATGGAACTCGAAAGACGCGGCGGCGGGGATGAAGCCCGTCATCGACCTGCACAATGCCACACAGACAAACATCAATCTTGAACACCGCAAGGCGCAGCTCGAGTTGAAGGTCGCGCCCGAGGCCCGCCCGGACGCCGCGCTGCTGACCGTGCCCATCGAGAGCATCCGGCTTTACGGCGCCTTCGCGCTGAGCGATGAGACGATGGTGCAGCAGTCGATCGCGCTGATCCTGACGCAATCGAAGATGATCTTGAAAGATTTCGAGCCCGGCGGCGCGCTGCCCGAGGGGTTCCCCGTTGACCGGGCCGGCGAGGTGGCGACGTCGTTCCGGCTCGAATCGATCGTCACCCGGCTGGTGGCGAACGTCGACCTCGGCGGTGCGGAAGAAACGCTCGCGCTGCTCTCCAGCCCGGACGCGCCGGTGAAGCTGAGCGACGCGGCCCTGGCGCGCTTCCGCGCGTTCCTCGATGTGCGTTGGTGCGACGCCGAGCGCGCCCTCCCGACGCTCGAGTTCCTTGCTGACGGCGGGGACAACCTGGCGCGGCTGGCGCTCGCGATCGCCGCCGAGCAGCGCGGCGACTGGGCCGAAGCGGCAGCGCACTACGCGACCATCAACCTGAACGAACCCCTCAGTGTGCTGGGCTCTGCCGCCCGCACGAAGGCGGAGTTGTTGGGCCGCCCCGTGCCGCCCAAGCCGGGCGTTCCCGCGATCGAGGCGTATTTCAAGGAATGGTCCCCCTGGCTCGAAGGGATGGTGGGCGATCCGTACAAGTTCATTCTGTTGCGGGCGGAACTGGCGAAGCCCACGATCGGGCTCTTCGATCGCGCCGTGATGCGCGTGACGCTGAAGAACCGATCACGCCAGCCGCTGGCGCTCGGCTCGCTGGCGACGATCAATTCGCGCCTCCTCTTTTCACCGGATCTGCGCCTGAGCGCCCGCACGTCGGTAGAGACACCGCGCCCCGAGGTGCTCGATCTCAGCCGCCGCCTGCGCCTCGGGCCGGGCGAAGAGATCAAAGCCGACTTCTGGCCCACGCGCGGCTCGATCGGCATCATCATGATGCTCTACCCGACGGACACCGCCACGGTTCGCTGGCGGTTGGTGCAGGGGTTCCAGGTCTCGGGCAAGGGCGGGTTCGATACGGGCCCGATGTGCGTCACCGCCGATTCGTCCGTGCTCCAGCGGGCCGCGATCGTTGGCTTCGCGAGTGTCGATGAACTCATCGCCGCGCTCCCCACGCTCTCGGGTCGGCGGCTGCTCGAAGCCGTCTCGCTCATGACCCAGGAGTTACGCCGGCGCGTGAAGGACGAGCCCGAGGCCGCACTGAACGAGCGGCTCGGGCGCTACGCGCAGGCCGTCGCCGCCCGCATGGAGTCCATGAGCAGCGAGGAGCGTGCCTTCACCATTATCATGCTTTGGCACTCCGGCATCTTCGGCACCGACGCCGGTAAACTAATCGCGTTCGGCGCGCGCACTGATGAGTCGCCCTACGTGCGCCTCGCGCTCATGCACTGCGCGGTGCTGACGCCCAACGACCCGCGCCTCGAAGAAGTTATCTCCTCCGGCACGCCGGTCGAGATGGAGCTTGCGAAAGCGGTCCGACAATCGATCATCGAGTCGGGCCCGTACCGGCACCCGCCGCCCGAGCCCGAGGAATGAATCGGCATCGCCGATGGATCACGTTCGCGCTCGGCGCGATCCTGCTCGCCGCCGCCGTTGTCGCGGTGGCGCGCGCCGGCGTGTCGTGGGCGGGAGTATGGTCGATGCTCCGCGCCGCGCCGGCGGGTGTGCTCGCGGTCGCGGTTGGTGCGACGTTGCTGACCGTCGTGCTCACCGCCGGCACGTTCCACCTGCTCACGAACCGCTACGGCCGGGTCGGCGCGGGAGAAATGCTCGCGCTCATTGGTGCCGCGTGGCTGCTCAACTACCTCCCCATGTCCCCCGGCATGTTCGGGCGCCTCGCGTATCACAAGTCGGTCAACCGCATCGCGCTCGCCGACTCCGCGAAGGTGCTTCTGTGGGCGAACCTGCTCAGCCTGGTCGCCGTCGCGATGACGCTCGCGGTGGTGGTGGCGGCGTCGGTCTTCTTCGCCGGCGATCACGCCGGCTTCGCGCTCATCGGCGCGCTGCCGATCGGCGTCGCGCTGCTCGGCGCGTGGCGCGCGAGGGCCGTTCCGCCGCCGCCCGACCCGCACCTGTGGCGGACGCTCGGCGCACTCACGCTCCGGCTCCTCGAGATTCAAACCTGGGCCGCCCGCTACTGGGCGTGCTTTGTAATCATCGACCGCCCGCTCGCGTGGGGTGCGTGCCTGGCGCTGGCGGCGGCGACAACCATCGCCACCATACTCCCCATCGCCGGCAACGGGCTTGGCGTGCGCGAGTGGGCCGTCGGATTGCTCATGCCTCTGTTGCCAGTGGGCATCGCGTCGCGCGCGGGGTTGCTGGTGGGCGACGGCTTGACCGCCGATCTCGTTCACCGCGCGATCGAAGTCGTGGTCGCCGTGCCGATCGGACTCTTGGCGGCGGTATGGGTGAAGCGTCGGCTCACACAATCCCAGCGCCGAGCGTCAGACCCAGCACCATGAGCGCAAGCGCCACGCTCACCCTCAGCCCCTTCAGTGTCACTTTGCGGATGAGGATCATTCCCGCGACCGAACCTGCGAACGCCGCCAACGACGCCGCAGCGATGAGCCACATCAGGCGCGGTTCGACTGGTGTGCTGCCGCCGGCGCGCGTGAAGGCGAAGCGGTCCACGCCGTAGACACCCAGGCGCGCCACATCCACTAGGCACGCGATCACCACGCCCGACGCGATAAAGCTCTCCTTGCTCAATCCCGCGCGGAGCAGGAACGCCGATCGAAGCGCCCCCTGGTGCCCGGACAAGCCGCCGAAGAACCCGCTGACCGCCCCGCCCAGCGGAATCCAGCGCTGGTCAAACTCCAGCTTCTCGAACCGGGGCCACAGTTCGATCGCCGCGAACGCGATGATGACGAGCGCCATCACGAGTTTGAGCGGTGTCACGGCCGCCGTGCGCCCGAGCACTGGGTACTCAAGCATCGGGCGCTCGGAGTGCGCGAGTACCGTCAGCAGCCACGCGCCGATCAGCGCCGCGATCACGGCGGGCAATCCGAACGCGAGCACAACGGCTCGATCCGACCGTCGTCCGACGAGCATCAGCTTGAACACGTTGTTCGCCAGATGAACGATCGCGGTCGCCGCCACCGCCAGTTCCACCGGCGCGACGAGCGCAAAGACGGGCATAAGCAGCGTGCCCAGCCCGAAGCCGCAGAAGAAGGTCAGCACGCTGACCGCGCCGGCGGCGAACGTGACGAGCAGGAAGTCCATCCGCGTAGTGTGCCGCGCGCCCGCCGAGCGTGCGCGACTACACTCCGCGCGTGGACCAGCCGGTAGACGTGTGCGTGATCGGGTGCGGGGCCGCCGGCCTGATGGCGGCGATCTTCGCCGCCCGCGCCGCGCGCGAAGCGGGGCGCGACACGCGCATCCTCGCGCTCGACGGCGCGCGGACTCTCGGCGCGAAAATCCTCGTTGCCGGCGGCGGGCGCTGCAACGTGACGCACCACGAGGTCACCGAAGCCGCGTACGCAGGGTCGTCACGGAATGCGATCAAGAAGGTGCTGCGCCGGTTTGATGTGCCGCGGACGGTTGAGTTTTTCGGGGAGCTCGGGGTCGAGCTGAAACGCGAGGAGACAGGGAAACTCTTCCCCGTGACCGACCGAGCGCGCACGGTGCTCGACGCCCTGTTGCGCGAATCAGAGCGAGCGGGCGCGCAGCTCGAACACCCGTGGCGGGTCGGGCGCGTGGAACGCGCCGGCGAGTTGTTCCGCGTCATCGAAGCCGCGCCGGGCGAGCGAACGATCCTCGCGCGGCGCGTGATTCTCGCCACCGGCGGGAAGAGCCTGCCGAAAAGCGGTTCCGACGGCGCGGGGTATGACATCGCCAGATCGCTTGGACACTCGATCACCGATCGCGTGTTCCCCGCGCTCGTGCCGCTGGTGCTGCCGGGCGATCATTTTCTGCGCGGGCTGAGCGGCGTAACGCTGCCCACCACGCTCGAAGTGCGTTCCGCAACGGGCAAGCGCCTCGCGTCGTTCACGAACTCGACCCTCTTCACGCACTTCGGGCTGTCCGGGCCGGGGCCGCTGGATATCAGCCGCTACTTCACCGACGCGCGCTTGGATGACCCCGGCGCTCGGCTGGTGATGAACGCCGCCCCGACGCTGGGCGAGTCGTGCGCGGAGGCGGGTGAGTCGCTCGACCGTGCGCTGCAAGCCCTCGGTCGCGGCACGATCATCACACTGCTGCGCGAGCGGATGCCGGAGCGGCTCGCGCGAGCGCTGTGCGACGATGCGAAGGTTGATGGGGCGACGACCGGAGCGAACCTGCCGCGCGAGGCGCGCCGGACGCTTGTGCGCGCCGTCACCGAACTCGACCTTCCGGTCGCCGGCGACCGCGGCTACACGTACGCCGAAGTGACCGCCGGCGGCGTGCCGCTCGCGGAACTTCACCTCGAGCGCATGGAGTCCCGCGTGTGCCCCGGGCTGTTCCTCGCGGGCGAGCTCTGTGACGTGGACGGGCGCATCGGCGGGTTCAACTTCCAGTGGGCTTGGGCCAGTGGGTTCGTGGCGGGCTTGAGCGCGGTGAATGGTTGACTCCTCCGGCGAAACGTAGGGCGCCGGTCGCCGACAGCAAAAAAGGGAACGCGCCGCCCAATGAGCCCGCGGCGCGCCCCCGAGGAGGCGGAGTTCCATCGATGACAAGCGGTCCCCGCGATTACATCAGCCGTTGCAGTTGCCAGCGCGCGGATGACTGTTCCGCCGGGCGGATGACGTACTGCCGACCGTCGTCGCCCATGACTTCGAACAGCTTGCCCGGCTCTTCGCACGAAATGAGCATCGACACGCGGGCGAATTGCCAGCCTTTGCGGTCGAGCTTGATGAGATCGCCCGACATCGGCGCGGCGTGATCACGCAGCTCCGCGTTGAACTCGTTCCACTTCCGGCGGGCGTTCGACGCGATCCGGTTTACCCCTCTGGTCAATTCTGCGAGCATCATGGTTGGTCTCCCTTGATGATGATGTTGAGCACGAAAGCCGCGCCGCGAGGGGAAACGAACGGCGCGCTCGCCGGAGCCGGATTCGATTCGGCGTGACGCCCGCCGTGCCCGTTGTGCGTCCCTTCTGCTGGGCGGGGCGGCGGATCGAACCGCGACACGTGAACCATACGATTCGTTTCCGCGATTTCCAAATACCGTGCAAGCGGTTTTTTCGGGCGTTTCTGCGGCGATGTGCGCCCTTCGGCCGCGGTTCTCATCGCCGGCGCGGATGGCGGCACGCGCCGTACACTCCGCGCGTGCCGACGCTCGTGTGCGTGCCCATCATGGTTGAGGATGTCCACGCCGCGCTGGCGGACGCCGCCGCCGCGCGCTCCGCCGGCGCGGACCTCGTCGAGTACCGCATCGATTCGCTCTTCCACGGCGAGGGTGACGCGGAGGGTGATGCGGGCGCGATCCGGCTCGTGCGCGAATCGCCTCTGCCCTGCATCGTCACCTGCCGATCGTCTGCCGAGGGCGGTTCGTACGACGGCGACGACTCGGCCCGCGTGTCGCTGTACGAGAAGCTCGGCACGCTCGACCACCCGCCGCGGTACATCGATGTCGAACTCGCGACCTACACACGCTCCGCGAATCTTCGGCAGAAGGTGAATCTCGCGGTCGATCACCCCGGCGCGGCGCGCGATCTGGCGACTTCACTGATCCTCTCGACGCACGACTTCAACGGCCGCCCCGCGAACTTGTTCAAGCAGATGAGCGCACTTCGCGATGAGCCGGCGGCGCGGGTTCACAAGATCGCCTACCGCGCCCGCTCGCTGCGCGACAACCTTGAATTGTTCGAACTGCTCCGCGAGCGTGACCGCCCCACGATCGCCCTCGGCATGGGCGAGTTCGGCTTGATGTCGCGCGTGCTCGCGCCGAAGTTCGGCGGGCTCCTCACGTTCGCGTCACTCCGCAATTCATCAGCCACGGCGCCGGGACAACCCACCATCGCCGAGCTGCTCGGCCTGTACCGATTCAGTTCCATCACCCCGGCGACACACCTCTTCGGCGTGATCGGCTGGCCCGTGAGTCACTCGCGCTCGCCGATGGTCCACAACGCCGGGTTCGAAGCCGCCGGGCGCGACGCGGTGTATCTGCCGATGCCGATCGCAGAGGGATGGGAACCATTCAAAGCGACGGCGCTGGAGATGCTCGGCACGCCGTGGCTGGATTTCCGCGGCGCGAGCGTCACGCTGCCGCACAAGGAGCATCTGGTGCGACTGGCGCGCGAAGACTCGTCGCGAGCGTGGACGATCGACCCCGCCGCGGCCCTCGCCGGCGCGGGGAACACGCTGGTGGTGGACGACGTCGGCGCGTGCCGCGTGATGAACACCGATGCGGACGCGGCGGGCGAACTGCTGCGCACCGCGCTGGACGGAGTGCTCGACGGGAAAACCATCGGCATCCTCGGCGCGGGCGGTGCGGCGCGGGGTGTCGCGGCCGGGGTCCTGCTCCGCGGCGGTCGCGTCCGCCTCTTCGCGCGCAACCAGCCGCGCGCCACCGCGCTCGCTGAGGAGCTCGGGCGCGCCGTGGGCGAGCCGGCCCGCATGCTGGCTGATGCGATCGACAAGATTTTGTCACGGCCGTGTGAAGCCATCGTGAACTGCACGCCCGTCGGCATGCTCGGAGGCGGGGCGGAGGCTGAGTCGCCACTGACCGACGATCAAGTGAAATCGCTCCGCCCCGGCACGGTCATCTTCGACACCGTCTATAACCCCCCGTCTACGCCGCTCTTACGCTCGGCGGGCGTGGCCGGGCTTCCCACCATCACCGGCGTTGATATGTTCGTGAGCCAGGCGGCGGCCCAATTCGAAGCCTGGACGGCAATGAAAGCACCAATTTCGCTCTTTCGTCGTGTGTTGGCCGAAACTCTTGACAACACGGGCCCGTAAGCGCATAAGGTGAATATATGGTGCGGCAACCGGTCCTCTATCCCGCCGCGTACCCGATTTTCGTCGCGATGGCGGCGGCGGATGTGTTCGTGACGTGGTTCTTTCTGAACATTGGTTCATTCAACGTCTGGGGGCACGCCTTCCACTGCGTCGAAGCCAACCCGATCGCCTGCGCGCTCAACAGAGCGCTTGGACCCGCCGGGCTGGTGATCCTGAAGTTCAGTACCGTGCTGTTTGTCCTCTGTGCCTGCGAGTACATCGGGCGTAAGCGGCATATGACGGGTAAGCGGCTTGTCGAGTGGGCGATCGCTCTCAACGCGCTCGCGGCGGTGCTTGGGGTCACCCAGATCGCCGCCGCCACTCTCGCGGCGACGTGAGTCGGGCCGATATCAATCGATCTTGAGTTGATGAGTTCGCACGCAGTTCGGGCAATGATCCGCCCGGTTGATGCGTTGGGCTTGTGCTCATTGGAGAACGACAGATGAACAACATCGCTCGCTTTGCCGCGATCATCATGGCGTGTCTCGGCACCGGCTTCGCTTGGGGTGCGGGTCCGAGTACCGCGGAACCGAAGCCCGAGATGGCACCCGCGCCCACGGATCCCCTCGCCGGCCCGCGCGTGCGCGAGAGTGGCACCGATCGCCCGGCCGGCGCGCCGACCCTCATCGAGCGCACCTTCGAGGGCAAGCTGAAGCGCTACGACACCCGCATCGAAGAGGCCGCGGCGCAGCGACTCAACCTCGCGCCCACCGAGCGTGAGAGCGTCAACGCTGTTCTTGCCGCCCGCGCCGCCAAGATGGACGGCATCGTCCGTGAGAATGTCGAACTGCTGCTCAAGGGCGTCTCGGCCCGCGAGTCGGGCGATCGCAAGCTCATCCGCGAGAACCTCCTCGCCATGCGCGAGAAGTTCGGCGACCTCGCCGACCGCGGCGGGCTGCTCGACGAGCTCGCCGACGCGATCCCGACCGAACGGGCCGACGAACTCCGCGCCATGGTGCAGGAGTATTGGCGTGCCCTGATCGAGGAAGAGACCGCCAAGCAGCGGCGCGATCGCGTGAAGTTCATGGAGGACGCACCGGCGGATGGCGAGCCGGGCGAGCACGACGCGAAGGACGATCCCGCCCCGGACATGGACTCAATGCCGAGCCCGCGCGCCGGCAACCGGCAGGTGCTCACCCGCCTCGCGCTCGAAGAGTTCGGGCGCGAGATCAAGCGCAGTTACGACCGCATCGCTCAGGACGGGCAGAAGCGCCTCGACGAAGTCATCACGCAGCTCGCGCTGACGCCCGAGCAGGAAAGCCGCGTGCGGCAGATCGTGCTGCAGCACGCGCAGGAAGCAAAGCTCAACCCGAACGCGAAACAGAAATCAAAGCTCTTCTTCGACGTGCTGCGCGAGCTGACCCCCGAGCAGCGCCGCAAGTTCATGGAGCTGGTGCGCGAGGGACGGTGAGGGTGGGCGTGCGGGTCAGGCCGCCCCTGCGAGCACCGCATCCGCGAGTTCCCTGAAGCACCCTTCCCCGCCGCCTGATTCTAGCACCAGATCGACCCGGTTCCGCACCTCGGCGTGCGCATCCGCGGGGCACGCGCTCAGCCCCGCGAGCGCCATCGCGGGCAGATCGTTCACATCGTCGCCGAGATACACCACGCTCGCCGGTTCGATACCCAGTCGCGCGCAGAGCGCCGTGAATCGCGCGCCCTTCTCGCCCTTGCCCGCGTCAACGCATTCGACGCCCAGCATGCGCGCCCGCCCCATGATTGACTCCGCTTCGCTGGTCGCGCTGAGCCAGCCGACCTTCACGCCGCGCTCGAAGAGCATGTGGTGCCCGAGCCCGTCTTTCGTGCTGAAGACGCGCCCGCCCTTGATGGAGCCGGCGAAGTGGATCCCGCCGTCGGTCAGGACGCCATCGACGTCGCTGATGATCGCGCGGATGTCGCGCGCGATCGGGAGACGCCAGCGCATCGCGCCGCGGACGATCGGGTGATCGCCCGGCAATCCGCGCGCGACGGCCCGCGCGAGTTCGAGTTCTTCACCACCGGTGATCCTCAGCGCTTCAATGGGCGAGTGCTGGTGCGCCGCCAAGCTCGATGCCCGCGCCGCGACCGCCGCGCGAACGCTCGATTCCAGCACGAAGGGCCGGGCCGGGTCGGCGACGATCGCGCCGCGCATCGGCGCGTCCGCGCCGATCACACGCAGCCCGTGCCGATCAGCGAACGCGCGCGCGTCGGGTAATCCCGCGCGGATCACCACCCGCTCGCGCGGCAGGGCGCGCATCAAGCCGTGCGCCGCCCAGCCGACGAGCGGCACGCCCAGCACGCGCTCCGTTGCTATCGCCCCGGCCGACTCGGCATCGACGATCGCGTCCATTTCCATGAGCACAGACTACCGCCAGCCCGAGAGCATTATTGCGTTGCCCGCATATTGGTCAGGCCGCATGACGTCGCGCGGGCACACGGCCGACCCGGTTTCACTCAGACGCCGGGGCGCCGCCGCACGCTTCGCCCCAGCGCGCAATCACCTCGGCGATGTCCCCGAGCCCCACGTCACCGGAAGTGTCCAGATCCTCAGCGGTCGATGCGGGAGGAGACGCCAGCCCCCAGTTCACGATCAAACGGGCCAAGTCGCTCAGCCCCGCCGAGCCGTCGCCGTCGACATCGCCCTCGCACCCCGGACCCGGCAGCACCTTTCGCGAGAAGAAGTTCCAGATGACTTCGCTCGCCGAGAAATCGCGCGAGGTGAGACCGATGGCGGACTCCGGCAGATACTGTAAGCCGCCGGGCCAGGTGTGCCCGCCGTTCACGACCACGATCCGGGCGAGTTCGAATCCTTGCGTGGACGCCGTGTAAGATTCGCGGAACGAGCTCGTGCCGTCCGCTTGCGGGTTGGCGAGCGGGGCGCTGCTGGGTGGGCCGTTCCCGTTCACGGCTTGCCAGTAGGTCATCGCCTCCAGCGAGCTGCTGCTCGGCTCGCCAGTCCCGGGGAAGACGCCGCCCTCGAACGCGATCAGGGGGTCCGCCGTCCCGACGATCTGCAGCACGTGAACCGGCCCGTCGGGCGTTGCCTGCTCGATGAACGCCCGCGCGAGATTGTGCGCGACCGGGGCGATGGCGGTGACTCGGTCGCGCAGCTCCGCGCCCAGAACGAACGAGAACCCCGCTCCGTTCGAGAGCCCGGTGGCGTAGACGCGCCGCGGATCGACGCCGAACTCGTGGGTCAGTCGGTCGATCGTCGCGCGCACATACGCGAGATCGTTCTCAGGGCTGCCGGTCGAGGCGCGGTAGTCGCCCCAGACGCCGTCGCCGGCGTCGAGATACGCCACCGCGAACCCGCGCGCGTCGGCCGTGGCGTTGAGCCCGGTAAGCGCGCGGAAGGATTCGGCATTGCCCGTCCCGCCGTGGAATCCAAGAATCACGGGGCGCGGCAGAGGCCCGCCGCTCGCCGGGAGGTGCAGCAGCGCCCGGCGCATGGACCCATCGGGCATCGCGATTTGGAGTTCCTGGTCCGCTCGACCGCCGCGGCTCAGTACCAGGAAGATCGCCGCGCACATGGCACCCAGGCTGGACTGACTCCGGCGCTCTCGCATGGCGTTGCCTCCGAGCCGGGCACAACGCGAACGCGCACCGCTTATTGCGATCTCACGCGATGCGGCCCAGTCCGCCCCGGGTGGCCGATCTCCCGGACCCGCTCGCCACCGGGATCAATTGAGCGATTCGATCCGCGAATACTGGTCGAGGTTGATCATCGCCAGTTCGCCGTCGGCCTTACGGAGTTCAACGCGGTCGAGCCACAGCTTGTCGCCCGCCGCGTGGGCGAACCACGACCCGGTCTTCTGCTGCCCGACGCGCAGGATCTCGCCCTCGACGCTGGCGCTTGTGCCGCCCTTTCCGAAAGGGATCTGCTGGGTGACGCGCACGCGCATGCCGGGGCGGAGTTGTTCGGTCGGAACGAGCATGCGGGCAGTGTAGCGGCGGGCGCTTGCCCGGTCACGCCCGCACGATGTTCGATCCGGGGACCGCGCGCATCGCGTTCCGCGTGTCGACCACCAACCTCGCATGCGCCGCGATCATCGCCCAGTCGTACGCCGAGTGGTGCGTCGAGATCACCGCCGCGTCGTAGCCGCGCAGCATCTCGGGCGAGAGCGGCACGCTGTCCATCTTCAAGTCATGCCGGCGCATGCGGTGCGTCCGCGGCACGTGCGGGTCGTTGTAGTCCACCCGCGCGCCGAGCGCATCGAACTTCTCGATCAGTTCGAGGCTCGGGCTCTCGCGCACGTCATCGATATCCGGCTTGTACGCCAGCCCCAGGATCAGCACCCGCGCCCCGCTGATCGGCGTGCCGCGCTCGGCGAGCGCGCTCACGGTCCGCCCGACCACATAGTCCGGCATTGCATGATTGATTTCGCCCGCCAGCTCGATGAACCGCGTCGGCTGTCCGATCCGGCGCGCTTTCCACGACAGGTAGAACGGGTCGATCGGGATGCAGTGCCCGCCCAGCCCCGGGCCGGGGTCGAAGCGCTGGAAGCCGAAGGGCTTCGTGCTCGCGGCGGCGATCACCTCCCACACGTCGATCCCCATCGCGCCGAGGATCACCTTCATCTCATTGACGAGCGCGATGTTCACCGCGCGGTAGATGTTCTCCAGCAGCTTCGCCGCCTCCGCCACCTCCGCGCGCGAGCAGGGCACGATCGTCTCGAACGCCGCCGCGTACAGCGCGACCGCGGCCTGCCCGCTCGGCTCGTCCACGCCGCCGACGAGCTTGGGGATCTGGTAGGTCGAAAGGTCCTTGCGCCCGGGGTCCTCGCGCTCGGGCGAGAACGCGAGGAAGAAGTCGGTGCCGAGCGAGAGCGTGGCCCCTCTCCCCGGCCCTCTCCCCGAGGGAGAGGGTGACAGGAGCCGCGGCAACACTTCATCGCGCGTCGTGCCGGGGTAGGTGGTTGATTCGAGCACGACGAGCTGCCCCGCGCGGAGCGTCGCGCCGACATCCTCCGCCGTGCGATGGACGTATGAAAGGTCCGGTTGCTGCGCCTGATCCAAGGGCGTGGGCACGCAGATCAGCACCGCGTCCGGCTCGCCGAGGCGGTGGAAATCGCACGTGGGCTCGAATTCCCCGCCCGAGCCCAGCCGAGCAACGAACTCGTCGCCCAGATGCCGGATGTACGAGCGCCCGGCGCGGAGCATCTCGATCTTCGCCGGATCGACATCAAAGCCCAATACGCGGAACCCGGCGCGACGGAAGACCCCCGCCAAGGGGAGGCCGACATACCCGAGCCCGATCACGCCCACGACGGCGGAACGGTCGGCGATCTTGCGGAGCAGACTGACAAGCGCGGCGGTGGACATGGCGCGAGCAAGGCTACCCGAGCGACATCGAACGAACGCGGCAAGCACCGATCGCGTACAAGTGTGCTGGCGCTTTGGGCCGATGATGTTCGGCACGAGGACGGCCCGCCGCGGCAACGACTCCGCATCCCGCATGAGCGAAGACCCCCAACACACCCCGCCCGCCACAGCACCCGTTCTCGCCGAGCCGGTCGTGCCGGCACCGGGCGGCGATGGGCTCGCGAAGCGCGTCGGGCATTCGATGGTCTGGCAAGCGCTGAACACCGGGCTGGGCAAGGTGCTGAGCTTCCTGGCGCAGATCGCGCTCGGGTGGCTGCTGCTCGCCGAGGACTTCGGGGTATACGCGATCGCGGTGTCGGTCGTATCGTTTCTGGGCGTCTTTCGTTCCGGCGGCGCGCGCGACCTGATGATCCAAGGTGGCTCGAAGCGCTACGAGGAACTCGCGGGCCCGCTCTTCTGGATGGCCATCACCGCGGATGTCGTGACCGCCGCGCTGCTCCTGGCCGCCGCGCCGATCGCCGCGTGGATCTACGGCGATCCGCAACTGATGTGGCTCATCGCGTTCAACGCCGTGTTGATCCCCTTCGGCACGCCGGGCGTGATGCTCTCGGCGAAGCTGGTGGCGGACCTGCGCTTCCGCGAATACTCGATCGTGCAACTCTGGGTCCAGATCTGCCGCTACGGATTGTCAGTGCTCTTCGCGTGGCTCGGCTTCGGCACGATGAGTTTCTTTCTGCCCCTGATCCCCATGATCATCGCGGAGTTCACGCTGGCCAGCCGCTACGTCGACGACCGACCCTGGGAGCGCCGAGCGGAACTGAACCGCTGGGGCGGGTTCCTGCGCCAGTCGCGCTGGATCATCTTCACGACATTCACCGGCGCGACTCTCACCAACGGCGAGAGCATGATGATCGGGGCTTTCGTCGCGCCCGACGTGCTGGGCGTCTTCTTTTTCGCCCGCCAGATCGTCGTCCAGACCGGCGCGATGCTCGCGTGGAACTTGCACCAGGTGCTCTTCCCCGCGCTCAGCCGAATGGACGGCGAGTGGGAGCGCCAGCGCCGAGCGATGCTCCGCGCGCTCTCCACGCTCAGCCTCGCGTCGGCTCTTTTCATGGGGGTCCAGGCGGTGACGTTCGCGCCCCTCGAGCGCCTGCTCTGGCAAGGCAAATGGAACGCGGCGGTGCTGCCCACCATCGTGTGCGCTATTCTCTACCCGATGCGCATGATGCTGTCGGTCGCCGAAGCGACCTGCTACGCGCGCATGCGATTCCGCATGCTCGGCGCGGTGCACGTCACGCTGGCGATCGCGCTGATCGGTTCGGCGGCGACCGCCGCGAAAGTGTGGGGCGACCCGCTGAGCCTCTCCATCGTCAGCGGCGTGGTCACCGCCGCCGCGTGTCTCGCGATCAACGTCGTCGTGCTCAAGGTCTTCGAGATCCCCCGCCGCGCGACGATCGCCGCCACCGTGCCCGCCTGGCTCGTCACCGGCGTGATATGCGTCCTCATCGTCCTTGCCGACCGGCGAATGGCGGCGATTCTCGAACCGCTCATCGCGCCCGATGGTCAGCGGTGGCGCATCGTGATTCTCGACCTGCTGCGCTGCGCCTACACCGGCGCGATGTTCTCCGCGGCGATGCTCCTCATCGCGCGGGTTCTCTTCCCGCGAGAACTCGGCGAGTTCCTCCGGGTGGTGCCGCGAGGATGGGGCGCGCGGGTTGCCCGGTGGCTGCGCGTGGAGCAGGCGGCGTAGCGCGGCTCAGTTCGATGAACGGCCGAGCAAGCGGTCCGACACCCCCACCAGCGTTCCGAGCCCGTCGGCGCAGCTGATCCGCGCGACCAAGAGCCGCTCGCTATCTCCGAAGGGGAGGAGCAGCAGTCGCGCGATCCCGTGCAGGATGAACCGCGCCGAGCCACCCAAGATCCACTTGAGCCAGCGGATCGCGTCGACCCGGTCGTATGTCCTGATGCGCTGTCGCGCGTTTACATACAAGAGTTTCTCGAACCATATCTGATTCACGCGCTCCGGCAGCACCCAGTGCTTCACATGGGCGTGCGGTGTGTAGAAGATGCGGTAGCCGGCACGAATCGCCCCCGACATGAACACGGATTCCTCGAGCGTGCCGAGCGAGTTGCCCTTGCGCCCCAGATCCTTGCGGAACGGGCCCACGCGGTCGAACACCTCGCGCCGAAACGAGAAGTTCGCGCCGAACAAGTGCGGACCGTCGAGCTCGCGGACTTCGTCGCCGCCGTCATGCCCCGCGAGCAGCCACTCGTACTTTTTCGGCAGCCAGTCGGGGCGCTGCACCGCCTGCCACCACAAATCCACCCGCCCGCCCACCACCCCGACCCGCTCACCGCGCGTGTCATAGATGTCCAGCAGCGCAAGAACCCAGCCCGGATCGACCAGCACATCGTCGTCGGTGAAGATCAGAATGTCGTGCGATGCTTCGCGCAGAGCGCGATTCCTCGCCACGCTGAGCCCGGGCTCGGGCTCGACCACCACCTTCATCGGCACCGGCATCCGCGCGGCCCACTCACGCCCCACCTGTTCGGAGTTATCGCGGCACGCGTTTGCCACCAAGACGATTTCCGCGGGGCGACCCGCCGGGAATTGCAGCTTCGTGAGACCTTCGAGCGTCTGCGCTAGGATCGCCGCGCGGTTGTAGGTGCAGATCAGGATCGAAAACCCGTCGCTCGGCATACATCCTCCACGCCGTTTCTGGCTTTGCGCCCATCGGCCCGCGCGTCACGCGCGATTCAAATCCGCCATCGAACGCCCCAAGATACGCGACCAAAGCCCGCCCAGCAGCCCGCGCCCGCTATGAAACTCCACCCGATGCCGGAGGAGCGCCGCCGATTCAGCCCCGCGCCGCCGCGCCATCACTCCGATCCCGTGCCGCACGATGCGCCATAGACCCCCGGCCAGTGTTCGAGCGAACAGACGAACAGACGCTCGTTCGGGCAGCAGCACGCGCTGCCGCGAGTACTCGAAGACGAGCCTGCTCATGTACCGCTGTGTCGCGCGCTCCGGGTGCACCCAGTGCCGCACGCTCGCCCGCGGCGTGTAGAACACGCCGAACCCCGCACGGATCGCGGACTCGATGAAAACCGCCTCCTCGAACCCGCCGAGACTGCTGCCCTTCCGCCCGAGATCCGTCCGGAACGGTCCGACGCGGCCGAAGACCTCTCGCCGAAGCGAGAAGTTCGCCCCGAACAGGTCGGGGGTCGAGAGTTCGAGAATCTGATCGCCCCGGTCATGCGACGCAAGCAGCCACTCCAGTTCCTTCGGCAGCCACGCCGGGCGCTCGACGGCTTCCCACCAAAGATCCACGCGCCCGCCCACGATGCCCACCCGCTCACCGCGCGTGCGATAGATGTCGAGCAGTCCGTCAAGCCAGTCGGGATCGACCAGCACGTCGTCATCGGTGAACACCAGGATGTCATGCCGCGCTTCCGCAATCGCGCGATTTCGCGCCACGCTGAGCCCGGGTTCTGGCTCGCCGACCACCCTCATAGCAAACGGCATCCGCGCCGACCACTCGCGCCCCACGTCTTCGGAGCCGTCCGTGCATGCGTTGCACACCAGAATGAGTTCGGCGTCGACACCCGCCGGAACGCGAAGTCGGGTCAGCCCTTCCAAGGTCTGCGCGAGTACACGCCGCCGGTTGTACGTGCAGATCAAGATCGAGACACCCGTGGCCATTCAGCGCCCCCGATTCACCCGGTCTGTGACGGCACTTGATGCTGAACGCCAAATTGCACGCTCACCGGCGGCGAGTTCTTCAAGCATCGAAAACCGAACCGTGCGCCGCCGGACAAGAGGTCTTCGGACAGCTGCTCCAGATCGTACGGCGCGTGCGTTTCCACGATCATCCGTTTCACCCCCCCGATCCACCCCGCGCACGACGCGAATACCTCCGCCTCCGCTCCCTCGATATCACATTTCAGCAGGTCGATCGCCCCGCCGATCCCCGCGCGCTCGAGCACATCCGTCAGCGTAATCGCGTCCACCTCCGCGGTCGCCCCGCCGCCCCCCGAGCCCGAGTCCTTCATGCGGAACCCCCACGCTAAGTCCGACCGGTCGAGGGTCACCTTCCGGCGCGCTCCCGCAACGCACGCCTGGATCAGCGTCACGCGCTCGGGGCTCGGGCCCGCGTCCACGTTCCGTCGGCATACTTCCATGTTCGATGCGTCAGGCTCCACCCCCGCGATCCGCGCGTGCGGGAACCGCTCCTGCCACAGCCGGATCGATAGCCCCACATTCGCCCCCAGATCGACCACCGCGCGGACGTCGCCCAGTTCGGAATCGAGCACCGGCGCGTACTCGCGTTCGCGGAACATCTCGTCCGCGACCAGGAGGTCGCTCGTCCCGAGTCGGATGAAGTAGTCCCCCTTCTGCCGCGCAAACCGCACGCGTACGATCGCACCGCGCCCCGGGAGCGGCCAGCCCCGACAGCGCAGCAATAGCCCGCTGTACAGTCCCAGTACCCAGCTCCGCGCGTCGCCGAAGCGGGCGCGGGACAATTTCAGTCGTCGGATGAACGTTGTGGGGCTCATGCGGTCGCGGTTCGGGTCGGAGTTCCTCGGCTCATTGATCGTGCAGCTACGGCGGATTGTGTCACAGTTCGGGCGTTTATGCGGCCGATGGAGTGTTGATACTACACTCCGCCCGTCTCGCCTCTTTTCGCTTCAAGACTCCCCGCATGACCCCCCACACGAACGACAAACTCCACCTCGGCTGCGGGCTCACCGCGCCACCCACCTGGCTGAACGTCGACGGATCGTGGGGCGCGCGTCTCGCGAAATACCCGCTCATCAAGAAGTGTCTTGCCGCTGTCGGCGTCGTGAAGAAGCACCAGGACGAGATCTCCTGGAGCCGCGACATTGTCATCGCCGACCTCACGAAGCCGCTGCGCTTCCCCACCGGCCGGTTCACCGCGGTGTACGCCTCGCACACACTCGAACATCTCTATCTCGATCAGGCCGACGCACTGCTCCGCGAGAGCTTCAGGGTGCTTAAGCCGGGTGGCGTGGCCCGCTTCGTCGTGCCCGATGTCTTCGCCATCCTCGAGGAGTACTACGGGCGCCAGAATCTCGAGGGCATCTACTACCCCGCCGCTGACAAGTCGCGCGCCGACCGACTGAACATGCGCCTGCTCATGCACCCCTGGAACGCACCCCGCGGCAACTTCCTCTGGCGCGCCTACAACGCCGCTATGAACTTCCACGACCACAAATGGATGTACGACACCGACTCGCTCGCCGACCACATGCGCGCCGCCGGCTTCGTGAACGTCCAGCCCCGCGGCTACCTCGAGAGCGCCATCCCCGACCTCGCCGATGTCGAACGGCGCGAGCGTGTCGAAAGGGGCGTCGGCGCGGTCTGCGAAGGCGTGAAACCATCCTGAACCCGAGCCGCCGTGCCAACCCCCACCCACGACAAACTCCACCTCGGCTGCGGGCTCGTCACGCCGCCCGATTGGCTCAACGTCGACGGCTCGTGGAACGCGCGCCTCAATAAAGTCCCCGGCGTGCGCCCGCTCCTCGGCGCGCTGGGCGTCCTCGGCAAACGCGAACGCGGCACCGCCTGGAGCACGAGCGTTTACTCAGCGAATCTCAACAAGCGCCTGCCGTGGGCCGACGCGTCATTCACCGCCGTGTACTGCTCGCACACGCTCGAGCACATGTACCTCACGAAGGGCCAGGAACTGCTCCTCGAGTGCCGGCGCGTCCTCAAACCGGGCGGCGTGGCCCGCTTCGTCGTCCCCGACCTCAAGACCATCGTGCAGGAGTACCTCGGCGGCCCGCGCCTCGATCACTGTTTCCCGGAGTCGCCGCGGAACGCGCCCCCCGCCGATCGGATGAACGACCGGCTGCTCTACCACGAGCGCTTCCCGCTCAAGGGCAGCATCCTCTGGCGGATGTACTCCGCCGCCTTCGGCTTCCACTGGCACAAGTGGATGTACGACTCCGACTCGCTCATCCATCACATGCGCCAGGCGGGCTTCGATGACGTGCGCGAACATCCGGTCTTCGACAGCCGCATCCCCAACATCGAAGGCATCGAACGCCGCGAGCGCGTCGCCGACGGCGGCGGCATCGCCGTCGAGGGCGTGCGTGAGTAAACTCGACGGTTTTCACGCCGCACAAACATAACCTGAACCGGACGATAACACGCTCCCGCGCCGTCCCCAAGTCGCAGTCGCCCGCTGATCCGGCCGATGGACCATCCGCCGCCGCGTGCGTCGGGCGGGTCCGCTATCCTTGACGCCCCTCTTCGCCGGCGCGGTGGGCGCTCGACGACAGTTCCCCTGCGGGGCCGGGGCCGTGCCGCGTTCCTTGTCTTCCTTTTCGAGGAATCCCCTCGTGTCAGAGATCAAGCGCATCCTCGTCACCGGCGGCGCCGGCTTCCTCGGCTCGCACCTCTGCGAGCGCCTGGTCGAGCAGGGTCACGACGTGATCTGCCTCGACAACTTCTTCACCAGCCAGAAGACCAACGTCGAGCACCTGCTCGGCAAGCGGAACTTCGAGCTGATCCGGCACGACGTCACGCACCCGCTGTGGCTCGAGGTCGATGAGATCTTCAACCTCGCCTGTCCCGCCGCGCCGGGGCATTACCAGTACAACCCCATCAAGACGATGAAGACCAGCGTCATGGGCGCGATCAACATCCTCGGCATGGCGAAGCGCTGCCGCGCGAAGGTGCTGCAGGCGTCGACCAGCGAGGTCTACGGCGACCCGGAAGTCCACCCGCAGCCCGAGAGCTACCGCGGCAGCGTCAACACGCTCGGCCCGCGCGCCTGCTACGACGAGGGCAAGCGCGCCGCCGAGACGCTCTTCATGGACTATCACCGGATGAACAAGGTCAACATCCGGATCGTACGCATCTTCAACACCTACGGCCCGCGCATGCACCCCTACGACGGACGCGTCGTCTCCAACTTCATCCGCCAGGCGCTGCTGGGCGAGGACATCACGCTCTACGGCGACGGGCTGCAGTCCCGCTCGTTCTGCTTCCGCGACGACCTCATCGAAGCCATGATCCGCATGATGAACGGCGCGGATTCATTCATCGGGCCGGTGAACATCGGCAACCCGCACGAGTTCACCATGAAGCAGCTCGCCGACATGGTGATCGAACTCACCGGGTCGAAGTCAAAGATCGTCCACAAGCCCATGCCGGCGGACGACCCCAAGCAGCGCCAGCCGGATATCACGCTGGCGAAGAAGCACCTCGGCGGCTGGGAGCCGAAGGTGCCGCTGCGCGAGGGGCTGAAGAAAACGATCGACTGGTTCAAATCGATCGACATGTCGAAGTACCGGGCACCGACGCCCAATTACTAAGAATTCACCACAGAGGACACAGAGAGCACAGAGGTGGTTCAGAGTTGGGAATGGGTTCAGACCGATGCACGAGCAGTTGACAGAACGGATCATCGGCGCGGCGATCGAGGTGCATCGCGCGCTGGGGCCGGGCCTGCTCGAATCCGCGTACGAGGCGTGCCTCTGCCACGAACTCTCGAAGCAGGGGATTGCATTCCAACGCCAGGCCGAAATGCCGGTGGTCTACGACGGCGAGCGGATCGACTGCGGCTACCGGCTCGATCTCGTCGTCGAGGGCTCCGTTATCGAGGAATTGAAGAGCGTCGAAGAACTCTCCCCGATCCACGAAGCCCAACTGCTTACTTACCTCAGGCTCTCCGGCTTGAAGGTCGGCTTGCTCATCAACTTCAACGTCAATCTCCTCAAGGACGGCGTGAAACGCCGGGTGATGTAGACACTTTGCCTTTACGCCCTCGCAACGCATGGCGGCCACAACAACTACAAACTGATTCTGTTCGTCATCGCTCCCTTCCTCCCGCTGGCTTTCCGGTTCTTTGTCTCGTCTGGTTCTGACCTGAATTCAATCAGATTTCCAACTCCGTGCTCTCTGTGTTCTCTGTGGTGAAAGGTTTGAAGATGCGACTGACCATGGTGGGTACCGGCTATGTGGGTCTCGTGACCGGCGTGTGCTTCAGCAACACCGGCAACGATGTCATCTGCCTCGACACCGATAAACGCAAGATCGACATCCTCCTCGGTGGCGGATGCCCCATCTACGAGCCGGGCCTCACCGAGATGATGGAGAAGAACGTGCAGGCGGGCCGCCTGCACTTCACCACCGACGCCGCCAGCGCCTACAAGAACGCCCAGATGATCTTCATCTGCGTCGGCACGCCCACGGGCGAGAACGGCGAGACCAACATGAGCTACGTCTGGGGCGCCGCCGACGCCATCGGGCAGGCGATCAAGGCGCTCGGCCCGAACCAGGAGCCGAAGGTCGTCGTCGTCAAGTCCACCGTCCCCGTCGGCACCACGCTCGCCGTCAAGGAGCGCATCAAGAAGATCGTCGGCGATCTCCCCTTCAGCGTCGCCGACAACCCCGAGTTCCTCAAGGAAGGCGCCGCGATCAACGACTTCATGAAGCCCGACCGCGTGGTCTGCGGCGTGGAAGACGAGCGCACCGGCGACCTCATGCGCGAACTCTACGACCCCTTCGTCCGCCAGGGGCACCCCATCTACATCATGGACGTGCTCTCTGCCGAGATGGTCAAGTACGCCAGCAACAACTTCCTCGCCACCAAGATCAGCTTCATCAACGAGATGGCCGCCCTGTGCGAAGCCTACGGCGCCGACATCGGCAAGGTCCGCGAGGGCATGTGCGCCGACAAACGCATCGGCAACCAGTTCCTCTACCCCGGCCTCGGCTACGGCGGGTCTTGCTTCCCCAAAGACACGCTCGCGTGCATCATGATGGGCAACCAGAAGAAGGTCGCCACGCAGCTCTCGCAAGCCGTGCACGATGTGAACCAGCGCCAACGCAAGCTCTTCTGGAACAAAATCACCGGCCACTTCGGCGGCGAGAGTTCGCTGAAGGGCAAGACGCTCGCCTTCTGGGGCATGGCGTTCAAGCCGCACACCGACGACATCCGCGAAGCCCCCGCCGTCGATCTCATGCTCTGGGCCAAGCAGGCCGGCGCGAAGGTCCGCGGCTTCGACCCCGTCGCCGCCGAGAACGTCGAGCGCGAAAACCCCAAAGCCTTCGAAATCTCCGACGGGCTGTACGAAACCGCCCGCGGCGCCGATGCCCTCATCATCAGCACCGACTGGGACGAGTTCAAGCAGCCCGACTTCGGCAAGCTGAAGGAACTCATGAAGTCCGCCGTCATCTTCGACGGCCGGAACCTCTACAAGCGCGACGCGATGGAGCGGGCGGGGTTCAACTACTACTCCGTCGGGCGGGCGCCGGTGAAGGCGCGATAGTCGCGTCACGCGATTCGACCGATGCCTCGGCGAAGCGCGCCCGCGCTACGCGGCACTCGGCCCGGTCCGCCGCGTCGGTGGCGCCGCGCGCGAGCGGACCGCTTCGATGAATTCGTCCATCGAATCTTGCGGGGAGAACGCTCGCTTCGGCAGCACAGTCTGAATCCCGAACTGGAACTCGAGCCGGTAGACGTCGCCGAGATCGTCGACCTCCCGCACACTCCGCCAGAAGTGGACGCCCGAGCCCCACTCGTTCGAGATATGGACGCCGTCCTCGTCAAGCCAGAGCCGGGTCGGCCCGAGCGGGACCGGCATCTGGCCTGTCCGGACAGACTCTTCCACGGCACGGCGCGCGGCGGTCTTGAGTGGAGACCTCACAAATCGATGCACGACAACCAGCACGAAGTAGACGCCCAGCATCGCCACCGCAACCCACGCCACCTGATTGGACAGGATCCACTTCACTACGATAAACGCGGCCAAGCCGACGACGAACAGCGTGGTCCAGACTTTGGATAGCATCCTGTAGTTGTCCAGAACGCTGTTCTTGGACGCGACCACACTGTCCATCGCTCGCAAGTGCGCGCCGACCCAATCATCAACAGTCAGCGTGTATTCAAGAGCAGCCGTCGGAATTGCAGTGGCCATGCCACAGGGTACCCCGAGCGATCCGAGGAATTCCACGCCGCCCCCCGGCGCGGAATTGTTCACCCTCAACACCAACCCGCACGCGCCGGCAATCATCGCCCGCATCACCGCCGAACTCACGAGCGAACTCCGCGCCCTCCTGCCCTGCGCCATCATCGAACCCATCGGCGCGACAGCGATCCCCGGCTGCCTGACCAAGGGCGACATCGACCTCCTCGCGCGCGTCGAGCCCGCCGACTTCCAAGCCGCCGCCGCTGAACTCGCGCGCCGCTTCACACCGCACCAGACCGAGAACTGGTCGGCGACATTCGCCTCGTTCGCCACCGAGCGCGACGACATCCCCGTCGGCGTGCAGCTCGTCATCATCAACTCGACCGACGACGCCGATTTCCGCGCGTTCCGCGACCAACTCCGCGCCAACCCCGAACGAGTCAACGAATACAACGCGCTCAAGCGGTCATGGCACGGGCGACCGATGGCCGAATATCGAGATGCGAAAGAGCAATTCGTCCGCCGAGTGCTCGGCGCCACATGAGGCGCGAGCGCGAATCCGGGACGGCGGGCAACGAAGCACGCGGCGTTGGGCGCACCCCGCGTTCGACGACGCGCTGACGCGCTGCCACACTCCCGCCATGAACCGCGACCGCTTCTCCTTCATCGCCCACACGCACCGCGCCATCTGCAACCCGCTGAGCTTCGACAAGCTCGACGGCGTGATCGCGCGGCTCGAACTTCCCGAGAACGCCGCCGCCATCGACATCGGCTGCGGCAAGGCGGAACTCCTCATCCGCCTCGCGCACGCCTGGGGACACCGGGGTGACCGCGGCGTCCGCGCCGTGGGCGTCGAACGCTCGCCGCTCTTCGCCGCCGATGCACAGCGCCGCGTGAACGACGCGGGCTTCGCCGAGCACATCGCCATCCACGAGACCGACGCGCTCGCGTGGCTCAACGCCAACCCCGCCCAGCGCTTCGACCTCGCCTGCTGCACCGGCTCGCTCCACGCCCTCGGCGGCTACGAGCCCACCCTCCGCACGCTCCTCGATCGGCTCAACCCCGCCGGCTGGCTGCTCATCGCCGAGGGTTTCTGGGCCAAGCCCCCCGCGCCCGAGTACCTCAAGTTCCTGGGCGATGACGAATCGCAGTTCACCACCCACGCGGGCAACATCGAGCGAGCGATCGCGTTGGGC
This sequence comes from uncultured Phycisphaeraceae bacterium, assembly GCA_964391865.1. Taxonomy (GTDB): domain Bacteria; phylum Planctomycetota; class Phycisphaerae; order Phycisphaerales; family UBA1924; genus DASZQL01. The sequence goes on from CAYMNQ010000003.1 coordinate 46,377, forward strand.
CTCACGCCCCACTTCGCCGCCACCGCGACGACCGACGAGTGGGACGACTACGAGTGGACCTACTCCTCAACCATCGAATCGCACGTCCGCGAGAACCCGGACGATCCTGATGCGAGCGAGATGCTCGCCCGCATCCGCCCCTGGCGCGAGGCGTATCTCACATGGGGCCGCGAGACGCTCGGCTTCGGCGTCTATCTCTTCCGCGCACCATGAACCACCACAAGTCCTCAAACACAGACAATTGCCGCAGCGGAGTACGTCTGGCCCGATTCATGGCCGCGTGGATGCTCGTGCTGCTGCTCTGGTCCGCGCTCACTCCGGATCCGGAAGTTCGGCGGACGTGGTTCATCTGGGCGTCGTTCTCCGCCGCGCTGCTCGTCATCAGCACCGGCACGAGACGCCTTCCCGAGTGGGCATACTCGTGGCTTGGCATACGGATCCTGTGCGCGACCCTGGTGTTCATCTCGCTAGGAGTGCTGGTGCTCGTAAAGCAACTCTTCTGACTCACTGTGCCGTAAGTCTCACCGACAATTCGGGCATGGGCACTCGAACCCCCACGCATTGATCACCACCGCCAGATCGCCCAGCCCCACCTGACCATCGCCATCCAAATCCTGCAGCGCCCGCGGCGAGTCGTCCCCCCACGCGCCGATGATCGACGCGATATCGCCCAGCCCCACGAACCCGTCGCCGTCGAGGTCCGCCGGGCAGTCAGGGATGTACTCGACATCGAACGATGAATCGGTGAAGCGCCCGATCACCGCCAGGCCGCCGGGCAGCCCGCTCTCCCGCACCATGATCCACGTCGCGAACGGGTTGCCGAAGAAATCGATCTCGCCGTTCAGATCCGCGGTCTCGAACTCGGCGCTGAACGTGCCCTGCCCGTTCCATCCCAGCGATGAACCGATCACCGCCGTGCCGCGCGTCGCGTGGATCAGGAACACCCTCACATCCGCGGCGTCATACCCGCCGACCGTCTCAAACGTCGCCCGCACGCGCGTGTTCACCACCCGCCCCTGCGCCGTGCTGACGATCAGCGACTCCTTCGCCGGCAGCGCGGTCATCTCCTCCGGGATCGCAAAGCTCATCACCCGCGTGTACACCGGGCCCGCCGCCGCCGCCGCGCCGAGCGATGCGAACACCGCCAGCGCCGCCGCCTTCACCATTCGATGATCTCGCATCATCCACCTCCAGCCCACGCCGATTCAATCGAGCATCTCTCCCTATGCCGCTAAATCAGGCGACGGTTTCCTCGCCGCCGTCATCGCCCTCCGCCCCCACCCCGGCTCCCGCCGTCTCGCGCGGGAACCAGCGCAGACCGCCCGCTTCGAACTCATCCAGCGCCGCGCGCACCCCCGCCGCGTCCGGCGCGGTGCGCACCCGCTCGCGCAGCGGCTTGCACGGCCCCAGCTTCTTCGCGAACCACGCGATCCGCCGCCGGATGTGATTCATCGCGTACCGCTCGTCGCGGTATTCGAGCATCAGGGCGAAGTACCGGCGGATGATCGCGAGTTTTTCCGCGAGCGGGGGGTCGGCGGGGGAAAGTCCAAAGTCCAAAGTCACAAAGTCCAAATGCTGGCGTGACCCGGTCTGGCTCGGGCTCAACTGTCTTTCAATTGCACTTTGCTCATTTGCACTTTGGACTTTCTGAACCTCCCACCCCTGCCGGAAGATCCACGGCGCCGCCAGCGCCCCGCGCCCGATCATCACGCCGTCGCAGCCGGTGCGCTCCATCATGTCGATCACGCCGAGGGCGGTGGTCACGTCGCCGTTGCCGAGCACGGGGATCGCGCCGTCAACCGATTCGACCACGCGACGGATGCCCTCGTGGTTCACGCCGCCCGTAAACTTCTGCTCCGTCGTGCGCCCATGCACCGTGACGAGTTGAATCCCGGCGCCCGCGAGATCGCGCGCCAGCCGGGGGGCGACGAACCGCTCGTTATCCCAGCCGAGGCGCATCTTCGCGGTGACGGGCACGCGCCCGGCGCTGGCGCGCTCCGCCGCGCGGACCACCATCTCCGCGAGGTGCACCGTGGCGCACGGGTCGCACAGCAGCATCGACCCGCCGTTCTTCTTCGTCACTTTGTCGACGGGGCAGCCCATGTTGATGTCGATCACCGTCGCGCCGTGATCGACGGCCCAGCGCGCCCCCTCCGCCAGAATCTCCCCCTCCGCCCCGTACAGCTGCATGCACAAGGGCTTGTCCAGCTCGTTCGTCGCCGCCAGATCAAGCGAGTGCATCGACCCGCGCAAGAGCCCGTGCGGCGAGAGCAAATCCGTACACGCGAGGCCAAGCCCGCCCTGCTCGCGGCACACAATCCGGAACGCCAAATCGCAATACCCCGCGATCGGCGCGAGCAACAGATTGCTCCGCAGCGTCACCGCCCCGATCGTCAGCGGCACGCCGACACGCGGATTCGCGCGAGCGCTTAAGCGGGTTGGCTGGGAGGTGTCGTGCATGAAGAGGAGGGAATGGTAGCCCCGCCGCATTCCGGGCAGCGGGCGGCGCTGAGGCCGTGAAGGTCGTAGCCGCACGCGGGGCAAAGTCCGCGCTGGCGGCGGCGCAGCCGGCGAGTCGTCGGAACAACAGTGATCGCCGCGAGCCACAGCGCGGCATAGAACAGGGCATCAATCAACATCGCGGGACAGAGTGCCGACGTCGGTAGAAGAATCAGCGAGTGGTGAGGATTCGCCGATCGCTTGGTCCAGTTCGGAACGCGCAGCCCTTCACGTACTCGCGTGGCGCTATACGGCTCGTCGGGGTAGTCAGCCGTTACGGCCGAACCACGAAGGCACTTGAACGGCCAACCTGCGCGGTTCACATGAATGAAGTGAGTGATCGTCGGGAGATTGTCACGCCACCCAGCCGTCCACCGGGGCGCGACATCGATCCTGCGCTCAAAGTAGTACGCCGGGTGTGTCATGGCGCGATAGGGATGGAGCCCCAACGACGAGTAGCCGGTCCACTCCTGAAGTTGCCCGTGCCAATACTGTTGTTCCGGGCTTCGAAACTGCGCGCCATCGGGCGGACGCGTGGCGAACGGTCCGAATCGAAGCTGAGCGGACATCGAGATTCCCCATGCCACCGCCACCGTCGTCAACACGCCGAGCGCGAGACACACCACCACTCGCCACACCCAGCGCCGCATCTCAAGGCTCCGTGACAACGACCGCCGACTTAGGCTGCGCCCATGATGCAATGACCGAATCACCACACTCAGGGCAACGAGAAGAGTGGAGGCCGACCAGACAATACCCGCACCCGCCGCATTGGTTTCGCTGCTGCCTCCGCCATCGAATCAGGATGCGCGGGAATGGGATGAGTCCAGCCAAGAGAATTGCATAGAAGATCGAGCTGAGGGCCAGCCCGCGCACGATCGGTGAGTGTGGCAGTGGGAATCGAGCCGGAGTGGTGTTGGTGGCCGTTGGCGGTGTGTAACCAGTGAAGAGAACAGTGCTGCTCAAGTCGATGCGGCTCTTTCGTTCGCTCGATTGGACACATCTGAATGGCCATCCATAGGCCGTGAGTGTCAGATCAAAGTCCTCGGCGGTAAGAGCGCCTTCGGCGGTGCTCACAGCCCAATCCGCAAGTGCAACTTCGGGCCCGATGGCGACGCAGAGGCAACTGCTCGGTGTTCTCAGCCGGTAACGATCACTGATCCAATCTCTCTCGCGAACACCGTCGATGCTGGGCTCTCGGTCGATCAGAATGACGCGGTTCACACGCAGCGATGGCCCGACCGGTGCTGCGCCGCGCATCAGTATTGATACCCACGGCAGCGCGACCGTTGTCAGCACGCCGAGTGCCAAGCACACCGGGATTCTCTTCACCCATCGCCGCACGCGCGACCTCCCGCGCCGAACGTCGCAGTCTTCCGGCTCCCAGCCTCAAGCTCCAAGCTTCAAGCTTCCGGTCTCCGGCCCCCAACTCAAAACCCCCAACCCAAAACCCGCAGCACTCAGCACTCGTTCCTCAGCACTCAGCTCCCCCGCTCCGCCGCCGCCTTCATCGCGTTCAAATCCCCCTCGAGCATTTTCTTCATCGCGCCCTTCATCATCAGCCCCATCAGCGGCGACATGATCTTCGCCATCAGCGTCACCGGTCGCGCCGTCGTCGTCATCACGACGTCGGTTCCGCCGGAACCACCGGGACTACCCGCGCCGCCCGTCGGCGTGAATGTGAAGCGCGTCGCGTACTCCACGCCGCAGGATGTGCAGCCGACGGTGTACGCCCGCCCCGGCTGGAACTCGGTGAACTCCATCGTCTCCGTCGCCGTCTTGCCGAACATCACGCGGCTCTCGCGGAAGCGCGTGCCCGTGCCGATCGGCCCGTCGGTCAGCACCTCCAGCGCGGTGATCCCCTTGATGTGCTTCGGCGCCTCGCGCACATTCGAGAAGACCTCGAACACGCGATCGACCGGCGCTTCAACGCGCACGCGGCTCTCGAACATCGCCATGGCTTCAACCTCCGCGCCCCCAGCGTCTCCGCGGTGAATCTTCTTCCTCAAACCCCCGGTGTCGCGTCGAGCTGCGCCGCGAGATCGAAATCCTTCTGCGTGATCCCGCCCGCGTCGTGCGTGTTGAGCGAGAGCGTGACCTTGTTCCAGCGGATGAGGATGTCCGGGTGGTGCTGCACCTTCTCGGCGAGTTCCGCCGCGCGATTCACGAACTTCATGGCGGCGATGAAATCCTTGAACTGGTACGTCCGCTGGATCGACCCCGCCACCTCGGCCCATTGCGGCAGAGGCTTCAACTGGTCCGCGATCTGCTCTTCCGTCAGCTTCTGCGGGGCTTTGGTGCTCGCTTTCGCCGCCATGGTGATCGCCTCCCTCGCCGCCCAGCGGCGTGAACCACCAGCCTATCGCGCGGCGAACGCCCGTGCCGCGCTCTTGTTGACGCATTGAACCACGGAGGCACGGGGGACGCGGAGGAGAGATTCTTCAACGCGAAGATCGCGAAGGGCGCAAAGAGATGAAGGCAAAAGAGAGGAGATGACAAGAGAACGGGATAGACCAAGAACAAACTCGCTCTGACCCCCGACGCATTTTCCCTCTTCGCGCTCTCTGCGATCTTCGCGTTATAAATCCCCGTTCCGTGCTCTCCGTGTCTCTGTGGTGAATCTTGAAGACGCCCACTCCCACCACCCGCCTTGCCCCGTCGCCCACCGGCGCGCTGCACCTGGGCAACGCGCGCACGTTCCTCATCAACTGGGCGCTCGCGCGCCGGCTCGGCTGGCGCATCGTGCTGCGCATCGAAGACCTCGACGGCCCGCGCATCAAGCCCGGCGCCGCCGAGGCGTGCATCGACACGCTCCGCTGGCTCGGCATCGACTGGGATACCGGCCCCATCATCCAGTCGCACGACCTGTCGCCGTACCTCGATGCGATGCGCACACTTGCCGCCCGCGCCGCCGCGTACCCCTCCGAACTCACGCGCTCGGAGATCGAAGCCGCCGCCAGCGCCCCGCAGGAACTCGGCGCCGATCCGGGCGCGCCCGTCGGCACGGGCGAAATCCGCTTCCCGCCCGAGCTGCGCCCCGCGCTGCACCCGCGCGAGTTCGTCGACGCCGAGACGAACTGGCGCTTCGCCGTCCCCGACCGGGCGGTGGAGTTCGCCGACGACTTCGCGGGCCCGCAGCGCGGCCGCCCCATCGACACCATCGGCGACTTCGTGATCTGGACCAAGCGCGCGCAGCCGTCGTACCAGCTCGCGGTCGTGGTGGATGATGCGCGCCAGGGCGTGACGCACATCGTCCGCGGGGACGACCTGCTCGACTCCGCCGCGCGTCAACTGCTGCTCTACGAAGCACTGAATCTCGCGCCGATCCCGCGCTACTGCCACCTGCCGCTGGTCGTCGGCACCGACGGCCGCCGGCTCGCGAAGCGCCACGGCGACACCCGGCTTGATACCTACCGCGCCCGCGGCGTCCCCGCCGAGCGCGTCATCGGGCTGCTCGCCTACTGGAGCGGCGTGACCAACCCCGACCAACCTCCGAAGCCCATGTCCGCCGCCGAATACGCCGCCGGGTTTGAGCTGAACCGACTCCCCCGCGCGCGGGTAACCTTCACCAACAACGACGATCGCTGGCTCACGAAAACCAACTCCTGAGTGCATACACCCATGCTCCGCGCCATCCTTTTCTTCGTCTCCCTCTGCGTCCTCTGCGTTCAGAGTCTTGTGCTGATCGGCTGCGACACGCGCACCGCCGACGGGCGCGAGATCGTCACCGTCGCCGGCACCCAGTTCAAGCTCGACGGCGCGCTCGACCACGCCACCCGCACGAAAGGGCTGGGCGGGCGTACCGAAATCCCCGCCGACGGCGGGATGATCTTCGTTTTCCCCATTGTCTCCGTGCTCGAGTTCGTCATGCGCGACTGCCCCGTGCCGATCGACGTCGCGTTCCTCGACGACTCCGGGCGCGTGCTCACGATCCACGAGATGACCCCCGAGGACCCGCAGCGCGCGGGCGAAAGCCCGGAAATCTACGAGCAGCGCCTCAAGCGGTACTCCAGCCGCTACCCGGCGCGCTACGCGGTCGAGCTCGCGGGCGGCACATACCGGAAACTCGGCGTGAAACCGGGCGATCTCATCGAGTTCGACCGCGAGGGTCTTAAGAAGCGGCTGAAGTGATCCGATCCGAGGGGGGCCGTGCGACGCGCGCCCGGCGCTTCTCGGACCACACCAGTGACCCGACCCACGAAGTCGCCCGCCGGGGGCGCGCCCATCCTGCTGATCGCGACGGGCGAGGAGCCCGAGTTGGCGCAGGCGCGCTGGTGGCGCCCCATCTCCGACCACTGGCCAGAGTACGCGCCGCTGCCGCACATCTCGTTCGTCCCGCTGCACGACCCGCCGAGCGACGACGCGCGCCCCACGCCCACGGCGGTGCTCGTCATCACGCGCGCGACCGACGACCCCGCCGACGTACACCGGCTGATCGACGCGCTGGGTGATGAACTGCTCCCCGTCGCCGTGCTCGCCGACGAGCCGAAGCGCTTCGCGCGCTCGGGGTCGAGCGGGCTGTTCGCGTTCAAGAAGGACGAGAACCCGGTGGTCGTCGCCGCCACGCTCGGCGCGGTGATGGCGCGGCAAGAACTGCTCCGCGCCGCCGAAGACGAAGCCCGTTTGCTCCGCCGGTTCCAGGGCGGCCTGCGCACCGAGATGGAGAAGCTGCAGGACGAATTGCAGCTCGCCGCCAGCGTGCAGCGCGAGTTCCTGCCCAAGGCGCTCCCGCCCGTGCCGAACCTTGACTTCCACGTGCTCTTCCGCCCCTGCGGCTACGTCAGCGGCGATATCTACGATGTGCTGCGCCTTGATGAGAACCACGTCGGCTTCTTCCTTGCCGACGCTGTGGGGCACGGCGTGCCGGCGGCGCTGATGACCATGGTCATCGCGCGCGGGCTCACGACGAAGGTCGTCACGCCCGACGGTGCGACGTTGCTCGCCCCCGCCGAGGTGCTCCGCCGACTGAACGAAGAGATGGTCGACCGGCACGGCAACGGGTCGCGCTTCGCCACCGCGGTGTACGGCGTGATCGACGTGCGCACGCGGAGAGTCACACTCGCCGGCGCGGGGCATCCGCCGCCGCTGCGGATCAGAATCTCCGACGACCCCGACGACTCCTCGCCCACGCACACGACGCGCATCGAAACCTCCGGCGGGCTGCTGGGCGTCTTCCCCGACGCGCAGTACGACGAGGTGAGCTTCACGCTCGCGCCAGACGAGATGCTCGTCGTCCACTCCGACGGGTTCGAGACGGCGTTCCCGGTCGTCTCCGCCGATGCGCGCTCGAAGAAGCTGCCCAATCATCATTACGTGGAGCACTTCGTCCGCCTCGCGCGCGCCTGGCACCGCGACGGCATCTCGAACGCGATGAAGAAACTCGGCAGCGAGATCGACCGCCAGTCCGGCTCGCTGCACCAGGTGGACGACCTGTCGGCGATCGCGATCGTGCCGACGAAGGACTCGGCGCTTGACCGGCTGTTCACGGGCGGCACGGAGCAGTCGCGCCCGCGGAATCAGCCCGGCCAGCGCTCGTCGCCGAACGCGCCGTCCAACTCGTGACATTGGTGTGTGCGAGGGGCGCGGCTCGGCGCGGCGGATGATCGAGATCGCTGGGGCGATCGCGCCATTTGCGGCCCGGTTCTCTCCCCCCGCGGGTCCGCTATAATTCCCGGTCTTCGTCCGCTTCCTGGCGTTCCGCGGCCCGGGCCGATTGTTGTACCCCCGCCCCCCGGACCGCTCTGACGCACCCGCCGACCGGAGTTCACCGCGTTGACCGCCGCTTCTTCCGGCATCCACCCGTCCGCCATCATCGATCCCTCCGCGCGGATTGACCCGACCAGCACCATCGGCCCGAACGTGCGTGTCGGCGCCGATACGATCGTTGGCCCGCGCTGCGTCATCGGTGAGGGGACCATCCTGCACCCGCGCGCCATCATCGTGAAGCACACGACGCTCGGCGCGCACAACGAGGTGCATCCCTACGCCGTGCTCGGCGGCGATCCGCAGGACCGCTCCTTCAAGCCCGACCAGCCGGGCGAATTGGTCATCGGCGACAAGAACGTCTTCCGCGAGGGCGCAACGTTCCACCGTGGCAACTGGAACGGGCCGGCGACACGCGTCGGCTCGAACGGCTACTTCATGGTGCAGTCCCACGCCGGGCACAACGCGCAGATCGGAGACAACGTGACCATGGCGAACGGCGCGTGCCTCGCCGGGCACGCGCGCCTGGGCAGCTTCTGTGTGATGTCCGCGTTTGCCGCTGTGCATCAGTTCACGCAGGTGGGTGAGGGTGTGATGTTCCAGGCGTGCGGGCGCGCCAGCATGCACGTCCCGCCGTGGGTGATCCTCGCGGGGCTGAACACCGTCTCGGGGCTGAACGCGGTGGGGCTGCGCCGGAACCCGACGCTCGTGCCGCAGGACCGGGTGGATGTGAAGACGGTGTACCGTGCGCTGTACCGAGAGCGCGGCGCCGGTTCAATGGAAGACGCGCTCCGCGAGCTTGAAGCGCGCGAGTGGAGCCCGGCGGCGATGCGGTTCATCGCGTTCTTCCGCGAGGCGCTGAGCGAGCAGCCGCCGCGCAAGCGCGGCGTGTGCGGCGGGAACAAGCGCTTTCGCGCCATCGCGGAGGTCGACGCCGCCGAAGGGTGATTCACGCCGATCCGCGCTGGCGGCGCAGCCACTGCACCACGGTTCGCGCGATGATGTCCGTCTCGATGTTGCAGCGCGAGCCCTCGCGCAGTTCGCCGAGATTGGTCTTCTCCAGCGTGGTGGGGATGAGCGCCACTTCGAACCAGTCGTCGCCCACATCGGCGATGGTGAGCGAGACGCCCGAGACGGCGACCGATCCCTTCGGGGCCATGCACTCCATCAGCTCGCGCTGCGGGCGGAAGCGGACGCGCCAGTCGGCGGGGTCGCGCTGGGCGCGGATCACGTCCGCCACACCGTCGACGTGACCCTGCACGATGTGCCCGCCCAGCAGCGTGTCGGCGCGGCAGGCGTGCTCGAGATTTACGCGCGAGCCCGCGCGGAGCGATCCGAGCGTGGTGACGGAGAGCGTCTGCGCCACCGCGTCGAAGCACCAGCAGCCCCCGGGCGTGATGGCGGCAACGGTGAGGCAGCAGCCGTCGATGCTGATGGAATCGCCGAGCGCGGGCGCATGAGTCCAGCCCGCGGGGTCGATCTCGAGGTGCGCGCCGGCGGGCGAGGGGGTGATCTTCGCGACGCGGGCGACGGATTGGATGAGTCCGGTGAACACGCGGGTGAGCGTAGCCGAGCGCGGCGGATGGCGCGTCAGGCGCTGACGTAGCGGGCGTAGAGCGCGCGGGCGCGCTCGGGTTTGCTGGTGCCGGTGAAGATGGCGCGGCCGTCGGGGAAGAGGGTGAGTTCGATGGGGGTTGCTCCCGATTCGTCGGCGCGTTCGGTGGTGAAGCAGCCGCGGACGAGGAAGCGGGTGGCGGTGAAGTCGCCGTGTGGTGAGAGTCGTGCGGCGGCGGCGTTGAGGTCGAGGCGCTGGGTGGATTCGGTGATGGTGGGGGTGACCTGGACGCTCGCGCGGCCACAGAGGGCGGCGGCGGCGGAACCGTGTTTGCCTTCGAGCCAGTCGAACTGATGGAGCGCGCAGCAGGGGCAATCGGCGCGCGGGTGATCGTCGGTGAGCACGCGGCGTGATTCGAAGGGTGAGAGTGTGATGGTGAGCAGGCCGCGGGTGAGCGCGGCGGTGTGGCCGCTGAGGAGCGTGATGGCTTCGGCGGCCTGGAGTGCGCCGAGGAGCGCGGTGAGCGGCGGGAAGACGCCGGCGGTCTCGCAGGTGGGCGCGGTTCCGGGGGGCGGCGGGTCGTTGAAGAGGCAGCGCAGGCAGGTGGTCTTGCGCGGTTGGATGCGCTTGAGCATGCCCGATGTGCCGACAGCGCCGGCGTAGATGAGCGGGAGGTTGAGCGAGACGGCGGCGTCGTTGAGCAGGTAGCGCGTCTCGAAGTTGTCGGTGCAGTCGAGCAGGACAGTGGGGCGGTCGCGCGGCCCGATGAGGCGCGCGATGGTGCGGTGGGTGCAGTCCTCGGCGCGGGGCGTGATGGTGATGGTTGAGTTGATCTGGCGCAGCCGGCGCGCGGCGGCCTCGGCTTTGGGGAGCGCTTCGCGCGCATCGGCTTCGTCGTACAAGGTCTGGCGGTGGAGGTTGGAGAGTTCGACGATGTCGCGGTCGATGAGGATGAGTTCGCCCACGCCGGCGCGGCAGAGGAGTTCGGCGGCGGGTGAGCCGAGCGCGCCGCAGCCGACGATGACGGCGCGGGAGTTGAGGAGATGGCGTTGGCCGGAGTCGCCGAGCTGGGGGAGGAGCATCTGGCGGTGATAGCGCGCGAGAGCCGCGGCGTTTGCTGAAGAATCAGCGGGCGGGGAGGCGTGTTGTTGGAGCGCGGGGGTTGGCATGGGGGCATCGGCGCGGGAGAGTCATCGTATTCGCGTGCTGGGGTGACGGGGAGGGGTGAGGCGGTGACGCTCGCGTGATCGCACGACAATCCGGAGGAACCGGATTGTCGTGGCACGGGGGGTGCAGGCGACCGATGCATGGGCGCGGGTTGAGTTGGCGAGTTTGGCTGAGTCCAAGACCCCTCTCCCCCTCCCCCCGGATTCTCCCCCTGAGGGGGAGGGGGTGGGTTGTTCGTTGTTCCGGCGTGTTCAGTGCCATCATCGTCGGAGTCTTTGCGGCGATCGTGCCGGGCGATGAAGCGGAGGAGGGCGGCGGCGGCTTTGCGGCGCGGCTCGAGCGCGGTCGCTTCGTCGAGCATCATCGTGCAGAGGTTGGCGACGGCGACGGAGAGGTGCGTGCGGGCGAGGTCGAGGGCGCGGGCGGCGTCGACGCGCGCGACGCGGGCGCGCGCTTCGGCGACGGAGGGATCGGCGAGCCAGGCGTCGAGGAGGCGGGTGGTGGTGCCGTGCTCGGCGTTGAGCTGCTCGTCGGGGATGCGCGGGCTGAGGTAGGCGGGGAAGAAGTGACAGAAGCCCGGCATGTCGGCGGCGGGCGTGGGGAGCGGCGGGAGGTTGCTGGGCGGCTGGCGGATTTCCGGCGCTTGGCGCGGCGCGCGATCGGATGGTTGGTTGTTCCCCGGAGCGTGCATGGGGGGATCATGCGCCGGGGTTGATGAGGGTCAAGCGCGATGGGGGGTAGGTTCCGTTTTTTGCGGCGCAATCGTGAACATGCGCGTGAATTTTGTGTTGTGAGGGCGTTTGACCTTGAGCATCAGGGCATGCTCGGGCGTCCAGTTGCGGGGTGCTTGATCCTGAGCGTCGGAGCACGCTCAGGCGTCCGTGGTGCTGATTTCTGCGGGGTATTTGGTGGTGGCGTTGTTGGCGGCGCCGCATTCTGGGCATGGGGTCGTTGGCGAGAGACCTTGGAGGTCGTAGCCGCAGGAGAGGCAGGCGTTTCGGCGGCGACGAGCGCGCGGGCGGAGCGCGGTGGGGATGAACAGGAGCGCGAACCAGAGCGTGGCGTAGAGAGCAGAGTTGATGAGGAAGGCGGGCCAGATGGGGCGGTAGGGGAGTGGGATGTACCTGGTGAGAGACGGATACTGTCCCGGAAGTTCGACCGCGAACGCACCTTTGAATTCTGGACGAGATTGCTGCAGGTACGAGATCGTTGCAGTCTCGTCGGCGATGAGGGGCACATGACCGAAGAGAAAACTTCTCAGCGGCCACCCGATCGCGGTTTCGAAATGGTCTCTGTACCTCAACGGTCTCTTCGCCATGATCTCGCGTTCGTCCGGCGACCATATCGAGGACCACACTGGAGGACGCGACTTAGCTTGTCGTATGAACCACGCGGGATTAATGTCCTGGCTCTGATCGAATCGGCGGGCGGACCACCACACATCGGTTCGTCCGAACTGATCGCGAAGTGATGCCTCGCAGATGTAGTCGTCGAGGCCCAGGTAGCCGAGGCGTGTGCCGCCTTGCTTGATCGGCAGCCACCAGGTGATCGCCCACGCGACGGCGATGTTGGTCAGCACACCCAGCGCGGCGCAGAGCAGCAGTCGGCGGATGAATCTGGCGCGCCCCTTCGGCATGGTGATTGAGGATAGGTGTGGCGGCGTTGTTCGTGGCGGGGACAACGAGGGTTCGCGCGGGCTTGGGCGTTCGTTGGTGGGATCGGCGCTGGTGTTGATCTTCGGCACCGAGGTCGGTCAGAGCACCGACCTCGGTGGCACGCGGCGTGGCCCTGAGCGTCGGAGCATGCTCGGGCGTCCGGGGCTGCGGCTTCTCGATGCTGTCTGCGGGGTTTTGCGGGGTATTTGTGATCCCTTTCGGTTCCCGAACGTGCGGGGGCTGCGGGAGTGATTGGAGTTGTTCGCGGGTGTGATTGGAATTGGCGGATCGCCTACACTCTTTCTCCCCCGCGTCCGGCGTTTTGCTGGGTGCGGGTTGAAGTTCAACCTGTTGATGTTCAAGGAGTTTTCTCGCCCATGGCCGCGACTGCCCCTGCCGCTCCCGCCCCTGCTTCTTCATCCGCTCCGAAGACCTCCGGGTTGGAGGGGATCATTGCCGGGCAAACCGCCGTCGGCGCGGTGGCGCAGGACAAGCTCGTCTACCGCGGGTATGAGATTCATGATCTCGCGGATCACGCGACGTTTGAAGAGGTGGCGTTCGTGCTGCTGGTCGGGCACAAGCCGTCGGCGGCGGAGCTGAGCGCGTTCAAGCAGGAGATCGTCGGCATGCGCGAGCTGCCGGCGCTGGTGGTCGAGACGATCCAGAAGACGGCGAAGCTGCCGAACACGGTGCCGATGGACACGCTGCGGACAGCGGTGTCGGTGCTGGGGCATCTTGATGCCGATTGCCAGAGCGTGGAGGCGGACGCGAACCTGCGGAAGGCGAAACGTCTGCTCGCGCAGATCCCGACGATCATCGGGCACATGCAGAACGTGATCGACGGCACGCCGATCGTGAAGCCGGACGCGTCGCTCGATCACGCCGCGAACCTGATGTGGATGATGACGGGGAAGAAGCCCACGAGCGAAGCGGCGCGGGTGATTGATGTGAGTTTGATTCTGTACGCCGAGCATGATTTCAACGCCAGCACGTTCACGGGGCGGACGATCGCGAGCACGCTGAGCGACATGCACGGGGCGGTGACGGGGGCGATCGCGGCGCTGAAGGGGCCGCTGCACGGCGGGGCGAACGAGATGGCGATGGAGATGCTCAAGGAGATCATGAGCGACGTGGGCGAAGCCGGCATCGGCACGAAGAAGGTCGATGACTGGATGCAGAACGCCTTCGACACGAAGCGCAAACTGATGGGCTTCGGGCACCGCGTTTATAAGAACGGCGACCACCGCGCGCCGATCCTGCACAAGCTGGGTCGCACCGTGGCGGCGAAGGACACGGGGAATCCGGGCGGGCACGCGGCGACGAAGTGGTTCGAGCTGGGCGAGCAGGTGCAGAAGATCATGCTCGACAAGAAGAACATCCACCCGAACGTGGACTTCCCGTGCGGGCTGACGTATTTCACGCTGGGCATCCCGGTGCCGCAGTACACGCCGATCTTCGTGGCGAGCCGGATCACCGGCTGGTGCGCGCACATCATGGAGCAGCACGCGAACAACCGGATCATCCGCCCGGTGGCGGAGTACGTGGGGCGGCCGTTCACGAAGTGGTAAGTCACCGCTGCGCGGGCGGGTGAGCGCGCGTTCTGCGCGCGTCAATTGCAGCTCGAACCCCAGTGCTGGATGACGCGAGCGATATCGCCAAGGCCGATCACGCCCGAGTGGTCGAGGTCGATCCGTGCGCAGATGATTTCGTCGGTGCTGTTCCAGGTTTGGATGATCGCGGCGATATCGGGGAGGCCGACCATCAGGTCGGTGCTGGCGTCGCCCGGGCAGGGGAAGAGGAACTCGTGCGCGCCGGCGTCGACGATGAGGGCGCCGATCGGCGCTCCGGTGTCGGGGGTCGAGGGATCGTCGGCGAAGCGCGGGCAGTTGGTGAAGTCGAGCGCGATTCCGGCGGGGAGGAACGAGTTGTCGCCGCGGTCGATGGCGGGGGAGTTGGGGGAGAGTCGGAGGTCATCGTCGATGCTGCCGGGGATGTTGTCGGGGCCGTCGGCGTCGACGAACTGAGGGTTGGCGTTGGAGTTGCCGATGCCGGGGAACTGAGAGGCCCACCCTTCGATCAGGCAGCGGCTGGCGGTGATTGTGCCGGCGAAGAACGTGGTGCCGAACGCGTCGATTGGCTCCAGCGTGCTCTGGATGTCCCAGACGATCGAGTTGCTGATGTGAACCGGGCCGATGGTGCCGAGGAACGAGAACACTTGTGAAGGATTTCCATCATTCCATGCGGTGCAGTTGATGATTTGCGCTGGTGCCTGCGTAATAAGGGTCGCCCCGCCGCCGGTGCGACCGTTGCCGGTGAAGAGGCTGTTGGTGATGCGGAGGCCGGGGCAGAGGCTTTCGACGACGATGGCCGCCCCGCCGTCGGCCGTGCCCTCGTTGCCGACGAAGAGGCAGCGGTCGATGGTGACTGCAGCGGCGGTGGCGCGGAGCGCGCCGGCGTTCCCGCCGCTGGTGTTGCGGATGAAGCGTGATCGGCGGATGTCGGCAGTTCCGCCGCCGATGCGGATGCCCACGCCGTTGGTGGCGATCTGGCACTGCATGGAGAAGAGACAGTCCTCGACGGTGAGGTGGCTGGTGAAATCCAGATCGCCGATGTAGTTGATGCCGGAGGCGATGCCCATGCCGTTGATCCCGCCGGTTTGGATGTCGGCTTCGACAAAGGTGCATCGGCGGACGGTGGTGTTCGACCCGGCGCGGGAGCTGATGTTTGCCCCGGTGCCGGCGCGGTTGCCGACGAAGGAGCAGTCCTCGATGAGGGGCGCGGCGTTGAGGGCTGAGATGCCCGCGCCCTCGAGCATTTTGAACTGTCCGTTGTCGCGGAAGTGACAGGCTCGGATGGTCGGCGCGCCGGCGAGAATGAGCACGCCGCCGCCGGTGCCGCTGCCGGGGTTGTCGAAAGAGAATTCGCCGCCCGTGCCGCGCTCGATGGTGAAGCCGTCGAGGAGGGTGGTTGTGCCGGCGTTGTTGAAGCGGACGACGTGGTCGCTGTTGTCGTCCAGTGTCGCGAAGACGTGCGATAGATCGTCGCTGTTCAGGTCGGCGGTGAGGATGGTGGGATGAGCCGCGGGATTGCGATGGTCCGCGCTGGTTTCCGTGCCGACGAACCCGCCGAGGAGCGCGACGCCGCTGGGGATGACGAGGGAGATGGTGGTCGGGCCGTTGGGTGGCGCGGGGGCGTAGGTGCCCTGCGCGACCCAGAGTTCATCGCCCGGTTGCGCGAGGACGAGGGCGCTCTGGACGGCGAGGCGGCCCTGGAAGGCGTTGGGCCAGGAGGTGCCGTCGTTCGCGCCCGTGGTGAGTTCGGCGTTGACGAAGATGACGGCCGCATCGGCGGGCGGCGTCAGCGCTGCGATCGCGCCGACGAATGCGACGGAGCCAAAGAGCATGCGAGCGTTTCGATTGAAGTGCTTCATGAGCAGCTTTCTCCCCAGTGCTGGATGACGAGGGCGATATCGCCGAGGCCGATGACGCCCGAGTGATCGAGGTCGATGCGCGTGCAGATGGTTTCGTCGGTGCTGTTCCAGGTTTGGATGATCGCGGCGATATCGGGGAGGCCGACCATCAGGTCGGTGCTGGCGTCGCCCGGGCAGGGGAAGAGGAACTCGTGCGCGCCGGCGTCGACGATGAGGGCGCCGATCGGCGCTCCGGTGTCGGGGGTCGAGGGATCGTCGGCGAAGCGCGGGCAGTTGGCGAAGTCGAGCGCGATGCCGGCGGGGAGGAACGAGTTGTCGCCGCGGTCGATGGCGGGAGAACCAGCGGAGAGTCGGAGGTCATCGTCGATGGTGCCGGGGATGTTGTCGGGGCCGTCGGCGTCGGCGAAGAGGGGGTTCGCGTTGATGGTGCCGTTGCCGGGGAATTGGCCGGTCCAGGTTTGGATGAGCGAACGGTTGACGGTGAAAGCGGCCGAGCCGAGTCGGAGCAGGTCGGCGAACTGTGGTGTGTTGCCGAGATTGCCGCGGAAGATGCAGTTGTGGATGTTCGCGGTGGTGTTGTTGCCGCTAGCGATGAGCGCGGCGTGGAACATGTTGGCTCCGCCGTTGTTGGCGATGGTGCAGTTGGTCATGGTGAACGAAGCGCCTTGCGAGAAGATGGTGGAGAATCCCAGACGGTCATTGCCGGAGAAGACGGAGTTGGTGATGGTGATGGCCGAGGCACCGAGGGTGTAGATGGCGGCACCGCCGTCGCCGGCGCCTTCGCATCCGACGAAGAGGCAGTGGTCGACGGTGGTGACGGAGAGCGATCCCGGCGTGTCGAAGGAACCGGCGCTGATCCCGCCGCCGCTGCCGGCGTGAGTGCAGTTGATGAATCGGCATCGGCGGATGGTCGCTTCGCCGCTCTCGACTTTGATGCCGAGGCCGTCGCCGGCGATGAAGAAGGTGGACGGGAAGGAGAAGTCGCAGTCCTCGATGAGGATGGTGGAGGGCGGGCTGATGAAACTGCCGATCCCGACGCCGGAGGCGATGCCGAGCCCGGCGCCGAAGTTCGTTTCAAGAGTGGCATCGGTGAAAGAGCAGCCGCGGACGACGGAGTTCGAGCCGTGGTTGTTGAGATTCGCGCCGACGGCGGCGCGGTTGCGTGTGAAGTGGCAGTGTTCGACGGTGGTGTTGCCGGCGGCGATGTGGAGCCCGCCGCCGAAACTCTCGGCGGAGTTTTCGCGGATGAGGCAGTTGCGGATGGTGGGCGCGCCAGCAAGGACGATGATCCCGCCGCCGGCACCGATGTCGGGTTTGACGGCGGGCAGGGCGCGGGAGAGTGCGAAGCCGCGCTCGATGGTGAAGCCGTCGATGACGGTGCCCGCCCCGCCGATGGTGGTGACGATGTGGAAGACGTTGTCATTCATGGGCGGGTCGATGGGGGTGTCGTCGTTGTTGAGGTCGCCGGTGAGGATGGTGGGGTTGGCGCTGTGGTTGCGTTGATCGGCGGCGGTCTCGATGCCGAGAAACCCGCCGAGGAGCGCGACGCCGTTGGGGACGTTGAAGGTGCTGAGCGGCGGAGCGCCGGGCGCTCCGGGGGCGTAGGTGCCTTGAGTGACCCAGATTTCATCGCCGGCTTGCGCGAGCGGGAGAGCGCTTTGAATTCCGAGGCGGCCCTGGAAGGCGTTGGGCCAGGAGGTGCCGTCGTTCGCGCCGGTGGTGAGGGCGGCGTTGACGAAGATGGTTTCGGCGGGCGAGGGAGCGCTTGTGCCGAGCGCGGCGGCGAGCGCCAAGATCGCGCGGGCGAATCGGGGGTGGTGCGGGCGGGTGATGGTCGGCATGGGCGGCTCCTTGCTGATGGGACGTTGGTCGGGCGGGTGGCACGCGGCAGACGTGAAGAAGGCTCGCTGACGTTCGCGTCCCGTTTCAGGATGGGCGCGCGGCGACAGCGATCGTGCGGTGTGTGATTGGGAGGGGCGCGGGCGCGGCAACGCCCGATGAGTGGTGATGTCGGGTGATGGGGATCGACTTGCGGCGGCAGCGGAAGTAGCGATGACTGAAATCGGGATGGCTGGGGACGTTTGCGTCGGCGGGAGACCCTGAGCTTCAGAGCGCGCTCAGGCGTCCTTGATGCTGGTTATTGCAAGGTTCTGAGTTGACGGCGCCGCGTTGAGTTTGCGGCGATGTGCTGCGCTTCGGTGCGAATTCGCAATGATTCTCGCGCGTGGTGCGTGGTCCCTTTGCATCCGCCCCGTTTGGAGCACGACAATCCTCAGAGCAGGATTGTCGTGGCACGTTGTTCGTTCGTGGATGCGCGCGGGTGCGCGGCGTCGCGCGCTAGAACGGGCAGGTGCTCGTGAATTCGAGGCGTTGCCCGGTCGTCGGATGATGGAATGACAGGTACGACGCGTGGAGCATCAGGCGTGGGTGTTCGGCGGTGAAGCCGCTGCCGTAGAGCACGTCGCCGAGGATGGGATGGTTCAGCCCGGTGTGATGGGCGGCGTGGAAGCGGAGTTGGTGGGCGCGGCCGGTGACGGGCTCGAATTCGAGGCGGGTGCGATCGATCTCGAAGGTGAGGACGCGGTAGCGCGTGACGGCGGGGCGGCCGAAGGTGTCGTCGCGGATTTGATAGGGGCGGCGTGTGATATCGGGGCGCATGGGGAAATCGATGATGCCCTCGCGCTGGGTGACGATGCCGTCGACGAGCGCGGTGTAGCGCTTGTGCACGACGCGGGCTTCGAACTGGCGCGAGAGCTGGCGCTGCGAGTCGGGGTGGAGCGCGACGACGAGCAGGCCCGAGGTATCCATGTCGAGGCGGTGGACGATCATGGGGCCGCTGGCGTGGGGGCAGAGGCGCGCGATGCGCGCGATGGCGCAGTCTTTTTTGTCGTCACCCTTGCCGGGGACGGAGAGCATGCCCGCCGGCTTGTCGATGACGACGAAGTGCGGGTCGGAGTGGAGGATGGTGGGGTCGGGGAGCGGCGGCATGCGGCATGCGGGATGCGGGGGAGAAGAAGTGCTGAGGAGCGAATGCTGAGTGCTGAGGAAGTCGGAAGGACGGAAGGCGGAAGTCGGAAGAGTGGGGAGGGTTTGGAGTTCGGAGTCTTGAGTTGGGAGCCGGATGTTGGGGGGTGAGGGTGGAAGCTTGAAGCTGGAGGCTAGAAGCCGGACGACATCTTGGGCGTGGTTTCGACCTAGGATAGGGGCGCTCGCTTCGGCGCGGGTTTTCTCAAGGAGATTGGGCGTGCAGCGAATCATGATGGATCGGCGGTTGTTCTCGGCGGCGGGGACAATTGGCGCGCTGGTGATGTGCTCGGCGACGATGGCTGGCGAGCCGGGGAAGCCGGCGGCGCCAGCGACGGCTGGCGCGGGTGATGCCAGCGCGGGTTGGCGCTCGGCCGAAGCGCCGATGCTCACCGACCATGTGCAGCTCACGTTCCCCTCGGAGTTCGTGAAGGCGGGCGAGCAGTACTTCAGCCCCGACGGCGAGTGGCTGATTTTTCAGGCGGTGCCGGTGCCCGGCGAGGGTGCGGCGCCGGATTCGGCGTACTCGATGTATGTCGCGAAGGTGAAGTGGCAGGGCGAGGGGGACCGGAAGAAGATCATCGGGCTGGACACGCCGTGGCTGCAGAGCGCGCCGGGGAGCGCGAACACGTGCGGGTTCTTTCATCCGCGCGAGCCGTGGCGGGTGATCTTCGGCTCGACGATCATCAAGCCCGGCGCGGAGTCCTCGGGCGGGTACCAGCGCGGCACGAACAAGTACCGCTGGAGTTTTCCGGATGAGATGGAGATCGTCGAAGCGACGGTGCCGGTGGTGTGGGAGAAGTTCCACGCGCCGGACGGGTCGAAGTCCGTGAGCGCGGCACCAGCCGCTCCGATCTACTTCAAGCGCAACGGCTACGACGCGGAGTGCGCCTTCTCGCCCAACGGCCGATACATCGTGCACTCATCGGTGGACCCGGAAACGCTCGACGCCGACATCTTTGTGTACGACACGCTGACGAAGAAGCGCACGCTGATCGTGAAGGCGGAGGGGTACGACGGCGGGCCGTTCTTCTCGCCCAGCGGGAAGTCGATCTGCTACCGCTCGGACCGCGCGGGGAATGATCTCTTGCAGGTGTTCATCGCGGACCTGGAGTTCACGCACGAGGGCGAGATCACCGGCACGAAGAACGAGCGCCAGGTGACGGACAACGAGCACGTGAACTGGGGCCCGTTCTGGCATCCCTCGGGCGCGTTCCTGGTGTATGCGACGAGCGAGGTGGGGCACTCGAACTACGAGGTGTTCGCGGTGGAAGCGCCGGTGGGCGACAACGCGGCGAAGGGGCCGGCGGAGCTGAAGAAGAAGCGCGTGACGCACGCGCCGGGGTTCGACGGGCTGCCGGCGTTCTCGAGCGACGGCAAGTGGATGGTGTGGACGAGCCAGCGCGGCGCGAAGACAGAGAAGGAAGAGCGGCCGAGCAGCCAGGTGTGGGCGGCGCGGGTGGTGGATGTGCGGCCGTGAGGACCGGGGAAGAGTGCTGAGTCCTGAGGGTTTTGAGCTTTGAGTTGGGAGTTTGGGGCCGGACGTTTGAATCTGGAAGCTCGAAGCTGGCGGCGTGTGCGCGTGAGCTTGCGTGCGCGAGTGAAGCAAAGAACGAAAGCAGCCGCAGCCCCGCCAGAGGCTGCGGCTGTGAGGGAGGAAGCGCATCGATTCGTCGTCCCGGCCGCGCGCGGTCTCTCGGCCCCGAGTCGGCGGAGAGATACGCCGATGACGGGGCCATACCGCCCTTCACTCCCTCGCGGGACGCCCGCTGGTTGTCTGACCAGCCGGGAAAGCGGCAATGCCGTGCGCGGCGGGCGCGATTTTTTCGAGGCGCTTCGGTTTTGTTTGAAGCGACGGGGGGGTGGGGGAGTCACGCGGGGGCGGTGACTGAATCTGGGATGGTGCGGTGTCGGGGTTGGGCTGAGTCTCGCACCACGCGCCGCTCAGAGCCGCGGCGGGTGGTGGCACCCGATTCCTGCACTCTGATGCTGGCCGCCGAAAGCCGATCGCTGACCGCCGAACGCCGACCCTCACATCGCCGCCAACCGCTTCTGAATCTCTAGATCCCCCAGCGCCTTGACCACATCATCCAGATCCCCCGCCAGCACATCGCTCAGCGCGAAGCTCTTTTCCAGCCGGTGGTCCACGGCGATGTTGTCCTTGTAGCGGTACGTTCTGATGCGTTCGCTGCGGTCGCCCGAGCCGATCTGGGCGAGGCGTTGGGCACTCTCCGCCGCTCGGCGTTTGGCGAGTTCGAGTTCGTACAGGCGTGAGCGCAGGAGCCGCCAGGCTTTTTCGCGGTTCTGCTGCTGGCTTTTGGTTTCCTGCATGCGGACTTCGATGCCCGTCGGCTTGTGGATCAGGTGAACGGCGGTTGAGACTTTGTTGACGTTCTGCCCGCCCGGGCCGCGGGCGGTGGTGACGTGCTCATCGACTTCCGCCGGGTCGATCTTCAGGTCGATCTCTTCGGGCTCGGGCATGACGGCGACGGTGGCGGTGCTGGTGTGGACGCGCCCGGCGGCTTCGGTGGCGGGGACGCGCTTCACGCAGTGCGTGCCGGCTTCGCTGGAGAGTTCGCTCCACACACCCTCGCCCCGGATGTTGATGACGGCGGCGCGGATGGCTTTCATGCCCCCCGTGGCGGAGTCTTCGGTGATTTCGAGCGGCTCGAAGCCCCAGCCGCGGCGGGCGGCGAAGCGCTGGTACATGTCGAAGAGGTCGCGGGTCCACAAGCCCGCTTCGTCGCCCCCCGCGCCGGCGCGGAGTTCGAGCATCACGCTGCCGACGGCGCGGTCGTCGGCGGTGACGAGCGAGGACAAGATGCGCTCGATCAGCGCGGCGGCTTCGGCTTCAACTGTGGGTAGTTCTTCTTCGGCGAGCGCGGCGAGGTCGGCATCATCGCGCGAATCGATCGCGGCTTTCATCTCGGCGGCGTCGGCGCGCAGCTTCTTGAAGCGTGCGTAGTCGTCCGCGATCGGGTCGAGCGCGGCCTTCTTGATCGCGAGATCACGCACCGCGCGGTGGTCGGCAAGCACCGCGGGGTCTTCGAGTCGGCGCGCGAGTTCGGCGCGCTGAGCCGCCACGGCGTCGAGCTTGGCGAAGAGAGCGTCGTTGAGAGTGGCGGAGGGCATGGGGGATGGGGCTTGGGGCTTGGGGCTTGGGGCTTGGGGCTTGGGGAAGAGAGATGGTATGCGGGTGCCTTGGCGCGTGGAGGCCTCGGCGCGAGCCGACGGGCGCTGGGCGTGATGGGGCGAGCGCTCATCCAGGTTCCGAGCGAGGGAGATTGGCGACGTCCAAGGCCCGCCCGCGCGCGCGGGCGGCTCCATGGCGCGAGCGGCTCCGCTTGGGATTTGCCGCCCGTTTCTCGCCCGGGTGTCGCTTCTCGGTTCATGCCCGTGGCTTGGTGGGGCGCGCACAGCGTCCCGGCGCGGGCGGATTGCACTGATCGCGCCGAGCGCCCACCTCGCGTGAGCCTTGTCCTAAAGGAGTCGAGAGTATGAAACGCTTTGCCGTGTTTGCCGCCGGGGCCGCCGTCGTGATCTGTTCGCTCGCGTCGTCGGCGTTTGCTCGCCCGTGGAAGTTTGTCCAGCCGTGGACGATGCCGCGGGAGTCGCACCAGTCGCGCGTGTTGGATTGCACGTCGTTTGCCCCGGTGCCGGGCACGCAGGTGGCGTTGGATGACTGGCAGTGCGGCGCCAGCGGGCCGATCGTCGCGGTGCGCTGGTGGGGCGCGGTGCTGAACCCGCAGCAGCTGGTGCAGCCGGCGACGGGCGGGCGGCGCTACCAAGTCCGCATCTGGAACCACGACCCCGCGATGTGCCGGCCCGGCACGGTGGTGCTGTACACCGCGTGCGTGAAGCCGTCGTTCGCGCTCGAAGGGACGGACTGCGAGGGCAACCCGGTGTACCGCTTCCGCGCGGCGTTGCCGGCGCCGTACTTCAATCAGGTCGTGGGCAACCGCTACTGGCTGCAGATTTCGGAGATCGACAACACCAGCGCGATCATCGGCGCGGACGACTGGCGCTGGTCGGCGCACCGCCCGAATGACCTGTGCTACGCGGTGCAGCGGAACGCCGGGTTCGGCGTCACCCAGCCGCTGCTCGATGCCTGCGACGGGCAGTTCAACGATCTCGCGTTCGGCGTGTACTCGCGCTCGGTGATCATCATCCTGCCGCCGGCGGTGATGGACCTGATGGGCAGCGCCCGCACGGCGCAGGTCGACCTGCTCTCGCCCGACGGCACGGTCGTCCGCGAGCGCGTCTCGGTGGGCGTCGATCACGACGGCACGATCCTGTTTGACCCCGACACGCGCGATGATGACTACCTGGTGGTCGTGCGCGTCCCCGGCGCGCTGCCGATGGTCGGGCCGCTGCGTCTGGTTGATGGCGACGTGGCGCAGGTCGACCTCTCACGCGAAGTCATCGGCGATCTTGACGGCGACGGCTGCGTCGGGCTGAGCGATATCGCCAAGGTGATCGAGTTCTGGGATCGCTGCGCGAACTGAGCGATCTGCGGCCATACATCCAGCACGAACAAACATGATCGGCGCGGAGCATGCTCCGCGCCGATTCTTCATGCGCTCTGCGCCTTGAACCACTCCCACTGCCGGCGGATGCCTTCTTCAAAGTTCACCTTCGGCTCGTAGCCGAGTTCTGCCCGGCTGCGCGACAGGTCGGCGTAGGTCACCTGCACGTCTCCCGGGCTGGGCGGGCCGGGCTTGACGAGGCTTGGTTTCCCGACGACGCGCGCGATGGTGTCGAGCATCTCGCGCACGGTGACTGGGTGCGCGTGCCCGAGGTTCCAGATGCGGCAGCCGTGGCGCTCGATGCGGTCGTGGGCGGCGAGCACGCCGCCGACGATGTCGTCAACAAAGGTGAAGTCGCGCGACTGCGAGCCGTCGCCCAGCAGCGTGTCGGACTCGCCGCGGGAGATGAGCCGGATGAATTTGCTGATGGCGAGGTCTGGTCGCTGGCGCGGGCCGTAGACGGTGAAGAAGCGCAGACTGGCGATAGGGAGTTGGTACAGGTGATGGAACGTGGCGGCGAGCAATTCG
Source organism: uncultured Phycisphaeraceae bacterium (assembly GCA_964391865.1). Classification (GTDB taxonomy): domain Bacteria; phylum Planctomycetota; class Phycisphaerae; order Phycisphaerales; family UBA1924; genus DASZQL01. The sequence continues at coordinate 70,464 of CAYMNQ010000003.1, forward strand.
CACGCGCGTTTGCTGGCGGCGTAGGGGCTGATGGGGTTGCTCACGTCGTCGGTTTCGGAGAAAGGCGTCTTGGTCTGGTCGCCGTAGACGGAGGAGGACGACGCGAGCGCCACTCGTTTCACGCCGGTCCGCCGCGATGCTTCGAGCACCGTGCTGGTGGCTTCAACGTTGGCACGCATGAACGACATCGGGTCCTTCATGCTGGGGCGCACGCCCGGCTTGCCGGCGAGATGGATCACGCCGGTCGGGCGTTCGCGCTCGAAGAAGTCGGTCACGGCGCTGACGTTGTTGAGATCCAACTCGGCGAAGCGGAACGCGCCGGGGCGCAGCGATGCCGCCGTACGCTCGACCTCCGAGAGGTTTCCGCGCTTCACGTCACGCGCGTAGAAGGAGTCGAAGTTGTCGAGCCCGAGCACGCGGTCGCCGCGGCGGAGCAGCGCTTCGCAGACGTGCGAGCCGATGAACCCGGCGGCCCCGGTGACGACGATCGTGCTGGTGGTGTCCGGCATGCGAGGGGATCAGATCATCGGCGATCTGCGTCGACCGTGCGCAGCCCCAGAAAAGCAACCGCATTCGCGCGTCCGATGTGAAGATAGGCGAATTGGCGATTCTGGCTACCCGCAACTGGACTCGCGAAACAGCTCCAGAAACAAAGCAGGGCACCATTTTTCAACGGCGCCCCGCTGGAGGAGAGAGAGATCCAATGATGATACTCAGAAGAAGACCCGAACGTTCCATCAAATTTGCATGATACCCCACGTCGGCATGTATGGATTCAATGCCGTACCGCGACTCAGGGCAGAAACGCCGCCCGGAACAGGTGAGCCCGGACTAGCTTATATGCCGGGGGTGTTCGCCTCTGATGACTCCGGTGGGCGATCGAACTTGAGTTTTTGAATGATTCCAAGTGCGCGGCCGTGGAGTGCGGGTGGGGCGGCGATGATGCCGCTGTTGCGTTCCAGCCCTTTGCCGTGACTGAAGTCGAGCGGCTCACCATGGACGTCGGTGACGGCGCAGCCGGCTTCGATGGCGATGAGCGACCCCGCCGCGTGATCCCAGATGCGCTCGACGTACCCCTTGCGCGACGGCAGGCGCAAATAGATATCCGCCTGCCCCCGTGCGACGACGGCGTACTTCGTCTGCCCGTCGAGGCGCACGGGTTCCGCCGGTTCGCCGAGATGCTCGAGCACGCGCTCGGTGTCGCTGTGCCGGGCCCAGGAGATTTCGATGGACTCGACGAGGCGCACCGCCTCGCCCTCGGCGGCTCCGAGGCGTTTGATAGGCAGCGGGCGCGCGGCCGGGTCATCGCACGGCGCTTCTGCCAATCCCTCGGCGGCGATGGCGTAGTAGAGCGTGCCGTGCGGGTCGTGCTCGTCGAGCGGCAGGCCGAGGTCGGGCGAGAGATTCGGGCAGCCGACCACGCCGATGACGGGCGAGCCGTGCTCGACCCACGCGAGGCAGATGGAGTATTGCCCGTTGCGGAGGAAGCCCTTCGTGCCGTCGATCGGATCGACAGTCCAGAAGCCGTGCAGGCTGTCGCGCGGCGGCTCGGCGCTGCCGAGATCGATCGCTTCGAGCACATCGTCGAGCGTCGCGCCGGGCCAGACGGGCTGGACGGCGTCGACGATCGCGCGGGCGATGCGCGTGTCGTCGCGCGCGAGCTGCTGGCGGATCGCGGCGCTGGATTCCTCGCCCACGAGCGTCACGCGCCCGAGCCGCTCGGCGAGGGTCCGCGCGATCACCGCCTGGCTGGCGAAGTCGGCGATCGTGACTGGGCTGTCGTCGCTCTTGGTGAGCTTGATCGAGTCCGACAACCGCGACTGCACCGCGCGGCAGATGACCGAGGCCTGCGAAACGGCCGCACGGGCGGCCTCCAGCATGCGGACTTCATCGGACATCGCGGCATCCTTCGCGGGCGAGGGGTCGTATCACTCAAGCGTAGCACCATTCGAGGCCCGCGAGCGGACGACGATCGGAACAGGGCGCAAACGACACTCTCGAACGCCGCCCGGAATCAGATTCACCGCGGAGACGTGGAGAAGAGAAGAACGCGCCACGGATTTCACGGATGAACACGGATTTGAAGAGAGTTGCCACAGACAGGCACAGACGACACAGATGTTCAGGCGGCACCGGCAACGCTTGTCTGTGAACGTCTGGGCCCGTCTGTAACGCATCTTTGATTCTCATCCGTGTTCATCCGTGAAATCCGTGGCGTTCTGGTTCTTCTCCGCGCTCTCCGCGTCTCCGCGGCGAATCTCTCTTCCGACGCGCCGGGATGGGTTGTAGGATCATTCACGCATGCATGATTTCATCCATCCTCTTCTCGCCGCCGCAGGTGGCTCGGTGCTGGATCGCTGGGTGTTCGAGCAGCCCTGGCCGCTGGGGGTTGGGCTGCTGGGCGCGGGGATGTTGGTGATGTACGTGCTGGTGGCGCGGGGCGAGTGGAAGCGGGGCGTTGGCGCGGGCGGGGCGCTGGTGCTCGCCGGGGCGCTGGTGCTGATCGCGGGCTACGCGGTGACGACGACGCGCGAGCACCTGATCGCGCGCGGCGGGGCGTTCGTCGATGCCTTCTTCGCCGCTGATTCGCGCGCTGTGGGGGAGATACTGGACCCGGCGTTCCGGCTCTCCGCCGCGGGGCGTGATGCGCGGGGCGTGGACCGCGAGGCGATCATGCGCCTCGCGTCGGGCTCGGCGGCGTTCCAGGTCAAGAAGTACGACTACGCGGCGCAGCCGGGCGGCTCGGCGGCGGAGTCGAGCGCAACAACGCGGTTCCGCGTGCGCGTGTACACGCCGCTGCGGGGGTACTCGGGCGTGCCGCTGACGACGATGTGGGAGGCGCAGTGGTCGCGGGTTGGTGACGTGTGGACGATCACGTCGCTCGACCTGATCGACAGTTCCGACGGCCTGCCCTCGGTCGAGATGATCGAACGGTGGCGCGGCGTGGCGGGGGGGTGAAGTCTCTCGTGCCGCTGACCTGTTCCTGCAGGTCAGTGTCCCTTGAAGCCCGCCGCGTGGCCGCACTGACCCGAGGAACGGGTCAGTGGCACGGCGAAGGTTCATCAGCGAATCTTTGTCCCACACTCCGGGCAGCGATCGCCCGGCAGATCGCGCAGGTCGTACCGGCAGTGCTCACATTCCCACGGGTGGTGAGCTTTCGACCGGGAACGGAGCTCAGGATTGATAAACTCGCGGACCACGGCCCAGACGATCACCAACGGGAAAAGCAGGATCACGAATCCGATCGTCGCCACGATCCCGATCATCGCGCCGGGAACGAACAGCAAAGCGAAGGCGATCAGCACGCCGATCAGCAGTTCATTCCGCTCGAAACGCGACATCGGTCGGCGCGCGACTCTCGTGCCTTCGCGGCGCTTCAGCGAGATTGTCTCGGCGATGAACCACCAGACCAGGCCGAACATGGCTGCTGCGAGCGACGCGACCACCACCGTGCCGACCCAGAGCCGCCGGGGATCGTTTACGCCCATCGAGCGCGCGATGTGATGCGTGATCGCAAACACCGCCCCGCCGAAGGCGATGATCGGCAGGATGTGCAGCAGATATCGCCAGCCGCTCACTTCTTCCCCCGCGCCCGGCGCACTTCTTCCAGCCGCTCGCGCATGACTTTCTCGTGCCCGCGGTCGGTGGGTGTGTAGTACGACTTCTCGACGCCCAGGTAATCCTGCCCCGTCACGCCGCCGATGCTGGTCGGCGCGCCCTCCGTGTGCGAGTACTCGTAGCCCTTCCCTTCAATGGCCGACCCCGCGGAGCGCGGCTTGTTGGGATCGCGCAGCGCGATCGGCACGGGGATGGTCCGCCCCTCGCGCACATCCGCGAGTGCCGCGTCGATGGCGGCGTAGCTGGCGTTGCTCTTCGGCGCGAGGGCGAGATACGTCGTGCACTGCGCCAGCGGGATGCGCCCCTCGGGCATGCCGATGCGCTCGACCAGTTCCCACACGCTCGCCGCCAGCGTGACGGCGTGGGGGTCCGCGTTGCCGATGTCTTCGCTCGCGAGGATCGCGAGCCGGCGCGCGATGAAGCGCGGGTCCTCGCCCGCTTCGATCATGAGCGCGAGCCAGTAGAGCGCGGCGTCGGGGTCGCAGCCGCGGACGCTTTTGATGAAGGCGCTGATGGTGTCGTAGTGCTGGTCGCCGTCGCCCGAGTAGACGATCGCTTTCTGCTGGATGCTCTGCTCGGCGGCGCGGAGGTCGATGTGAATCGGCGGGAGTTTCGCGCCGGGCTGCCCGCTGGTCGCGTGGCGCGCTTTCGCTTCGCCCACGGCACTCTCAACGGCGACTTCGAGCGCGTTGAGCGCGCGGCGTGCATCGCCGTCGGCCATCGTCGCCCAGTGCCGGATCGCTTCCTCGCTGACATGCAGGGGCAGTTCGCCGTAGCCGAGCTCGCGGTCGTGGATGGCGCGACGGATCAGGCGCACGAGGTCCGGCTCCGCGAGCGATTCGAGGCGCAGCACCGTGCTGCGGCTGACGAGCGCGGAGTTCACGGCGAACATCGGGTTCTCGGTGGTCGCGCCGATCAGGATCAGCCGGCCGCGCTCGACGTCTTCGAGCAGCACGTCCTGCTGCGACTTGCTGAAGCGGTGGATCTCGTCGAGGAACAGGATGGTGCGCTGGTTCTTGCTCGTGAGGCGCGCGATCGATTCCTCGATGACCTCGCGGATGCGCTTCACCGACACGTTGGCGGCGTTCTCGCGCACGAAGAAGCTGTCGGTCGAGTGCGCGATGACCTCCGCGAGCGAAGTCTTGCCGCTGCCCGGCGGACCGTGGAGGATGAGCGAGGAGATCGTGCGCCCCTCGATCATGCGGCGGAGGATGGGCTTCGCCCCGGTCTGAACACGCTTGCCGTGCGGGTCGATGTCGCCCAGCAGGTGGACCTGCCCGACGAATTCTTCAACCGTGCGCGGGCGCAGCCGCGACGCGAGCGGCTCCACTTTCCGCAACGCGCTCTGACGTTGACCGGCCCAGAGGTCTGACATGATGGGCGATTGTAGGAGGACCCTCCCCATGGAGCCCCCCGCGCGAGCGGGGGGTCGCTGGGCGGGGCCTCGCGAGAGTCGCGTCGGATGCAATGAATGGCTTGGTCGAGCGACCCCCCGCTCGCGCGGGGGGCTCCATTACGGAGCGTCGCCCGGCGGGGTCGCTTGACTTGCGGGCGTGGTCGTCGGCTCGCTCGTCGGCGTCCCCTCCGTCGGTTTCACCTTCTTGTCGCGGTCGTCGAGGTGGATGTCGTCGGTCGTGTCGCGCACGCCGTCGAGACCGGCCGAGAAGAGCGTGAACCCGGAGCCGTCGGGCTTCAACTCGTACACATACGGGCGGTTCCACGGATCGGTCCGCACGCCCTCGTACGGCTTGGGCAGAACGTCGAGCGTGCTCGGCAGCGCGCCCTGGTGCTGCTCTTTGTACCGGCGAATCTCGGCGGTGAGGATGCCCATCTCGACCTTGGCTTGCAGCTCCGGCCCGCCGAGCGCGCCGGCGACGCTGACGCCCGCCGCCCCGAGCCCGATGGCGGCGAGGATGCCCGCGATCAGCACCGGCACGAAGAGCAGCGCCAGCAGGATGCCGCACGAGCCGATCGCGCCGAGCACGATGCCCGCCACCGCGAGCGCCCGCGGCTGGCGCGTGGCGGCGACGATGCTGATGATCAACCCGATCGGGCTGAGGATGCCGCCCGAGCACAGCCCCACGAGCGAGATGACGAAGCCGGCGATGCCCAGCCCGTTAGCTTCGTTTGCGGTGCCGGGTCGGTGCGACGGGGCTTGGGTCACGGGGTCAATCTCCGGTTCGCGCGGCACAGCGTCTCACGGCTCGGCGCGGGCGCCTGGCTGTCGCCGATCAACGTGCTCTTTGCCGGACTTACTTCTTCTCTTCCGAGTCGGCGGGCTTCGTTTCGCTGTCGGCGTCGGGCGCAGTCGCGGGCGTTTCCGGGGTCGGCGGCGGGTTCGACGGGGTTCCGCCCTGGCGCCCGGCGCGGATGCCGCGATTCATCTGGTCGGCATCGATATCGTCCGGCGTGCCCGGCTTCTTGTCCGGCCCGATCGAGGCGAGGTTGTACCTCGAGCCGTCCTTTGTGACCGAGTAGACGTACGCCGATCCCCACGGGTCGGTCATCGCTTTGGGCACCATGCCGGGGATGGCTTCGAGCGAGTCCGGGTACGCGCCGTTCTGCGTGTTCTGCGCGTCGAGTGTGAGAGACAGTCGCACCAGATCGAGCATCACGCGCCCCGCGTTCTTCGCCTCGCCGCCGAACATCGAGACCGCGCCGGAGGTGGCGCCCATGATGGTCATGACTTCACCCTGCGTGTACGGGTCCATCAGGATGTCGTCGACCGTATCGAACTGCTTGTCCGCGCCGGCGGTGGTCAGCAGGTAGCCCGCGCCGCCGCCGGTCTGTTCGTACTGGATCGGCGTGCCCCACGGGTCGTTCTCGGCGGCGATGCCGGCGGCGGCGAGATCGGCCGGGTACGCACCACTCGTGCCCTGGGCGCTGGCGAGCGCGGTCTGCATCTTGCCCGCCGACTGAGCAATCTCCGTGAACTTCGCGACCTGTTGGATCGACTTGACGGTCACAACGCCGACGACGGCGACGACCGTCGTCGTGATCAACCCGATGATGACGCCCGCGATCGCGAAGCCCCTCGGCCGCCACGCCAGCGCGATCAGGCTCAACACCAGCCCGATCGGCGGCAGGCAGAACGCCAAAATGAACCCCACCAACCCCATCGGGTTCGAGGGGCGTTCCTGCAGGTCGAGGTCCATGCCGTCTTGATAGGTCTGGTTCATTGCTCGGTTGTTCCGCCGCCGCGGCTGGGAGTTCCATGTTCGGGGGACCACACGCCGGCACGCACCCCTCATCTGCCCGACCGCAAGCGGCCAAGAGCCTACCGCAAGTCGCTACCCCTCGGTGCGGATCGGGCGTTCATGCCTACATATGGATTGAATCGGGGTGCCGAGGTTGCTATGGAACGGGCTGAACGCCTACCCAAACCGATTCCAAAAAATCTTTGTTTGGTACTTGACAGGTCAAATATACCCGCTCATACTCCAAATAACAAAACCCGATCGGGTGGGCTGATCGGGCGAAGAGATGCATGACGCGAAGGGCCGAACCATGATCAATCTGCCACGGATGCTGAGGCTGGTGCGGGCGGGAGAGTTTGATCGGTTGCTGAATGATTCACTGCGATCGAATCGGCTGGTGCCGCTGCGGGTTCGTCTGCGGCTGTCGGAGCCGGAGTCGCTCCCCGCCGCCGCCATTGGCATCGCGCTGCAGCGCGTGGTGGACCTGACGTACAAGCCGACGGAGATCACGGCGGCGCTGCTCGAATCATTGCTGACGCGCCAGCGCGCGGACGGCACGTTCGGGAATACCGGCGCGACGGTCGTCGCCGCCGCCGCGCTCGGCGCGGTGGCGCGGCAGTTGGATTCGCTCGCCGGGCTGCGGGCCGGGCGCGAATCGATGCCCGAGGAGCTTTCGCGGCAGTTGCACGCGGCGCTCGATCGCGCCGCGCAGGCGCTGACGCTCGCGACGGGCGATTTCGGCGGGCGATTGTCGTCGTTCGGCGCGCTGGACCCGATCGACGGGGCGATCATCCTGTGGCGGCTTGTCGATCACCCGCGCCTCGCCGCCGCCGCAAACCTGGAGCGCGTGCTCGAGCGGGCGGAGCGCCGCGGGCTGTTCCACGATCCATCCTCGGCCCCGTTGCTCGAACGGCTGACGTCAATTCGTCCCAGGTCCATGTCGGCGGAGGAGGAGCCGCCGCTATGGAGTTTGAAGGGCGCGATCGGCGTCGGCAGCGCGCGGGGGCAGACGGCCGGGGGGCGGGGCCGGGGGCGCTCGGCGGCGTGAGTTCGAGGGAAGCCGAGGAGGGAGAGGGAGAGAGCCGCGCGCGAGTCCGACCACCACGCCGACGCGAGAGAACCAGTTGTGCCATCCGCGCGGCGAGAGCACCCGCTCACCACACCACAGGATTTCATCGCCGCTCTTGACCACGGGGCGGCGCCGGGAACCACTCACCCGGCGCCGCTCCGGTTTTTGTGGTCGATGGGTTTCAGCGACCGCGCACGTCAAGAGAAGGGTGCCATGGCCGAGCCGCTGCTCGGCCATGAGTTGCGGATGAAGTCGTGGCCGAGCAGAGCCTCGGCCACGGCACCCTGGAATCGGTTTGCTGCAATGAAGCCGCGCTCACGGCGTGCTCGGCACGTCGATGCGGTGCAGGTGGGTGCCGATCGCGTAGCCGACGTGCCCGGTGGGGGTTTTCAGAATGCGGATTTTGTTGACGGCGTTGCCCATCTCGACGCGAGTCCAGGTTTGCCCGCCGTCGGTGGTTTGGAAGCCGCCCGGCACGGCGCCGACCCAGCCGATGTTCTCATTGATGAATCCCACGCCGAACTCGCGCACGGCGGCGTCGATCACGAGCGGCAGTTCGCTCCACGATTTCCCGGCGTCCGTGGTCTTCAGGATGAATCGCTGGCTCGCCGACGGGTCGGGGTTGTAGGACTGAACGGTGACGTAGCCGGTGTCGCGCGTGGGAAAGCTGATTTTCCAGGTGAGTTCCCACGGGCGTGTGCCCTGATGGGCTTTGGTCCAGGTCGTGCCGCCGTCGGCGGTGGTGAGGATGAGCGTGTTCGATTGTTCGACATCGGCGCTGGTGGCGGCGGCGATCACGCCGTGCTGCGCGTCAAAGAAGTGAACGTCGAGCACCATGCCGCAGTGGGCGGAGAGATCGGTGGCGCGCCACGTCTTGCCGTCATCTTCGGACGAGACAAAGACCGCCGGCCCGCCGACGCGCCCGCCGCCGACGATGCGGGTCTTGTGGTCGAGCGTGCCGGCGTTGATGAAGGGCGTGCGCACGACCTCGAGCGCACACAGCCCGGTGACGGCGTGGCCCTCGATGGTGACTGGGTTCCACGTCGCGCCGCCGTCGGCGGTGGCGTAAAGGGGCGTGGTGTCGGTGACACCCGGGAAGTAGTTGGTGCCGATGTTGCCCGCGAAGCCGCGCTGCTCATCGAGAAACGCGATGCAACGGAAGAAGGTGCCCTTCTTCTCGAGCTGCATGGTGAAGTTCGCGCCGCCGTCGACGGTTTTGAAGATGCGACCCGTGCCGTTGACGTACCAGCCGATGTCGGGCGAGATGAAATGCACGTCGTCCTGCTTGCCGCGGTAGGGCTCGGTGGTGAGTTTGCGCCACGCGGGGAGCGGCGCGGAGTCCGGTGTTGCGGCTGCGGGCCGCGTCGGCGCCGCGCTCGGTTCTGTGAACGCGGGGGCGGCGAGCGCGAGCGAACCCATCACAGACCAGCGCGTGAGGCGCATCATCATCGTTGACTCCTCAGTTTCATCGGCGTTGGCACAGGCGTGTGATACCGGCGGCGGCCGCGATGGGTTCAGGCGCGGAACGCGCCTTCCATCACGAACTCTTCGATCTTCTTCCGCCCGCTCGGCAGCTCTCGTTCGCGCAGCGGGAGGGGCAGCGACGAGACATCGCCCACGCGTCCGACCGCGATCATGCAGCAGACGGCGTAGTCTTCGGGGATGTGCAGATCCTCGCGCGCCTTGTCGCGGTCGAAGCCGGCCATCGCGTGGACCACCAGCCCCATGTGCGAGCCCTGCAGCGCGAAGTTCTGCCACGCGGCACCGGCGTCGAAGACGGATGAGCCGTTGGGCTTCGCGTTATGGCTGAACGAGCGCTTGGCGCAGAGCGTGAGGAGCGCGCCCGCCGTGCCGCACCACGCGCGGTTGCCCTCGACGAGCAGGTTGAACATGGTGTCCCACGCCGGCGTGCCGTGCATCGCGTAGATGAAGCGCCACGGCTGCTCGTTGTACGACGACGGGGCCCAGCGCGCGGCTTCGAAGAGCCGGTTGAGCTCCTGGATCGTCACCGGCTCGCCCGACATAGCGCGCGGCGACCAGCGTTCGGTGAACAGGCGGAAGATGTCGTGCTCGGGCTGGCGGTGCTGGGCGGTGCGGATCTGTGAGACTTTCATGGCGATCTCCGGTGCGCCCTCTTGGCGGGTTCGCGCGAAGAGAAGCTACCAAAACCGGACTCGCCGCAGAGACGCAAAGGACGCGGAAAGAAAGCTTGCTCGTTCAACACACGACAATCGCGCGACTCAATTGTGAACAATGCCTCCGAGAGTCTGGGATCGGTTCTACACTCCCGCCATGAGAATTCGGAACGTGTTCCGGTGGATGGTGGTCATCGTCGGCGTGCGTGCCGGCGCGTTGACGGGCGGTGTATCAGCGTCGCAGCCGACCGCGCCGAACGATTCGCCCGCGAAGCGGGAAGAGTCGATCGACGTGGCGAAGCTGCACCCGGCGGTGCGGCTGGGGCTGCGCGTCGAGATCGTTCGGCGGCGGGTGCCGGTCGTGCCCACGCTGGTGATCGTCGAGTCCGTGCCGGACTATGTCGAGCAGCTTTCGATGTGGCGGCTCGACCGGCGCTGGCCCGTTCTGATCGATGACGGCTCGCCCGCGGCAGCGGAGAACATTGCGCGCTTCGCGCGCGGGTTCGCGCCGAAGTCGATCGTGCGCTGGAAGAAATCGGGTGCCGAAGAATGGCCCGCGGATATCGTTGAGCGCGGGAAGCTCATCGAACTGGCGGCGTCGTCGGCGTGGGGCGCGTCGTCGCGCGTCGGGCTGCGCCAGGCGTGGGAGCAGTTGCAGTTCGCGCCGCCCGGCGTGGTGGTCGCGTCGCCCGGTGATCCGGCGTGGACGGCGGGGGCGGCGCTCGCCGCCGCGCACGGGCAGGAGATCATCTGGGCGTCGGGCGGCAATGAATCACCCAGCGGAGTGATGGGCGACGACGCGCTGGCGACGCTGCTGGCGAACATCGAGCGCGAGCTGGGCCTGATGCCGCACCAATGGCGAGGCGCGGGCGACGCGATCGAAGCGGTGACGCTGTGCTTGAACGTGCCGGCGCGGATCAACTCGCCCGACAAGGAGCTGGCGCTGACAGACCGCGTGGGGCGCGCTGCCGATGGCTCGCGCTGGGCGTGGTGCGGAATGATCTTCGGCGATGAGCAGTCCGCCGCGTACCGCGCGATGTGCTCGATTTTCCTGCAATCGCGCGACGTGTGGCTGTTCGACGGCTACGCGCCGGACTTCGCGCCGCCGTACCGCATCGCGCCGGCGGTGGAACTGCTGACGAAGGCGGGGTTCGAGGTGTCGGCGAATGTCGCCGGGCGCTCCGGGGCGCGCGACTGGCGCGAGCGGCTGAGGCGCGGCGTGCGCGCGGGGCTGATCCATGTGAACTCCGCGGGCATGCCCGAATCGTTCCTGCTGAACCCCGGCTACGCGAACTACGCCGATGTGCCGATGCTGCGCGTGCCGAGCGTGGTGCATTTCATTCACTCGTTCTCGGCTCAGCGCGCGGCGGACGCGGAGACGATCGCCGGGCGGTTCCTGATGAACGGCGCGTACGCGTATCTAGGTTCAGTGCACGAGCCGTTCCTCGGCGCGTTCGAATTCCCCGAGCGGTTCACGGCGCGGATGCTCGCGCCGATGCCCTTCGGCGCCGCGCCGCGGCATGACAATTTCAAGCTGTGGAAGCTCAATGTCTTCGGTGACCCGCTGCTGACGCTCGGCCCGCCGGCGCCGCGGGCGGATGGCGCGCTGGATTTAGAGCGCGATGTGCCGCTGGAGGATGAGCTGCGCGACGCGTTGAAGGGCAAGGAATTCCAGCGTGCCGCGCGGGCGCTGGTGATGCTGGGGCGCGATGAAGACGCGGTGCGGCTCGGGCGCGCGGTGATGAAGGATGACGCGGCGGCGATGACGCCCGGCGTGGCGCTCGCGCTGCTGCCCGCGGCGTTCCGCGAGGCGGATTCGGGGGCATGCCTTGATCTGTTCGAGGCGCTCCGCGCGGGCTTTGACGGCTCGGGCCGCCCGCTCGAGCCCGCAAAGCTGTCGCCCACGGACTACATGCTGAGCGTCGATCTGCTGTGGCAGCTCGCGCGCCAAACGCTCGACGATACGCGCGACGAACGGCTGGTGAACCTGCTGATGCGTCATTGCCGACCGAAGCTGCTGGCGGAGGACGGCGGGGACGTGGCGCCGGCGATTGTGCGCGTGTACGGCGTGGAGGCGGCCCGCGCGTTTCTCGCGGGGCTGGCCGAGCAGTCGCGCGACGAGTTCCAGAAGGGCGAAATCCGCAAGGTGAGCGCGCAGTACTGAGCGGCGCGCCCGCCGGCGCGAATACACTCGGAGCGTGCCGCGATTTTCCCGACTGCGATCGTCGGTTCTTGAGGACTTCGCCGAGCAGCAGCGCTTTGCGCCGGCCCGCGCGCTGCGCCGGCAGGTCGAGCGCGCGGAGGCGCTGATCGGCGAGATCGAGGCGACCGGCGCGTACCCGGAAGACTGGGTGATCTTCAAGCTCACCGGCTATCGCCCGGATATCGAGGAGCCCGCGTCGCTGGTGGGCGAGGCGCTGCTGGCGGACCTGCCGGCGCTGGTCGAGCGGTTGTCGGACGGGGCGCGGTTCAGCGCCGCGGAGCTGAGCGAGGAATCGCTCTCGCCCGCGGAAGTGTGCCGGAGGTGGCGCATCAGCCGGCGGACGCTCGAGCGGTACCGGCGCTTCGGCTTGGCCGCCCGGCGGGCGCGATCGGCGCGCGGCAAGCCGATCATCCGATTCATGCGGGGGCAGATCGAAGCGTTCGAGCGGCGCGAAGCGGCGCGGCTCTCGCGCGGCGAGCCGAGCGGTGTGCGCCGGCGCGTGCGGCGCGTCGGGACTGACGAACGCGCGGCGCTGCACGAATCCGCGACGCGCCTGGCGAAGGAGGATGGCGCGTCGCTGTCCCGAGCGTCGGCGGCGCTGGCGCGCGAGCGCGGGCGGTCGCTCAGCACCGTGCGGCGCGCGGTGCTGAAGCAGGATCGTCAGTCGGCGAAGGAGGCGCGTGCATTCCCCGAGCGCGCAGGCGTCGGCGACGCGGAGCGCCGCGCGATCTTCGTGGCGCACCGGCGGGGTGAGGAGCCGGGGGCGCTGGCGGCGCGCTTCGGGCGCTCGCGCGCCAGCATCCACCGCATCGTGAACGAAGCGCGGGCTGCGGCGCTGCGGGCGCTCGATCTCACCGGGCCGCGCCCGGAGTTGGCGACCGAGAACGCCGTCGCGCGCCGGGACGATGCGGGCGGCGCGAGCGGGCCTGCGTTTGATCCTCGGTTTTTCGCGCTCGGCGCTCGGCAGGGGCTGGGCGCGCCGGTGCCGCTGTCGCCCGGGGCGTTCGCGGCGGATGCGCGGGCCGCCGCCGCGCCGGCGGCGCGCGAGGAGCAGGGGCGTGCGGCCGCGTACCACGCGATTCTGGCGGAGTGCGAGCGGCGGACCCGCGCGCTGGCGAGGTTCAACCCGCCCGCCGCCGAGCTTGACGAGATCGAGACGCTGCTGCGCTGGGCGGCGATGGTCAAAGTCGAACTCGCGCGCTCGCAGAGCGGGCTGGTGCTGCGCACGATTGAGGAGCGCACGGGCGGGGTGTTTGAGGAACTGCCGCCCGAGCGCCGGCGCGAGCTGCACGCGCGCGCGTTCGAGGCGGTGGCCCGCGCGATCGATGGCTTTGACCCTTTCCCGCGCGCCGGCAAGCGCCCGGGCCGACTGGCCGCGCCGGTGACGGTGGAGCTGGCCCGCGCGCTGGCGCCGCTGGACGAGCGCGTTGGCGAGGAGCAACCGACGCGCGCCCGCGCGACGGCGATGAAGCGCGATGCGGAGTCGAGTGCTGAGCTGCGCGACTGGACGCGATCGATCACGCCGTGGGGTGCGGCGATCGACCCACCGGCCGGCGCGCGCGAGCGGAGCGAGTCGCTCCCCGAGCCGGCGCGGGGGATCGTGCAGCGGCATTTCGGGTGGCTGGGCGAGCCGCCGATGACGATCGAGGAACTTACAAATACATTCAAGATTTCGAGAATACGAATATGTCGTTTGATTCGCGCTGTCAACCATGATAGATAAGAACTGTGCTTGATTCGCAGCGGGCTTGAGACGGAGGGTTCATCATGGCGCAACGGTGGTCAACGTTGATTATGGCGGCGTGCGCGGTCGAGTTGATCGCGTCGATCGGTTTGGCGCAGTGTTTGGAGTGGAGGGCACTTCCAGAAGAAGTTTCGGGAGGTGCGGATGTGCCGATGACCGCGTGGGATCCGGATGGAACCGGGCCAATGCCCGAGTGTTTGGTTACTCGTGGCAATCTGAGTCTTGTCGGCTGTTGGGATGGAACAACGTGGCAGGAACTGGGTAGTGCAGTGAGCACAGGAAGCGTATTGGCCCTCACCACTTGGGACCCAGATGGAGACGGCCCTCTGGGACCAGTTGTCGTTGCCGGCGGAGCTTTCACTGTAATTGGCGGGAGTGTCGCTAGTCGCGTCGCCATGTGGAATGGCAGCACCTGGAACGCGATTGGGGGCGGGTTGAGTGGAACGGTTGAAGTGCTGACAACTTGGGATCCGGACGGCAGCGGTCCATTGAACCCGAGGTTGATCGCCGCTGGCAATCTCTCCTTCGGAGGTGTCAAAGAGAATCGAGTGGTCCAGTGGGACGGATCTAGCTGGCAACCCATCGGCTCATGGCAGGGCTCTCCTTCAGCCATGATCTCGTGGGATCCGGATGGCAGCGGTCCCGCGCAGCCCCAGCTCGTTGTTGCCGGAAGGTTGTTGATGATCGGCGGGGGAGCAGTCAACGGGATCGCGCGTTGGGATGGCAATTCTTGGCACCCATTCGGGTCTGATGTTGATCGCGGTATCCAAGCCATCACTCTGTGGGATCGTGATGGGAGCGGTCCACAAGCGCCGTTGCTTGTCATCGGCGGGGGGATTCAGGGTTTGGTGCCCCGGTTTGTTTGGACATGGGAATTGACGCACTGGGCGACTGTTGGGATGAGTTTCAATCAAGACGTTCTCGCGCTTGGAACTTACGACATCGATGGGAATGGTCCACAGGCTCCAACGCTGGTTGCGAGTGGTCCGTTCAGTGCGGCGGGTGGTGTTCCTGTGCATGCAATTGCCCAGTGGAACGGACAAGCGTGGTCATCGATGGGTGAGGGGTTTAGAACCGCCGGCAGCCCGACCGGTAGAGTCAACGCTCTGGTGACAGTCGCGCTCGATGCATCAGCACCGAATCGGCGCGAACTCATCGCAGGCGGGTCATTCTGTTGTTCCGGATCTCTGCAACTCAACAGCATTGCGCGCTGGAGCACCCGACCTCCAACAGTTACAACAAGTCCCGCCGCGCAGACGGTCTGCACATCTCAGGTTTCAGCGACGCTCACGGTGGCCGCCAGTAAAGTCGGGCCCGAGCCGGCCACGTTTGCCTGGTACCGCAATGGTCAGTTTCTGACCGACGGCGCAACCTCGACCGGCTCGTTCATTTCCGGAGCGACCACAGCTTCATTGACCATCTCCAATCCCGGACTGACGGATGAAGGGTCCTATTCATGCTCGGTTGGTGGCGCGTGCGGCGTGTCAGACAGTGCCGAAGCGTTCATTGACATTCGCCCGAACGGCGACATTGTCGGTGACGGATCTGTTGGCTTGGACGACGTGGCGTTCGTCATCTCGTTCTGGAATCAACCGGTGCCGGCAGGCAGTGGGGCGGATGTCGACGGCGACGGCTTTGTGGGCCTGTCCGACCTCGCTGTGCTTATCACCAACTGGGCGACAACCTGTCCATAGCGGCCATTGATTGGCAGAATCGGATTTGGTTTGGGTGATCGCAGCTAGGCACCTGGATGCAGTGCTTGAAGAGTCCCTTTACGCGCTTGACACCCCCGCGTTTTCGCTATCATGGCCCCCCCCTTGCACTGGATATCTCGGGCGGTGGGCCCGGCATCCAAGGCACCGATCGTTGTCCGGCGCTCCGCGAGCCACGTCGTCCGTGATCTCGCGCTGTCGGCCCCAATTGAGCAAGCGCGAGTTCCATCATGATGGCTAAAGCGTCGATCGTCGCACCGTCCCGTCAATTCCTCGGCAGCCGCGTGTACGACGAGCTCGGCATGGAGCGCGATCCGAACAACTTGTATCTCCAGATTATCGACGCGGTGCTGCACGCCGCCGAGGTGCTCGAGCTGCCGCACCACATCCAACTCATCCTCGCGCAGCCGAAGAACGAGATCATGGTGCACTTCCCCGTCCAGATGGACGACGGGAGCTACAAGCTGTTCAAGGGGTACCGCGTTCAGCACAACAACGCCCTCGGGCCCTACAAGGGCGGTCTCCGCTTCCACCCGGACGTTCATCTGGACGACGTGAAGTCGCTCTCGGCGCTGATGACGATGAAGTGCTCGCTGGCGCGTCTGCCCTACGGCGGCGGCAAGGGCGGCATCAAGTGCAACCCGCGCGAACTCAGCCGCAACGAACTGATGCGCGTCACCCGGCGCTTTGTGTCGGCGATCGCCAACTACATCGGGCCGGATGTCGACATCCCCGCCCCGGACGTCGGCACCGGTGCGCAGACGATGGCGTGGTTCGCCGATACGTACTCGCAGATCCGCCAGATTCCGGACGCGATGGCCGTCGTCACCGGCAAGCCGGTCGAGATGGGCGGCTCCGTCGGGCGCGAGAAGGCGACCGGGCAGGGCGTCATCGACGTGCTCACCGAGCTGATGCCCGAGAAGGGCCTCGACATGGCGAAGAGCACCTGTGCGGTGCTGGGCTACGGCAACGTCGGCTCGTGGAGCGCGAAGCTCTGGGCCGAGCGCGGCGGCAAGGTTCTCTCCGCGATGGACCACACCGGCGGCGTGCGCAACGACAAGGGGCTCGACACCGTCGCCCTCGACGAGCACGTGAAGGCGACCGGCGGCGTGAAGGGCTTCAAGGGCGGCGAGGTCGTCAACGAGACTGACTTCTACGCCACCAAGTGCGACGTCTTCATCCCCGCCGCCATGGAGCAGATGATCACGCCCGAGAAGGCGAAGCTAATGGACTGCAAGATGGTCGCCGAGGCGGCGAACGCCCCGACCACCCCGGCGGGCGAGCGCCTCCTGCTCGACCGCGGCATCGAAATCCTCCCGGCGATCCTCTGCTCCGCCGGCGGCGTGACCGTCAGCTACTTCGAGTGGGTGCAGAACCGCACCAACCAGTACTGGGACCTCGAGAAGGTCGACGAAGAACTCAACCGGCACATGGTCCTCGCGGCCCGGCGCGTGGTGCTGGCGCGCCAGCGCTTCAAGGTCGACATGCGCACCGCCGCGTACATCGCCGCCCTCGAACAGATCGGCAAGGTCTACGAGCTGCGCGGCATCTTCCCGTGATCGTCACCGATCCTTCCTTCTGAAACGACTGAGACGGGCGTCTTGCCCGTCACTCCCCAACCTCTCCTCCGTCCAAAATCAGATCACACGAGAATTCAAGCCCGCGCCGCTCGGCGCGGGTTTTTCATTGCACCGGCGATGAGACTTCGGGGAGAATGATGACGGATTCCACACCATGCCCCCCGAACTGCCGCCCCATCTTGAGAAGGAACGAGCCGCCGTCGAAGCGATGATCCATTCGGCATTCGCCGGCGTGACGCGCGAGGGCGGGGTGTCGTGGAGTGAGTCCGTTGCGATCGATGATTACAAGTCCCCGAGTGTCCGCGCGAAGGCGCGTGCCTCTGACACAGACCCGTGCTGGGAATGGCTCGTCGACGATCCGGGTTGGACGCCGGAAGTCGGCATCGGCGGCTTCAATTTCCTCGACGCGATCGGATTCCGCTACTACATCCCGGCTGCGATGCTGTGGTGCATGAAGACCGGCCAAGCCTCTCGTATCGCCTTCGCGCTCACAAAGAGTGAAGGCATCGATGAATCCTACTACCGAGAGAAGTGGGCGCTCATCTCAGCTGAGCAGGGGCGTTGCATCGCCCGGTTTCTGCGATTCATGGAAGCGTGGGCCCGTGCGTTCGGCGACAAGGTTTGGGCCGAGAGTTGGCGTCGCGCGCTGAAGGTGCATTGGGGCAAGTTCGACTCCGACAGCGCTTCGCCCAGCGCACCGCCTTCCGTAGACTGACGCCATGCCCCCTCCAACTTCCGGGCCAACGCACGCGCTCCTCCGCCTCACGCTCCTCCCCGGCGTCGGCCCGATCATCGGCCGCCGAATCATCTCCCACTTCGGCTCCGCCCAGGCGTTCTTCGACGGCGTGACGAGCACCGCCGCAGGCCCGTCCGCGTCCGCCCGCGCGCTCGAGTCAATCCACGGCATCGGCGACATGAAGGCCCGCGCCATCCACGCCGCCATCCCCGACTCGGCGCGCCAGCTCGATGAGGAGCTCGCGCGTGCCGTGCAGCTTGGCGTGAAGTTCCTCGCGCTGGGCGATGCGCATTACCCACCGCTGCTCGCCGAGATTCCTGATGCGCCGCTCGTGCTCAGCGTGCTTGGCGAGCCCGCGTCGCTCTCGCGCGGCTACCACGTCGGCATCGTCGGCTCGCGCTCGGCGACGCACTACGGCATCGAGACCACCGAGCGATTCTCCGCCGCCCTCTCACAGGCCGGGTTGACGATCGTCTCGGGCGGCGCGCGAGGCGTGGACACCGCCGCCCACCGCGCCGCGCTGCGCGTGAAGGGCTGCACCATCGCCGTCCTCGGCTGCGGGCTGGCGCACCGCTACCCGCCCGAGAATCTCGAACTCTTCGACCAGATCATCAGCAGCGGCGGGGCGCTCGTCAGCGAACTGCCCCTGAACACCAGCCCCGCGCCGGAGAATTTCCCGGCGCGCAACCGCATCATCAGCGGGCTGTCGCTGGGCGTGCTGGTGGTCGAAGCGCCGAAGCAGTCCGGCGCACTGATCACCGCGCGCGTCGCCGCGGAGGAGCAGGGGCGCGAGGTGATGGCGATTCCGGGGAGGATCGACTCGAAAGCGTCGGAGGGGTGCCTCGAACTCATCAAGTCGGGCGGCGCGGCCCTCATCACATCGCCCGCCGATGTCATCCACGCGCTCGAAAGCCAGGCCCGCCACCAGTTCGAAGGTACGCACGCGGCCCGTTTCTCCCAGCCGATTGACGAACCCAGCACGCCAGCCGGCGCGCGCGCGGACCTGTTCAGCTCCGTACCCACACGCCGCGCGAGCACTGAACAGACGCCGAGCATCGCCGCGGCGTCGCTGAGCGAATCACAGCGCTCAGTGCTCGCGAGTTTGAACGAGCCGAAGTCGATCGACGAACTCGCGCGCGACACGGGGCTGGCGATGCCGACAATCCAGAGCGACGTGACAATCCTCGAACTCCGCAAGCTCATCGCGCGCGAAGGCTCGAAGTTTGCCGCGCGCGCGAAGTAGCACTCGTGCCACTCGCGCGAGCGTTGTGATCGATCGCGCACACCTGCTGACGGGTGCGGTTGGCGGTCCAACCGGCACCGGCCAGACCCATAAAATCTACCCAATGTGACATCGTCACATCCCCTTCTGTCGGGGATATTGACCGAGAAAACCCGCGCCAGAACCGCTCCAAAGCGGTTTTTGTAAGGTAAACCGAAAATTCTCCAAATTCGGCTTGCCGTGAGGCTAATGATTGGCTACCGTATACCTCACATACGGCGTGTATTTCTCGTCGTGTGAGATTCGATCGCGGTGATGTGGAGGTGTCGGCATCGGAGTTTGTCGTCATCCTCGGCATCGGTGGGAATCCCGTTCAGTCCGGTCGCAAGCGGAGGTCTTCAGATCGGCACATGCAGCGAAGCACTCGCGCGCCCGGCGGATCGATCGCCGTCCGAACAACGGCTGTTTCAAAGAGAAGACCATGAACGACGCCCTCAACTCCATCCTCCGTCTGGGTCCCGGCGGCGATTTCGCGCGCGACTACGTGCCGAGCGGTGGGTCGCTCCGTGTTGTGCTCGCGAACGCTTCCGTCGGTGGCGAGCATTCGGCGTCGACATCCTCTGATCAGGACTCTCCCCAGCAGTATCCCTGGGTCGCGGCGCGGGACGTTGATCTCTACGAATCTCACGCCGCTCGTGCCGCACGGTCCGCGATGTCGGCAGTATCCGCGGTGGTCATCGAAGTATCCGTCGCGGCGCGGCGTGCGGCCCGGTGGCTCGCCGCTTCGCAGTGGTTCGAGTCGCAGCGTGCCGCACTGGCGAGCGCGATCGGCGCGGTCCGCGCCCTTGTCGTTCCCGATGCCGCACTCGCGGGGTCGATCACTTCGTCCCGTTCCGCTGGCTCGCCCGTGATGCCGGGTCAGCAAGCGAAGTCGTCCAAGTCATCAGGCGTCGGCCGAGCCGGAGGGTCCGGCCGAACCGCCGATCGTGTGTCCCCCGTTGCCCTCCTATCAACCCCCCCGTTGGAAAGGTTGGTTTCGCATGAATCTCACCCCGAAGCAGCTCAAGATCCTTCAGCTCATCCGCGACAGCCGCGTGCGGCACGGCTATTCCCCGACCATGCAGGAGCTCGCCGACGAGCTGAGCGTGAGCAAGGTCACGGTCTTCGAGCACGTCGAAGCGCTCATCAAGAAGGGCGCCCTGGTGCGCGAGCCGAACAAGGCTCGCTCTTTGTCGATCGCTGAGGGGATCGCGCTGCCCGATGAAGAGCGCCCGATGCGCTTCCCGCTGGTGGGCAAGATCGCCGCGGGCTATCCCATCGAGAAGTTCGCCGACACCGACGAGCTCGACATCAACGAGCTCTTCGGCCCCAAGGCCAACCAGCCCGGCACCTTCGCCCTCCGCGTCGACGGCGATTCCATGAAGGACGAAGGGATCCTCGACGGCGACTACGTGCTCATCGAACGCCGCGAGTCCGCCCGCAACGGCGACCGCGTGGTGGCGCTCCTGCCCAACGGCGAGACCACTCTCAAGACGTACTTCCGTGAAGCGGATCACATCCGCCTACAGCCGGCGAATCCCGCCTTTGAGCCGATCCGCGTGAAGGACTGCAAGATCCAGGGCATCGTGATGGGCGTGATGCGCCGGTATTGAACTAAGAGGCCAGCGATCGGTGCAAGCGGGGTCTCGCCGCGCGCGTGCTGAAGTCATTCAGGGGGTGGGGTCAGTGAGCACGACGCTTGCGCGGCGGGGATTCACGTGCGCTTTCGATCGTTCGCGCGCTCGGGAAGGCGCTGTCGCAATCTCGCGTTTCGAGATGTGCAAGCGCGACAACTGCCCGCGGGCGCATGTTCACGACCCGCGCGTTCGCTTCCTGCGTGGTGCTGGTGCCCAGCGAATCGGCTCGCTGGGGGCGATCCTGCGCGGGTGGATTTTTGAATGATGCCTCAGGAATCGTGTCCGGGCACGTCCAATCTTGGGACATGTCGGACTCGCCCCGCGCTTCGGCGTGTGGCATGTTGTGGTCGGTGAGATCAGAGCGCGGTGAGTGCGCGAGGACCGAACCGATCCTGAATCAATTGTCAACGATCACTGAGGACCGGATGGAGAGCTGACTCTCTCCCGGATCGGTATCACCCCGCGCGGTCGGCTTCGAGCGGTGTTCCCCACGCAAGGAAAGGAGCAGCTCATGAGCGACACGATGATCGGCTGGGTGCTTCTGGCGATGCTTGTTCTGGTGGTCGTGTTATTCATCCTCGCCGGCGGGATTGCGCTCGGGGCGAGAGATCACGCGGCCCGCCGGCGCGGCGCGGTTCGCGATTTCGATCGCTCTGCGGACGTCGCGCACTTCCCCTGGTTCTTGTGGTGGTCGGACTCGTCGATGTTCGCAAGGTCATCGAACGAGGCGGTAACCCCGCGCCTGGCCGGGAGCGAGGACTACTCATCGGAGCGCGCCGGCGACTACTCATCGGGGCGTGACGGCGGCCGCACCACTGACCACACTTCGGACCAACCACCTCCCGGCGCGCTCGCGCCCGATCCTTTCTCACTCAGCTCGGGATTCGGAACACACGAGACGGCAGGCGGCGCAGCCGGGTTCGACAATGGGTTCGACGCGGGCGGTGGGACAGGTGGATCGTTCGACTCGGGCGTCGGAGGGTTCGATGCCGGCGCGTGTGACTCGGGTAGTTCGTGAGCCGTACTCTGAACGGGATCAACGGGTGATGTGAACTCGCGACCACTCGCAAGACGGGTCGCGGATTGGGCGGATGCTCTCTGCGGTATCGGTGCGCGATCGTCGCGCAGTCATCGATAGTCAATCACGAAGGAGGAGCCCATGGATCAGACTCTCTGGACGGAATCTCAGCGTGCGTTGTGGTCGAGGATCGAAGCGATGAACATCGACGCGCCGGGCGAGCCGCGCGGGGCGACGCTTGACTCGAGCGCGCGAGGCGCCTCCGGCGCACGCGTGGCGCTCTCGTTCACGCGCCGGCTCGCGCGGGAGAACGGCTGGTCGCACGGGTTCGCGCAGCGCGTCGAGCGCGAGTACCGGCGGTTTCTCTTCCTTGCGATGGAGGCGGGGCACCCGGTCACGCCCTCGGAGGAGGTCGATCAGGCGTGGCACTTGCACCTCGCGTACACGCGCTCGTACTGGGAGGATTTGTGCGTGAACGTATTGCCGCGGGCGCTGCACCACGGGCCCACGAAGGGCGGCGCGGCGGAGGACGCGAAGTTCCATGACTGGTACGCACGCACGGTTGAGAGCTACCGGCGGCTGTTCGGCGACGAGCCGCCGGCGGACATCTGGCCGGCGGCACCGGAGCGTTTCGGCGATGCGGTGCACTACCGGCGCGTGAACACGCGCACGCATCTGGTGATGCCGAAGCGGGCGCTGGGCGTCGCCGGCGCGGTGCTCGGCGGCGGCGCACTGCTGGCGGCGATGGGCGGCTGCGGCGTGATGCTCGCGCAGGGCTCCGTGAGCACGACGGGCAAGGGGCTGCTCATCTTCGCCGGCGTGGTCGGGCTGCTGCTGATCGTGATCGTGCTCGCCGCGGTGTTGCGCGGCGCGGGCGCCGCTGCACGACGAACCGATGCGCACGCCAACGCGAACTCCGGCGGCTGTTCATCCGGCGCATCGTTCGGCGGCGCGGGGTGCGGTTCATCGCACTCGAAGGGAGATGAAGGAGTCAACGCGGGTGGTGATGGCTCTGGCGCGGATTCGGGTTCATCCGGCTGCGGCTCGTCGGGCTGCTCGGGGGGCGGGTGCGGGGGAGGTGGTTGCGGATCGTGAGCGCGGCGTGCATCGTCACCCGTGATCTGTCACGGCGCGTGCGGCCGCGTCGTGACGGTTTCTTGTATGAATCCCTGCTTCACATCACGCGGGTTGGTCGGACGTGCGCGTAGAATTTTTCGCCCGCTTCGCGGGCCGGAACGGCACCGCGCGACAACAAGCAATGTTCCGTATAAGCGCGCGACAATGGGCGGCCGGACGTATAGTCTTACGCATCGCGCGGCTTTGATTTCAGCCTATCAGCAGCGCGCCCCTCGAAAGGACCAACATGAACCGCAATTCACACATCGTTCTGTCCGGCATCGCGGCGCTCGGGATGGTGTTGAGCTCGGCAGCGTCACATTCTGAAGCGTGCAGCCGCGCGGTGTATTTCGGGAAAGACGGTCAGGTCGTCACCGGGCGCAGCATGGACTGGGCCGAGGACATGCAGACGAATCTGTGGGTCTTCCCGCGCGGCATGGCGCGCGACGGCGCCACCGGCGCAGGGACGCTGAAGTGGACCAGCACCCACGGCAGCGTCATCGCGTCGGTCTACGAGGGCGGCACGTCCGACGGCATGAACGAGAAGGGGCTGATGATCAATCTGCTCTACCTCGCGGAGGCGCAGTACCCGCCCGAGGCGTCGAGTGACTCGCGCCCGACCATCGCGATCAGCGCGTGGTCGCAATACATCCTCGACCAGTTCGCGACCGTCGATGAAGCGGTGAAGGAACTTCGCAAGGACGCCATCCGGCCCGTCGCGATCACGGTGCCGAACGGGGCGTCGGGGACGGTGCACCTCTCGCTTTCGGACCCCACGGGCGACTCGGCGATCATCGAGTACGTCGGCGGCAAGCTCGTGATCCATCACGGGCGGCAGTACCAGGTGATGACCAACTCGCCCACGTTTGACCAGCAGCTCGCGCTGAACGAGTACTGGAAGCAGATCGGCGGCACGGTGATGCTGCCGGGGACGAACCGGGCGGCGGACCGCTTCGCGCGGGCGTCGTTCTACATCAACGCGGCGGAGCAGACGAGCGACCCGCGCGGCGCGGTCGCCGCGACGCTGAGCGTGATCCGCAACGTCAGCGTGCCGCGCGGCATCAACACGCCCAACCAGCCCAACATCGCGTCAACCCTGTGGCGCACGGCGGCGGACCACAAGAACCTCGTCTACTACTACGAGAACACCGCCAGCCCCGGCATCATGTGGGTGCGATTGAAGCAGATCGATTTCTCGCCGACCAGCGGCACGCGCAAGCTGGCGACGTCGGAGAATCTTGATCTGGTGGGCGATCAGACGGCGAATTTCACGCCGGCGGAGCCGTTCAAGTTTTTGACGCCGGGGTCGCATTGAGCGGATTCACTTCAAGCAGCTCGGAGTCAGCCACAGATCACCCAGCTCAGCCCAGTTCAAAGCAAGATGATTCATGAGTCAAGCGGCGAGGTGGCGCGGCATCATCTGGGTCATCTGTGGCCGGTCCTTTGCCGTATCGGGCCGCGACTCCTGAGCAACAACAGATCAAGGATCGTCGGAGTCGTGCTTTACTGGTGAGTCCTCTGTCATCGGCCTAGGACTCGGCGGGCTCACACCGTCGGTTCTCGGAGGTTCGTGTGCGCTGAGGCGCCACGCCGCGCCGCACTCCGGGCAGATCGTGCAGCCGTCGGAGGCGTGAGGGAGACCTTCGAGTGATTGTGCGCACGAGGGGCAGAACCCTTCGCGCTGGATGCTCGCGGCGATCAGGTCCGTGCTGATGTCGAGATCGGAGAAGTCCTGAAGCCCGAGCGCCAGTCGCCAGGTGTGCGTGCAAAACAACGCGCCGACACACGCGGCTATCGCTATCGCGATCGGGGCGGCGCCAACGAGGATGAGGGTGACGCACAGCCACAGGAACCCCGCGGTGACGGCGGTCGCGGTCAGTGTCCACGCAATTTTCGCGATGAGCGAACTGGGGTACATCTGCAGGCGGACCCGGTGGATCACGCGCCCAAGAACGGGCTGCGGCAAAGAGTGGCGCTTGAAGCGCCAGCCGAGCGAGTAGGGCAGCCGGAGTATCGCGACGCGCCGGCCGCGCGCGTCGTCCACCGACCGGTCGAAGAGTGAGGGCTGATTGGTCGGCCCCGGGCCGTGATGCATGCGGCTCACGCAGAGTATTCGCCGAGTGATCGGCAGATGTTCCGTGTTCGGCTATAGTACGACTGTTCATTCCGCGTTCGGACCCGTTCGCTGTGCCGGCCCGGCGGGCGGGGCATACAAAACGTTCGAGGCTGGTGACAATCAGGGATTGGATTTGGAGGTTGGATTGTGCCACCGACGACGGCTTTGCGTCGTCGGTGCGGTGTGCGCGAGAACACCGACGACGCCGAGCCGTCGTCGGTGGCGCGGCGAGTGCCGTTGAGCCTTTGCATCTCTGCTCTTTCTTCGTCCTTCTTCTTTGTCTTCTTCTCGCTTCCGCCTTCCGCACTTCCGGCCTTCCGCCTTTCTCTTCTGACTGTCGCGTGATCGCGGAGCTGAACTTCGATGTCGATATTTCCATTGCCGCAGTTCGAGGCTGATCTTGAGGAGTACAAGAAAGACCTCGAGGCGTACGAGAAGCTTTCGATCCCCAAGACGCTGGTGGTGCGTTTCGGGTCGATGAAGCTGGTGGGCGAATTCCCGTACGACGGGACGGCGAAGCCCGGCTGCGGGTCGAAGATCGTCGTGCGCACGCACCGCGGGACCGAGCTGGGCGAGATGCTGACGAGCACGTGCCCGAACTCGGGGTGCTCGAAGAGCGTGAGCCGGCAGGAGATGCTGCAGTACATCGAGAACTCGGGCGGGCCGGATTACCCGTTCTTCACCGACGGGCGCGTGCTGCGGATCGCGACGGTCGAGGACATGAACGAGCAGGCGCGGATCGAGGGGCTGCGCCACTCGATGGTGCGCTTCGCGCAGGCGCGGGCGGCGGAGTTCATGCTCGACATGAAGATCATCGACGCCGAGCCGATCCTGGGGAACGAGCGGCTGACGTTCTATTTCGGGTCGGAGCAGCGGATCGACTTCCGCGACCTGGTCCACGCGCTGAGCCGGCAGTACGCCACGCGGATCGAGCTGCGCCAGATCGGCGCGCGCGACGAGGCGCGGCTGGTCGCCGACTACGAGAAGTGCGGGCAGCACTGCTGCTGCAAGCAGTTCCTCAAGGTGCTCAAGCCGGTCTCGATCAAGAGCGCGAAGGTGCAGAAGGCGACGCTGGACCCGCTGAAGATCAGCGGGCGCTGCGGGCGGCTGATGTGCTGCCTGCGGTACGAGGATCAGACGTACGACGAGCTGAACGCGCGGTTGCCGAAGATGAAGAAGCGCGTGGGCACGCCGCAGGGCATTGGGATCGTGATCGACCGGCAGATCCTGACGCAGCTCGTGCTGGTGCTGATCGAGGGAGACGACGGGAAGGCGCAGGCGTTCCCGGTCGAAGAATTGATGAGCGTTGAGGAGTATGAAGCGAAGGCCGCCGAGCGCGCGGCGGAGCGCGCCAGCGATCCGCTGCGCGGCATGAGCGAGGAGCAGGTGCGCCAGCGCACCGGCGGCGAACAGCGCGGGCGCGGGAGGGGCGACGCGCGCGGTGCTCGCGAGGGCGGGGGCGCGGCGCCGGGATCGGCACAACCTCAGCGCCCGCCGAAGCCGGGCGAGCCGCGTCCGCGCGAGGGGGGCGATCGACAGGAGCGGTACCGGCAGCGTTCGCAGCAGGAGGGTCGGCGTCCGCAGGGCGGCCCGCCGCGCGACAGCGGGCCGGCGCAGCGCGCGAAACCCGCTGGCCAAGAGGACGACCCGTCACGGAGTGCCGGGCCACCATCAGAGCGACCGCCCAAGCCGCGCGGGCCGGTGGACTTGGCGGAGCGCGCGAAGCAGCGGAAGCAGCAGGAACAGCAGCGGCGCGAGCGCGGCGGGCCGCGCGACGAGCGCCGGGGTGGCGGGGCGAAGCCTGATGGCGGGGGGCGCCCGCCGGGCGCGCCGATGCCGCCGCCAACTGGTGGCGCGGATGAACCGCCGCCGCGATCGGAGGACGATGGGCCTGATGGATTGCCCGGCCAGCCGAATCAGTCTGGTGAAGGCGGCGCTCGCGGCGGGCGTCGGCGCCGTCGGCGGCGGAGCGGGGGCGGGCGCGGGCCGCGGCCCGAGGGTAGTTCGGATGATGGGCCGCCGCCGACGGGTGGTGGCGGCGAGTGATTGGGGCGCGCAGAGGCGCCTGTCTGTCGAGACGGCGCGTGACGAGAAGCGGCGCGTCGGCTCGATGATTGTTGCGCGATGGTACGAGGTGAGCACCGGATCGGCCGCGGAGCTTGGCAGAGCCTCGGCGGAGGCGGGGCGGCATTCACGGGCAGGTCGTTCCCCAACTGTTGATGATCTGGGCGATGTCGTCGAGGCCGACCGAGCCGTTGGCGGTGCCGTCGGCGGGGCAGGCGGGGACCAGTGCGAAGCGCACGGAGCCGGGCGATGCGGCCGTGGTGCCGTTGGGGTTGATCGCGCTGACTCGGGCGTGGTAGGCGCCGACGGGCAACTCTCCCGGCGCGAGCGCGGCGGTGGTGGTTGTGATGCCGGAACGTACGAGCGCGGGCGATGAGAAGTCGGCGTTGTTATCGATCTCGAGCGTGTAGCTCGCGGCCAGCGCCGATGCCGTCCAGACGAAGGTGCCTTCCGGCGCGACGAAGAACGTGTTATTCGCCGGGGCCGAGAGCGTGAATGGGCCGGGCGGCGGGGTCGGGTCGATGATGGTGAGTTCGGGCAGTGCGGTGCGCGAGTTGCGGCTGGCGAAGTTGCCGAGGATCGAAGCGTCTCCGAAGCCGAAGAAGATGGGATCGGCATTGGGGTTGCCGCCATCGCGCGAAATCGGGTCGAGCGGGAAGATGAAGGACAGGTCGCCCGGCTCGATCCATACGGTGCCGCTGTCTTCGGTCGGCACGGTGAGATCAAACCACCCGATGAGCACGGGCACATTCGAGGTGGCTGTCGAGTAGCCGTCGCGGGGCGGAAAGCCGCGCACGCCGTAGGTGAGCGAGGAGGTGGACCCTCCCCCCAACAGATTGTACTCGGTGCCGCCCGCGGATACCTGCGGGGATTCGACATCGTCCCAGCGGTTTCGGGATGGGCCTTGGTAGAACGAGTTCGGGTTGACAACGGTCAGATTGGAGAGGAGCGCGGCGCCGTCGGCATCGATATTGATCAAAAAGAAGGACCACTCGCTGTCCGTGAAGACGGACGTTTGAGCGGCCCAGATGTAGACGCGCGTCGTGCCGATGCCGGTGATTGTCGGGTTGGTCTGGCTGACGAACTCGGGCGGGAACGCGAGCGCGGGGCGGTCGGGCGGCGCGGGGTTCGGGATCGGGGGCAGCGGCCCGGGGTTCGCGGTGGAGAGGAACACGCGGAGCCCCTGCGCCGATGCGGGCGCGGCACAGATGAGGGCGGCGGCGATCGCGAGCAATAACCCGATGCGGTTCATACGGTTTCTCCAAGGCCGGCGTGGAGCGCCGATTTTGTTTCACAGTACCCCAGACATGAGCGTATGGCGGCGTGAAAATGCGCAGGTTCACAATTCTGCGGCGCGAACGAGAACATGCGCGGCGCGTGCGGTAATTTGGGCAGACTTTTCAGGGGTCAGATCGTCCGGTACTCGCTGGGGACCGAGCCGAAGTCGGCGCGGATGACGGAGCGGATCCCGCCGCGGCCTTTCCAGTTCGTGATGACCTGCATCCACACGGGCTTCATGCACGCGGCGAGGTGGTCGCGGATGGTGTTGGTCACCGCTTCGTAGAAGATGCCCTCGTTGCGGAAGGACTGGTAATAGAGCTTGAGTGATTTGAGTTCGACGCACACGCCGGCGGCGGCGGCGGGGCGCGGCGAGAAGCGGAGTGTCACGGTGCCGAAGTCGGGGTGCCCGGTCTTGGGGCACTGCGAGGTGAATTCCTCGGCGACGTGCTCGATGACGAAGGGGGTGTCGCTCGGCGTGGGGAAGGTTTCGAGGAGTGCGGGGTTGGGCATGGTGCGTCTCGGAGCGGAGTGTAGTCGGGCGCGGAGCGTGGGCCGTGCCGCGGCATTTCTGCTTTGAGACGTGCCACGACAATGCTGCTCTGGGCATTGTCGTGTGGGGAACGCGGTGTGTCCTGGAGACTCGTGGTGCTTCGGCCGCCCGTTTCACGGGCTTGAAGATGTCGCGGTCGTTGTACTGAATCTGGAGTGGCCCGCGCCAGACGCTGCGCGTCTGGCAACCATCGCATGCCCGCTTCGCGGGCAAGAAATGCACGTGTCGGCCCGGCTGCTTCGAGGGAGCGGACACGAGGGCGCATCACCGGGTTTTCGGCGACGCCGGGCACGACAATCCGGAGGAACCGAATTGTCGTGGCACGGGGGAACGCCTGAGCCTGACTTCAGTTCCGGAACTGCTTGTGGCAGTCGGTGCAGGACTTCGCGAGGAGTTTCATCTGCGGCGAGAGCGCCTCGCGCGCGCCGGAGTCGGTCGAGTTCGCCGCGACGATGAGGTCTTCGAGGCGCTGGGCTTCGGCGCCGGCGGCGAGCATGGCGCGGATGTGCGCGTCGCCCAGCGCGCGAGTGTCGCTCGTGTCGGCGAGTTCGCGGAAAAGGTCCGCGAGTCGGCCTGCTTCGGCGGCGGGGACGAGGTCAGGGTGGTCGGCGGGGGCGCGCCAGCCTGCTTTCTCGATCGCTTTCAGGTGGTCGAAGCGCTCGTCGATCTCGACCATGCCTTGCACGAGTGAGCTGGTGGGCCAGACTTCTGGGAAGTCGTCGCCGACGGCGGCGAGTTGCTCGCGCGTCGCGGGATGCGCGACAGCGACGCACTCGTACAGGCCCGGGTAGCTGGGTGACGTGCCGGAGATTTTCAGCTTGATTTCGGCCTGTGCGGGGGTGAGTTCTCCCAGCGTGACGGCGGCGGCGCCGAGCGCGCCGGCGGAGCGGTGCTTGCCGTGGTGGCAGTGGAGGTAGACGGGCGCATCGGGGTTCTCGGCGCGCGCGAGCTGGATGGCGCGGGCGATTTCGAGGGTGCGTTGGTCGTCCATGCCGTCGTAGCCGATGGGGAGGTGGATGTAGCGCAGGCCGCGGGCTTTGGCGGCGGGGAGGTCGGGCTTCGCGCCGTCAACGGAGATCACGGTGCGGACGCCCATGGCGCGGAGGGAGTCGAAGGCGGCGTCGCCCTCAGGCGCCCCGCCGCTGATGAGTCCCGGCGCGTAGGTGACAACGTTGTGGAGGCCGGGGAACTCGGCGGGTGAAGCGGCATCGGTGGGCGGCGTCGCGAGCGTGGGCGCACCGGCGCGGGGCGTGGGATTGTCGAGTCCAGACCGCGGCTCGGGCGAGGAGCAGGCGCCGGCAGAGAGCGCGACGACGACGGCAGATAAAACGTGAACGGCGAATGAGTTCCCGGTTCGCATTGCCTCAGTGTAGGGCGAGGATCGGGGGGAGTGGCGGGCGATGCGTGTTTCCGGCACGAGCGCGGGGCCGCGTGAACGCGGGCCCCGGCCCGTTGCCGTCTCGGGTTCGCGGAGGGGATGGTCGTGATTCTCGGAGCGGCGTGGGTTGCGCGGACGTGATGATGGCGCGAAGGTTTAGCGCGTGCATGCGGTTGTTGGTGTGAGACATTGGTCGGCGTGCGAAGCTGGCGAACTTTGCCGCCGACTTGTTGGATGAGGTCGGACGTCTGAGAGGGTGATGGTCGGCGTGTGCTCGCGCTGGGGTTCACACGGGTTCATCGCTACACTGCCCCGCGTCGATGGGGACGCTGCCGGTTCAGTTCGAGCGGTTCCGTTCGGCCTTCGCGGGCCGGCGGGTGTGCGTCACTGGTGGGGCGGGGTTCATCGGCGGGCATTTGATTGAGGCGCTGCTGTCGCTGGGGGCCGAGATTTCGGTGATCGACGATCTCAGCGGGTCGGAGGGCAGCCGGCTGGAGCGGCAGATCGACTCGAATCCGGGGCGCATCCGGTTTGTGATGGGGTCGATTCTTGATCCCCGCGCGCTGTATCAGGCGGTCGCGGGGTGCGAGGTGATGTTCCATCAGGCGGCGATGGTGTCGGTGCCGAGGTCGGTGGAGGAGCCGCTGCGGTCGATGGATGTGAACGCGCTGGGCACGGCGCGGGTGGCGGAGGCGTGCCGGGCGTCGGGTGTGAAGAGGTGGGTGTACGCGGCGTCGAGTTCGGCGTATGGCGATGACCCCGCGCAGCCGAAGGTGGAGTCGATGCCCGCGCGGCCGATCTCGCCGTATGGGGTTGGGAAGCTGACGGGGGAGTTGATCGTGCGCGCGTGGGCGCGGTCGTATGGGTTGCCGGGGATGAGCTTGCGGTATTTCAATATTTTCGGGCCGCACCAGCCCGCGGAGGGGGCGTACGCGGGCGTGGTGGCGGCGTTCTGCCGGGCGTATTTGAAGGGCGAGCCGCCGGTGATCTACGGCGATGGGACGAACTCGCGCGATTTCACTCCGGTGGCGAACGCGGTGTACGCGAATCTGCTGGCGGCGGGGAGCGAGCGCGAGTTGATGGGCGATGTGGTGAATATCGGGCTCGGCGCGCGGATCACCGTGAAGCAGCTTGCAGAGAAGATTGGCGCGGCGCTGGGGGCGGATGCGCAAGGGAAGAGCCGCCCGGTGCATCATGAAGGGCGCGCGGGTGATGTGCCGCACTCGCAGGCGGATATCGGCGAGGCTCGGCGGCTGATCGGGTACGAGCCGATCGTGGCGCTTGACGAAGGGATCGCGGAGACGGTGGGGTGGTATCGCAAGGGGTTTGGGGCTTGAGGCTTGAGGGTTGGGGTTCGGAGTTTTGAGTTTGGAGTTTGGGGCCTGAGTTGTGAGGGGTTGAGGTGTGGACCCCAGACCCAATTCCAAACCCGAGACCCGAGTCCCGAGACCCGCGCGCACGCTCACGCCGCAAGCCGCATCCCTCAAGCCGCACCCCGCGCTCCGCAGCCGGGTACAACTGGCTCGATGCCGAGCTTGGCGGTCATTTCTGGTCTTTCGGCGGCGTGGTTGATCGCCGGGGGCGTGGCTGTTGGGTTGCCGATTCTGGCGCACCTGCTCGCTCGGCGGGGCGGGCGGCTGATGGAGTTCCCCGCGGCGCGGTTCGTCATGATGGCGATGGCATCGCAGGCGAAGCGGACTCGGCTGCGCGATGCGCTGCTTCTGCTGCTGCGCGTGCTGGCGGTGGCGATGATCGCGCTGGCGTTCGATCGTCCCGCGTGGCTGGGCGGGCTGAGCGACGCGGGGGCTTCGCGCGATGGCGGCGAGTGGGTCGTCATTGTTGATGCGTCGGCGAGCATGTCGCGCTCGGTCGGCGGGCGGCGGCTGTTCGATGAAGCGCGCGACGGGGCGGCGCGGCTGATCGGCGAATTGGACCCGGCGAAGGACCGGGCGGCGGTGGTGATCACAGCGCCCCCCGGTGGCGGCGCGCGGAGCGTGTTGCCGAGGCTGACGGGGAATCTCGGGGCGCTGGCGCAGGCGCTGGAGAAAGAGAGCGGCACGCTGGAGCGTGGTGACATCGCCGGCGCGCTGGCGTTGGCGCGGTCGCTGCCGATGCCGCCCGGTGAGCCGGCGAAGCCCGAGCGGACGATCGTGATTTTCAGTGATCTGCAGCGCGGCGCGTTCGCGGGGGTGAGCACGCCGAGCGGGTGCCGGGTGGTGCTGAAGCCGGTGGGCGCGGGCGCCTCGAGCGAGAACCTGGCGGTGACGTCGATCGGCGTGACGCCGGCGCGCCCGGTGGCGGGGCAGGGCGCGACGATCGCCGCCACGGTGATCAATAGCGGCGAGGTGGCGCGGACGACGGTACTGACGCTGCGCGCGCCCGCCGCCGATGTGACGCGCGAGTCGAGCGTCGAGGTGCCGGCGGGGGGCGAAGTGACGGTGACGTTCCAGGTGAAGTTCGACCGCGCGGGGGCGGTCGGCGCGACGGTGTCGCTCGCGGATCAGCCGTTCGAAGTGGACGACGCGGCGAACCTGGTGGTCGAGGTGCGTGCAGCGAGGCGGGTGGCGCTGGTGACTGGGTCGCGCGCGGGTGATCTGGAATCCGCGGCGTATTTTGTGGGCAGCGCGCTGTGGCCGGGGGGGGGCGGTGAGTTCGAGCCGGTGATCGTGCCGCCCGCCGGTTTGGAGCCGGGGACTCTCGAGGCGTTCGACGGCGTGGTGCTGTGCGAAGCGGGGGCGATTGATGATGCGGGGCTGCGCGTACTCGGCGCGTACGCGTCGCGCGGCGGGGGCGCGCTGTGGTTCATCGATTCACAGCCGGCGCAGGAAGCGCTCGCGCGGTTCGCGCGCGCGGCTGACGGCGAGAAGAAGAGCGCGGCGCTGATCCCGCCCATCGAGACGAACGGCAGCTTTGTGGCGCTCGCGCCGGATGAGGCGCTCGGGCTGCGCGGCGGGGATTTCCAGTCGCCCATGCTGCGTGCGCTGGAGGGGCCGGCGGGCGAAGGGCTGCTGCGCTCGGCGTTCACAGGCGTGGCGCCGGCGCGGCTGTCGAAGTCGGGGTCGGCGGTGCTGTCGTTCGCGACGGGCGAGCCGTTTGTTTCGTGGACGAAGCTGGGGCTGGGGAAGCTGGTGGTGGTGAGCGCGGATGTCTCGCCGCGGTCGAGCGCGTTGGTGAAGTCGCCCTTGTTCCCGGTGTTGATGCAGGAAGTGGGGCGGTTCATCGAGCCGGCGGCGGGGCTGGCGCGCCCGGCGATGGTGGGCGGCGCGCTGGCGGCGCGATTGGAGGGCGAGCGCGAGCCGGCGCAGCCGATCACGGATTCGCTGGGTCGCACGGGGCGCGTGTCGCGCGCCGCTGGGGGCGGGTGGTTTGTGGCGCTGCCGGCGGCGGCGGCACCGGGGCTGCTCGAACTGCGTGATGGCGCGGGATCGCTCGTCGGCGCGGCGGCGGTGAACCTTGACCCGGCGGAGAGCGACCTGCGCTCGGCGCCCGCCGAGCAACTCGCGGCACAGCTCGCGGCGAACGGGCGATCGGCGGGGGTCGCGTTGGCGGGTGATTCGCTGTCGGAGCGGCGCGTGATGGAGTTGTGGCCCGCGCTTGTTGCCGCGGCGCTTTTGGCGCTGGCGCTGGAGGCGGCGCTGGGCGCGTGGGACGGGTTCCGCGCGCGGGCGGCGAGCGTGGAGGCCGCGGCATGAGCGCGCCCGCCGCATCAAGCACGATCGTGGAAACCGCGTGGTCGCCCGCGTTCGGCTGGCCGCTGGTGGTGATGCTGGTGGCGCTGGTGCTGGGGCTGTCGGCGTGGGGGGCGCTGCGACGCGGGCGCGGGTGGGGGATGCTGGGGCTGCGCTGTGTCGCCGCCGGGGCGCTGGGGGTGGTGCTGCTGGGGCCGGTGCGGCTGGAGCGCGCGCCGGATGAATCGACGCGCCCCGGGGTGATCTACCTGGTCGATACGTCGGCGTCGATGGCGCTGAACGATCACCCGTGGGACGACGGCGTGTGCGCGCGGGTTGATGCGCTGCGGAAGTCGTGGCTCGAAGCGAACACGCTGCAGCGCGTACGCGACGCGGCGGAGCTGCAACTGATGACGTTCGATGAGCGCGCCGCCGCCACGGGCTTCGCGGCGCTGCAGACGCGCGCGATCAGCGGCGAGCACACGCGCCTGGCGGAGTGCGCCGGCGGCGTGCTGACGCGTTTGGGCGGCGGGGATGCTGCGGGCGCAGGAACTGCCGGCGGCGCGGTGAGCGATGTGGTGCTGCTGACCGACGGGATCGACACCGACGGTGCGCCGCTCGGCTCGCTCGTCGGGCCGGCGCTGGCGGCGGGGGTGCGCGTCCACGGTGTCGTGGTCGGTCGCGATCAGCAGCCCTCGGATGTG
Source organism: uncultured Phycisphaeraceae bacterium (assembly GCA_964391865.1). Classification (GTDB taxonomy): domain Bacteria; phylum Planctomycetota; class Phycisphaerae; order Phycisphaerales; family UBA1924; genus DASZQL01. Next base: position 105,251 of record CAYMNQ010000003.1, read on the forward strand.
TCGCTGCAGGCGTCGATCGAGTCGGCGCTGGTGTACGACGGGCAGCCGACGAACCTGAAGCTGCGCGTGCGGCAATCGGGGTTCGACAGCCGCCCGGCGCGCGTGATCGTGCGCGAGATTATTGGGTCGGCGGGCACGCTTCCGGTGAGCGAGGCGGGCGCAGAGTCGGCGGGGCGCGTGGTCTTCGCCGAGACAATTCTGCTCTCGCGCGCGAATGAGTTGGTAGTGCCCGTCACGCCCGCGCGGGATGTCTCGAAGGGCGAGGGGTCGGGCGTGTCGCTGGTGGAGTATGTCGCGACGATCGAGCCGCTGGCGGGCGAGGCGGAGCGCGAGAACAACACGCGGCGGACGTTCGTGCAGGTGACGGGCGAGCGCATCCGCGTGTGTGTCTTCGAGAACGAGCCGTACTGGGACAGCCGGTTCTTCATCGCCGCGATGCGCGAAGACCCGCAGGTTGAGCTGACGACGGTGATCGGGCTGGGCGCGGTTCGGCAGGGGGTGAAGACCGAGCCGCGGATGATCGTGACGAAGTACATCCCCGGCGCGGTGAGCAGCGAGGAACGGCGCGAGCCCGTCGCGCCGCTGCGTGAGGAAGACCTGGCGAAGTTCGATGTCATCGTGCTGGGCAAGGGTGTCGAGGCGTTCTTCCCCGGCGATGAGACGCGGCGGCTCGTGAGTTTTGTGACTCAGCGGGGCGGGAGCTTGATTTTCCTACGCGGCAAGCCGGTCAGCGCGGGCGACTCGCGCGCGGTGGAGGCGAGCCGCGTGCTGGATGAGATTTCGCCCGTCGAGTGGGGCGCGGTGGTGATGCGCGGTATGAAGCTGGCGCGGACGGACGAGGGGCGGCGCGAGCCATCGCTGAACTTCGAGAGTGTCGGGCCGAGCGACTCGGTGCTGACGGAGCTGCCGGGGATGTTGGCGTCGACGAGTATCGAGCGCGAGAAGGCGTTGAGCGTGGTGTGGCTGCGGCAGGTGTCGGCGGATGCGCCTCCGGGGGCGGGTGCGAGCGATCCCGCCGCCGTCGCGCACACGAGCGCGGGGCAGGGGCGCACGCTGGCGGTGCTGACGGACGGCATGTGGCGGTGGGGGTTCCTGCCGCCCTTGCAGCAGGATTTCGCGGGCGTGTACCGCATGTTCTGGGCCCGCGCGGTGCGCTGGATGGCGCTGGGCGGTGATTTCCTGCCGGGGCAGTCGGTGAGTCTGGCGGTCGACAAAGTGAAAGCGACGCCCGGCGAGACGATCGCGATCTCGGTGAGCACGCGCGAAGCGCCGAGCGTGGAGTTCACGCCGAGTGTGCGCGTGATCGCGCCCGACGGCGCGGCGGCGGAGCTGTCGCTTGAACGGTCGGGCGCGGAGAGCGGGCGATTCTCGGCGGCGTATACCGCGCGGGCGGAGGGTGTGTATACCGTTGAACTGCTCGCGCCGGGGATGACGCCTGATCGGCTGCTGACGCGCTTCGCGGTCTACGATGATCGCGTCGAGCTGCGAGACACCGCCGCCCGGCCCGACGAGATGCGGAGTCTGTGCGAAGCGACGGGCGGGCGGCTCTTCGAGCTGGATGGGTCAGAAGAACTGGTCGAGCTGCTGAACAAGGAAGCGGAGTCGCGGCGCAGCGTGGTGAAGCCCGTGCCGTCGTGGGATCGCGCGTGGGTGTTCTGGATGATCGTGTCGCTGCTGGCGGCCGAGTGGTTCTGGCGCAGGAGGGCCGGGTTGCCGTGATGAACGGGGCGAGTGACAGGTCGGGCGAGCCGATCATCCGGCGCTTGTCGGCGGTGCGGTCGTCGATGCGCTGGCTCAGCCGCGCGCGCCGGGTGGGCGACGCGGTGTGGCCCGTGGCGTTGTGCGTCGTCGTGCTGGTGCTGGTGGATGTGTCGCTGCCGCTGCCGGCGGTGGTGCGCGCGGGGCTGGCGGGCGCTGTGCTGCTGCTGGCGGGGCGCGTGCTGCTGGGGTTCATCCCGGATCGAGCCGCGAGGCGGGCGTCGCTCGAACGAGCGGCGCGACTGGTCGAAGAGCGCGCCGGGCTGGAGCACAACCCGCTGGTGAACGCGCTGCAGCTGCGCCCGGTCGCTGGGTCGGCGTCGAGCGATGACAGCGCGGGGATGCTGAGCGCGGCGCTCGCCGGGCGCGTTGTCGAGCGCGGCGTGGACGCGGTGCGCGGCGCGGAGGGGAAGACCATCGTGAGTGCGCGTCCGGCGTGGCGCGCGTGGATGCGGGCGGGCGGGGCGTGCGCGCTGGTCGGTGGGCTGGCGCTCATCGCGCCCCGGTTGTTCGGCACCGTCGTGCCCCGGTTCGTCGATCCCTTCGGCGATCACCCGGCGTACTCGCCCACGGAGTTCTTGATCCGCATCGACCCCGAGCGCGTGCTCGTGGGCGATGATGCGAAGGTCCGCGTTGAGCTGTCGGGCGAGATCCCGGAGTCGGCCGAGATCGTGTTGCTCGACGAGCGCGGCGGGGAGGCGTCGCGCGTCGCGATGACGCCCTCGCTTGCGGCGGTGAAGGCGGGCGGAACGCTCGACGAGCGCCCGCGGCAGTACGAAGCGAATCTCAATGAGCTCCGAGAGCCGGTGCGGTTCTTTGTGCAAGCGAGGACGGGGCGCAGCGCGAGCGTGATGATTGAGCCGATCGCCGAGCCGCGGGTGACGGACGGTGCGCTGACGATCACGCCGCCGACGTATACGGGGTGGGCGCCGGTCTCGATCCGGCGCGAGATGCTGGACCGCACGGCACCGGACGCGGAGCCGATCACGGCGCTGGTCGGTTCGAAGCTAGAGCTGTGGGTATCCGGGACGATCGCGCTGTCGGGCGCGGAGGTCGAGCCGGCGAGCGCGGCGGTGAGTGCGAGCGGAAATGTGGCGCGCGTGTCGGTGCTCGCAAGCGAGGCGCGCGAAGCGGTGCTGTCGCTGCGGCCGCTGGGGCCGAGTGGGTTGAAGAGCGCGGAGGCGCTGCGCGCGAGCGTGCTGGTGCGGGCGGATGAGCCGCCGACGGTTGAGGTACAGCAGCCGGGCAAGCCCGGCGCGGAATTGTTCGTGCTGGCGGGGACGGATGTGCCGGTGATTGCGATCGCGCGCGACGATGTGGGGCTGACGCTGTTCGAGGCGCGCGCGGCGGTGCGGCGCGCCGGTTCGAGCGCCGCGCCCGAAGCGCCGTCGGCTTTGCCGATGAACTCGAAGGACGGGCCGTTTGCGGCGGGGATGAACGCGGACGCGGGCGCGACGGTGGTGCGAACCGGCGCGATCGACGCGAAGCCGGGCGATGTGATCGAACTGACGATCGCGGCCCGCGATGGGCGCGGGGCAGAGTTCGGGGGAGCGCAGGAGACGGTCATCGGGCCGGTGCATCTGGTGGTGCTGGATGAAGAAGAGTTCCAGCGCCGCTTCGCGCGCGAGCTGGATGTGGCGGCGGTGACGGAGCCGTATCTGGACCTTGTTGCGCGTGCGCGGCTGCTGGCGGACGAAGCGGAGTCGATCACGCGCGATGCGCGGACGCATGAAACGAGCAAGGCCGATGCCGCCGAGAGCATGGAGCGGTTGGAGCGCGAGCGGGAGCTGCGCCAGCGGCGTGCGATGCTTCGCGCGGAGCGTGACGCGATCGTCGAGCGGATCGAGCGACGGCTGACACTTCCGCCCGCGGTGAGCTTCGACGAGCAGATGCGCGAGCCGATGGAGCGGATGAAGCAGCGGCTCGGGTCGCTGGTGAGTGAGGGCGTGACGCAGATCGGGCGGGAGACGACGGCGCTCGACGCCGACCGCGCCGCGACGGCGCACGCCGACGCGCAGAACGAGATGGCGCGCCCCGCGGCGGAACTGGCGTCGGCGGATGCACTGCAGCGGCATGTCGAAGATCTGAAGAGCATCGTGGCACGGCAGAAGCGGCTGTGCGATCGGCTGCAGGGGATGGAGGCCGCGGACGAGGAGTCGCGGCGCGAACTGGCGGCGATGCAGGAATCGGTCCGCGCGGCGCTCGAACGCGCCACGCGCGGGCTGGACGAGCAGGGGAAGAAGGCGTCGCTCGACCTGCCCGAGGGCGACGAGCCGAAGGCGATCGCGCAGCGGCTGACGGACCAGCGGGCGGAAGTACAGAGGGCGCTCGAGCAACTGCGGAGCGCGGTGAACACGCTGCCGCAGGACGCGGCGGGCAAGCTCGCGCGCAGCGAAGCAGCGAGCGCGACAGACGCGGGGATCACCGCGCTGTATGGAGCGGCGGAGCCTGTGACTGAAGCGCTGCGCCGGATGGAGCGCGCGCCGGCGTCGCTGAGCGAGCCCGGCGCGATGCAATCGGTCGAGCCGGTGTCGGGCGGCATCGAGGCGTTACTCCGCGCGATCGAGGCGCTGCACCAGCAGATCGACGGGGTGGAAGCGTCGGTGCCGAAGGAGTCGGTGTCGTGGCGTGGCGCGAGCCGCCGCGATGTGAATGCTCGCGCGATGTCGGCTCTCGCTCTCGCGGCCATCGGCATGGCGCAGGACGCGCCCGTGCCCACGCCGATGACGATCACAGCGCCGTCCACCGAGGTGCGGCGTGCGGTTGATCAAAGCCTCGCGCTCGTGCGGCTGAAGCTCGACCGGCTCCGCGCGGAGAGCGAGCGCACGGCGCTGCGCTTCCGCCCACTGCTGCCCACGATGGGGCAGTCGGCGGTGGAAATGTCGGGCAAGGTGCGCGAGAGCGGCGCGGAGGGTGAGATGCTCGGGGCGCGCGACCTGCTCGAGAAGGGCGACGTGAGCGCGGCGCGGACGCGGGCGCAGGCGGCGCTCGCGGCGCTTGAGCAGCTCTATGAAGAGGCGGCGCAGTCGGGCAGCAAGGACGCCGCCCCGGATCAGGCGATGGACCGCAAGCTGCAGCTCACGAAGCCCTCGAAGGACAAGCCGGGCGAGGACGAGCAGAACGCGCCGCCCGATGAGGAGCAGCAGGACGAATCGAAGAGCGCGCCGGACACGCTGCAGCAGTTGAGCCAGAATCGGCAGGCGGGTCAGTCAGAGAGCGAGAGCCGCGCGATGCAGAGCGATGAGATCGCGCCCGAAGAAGGTGCGGCGGAGGCGCAGAACGCGCCGGAGCGCGCCGGCGAAACTCCGGGCGAGCAGCAGCAACAGCAACCGGGCGAGAAACCGGGCGAGCAGCAGGCGAAGAACGAGCAGGATGCGAAGAAAGCGGCGGAGGAAGCCGCGGGTCGCCGCGCGCGGTTCTTCAATCAGCAGTTGTACGAGCCGAAGGAAGACGGGCAGGACCGCGCGGCTCAGATGGCGGACGGCGCCGGCGGCGCGGAGACGCAGGCGACGAGCGCGGGCGAGTCGCCCGCTGACCGTGCCGCCGCGATCCGGCGCGCGATCGAGCGCGTTGGCGCGGGGAGTGGTTCGGACGCGGCGGCTGCGTATGCTCAGGTGCCGCCCGCGTATCGGTCGATCGTGGGACAGTACTTCCTGAAGATCGCCGCCGAGCAAGACGGGCGCTCGCCGGCGCCGACCCCCGGACCGCCCTCCCGGACTGCCCCGCCCGCCGAATCACCGAAGAAGGAGCCGCGACCGTGAAGCGCCGAGGTGTTGTGTTCAGCGTGATGTCCGGGGTTTTCGCGCTGGTGGCGGCGTTTGCGCTGCCGCGCTCGGGCGGCGCGTCGCCCTCCGAGGGTCTGGTGCGCGTGGCGATGCTGAAGTACGGCACCGAGCAGAAGACCAGCGTCTGCTTCAGCAACGCGTTCATGCGCGTGCTGGCGCACGAGACCAACATCAGGCTCGACGGCAGCTTCGACACCATCGCGCTCGACTCCGAGCAGCTCTACAACTTCCCCTTCGCGGTGATGACGGGCGAAGGCTCGTTCGACCTTGACGAAGCGGAAGTCGAGAACCTGCGGCGCTACCTGCGCCAGGGCGGGTTCCTGCTCGCGAGCGCCGGCTGCTCGAACCCCGCGTGGAACGAGTCGTTCAAGAAGGTGCTCGGGCGGCTGTTCCCGGACATCCCCGAGCGAGAGCTGCCGCTGACGCACCCGGTGTTCCAGACGGTGTACGACATCAAGGAGTTCCAGTCGAAGAAGGTGCGCACGAAGGTGCACATCTTCGGCATCGAGCTCGACGGGCGGCTGTGCCTCGTGCACTCGCCCGAGGGGTTGAACGACACGCAGAACGCCGGCGGCGGCTGCTGCTGCTGCGGCGGGAACGAGATCCGCAACGCGAAGTTCATCAATGCGAATATTTTGAGTTATGCGCTGATGCACTGAGCATCACTCGCGACTCTCTGCGCGCGTGACACCGAGACGCGCGCAGTCTTGGATGTGCTGGATCGTCCACTTCGCGGCTTGTGCGACGTTCGGATCCGTACTGAACTCCAGCGCTCGGAGCTCTGGCAAAGCCGGCGCGGCTTCAGAGCCGAAGGCCCTGAGCCCTTCGAGAATCAGCCCGGCATGGTGCTCGCCGGAGCGCAACGCTTCCCGAAGCACATCCAAAGAGATGCGGTTTTCTGCGACCATTTCAAAGATGGCGGATCGAGATAACCCTGAACCTTGGTATCCGGGCTCTTCGCGCAACTGCACTTCAAGTCGGCGAGCATCGAGCAGAAGTTGTGTTGCTCGGCGCGGATCAGGCTCATCCTCGGCCTTCAAGAGTGCCGCCAGCGCGCGGATGGCGAGTCTCGAATCTTTCTCAAAGCCCGCGATGATCGCATCCGTTTCCGGTGATTGGAGACCGAGCGCCTTGATCGTGCGAACGCACGCGCGAACCCCGTAAGGGTCCATTCCAGGAAAGGAACTGATGCCGCCGTAGCCCTCCCCAACACTGTATTCCAGCATCTTCGCGGCGAATGGTCGCAGTTGCTCGGTGGTCGCGCCGAGGTCGCGCGACACCTTCAGAAGCTCTGTGTCCGCCCAGCGGTGCGCATTCTCGTTCTGCTTCAGAAGTTCGAGCCACTCAGGTAGGAATTGCTCGGCTCCAGGCCCCCATTCACGAATCGCATTCGATACAGCCCAGTCACCGAACGAACGCCCCACGTGGCGCCTGATTGCGGCCGCAAGCCGCTCATCACGCGGTCCATGCATGAGCGACACAAGGGCGAAGTTTGGCATGTTTGTGCTTGATGAGTCGAGCGCGGCGAACAGTAGTTCTCGTGTCTCTGGGTTGGAACCGTCCATCAAGGCGAGAACCTGCATCCCGATCAGTGCCAACTCTTCGTCGTCGCCCATGAATGCATCGCGCAGCAGACGCAAACTGCGCACGCGGTCTCGGCTTGCTTCCTTCATGGCGTGAAGGAACTGACTTCGCGCCCCTTTAGCCGCCGGATCGTGATCGCGCAGCGGCTGTCCGAATTCCGGCCCAAAGCTCAGATTATGGTTTACGCCGGCGCCTATCGACAGGGACGACTCCGCCGCCTGCCAGCACCGATAATTGTCGTCGAGAAGCATGCCGAGCAGCGCTGGGATTGCTTCCACTCCCTCGGTTCCGCAGTACTGCACAGTCTCTGCCGATGCGCTTCGTATCCCTGGAACGTTGCTGTGCATCGCCATGATGAGCGCCGTGGCAAGTCTGGCATCACCGCCGGTCTGCCGCGCGGGCCTGAATGTGCCGACACGCCATCGCTCCCAAGGGTCGTAGAGTCTGACGCTTCGGAGCAGTCTGCATGCTCGGTTGAATGTTGTCTCAGTTCGGCACGCCTCGATCTCTCGAGCGCACCGGTCATGCAGCTCCCGCCGATCTTCCGCGCTCATGACATCCAAGCTGAGACGGACCGCCAACTCGCGATCCAGATTTTGATCGGTCACGCTCGGGAATGCCGCCACCAGCACCCACGTCGGCGCGGCCTTCACCCACCCGTAGCGCGCGATCCGCTCGCCCCCGATCGCGGCGGCTGCGAACGCGATGCTCAGAACCCCCAGCACCACACGGCCCCACGAGCGGCGATCGCGGAGCAACTGCCGCTCGTGCCGCCACTCGCGCCCGCACTCCGGGCACTTCAGTCCGGATGTTGCGGAGAGGTCGTACCAGCACGCGGAGCACCGCCGCCGCCCGCGCGAGCGGTCGCCGCGAAAACCCGACCACAGCAACCACGCGCCGAGGCCCGCGGCGAGCACCGCCACCGCCCACCACATCCAACCACCGCTAAACATGGAGAAAGTCTATGCCGCTGGCTGTTCGCTGCAATCTCACTCGACGAACGCCGCGCCTCTATTGCGAATCTGCACTCGCCAACGAGTGGCCGCACTCGGGGCACTGCGGCGATGTCGATGGAAGGCCGCGGAGGTCGTAGCCGCAGGCAGAACAAAATCCGCCGACTCTGAGCCGTCGCCGCTTCCGAATTGCGACGATGAACATCCCGCTGACGGCCGCGATTTGCCAGATGATCGCTTCCCATGAGAAAACAAAAGGCGCGAAGTAGAATCCCCTCTGGAGCGCGTCGGAGAACCGCCCGACCAAGAACAGCATGGCTGACACAGCGCCGATGGTCAATAGGAACCGTATCGATCGGAACGCCCAGCCGAGTACGACGGCGCTCACGACACCGAACACGATTCGCTCGCTGTGCATCATCAGGTCGGCGACTTGGCTGATATCGAAGCCGAGCCACGTCGACTTTGTGCGTGACATGTGCCCCAAGAGATCGAAAGCAAACCATGTGTACAACACGGGTGCCGCCAGTGTGGTCACGACGATGACCAACACGCGCCACGCGTACTGTCGGTACGGCCCGATGTGAGTTGCCACGATCGCAAGCAGCATCGTCGGCAATGCCGTCCACACCGGGAAAAAGTGCATGAACTGAGTGAACAGCACCACGAAGGCCCAGTCGCCGAATGTCCTTCCGGGCGCATACACGATTCGCGCGAGCCACCACCTCGGATCTGATGAACGCCACATTCCGATCGAGAGAGCGACAAGCACGGCGAGCCCCATCCAGCCCACCCATCCAAAGCCCCACAGCGGGCGCAGTCGCTCACCCTCGGATTGTTTCTGCTGCGTTCTCATCCCATCAATCTATCGCCGAACGGCGAATCAGCAACGAGATTCCAGTGGTGCTAGGAGGCACCTCGCTCTCTGCGCTTTCTCTGTGTTCTCCGTGCCTCTGTGGTGAATCCCTACTCCACCGGCCGCATCATCGGGAACAGCACCACATCGCGGATGGTCCGCTGGTTCAGCAGCAGCATGCACAACCGGTCGATGCCCAGTCCCAGCCCGCCCGCCGGCGGCATGCCGACCTTCAGCGCGTCGATGAAGTCCTGATCGAACGTGCGGAAGGTGGATTCCTCGTCGTCGACACCTTCCAACTGTTCGCGGAATTTCGCCTCTTGAATGTCGGGGTCGTTCAGCTCGGTGTAGTGCGGCGCGACTTCCATGTGCCCGATGAAGAGGTCCGCGCGCTCGGCGACGAGCGGGCTTCCCGGCTTCGGGCGCGTCAGCGGCGAGAGGGCCGCGGGATACTCCGTGATGAACGTCGGGCTGGCGGCGTCGATGCTCTTCTCCGCGAATTCCTCGAAGAGCTCGTTGACGATCAGGATGTCGGCGAGCCCTTCGTGCTTCAGGCCGCGCTTCTTGGCTTCGGCGCGGGCGCGCGGGCCGTCGGTCATCGGGAAGCCGAGTGCCTTCTCGAAGAGTTCGGCGTAGGTGATCCGCCCGAAGGGTGTGCCGTAGTCGACCATGATGTCGTTGAAGGGGAGATGGAGGCTTGGGGGTTGGGGCTTGGGGCTTGAGGAAGATTCGTGCCTTTGACCGCTGCTTTGAGCGGTCAGTGCGGGTTCGCCTATGGCGCTGCCCGCACCAGTCGGCCCAGAGCTGCCGACTGGTGGCACCCCGGTTGAGTTGAGCGCTTCGGCGACCGCGCGGGCGCACTCGCGGATGAGCGACTCCGTGAGTTCCATCACCGTTTCGCAGTTGCCGAAGGCTTCGTACACCTCGAGCATGGTGAACTCGGGGTTGTGCTGCTTGTCGAGCCCTTCGTTACGGAAATTGCGGTTGATCTCGTACACCCGCGGCATGCCGCCGACGAGCAGGCGCTTCAGGAACAGTTCCGGCGCGATGCGCATGAAGAGGCTGATGTCGAGCGCGTTCATGTGCGTGACGAACGGCCGCGCCGCCGCCCCGCCCGCGAGGGTCTGGAGCATCGGCGTTTCGACCTCCATGAACCGGCGCCCGTCGAGAAATTGCCGCACGCGCGACACGATCAGCGAGCGCAGCTTGAACACCTGCAAGGTTTCGGGGTTCGCGTACAGGTCCATGTACCGCCGGCGATAGCGGATCTCGACGTCGCTCAGCCCCTCGTGCTTCGCCGGCGGCGGCATGAGGCTCTTCGTGCCCATCGTCACGCTCGACGCCCAGATGGTGATCTCACCCGTCTTCGTCCGCATCAGCGGCCCCTCGGCGATCACCACATCGCCAAGATCCAGATTCTTCGCGATGTCGAATCCCGGCGCGGCGCAGTCCTTCGCGCTGACGGCGACCTGCAAGTCGGGCACGAGCATCTTTGAGAGGGCATCCGTTCCCTCGACCAACTCCTTCGGCCCGGCGGTGTGATCGCGCAGTTGCAGCCAGATGAGTTTGCCGCCGTCACGCTTCAGCATCACGCGCCCGGCGACTTTCACGACGGGGCGCCGGTCGGTGAACCCGGGCGGGGGCGCTTTGCCCGCCGCCTGGTGCTCCGCGTCGGCTTTCTCGTCGTAGCGGGCGCGCGCGTCGCGGATGGTGATGAGATCGTCGGTGCGCACGCCGTAGGGATTCACGCCGAGGGCGGCGATGCTGCCGCGGTTCTCGCGGCGCTGGGCTTCGAGCTTGTGCGGCTCCTCCGGCTGGTGCAGCGAGGGAAGGTTCTCGGGGTTGATGTTGGAGCGGTTGGTCATAGGGGGGTACATCCTACGGAACCTGCACGGTGCCGGCCCATCCAGAACGTGCCCGGAGCGCGAGCGAGCGTGCGCTGTACCGACGCGACTACGCCGGTCTACCAGTGCCGGGATACGATGTAGTCGTCCCCGGGGGGAGCGTCATGGCTGATTTGTTGACATACATCTTCTATCTAGGCGGCATTGCGGCGTGGCTTGTGTTTGCATGGCTATTGCGCCGAGTTCAACGAATTGAGCCGCCGGATCCGGTCTGCGCATCATGCGACTTTGTTCTTGCCGGGCTCGCCGAGTCCGGCCGCTGTCCAAAGTGCGGGGCGTCGTACCAACTCACGCCTCGCGCGAAGGAGAATTGCCCGCCGCGCCGACAGTTCTACGTCGTCGCTTGTGTCCTGATGTGCATGGCGGGGCTCTTCGTTAGCGTCCCGGCACTCAAGACGCTTATCGTTGACGTGGGGTTCGACGGTCGATCGTTGGGCGTTTCGCTTGCCGAGGTGTTCGAGCAATTCTTTGTGACGGGGTATCTGCTGAAGAGCGGTGTGTTTTTCGGCGGCCCTCTTCTCGTGCTGGTTGTGTGCGCCGAGCGAGCATGGGATGTTGTTTCGTTTCGCCGACTGCTTTGCATCCTGGTTGGTGGCTTCGTAGCCGCGTGGTTGTTCATGCTCGCCATCGCGGTGCAGGCATCGAGGTTGGATGGCCCGGCGCAGTTCGGAGCGCTCATCATGATGTCGATGATGGGTCTCCTGCCGATGGGCTGGGGCATGCTGGCGGGGTGGTTGATTTCGTTGTTGCCGTGGTTCAACCGGCGTTCGTGATTCAACTCGTCGGCTGGCTCATCGATATCGAGCGCGTGACTCGCTGCCGCCGCCGCACCGACTGCTCAGAGCAGCAGTCGGTGGCACGCGATACATGCTCGTTCACGCTCGGGGGTGGTCGAGTCGTGTACCCTGTCCCCCCGCATGTCCACCACCATCGACATCCGCGCCGTCAGCAAGCACTACAAGGCCTTCCTCGGCCCGGGCGTCACGCGCGCGGTGGACCGTGTTTCCCTGACCATCAACGCGGGGGACCTCTTCTTCCTCCTCGGCCCCTCCGGTTGCGGCAAGACCACCCTCCTCCGCATGCTCGCCGGGTTCATCGAGCCGACCGAGGGCTCAATCACCTTCAATGGGCGCGACGTGACGCGCCTCGCGCCCGCGAAGCGGAACACGGGGATGGTGTTCCAGAGCTACGCCCTCTGGCCGCACATGACGGTCGAGCAGAATGTCGCTTTCGGCCTGTCGGTGCGCAAGGTGGCGAAGGACGAAAAAACCCGGCGCGTGAACGAGGCGCTCGCGATGGTCCGCATGGCGGAGTACGCCAAGCGCCGCCCGAACCAGCTCTCCGGCGGGCAGCAGCAGCGCGTCTCCCTCGCCCGCGCGCTCGTCGTCCGCCCGGAGGTGCTGTTGCTCGACGAGCCGCTATCGAATCTCGATGCGAAGCTGCGGCTTGAGATGCGATCGGAGATCCGGCGCATCTGCAAAGAGACGGGCATCACCACCGTCTACGTCACGCACGACCAGAAGGAGGCCCTCTCGATGGCCGACCAGGTCGCGGTGATGAACATGGGCATCGTCGCGCAGGTCGGCGGCCCGCGCGAGGTGTACGAGCGCCCGCGCTCGAAGTTCGTCGCGGATTTCCTGGGCGAGACCAACTTCATCGAGGGCGAGATCGCTTCGGGGTCGAGCGCCGCCGCGAGCGTGCGCACGCCCGGCGCGGAGCTTTCGAGCGCGGCCGTCATGTTCGAAGTGAAGCCCGGCACGCGGGCCGTCTGCTCGATCCGCCCGGAGGCGATGCGCATCGTTGAAGCGGGATCAACCGCGCCGAACACACTCCGCGGCACCATCGCCGACAGCATCTACCTGGGCGAGATGGCGCAGCACGCGGTGGACGTGGGCGGCTCGCGGATCAAAGTGTTTGAGCTGCACCCGCCGCGGCTTCGCGCAAAGGGAGAGCCGATCACGCTGGTGGTCGAGCCGAGGGATGTCGTGGTGCTGCCCGCGTGACGAGCGGGGGGGGGGCGCGAAAAACGCCAACGTGGAGCCGCCCGCGCGAGCGGGTGGGCCTTGGCCATCGCCGATCGAAAATCCAACCAAACCACGCGCTGCGCCGAGTGACCCTCGGCTCGCGCCGAGGGCTCCATCCAAACTCTTACTCTTCTTCCGCCTTCGGCTTATACGCCGCCACCACCTGCGCCTGCACGGCGGGCGGCGTGCGCTCGTCGTGGCTGTAGTCCATGACAAACGAGCCTTGCCCGCCCGTCATGCTCTTCAGTTGGTTCGAGTAGTTCCCCATCTCCGACAGCGGCACCTTGGCTTTGATCATCGCGATGTCGCCCGGCAGGTAGTCGGTCGTCTGCACATGCCCGCGCTTCCCGGAAAGGTCCGCCGTCAGGTCGCCCATGTGCGAGGCGGGGGCGACGATCTCGACTTCCACGATCGGCTCGAGCAGCACGGGGCGCGCCTTCTGCACCGCGTCGACGAACGCCTTCTTCCCGGCGGTGACGAACGCGATTTCTTTCGAGTCCACATCGTGGTACTTGCCGTCGTAGATGACGACCTTCACGCCCGTGAGCGGGTAGCCTGCGATGGCGCCGTCGCTCAGCACCTGGCGCACGCCCTTTTCGACGGCGGGCCAGTACTGCCGCGGCACCGTGCCGCCGACGACTTCGGACTCGAAGAGGAAGCCGTGCTCGCCCGTCTCGGGGTTCACGAACGCGGGGTCCAGCGGCTCGATGCGCAGGTACACCTCGCCGAACTGCCCGGCGCCGCCCGTCTGCTTCTTGTGCCGATGGTGACCCTCGGATTTGGCGGTGATCGTTTCCTTATACGCGACCTTCGGCGGACGCGTGTTCAGATCGACCTTGAAGCGGTTGTGCAGTTTTTCCAGCGCGATGCGCATGTGCAACTCGCCCATGCCGCGGCAGACGGTCTCGTGCGTCGCCGCGTTGCGGTCGATCACGAACGTCGGGTCCTCGTCGGCGAGCTTGTTGAGCACGGTGCCGAACTTCGCTTCATCGTTGCGGTTCTTCGCTTCGACCGCGAGCCCGTACATCGGCTTGGGCATCGCGATCTTCTTGAAGTGCAGCGAATCGAGCTCGTGCGAGCCGTGCAGCACGCCGTCGTAGTGCAGCTCGTCGATCTTCGCGATGGTGACGATGTCGCCCGCGACGGCCGCGTCGATCTCCTTGCTGTCCTTCCCCTGCGTCTTCAGGATGTGCCCGATGCGGATCGCTTTCTTGTTCTCGTTCAGATAGAGCTGATCGCCCGGCTTGATCGTCCCCTGGTGCACGCGCACGTACGCGAGCTTGCCGACGAACTGGTCGGTCGTGACCTTGAAGATGTGCGCGACGGGGTCCTTGCCCTTCTCGATGTCCGGGTGCCACTCGACCTCGTCCGCCGCGCCCGACTTCCGCATCAGGAACGGCGGGGGCGTGCCCTCCAGCGGGCTGGGGCACAGCACCGCCATGATGTGCAAGAGGTCATCGATCCCCGCGCCGGTCTTCGCGGAGCAGAAGACGACGGGGACCAAGTGCCCCTCGCGCAGCGCCTTCTCGAACGCGTCGTGCAACTGGTGCGGCTCGAGCGATTCGCCCTGCTCGAGATACGTCGCCATCAGCGCCTCATCCACCTCGACCACCTGCTCGATGATCGCGCGGTGCCCGGCGGCGGCGGACGAGAAATCCGTCGCACCGTCGGAATGCTCCCACAGGTCCACCACGTCCGTGCCGTTCTTGCACGGCAGGTTGACGGGCAGACAGACCGTGCCGAACGTCTCCTGCACGCGATGCAGGATCGCCTCCGCGTCTTTCACGTGCTCGTCGATCTTGTTGATGATGACCATGTGCGGGAGCTGGCGCTCCTCCGCGACTTTCATCATGCGCCGGGTCATGTTCTGGATGCCGCGGTCGGCGCCGATGACGATCGCCACCGTCTCGACCGCCGGCAGGGCGCTGAGCGACTGCCCGATGAAGTCCGGGTACCCCGGCGTATCGATCAGGTTGATGTGCCGGCCCTCGTGATCGAAATGCACCAGCGACGCGTTCAGCGAGTGCTTGTGGTGCTTCTCCTCCGGCTCGTAATCGCTGACCGTGGTGCCCTCTTCCACCGTGCCCATGCGCCCGACGAGCTTGAGCTTGTGCAGGATCGCTTCGACGAGCGTGGTCTTGCCCGAAAAGGCGTGACCGGTCAGCGCAATGTTGCGGATCGCGGAAGTCGTGTAATGGGGCATGGGGGTCGTCGGCTCCTTCGAGCGGTTCCCGCTCGCGTCATCCACATCCGCTCGGGCCGATCGGCGGCGGCGTGCGCGGCACCCATCCTTGCCGGACGACGCCGCGACCCGTCGTGCCGAGAAACCCGGCGCGGGTCCTCTCAATCCAGCCTCCGATTGGTCCCACCAAACAGACGGCTGTGTGAAGATAGTGTAATGACCCCGCCCCGCCGCGCGAAGCGGCCCAAGTCACACCGTGGCGTTTCGGGGGCGGCCGCTACTTCGGCGCCTTGTAGAACGGCATGGGCGACACCTTCGCCTCCAGCGTCGCGCCCTTGCCCGTGTCGATCGTCAGCGCCGTGCCGTTCTCCGCGCACTCGCGGTCGACATACCCCATCGCGATCGATGCGCCGAGCGTGGGCGACAGGCACCCGCTGGTCACGACGCCGATCGCTGTGCCGCCCTTCGTGATGGTCATCGACTGGCGCGCGGTGCGCTTGCCGTCGATCATCAGCCCGACGAGCTTCTTCCTCGGCCCGCCCTCCGCCTGGATCTTCTTGAGCGCGTCGCAACCGACGAACTTCTCGCCGCGTTCGTCCTGGTCCTTGTCGAGGTTCATCGCGAAATCGAGCCCGCTGGCGAGCGCATCAACGTCCTCGCCCAGTTCATGCCCGTACAGCGGCATGCCCGCTTCGAGCCGCAGCGTGTCGCGCGCGCCCAGCCCCGCGGGCTTCAGCAGCGCGTCGGGCTTCGTGATGTCCACATCCTTCAGCACCAGCCCCATCGCCATCCCGACCATGTTCGAAGGCAGGATCACCTCCACGCCGTCCTCGCCCGTGTAGCCCGTGCGGCTGATGACCAGCTTCACGATCAGCAGATTCTTCGTCGCGAAGCGGTACCGCTTCAGCGTCGGCACCTCGCGGCTGAACTTGCCGATCAGCTCCATGACCTTCGGCCCCTGGATCGCCACCATCGCCGTGCTCTTCGTCTGATCATCGATCTTCACGACCAGATCACTCTTGATCGCATCGAAGTGCCCGAGCAGCTTCTCGCGGTTGCTCGCGTTAACGACGAGCATCCAGTCATCGTCATCGAACTTGTACACGAGCACGTCGTCGCGCACCCCGCCTCGCTCGTTGCACACGAGCGAGTATCGGCACTGCCCGCCGGTCATATCGCTCACTCGCCGTGTGCACAGGCGCTCAAGGAACCGGCGCGAATGCCGCCCGGTGACCTTCACGCGCCCCATGTGCGAGACGTCGAAGATCCCGCCGCTCTTGCGGACTTGGTGGTGCTCCTCGGTGATGCCGGAGGGCTGCCCTTCGCGGTTGTACAGCAGCGGCATCTCCCACCCCGCGAAGTCAACCATCTTGCCGGAGTGTTTCACATGCCAGTCATAGAGCGGGGTTCGCAGCACGGGCGGGGTCTCCAAAGGAGTGGACGGGCCCCGAGCGTAAACGAGCCGCCGGATTCCCGCACGCGCTCGGTCAACGGGTCAACGGCCGAACGGTCGAGGCGAGTCTTCACACGCACAACACCAGATCCACGCATTGCGACGGCACACTCGATAACGAGTTGCTCGATTGGAACGGAGGGAGAGCATCATGTTCACCCGCACACCGAGTTCCCGCCACGGGCTTGCCGCGAGTCTGCCCATCCTGCTCGGCGTCGTTGCCGCCGCGCGCGCCGACCAGACCACTCACCCCTTCACGGGCGTCGAGCACCGCCACATGGTCACCACCATCGGCGGCCGCCCGCAGAGCATCCACGCGGTCATCATCGAGATGAATGCGCCCGGCCTCGGCTTCAAGCTCACTCCCCAGAACGGCGCGGGCGCTCAGATGACCGACGAGCAGACCACCCGCTCGTTCCTGACGCAGGTCGGCGCGCAGATCGCGATCAACACCCACTTCTTCACGCTCGACGGGCTCCCCACCGCAGACCTCATCGGGCTCGCCGCCAGCGATGGCGATGCCTATGCGCCGTGGAGCAGCGACCCCCTCGCCCTCTCTGCTGGCTTCAACATCAGCGCCGTGAACGCGCCCGCGCTCGTCGTACCCGGCGCGGGCGGCGGCTTCACGGTCGATCCCGCCGTGCCGCTCCACACCACATTCGGCGTGTCGATGACCAACGGCGCGAACCCGCGCATCGTTACCGCCGGCGCGCGCTCCACGAACAGCAGCACGTTCGATACCACGCCCAACCCCCGCACCGCGACCGCGCTCATCCCCGGGAACCGCATGGCGTTCGTCACGGTGGACGGCCGGCAGACCGGCGTCGCCGAAGGCGTCACGCTCCCCGAGCTCGCCGACTTTCTCATCGCGCAGTTCAGCGCGATCGAAGCCGTGAATCTCGACGGCGGGGGCAGCACGACACTCGTCATGGACCACTCCGGCACGCGCGTCATGAACGCGCCGGTCGGTGTTGGCAGCGGGCAGCCCGCGATCAATACCGAGCGCTCCAACGGCGCGAACCTCGCGATCTTCGCGACCCGCCGATACGGCATCGACCCCTCGCGCACGCTCCTCGCCTACGAGGGGTTCGACTACGCCGTCCGAGCGTGGGGCACCGACGCGAACACCCGCCCAACCAGCGGCAGCGTGAACTCACTCTCCGGGGGCAGCGGTTGGGCGAGCCCCTGGAACGACACGGGCTCGCGATGGGCCGGCATCGCCATCGACGGCGTCAACCTGAACGTGGGCGATGCGCGCGCCGACGCGCTGACCTACACCTCGCCGGCGAACGAAGCGCTGCCCACCGCCGGGGGGCAGTACCGCGGCGCCTT
Source organism: uncultured Phycisphaeraceae bacterium (assembly GCA_964391865.1). Taxonomy (GTDB): domain Bacteria; phylum Planctomycetota; class Phycisphaerae; order Phycisphaerales; family UBA1924; genus DASZQL01. The sequence continues at coordinate 123,082 of CAYMNQ010000003.1, forward strand.
CGGCACCGGATCGACCAGCACCCGGCAGATCGATCTCTCCCTCATCCCGCTCGCACTGCTCCGCCCCGGCGCGCCCTTCCCCAATCAGCTCGGCGCTGACGGAACAACGCTCTGGCTCAGCTTCCTCGCGCAGTCCGCCGCCGGCGCGGGCACGACCGGGACCACACAGCGCTTCGCGTACGTGCAGCTCGGCGGCGCGGTCCGCTTCGGCAAGCTCGAGAACAGCCCCACCGGCAACTGGGGCGCGATCGATGCCGCCGGCGGCGGCGCTCCGTCGTTCAGCCCGGTCTCTTCGGGCACCGAGGCGATGTACCTCGTCAAAGTCGAGTTCCAGCCCGGTCCCGAGCAGGTCTCCGTCTGGCTGAACCCCGCCTCGCTGACCAACGAATCGATGCTCGGTGTGCCCACGCTCGCGTTCCCCGCCGCCGATTTCGGCTTCTCCGAGCTCTCGATTATCGGCCGTTACTCGACCGACTTCGACGAACTCCGTCTCGGCACCACGTTCGCGAGCGTCACGATCCCGCCCGTACCCCCCGCGTGCCCCGGAGACGCCAACGCCGACGGTACAGCGGGACTCTCGGACATTGCCGCCGTGATTCTCGTGTGGGGTCAGACCATCCCCCCGGCGCCGGGTACCGCTGATCTCGACGGCTCCGGAGAGATCGGTCTCGGCGACATCGCCCAGATCATCATCCACTGGGCCGAAGCCTGCCTGTGAGCAAGCGCGCCGTCGCCGACGCCTCCCGCTACCATGATGACTCTCTCTCGGAGCGCATCATGGCATGGATCACGAAGAAGTCCGCGGAAACAAAGGTTGAGCGCCGCAGTGAGCCCTATCTCACGCCGGCGATGAAGGACGAACTTACCCGCACCATCCTGCCCCGCTACGAGAAGAAGCAAGGCGCGGCGATGCACGCGCTGCACGCGGTGCAGGAAGAGCACGGCTGGCTCCCGCCGCAGTCGCTCATCGAAATCGCTGAGTTCCTGGGTCTTGCCCCAGCCGACATCATCGATTGCGCCAGTTTCTATGAGGAGTACGAGCTCAAGCCCAAGGGCGAGAGAGTCGTCTGGGTCTGCCGCTCGATCGCGTGCGAGTTCTGCGGGCACAAAGACATCGTTGATGCATGCAAGAAGAAACTCGGCGTCGAATTGGGCGAAACCACAGATGACGGCAAGTTCACGCTTCGCGAAGTTGAGTGCCTCGGCTCGTGCGGCACGGCCCCCGTCGCGCTGATCGGACACAAGTTGCTCGAGAATCTCACGCCTGAAAAGATGGAACACGCCCTGGACGAAGCGGTGCGCTCACACGGGCACCACTGAGTTCAGTGTTAATCTGCGAAAGCAGGGTTGTTCGGGCGGCTGTGTGCCAGGCATAGCACTGTGAGGATTGTCCGGAAACATGCGCGGCGGATTGCACCGCCGTTGTTTGCATGGCATATTCAAATGTCAGGGCCTTGATCCGGGGGCGGTCGGATTTCGATCCCTTTTCATGATTTGCCGTGCGCGAGCACAGGAGTTCACGGCATTCGCTCACCGACATCGGCCACAGCGTAATTACTTGAATATCAAGTATTTACGGATGTCCAGCCGAACTCACCCTTCTGAGTTGCGGACCGACAACCGTTCTTCAACAAACGGCGCGCGGTGGTGGGAACCGCGCACAGTTCGCAGTGGAGATCGCAAGAGATGCTGTTCAATCCTTCACTATTGCTCTGTCTGAGTCTTGCTTCGGCGCCGGAGCGCGTGGAGCATCTTGTCGCCGAGCCACTCGGGTTCATATCGCTCGGCGACCTGCCCGGCGGCGTGTTCTACAGTTCCGCCAATGCCATCTCCGCCGACGGGCGCACGATCGTCGGCACCGCGACCGTGGCCGAAGGATCACTCGCGTTCCGCTGGACCGTGCAATCCGGCATGCTCAGCCTCGGCGATCTGCCCGGCGGCGTCGTCGCCAGCTACGCGACCGGCGTCTCGGCGAACGGCGCGGTCATCATCGGTGCGGGCTCCTCGGGCAATCCCGATTTCCCCACGCTCCAGGCCTTCCGCTGGATGCAGAACGGCGGGCTGCAGGGTTTGAACGACCGCCCCGGCGGATTGTTCCGCTGCTGGGCTTCGGGCATCTCCGCTGACGGCTCGATCATCGTCGGCGTCGGCATCGGCACCTCCGGCACCGAAGCCATCTACTGGACCGCCGGCAGTCTGAACCCCTTCGGGCTGGGCGATCTTGAGGGCGGTGCCTTTAACAGTAATGCAAAGGCGGTCTCCGCCGACGGCTCGATGATTGTCGGCTCCGCGACCAGCAGTGTCGGACAGCAAGCTTCGACGTGGCAGCCGCCCACCATCGTCGACAGCCTCGGCGATCTGCCGGGCGGCGCCTTCGCAAGCGAAGCCACCGCCATCAATTCCGACGGCAGCGTCGTCGTTGGTTCCTCAATCGTCGGCTCGGGACTCACATTCGAAGCGTTCCGCTGGTCCAGCGGCACGGGCATGGTCGGGCTTGGAGATTTTGCGGGCGGCGAGTTCTTCAGCCGCGCCCTCGCGGTCTGCGCCAGCGGCGATCGCGTCGTCGGTTACTCCAGCAGCGACCTCGGCGAAGAAGCCTTCATTTGGACCCAGCAGCTCGGGCTGGTGAAACTCAGCGAGCTCGCGCGTCGGCACCGCTATCTGCCCGAGGGCTGGACACTCCAGGCAGCCCAGGGCATCTCCGCCGATGGGCGCACCATCGTCGGCCGCGCCACAAATCTCAACGGCGACACGGAAGCCTTCCGGCTCCGCTTCCCAGCGAATCTCTGCCCGGGCGACGTCACGGGCGACAACCTCGCGAGCATCAGCGACCTCGCCGCCCTGCTCGCCGATGGGTGGAACACCGCCGTCGGCCCGTACGACGCGCGCGACCTGGACGGCGACGGCCGCATCGGGCTCTCCGATGTCACCATCGTCACCACCAACTGGAACCGCGGCTGCGGCGTGCAGTAACCGCCGCGTTCAACCGTGAATCACCAAACGACGGGACTCGCGGCCGGTTGGAGGATCGGCCCCGAGTCCCGCTCTCGTTCACGATGCTTCTCGTGCCGCGACGCGATCGGAACTACTTCGGCGGCCACAAAATCCAGTCGCCCTTCGGGATCGATTCGCTCCCGTCGGGCATCCGCCGCGTGCGATCACCGCCCGGGACGCCGCCGTCGTCGACTTTGTTCACGCCCACCGAGTACAGCAACGGCGCGCCATCGCGCAGCACATACTTCAGCGGCTGTCCCGCGTACCGGTCCATCGGCACGCTCGGCAGCAGCGTCGGCGTGAGTTCGTCGAGCGTCGGCGGGTACGACCCCGCACGCCGGCGGTGCAGTTCGAGCGCGATTGCCGTGAGCACCGCGTCGCGCTTCTGGCGAAGTCGCTCGGGCAAGCCGGCCGTGCGCGCGAACGCCGGGGTCATCAGGCGGACCAGCTGGAACCGCAGGCCGCTCACCGGGTCGCCCAGCCGCTCCTCAAGGCGCTGCGCGAGCGCCGCCGCATCCTGCTCGAGCAGCGGCTTGTCCGCTTCGAGCTGCGCCGCATCGATCAGCGCGTCGTACTCTGCCTTCACGAGCTTCCTCCCCGCGCCGAAGCCCGAAAGCACCGGGCCGAGGAACACCGCGCCCGCACGGTCGAACCCGGTCCGGTTCGTGTCCATCGACATGATCGCTTCGACGCCCTCGCGCGTCAGCCGCCCGTCGCCCCGCCCGTCGTCGCTGTAGACGCGCTGGAGCAGGTCGTCGAACGAGTTGCGCTCCGCCTCGAACCGCAAGCGCGTCTCGTCGTCGCTCAGTTCCGCCGTGATCGTGTGCGCCAGTTCGCGCCATTGCGCATCGCTCAGCAACTCTGGGTGATGCGCCGCGATCCAGCGCCTCGCGCCACGCGAGCCGCCCGGTCAGCCTGCCGCGCACCACGTCGCTCATCGACGTGGACGCAATCTTGTTCATCGTGGACGGAGCGCCCGCGCTCATGCCGCACCGCCGTTGAACCCGGCGAGGTTGATCACCCTGATCGACGCCATCGCGCCGGTCACGCTCTGCCACTGCGCCGAGTCAGTGGCGAGGCGCTCGCGTCCCGCGCCCTTCAGTCGGTAGTACCGCCGCTCACGCCCCCCGGCCCCCCCGCCCCCGGCGTCAGCGTCCTTCGTCGGTACCGTGCGCCAGTCCGACGTGATCAACCCCTTCGCTTCCAGGTTGTAGAGGAGCGGGTACAGCGTTCTCTGCCCCAGGTTCAAGACGCCCTTCGACCGCGCATCCAGCGTGGCGGCGAGCTCGTAGCCGTACATCTCGCCCCCCTCCAACAGCTTCAGCACCGCCACCGGCCCCGCCCCGCGCATCAGTTCCCGTTCGATCCGCATGGCAATCACTCCAGAAGAACCGCCGGCGGGCGGCCAATACTATGTGTAACATAGTATACGAGACAAATTCGGAACCGTTGCGGCTGCCGAGCCTGTTTTCGTGAGGCATATTCGATTCAATCCAAACAAAAATTCGCTATTGAATGATCATGCGAAATATTCATCGGTATTCATGACCAAATGCAGAATTATTCGGTTGTGTTCGATCAAATTTCCCTTATGATCGGCGGCCATTCAGCGACCATGTACCCGTTCGGACGGCCCGGCCGTGCTGGTTGGGTTGGGCCGACGGGAATCACCGACCTGGAGCGTCACTCGATGAACCGTTTCACTCGTTCCGCTTTACTCGCTGGTCTCTCGGCTCTCGCGATCGCCGCCGCCGCGATCGCTCGCCCCGGCACGATCACCTCGGGTGATGCGACCTTCCAATTCGCCACCACCGGCGCGTCGGCGGCCACGCTGACCAACGCGAACCTGCGCCCCGGCCCGTTCGCCGGCGGGAACCTCGACTACGCCACGCAGAACTGGTGGTGGCTGCGGATCAACAGCGCGCTCCCGCCGCAGCAGCGCGAGTTCGCCTTCCCCGACACCGACGCGCTCACGGGCGAGAGCTACGTGGGCAACACCGCGACTCTGCGCTGGACCAGCATCGGCCCGCCGGAGAACCGCTTCGATGCGCGGATGGTGTGCGTGCTCGAGGACGGCCCCGGCGCGACCGCCTGCCGGCTCGAGCAGCGGATGACCATCACCAACACCGGCACGCGCGACCTGAATATCTCGCTCTTCGCATACGCCGACCTCGACGCCAATGGCACGGCGCTCGCGGATTCCGCGTCGCTCGTCTCGACCACCAATTTCCTGCGTCTGCGCACTGAAGAAGCCGGCACCTTCGTTGATTTCAGCGGCTTGAACGCGGCGGCGTACCAGGCGACGACCGGCGCTTCGGTGATGCCCGTGCTGCGCAACCTGCTGAACGACCTCAACCTCAACAACCTCGCGAACAGCGGCGTGCCTTTCGGGCCGAGCGACTCGGCGTTCGGGCTGCAGTTCAACCTGAACATACCCGTCGGCGAGAGCCGCACGGCGGTCGCCCGCATCTATGTCAACGCGGAACCGCCGGTGTGCCCGGGCGATCTCGACGGCGACGGGCTCGTCGGCCTCTCTGATATCGCGATCATCGTCAACAACTGGGGCGCCAGCACCCTGGTGGGTCTGAACGGCGACGCGGACGGCGACGGCAGCGTCGGCCTGGGCGACATCGCGGTCGTGGTGCAGAACTGGGGTGCCGACTGCACCGGCGAGTGAACGCATCGAGTTGAACCGAACCCACCCGCCGCTGGCGCGTCCAACGGCGTGAACACATGCAACGCTTCGCAGAACGGCCCCGCGTGCGGACACCACGCGGGGTTGTTCGCTTCATCAGGGACCTGTTTGTAAAGATCGACAAATTCTTGACTTACGGCAACCGATTGATGCCCCATTCCGTGCCGGGTTTTCCTTGCGGCGGGGGCGGCAGGGTGTATCTTCAGCAAGCAGAATCCGGTGACGGCGGCGGCCGCCAGTGTCTACGAGCCGACCCGCGCCGGCACACCATTGAAGGGAGAAAAACCGCATGCGCCCCATCCACGCTCTTTCGATCGGCATCACTGCGCTCGCCGCAAGCCAGACCCTGGCCGCTGATCTGATGGTGGTTTCGCACTTCCCCGCGCGCCACACGGCGGCACCGCACAACGGGTCCGTCCTCATCAACTTTGATAAGCCCGTCAACCCCGCCACCTTCACCGACGCGAACTTCAGAATCTGGGGGCGCTGGAGCGGGAAGATCCCCGGCACGCTCGAATTCCTCAACGGCAACACGGCGGTCCGCTTCAACCCCTCGCGCCCGTACAACGTGGGCGAGCCAGTGCAGGTGCTGCTGTCGCGGAACATCGGGGCGGCGGACGCCACCACGCTGCGCTCGGCGGGCTACTGGTTCACCTACACGATCCGGGCCGAGGGCGGCTCGATGCAGTTCGAGCAGATCGATAGCTTCAGCAACCGCGACGGCACCGGCGCGCAGACCCGCATCTACGGCGCCTCGGCTGCGGACCTGAACAGCGATGGCTGGATGGACATCGCCACCGTGAACGAAGTGAGTGCCGACGTGCGCATCTTCATGAGCCGCGCCGACGGCTCCGGGCTGTTGCAACCGCTCGCGACGCCGTACTACCCCATCAGCTTCGAGACCTCGCCCAACGAACCGGGCGACCTGAACGGCGACGGCATCACCGACCTCGCGCTCGCCAGCTACGCCGAGAGCGAAGTGAACATCCTCATCGGCAACGGCGACGGCACGTTCGACCCCGCGGTCGTCTACCCCGTGGGCACGACGCCCGCGGGGCTGACGCTGCTCGACGCCGACGGCGATGGTGATCTGGACGTCGCCACGGGCAACGTCAGCGCCAGCAACGTCTCGCTGCTGAAGAACAACGGCAACGGCACTTTCCAAGCGGCGGTGAGTTTCGAAGCGGGCGGCAACGGCGAGTACCAGATCAACGCCGCCGACATGAACGAGGACGGCATCGCCGACCTCGTCGTCGCGTGCATCTTCAGCAGTCAGGTCGCGGTGCTGCGCGGCAACGGGAACGGGACGTTCACGCCCTTCGGCCCGCCGCGCGCCACGGGCGGCAACAGCTGGGCGCTCACCGTCGCGGATGTGAACGGCGACGGGCACATGGACGCCACCACCGGCAACTCCGGCTCTGCGAACGCGTCGGTGCTGCTGGGCAACGGGCTCGGCGGGCTCGCCGCCGCCACCGTCTACCCCACCGCCGGGCAGACCATCGCCAGCGACCTCGCCGACTTCGACAACGACGGCGACATGGACTGGGTCATCTCCAGCTTCGGCGGCGGGCTGTGGTTCCTCTTCGAGAACAACGGAGCGGGCGTCTTCACCCTCGACCGCACCTTCGACGCGCCGGCGAATCCCTCCTGCGCGGTCATGGTCGATCTCGACAACGACCTCGACGTCGACATGATCCAGACCGACGAGATCGCGGACGTGGTGATCCTGCAGCGGAACATCGGCACGCCGGCGCTCTGCCGCGCCGACGCGAACAAGAACGGCTCGGTGGGCCTCGAAGACATCGCGATGATCACGTCCAACTGGGCCCAGCAGGTGCAGCCGGGCACGAACGGCGACGTGTCGGCGAACGTCACTGTCGGGCTGGAGGACATCGCGATTGTTGTCAGCAACTGGGGCACCGTGTGCCCGTGAGATTGATGGAGTCTGATTCTTCACGGCGGCGCGCCGGGCACCGGCGCGCCGCCGATCACGCGCTTCGGCGCCATCGGTGACAGCCTGACCGCCGAGGACGTCGAAGCGTCGCACCGCGACGCGCGCGCGTGGGGCGAAGCCGCGGATTACGCTGGCTGCGATGAAGGTCCCCACGCCCACCGAAGCGCAGCGTGCCGAACACCTCCGCTGGCTGCTTGAACTCACCTCCATCCCAACGGCGGCGGGGAAAGAGTCGCGCGTCATCGCGTGGGTGCGCGACTGGGCCGCACCGCGCGCTCAGGTTGAAGTGATCGAAGATCGCGCCGGGAATCTGGTGCTGCGCCGGAGCGGCGTCAGCGGCTCATCAGCCAGTGGTGCGAGCGCTGGACAGCGCCCGCCGGTGCTCTTCACCGCGCATCTCGATCATCCCGCATTCGTCGTCGAGCGCATCATCGGGCCGGGAACGGTCGAGCTGTCTTTCCGCGGCGGGGTGATGGAGCCGTACTTTGTGAACGGCAAGATTCGGATTGTCACGGTGGGAAGTGGGGGCGTGGAAGCAACAGAGCCCCTCTCCCCCGCCCTCCCCCCGAGCGGGAGGGCGTCAGAGGTTCGCGCCACTCTTGTTGAATCGCGCAAGGCGGAGCCGTTCAAGATGTGTGTCGCCGAGCTGGAGAGCGCGAAGCGCGAGGGCGACGGCGCGCCGGACGATGAATCGCCCGAGTGCCCGGTGCGCGTGGGCGATATCGCGGTGTGGGATTTGCCCGATGCGTTCGTGCGTGACGGGCTGGCGCACACGCCCGCGTGCGACGATCTCGCGGCACTCGCCGCCGCGCTGGCGGCGTTCGACGCGCTGCTGGAACACGAGCGCGCGGCCCACGTGCAGTTGCTGCTCACCCGCGCGGAAGAGATCGGCTTCATCGGCGCGATCGCCGCCAGTCGCGACGGCACCATCCCCTCCGGCGCGCGCGTCATCGCGCTCGAGAATTCGCGGAGTTTCCCGCTCGACTCGCCCATCGGCGCGGGCCCCATCGTGCGCGTGGGCGACCGGCTCAGCACCTTCAGCCCCGCGCTGACGGCGGCGGTGTCAAAGGTCGCCGAGCTGCTCGCCGAGCAGCGCAAGGACTCGGGCGAACCCTTCCGCTGGCAGCGCAAACTCATGGCGGGCGGCGCGTGCGAAGCGACCACCTATCAGTGCTACGGCTATGACGCGACGTGCGTCTGCCTGCCCCTCGGTAACTACCACAACATGGCGGACCTCGAACGCGTGCAGGCGGGCGACGCCGCTGCGGTGGCGAACGCGGCCGTCGCGCTGGAGTTCATCTCCGTCGCCGACTATCACGGGCTGATCGACCTGCTCATCGGCTGCGGGCTGTCGCTCGAGAGCGTCGAACCGATCAAGGATCGGATGGAGAAGTTGTACGAGAAGCTCTCGTTCGTGCTGCGCGAGTAGGGCCACGAACGAGTAGAGCGGTCGGCGCGAGCCGATGGGCATCGGGGTCGTGAGCACGGGAACCAGCGACCCCCCGCTCGCGCGGGGGGCTCCATCAACGCGCGTTCACTCCGTCACAGCGCGTTCATGCCAACCCCGAATCATGCAGCGCGTTCATCCGCAGCATGGTCGCGGGCGATTCCGCTTGCCCGGTGCGGGCGCTGAGCATGGCCGCCTCGCACATCGAGAGCATCGCGCCGAAGTCCATCGGCGCGGGCCGCGGGACGCGCTCGTCGAGCACGCGATCGATCGCCTCGGCGAACACGTCAACCGCGCTCGCCAGCGGGTCGGGCTCCGCGCCGCGCGCGGCTTTCGGCACGGGCTTCGCGGGTGAGCGGTCGATCGTTCGTCCGCTCGGATCGATCACCTCGAAGCCGGATTCGTCAATGCGCAAGCAGCCCGATTCGCCCAGCAGAGTCACGCCGCGGAACCAGCGTCCCGCGCGGTCGGACAAGGAGATCGACGCGGCGCAGTGACCGGCGAAGCGGATGTTCGCCGTCAGGTCGCCCGCGAGGCGCGAGAGCGAGTCGGCGGGCGTCGCGTGCAGCCCCACGCTCGCGCCGGGGCTTACGATCGAGCAGTCGATCGACTCGGGCAAACCCAGCAGCGCATGCACGAGCAGCATCGCGTCGAACAGGCGCGCGCCGAGTGTGCCCTGCCCCGGGCCGGATCGTGCGGCGAACGACACGCTCCGCACCGGCCCGAAGTTCGACAGCACGTCCGACGCGGCGGCGAACAAACGCGCATCGCGCAGCAGCGGCACGAGGCGCACGAGGTCGCCCCACGCGGCGGCGTCGCGCGCCTCGCCCAGCGCCGTCGGCACCGGCTCGAATGAGACCACGCGGATCGACCGCTCGACGCACAGCCGGATCGCTTCGTGCGCGTCGAGCGCCCCGTCCGCGCCAGCGACACCGCGGAACGATGCGCCGGGCAGCCGCCCCAGTATCACGACCCCGACATCCGCGGCGGCGAGCGCGTGCCTCAGATCGCGCACGATTTCCGCGCGCGGGAAGAACTCGCCCAGCTCAGATCCGCCCGAGCGCGACGGGTCCGCCGGCGCGACCATCGGCACGGTCAGCATGCACCGCTCCGCCACCGCTCGCGCGAGCGGGTACTGGTCCGGATGCATATAGACGAGCGCAACACGCTCTCGGTCACGCGGGGGCATTGGGGAATAGTACGGCGGAACGTCGGAAGGGCGGAAGTCGGAAGTACCCGAGACATGTTGGCCGCAAGCCGGCGAGACTATCCGGTTGAGCGGTCGATCCGCACGAGTGTCCGAGCGCCAAGACTTCCGCCCTTCCGACTTCGGCCCTCCCCGCCTATCCTTCCCCCGCGTTGACAGGTGGCCGCCGGGGCACGCGCGGGTGATGAACCCGCGCGGCGCGTCGGAGGAAAGTCCGAGCACGACAGGACACGGTGGTGGGTAACGCCCACGCGCCCCTCGGCCGGGGCGACGGACAGTGCAACAGAAAGGACACCGCCGATGGCCGATCCTGCTCCTCAATCTCAAATTTGAAATCTCAAATTTGAGATTGAGGAGCAGGACGGATCAGGCAAGGGTGAAATGGTGCGGTAAGAGCGCACCGCGCACTTGGCGACAAGTGCGGCAGGTAAACCCCGCCGCGTGCAAGATCACGCAGCTCTCGTCGCGGCAACGCGGACGCTCGGTTCGGGCGGAATGAGGGCGGGTGGATCGCTGGACCGGTTCGGCAACGGGCCGGCAAGAGAAATGGTCGCCACCCGCGCCCGGTTCACGCCGGGGAACGCGGGGACAGAACTCGGCTTATCGTCAACGCGGCCGACAAACGCGGGCCCGGGCACTTGCCCGGGCCCGCGGCCTTTTGTGCAGCACGGCACAGGCGGAGCGTGGTCAATCAATGCGGTTTCGCGGGCGGCGAATGCTCCGCCGGATCGTGATGCTCCGGCGCGGGGGCACCCTCCGCGTGAGGTTCCGCCGCGCCCGGTTCGCCCGGCGCGTGCGCATCGTGTCCGGCGCTCTCGTGATGCACGCCCTCGGAGTGCCCAGAATGTTCGTTGTGCTTCAGTTCCACGGGTGCCGCCGGATCGCCGTGCGCTTCTTCGTGCGCCCCACCGTGACCGTGCGCGTCCTTCGAGTGCGGGGCATGCCCGTGCCCGTTCGCGTTCTCGGCGGTATCCGGCAGCTTGGGCAGGTCCGGCTCGGGGGGTAGGTTTGCCGCGCGGATGAATGCGAAGACGATGACGCATACGCCGTAGAACGCGGTGATCAGCCCGAAGTAGCCCACATAGTCGCGCACCGCGCCGGAGAAGGGCTTCAGCGGCAGGGCGAACACATTGCACAGAGCGCCGATCGTCCGCCCGATCGAGTTCCCTGTGCCCACGACATGCGCCTTCAGCAACGCATCTCCCGCGGCGGGCTTCGCCGCCGGCGCGGGCGCGAGTGTCGGCGAACGCAGCGCGGCGGCCGTGGCGGCGCCGGACTCCGTGATCGGCGGCGTGCCAACACCCGCGGCGGCCACCATCACCGGGATTGTCGGCGCCTGGTGCGGGATCACTGCGGCGGCGGCGGCACCCTTCGATCCCGCCGGCGGCTGAGCGGCGGCGGCCTGCGTGTCGAGCACCTTGTCCACCACGTCATCGACCGACTCAAAGCCCGATGCGGCGGCGACGGGCGCCGGCTCGGACCCCCCCGAAGCCGCAGCGGTCAGCTCGTTCGTCACCGCGTCGGACAGTTCATCCAGCGACAGGCCTTCGTCGCCGGCCGCCGGCGCCGCCTGCGCGGCGGCCTGCTCGAGCGCCGCTTCAAGCGCGGCGTACTCATCCTCAGGGTTGCTCGTTGAGTCGTTCGCGCCGAGGGCCAGTTCCGCGTCGAGCGCCGAGATTGACGTCGCCGACCCGACCACCGGCGCGGGGGCCGATGACTCGCCCGATTCGGAAGCGAATGACGAGCGAACGCCGATCGATTCCCCGTTCGCTGGCTCGCCCGAATCGCCGGGTGGCGGCGATGACTCGGGCGACGTGCCCGTGGGTTCCTCGGTGGCCGCCGCCGCGCTCGGCTCGACGGGCGCGGATTTCTCTTCCACGTCGGCGCTCGCGGCGGGTGAATCCGCTATCTGCGTCGGCACCGGTTCAACGCCGATCGAGTCAACTGGTAAAGGATCGGGCACCGAGCTCTCCGCCGATGCAGCACCGTTCAGGGCGGGTTCGGCGACCGGCGCGGTCTCTTCCGGGCCCAGTTGTGACGCGAGTTCCTGCGCGCGGTTCTCCGCCTCCGCGAGCGCGCGCGTTAACGCGGCGCTCAGGTCCCCATCTTCATTCGTGCCGATCGCGGCGGCATCAGGCTTCGGCTCGGCGGCGGCCGTGGGGGGTTCCTCCGCCGGAGCTTCAGCATCCAGCGTCGCCACGGCGAGTTCAGTTTCTTCCAACGCTGGCGCAGGCTCGCTCGCCGTCGCGGCGGACTCTTCAATCGCCGCCTCAGCGCTCGGCTCGGGCGACATCGGCTCACCCGCCGACGCCTGCTCGGTCGCGTCGCTCACCATCGTTTCGATGGCGCGCTCTTCGGCAGGCTCGGCGCGCTCCGCGATGGCTCGCGTGTCGAGCGTCGTCTCGGTGGTCGCGGTGCTCACCTGGTTCAGCGCGCCGGCTTCACTCAGCGCTTCATCGATCGCCGCCGACGCCGGTTCAGTCGTCGCCTCAGGCTCACTCGCCGACTCCGGCTCCGGTTCCATCAGCCGAGATCGCGACGCCGCGTCCTTCCGGCGCGCTTCGATTTCGTCCAGCGCCTTCGTCTCGCGCTCCAGCTCGACGAGCAGCCCGTCGATCTGCGTCTCGAGCTCGACCATCGGGTCGATCTCGGCGTCGGATTGTGGCTGCTGCACCTGCGCCATGGGTTCCGCCGAAAGGGCCGCACCGCCGACGCCCGCGACCGCGGCGACGGCTCACCGTGAACACAACAACATCCGGCGCGAGCGCGCGCCGCCACCAGACCACATGATCGGGCTTTATCAGCCCCGACTCAAGCCCGGAGACACCCGAAGCGTCCGAAAACCGTACGCCCCGCCGCCCGCGCCGCGCGGGTACCTTGCTCCTCGGAATGCACACCGTCTATCTGCCTGACGATGACCTCTTCGAGCCCCTGATCCGAGTGACGGGCGAGGAAGCCAAGCACGCCGCGCGCGTGAAGCGGCTCGAGGTGGGCGAGCGCGTGCTGGTGATGAACGGCCGGGGCACGGTCGTCCTCTCCGCCGTCGAGGAAGCGCGCCGGGAACTCGTGCTCCGCGCGATCGAGCGGCGGGACGAGCCGCGCGCCACGCCGCGAATCGAAGTGTGGAGCGCGACCCCGAAGGGCGACCGCCTCGGCACGCTGATCGAAGGTCTCGTTCAGGCTGGCGCCGCCGAGTGGGTCGCGCTCGATACCAAGCTGGGCGTCGTCGAGCCGGGCGAGGGCAAACTCGAGCGCGTGAAGCGCATCGCGCTCGAAGCCAGCAAGCAGGCGCAGCGCGCGTGGCTGATGGATGTCGGGCGCCGGGGGAACACGCGCGATGCGCTGTCTTCACCCCCTCTCCCTCAGGGAGAGGGCAGAGGAGAGGGGCCGCCGAGCGAGCCCTCCACAACCTCAAGCCCCAAGCCCCAAGCCCCAAGCCTCCTCCTCCTCGATTCCCGCGGCGATCCGCTCGCCTCCGCCGCCGAACGAATCCGCCGCGCCGCACTCGTGCGCCTCCTCGTCGGACCGGAGGGCGGCTGGACTGAGAACGAACTCAACGACGCCCGCCGATCCGGCGCGACGATCGCTTCCATCGGCCCGCACGTCATGCGCATCGAAACCGCGGCGGTGGTGGGGTGCGCGATGGTGGGGACGATGGGCGCAACCGTTGCGGAGTGATCCCGAAGCATGCCGAGACTCCGTGATCTCGGCCCGCAAGGGCCGAAGGGCTGTAGCCACGGGTAAAGCGAGTCTTCGAGCGCAACCCGTTGTGAACGAGAATCCTGCACGGCGCGTCCCGGAGGGCCGCCGGAATGATGGGCGAGCAATCGAGCAGCGTTCGCCGATCAACAAATCCAATCAACAACTCAACGAGGTCTCACGGCCGCTCGCGATTCGTCGGCGTTGCATCGGGATGATCGCGGTACCACTCGATGAGCCGGTGCGCATATGCCGCCGCGTTCACGACGTCCGGGTCGGGGTCATCGAAAAGCGGCACAAGGTCATCGAGCAGCGCGGCCGCGCCCTTGGGGTTTGCGCTCAGCGCCTCTGCCGCCGCGCGTCTGACTGCGGGCGATGCATCGCTCAGCCACGGGCGGAGCGCCGTGGGATCGAGTGCGCCGGTCGAGAGAGAACGCCGCAACGCCGCTGATATGTAATCTCTCCGGTAGCGGAGTGCCGGGTCGGTGAGTGCTTCATGGAGCGCCTTGAGCGCGCGAGCAACTTCGCCGCCGGAGTTGAAGTACAACTCTGCCGCGAGCATTCGTGCGCGCGAACTGCTTTGCTCGCCAAGCAGCGTCTCAATGAACCCGAGAAGATGCGAGCATTCGGCGCCCGCTTCAGCAATCGCGATAAGGCGAGCCTCGTCTTCACTCGGAAGCCGCTCTGATGCATCGAGCGTCAGCCGTTCGACGACCTTGCACAGCGGCGGTTTCTCCCCGCCGATCGCGCGGTATGCGCGCCCGAATGCCCAGAGCGCGCCGATGCGGTCCCCCATGAGTCCGCGGAGGAGCTGCGGCTGGAATCGACGCCCCGCGTTCCCGAGATCTCCCGCTGCGACCGCCGCGGCATCACTCAGCGGATCATCCGCGAACACACGGGCGATCACATCGACTGTTCCGTCGTCTGCCGGGAATGCGGAGATCACGCCGAGCAGATCCAGTCGAACGTCGTGGTCGGGCTCGTTGGCGAGTCTGAGCAGTCGATCCCGCGCCGAAACTTCACCCCGCCGAACATGCGCCAGCGAGCGCACGGCAACACGCCGAACGAGCGGATCAGGATCGGCCAACCCCGCGTCGATCACCAACTCGAACTCGGGCGATCTCAATTGGGTCTGGGCGATTTTCTGCAACAGCTCTCGCACACCGGGCGCGTCGATGTTGATGCGCGGCCGCTGTGCCACCCATAGCCAGGTGTCATCAAAGAGCGGCATGAAGCCCTTGGCATTCGGGCCGTGCAGCAGCACGATGAGACTATCCAAGACGGCGACATCGGCGGCGCTCGCCTTGGAAACCAGATCAAACCAGCGCGGCAGATGTGGCTGGAGTTGTGGGCCGAGTTGCCGGAGCGTGGTCGCCGACCACGCTGCGATTGTGCGGTCGGGATCGTGCAGAAGCTCGAACAGCCGTTGGATCGTTCGATCATCAACTAACTTATCCCGCGTCAGCCACGCCCCCCAAGGCGTCGTGCGCGGCCCATCGTTCGCCATCCGTACAAGCCAAAAACAAAAAACCAGATCGCGCTGAACTCGCGCCGTTTCGTTTGAATGATGAATCCCCCACTGGCATCGTTTCGACAACCACCGCGACTCCCACACGCGAAGCTCGCCGTTCCCCAGCCGCGAGTGCAGCTCATCCTCCCCAAACTGATCCAGCCACGGATACCCCGCGATCAGCCCCGCGTTCGGCATCGCGCTCCACGCGCCGTGGATCGCCGCGTTGATGCCGAAGCCCACCATCGGCCCGAGCGCAATGAGCACCGCGCCGACCACCGCCCAGCCCCAGCGCCGGCGCGTGCGGAACAACTGCTTCTCTCTCTTCGCTTCGCAACCGCATTCCGGGCACTTCATCCCCGCCGTAGCGCTGAGGTCGTACCAGCAGCGCGGGCATCTCCTTCTCCCGCGGCTGCGGTCGCGGAACAGCGCCCACAGCGCGAGCGCCGCCCCCGCGAGCGACACCGCCCAGCCCAGCACCCACCAGATCATCGCCTCGGGCGCCATCGCGAATCCCCTTCCGCCGCGCCGCTCGCTCGCCCCCCGGTACCGCAACTTCGCGCGACTCGGCGATCTACAATACACCCTCACGCCGCACCAACCGAGGGTCATCATGCCGATTCACCGCCGAAACTCGTTTCTGCTCCGCGCCACATCACTCCTGCTGCTCGCCGGCGCGTGCTGCTCCGGGCTTCCGCTGACCCCGGCCGCGCTCGCCGCCACCGATGTCCCCGCCCCGCGCGCGAAGTCCGGCGCGAGCCTTGACAAGGAAACCGCGCAGAAGGGTCGCGAGATGATGAGCCGCGCCATCGCCTGGCTCCGCACGCAGCAAGACGAGAAAACCGGCGGCTGGGGCATCAACCCCGACCCAAGCGCCCCGCAGTTCCCCGCCATCACCGCGCTGGTCGTCAACGGCATGCTGCTCGACCCGCGCGTCACGCGCGAGGACCCCGCCGTCGCGCGCGCGATCGCGTTCATCCTGAAAAACCAGCAGCCCGACGGCGGGATCTACGACCGCCAGCTCGCCAGCTACAACACCTCGATCTGCATCTCCGCTCTTTCGCGCGTCGGCACTGATGACGCGCAGGCGGCGGTCGAGAAGGCTGTGAAGTTCCTCCGCACGCTGCAGTGGGGCGATGAAGCCCGCGACGGCAACCCCGAGGTCGGCAACGTCGGGCCAGCGCACGCCTTCTTCGGCGGCGTGGGCTACGGTCGCAGCGGGCGCCCCGACAACTCCAACCTCCACTTCTTCATGCAGGCGCTCGAAGACGCGGGCGTTGATTGCAAGGACCCCGCCGTCTCTCGCGCCATGGTCTTCCTCTCGCGCACGCAGATGATGGACGACGTGAACGACATGCCCTACGCCGACGGCTCGAAGCAGGGCGGCTTCATCTACGCGACGAGTCTCGACAAAGACAACGTCGGCAGCGGCGAGAGCAAGGGCGGCGAGATCGAGGAAACCCTCGACGACGGCACGAAAGTCAGCCGCCTCCGCGCCTACGGCTCGATGACCTACGCCGGCTTCAAGAGCTACATCTACGCCCAGCTCCAGCGCGACGACACCCGCGTCACCAGCGCACTCGGCTGGATCAAACGGAACTACACACTCGAAGAAAATCCCGGTGCCGGCAGCGACGGGCAGTACTACTACTACCTCACCTTCGCCCGCGCCCTCGACGCGTGGGGCGAGCCGACGATCCAAACCCTCATGCCCGACGGCTCGGCCGGCGATGAACGCCTATGGGCGAAGGACCTCGTCAACAAGCTCGCGGAACTCCAGAACGCCGACGGCAGCTTCAAGAGCGTCGACGACCGCTGGATGGAGAACAACCCGGTGCTGATCACCGCGTACAGCCTCATCGCGCTGGGTCATGCAGTGGATTGACGTTCGTTCACAAGGGCCTAGGGCGCCCGCCGGGACATGAGAAGCCGAGCATGCGCCGAGTTCGGCCCCGAGCACCGAGCAGGGCCCGGTCGGTACTCGGCGCCGCGGCAATCCCCGTGACCGCTTAATTCTTCTTCTTGAAGAGGTCCTTCAGCCCCTTGTCCAGCGCGTCCTTGATGCCCTTTTCCAGACCTTTTTCCAGCGCACCCTGCAGGTTCTCTTCAATGAACTTGTCGGCGGCGAATTCGGTTTTGGGGTTGTCCAGCGAGCCACTGACTCGGATCGGGATCATCGTCAGGTTGTCGATGATCGGCACCTGCGCGATCTTCGCCGTGAGATCATTGTTGATGACCGACGCGAGTTCTTTGCTGACGGCGAAGAAGGGAACATAGACCATCGAGTCCATGCGCCGCGTGACGAGGTCGATCGTCCCCTGCGTCTCGATGGTGAATTCACCCAGCGGCAGCTTGAAGCGGTCGTACTTCGCCACGCCGCGGTTGATGTTCATCACGAACGGCTCGATGCGCTGCCCCGCGGTGCCCTTCGAGCGGACTTTGGCGACGTCGAGCACCCGCCCCAGGAAGCTCGACGTGCCGAAGCGGACGGTGCCGAGATCGACTTTGACGATGCCGTTGAGCTTGGTCATGTCGCCGTCGACGGGGAGAGTGAGATTCTCGGCGTCGAGGGCGGCGGGGCGGTCTTCGGCGGTTTTCTCCACGTTCTCGATGAGGGGCATGAGCTTGGAGAGGAACTGCTTGCTCGCTTCGGGGGTGATGCGCGTGAGCTTTGCTTTCACCGGTGCGCTAGCGGTGAAGACGCCGTTTGAAATCGAGCCTTGGGCCGCCGCGTCGGTGTTGTCGGAGCGGACAGCGGCGCGGAGCGTGCCGCTGTTCTGCGACAGGTTCTGCGCGGAAAGATCGAGCGTGGTCGTCGGGCCCAGCACCGCCGCGTACATCGTGCCCGAGCGCGCCAGGGCGTCGATGATGGGGGTCGGGATCAACCCCTTCGCGTCGAGGGTGATTCTGGCGCGGTCGCCGGTAAGCGCGCCGCCCGCGTCGGCGAGGTCGACGATCTTGCCGCTGGTGCGCAGCAGTTCGCTGGCGCCCCGGCCCGTCTCGCCGCTGGTGACTTGGTCGGCGTTCAGGCCGAAGACGAGCGCGCCGGGCGATTCCGCGGTGGAGCGGGCGTTGATCGCGATGCCCGAGAGGCGCACCGGCACGCCCCCCTCGGTCGCGAGGTCGATCGCGGGCACCGCGCCGGCGAAATCGAGATCGAACACGCCGGGCTTCATGGGCGCCTCACCCGGCCCGATGCCCAGACGCTTGAGTTCGATGCGCACTGGGGCCGTGCCCTTCATCACCAGCGCACGCTTGCCGTCCGGCCCCGGCGTGAAGAGGTAACGATTGGCCCAGCGGTCGCTAAGGGTCCACTGCACGGTGGCGGGTTCGAGGAGGCGCGTGCCGGCGCTGGAGTGCTCGGCGCGGAGGGCGGTCTTCACGACAGGGGAAGCGATGTCGGCGGCGAGGGTCATCACGCCGTCCTTCGACGGCTGCGTGATGTTCGCGGTGATATCGGCGCGATCGCCCAGCATCTCGGCGAGGAGGCCCTCCTTGCCCAACCAGCGGTCGACGCGCGCGGTGTCGATCGAAGCGAGCTTCGCCCGCGCGGAGAGGGGCGACGCGGCCAGGGCGGCATCGGCTTCAACCCGCGCGAGAGGAGCGCCCGCGTCTGCCGGGTTCAGAAGTTCAGCTCGGACGATCGCGCGGCTCTTGGAAGGATCTCGCTGGTCGGAGGTGACGTCCGCCTCAAGTCCGCGAATGATCGCGCCGACGCGACGCGCGGACTCATCGAGCTTGATGCCGGCGAGCTCGATGTCGCTCTCCGCCTTCACCACGGCGCTCAGCGCGCCAAGCCGCTCGGCGATGGGCCTCTGAGCGTCTCTCGGGTCGATGGAGAGGTCGAAGGCTTTGGTCTGAAGGGTGATCGCCGCATCGCGCGTGAGCATTGGGACGTCTTTCAAGTCCGGCGCAAACTGGCGCATCGCCGCCGACACGCCGCGGGGCGTGAGGGTGGCGCGGGCGTTGATGGGGCGGACGTTGAGCGTGGTTCCGGCGAGGGTCGCGCCGGCGTCGGCGGTGAGGCGCTCGGCGTTCGCTTTGACCGAGAAGGCGCTGCCCTTGTTCGCCGACAGTTCGAGGTCGATGGTCTCACCCACGAACTCGCGCGCGAGTTCGACCTTGTCGGGCACGGCCATCGCCGCGACGGCGACGGGGACGCGGGTGGCGGTGATCGAGCCGTCCAGACCTAGCTCCGGCAGGCGCGCGAGTTCGAACGCGCCGCCGGACAGCGCCTTCTCCACCGCGGCGGTCATGCGGCCCTTGATCTGCATGGGCTGCCCGGCGTACGCGCCGTCGGCGTTGATATCGAGCGCTGCCGCGCCATCGTCGAGCGTCACCGACGCGAGCATCGACCGCAGGGAGAAATCCGCGCCGGGCTTGCCGTCGCGCGGCTCAATCCGCGCGTTCAGTGCGCCGACTTCCTTGCGAAGCCTCGCCTTCGCGCCGGCAAGCGAGAACGCCTCGCCGGCGCGGGGGAGTTTGAAGGACGCGTCGGAAATACTGACGCGGGCGGGGGTGTTGCCGCTGAAGCGGACCCCCTGATCGCTCAGCACGGCGTTCGCCGCCGCCGCGGGATTCTTCAGATCGATGATAAAGCCTTCTGAACCGATGCTGAGGATCTGTTTCTCGAGCGTGGCGCGCCCCTGCGCATCGAGGCCGTCACCCGCGAAGCGCATCTGCACCGTGCTGCCGCCGCCGGACGATGCCTCGGCGAGGATCACGCCGCCCAGCTTCGGGCCCACGATCGCGCCGGCGAGGCGCTCGGCATTTTCCGAAGCGAGCACCGCGAGGCGCGTGGGGATGTCGATGAGATCGACTTTGCCGATCGGCTGCGCGGTGCCGGGCGACAACGCGAGGTGCGGGTACTCCGGCGCGGTCCACTCGATCAGCCCCGGCACCTCGAGCGCGCCGACGACGGCGAATCTGTCAGCGCCGGCGGCGAAGCGCCAGTCGAGCGCGACCTTCGGCGATGCGCCGGGCGCGATCGAGACGCGCGTCTCGAAATTGCTGATGTCGATGGCTTCCTCGATGCCGCTGGCGCCCGGCACGCGCGCGCTCATCTGCCCCAGCAAAGCGCGCACGCCGGCGCTGGTGTTCTTGAAGTCCGGCTTGCCGCCCACGACCGGCAGGTCGAGGTCGCGGACCGAGACGGTCGCGAGCCCGTCGCCGCCGAGCCGCCCGCGCGTTTGCGGGGCGAAGCGCTCGATCAGCACGCGCGGCGAAGTGGAGGTGAGTTCGAACCCATCGCCGGTCGAGCGCACGCGATCGGGCGACACAAGAAAATCGCCCCCCCCGCGGATCTTCGCGCCGGTCACGCTCATCGAGAGCGTGGTCGCGCCGCCCTCCGCCGATCCGGGCGCACCCGTGATCGCTTGCACCTTCGCGGTGAGCGTGGGGCCGATGAGATCGGTGAGCTGCAGGTCGAGCGCTTTCGCCAGCGGCTGGAGGATGGGTGTGGGCATGTTCTCGAGCGCGACGAAGCCGTTGACGGACTTCGGCATGCCCGAACGGAGTTTGCCCGCGTCGTCGAGGAGTCCCTCGGCGGTGAGCCGGATGCCCAGCGTGCCCGCGCCCCGCCCGGCGAAGTTCACCGTCGTGCCGCCCAGCGCGCTCAGTCCCTGCGCTAAGTCCGACGCGGTAAGTTCGATGAGCAGTGGTTCGGCGTTGAAGTCCTGCGCCGGCTGATCGGGCGAGAGGCGCAGCGTGCCCGACATGCCGCTTATGCTCAGCTTGGAGGCGAATCGCCCGCCGCGCCAGTCGGTCTCGAGCGGCGAACCGCCCGACTCCGCCGCCCCGAGCAAGCCCGCGGCGGGGAGATCGAGCTGCGTGAGCATCAGCGTGACAATCGGGCCCTCGCTGAGCGCGACGAGCGATTCGCCCTTCGCGCCGGCGCTGAGCTTCGCGCCCGCGCCGGCGGGAAGCCTCCACGCGAACGTGGGCGGCGCTGCGGGCTGCGCGAGGACCAGCCGCCCGCCCTCGAGTTTCAGCGCGGCGGAGAGGCGGAGCGCACCGTCCTCGCCGCCCGCGAGCGGGCCGCTCTGCTGGATGGCGGACGCGTCGATCAGCCCGAGCCGCGCCGCCAGCACATCCGCCACGACCTGCGGCAGGCTGATCGAGATCAGCCCCTCGCCGCTCGCTTCCTTCAGGCGCAGCGAGCCGTCGGCGTTGGTCGCCTGCGGCACGTTCAGCGCGAGATCGATCCGCTCGGTCTTGCGTCCGGAGACGATCGGCTCGGCGGTGAAGCGCGCGTCGAGCGCGCCGGCGTGGGCGTAGGACGCTGTGCCGGCGATCGCGGAGAGTTCGATCGCGCCGCCCGGGATCAGCGCCGGGTCCGCGCCGGCGAGTTTCAACGAGCTGGGCTCGAGCTCGAAGTTGAACTTCAAGCCGGGCGGCAGCTTCAGCGGCTCGGCGCGCGGCAACGTCGGCCCACCCCCGCCCGCGGGCGCGGGCTTCGCCGGCGTTCCGGGCTTGGGGGCGAGGGCGGCGTCGAGGTTCGTCTTCCCCGCCGAGTCCATCACGAGATCGAGGTCGGACTGCACTTTGATCGTGCCGAGGTCGAGGTTGCCGGTGATGAGCCGCCAGAGGCCGGTGCCGATCTGAGCTCGGGCGCTGAGCGCCTGCTTGCCCTGAGGGTCGATGATCTTGAACGACTCGACCTTGATCGGCGCGCCCCAGCCGACGCGCAGCCCGGAGAGCTCGACGCGCCCCTGGATGGACTGGTTGATGCCGCCGGTGATGTAGCCGGGCAGCACGCTGGACGCGATCGATGGGCCGAACGCCCCGACGATCACGAGCAGCAGGACGATCAGCACGACGAGCGTGATGAGGAGTTTCTTGAGCACGCCCCCGGAACGGCCGCCGGAACGGGAATTGGTTCGGTTCATAGCGGGGTAATGGTAGAGCGCCGGCGGAGGATTGTCGGCCCGCGCGAACATCGCCCGCATTGCACGCGAATGCACGCAGAATTCGCGGGTGCCGAGACACGAAGCTGTGATTGCTCCCCGCCCGAGCGGCGCGTCGAGCATTGACGGGGTGCACCGGCCGCACCCCGCCTCACGCGATCGTGGCGATGGGCGGGTCGAGCGGCAGCATCCGCGCGACTTCGAGGTGTCGCTTCCACGCGCCCTGGAACTCGATGAGCGAATCACCGGCGTACTTGTCCATTGCGCAACGAGCCACTTCGAACGCGACGACATTCTCAAGCACCACGCTCGCCGCCGGCACGGCGCACACGTCGCTGCGTTCGTAGGCGCTCTGCTGCGACTGCTTGGTGTTCAGATCGACGCTGGGCATGCCGCGGAGCAGCGTGGAGATGGGTTTCATGGCGGCGCGGACGACGACGGGCATGCCGTTGGTCATGCCGCCCTCCGTGCCGCCGGCATTATTCGAGCTGCGCGTGAAGCCGAGCGTGGGCGACTCACGCTTCGAAGCGTCGTACGAGATCGGGTCATGCACGCGCGAGCCAGAGCGCGACGCGACCTCCTTGCCCAAACCAATCTCAACACTCTTGATCGCCTGAATCCCCATGACGGCGTACGCGATCCGCGCATCGAGCTTGTCGCGCCAGTCGGCGCACGAGCCGAGGCCGGGTGGGCAGCCGAAGACGTGCGCTTCCACCAAACCGCCGACGGTGTCCTTATCGATCTTCGCCTGACGGATCGCCGCTTCCATCCGCCCGATCACCGAGGGGTCGGGCGAGTAGACCTCGTTGGCGTCGCGCGTCTCCTTCATCGAGCGCCAGTTGGTGGCGGTAATCTCCGCCACGCTCTGCACATCGAGGATCGAGCGGACGAAGCCGAAGACTTCGATCTCGATCTCGCGCAGCAACAGCCGCGCCATCGCGCCGGCGGCGACGCGGCTCGCCGTCTCTCGCGCGCTGGCGCGCTCGAGCGTGTCACGGCAGTCGGTCGTCAGCCACTTCACGCTGCCGGCAAGGTCCGCGTGCCCCGGGCGCGGGCGGTAGACCGGGGGCGTTTTGGTGAGATCATCGAGCCGCGAGTCTTTGTTGTTGATGCGGATGACGATCGGTGCGCCGGTGGTGCGCCCGCGGCGCACGCCGGCAAGGAACTCGGCGATGTCGGTCTCGATGTTCTGCCGCCCGCCGCGGCCGTAGCCGCCCTGCCGGCGGTTCAGCTCGGCGTTGATGAAGGGTTCATCGACGGGCACGCCGGCGGGCATGCCGTGGATGAGGACCGTGAGGCACGGGCCGTGGGACTCGCCGGCGGTGGAGTAGTCGAGGCGGGGCATCCCGTAAGGATAATCAGCGCGTCGCATCCATGAACGCGACCGTTGCCACGATGCTGAGCATCCACACCGCCGCAACGATGCTCCACGCGCCCGCGGGCGAAGCGCGACGGATGCGCCTGCTGTAGATCAGTACGCAAGCGAGAACGAGCGTTGTCATCACCCAACCCAGGACCAACCTTCGCTCGATCGAGTCCCAACTGCCGTCGGTGAGCGTGACGAATCCGTCCACGAGCCCCCAGATCACGAGCGCCCAGAAAAACCATGCGCCGCCGGCGGCCCCGATCACCGCAGCGCTCCACGGCCCATATCGATAGTCAGCAGCGCGAATGCTTAGCCCAAGCAACTGCCCGCACTCCGGGCACTTCTCAACCGTCAACCCGCGCAGGTTGTACTTGCACACCGGGCACGGCACATCGCGCTCGGCGAGGTACTGCACCAGCAGCGCATGGACGTTCACCACTTTCATGTCTTCAGCATATGGGTCGCAGCGCTCATCTCCAATGGACAACATGCGGACATGTGTCGGCCCGTGAAACGGACGGCCGAGGCCCAGCTGCGCGGCACGGATCGCGCTGTGCATCGGCCGCCCATTTCATGGGCTATCGAGCGTTCATTGGGCACCCTCACCAGACGCTCGCGCGACTGGCAACCATCGAGCAGCGGCTTCGCGGGCGGGGAGGCGCGCGCGCACTGCGCCGCACCAGCGCGCGCCGCGCACTATTGCACGTGCGACATGAAGGCAATGCACGACACCACGCTGATCATCCAGCAAGCGAGGGCGAGCGTCCATGCGATTCCCGGCTTCAATCGGCGGAATCGGCGCGAGAACACGAGCAGCAGCAGCTCAACTCCGACTGAAATACCGAGCCCGATCAGAAGCGTGGCGATCTCTCCCCCTGTTGGGCTCGGCGCCCACCCGGACCAGAGCCCCATCCACAGGAATAGCCCGCTAATCGCCAGATAGAACCCGAGCCCGCACGATGCTCCGATCAGCGCCGCGATCCACGCCCCGTACCGCTGATCGATCGCTTTGAGCGCCAGCCCGAGGCGTTCGCCGCACTCCGGGCATACGTCGGTGGTCAAACTGCGCACGTTGTACTTGCACACCGGGCACGGCACATCGCGCTCCGCGAGGTACTGCTTCAGCAGAGTTTCCGCTTCATCGCCCGGCATGCTTCAAGCATAATTCCGCCGCCGCGGGGTTGCGTTACCCTTCCTCATCTATGCCCGACCTCGTCCCCATCCGGCGTGCGCTCATCTCCGTTTCCGACAAAACCGGCGTGGTCGAGTTCGCCCGCGCCCTCGCCGCCCGCGGCGTGGAGATCATCTCCACCGGCGGCACGGCGAAGGCGCTCAGCGATGCCGGTGTGCGCGTCATCCCAATTGAAGAAGTCACCAGGTTCCCCGAGATGATGGACGGGCGCCTGAAGACGCTGCACCCGATGATCCACGGCGGGATCCTCGCGGTGCGCGACAACGCGCAGCACCTGGCCGCGATGAAGCAGCACGGCATCACGCCGATTGATCTCGTGTGCGTGAATCTCTACCCGTTCGAGGAAACCGTCGCCAAGCCGGGCGTGACACTGGAAGAAGCAATCGAGAACATCGACATCGGCGGGCCGACGATGATCCGCGCGGCGGCGAAGAACTGGGAGTGGGTGGCGGCGGTGATATCGAGCGCGCAGTACACGCCGCTTCTCGCGGAACTCGACGCCAATAGCGGCTGCACAACGCGCATCACGCGCTTCTTTCTTGCCGTCAACGCGTTCGATCTCACCGGGGACTATGACGGCTGGATCGCGCCCCGCCTCCCGATCATCGCGATGGCCGATCGTCAGATGGGCAGGCAGGTGATGGCGAGAGAGATGGAGAGACTCAAGGCGAAGCATTCGGCGATCAGCAGATCGACGGATCCTGTGGTGCGTGAATGGGAAGAGGCCGGCCTTCCGGACACGCTTTCGGTTGAAATGCACAAGGACTTCGATCTCCGCTACGGCGAAAACCCGCACCAGCAAGCGTCCGTATATCGGAATGAGTCCACGACCGGGCCATCCCTCGTGACAGCGAAGCAACTCCACGGCAAGGAACTCTCCTACAACAACCTCAACGACGCCGCCGCCGCGCTCGCGCTGGTGACGGACCTCGCGCGGCTCGAACCCGATCAGCCCGGCGCGGTTGTCGTCAAGCACACCAACCCCTGCGGGGCGGCGGTAGCGAAGAGCGTCGCGCAGGCGATCGATCTGGCGATGATCGGCGACCCCCTCGCGGCGTACGGCGGGATTCTCGTCATCAACCGACCGATGGACGCGGCGGGCGCGAAGCGCCTGTGCCGCGAGGGCGTGTTTCTTGAAGTGATCGTTGCGCCGTCGTTCGCGCCCGAAGCGGTCGACGCGCTGAAGCAGCACTCGAAGATGGTGCGCCTCCTCGCGCTCGGCGACGCGCCGGCTCCCTCTCCCTCTGGGAGAGGGCAGGGTGAGGGCTCCCCGGCCGCCTCCGGGTCTGCTCCCTTTCCTTCTCAAGATTCCCGAGCTTCGGTTCTCCAGAACCTCACCCTCAAACCCATCCCCGGCGGTCTGCTCGTCCAAACGCGCGATGATGTGATCGCCGAAACTTCAACATGGCAGCACAAAGCCGGCCCCGCGCCGAGCGCGCAACAACTCAAGGACGCCGCCCTCATCGAAACCATCGCCAAGCACCTCACCAGCAACGCCATCGCCATCGGCGGGCGCGAGCCCACTGACGAGGGCGACCCGCTCGGCTACGGCGTGCGCCTTTTCGGCGCGGGCGCGGGGCAGATGGACCGCGTGAACGCCTGCCGCATTGCGATCGAGAAGGCCGGCCCGCTCGCGCGCATCGGCGCGGGCGACGCTCCGGGGGGCGGGGCCATCGCCACCAGCGACGCCTTCTTCCCTTTCCCCGACGGCCCGGAACTTCTCATCAACGCGGGCGTGAAAGTCATCGTCCACCCCGGCGGCTCGAAGCGCGACGACGAAACGTTCAGTTTGTGTGAGCGCAGGGGCGTGACGTGCCTGGTGACCGGCGTGAGGCATTTCAGGCATTGAGCGGAAGGCATCGAGGCACCAAGCCATCAAGGCATCAAGGGGAAGGCAAGAGCCAGCGGGCCGCTCAAGTGATCGGACGCACCAACTGTCTTGACTCAATGGCTTGATGACTGGATGCCTCGATGCCTTCCCGTCCCCCTTGCCCTCCCCCAAAACCGAAGCTACTGTTATCCAGCCGACTGCGGCGTTTTCCCCCGCTCGGCCGGAGAGACCGATGAGCGCGGCACATCACAGCCGCCGGAATCCAGCGTCCCCGAACCGCACCGGCGAGCCTGCCGGCGTGGAGGATGCCAGTCTCACTCTCAACGACCTCGCCGAAGTGCTCCAGCAGGGCGATGCCGCCGCCGCGGCCGTGCTCGGCTCGGGGTTGAACGCCAAAGTGCTCGTGCTCAACCGCTTGTACATGGCGCTCCGCGTGGTGTCGGCGAAGCGGGCGTTCAGCCTGCTCTGCCGCGAACTCGCGGAGGTGATCCAGGTCAGCGACGGGCAGTACACCGCGTACAACTTCTCGACGTGGGCGGAACTGAGCGACCTGCAGCGCCGCTACGAGCCGCAGCGGCACGACTGGGTGCGCACCGTTCGCGTCGAGATTGCCGTGCCGAAGGTGATCCGCCTGCTCGATTACGACCGCATGCCGCAGCAGCACGTGAAGCTCAATCGGCGGAACCTCTTCGCGCGCGACCGCAACCAGTGCCAGTACTGCGGCCACCACTTCCCGACAAGCGAACTCTCGATCGACCACGTCCTGCCGCGCACGCAGGGCGGCGGCGATACGTGGGAGAACCTCGTCTGCTCGTGCGTGCGCTGCAACGCGCGCAAGGGCGGGCGAACCCCCGAGCAGGCGGCGATGCACCTGATCCGCAAGCCCATCCGCCCAAAGCGCAACCCGCTCATCACCGTGCGCCTGGGGCAGGCGAAGTACGAGCCGTGGAAGGCATTCCTGGATAATGCGTATTGGTCGGTGGAGCTGCGCTAGAGCGAGTGAGGAACGGTTTTCCGCCGATCCGCGCCGCGCCACCACCGCAACAGGGCCGGGTGATCGCCTAATCTCAATCTGAGGACTGGAATGTCCGATATTCCCGCGCCATAATTGCCGGTCAGGATGGGCCGGCGTCTGGTGGCGCCCGAGTCCACGAAGCCGAATCGGCGTCTGGAGCGTGCGAGATCCATGAACGATCGCGCGTTGTTCCGGCGAGCCCGCCAAATCCAGCGAGGCCGGTTCGAGTATCGCTTCGTCGATCGGCCTGTCCCGAACTTGGAGGCACGCCATGACGCGTTGCCCATTGAGCCGTGCGCGATTCGCGCTTCCCCACTCGCACATCGATCTTCCGGAGGTCCCGCCGAACCCGCCGCCGTGGCGCGTCGCGCCCGCCGTGTAGTCGGCGGGCTGGCCCGTCAGGCCAAGGACGGCCGCGGCGCACGGAGGCGCTCATAGGGGTCTTGACCTGATTCATTCAATCCACAAACCACACCACGGCCCGGAGGCAGGATGCTCCGGGCCGGTCCATTTTTGAAATCGAGTTCGGCCAATGAAAAACGGGCCGCTCGAATCCGAGCGGCCCGTCGGGGTCATCAGTGTTGGAAGATCAACCGTCGATCACTGTGTCTCACCGGCGCGGCCAGCGGTCTCCGGCTTCGCGCCCGAGCCCGGCTCATTACCGAAGATGAAGAACGGCATGCCGCCGCCCTGGACCTTGATGTCGTTGGTGTTGTAGATGTACTGCGCGTCGAGGAACTTCTCGATGCGCAGCTTCGCTTCCGCGAGGTGCGAGTTGGTGTAGGGGTCGGCCTTCGCGCCGTCCGCGATGGGCGCCATCTTCTTCGCCAGGTCGCGCAGCATCATCGTTGCAAGATTGGCGACCGGCTTCTGCGCCGCCGCGCCCGAGAGCGCATCAGGCTTGGCGAGGTCGATCATCCGCTCGAGGTGCTCGCGCTGCAGGTTGCGGCGGAGGCTCGAAATCATCGGCTTGCGGGGCGAGGAGCCGCCCGAACCCTTGTCCAGCTCCGACCACACCGCCGAGCTGATGGTGTTCATCAGCTCGGCGACGGTCAGCGCGTCCTGATCGGCCGGGATGCGGACCTCGTTGTCGTACACGCGGCGCATGGTCGTCGGGTTCATGAGCATCGTCATGACCGACGCCTGGATGCCGATGATGCGGTCGTGGATGGGCCAGGTTTCATCCTGCCCGAACTCCGCCTCGCCGCCCGCGTCGTACCACTTGTCGACGGTCATGTGCGCGAGCAACTCGGGGGTCAGCCCGAAGGATTCTTCGTTGAACGAGTTCTCGATGCAGAACTTCAGGGCGGCCCGCTGCTGCTCCGCCGGCACGTCGGTGATCGGGGCTTTGGCGTTCTCGTCGCCCTTCTTCGCGCGGCTGGTGAACGAGCCGCCGATCCAGTTCGCCATCATGCTGAGGGCGTCGGTCTGCTGCCGGAGCGTGACACCGTAGCCGCGCCGGGCGCGGGCCCAGCTCTCGCCGTCCTTCACGTACTTCTCAAGGATGCGCCCGCGGAGGATCTTGGCGAGTTCCATCTTGCTCTTCGCGTAGTCGATCGGGTCGGAGCCGAGATCACGCCGGCGGGCCAGCGGGTCCGGCCCGGTGGTGTCCTCGTCGGTGGCGTAGGTAAGCAGCGGCTCGGTGCTCCGGGCGGCGACCTTCTTCGGGTCCTCGCTCGTGTAGCCGTACTCGATCGCCCACATGTCGTAGGGCCCGACCTCGATCATGCCGAAGTCGCCCTGAATGGCGTTCTTGTCGGTGTTGATGTTGGGCAGCCCGTTGTAGTCCATGACCGACCCGCCGAGCGCCTTCTGCCCCTTGACGCTGGGGCTGTTGATCTCGCTGAGCGAGTAGATGCTCGAGCCCTTGAAGTTGTGGCGCAGGCCGAGCGTGTGCCCGACTTCGTGGCAGACGAGATCGGCGAGCATCGGGCCGATGAACGCCTCGGGGATGCCGTCGAGCTTCTGCGGCTCCTTCTTCTTCGGTTTCTTGTCGTCCTTTTTGGCGTCGTCCTTCTTGTCGCCGCCCTCGGCGGGTTCTTCGGGCTCCGCGTCGAGCATGCCCATGACGCTCATCATCAGGCCCATGTCGGACATGTCGAACGCCTTGCCCACCGCCGCCATGCAGAACGACGAGGGTTTCCGCGTCACGCTGTCGGCGAACAGGTCGGGCGAGGCTTCGCCCATCTGCATCGCCGGGTCATACTGCTGGAAGGGGACCACGCCGAAGCGGTCAAGCCCGCGGGCCCGCGCCTTCGCGGCGCCCATCTGGATCGACTCGATCACCGACTGCCGCTGCGAGGGCGGCGCGAGCCGCACGCGTGGGTCCCAGTTCGGGTTCTTCTCCAGCCACGCCAGCGTCTCTGCGCCGAACGACTCCATGCTCGACTCGGGGAGCATCTCGTTCGCCATCGACCAGAACGCGCGGATCCAGCCGTCCGTCAGCACGATGTCCGCGTCGAGGATCTCGCCCGTCAGCGGGTGCGCGCGGCTGGGGCCGATCGCCGTCGAGATGTCGTTGCTCAGCCACGTGATGAAGTTGTAGCGGACATCCTCCGGGTCCTTGTCCATGTTCTGCCCGGTCTCTTTGTCCTGATACTCCACGCGCACCGCGTCAACGATGCCGACCTTCTCGAACGCCTTGTTCCAGTACAGCACGCCCTGCCCGACCCAGCGCCGGTACCGCACCGGCACCGTGTGCTCGATGTAGAACGTGATGGGCTGCTTGGGCGGGCTGAGTTCCAGCTTCGGGTCGCGCTTCTCAAGGTGCCAGCGGTTGATGTAGCGGATGTACTTGTCCGGGCGGTCGAGCTTGCCCAGATCGCGGTAGCTCGTGAAGAAGTAACCCACGCGCTCGTCCGCCTCACGCGGCTTGTACTCCGGGTTGTCCTTGATCACGCTCATCGAGTAGTGGTACTCGGTCAGCACGCCCTGAGCCGTCGGCGCGCGCATCGTCACCTCGACGTTCTCCGGGAACGCCTTGCAGTGCGGCACCGTCGCCAGCGACTTGTTCAGATTCCGCGCGCCGGGGCCGAAGAATTTCTCGGCGTGGTCTAGCAGCAGCGCGTCAAGATCGATCACCGGCCCGCCGCCCGGGCCGATCGCCACGATCGGCACATCCAGCACCACACGGTCCGTGAAGTTCCGCGTCACCGACGCCTTGGACTCGCTATCACCCGTCGAGCGCGTATCGATCTGCGGCTGGATCAGCGCCATCCGCTTATCAAACCGCTTCCAGTACACGTACATGTCGCTGCCCTGACCCTGATAGCTCGACCATGGAGAACCGGCGGCGATCGTCGCGGCGATGAAGATCCGCTGCTTTTCGAAATCGCGCGGGAACTCCGCCAGCACCTGCTGGTCCTTGTCGCGCTTCCAGATCGTGTACAACGACCCCTGCCCATCAGCGGTCGAAACCACCTTCTCAAAGTCCTTAGACACTTCCTTGAACTCGGGGAAGTCGGGCTTCTCTTTGTCCTTACCCCCCGGACCGCTAGGACCCCCCGGACCCCCCGGACCATCAAGCTTGGGCGCCTCGCCCCCCGGTCCACCCGGCCCCCCCGGTCCTTGCGCGGCCGACATCGGCACAATCCCCGCCGCGGCCAGCACCGCCACGGCCCCTAGCACCAGCCTTCGTTTCGAATCGCTCAGCATCATTGAGACACTCCTTACGCAGCGCCAAGAACCGTTGAGAAACACACACCAGAGGCACCAACAGACGGCACCACCACCAGCCGCGCCCCCCGGGGGGAAGGCGCGGATTTCGACAGTCGTGTCTACCGAAACCCAACCGCACGGTTGAGATTTCCGTCACGACATCAAAGAAAAGACTAGCGGGCGGCCGCGCGAACTTCCATCACATCGCCGGACCAACACGCAAAACAACTCACGATCCGAGCACCCCCGGCAGCACCATCAGCCCGATCGTGACCACGAGGAACACCCCCGCCGCGAGCTGCAAACCCCGATCATGGACCGCGATCTCGGTCGGGTCGTCGTACTTCCCCTCTTCGAGCAGCACGATGCAGCGGAACAACCCATAGGTCAGGGGCAGCACCGATACCCACAACCAGAAGCCCCGGTGGAACTTCTCCGCCTGATCCTGCACGTACAGGGCGTAGGTCATCAGCGTGATGGCGGCGGACACAACCACCGCCGTCTGAAGGAGCGAATCGGTGTACCGCGCCTGCACCCGGCGATGAGCCGCCGCCGCGCCGACCTCCGACTTCCGTCTTCCGACTTCCGCCTTGCCTTCGAGCGTCCGCCGCTCACCCAGCCGCTTGCCGAACGCGAGGAACATGGACAGGAAAAACGTGACGTTCAGCAGCCACACGGTCGGCTCGATCCCGATCGCCACGCACCCCGCCATCACGCGGATCACGAACCCCGACGCCAGCGAGATCACGTCCGCCATGATGTGATGCTTCAGCTTCGCGCTGTACGCAAAGACATTGCCGGCGTAGATCGCCAGCCACAGCCCGACCATCGCCGCGCTCGGACCGATCGCCAACGTCACCCCCCCAGCCAGCAACAGCAGCACGCCCGCGAACACCCACGCCTGCCCGACCGACACGCGCCCGGACGCGATCGGGCGGTTCTTCTTCCGCGGGTGCGCCCGGTCGGCGACGCGGTCGAAGATGTCGTTCACCACATAGCACGCGCTGGAGACGAGCGCGAACGCCGCCGCCGCCAGCAACGCGGGGACGATCATCGCCTCCACGCTCTTCCCCGCGGCGAGCTGGTCGCGGATGTAATAGAACGGCCCGATGAGAACGAAGACGCTCTTCGACCACTGCGTGGGGCGCGCGAGCTTGATGAGCGAGCGCGCGAAAGAGCGCTGCGGGGTGGTGGTCATGGAGTGCCGCCCTTCTTCCACACCACCATGTACTGCAGCGCGTTCCCGAACGCCAGGTTCCACCCGAAGGGGTATAGCGGGATCGACGAATACTCCTTCTCAATCGCCGCGCCGAATCGCGCGGGCAGTGCTCGCCATTCGTTCGGAGTGTTGTACCTGTACAGGCACTTCACGCCGTACGGCGCGTTCGCCGCCCAGTCGATCAGCGAGATGCGCTGCTGCGCGAGAAGCCCCTTCACCTGATGGTCCTTGATGATGGCGACCCGGCGCGACACACGCAGGCACTCGCGCAGCAGCCGATCCGGGTTCTCTTCATGGTGCAGCACGTCAGCGAGGATCACCGCGTCGAACGAGCCGTCCGCGAACGGGATCGTCACGCCGTCGTACGCGTGGACGGCGATCGGCTCACCGCCGCGCTTGAACCGCTCCAGCCCTTCGACCACCAGCCCCGCGGGCGCGTTCGGCTGCTTCAACAGCGCCTCGCCCAGGGTCCCGTTGCCGCAGCCGACGTCGAGCACGCGGTCGCCCGGCTTCAGGTGCGGCGTGATCAGGCGCACGAGCGCCCGCTTCCGGGCTTCATAGACCGGGCGGTGCATCGCCGTCATCAGAGCTTGAATGGGTGAGGGCATCGTGGAATCAAATCTGGTGACTAGTGGGACGGGCGTCCCGCCCGTCTCTTCTGCCTCATCGACTTCTTCTACCTCTCCGCCAAACCAAGCGAACACGCGCCGATCCGCCGACGATATATCGGCATACGTCGCCCGGATTGTTTCGGCTCGTGCGGGGATTGTGCGGGAAATCTTCCACGGCGGCCCGGCACTCCGTGCCGGGCGAGCCGAACGCAGCACCGCCAACTTTCGGACAGAATCTGAACCACACGATGGGAACTCCGAGCACGCAACCCGCAGGCCCTCGAACGTCGGCGCTCGCGCGGCTGATGCCGGCGCTCCTGCTCGCGATCCTTTTCGCCGCGCTGACGCTGCCGCCGGCGATCCTCGGTCGCGGCGGCACGAGCGAGCAGGCCGACGAGCAGAGTTTCCATCTCCCCGCGATCCAGACATTCGCCGCCGAGTGGCCCTCGCCTGACCTCGTGCGCTACGAGCTCGCCATGACCCCCGGCTACCACCTCGTGATGGCCGCGGTCCTCCGCGCCGGCGGGAGCGTCACCACGCTGCGCATCATCAACGCGCTCATCGGCGTGACGCTCGCGCTCGCCATGTGGTGGGCCGTGCGCGCGGCGATGCGCGACGACTCACAGCGCGCCGGCTGGCTCGCACCGCTGCTCGCGCTCCCGCTGCTCGCCTGCTCCTACACGCTGGGCAGCGCCATCTCGCTCACCACCGACAACGCGGCGATGCTCGGCGCGGTCATCGTG
This sequence comes from uncultured Phycisphaeraceae bacterium, assembly GCA_964391865.1. Lineage (GTDB taxonomy): Bacteria > Planctomycetota > Phycisphaerae > Phycisphaerales > UBA1924 > DASZQL01. The sequence continues at coordinate 157,127 of CAYMNQ010000003.1, forward strand.
CTGGGCTTCGCCGCCTCACGCCCGATGACGCTCGCGCTCACGCTCGCGCTCGCCGGCGCGGTGCTCGCGATCGTCCTCCTGCGCCAGGTCCACCTCTGGCTCGGCGGCGTGGTGCTCTTCGCGGCGCTCTCCGCCAGCCCGATCGCTCATCACTTGCCGGCGTGGTGCCGCGGGCTGATCGATGAATCGTCTTCAACGAACATCCACAACACAAAGCCGCGCGCCGCGTGGTCGCCCGTTCTCGGCGGGATCATCGCGCTCGTCATCCCCGCGATCGCGGTCGGCATCTTCGCGTGGATGTGGGGCGGGCTGGTGCCTGTCTCTGAGTGGAGCCAGAAATTCCACGGCAAAGGCCCGAACCTCGCCGCCCCCGCGTTCTGCCTGGCGCTGCTCGGCGCGCTGGGGCCCGCGTTCGCGATGTTCCACGTAGAGAATGTGCCTCGTTTGTGCGTACAAAGGGTGACTTACGCATTGGCCGCGTGCGGCGGGCTGCTCGTCGCGCTCGCGGTGCCCACCGGCGCTCAGCTCGCCACCGCCGACGGCCCGCCCCCGGACGGGCGCGGGTACGGCTGGCTGTGGAAACTGGCGTACGAGTTCGGGCAGCGCGCGACCGCGGATGTCGCCGAGCGATCGGTCGTCATCACGCTGCTCGCGCCCGTCGGCGCGGTGGTGCTGGTGTTCCTGTGGCGCGCGGCGGCGCTGAACGGTCGGGCACGCCCCGCGACGATCCTGCTCGTCGCGCTCGCCGGCTGGCTCGCGGCCCAGACCATGAACCCGCAGGCGTGGCAACGCTACTTCGAGCCGATGGTGCTGGTGTTCTTGGCGATGCTGACCGCGTGCGGCTCGGGGCTTGGGGCTTGGGGTTTGAGGGAAGACACGGCGCGCTGGCGCGCTGGCGCGTGGGCGGTGCTCGGTGTGGTGCTGCTGGCGCTCGCGGAGTTCGGGCTGAGCGGGATCACGCTGTTCAAGGAAATTCTCGGGCAGTAATCAAACCAAGCGCGGAGCGGTCCGGGTGCCGGCGCACCGTGCTCCGGCCGTGTCCCGCGATCGGACGCTCAGCGGTTCAGAGCGCCGCATCCCCTCAGACGCGCGCCCCGGCACCCCGTCCGGACGAGGAACGCTCGCGCATGCTCCGCGCCTTGTCGAGTCGCGCTCAGTCCACCGCCGCCATCGTCTGCTTCCCCGACAGCTCCAACATCCGGTTCAGCGCCAGCAGCGCCGGCCCGCGTGCCTCCTCATGCACGCGCACCTGATTCACCACCTTCCCGTCGGCGAGGTGGTCGAGCGCCCACAACAAATGCGGCTCGTCGATCCGGTACATCGTCGTACACAGGCATTGGCAGTCGCTGAGGATCTGAACATGCACGCCGCGTTCGGCGGCCTCGCGCGCCAGACGGTTCACCAGATGCACCTCCGTCCCCACGGCCCATCGGCTGCCGGCCGGTGCCCCGCGGATCGTCGAGATGATGAACTCCGTCGAGCCGTTCAGGTCGGACTTGTCGACCACTTCCTTGCAGCACTCGGGGTGAACCAGAATCTTCATCTCGGGATCGCCGGCGCGCGCCTGGTCGCAGTGCTCCGGGCGGAACAGCTTGTGCACCGAGCAGTGCCCGGCCCACAGGATCACCTTCGAGCGCAGCAACTGCTCGGCCGTCGCGCCGCCCAGCGCCTCGCCCTTCGCCGACTTCTTCGGGTCGTACACACAGGTGTGCTTCGCGACATCGATCCCAAAGCCCGCGGCGGTGTTCCGCCCCAGATGCTGATCGGGCAGGAACAACACCTTCACATCATCGCCATCAGCACCGCCGGCACCCGCCGCCGAATACTTCTTTCTTCCACTCGATCCCTTGATGCCTTGATGGCTCGATGCCTTCTTCCCCATCGCCCACTCGAACACCGCCTTTGCGTTGCTCGACGTGCAGCACGCCCCGCCGTTCGCGCCGACGAACGATTTCACCGCCGCCGTGGAATTCACATACGTAATCGGCACGACGCGCCCGTGCCACCCCTGCTCGCGCAGCGACTCATGGATCGACTCCCACGCTTCGACGGCGTCGTCGTACGCCGCCATGTCCGCCATCGAGCAGCCGGCCGAAAGATCGGGCAGGATCACCGCGGTGCCGGGCGGCGCGAGCAGGTCGGCGGACTCCGCCATGAAGTGAACGCCGCAGAAGATGATGTACTTCGCGCCGCGCTCCGCCACACGCTCGGCGGCGAGCTGCGAGAGTTTCAGCGAATCCCCCGTGAAATCCGCGTGCCGGATCACGTCGTCGGTCTGGTAATGATGCCCCAGGATAACGAGCGCGTCACCGAGTTCTCGCCGCCGCGCATCGATCGCCGCCGACAAGTCGGCCGGAGGCATCGCGTGATACCGCTCAGGGAGCGAGGGCTGCCACAGCATTCTTCATATGGTAGGAACGCGCCGCACGATTGTCGCGGCGAGTTCGTGCCACTGAACTGTTCCTGCAGGTCAGTGGCGCCGAGCCCAACCGATCCCGCACGCCAAACCAAGCGCCGAGCGCGCCAACCCATCACGCCGCCAGCCGCGCCTGCGTCACCGCGGACACCAGCGCTTCGGGCACCGCCGCCGCGGGATCGAAGTCGGGATCGTCCTTGCACAGGTGCAGCAGTTCGAGCGTCTTCTCGTACTGCGCCAGGTACTCGCGGCAGTGCCGACACACCGAAAGATGCCGCTCGAACGCCGCCCGCACAACGGGGGACAATTCGCCGTCGCGGTACGCCATGATGAAGTCGATGAGTTCGTGGCAGGTCATGGGGCGAGTGACGAATACGGCGATACCTCAATCATCTGGAGCGAGTCAGCGCGAGCAATCGTGAACGGCAGGGTCTCTGCCTTTCGGATGCTCGCCGGCGTCGGAGGTTACAGCGCCCGCGCGCAAGACCCGAGCCGTATCGCCCCTTTCGCCGGCGCCGGCGTGTATTCCCCGATGATCTCCGCGCGCCCGGCCCGCCATACTCCCCACGCGGCGTCGGACGGTGACGCGGCTCCGGGGCCGGCCTATCGACCGCCCAGCGCGCCCTCGATCTGCTTCTGCACTTTCTCAAGATTGAATGAGCCGGGTGACTGACTCGGCGGGTACTCCTTCATGGTCATCAGGAATCTGCCGGCGAGCTGCTGCATGGGGGCCAGCAGATAGACCCGGTCGAGGAACCAGTCGTTGTAGGTATTCGAGTTGTGCTGGGCCCGTTCGAAGGGGTCGCGCCGCAGGTTGAAAAGCAGCGGAACGCGCAGCTCGGTGAACGGCTCACGCCAGACCCCGAACGCCACGCCGCGGTTCTCAAGGAACACCGCTTTCCAGTCGTCGTATCGCATCGCGACAATCTGCCCGTCGTCGTTGACGTACATGAACTCCCGGCGCGGCGAAGCCTCGGCCCGACCGCCGAGATAGTCGAGCATGTTGTACCCGTCGATGTGGTTGCGGTACCGGCGCCCGTTCAGATCGATGCCGCCCCGGAGCTTGCCGACGATGTCCGGAATGCCCGCGGCCGCGGCGAACGTCGGCAGCCAGTCCTCATGCGCGACAATCCCGTTGAGCGTCGTGCCCGCCGGGAACTTCCCGGGCCACCGGACGAATGCAGGCACGCGGTACGCGCCTTCCCAGTTGCTGTTCTTCTCGCTTCGGAACGGCATCGTCCCCGCGTCCGGCCATGTGTTGTAGTGCGGGCCGTTGTCGGTCGAATACATCACGAGGGTGTTGTCACTGATGCCAAGATCGTCGAGCAGCTTCAGCAGTTCGCCCACGTGCATGTCATGCTCGATCATGCCGTCGGTGTACTCGTCGTTGCCCTTGTTCCGGCGCTCCGACCGGACGTGGGTGCGGAAGTGCATGCGCGTGCCGTTCCACCAGCAGAAGAAGGGCTGACCGGCCTTGTGCTGGCGCTGGATGAATTCCTTCGCCGCGGCGACCGTCTCATCATCGATCGTCTCCATCCGCTTCTTCGTCAGAGGACCCGTGTTCTCGATCGTCTGACCGCCCTTGCCGTCGGCCCTGCACTTCAGCACGCCCCGAGGCCCGAACTGTTCGACAAAGGTCTTGCCGTTCGCCAGCTTCATGTCGCGCGGGTAGTCCTCATTCTCAGGCTCTTCCTCGGCGTTCAGGTGGTACAGATTGCCGAAGAACTCGTCGAAGCCGTGCATCGTGGGCAGGTGCTCGTCGAGGTCGCCCTGGTGGTTCTTCCCGAATTGCCCCGTGGCATAGCCGGCGCTCTTGAGCACCGTCGCCATGGTGACGTCCGTCTTCTGCCAGCCCTCCTTGGCGCCGGGCAGCCCGACCTTTGTCATGCCGCTGCGCACCGGCACCGAGCCGCTGATGAACGCCGCGCGCCCGGCCGTGCAGGACTGCTGCCCGTAGTAGTCAGTGAACGAGACGCCTTCGCGCGCAATGCGATCAATGTTCGGCGTCTTATAGCCCATCATGCCGCGATTGTTGTGGCTGATGTTCCACGTGCCGATGTCATCCCCCCAGATCACAAGAATGTTGGGCTTGCTCTCGGCCAATGCGCCCGACGCAAGACAGAGCGTGAACACCATGACGATCAATGCCTGTACTCGGTTCAAGGGGAATCCTCCTTCATCTTTCGTTCACGGGTTCATTCGTACGTGCGGGCTCGGCGGCGGGGCGTCCGCGACGCACCGGAAACCGAGATGTGCGAGAGCTGAATCGGGCGGCGCCGCCATCCGTGCACTCGGCCGGTAGCTTGCGCAGTATGAGTCATTGCACAGGAACGAACCGCCCCGGTGCACCCGGCTCACAGGCGCGTGCGGGTTGCGCGGATCGTGGCAGACCGTCGATCCGCCCGGGTTCACGACCGGGCCAGCGCCGCCCGCCTCGCGTCCCCGCATTGAATAGGTCGCGGGGTGGTACAGGTCCGCGCACCACTCCCACACATTCCCGGCCATATCGAACAGGCCGTAGCCGTTCGCAGGGAACGACTTGACCGGAGCCGTGCGAAGGAAGCCGTCTTCAATGGTGTTGTGATCGGGAAAGTGACCTTGCCACGTGTTGCAGCGCGCGGCGCTGACCGGCTCGTCACCCCAGATGTTGACTTTGCCATCCAGCCCGCCGCGGGCGGCGAACTCCCATTCCGCCTCGGTGGGCAGCCGTTTGCCCGCCCACGCCGCGTACGCAACGGCATCTTCGTGCGCGACGTGCACCACCGGATGATCCTCGCGGCCATCAATCGTGCTCCCGGGCCCCTCAGGGTGCTTCCAGCAAGCGCCGATCGTCCATGTCCACCACAAGTCATAGCGCCGCAAGTCGACCGGAACATTCGGTGGCGAGTAGACCGGCGAACCCGGCTGCAACATCTCATCCGGGGGCTTGGGGCTTCCCTGGGGCAACTGCTTCTTCAACTCCTCCCAATCCACCGGACGCTCGGCGATGGTCTTATAGCCCGTTGCCGACACGAACTCGGCGAACCGAGCGTTGGTCACTTCGGTGGTGTCGATCCAAAAGCCGCTCACGCGGACGCGCTGCACCGGCGACTCATCCGGTCGCGCCAGGGCGTCCACGCTGCCCATCGAGAATTCACCCCCGGGGATCCAGACCATCCCGCTCGTCGAGCACGGATTGGTGCGACGCGGCGTCGAGTCCGTCTCTGTGCCCGACTTCGAAGCGGAGAGCCGGGCAGGCGGCGAACAGCAGGCGGAGTTCGATCCGCCGTCCGGTTCATTCCCCTCGGGCGACGCCGCCCCGCGCGCCGCTGAGGCGGCCGCGATCGCGACAATCCAGAGAAGCTGGTCGCTCTTCCTCATCACTATCACACTACCCGACAAAAGTTTGTCCTGCAGACGACTCTGTCGGCACCGCAAGAAGTCCGTCGCGCGCCGAGCGCACGGGCCCGAGCCCCGGCCGGCGCGGCAATGACATCTCGCAACAAAACCACCGTCCGTTCGGCGTGGATGTGTCATTCGGCCCGCAGTTCCCGCCCAAAGAACCCCAGGCGCATCGCCTTCTTGGCCATCGCCAGGGTCTCCTCCGCCACCACATTCGCCCGCGCGGTGCCCGACTTGATCACATCGATCACGAGGTCGTCGCCGCCCGGCTTTTCATACTCCGCGCGCCGGCCGCGCATCGGCTCCAGCAGCCGGTTGATCGCGTCGCCCAGTTCTTGTTTCACCACGCCGTCGCCCAAATTGTCGCCCTCGGTGTAGCGGCGTTTCAGGTCCGCCGCCTTCTCCGGCTCGCTCGGCGCGATGAACGCCTCGACGTACTGCATCAGCGCGTTGTCTGGCGCGCCCTTGTCGGTGGGCGACTGCCGCCCGGTGAAAATCTTGTTCACCTTCTTCTGCACATCCTTCGGCGAATCGCTGAGCATGATCGCGTTGCCGAGCGACTTGCTCATCTTGTTCGTGCCGTCGATGCCCACGAGCCGCCCGATGCGCCCGACCAGTGCGCCGGGGATGGGGAACACGCCGCCGGCTTTCTCATGTTCCTCCGGCGGCACTCGGTTGCCCACGCCGCAGTACATCTGGTTGAACTTCAGCGCCACATCGCGGCACATCTCGATGTGCGCCACCTGATCCTCGCCCACCGGCACCAGCGCCGGGCGGAACGCGAGGATGTCCGCGCACTGCCCCACGGCGTACATCGGGAATCCGAACGGGTACGTATCGCCCAAACCCTTCGATTCGATTTCTGTCTTCAGCGTCGGGTTGCGCATCACCTTGTTGAACGGGATCAGCATCGCGAAGAACCAGGTGAGTTCCGCGATCGCCGGGATCTCAGTCTGCAAGACGATCGTCGAGCGCACCGGATCAATCCCCACGGCCAGCCAGTCCTTCACGATCTCGATAGTGTCGGCGCGGATCTCGTCCGGCTTATCGGCGCGCGTGGTGAACGCGTGCATGTTTGCGAGCAGGAAGTAGCACTCGTACTGCCCGGAGTTCTGCAGGCGCAGCCGGTTCTCGAGCGAGCCGACGTAATGCCCGAGGTGCAGCCGGCCGGTGGGCGTATCGCCCGTAAGGATGCGTGGTTTCGAGTTCGGCATAGGGAGTGTGAAGGTAACAGATGGGGCATGGGCGCTCGGCGCACAAAGAACGTGTCCCGCACTGAGCCGCTGGCCGCCCTGCGTTCGGGCTACAATCCCCGCCCCATGCCACGCCGCGTTGTCATCACGGGTCTCGGCGCTGTTTCCGGCTTCGGCTTCGGCGCCGGCGCGCTGTGGGAAGGGCTGCTCGAGGGCCGCTCCGCCATCGGCCCGATCACGCGCTTCGACGCCGGCGGGCTGCGCTGTCAGGCCGCCGCGGAAGCGAAGGACTTCGCCGTCAAGGACCACGTCCCCAAGAGCTACCGCAAGGCGGTGAAGGTGATGTGCCGGGACATCGAACTGGCGATCGGAGCCGCGAAGAGCGCCGTTGAGTCCGCCGGGCTGGTGACGAAAGGCACGCTGGGCGACGAGCCGGGCGCGACCACGCTCCCCGCCGAGCGCGTCGGCTGTCACATCGGCGCGGGGCTGATCGCCGCCGAGGTGCCCGAACTCGCGATGGCCTTCGCCACCAGCACGGACGAGCGCGGCGAGTTCAGCTACGAAAAGTGGGGCAGCGGCGGGATGGAGAATCTCACGCCCCTCTGGCTCCTCAAGTACCTGCCCAACATGCTCGCGTGTCATGTGACGATCATCCATGAGGCGCAGGGTCCGTCGAACACCATCACGTGCGGCGAGGCGAGCGGGCTGCTCTCGCTCGGCGAATCGATGCGCATCATCGAGCGCGCCGACGCCGACGCCTGCTTCAGCGGCGGGGCGGAGAGCCGCATCACCCCCACGGGCGTCATGCGCCTCGACCTCATCAACCGGCTCGCGCACGTCGACGCCGAGCATGCGCCGAACGCGAGCGCGCTGGTGCGCCCGTTCGATCCCGGCACGAAGGGCGGCATCATCGGCGAGGGCGGCGGCATCTTGATCCTTGAAGCGCTCGACAGCGCCGAACAGCGCGGCGCGAAGCCGATCGCCGAACTCGTCGGCTTCGGCGCGGGACACTCGCCCATGTCGGGCGACGCCGCGCGGCGATCGCTGGGCCTGCGCTTCGCCATCGAGAACGCGCTGGAAGACGCGGGGCTGACCGGCGCGGATATCGATGCGATCGTGCCGCATGCTTCCGGGGTGCAAGCGATCGATGATGAAGAAGCCCACGCGCTGCGGGCAGTCTTCGGCGCCCGCCTCGCGGCGATCCCGCTGATCACGCTGACCCCCGCGCTGGGCGACACGATGGCCGGCGCGGGCGGGCTGGGCGCGTGCGTGGCGGCGATGGCGCTGAAGCACCAGACGCTCCCCGCGCGCCTGAACGCGGGCGCGCCCGCCGCGGACCTGCAGGCGGGGGCGGCGAAGTCGCGCGACGCGGCCCTGCGCCACATTCTGGTCTGCACCAACTCCTTCGCCGGGCAGAACGCCGCCGTTGTGCTCAAGCGGATGATGTAGATTGTCTGTCCCCCCGGGTCCCCCGGTCCCGCCCGCGCCCCGATGACACGCTCGGTCGGATTCACTAACCCCCCTACGCAGGAAAAAGGAACGAGCAACATGCACGAACGCCGCCCGACGCTGAAGAACGAGGAACTCGACCCCAAACTCACCGACGTCAGCCGCAAGGTCATCGGCTGCGCCATCGAGCTGCACACCGCGCTCGGCCCCGGCTTCGCGAAGAGCGTCTACGAGCGCGCCATGTCCGCCGAGCTGAAGGCGCTGGGCGTGAAGCACGACATCAACCACAGCTTCCCCATCATCTACCGCGGCGAGCAGATCGGCACGCACGACGTGAGCATGTACGTCGACGACCGCTTCGTCGTGCAGATCATGGCCGACCAGCGTGAGGTGGGCGGCTTCGAGCGCACCGCGCTCCGCGCCCAGCTCCGCGCCGCCGACCTCGAACTCGGGCTCATCATCAACTTCAACCGCCCGCGCCTCAAAGACGGCGGGCTGGTCCGTGTCCTCAACCCCGACAAACTCGACTCCCTCCGCGGGCACCCCGACGCGATGGACGACGGCGAGTACCCCCAGTAAAGACATGCCGCCGCGGAGACGCGGAGAGCACGGAGAAGACATTCTTGAACGCGAAGGTCGCGAAGAGCGCAAAGACATGAATGGTTTGAACATCAATCCGCTCTCTCTTCGCGTGCTTCGCGACCTTTGCGTTTCAAGTGCTCTCCCTCCGCGTCTTCGCGGTGAATCAGGATCCGAATCCAAACCCGAATGAAGAAGAACGGCACAACCCGCGTCGTCATCACCGGCATGGGCTGGGTCACGCCCCTGGGGCATGACCTTGCTTCGGTGTGGCGCCGCCTGCTCGCGGGGGAGAGCGCCGTCGGCCCCGTCACGCATTTCGCGGCGAAGACCTTCGCGACCAACTTCGCCGCCGAGGTGCGCGGCTACGACCCGCGCGCCTTCATCGCCGACTTCGAGCCGCACGCCGAAGCGCACGTGAACAGCGGCTTCGCGCTCGGCGCCGCGTCGCAGGCATGGAAGCAGGCGGGGCTGGGCGACGCTTCGAAAGGCTCGCCCGTCAATCCGAAGCTGAATCCGCGGCGCGTGGGCGTGTACCTCGGCGCGGGCGAGGGGCTGGTGGATTTCGACGCATTCGCCGGCGCGAACCTCGCCGGGTGGGATTCGGCGTCGCGCACCGTCAACGGCCCCAAGTGGAGCGCCGAGGCGTACAAGCGCTTCGTCGCGTCGCGCGAGATCGAGCAGGAGCCGAACATGGCCGTCGCGCACGTGGCGCACGCCTTCGGCTGCATGGGCCCCGCGTTCAACTGCATGACTGCCTGCGCCGCCAGCACGCAAGCGGTCGGGGAAGCGTTCGAACTCATCAAGCGCGGCGATGCGGACGTGATGCTCGCCGGCGGCACGCACTCGATGATCCACCCGCTCGGCTTCACCGGCTTCATCCGGCTCACCGCGATGAGCAAGCGCAGCGACGCGCCGAGCACCGCCGCCCGCCCCTTCGACGCCACACGCGACGGCTTCGTGATGGGCGAGGGCGCGGGGATGATCGTCCTCGAATCGCTGGAGCACGCGATCGCGCGCGGCGCGAAGCCGCTGGCGGAAGTCGCGGGTTTCGGCTCCAGCGCCGACGCGTACCGCATCACCGATATTCATCCTGAAGGGAAGGGCGCGCAGGCGGCGATGATGGGCGCGCTGCGCCAGGGCGGCGTGGACCCGCACGCGACCGACGCCGCCGGACGCCCGCTCGTCCACTACATTTCCGCCCACGGCACGGGCACCAAAGAGAACGACTCGATCGAGACACACGCCGTCAAGGGCGTCTTCGGCGTGAACGCTCCGAAGATCCCGTTCAGCTCCGTCAAGAGCATGATGGGGCACTTGATCCAAGCCGCCGGCGCGGTGGAGTTGATTACGTGCGTGCTCGCGCTCGATTCGGGATGGGTCCCGCCGACGATCAACCTCAACACGCCCGACCCCGAGTGCGATCTCGACCACGTGCCCAACGCGGCCCGCGACCTGCGCCCGCTCGGCGGCGTGACGGCGGCGCTCTCGAATAGCTTTGGCTTTGGCGGGCAGAACGACACGATCCTCGTGCGGAAATTCGACGTCTGACCCGCCTCCGCCTCCGGGCGGGGAGAAGAACTCTGTGCTCGATCTGCCCGCAACGACCGAGAGTTGAGCTGCACGATTCGCGGCCGTTCTCGGCGCAATCATGATCTTGGTGCGAAGCACGATCGTTTGTTTTTGTGGGCACGATCGATCGAGTAAGGAACGAGACGAACGAGCCCTCACCTGGCCCCTCCCAGAGGGAGAGGGAGCAGGAGCCGCATCACTCGCCGCGGTGTGCCACAATGCCTGTGTGATCCGCTCGGTGTTTTCCAACCCGCGCTGGCCCGCGCTCGAACGGCGCTTGATCGTCGCCGGCGTGCTGCTCGTCGGTGCCGTCACGCTGCTCGCGCTCGGTGCGCTGGCGCTGGCCCGTGCCGCGCCGGCGTGGTGGGCGAGCGCGGCGGTCGCGCCGGGGCCCGAGCGGTCGGCGGCGGCTGAAGCGGTGGAGCGGGGCGTGTCGGCGGCGCTGTACGGGCACGCGGCGGATCGCGCGCTGTGGACCGTCGAACTCAAGCAGGCGGACGCGAACGCGTGGCTTGCCGAGCGGCTGGGCCGCTGGGCGGAGAACCGGGGCATCGAACTGCCGGTGCGCGCGGGCGAAGTGCGCGCGCGGTTCGGCGACGGCGTGATCGCGGTGGGCATCGAACGGGAGGGCGCGGCGATCGGGCGCGTGGTGTCGGTCGAGTTGAGCCCGAGAGTTGACGGCGATGGCGCGCTGATGATTGACGGGGCGCGCGTGGCCGCCGGTCGTCTGCCGATCCCCGGCGCGCTGATGCCGGGGCGGCACGACGCGCGGGGCGGGAGCGTGCTGGGCGAGCTGCTCGCGGGGCGCGGCGTCTCACGAGCGGCTGCGGTCGTGCTGGATGATGGTCGGCGGGTGGTCATCCGTTCGATCTCGGTATCGCCCGGCGCGGTGCGCGTGACGTGCGCGACGGAGCCGGCGGCGCGATCTGATGCGAAGGTGTCGCCATGAGCCGGTCGGATGCGGCGGGGCGCGGGCACGCGGAGGTGGTCGTCTTCGGCCGCCGCGCCGTGCTCGAGGCGCTGGCGGAGCGCGCGGTCGAGGTGCTGGAGGTCCGCGCCGCGAAGGACGCGCCGGCGCCGTTCCGCAAGGAACTCGCGGCGGCGTGCCGCGAGCGCGGCGCGGCATCGCCCGAACTGGCGGACGCGCGGGGCGTGAGCGCGCTGTCGGGCGAGCCGCGGCACGACCAGGGCGTCGCGGCGCGTGTGCGCCTGACGCGCGTGATGGAGGTCGAAGCCTTTACGCAGTCGCTCACCGGTGCGAATGCGAAGAACCCCGCCCGCATCATCGCGCTCGACGGCGTCACAAACCCGCAGAATGTGGGGATGATCATTCGCTCGGCGGCGGCGGCGGGGATGAGCGCGATTCTGTGGCCGCTCGTCGGCTCGCCGTGGGTGAACGGGCTGATCGTGAAGAGTTCGGCGTCGACGATCTTCCGTTTCCCGATCGTGCGCTGCCACACGCTGAGCGAAGGTCTGTGGGAGTTGAAACGCGCGGGGTTCACGCTGTACGGGCTGGCCGCGGATGGAGCCACGAGCCTGTTCGACTGCCGCCCGGCACACCGCGGCGCGTTCATCATGGGCGGCGAGACGGAGGGGCTTTCGCGCGAGACGCTCGACCTGCTGGACGAGCGCGTGTCGATCCCGATGGCGGCGGGGGTCGAGTCGCTCAACGTTGCGGTGGCGGCGGGGTTGGTGTGCTTCCACGCGGCGCGGTGAAGCGGCGTACCATCGCTCCTCCCATTGTCGAGCAACCCCTGACGCGCACGGACAACTGCGTACAACACCATGAAGATCCTCCTCACCAACGACGACGGCATCCACGCCCCCGGTATTGAGGCGCTGTACATGGCGCTCGCGGACCCCGCGCGGGAGTTTGGCGGGCCGCTGGGCGAGGTGATCTGGCCGATCGCGCCGCTGACGGTGCAGTCGGCGACGGGGCACGGCATCACGGTGCACACGCCGCTGATGGTGAGCGAAGAGGTGGTGTCGCCGGCGATGAGCGGCGTGTCGGTGGACGGGCGGCCGGCGGACTGCGTGAAGCTGGCGATCTGCTCGCTGTGGCCCGAGCGGTTCGGCGCGGGGTCGCGTCCTGACCTGGTGATCAGCGGGATGAACGCGGGGGCGAATGTCGGGATTAATGTGATCTACTCCGGGACGGTGGCGGCGGCGATCGAGGCGGCGTTTCTCGGCGTGCCTTCGATCGCGGTGAGTCTGCACCTCGGGCGCGGCGGGAAGACGCGGTTTGATCGCGCGGCGCGGATGGCGCGGGGCGTGATCGAGAAGATCATCCGCGCGACGGCGGCGACGCCGCATGGCCCCCCGGAAGGGCGTGGCGCGCTGCTCGGGCCGCATACGTGCGTGAGCATTAACCTGCCGATCTGTCAGGATGACGGGACGATCGAGCCGCCCACGCCGGAGGAGCCGGAGATTGTCGTCTGCCCGATGAACACGCACGGGTTGAATGATGCGTACGAGCGGCGGACCAGCCCGGGCGGCGATGTGTACTTCTGGGCCGCGGGGCACGGCTTGGATTTCCGCGGCGCGGACGCCGGCACCGATGTCGATCACCTGCTGAAGAGAAGGATCACGGTGACGCCCCTGAAGTATGACCTGACGGCGCACGAGGCGGTGGCGGGGTGGTCGTCAGCGCTGCGGTGAGCGGCAGATTCACCGCGGAGGCGCGGAGAGCGCGGAGTTTGGAAGAAGCGATGGGAGCTGGTGTGGGTGTGATGCGCGGCTGGGTCGGCTGCGCGGGTTCATCGTGCGTGGTGATAGTTGGCGATGACTGGCTCGTCGAGGGGTGGTGGTGAGGCTGCGCGCCGCGGGTTCTCCCGCGCCCCTCTCCCCCTCCTTCCCCCTGAGGGGGAGGGGGTGCGCTGGCCGCGTGCGGCTGGGGTGGGTGATCGGGCTTCGATTCTCGGAGGATGGTGGCGGCGGCTTTTCGGCGGGATTCGTCGCTGGTCGCGGTGGTGAGGAGCGCGACGGTTGCGTCGAGGGCGGCGGCGCGCTGGTCGATGGCGATGCGCTTGGTGCGCTCGCGGGCGATGAACTCGAGTTCGTCGAGCGCACGCTGCGTGGCGGGGAGGCGGAGCCAGGCGGCGAGGTCGCGGCCGCGGATCTTGTGCGAGAGGAGCAGGTCGGGGAGCGTGACCTGCGGGTCGAGGAACTGGATGAGGAAGCGGTTGAACTCGCGCGGGTTGGCGTCGGGGTCGGGGAGGGGCGCGGGTTGTTCGATGGACGGCGCTGCAGTGGAGTTGGTGCTGATGGTAGAAGGCACTGCAGTCGCGGAGCCGCCTGCAGTGGCACATACGTTGACGATCGAGTTGTTGGACATGTGTGGTGTTCCCCCTGGTTCCCGGCAGCGCGGCGTGGAAGCCGCCGCGCTGATTGGTGGAGTGTTCACGATGAACCGGGCGCGGGCAAGCGCGGCGCGGGGATTTGTGCGCAGGTCACTGATTTTGCGCGCGCCGGGTGGACATGCGCGCGTTGTGGGTGGTTGCCTGTACCCCTTCGGGGTGCGTCGCGCTTGGGGGATCGCTTCCGGGGGTCTGCGCGGCTGCGCCGCTTCGACCCCCGGCAACGGGCCGCCAGCCCTTTGGGCTGGAAGGCGGAAGGTGGAAGTCGGAAGTGCGGAAGTGCGGAAGTGCGGAAGGCGGAAGGGTGGAAGGTGGAGGGCGGAAGGGTGGAGGGGGACGTTTTGTGCAGGTCGTTGTTTGTGCTCGCGCCGGGTGTCCATGCGCGGGCGAAAAGGCAACAGCGCGCGGTTGGGCTTGGTCAATCGCCCCACGTTGCGCGCACGAATGCGGCTGGAATACCGGTCTCGTGAGATAGCAAGGCCAACACGCGCGGCGCACTGAAGCATCGGCGCGCCAGCGTGTGGTATCTCGCGGAGCCGGTCGTTGGATCATGAGACGCCAGAACCATCTGGCGTTCGGTGACGGTGCCCTTCTGTATCGGGAACTCAACCTGGACCGCTTCGAGGCGGATGATCTGATCGCGATCGATGGTGAGGTTGGCGCGCGGGAGATGCACCTGCCGACTGAGAGCGCGGTAGATCAGCGCTGGGCCGAGGTGGTGCTCATGCCACTGAGGGATCACGAGAGCGCCCCAGACGCCGGCGGAGCCGAAGGTCCAGGCCATGAAAGATATCGTGATGGAGAATTGGTCGACGGGCGTGCCCGTTGCATTCGCGCGGGCGAACAACATGGCCGGCACGCCGATGAGAATCGCGAATGTGAGCACCAGCAGTGCGCCCAGTGCCCATCGGGGAATCGAGAACCGTGGCGCGAAGAGGACGATGTCGTTGCCCGATCGGGCTACGGCGTAGCGGATGCTGAAACTGCTCGCGAGCCACGCGTTCACCGGCTTGTAGTCCGACCACTCCGACGACAGCGCGAGCGGCGGAACCCGGTGACGCATCACTTCGAGTGTGCTGTATTGACCGCTTTTCACGGCGTTCTCACTCGCAGCGGCACCAGTCGCGTCTCAGAGCCGCCGCGACTGGTGGCACCCGGATGCTGCCTCCGCCCTTCGGGCCGAGGAGTGTGATTACTCGAAGCGGCCGCGGTTCTCGATGGTGAAGTGGTTGATCTGGGCGATGTCGGCGGCGGATTTTTCGTGGAGGTTGCTGAGGCGGGCGATGAGGGTCTTCGGGTCGCTTGAGGCGAGCGCACCCAGCAGGGCGAACTTGTGGTTGAGGATGTCGGTGAGGTTGGCGGTGGTGTTGCGCGCGTGGCCGCCGGGATACATGATGAAGCCGGAGTCGTGCGTGGCGCCGCTCGTGTCGGTGATCTGGATGGAGGTGGGGATGCCGTCGGGGTACTTGTCGTCGTAGGGCTTGCCGCCGTGGCGGAAGTCGATATTTGCCATGAGCTGGCGCGCGACGGGGTGGAAGATCGCGGTGTTGTCGACCTTGTAGTCGTACGGCTCGAGCATGAGCGCTTTCCACACGGCGTCGTTCGCACCGCCGCCCTTGGGCAGGCTGCCGTGCTTCGCCTTGTATTCGAGCGCTTTGCGGATGAGCGTCGAGACGATGTACGCCATCGAGTGATCGGCGGACTGGCGCGTCTTGGGGTCTTTTTTCGCGGGGTTGCCGATGATGCCGAAGGCCGGCTCGTACGCGGTGATCGTGATGGCTTTGATCTTCCCGCCGCTGGCGTCGTCGAGCAGCGCGGGGTTCTTTACCAGGAGGTCGATCGCGCCTTGCAGCGCGCCGGCGGATTGATGCTCATAGAGGCCCAGCTTGAAGTGCATGCCCATAACGGCGAAGTCGCTGCCGCTGTGCGCAAGGACGAGATCGAAGGGGCAGTTGCCGGTTTCCTTCCAGCGTTCCTTGCCCTCGGTGGTGGGCTCGAAGAAGCGGAAGATGGCTTCGGGGTTGCGGAAGATGTCGCGCGGGCCGACGAAGCCGCGCATGGAGCGCTTGACGCTGAGGATCGCGGCTTCGGTGCTGATGGCGGCGCTCGCGCCCTTTGAGTCGCTGAGCTGCTTGCCCGCGCGGATGGCGCGCCAGGGGATGTAGTGCGCCACCACCATGCCGATGGCGGATTCGATCTGCTCGGCCGTCGCGCCCATCAGCGCACCGTACGTCGCGGCGGAGCCGATGGCGCCGTGGACGACGTGGTCGATCTTGTAGCTCTTGAGGGAGAAGACTTCGGCGAGCCGGCCACGGATTTCATCGAGCAGGACCATGGCGCGGAGGGCTGCTTTGCCGTCGAGCCCGCGCTGCTGGCAGGCGGCGATGACGACGGGGTAGAAGTCGTTATGCCCGAACTCGCCGGCGGTGTGCCCGAGCGCGGGGTTGTAACCGAAGTTCGTGCCGTTGCTGTCCCACTCGCGCACGGCGGCGGAGTTGGCGACGACGGCTTTCTCCGGCTGCACCCACCCGCTGGCGGCGGTGCTGCCGAAGACCGTGGCGCCGAGCGCGGGGTTGGCGACGGTGTATTCGAGCGCTTCCTGGCGGAGGATGGTGGGCGAGTTTGTGCCGAGGGCGAGGGCGGAGACGCCGCAGAGCACGGAGTCGACGAAGAATTGCTCGGTGCGCTTCAGCACGGATTGATCAGGCCCTGGCCCGAGCTTGCCCGACATGAAGTCGATGGCGAACTGGCCGATGCCGAGGGCCTGGTTGGAGTCGCGGGAGAGGGTGACGAAGTGGGCGGGGTTGGCGGGAGCGGCGAGTGGTGCGGTGGGCATGGCGTGTTCGCGGGAGTGAGGGAGAGAGAGGCGGTGACAGCGCCCGGCACGCGACGGTGCGTGGGTGATGAAGACGGGTCGCCGCGGGAGGGAGAGGGTAGCAATTTCGGTCGGCGGGGTGGCGGCGGCGCGGGGCAGCATGCGGATGGAACGCGCGGATCACGCGAATTTATCGGACTCTTGTTTGATCCGGGCCGGTTGCGGGTGTACGTTTGCGCTGGCTGGCGCGACTCCCTCGGAGGAGTGATCGCCGGCGAAACGGGGACCACTTCAATTCATGATGCTCCAATGAAGAAGGAGAGACCGATGCTTGCGAAGGCGATCGTGGCGGCTGCGGTGTTGTTCGTGCTCGGCGGCGGGATGTTGGGCGCGCCGGTGCTCGCCGGCGCGCCGGGGTGTCCGGAGGCGGGGATGGTGGTGGGGCAGACGAAGATTTCTGAGTTGACGGGTGGGTTTGCCGGCGATCTCGACGTCGACGATGAGCTGGGTATCAGCGCGGCCGCGATCGGCGACCTCGACGGCGATGGGGTGAACGATCTTGCCGTTGGCACTACCGACGACGACGGTGGAATCAACCGCGGCGCTATCTACATCCTCTTCATGAACGCCAACGGGACTGTTCGAGCCCACCAAAAGATTTCCTCGACCACTGGCGGCTTCTCTGGCCCGCTCGATGACGACGATCAATTTGGCAGCGGTATCGCTCCGCTCGGCGATCTTGATGGCGACGACGTGATTGACCTCGCCGTTGGGGTGACTCGCGACGACGATGGCGGCGACAATCATGGCGGCGTCTACATACTGTTCATGAACTCAGACGGCACCGTGCGGGCGCACCAGAAAATTTCTTCCCTCGCTGGCGGTTTCACCGGCACCCTTGATACCGACGACGAATTCGGTATCAGCGTCGCTGCGATCGGCGACCTAGACGGCAATGGCACCACGGACATCGCTGTTGGCGCTTATCTTGACGACGACGGCGGCAGCGGCACCGATCGCGGCGCTGTCTACATCCTGTTCCTGAATACAAACGGTACCGTCCGCACGCATCAGAAGATATCGGCGACGGCGGGCGGATTTGCGGGCTCCCTCGACAGTTTTGATGAGTTCGGCGTCAGTGTTGCATCTATCGGCGACCTCGACGGCGACGGTGTGCCCGATCTCGCCGTCGGCGCGTTTCTGGACGACGACGGCGGCATCGGCGGCAACGCCGATCGCGGTGCCGTTTACATTCTTTTTCTGAACGCGAACGGCACCGTTCGTGCCCAGCAGAAGATTTCTTCCACCGCTGGCGGCTTTGTGGGCCCACTCGACGACATCGACCAATTTGGACATAGCGTTGGATCGATCGGCGACCTCGATGCTGATGGCGTACCCGATCTCGTTGTAGGTGCGATTCACGATGACGACGGCGGCACTGGCCGTGGCGCTGTGTATGTCCTCTTCATGAACCCCGACGGCACCGTCAAGGCCGAACGCAAAATATCCTCTGCTCTCGGCGGCTTTGCCGGTCCCCTGCACGACGGTGATCTGTTCGGTCGCAGCATCGCATTTCTTGGCGACCTCGATGCTGACGGCACGCCCGAAATCGCCGTCGGGGCAGAACATGACGACGATGGCGGCATGAATCATGGAGCGCTCTGGATTCTCGAAATCGACGGCTGCAACGCACCGCCGATGATCGTGCAGAACGTCGCGCCCTCGGCCGTGCTTCTCCCCGCCGCTGGCGGGATCACGGGATTCACCATCACCGCCACCGGCGACGGCACGCTCACCTATCAATGGCGGAAGGACGGCGTGGCGCTCGTGAATGGTGGGCCGATCTCCGGGGCGACTTCGGCGTCGCTCACGTTGTTCGCGGGCGTGGAGAATGAGGGGCTGTACGACTGCGTGGTGACGAGCGAGTTCGGCAGCGTGACTTCCGCGGCGGCGATTCTTGGTGTGCGCGCGTCGTGCGATGGTGATGCGAATGGCGACGGCACGGTTGGGCTTTCGGATATTGCTCGCGTCGTTCAGAATTGGGGGACGGTGTGCGAGTGATGGCGTGGGTGTGATCGACACCGGATGTGAAAATTGTGCGTTCCACTGACCCGTTCCTGCGGGTCAGTGCGACGGCGATGGTGCGGCGCGCGTCAAGATGCACTGACCTGCAGGAACAGGTCAGTGGCACGCGGCCGACGCTACCCGCTGCCGGGACGGATGGAGGTGTCGTCGGCACGGGCATCGGCCCCGAGCGGCCGAAGCCCGTGGCACGGGTTCGTTTCACGGATCGACACGGGCACCGCAGTCCGCGCAGAGCCGCGGCCTGCGGTGGCACGGTAATCGCCGGCACCCCGCCGGGGTGTGCTGTTCATGGGGGATTGGTTCCGGGGGTCTGCGCGGCTTTGCCGCGGCGACCCCCGGCAACTGGCCGATGCCCCTTCGGGGCAGGGATGGTCATCGCACCGCGCCGGCGTAGAAGTACCAGCCGAGGCCGATGGTGAAGGCGAAGCAGCCGTAGAGCGCGTGTTCGAGCCAGACGAGCATGGTCGAGCGGGAGCGGTGGTAGGTCCACGCGAAGATGATGCCGCCGAGGAGACTGAAGACGACGGCGATGACGGTGTTGAGGAAGGCGTGCGCGGCGGCGAAGGCGACGGCGCTGGCGGTGATCCGCGCGGCGGCGGTGGGGAAGATCGGCGCGTAGCGGTGGAAGAGGAAGGTTCGGAAGATGAGTTCCTGCGGGTAGACGCTGAAGAGTGGGTAGAAGAGCATCACGAGTGCCCACACCAGCGGGTTCTGGCGCGGGAAGCTGAGGAATCGCTCCGGGATGATGAGGAGCGTGCAGACGGTGAGGACGATCGCGGAGAGGGCGAAGAGCGCGAGGCTGGTGGAGAGATGACGGCGTGCGGCGCTCGCCGCCCCCCTGGGGATGAAGAGTTGTGCGCGGTCGAAGGAGCGGTCGGCGCGGAGGATGAGCCAGGCGGCGAGCCCGCCGCAGAAGATGAGTGGGATAAGCCAGCCGCGGGGCGGGAGGAAGTAGAGGGCGATCGGCAGGGCGATGAAGATGGCGGTGAACTCGGCGGCGAGGCGGGTGCGCGGCGGGGTTGGCGCGAGCGCAGCTGAAAGATTGCTCTTCGCGGGCGAAAGTGGGTTGAGCGGGGCGGTGGTCATGAGCGATAGGAGCGATATGCGGATGCGATTCTCGGACCGCCGGAGCGTGTTCGCGAAGATTCGCGCAGGAATTGATTCGAGTTCCGGGCGGGCGCTGGATTCACGCTGGCTTTGAGGGAAACTGTAGGCGGGGCGATAGCAGGAGTGTGAGATCCATGAGTCGATGGTCGCGAACGTGGTTCAGCGGGTTGTCGGTTGTCGCGACACTCGGGTCGGCGTCGAGTGCCAACGCGCAGGTGTTGTTCGATCCTGCGCTGGGCACGCTGCCGGCGGCGCAGGGGTGGCTGTATCTGACGTCGCCGTTTGTCGGGGCGCACGCGACGCAGATGCTCTCGGCGACGCGCGTGACTCTGGACACGACTCCGGATGTCGGGTTCGGCGAGCAGGCGGGGTACTTCGGCGTGCCGCACCCGTCGGCGATGCTGCTCGATCGTGCGGCGGGGTTCACGATCACGTTTGATGTGCGGATCGGTGCGGAGGCGCACGCGGCGCGGGATGACAACGGCGACGGCGTGTTCGATCGCGCGGGGTTCAGCGTCATCGTGCTGACGCATGATGTCGTCGGCATTGAGCTGGGGTTCTGGGCCGATCGCGTGTGGGCGTATGACGATGACCGCGACGGGGCGCTGGGGTTGTTCACGCAGGCGGAAGGGGCGGCGATCGATACGACGGCGGCGATGGCGCGCTATGAGCTCGTGATCGTTGGCGATGGGTACTCGCTGCGGCGCGGCGGCGTGCAGATTCTCGCGGGGCGCTTGCGCGACTACCGCGCGTTCGTGGGCACGCCGAATGTGTACGAGTTCGGCGATTTTCTGTTCATGGGTGATGACACCGGCTCGGCGGAGTCGCGCGCGGAGATCGGCGTGGTGCGGCTCGGCCCGGCGCTGCCGCCGGCGTGCGCGGGCGATGCGGACGGCGACGGCATGGTGGGGCTGGCGGATCTGGCGGCGCTGATTGCGTGGTGGTCGGCGAGCGTGCCGCCGGCGCCGGGCGCTGTTGATCTCGACGGGAACGGCGCGATCGGGCTGGGCGACGTGGCGGTGGTGATCGGCAATTGGGGCGTGGTGTGCGGCGGGGGTTGAAGTCGGAAGGACGGAAGGAAGAAGAGAAGAAGCCACGGATGACACGGATTTGGAAGTTGGGGAGTGCGGGAGCCTGCTCCGCGGCGGTGGCGATCACGGACTTTGAGGTTGTCGATCTGGCGGCGCGCTTGAGCGAGTCGTGGTTTGCGCTGTGTGCGCGGGGTCGTGGCGCTGGAGCATGCGGAGGACGTGCGGGTTGATGTTCGCGCGGTCGTGCGGCTGGGCGAAGGCGGCGCGGTAGGAATCGCGGAACTCGCCCGCGCCGAAGCGGTCGGGGAAGCCGCCGCCGGAGAAAGTCAGCATCGTGGAGTAGGCCATCGCCGCGGCGCCGAGCGTGAGCCACGCGGCCGCGAGCGCCCAGCGTGCGGGCCGGGCGCGCGGCAGGCCCGGCGCGTGCAAGATCACCCACAGCATCAGCGGGATGACGGGCAGCAGGAAGCGCGGGTCTTCGTAGGGCCAGATGAGAATGAACCCGGTTGATGCGGCGAGATACACGAGGGCCGGGTGCGGCGCGCGCCGGAGCCGGTACAGCCCGGCGAAGAGGATCGCGTAGCCAGCCGCGCCGGCGAGCGGGAAGAGGAACGCGGGGAGGTGATCGACGGCGCCGGAGCTCAGGTTGAGCGAGAACTGCCCCATGTCGCGGAGCCGGAAGCGCGCGGTGCGCAGGACGGCGTCGGTGAGGGATCGCGTGCCGTAGAGGCTGAGCATGTCGGTCCAGTAGCGCGAGCGGGCGGCCAGGAGTGCGGCGAGCGCGATCGCGCCGATGGCGAGCGGCGCGAGCCAACACGCGGAGCGAACGTTCAGCGGGCGGGCGGTGGCACGACGCTGGTCGAGCCACATCTGCGCTAGCGACCACAGCAGCGCTGGCACGAGCGCCAGCCCGATCGTGCGCAGCAGGACGCACGCGCCGATCAGCGCGCCGCCCAGCAGGAACCGGCGGGCCCAGCCGCCCTCCGAGATCACCAGCAGCGTGAGCATCGAGAGCGCGAAGAAGAGCAGTTCCGAGACGACGAGAGACGTGTGCTTGACAATGATCCAGGACATCGCGGAAAGGAGGCAGATCAGCGGCGGGGCGAGCGATGCGTCGAACGAGGGTGGCGCGCTCCGCGCGAGGCGCGCGATGAGTGCCCATGTCGCCGCCAGCGCGACACACAGCGCGAGCACGTTCGCGCCGATCAGCCCGGCGGCGTGGTCCAGCCCGATCGCGCGCAGCCCGGCGATGGACGCCGGATAGCCGATCGGGAACGGCGCGGGCACGTCGGCGGGCTTGAAGCCGCGGCCCTCGTCGAAGGCTTCCGCCATGCGCAGGAGCAGCACGGAATCGGTGTTGAGACGGAGCGGGGAGGCGATTTGCATCGCGTGCGCGAGCAGCGCCAGAGCCAGCAGCGCGATCGAGCCGCGGCGGAGCGCGCGCACGCGGCGAGCTTCGCGGTCGGTCGTCGGTTGATTCAGCGGATCGGTCGGCACGCCCCATGACCCCCAAGCATCGCCCCATCGATCAAGCCGGAGCAACGGCGGGCGGAGAGGATATCGCCAGGGATTGAACCGAGCCGCGTTGAGGATGATGTCGGTGACGCGGCGTGCGTCGCTTGGCGCGCTGGCTGCGCGGCGGGGCACGCTCAGAGCCGCGTGCCCCGGCACCCGGAGATCACACGTCTCAGCAGGTTTGGCAAGCGCATGCAAAGGCCCCGCGGCATCGAAAGACGCCGCGGGGCGTGGGGCGAGAGACATTCGCCGTTGAATGATTGGGGTGGCGTACGCTCTCTCTCTGGCTTGTGGTGATGCGGCTTAGTGCATCGCGGGCGACCAGCGCTGGATCACGAGGACGAGGTCCTCCAGGCCCACGACGCCGTCCTCGTTCACGTCGCACGGCTCGTCGTTGGTGCCCCACATGGTGATGATGGCGGCCACGTCGACCAAGTCGACCGCACGGTCGCTGTTCACGTCGACCACGAACGCGGCGGGCGCGATGTCACCGCTCGCGGCGGCGGGGCGTGAAGTCATGAACGAGGCGTCGGTCAGCCGGCCGCAGGAGGTCGCGGTGAAGAGATCGGCGAGTTCCGCCTCGCGCCCGCCGCTGACGCGGTAGCTCGCCGGACCAGCCGAGGTGTTGTTGATCGACGCGATCGGCGAGCCGTCGAAGATGGCGTAGTCGCGGGTGGCGACGAGCACCGTGCCGAAGGGTGCCGGGCGGCGTTCATCGATGGGGACGACGACGGGGACGGTGTCATCGCCCGGTCGGCCCGGGATGGCGACGCGAGCGGCGCCCACGGGCTGATCGATGACGATCGCACCGTCGGCGGGGAGTTCCGCGAAGTCGTTGCTGCGAACGACGAACGCTGGGTTCACATTGACGAGCGCTCCGGCGCTGACGCTGGTGAGCACGATGCGGTCGCCGGCGCGGCCCTCGTAGCTGTTGAGACCGCCGGTGTCGAAGCGGAGTTCGCGCACCCCGCCGCGGCGGTTGGTGCTGGAGATGCTGAGCGAGATGCCGTCCGTGAACTCGGCGGGTCCATCGGTCGAGTAGACCTCGCCGAACGACGCGAGATGGAACTCGCGGGTGTAGACATCATCGGGATCGTCGGCGTGGGCGGCGTACCAGTGCTCGTCGATGCAGGCGTACTCGCCCGTGACTTCCCAGCCGGTGCCGGGCGTGTTGTTGAGGCAGTAGGAACTCGTCTTGCAGTTCTTGATGTCGTGGATCCAGACGACGGCGTCCCACGGGCGGCCGTCGTCCGCGCCGCCGTCCACGTTGATCCAGTAGATGAAGCAGGGCTGCCCGTCCGGGCCGTTGATGACGCCCCAGTCGTTCTGCCCGCCGATGAAGATGCACGAGCCGACGTGCTTCTTCTTCCCGCCCGCGGTGCAGAAATAAGCGATGAAGTCGCCGGTGCCGGCGGCGTTGTTGGTGCAGTACACCTTCAGCTTGCCGCCGCCGACCTTGGTCTCCTCCTTCAGCGTGGTCACGCCGACCGGGCCGCACGGGCAGACGTAGCCGGCCGCCGAAGCAAGGGCAGTGGTCAGCCCGCACATCGCGAGCGAGGCCAGAACGGGAACGGTACGAGTCTTCGCGAACATGTGAAACACTCCTTTCCCCACGATTCCGAACAGAGTGATCGCGCGTCCCCTCGCGGGGAGTTCGTCTGGTGAGGACGCCGTCTCTCGCACCCACGAATCACTTGTTCGCGGAGTGCTTGCCCGCGACTCAACACGAGTCACGGGCATTCGCCGAGGGACGAGCGAAAGCAAGCACCGGGCCAGAGCGCGGGGCAACACCATCGCGCGAGCGCGCGGTGCGTGCGTCGTGCGCGCGCCGCGCGCTCGCGATTCCTTAGTGCGACCGGGCGCGCGTGCGCAGCCCGTTCCGGCGCGCGGCGAACTCTCGCGCATGATGTCGAAAACTCCGGCCCATCCGTTCGCCAACGCCGGCGGAATCGACCGGGTTGTGGCGAGAATTCCCGCATCGTCGGCGGCAATTCCCGGCGCTGCTGGCGGGAGTTTGCCCACACGGCGCCGCCCGATGGGCTCGCCGGTCCACGTACACTCCCTGCATGAGTTACGCCGTCGCGTGTTCACGCCCGCTTGCGTTCCCTCTCGCAGTCCCGGACTCGCTCGTCCGCTACGGGCCGGAGCGCGGCTTCGCGTCGCGCGCCGCGATGATCGACTTCTTCCGCGGGGCGCACGGCATCGTGTCGTGGGTCTCCGACCGCGTGGACGACGAGTTTCTTTCCGGTGTCGGCCCGCAGCTCAAGGTCGTCGCCAACCACGCCGTGGGGTACGACAACATCGACGTGACGGCGTGCCGGGCGCGGGGCGTGGTGGTGACGAACACGCCCGACGCCGTCACGGAAGGGGCGGCGGACATGGCGTGGTGCCTGCTGCTCGCCGCGTCGCGCCGGCTGCACGCGCTCGAGACCTTCGCGCGCGATACCGGGCCGGACGGCTGGGAGGCGCACGGCATCCTCGGTCCATCGGAGTTCCTCGGGCTCGATATCGCGGGCAAGACGCTTCTCATCGTCGGCGCGGGACGCATCGGCTACGCGACGGCGCTGCGCTCGATCGGCTGGGGCATGCGCGTGCTGTATGTGTCGCGCACGCCCAAGCCGAGCTTCGAGTTCGCGCCGCTCAATGCCCGGCGGGTGGCGCTCGAAGAGGGAATGCGCGAAGCGGATTTCATCTCTTTGCACACGCCGCTGACCCCCGGCACGCGCCACCTCATCAACGCGGAGAATCTGAAGCTGTGCAAGCCGAGCGCGGTGCTGGTGAACACGGCACGCGGGCCGGTCGTTGATGAAGCCGCGCTGGTCGGCGCGCTGAAGCGCGGTCTCATCTACTCGGCGGGGCTGGACGTCTTCGAGCACGAGCCGAAGATCCACCCCGAACTGCGAGCGATGAAGAATGTGGTGCTGGTGCCGCACGTCGGGAGCGCGATCCAGAGCTGCCGCAAGCGGATGGCGGATCTGTGTTCGGCGAACATCGCCGCCGTACTCGAAGGGCGCACCCCACCCACGCCCATCCCCTGAGCGTGGTGACCTCTGAGGGGATGATTCAAAGAGCGCGAATCCGTGCTGACCTGCTGCAGGCACCACATCAGGTGCGCCGTCCAGCGGGGCTCTTGGCTCGCGCGCGGATCGTCGATGCAGTGGACGACAGTCGAGCGACCGCCCCGCCCCCGCCGAAACGAGATGCTTCCGGAGTTTCGCATGGACACGCGCACGCTGCAGCGCATTCAGCATCTTGTACCCGCTGGCGCCACGGCGAGTGAGTACATCGACGTGCTGCGACTCACCACGCAGCATCTTGAGATGCTCCAGGAGATGCTGAACCAGGCAGAGGGCGAGAGACCCTCCGTATCCAAGCGGAAGATCGACCGCTACCCCGCGAGCTGTTTCGGCCCGGCTCTCCTTGAACTCAAACACCCCAGCGGTGGCGAGGCGCGCTTCATCATCTACCCGCTCGACATCTCCACCGGCGGCATCGCGATCCTCCACGGCTCGTTCATCCACCCCAAGTCCAAAGTGCGCATCCGGCTCGCGCTCCCCGGCGGCGACAAACTCCCCATCGAGGGACTCGTCACCCACTGCCATTACCTCAGGGGCAAGGCGCACGTCGTCGGCGTCGGCTTCACGCGCCCCATCCCCGAGGACATGCTCAAGGTTTGGATCGGAGGCAACGGGATGCCGAGTGTCGCCCCGGCTCCGGCGGTCGCCGCCGCGGCCTCGGATTCAGGGCTCGCGCCGAGCCCCGGCGCCGGCGGATCGATCGACGGCACCCCGCCGCACGGCGTGGTTGGTCCGAATACCGAGCCGCTATCGAAGGCCGTGCTCGACGACCTTCGCCGAATCGCGGGCGCACTCGCCGAAGCCGGGCAGATCAGCGCTGAGATCAGGGAAGCGACGGATCGTTTGATCTCCGCCAGCCAAAGTTCAAACGTGTCACCGCGCTAGCGATTCTCATGTCCGCTCATTGGCGCACGGATGTGTCTCTGCGTACGGCACTTGGCGGGACACACGAATGTGCTTTTCGGTCGACCCACTTTCATACTCATCGTGACTCACGCGCCAGCGGTATCGGCCGAATCGGCGGAAATCCGCCGCTGGAAGCGGATACCAGTGCATCGACGCGCTTCAAGGCGTTGCGAACGACGTTACATCACACATTTCGCCGATCGGCGAACTGATGGTCAATTCGAATCGGAAAGTGCATGCGAATATATTTTCATTGGGTACTGAAGGACATCTGGGGGAATACCGATCCATCCCCTGTAGTGGCATGGACGGAGTTATCCCTGGTACGGGGTTCCCTTTGTTCGCGGCGGAATTCCGGTGAGGATTCGGCATGGACGCGCGGACTCAGCAGCACATGGCCCGGCTCTTACAGAGCGGCGGTTCCATCTCTGACTACGTTGATGTTTTGCATCTCTCGTCGCAGCATCTGGAGAAGATGCAGGAGCTCATGACGCAGGCGCTGGACGATGATGCCAGCGCCGTGGGCCGCACGGCGCAGCGCTTCGCCGCCAATTGCTTCGGCCCCGCGCTGCTCGACTTCACGCACAGCGACGGACGCGAGGCGCGATTCATCATCTATCCCATCGACATCTCCGCTGGCGGGATGGCGTTCCTGCACGGCGCGTTCACGCACCCCGAGACCGCCGTCAGGATCCACGTCGCGCCGCTCGACGGCGAGGCGATGCACCTCGAGGGCGTGATCCGGCACTGCAGGTTCTTCCGCGGCAAGGCGCACTTCGTCGGCTGCGAGTTCAACCGCCCCATCCCGCCCGACATGCTCGAGCGCTGGGTGCAGGGCGAGAAGCGCGCGGCGGATGCCGCAGCACGCCCGGCAACCACGCGCGCGACATACGCGCCGTTGCCACCGCTCGGGGCTGATCCGGTCGATGACAGCGAGAGGGTGCTGCGGGAGGTGCTCACGGAGCTCCAGCGCTTAGCGCTCCAACTCGGCGCGGAGGGGGAGATCTGCGCCGCGATCCGTGAGGTCACAGAGCGCCTCCGCTCCGGCGGCTATCTGAACGACAGAGAGCCGACCAAGCGATGACCAGTGCCGCCCGCGCGTCACGGGCGACGGGTCTGTACCGTCTTCCTCCCGTTCGGCGGACCTGTGCCGCTTGGACCGGAGTGTCATTCGTATGTCGTCCTCGCCCCTATTCTCGCCCGCCATGCGGATGCTCTGGCCGTCGCGGTGTACCTGACGACCAAGAAGACTGGGTGTTGTCGAGATGTCGGGCTGGTCAGTCAGATTGAACACGCCGCGACGTCGACCATGCTCAACATCGCCTATAGGGCTTCGAGAAGAGTCGGCGTGGCGAGTGTCATCAGCATCTCTGTACTGCAAAGGGGTCGTGCGCGGAGGTTCGATGAGCCTTAGATGTCGCGCTCGATGTGGGGTACATTAACAATCGAGAATTCGAGGCATTGAACACCCACGCAGAAGAAGTGCGGCGGGTCATCGGGGGGCTGCGCGCGGCGACCGCCCGACGGAAAGCGGAGATGTCGCGCTCGGCCTCTGACTCAGCACTCGTTCCTCGGCATGATCCCGCGGCGGTCGATCCGCGATGACTGGCGGACTTTGCCGATGACGGCGTTTGAGACGCTTGAGCACGATGTGGTCGTCATCGGCGCCGGCGGGGCGGGGTTGCGGGCCGCCATCGAGGCGTCCGCCGTCCGGTGTTGCGCGGCGCTCGTCTGCAAGTCGCAGCTCGACGCCGGCGTGTCGGGGCAGGTGGTCTTCGACTGGGCCCGCGCCGCGATGACCGCTTTCGAGCACGCCGAGAAACTCCGCCCGAAAGGCGACGACGACGCGATCCTCCGCTGGAACACCTGCGCGCGCCTGCTGAACGACCACCCCGGCATCGCCCACCGCCCGGATCAGGAAAGCCCGTCGGAGGGTCTCTCGGATTCGTTGCCGGTTCTGTAGTGTTCGGGCGATCTCAGGATCATCGCATGTTCAAGATTTTTCTTGGCATGCCTTGACTCGCTCATTTTCTGGAGTATGTTCCTTCGACCCGGCGGCGTGCGTCGGTTGATGTGAGTCCACAGATGCGTTGCGAACGATCCGGCAGTCTAAAAGCGACAACCGGCCCAACTCGGCTGGGCCTGTCGCTGTCCAATGGTTCGGATCGCTTTCCCAATCGCGGCGCGTGCTATCCCGCGCCCGATCGGACTGCTCAGCCCCGGAAGTAGCTGGATTTCCCCGTGATTTCCAGGCCCCGGTGGCTCAGCCCCCGGGGCCTGTTTCGTTTTGTGATCGTCGTTTTTCACTCGTCATCAGCGGAGGGTTCATGAAGAACAAATCCGATGAATCAATCCGGCCCGCGCGATGGTGGGCCGGGCGGCGCACGCTCCTCCGTGACCCGGATCGGCTGCGTGCGTCCCGCCCCGGCATCGGAACGCCGCGCGCGGGGGTTCACGTGTAGCTCAATTGGCATGAGCAAGAAACTTTGGATTTCTTGGTTGCGGGTTCGAATCCCGCCACGGAACGAGGCTTGCTAAGCCTCGATGCGAGAGCATCCCGTCCCATCGGCTGGATCGGGGGCTCGTGCTCGGCACGGGCCGGCGCGATCGGTGCGCGCACGAACGTCCCCGGGGGCGTCGTCGCCGCTGAGCCGCGCAGCGCGCAACGGGCCATGAGGTCGGCTGCGCCCCAGCGAGCGACCGCGAACATCGGCGTGCAAGCGAGCACCGCGGAGGCTTGTCTTCCTCGCGCTCGCGGAGCCCGCAGGACAACGCGGCACTCTCGCCGGGGCAACTCCGGCCCCGCCCGGACAGCGCGGCACTGTGACGGGCCGTCCCCCGGCCCAGCCCTTTCTCGGTTCGAGCGAGCGCGCGCGGTGCGCGCTCCAGGTTTGCGTTTCTCTCTCAAGGAGCCCCGCCATGGTCCTTCGAATCCGTATCCGTGAGCACGAGCGCGGGCTGCACTTCCGGCACGGCAACTTCGCTGGTCCGCTCCCGCCGGGCGTGCACTGGTTCCCGCGCGCCCTCATCAACCCCCGCGCCGACAAGGTCGAGCGCGTCAGCATCCTCGACCCGGTGTTCAAGCACCCGATGCTTGAGATGCTCGCGCGTCACCCGCGCCTCCGCGACGAGCTGGAGATCGTCGAGCTTGCCGCGGAGCAGCGTGCGCTTGTCTGGCGCGAGGGTCAGCTGCTGGGCATCTTCGGGCCGGGGCGTCACGCGTTCTGGAAGTCGCCTGCTCACCCGGTGATCGAGGTGTTCGATACCGGCGCCCTGCGTTTCACGCACCCGCGCCTCGACGCGATCCTCGCGCGCCCGCTCATCTTGGCGTGGTTCGAGGTGGTCGAGGTCGGCCCGGCCGACTCCGCGCTGCTCTTTGTGAACGGGCGTCTCGCCGAGCGGCTCGGCGAGGGCCGCCACGTCTTCTGGCGCGGCGGCGCGAACGTGAAACTCCGCCCCGTCGAGGGGCGCGAGCAGGTGATCGACGTCGCCGGTCAGGAGATCATGACGAACGACAAGGTGACCCTCCGCGTCAATCTTGTCGTGGCGTACACGATCACCAACCCCGAGGCGTCGGTGACCCGCGTGACCGACGCCTCGCAGGCGCTGTACCGCGAGGCCCAGCTCGCGCTCCGCGCGGCGGTCGGGACCCGCAAGCTCGACGAACTGCTCGCGGACAAGGAGTCCGCCGGCGGCGAGGTCCGGCGAGCGCTCGCCGAGCGCGCGGCGGAGTACGGTGTGACCGTCCGCTCGGTGGGTCTGCGCGACATCATCCTGCCCGGTGAGATGAAGACCATCCTCAACCGGGTGATCGAGGCGCAGAAGTCGGCGGAGGCGGAGCTCATCAAGCGCCGCGAGGAAACCGCCGCCGCCCGCAGCCAGGTGAACACCGCCAAGCTGCTCGCGGAAAACCCGGTCCTCGCGCGCCTCAAGGAGCTCGAGATGCTCCAGGACGTGCTCGCGAACACGAAGGCGACCTTCGTGCTTGGGCCGAGCGACCTGGCGCAGCAGGTGCGGAGTCTCGTAGCTTCGGGGCACGCGCCCGACCAGTCCGCCGCTCACTCACCCTGAGCCACGAGTTCTTCAAGCGACCCCTCACGCCCCGGCGCATCCGCTCTGGGGCGTTTCTCTTTCTGCTCCCGCTACTGGCGCAGCTTCTTCAGCGCCGGATGCCCCGCGGCCTGTTTTTCCTTCAGCCGTTCGATCACCATCGGCGGGCACATCGATTTCAGCGCGTGGGGATCGGTGCCCATCGCGGTGATCTGTTTGATGAGCGTCGAGCTGGTGTACGCGAAGCTTTGCCCGGCGACGACGAACGCCGTCTCCAGCCCGGCGACCTCGCGGTTCGTCACCGCCTGCTGCACTTCGTACTGAAGATCGGAGAGGTTGCGGATGCCGCGGAGGAGGACGGTGGCGCCGATGGACTTTGCCGCGTCGACGGTGAGGCCCTTGAAGCGGATGACCTCGACCGGCGCGTCGTCGGGAGATTTTGCCGCGAGTTCGTTCACCAGCGTGCGGAGCATCTCCAGCCGTTCGTCGGCGGTGAAGAGCGTCTCTTTGCTGGGGTTGATGCCCACGCCGACGACGAGTCGGTCGAAGAGTTTCCGGCCGCGCGCGACGACGTCGAGGTGCCCGTACGTCACGGGGTCGAAGGAGCCGGGATAGAACGCGACATGCGGCTTGGAATTTCTCGGACCCGCGCCGCTCTCCACGGGTGGGGCGGCGGGAGCGGTCGGCCGAGATGGCCCGGGGGTCCGGGAAGAAGCGCCGTCTCGCGGCGGGTGGGCGGCGTTGCCTTTGGGCATGGCGCGAGTCTACCCCAGCCGGAATAGACCGATCGCGCCCGGCAAATCGGCGATGAAACCGCTTGGAACCGCGCGCGGCGAAAACAAGAATGAGGATGGTTCACGACTCGTCTCGACGCCCGCGCGGGAAGCCTCCACCCGCGCGGGCGTTGCCTTTTCCCGCTGAGATAACCGACCACTCAGCGATTGGCATCGCCCTGCATCCCGGCGATTTTCTTCAGCGTTTTCTCGCCGACTCCCCGCGGCGAGAAGATCGCGCTCGCCGTGCGGTTGGGCCGGTCGAATTTCACGCGCAGCGGGCCGTTCGTGATCCGCTCGAAGGCGCTCTTCGCGTTCGCCTTGCTGAACTCGATCCCGATCGCCCGGCGGCGGAGTTCGCGCGCGACGACGGCCGTGGTCCCCGAGCCGAGGAACGGGTCGAGCACGAGATCGCCCTCGTTGGATGAGCAGCGGATGACGCGTTCGAGGTACAACTCCGGGATCTGGTTGTCGTGGTTCGCGCGGCGTTCCTTGTTATTCCCCTGGATGCGCCCCCAGTTGGGCCCGTACCAGACGTCCATCGGCACGCGCATGCCGCTGGTGCCTTCTTTCTTGGAGTAGGTGCGCGGATCGAAGTATGTCGTCGCACGGTCGGAGGGTTCGAGGATCGGCTCGTCGTTCCACGTGCGCTTGAGCGGGTTCTTGCAGAAGTACAGCGCGTGGACCTTCGAGTTGATGAACCGCCCGCTGGTGTTCTGCCCGAAGCGGTAGTGCCAGATGCACCAGTTCACCATGTGCAGCCGCTCGCGGGGCTTGCCTTCGAAATCCTTGTCGCCCTTCAGGTGAACGACGATCTCCGCCGCCCAGTCGTCCGGGATGTTGATCCACAGCGAGCCGGTCGGCTTGAGCGCGCGGACGCACAGATCGATCCACTCATACGTGAATCGCACATAGTCGTCCTCGGGCATTTGATCGTCCCACTCGTCGTACGCGCGGTTCCAGTTGAAGGGCGGGTCGGCGAAGACCAGATCAACCTCCCCCGCGCGGCACTCGGGGATGGCGCGCAGCATCTCGCGGCAGTCGCCCACGTACACACGCGTATCCGGGTTCGGAAGGGCGTGGTCGGGCTTGAGCGTGCCGCTCGCTGTTCGGTCGCGCCCCGCTCGCGCGTGCCCGTTGAGTTTGGGTTCGACGACGGGCGCGCTCGCGGGCGCGTCGGATGAAACCGGCATGTTCCTAGCGGCTTTCTTGCGTGGCATGGCAGTGACAGAGCCTATGCGCAGCAATGCGAATGCGCCAGCCGCACTGCGAAACGTCTGCCCTCCGTGGATAGATTGTCGCCGGCTGTCGGGGAGCGATCGGTTTTCAGCGATCAGCGATCAGCGGTCAGCCGGGAATGGGCGAACGCAGGTGAGGGTGCCATGGCCGAGGCTCTGCTCGGCCACGACGTGTGCTGGGTGGGCTCCGATCGTGGCCGATCAAAGCATCGGCTACGGCACCCGCGCGCCGCAAGCCGCATCCCGCAACCCGCGCTACACCGTCCCGAACAATCGGTCCCCGGCGTCCCCCAGCCCCGGCAGGATGTAGCCGTGGGAGTTGAGCTGCCGATCGAGGGCGGCGGTGTAGATCGTCACGCTCGGGTCGTGCTTTTCGAGTCGGCGGACGCCCTCGGGCGATGCGACCAAACAGATCATGCGGAGATCTTTGGCGCCCTCGCGCCGCAGCATGTCGATCGCTGCGACGGCCGACCCGCCGGTGGCGAGCATGGGGTCAACGAGGATCACCGGCCCGGCGTCGAGGTCCCGCGGCAGCTTGCACAGGTACTCGACCGGTTTCAGCGTGTTCTCATCGCGCGACAAGCCGATGTGCCCGACGCGCGCTTCCGGCATGATGTCGAGGATGCCGTCGGCCATGCCGAGCCCCGCGCGGAGCACCGGGCAGACGGTAATGGTGCCGCTGATCCGCCGCCCGTGGGTCTCTTCGAGCGGAGTGCGCACCGGCACGTCGTGATAGGGGAACGTGCGCGTCACCTCGTACACCATCAGCCCCGCGATCTGGTTCAGCAGCGCCCGGAAAGCGCGGAACCCCGTGTCGGCGTCGCGCACATGAGTCATCTTGTGCTGGATCAACGGGTGGTCCAGAACGACGAGGTTCGCGTGGTTCGGGTGCCGGGCGAGCATGAACCCAGAGTACCAGCGTGCCAAACGCGCGAAGTGTTCGTCTGCGATTCGGCGCAAAGCGTTGGCATCATTGAATTTATGGTGAGGGATCGAACTGCTTGTTGGAACCCTGCCGTGTGCGCGGCGGATGTCATCTCCGTCTTTCGGCGATGTTTTCGCTCGACGCCGCCGCTTTCTGCGATACTGTGCAGCGGGTTGCTTGCAAGATTTTGCCGCCAAGCGATTCGTCTCGTGCAGTGGCTGGTCCTTCAGTTCGAAGGGTGTGTACCTTGCCTATACCGATGCGTCGAAATGTGCCGTGCGCCGCAATCGCGTCGATCGCGTTCGCGGCGGGGAGTGCGACGGCGCAGCCGATCGTCCTTCGCAACATCACCTACGCGTACTCGGGTGCACAGCAGCAGTATTTCCTTCAACTCGATCTGTACCTGCCGTCGAATCAGGGCGGCCCGTACCCCTGCGTGGTGTGGGTCCACGGCGGGAGTTGGTCTGGCGGGCACCGAAACGCGGCGGCGGAAGACGCGGCACTGTTGACTTCGCTCGGCTACGCGGTGATGGCCCCGAGCTACCGATTCAGTCAGACCGCCGTCTGGCCGGCGCAGATGCACGACCTCAAGAGCGCGGTGCGCTGGCTCCGGGCGCACGCCGGCCAGTACTTCATCGATCCTGATCGCTTCGCGTCGTGGGGAGATTCCGCCGGCGGGCACCTCGCGGCGGTGCTCGCGACCAGCGGCGGAGCGGCGGAACTCGAGGGCACGCAGGGGAACCCCGGTTTCTCGAGCCGCGTGCAGGCGTGCGTCGATTTCTTCGGCCCGACGCGCTTCGCCGCCATGACCGACTGGCACCTGCAGTGCACGTCATCGACCTCGCGCCTCATCGGACGCTGCCATTGGGAAGTGATTTGGAATTGGAACAACCCGGAGTGGGCCCAGTGGGTCCATTCATTCAATACGTCCGACCCGACGTTCTGGGCATCGAACGACGACCCGCCCTTCTTCATCATGCACAGCCCGGTGGACACGGTGGTCGAGATTTCGCAGAGCACGATCCTGCGCGATTCTCTTGTCGCCGTCGAAGCCCCGGTGGTCTACGGCGAGATCCCCGGCCAGAACCACACGCGCACCATTGAGCAGACCAATCTCGCGCTCCAGTTCCTGCAGCAACACATACCCCCGCCCGAAATCGCGCCGATTGATCCCAACGGCCCGTTCGTTGGGAGCTCTCCCCCCCCGCCCCCGCCGCCCCCACCTCCCGCGCCGCCAGCACCTCCTCCCCCTCCTCCCGGACCGCCTCCTCCGCCGCCGTGCGCGGATTGTGACTACTCAGGTGCTGTCGGGCTGGGCGATCTGGCTTTGGTGATCGAGGGCTGGGAGGCCACGGTTTCTCCGGGGCTGGGGGGTGACGCGAACGTTGATGGTGTGATTGATCTCAAAGACATCGCCGACATCGTCGAGAATTGGGAAGCGGTGTGTGGGCGTTTACCCCCGCCGCCGCCGCCGGCTGGGTGAAGCATCGTGTCCCCGGCTCGTTCGCGGCGATAGTCTGAGCGGATGGAACTGACGACGCTGCGGTATTTTCGCGCGATCGCGGCGGCGGGGCACATGACGCGCGCCGCCGAGGCGCTGGGCGTGACGCAGCCGGCGCTGTCGTCGATGCTGCGCAAGCTGGAGGATGAAGTCGGCGCTGAGCTGCTGCACCGCACGGGTCGCGGCGTGACGCTCACGGAAGCGGGGCGGCTGTTCCTGCTGCACGCAGAGGAATCGCTGCGGCAGGCGGGGCAGGCGAAGACCGCCGTGCGCGAATTGATGAAGCTGGAGCGCGGGTCGATCCGGCTGGGGGGCGGAGCGACGGCGATTACGTACCTCGTGCCGCGCGCGGTCTCGCGCTTCCGCCGGGCGCACCCCGGCGTGCGGTTCTATGTGCGCGAAGCGGGCAGCGGCGCGGTGGCGGCGAGCGTGCTGGCGGGCGAGCTTGATCTCGGGATCGTCACGCTGCCGCTGAAAGCGCCCGGCTCGGCGGACCTGGAGGTGACGGAGTGGCTCGACGATGAACTGCGCATGATCGTGCCGGCGCGCGGCTCGGCGGCGGCGGACGGGCTTGCTTCGAAGAAGTCGTTCCGCTGGCGCGATCTTGACTCGCGCCCGGTGGTCGCGTTCGAGGCGGGGTCGGCGGTGCGCGAGGTGATCGACCGGGCGGCGGTCGGCGCGGGCGTGACGCTCAACATCGTGATGGAGCTGCGCTCGATCGAATCGATCAAGCAGATGGTCCACGCGGGGATCGGCGTGGGGTTCGTGTCACGCTTCGCGCTGAAGCCGGCGGAGGGGCTGGCGTGCCGGGACGGGAAACTGGCGCGGCGGCTGGCGATCGTGCGCCGGCGCGACCGCATCCCCAGCCCGGCGGTGCGGGAGTTTGAGCGGGCGATGATCGAAGTGCGGTAGCGGATGGGTCGAGCATCATTATCTTGGCTTATTGAACTAGTCAATATGATTGATTCGACTAATGGTCGATGAGGGCTAGACTTCCCGCGTCAACACCATTCATCCGCAGGAGTCATCGCCATGCCCTCTAGCGCCCGCAATCCCTTCAATTCCAAGTCCACCCTCGCCGTCGGCGGGAAGACGTACACCTACTACGACCTGAATGCGCTCTCGCGTCAGAAGATCGGGCACGTCGAGAAGCTGCCCTTCTCGATCAAGGTGCTGCTCGAAGCGATGCTCCGCAACGTTGACGGCTTCGTCGTGACGAACGACGACGTGATGGGGCTGGCGAAGTGGAACGCGAAGAAGCCGGAGCAGATGGAACTGCCTTTCATGCCCGGGCGCGTGGTGCTGCAGGATTTCACGGGTGTGCCGTGCGTGGTTGACCTCGCGGCGATGCGCGACGCGATGAAGAAGCTGGGGGGCGACCCGAACCAGATCAACCCGCTGGTGCCGTGCGATCTGGTGATCGACCACTCGGTGCAGGTGGACGCGTTCGGCTCCGCGACGGCGCTCACGATCAACGCGCAGAAGGAATTCGAGCGGAACAACGAGCGGTACGAGTTCCTGAAATGGGGGCAGCAATCGCTGCACAATTTCCGCTGCGTGCCGCCCGCGACGGGGATCGTGCACCAGGTGAACCTGGAATACCTCGCGAAAGCGGTGTGGTCGCGCGAGATCGACGGGGAACTCGTCGCGTACCCGGATTCCTGCGTCGGCACCGACTCGCACACCACCATGATCAACGGGCTGGGCGTCGTCGGCTGGGGTGTCGGCGGCATCGAGGCGGAGGCGGTCATGCTCGGGCAGCCGGTGTACATGCTCACCCCCGAGGTGATCGGCTTCAAGCTGACGGGCAAGCTGCCCGAAGGCTCGACGGCGACGGACCTGGTGCTCACTGTTACCGAGATTCTGCGCAAGAAGGGCGTGGTCGAGAAGTTCGTCGAGTTCTTCGGGCCGGGCATCGCGGCGCTCAGCGTGCCCGACCGCGCCACGATCGCGAACATGGCCCCCGAGTACGGCGCGACGATCGGCTTCTTCCCCGTCGACAGCGTGACGATCGATTTCCTCCGCTTCACCGGACGCGACGCCGAGACCGTCGAGCTGGTCGAGAAGTACTGCAAGGCGAACGGCTTCTTCTGGACCCCCGGCACGCCCGATCCCGAATTCACGGATGTGATCGAGCTTGATCTTTCGACCGTGCAGCCGAGCCTCGCGGGACCGAAGCGGCCGCAGGACCGCGTGCTGCTGAAGAGCATGAAGTCGGTGTGGCACAAGGAGCTGACGGACTCGTTCGGCAAGAAGATGCCGGCGGAGAGCGTGAACACCAGCCGCTGGATCGATGAGGGCGGGCGCGTCACCGGCACACCGGTCGCCGACAACGGCGAGACGGACGCGGGCTGCAAGGGTGTGCCCGTCTCGATGGGCGGCCCCCCCGGTACGAAGTTCAACCTGCACCACGGCGATGTGGTAATCGCCGCCATCACGAGTTGCACGAATACGAGCAACCCGGACGTGATGATCGCCGCGGGGCTTGTGGCGAGGAAGGCCCGCGCGCTCGGGCTCTCGCGCAAGCCGTGGGTGAAGACGAGCCTGGCGCCGGGGTCGAAGGTGGTCACCGAGTACTACAACAAGGGCGGGTTGACCGCCGACCTCGACGCGATGGGCTTCAACACCGTGGGCTACGGCTGCACGACGTGCATCGGCAACTCGGGCCCGCTGCCGGATGAGATCGAAGCGGCGATCAAGAGCGGCGATCTGGTGGTGACGAGTGTGCTGTCGGGGAACCGGAACTTTGAAGGGCGCGTGCACGCGCAAGTGAAGGGGAATTATCTCGCTTCGCCGCCGCTGGTGGTGGCGTATGCGATCGCGGGAACGGTGAACATTGATCTCGCGACGCAGCCGCTGGGCACATCGAAGGACGGCAAGCCCGTCTACCTGAAGGACATCTGGCCGACGCACGCGGAGGTGCAGGCGCTCAAGGCGCAGTGCCTCACGCCCGAGCAGTTCCGCACGCAGTACGGGCATGTCTTCGACGGCAACCCGACGTGGAACGCGGTGCCGGTGAGTTCGAGCGAGCTGTACCCGTGGAGCGCGAAGAGCACGTATATCCAGAACCCGCCGTACTTTGAGGGGATGACGGCGGTGCCGCCGGGGATCAAGGAGATCACGGGGGCGCGGTGCCTGGTGTCGGTCGCTGACAGCGTGACGACGGACCACATCTCACCCGCGGGCGACATCGCGGAGAAGAGCCCGGCGGGCGAGTACTTGAAGTCGCTCGGCGTGCCGCGGAGCCAGTTCAATAGTTACGGCAGCCGGCGCGGCAACGACCGCGTGATGACGCGCGGCACGTTCGCGAACGTGCGCGTGAAGAACAAGCTGGCGGCGGAAGGCGGAAAGGTGCGCGAGGGGTGGTGGACGCGCGATTTCTCGAAGAGCGGCGATGGCGCGAGCATCGTGGCGATCTATGACGCGGCGATGAACTACAAGAAGGATGGAACGGCGCTCGTTGTGCTGGCGGGCAAGGACTACGGCATGGGCTCCTCGCGCGACTGGGCGGCGAAGGGCACGATGTTGCTGGGCGTCCGCGCGGTGATCGCGGAGAGCTTCGAGCGCATCCACCGGTCGAACCTCGTGGGCATGGGCGTGCTGCCGCTGTGCTACAAGCCGGGGCAGACGGCGGCGAGCCTGGGGCTGGACGGCACGGAGGTGTTCGATATCCAATTGCCGAAGCCGCTGGAGCCGAGATGCACGGTGAAGGTGCGGGCGACGAAGACGGGCGGGGCTGATAGAGGCAAGGTGGTGGAGTTTGATGTGCTGTGCCGCGTGGATACGCCGGTTGAGGTGACGTACTACGAGAACGGCGGAATTCTGCACACGGTGGTGAGGAAGATTTTGAATGAGGCGAAGAGGGCCGCACATGTGTGATCGGGATCGAATGCACACGATCAAGACCTGCGTGCTCTCCGCGTCTCTGCGGTGAATCGAAATCTCCATGACCCTCCCCGAACTCCAACTCCTCTTCCAATCCATCTCCTCCCTCGCCATCGCGGGTGGGTTTATCTACACGGCCGTGCAGTTCCGCGCGTGGCGGCAGGCGGCGCATGTCGCCAACTTCTCCAAGCTCGTCGAGATGCAGATGTCGCTCCGCCGGATGCGGGTGGAGGACCCCTCGCTCGC
This sequence comes from uncultured Phycisphaeraceae bacterium, assembly GCA_964391865.1. Lineage (GTDB taxonomy): Bacteria > Planctomycetota > Phycisphaerae > Phycisphaerales > UBA1924 > DASZQL01. The sequence goes on from CAYMNQ010000003.1 coordinate 196,227, forward strand.
GCACATCTACCGCGACGACGTGCAGGACCTGCACAACGACCGCGAGATCCGCGAGCACTTCATGAACCTGATGCAACTCTCGGTGTTTGAGATCGTGTGGTACGCGCACCGCGAGGGGCAGATCGCGCCGGACTACTTCCGCTCGTGGGAGAAGCGGATGCACGCGATCGTGGTGGAGGAGTCGTTCCGCAAGATGATGAACGGGCCGTCGATGAAGATTCTGCACGACGAGTTCCAGGCGTACATTCTGGAGTTGATGAGGCGGGTGCCGGCCGCAACGTCGGGTCGGCGGCCGTAAGAATCGTTCTCAGCGGTGATACGGAGGGCGCGGACGAACCGAAGACCGTTCAACGCGAAGGTCGCGAAGTGCGCGAAGAAGGCTCTGATTCAGCCGAAAACATTCTCGCTGACTTGCTGTTCCTTTGCGCATTTCGCGGCCTTCGCGTTCAAACCGTCCGGCCGGGCATCACGAGAACCCGGCCGTGCGGCGCTCGCCTACACTCCCGCCATGCCAGTCACCTTCCAGCACGAAACGCTCCCCAACGGGCTGACGATCATCGCCGAGACGGACCCGGACGCGCACACCGCCGCCTGCGGTTTCTTTGTGAAGACCGGGGCGCGCGATGAGGAGTCGCGTGTCATGGGCGTCAGCCATTTTCTTGAACACATGATGTTCAAGGGCACCGAGAAGCGCAGTGCCGAGGATGTGAACCGCGAGTTCGATGAAATCGGCGCCAGCTCGAACGCGTACACCAGCAGCGAGCTGACGTGCTTCCACGCGGGCGTGCTGCCCGAGCACCTGCCGAAGGCGATCGACATCCTGTCTGACATGATGCGTCCTGCGCTGCGCGGCACCGACTTCGACACCGAGAAGGGCGTGATCCTCGAAGAGATCGCGATGTACAAGGACCAGCCCTTCTGGGTGCTGTATGAAGATTGCTTGGCGCGGTACTACGGCGCGCACCCGCTGGGGCACGCGGTGCTGGGCACGCCCGACACAATCAAGCCGCTCACGCGCGATCAGATGAAGGGCTACTTCGATCACCGCTACTCGGCGGACAACACCACCGTCGCGCTGGCGGGTCGGCTGGATTTCAGGAAGGCGGTCGATCAGATCGCCGCCGCCTGCGGCATGTGGCAACGCACCGGCGCTCGGCGGAACGCGGGCGACCCGCGCGCCAACCCCGGCGAGTTCACCCTCCGCGATGAGAAGGTGAACCGCGCGTACCTCCTGATGGTCTGCCCCGGCCCGGCGATCAGCGACGACGACCGCTACGCCGCGATGATGCTGGCGCAGGTGCTGGGCGACGCGGGGAACAGCCGGCTGCACTGGGCGCTCGTCGAGCCGGGGATGGCGGAGGCGGCGCAGGCCGCGTACGAGCCGCGCGACGGCTGCGGCGACACGTATTGCTTCGCGGTGTGCGACCCTGAGAAGGTCGGGGAGGTCCGTGCCGCGATCGACCGCGAGATCGCGAACCTCCCCGGCTCACTGAAAGAGAACGACCTCGAACGCCTGCGCAACAAGCTGGCGACGGGCGTGACGCTCGCGGGCGAGCGCCCCGGCGGGCGGATGCAGCGCCTCGGGCGCCAGTGGACGTACCTCTCGAAGTACCAGACGCTGGAGGATGAACTGGCGCGGATCAACGCGGTGACGCTGTGCGATCTGCGCGCGGTGTACGAGAAGTATCCGTTCTCGCCGCGGATGGTGGGTGTGATGCTGCCGAAGGAGTAATGCCGGGTGTGGCAAGTTTCCGCTCTGGGAAGCATGTTCTTGGCGGGTCGAGGAAGCACATGCTTCTGAAAGCCGAAGCATGCCACCGGACTACTCCGCGATTTGTCCCTCAACCTCCGCCGCGATCTTTTTCAGGAGTTCCGCCGACTCCTCCGCTGCTACAGCCTGAGACGTCTTCCACTGCTTGCGCACCGCGGGGATCATCAGCAGGCACATCGGCAGGTACCACCACCACGTCTCGATCGTGTACCACGAGAAGTAGATCTTCAGCATCGAGTCGGTCAGCCACACGCCGGGCCAGACGGTGACGATCAGCACGGCGGCGTAGATCAGCGGCAGCTTCAGCCGCAGTCGCGACTGACTTGTGATCTCGCACCCGCCGCCGGGTGTGGCGCTGACCTGCGCGACCAGTTCACGGTCGAAGGGGGCGCCGAAGATGTCGCAGATGAACCCCCCGCCGCCGACGCCGCCCGGCTGCTTCTCGAACCCCGGCAGCTTGCCGCGCTTGGAGAGCCGGTCGAGGCGTTCGACGGCATCCGTCGGCGGTAGTGGTGAGGTGATCGTCGGCAGCGTGATCTCCAACGCGCTTGCCATGCCGCGGGCGGGCTGATTCTCTGAGTTGTTTGACTCGCCGCTGCCGGTCTGGTTCATTCGTGGCTCCCCTGAACCAGTCGGCGTTGGGCGGAACGCCCTAGCCATATAACTCGCACGGACGTTGCGATTTCGCTTTTCACCGCGTTGACTCCGTGCGACAATCGGGCGTGTCTTGATGCCGGGGCGCGACATATTCTCGGCCGCGCCCGGAAAAGTCCAATCCCACGCCGACGGAACGGCGTCCACGAACTCTGGCATGGAAGCTGCAGCTTCTTCTGTCGGTACGCCATGGACCCGTTCACGCGCTTGTCGCTGACGCCCGATCCCCGCCGCGCGGTTCCGCCACCGCATCGCGGGCCGCTGTCGCCCGCGCCCCGCGCGAGCGCCAAGATCGCGTCGCTCATCGCGGGGCGTGTGAACGTGCCGGCGATTCCGGATGAGCCACTCGACGCTCGACGCGGCGGGCACTCGCGCTCGCTGCGCCTGATCACGCCCGAAGGTTCGGTGACGCTCGATCACGCCGAGGCGGCGCGCGACATCGCGCGCGAGAACGAACAAGCCATCCGCGCGGCCCGCACACTCGCGCCGGAGGATGCGCGCCGAATCCTGCTCCGCCGAGCGTCCCGCGAGATCGAAGGCGGGCGCGCCGCAATCATCCGCCCCGAGGTCCGGCGCCGCCTGTTGCAGACCGCTGAGCGGCTGGGAGTGCGTCCGTTCGATGCGAATCTCGTGATCGCCGTCGTGCAGGACCGCGCCCGCCGGGGCGAAGACCCGGCGAGCGCCGAGGCGCACGCGACGGCGGTCACAACCACGCTGCCGCACCCGCGCGTGCAGCGCGAGCAGCAGGTGCGGCACGCGTGGATGCTGGCTCGGCGGGTTGTCGCCGCCGGTACGATCGCGGTGCTGATTCTGGCGCTGCTCACGCGCTGGCTCACGCAAGGGTGAGCGCCGTGTTTCGTTTCTGAGTATCCCCGGCCCGTGCCCCGGTCAGCCCGCGGCGCGGAACGGATCGCCGGTGATCTCGTCACGCGATTGTGGTTGATCGGCTGCTTCGGGAGCGTTCCGGCGCGGGCGTCGGCTGGGTTTCTTCGGGGCGGGCTTCTCTGTGCCGTTCGATTCGCCGTTGAGGTGCTCGGCTTCGGCAAGCCCCTCGCCGTCGCGGTAATAGCGGCTCGGGCGCTCGTCGAGCATCCGCTGGTTCAGCTTGCGCAGCGCCTCGACCTCGATCTGGCGCACGCGCTCGCGCGTCAGACCGATTTCTTCGCCGATCTGCTTGAGGGTGAGGGGTTCCTTCCCGTCGAGTCCGAAGCGGAGCTTGAGGACGGTGGCTTCGCGCTCATCGATCGCGTCGAGCAGCGAGTAGATGGTCTTGAGTTCGTCCTCGCGGAAGATGGGTTCTTCCGGCGGCGTGGCGCGGTGGTCGGTGATGACGTCGTGATAGTTGGTGGGCTCGCCGTCCTCGCCGATCGGTCCGTGGTTGACGGAGTGGAACGCCTTGCCGGCAGCGCGGATGATCGAGACTTTCTTCACCGACAACCCGAGCAGGTCGGAGAGTTCCTCCATCGTCGGCTGCCGCCCGTGCTGCTCCTCGAAGCGCGAGGAGGTCTGTTTCCACTTCGCGATCAGCTCGACCATGTACGCGGGGACGTGGATCGGCTGGACAGAGTTGATCAGGGCGCGCTTGATCGCTTGCTTGATCCACCATGAGGCGTAGGTGGAGAAGCGCGCACCCTGCGCCGGATCGAAGCCCTCGACCGCGCGGATCAGCCCGATGTTGCCCTCTTCGATGAGGTCGGTGAGCGACAAGCCGCGGTTGGTGTAGTGCTTGGCGATGGAGACGACCAGGCGCAGGTTGGCGCGGACGAGCATCTCGCGCGCCTCGGGGCAAGAATCGTTGATCACGCGCCAGCCGAAGACCTTTTCCTCTTCGGAGTTGAGCAACGAGATATCGTTGATCTGTTTGAGATAGATCTGCAGGTCGGTTTCGACTTCAGCCTTCGCCATGCGATGACAACCCGCTCCGAGTCGGACACTGTGCTCGAATCGTCATACCACCGGCCCGACCCACCGGGCCGCCCCGCGAGGGGCAATCTGATGGTATCCCTGCGTCTATCCGTACGCCAGAGTGATGCGACGGGATCCCGGCTTGAATATCGGTCCATCGGGACCGGCGATTGACCGCGATCCGGTGATGATGTCGGTGGGGTAAGATTTCATTGCCGGGCTGACGTGTCCCCTCGCCGGTGGGCGGGACGAACGGACCCCGGCCTGTTCAGTCGAGGATTCTTGAGCTGAGGAGAACGACTTCTGGACCTGACGCGCGCATTACAGGATTGGCCGTACGAGCCGGGGCAGATCAATGTCCGGCTCATCGAGGGCGAGGACGGGCAGCCCAAGATCCAGATGCGCCTGGACCTCGGCATCCTTCAGATGGAGGTGTCCGGCCGCCCGGACGGTCAGCGCCCCTACGGCTTCGAGAGCCTCCTCGAGTACTACGAGAGCGAGGCGGATCAAAAGACCGACGAGGAGGGCGAGGTCGAGGGCTTCACGCTCAGCGAGGAAGATTGCCGGCAACTCCGCGAGGAGGCGGTGCAGTTCTACCACCGCTACATCAGTCTGATGGTTCTGGGCGAGTACGAGTCGGTGATCCGTGATACGTCACGGAATCTTCGGCTGCTGGATTTCTGCCGTGAGTTCGCGGAGACGGAAGAGGATCAGTCGCTCCTCGAGCAGTTCCGACCCTACATTACGATGATGCGGACCCGCGCGCTCGCGAGCGTGCTGGTGAACGAGAGCGAGTCGAAAGGCGCGATGCTGGCGCTCGACACGGGCATCGAAGCGATCCGCAAGCTCTACGAAGCCAGCGGGCAGCGCGACGAATTCGAATCCGCCAGCGAGGTGCAGTTGTTGCGCGGCATGCGCGACGAACTCGCGCTCAAGCTGCCGCCCAGCGCGAAAGCGGAACTGCAGGACCGATTGCGCAAAGCGATCGAGGAAGAAAACTACCGGCTCGCCGCGATTCTGCGGGATGAACTGAGGGCGATGAAGGAATAAGGCGGAAGGCGGAGGGGCGGAAGTCGGAAGTCGGAATTTGCCACAGACGCCGAAGACAAGCACTGATACGTCAACACTTGTTCTTCAGTCCGTGTCCATCCGTGTCAGCCGTGGCTTCTTCTCTTCTTCATCGCGGCGCGAGCGTCCGCTCAAAGAACTCCCCGACCCGCTCGCGCAGTGGCTCGGCGAGCAGCACATAATCCGCGTGCCCCGCGCCGGGGATGATGAAGAGGTCCGCCTCGCTGCCGCGCGCCGCCGCGGCGCGGACCAGCTTCTCGGAGTGGTACGGGCGGACGACGAAGTCACTCTCGCCATGCACCGCGAGATACGAGCGGTCGCCCAGACGCGCGGCGGCGTCGATCGGCTCCAAGCCGGCGGGGATCAGGAACGGGCCGAGAAACGGGAGCACATCCCCCGCCACGCCGGGCCAGCTTGAGAATGCGGCGACCGTGCAGACGGCGCGCACATCGTTGCTCCGTGCCGTGAGATCGAGCGCGAACGCGCCGCCCAGGCTATACCCATACACCCCGATGCGGCCTACGGCGACATCGGCGCGGGTGCGCAGGTACGCCAGCGCCGCATCGGTGTCGAGCGCGAGTTGCTCGCGCGTGATGAAGCGGCACGGGTCCGACTTGCCGAAGCCGCGATAGTCGAAGAGCAGCACGCCGATGCCGCGCGACGTAAGGAACTCACTGAACGCGGCGTGGTCGATGAGGCTTCCCGCGTTGCCGTGGCAGTGCAGGACGGCGGGCACGGGCGGGTCACCCGGTTTCCAGCCGCGCGCCGGCATGAACCACGCGTGCAGGCGCACACCGTCCGCAGTGCGAAAGAACACGTCCTCACACGGCGCGACGGCGGCGTCGGGCGCGCCGATCGGGTGATAGAACGTGAACGCCTCCGCCAGGCGCGAAACCCGCGCTGCGGTGAGCAGCAACGCGAGCACGCCCAGCGCGATCAAGAAGCGCCGGAACGGGCGTCGCTTTGGTTTGCGCGGGGTTGGCGTTGGCGCGGTCACTCGGCTTGGTATTCGCTGGTCGTGCTCGCGGGTTTCATCGAATGACCAGAACGAGCACCGACCGAAAGGGAGTGGGCCTGCCGTTCGCAGCCCCGCGCAACCCAACCCGCTCGTTCCCGCTCGGGGCTCGCCTCTCCCTCCATCTTTCCCGCATCCCGCGCCGCCCGGCGGGGTACCATTCCGCGTCGATCGACGGGTCAATCCCCCGCCCCGCATGCTGCATCACGCGGCACGCGCGGCGGGCACGCGAGGCACCAGCGGCATGCTCCAACGATCTCGTCACACGGCTTGGCGGTTCTGGGCGCTCGCCCTCGGCATTGCGGCGATCGGCGCGGGCGTTGGTGCTTGTGCCGCCGATGATGAGTATGCGCATCTTCACTCGTGGGACTCGCTGCCCAAAGTGTCCGCGACCGTGAGCGCGCCGAGCGAATCGAACACCCCAGCGCCGGCAGCAACACAACCGCCGCGCGACGACCGCGGCTGGCGCTGGCGCCGCCCCAGCGCCACGTTCGACCCCGCCGCGAGCGCGACCATCGGCGAATCACGCCGAACCGGGTTGAAAGTCAACGCGCTGATCGGCGGCGTGCAGGGGCGGTTCCTCGTCGATACCGGCGCGTCGCGCACGCTTGTCTCCACCGAGTTCGCCGAGCGGGCGAAACTGCCGACGTCGCCCGAGGGCACGTTTGAATCGGGGAGCGACGCGATCCTCTCGCGCGGGCGCATCTGTGAGTCGGTCGTCCTCGGCCCGATGACCACCACGCGGCTGATCGTCGCCGAAGTGCGAGACGACGCGCTCGGCTCCGTGCTCGGGCCCAGCGTCGACGGCATGTTCGGCGTGGACGTGCTGCGCCTCATGGTCGGCGAGTTCGATTTCAAAGCGGGAACCCTCACCATCCGCGACCCCGCGCAGCCCGTGCCGGGCGTTTCGGCGGACGACTGGATCAGCGTCGAGATGGCGACCGGGCGGCCCTGTGTGCGCTGCACCTTCGAGGGCGATCACGAAGGCCTGTTCCTGCTCGACACGGGGTCCGACGGCGGGGTGCAGTTCTTCAGCCGCGCGGTGCGCGAGTTCAACCTGCTCGAAGGTCGGCGCGTGAGCGAGCGCACCATCCGCTCGGTCTACGGGCGCGGCACGGCGGGGCGCGGCACGCTGGATTGGATCCAGCTCGGCCCGCACCGCATCGAGAAGCCGCAGGCGGATTTCTTCATGGACGAGCCGCGCCGCTCGCCGCTGACGGGGCAGATCGGGCGCACGATGCTGCGCGATTTCGTGCTGGTGACGGACCTGGGCAATCGGCGGATCGCGCTGAAGAAGCCGCAGCCCGCGGCGCGGTAAACCAGAGCGGATGAGCGACCGCCCGGCAAGTTCGATCGCGCTGCGCCCCGCGACCGCCGCCGATGCGTCGGCGGTTTGCGCGCTGCACATCGCATCAATCCGCGAACTCTGTGGGCCCGACTACACGCCGACCGAGATCGAGTCATGGGTCGCGGGCAAGACGCCCGAGACGTACCTGCCGTGGCTTGAGAAGAGCGATTTCTGGGTGAGCGAAGTCGGCGATGAGATCGCCGGCTTCGTCATGATGCAGCCGACGCGCGAGGAAGAAGTCGCGGAGATCTACGGGCTGTACATGTCGCCCCGTTTCGCCGGCCGCGGCGTGGGCCGTGCGCTGGTCGAACGCATGCTCGAACTCGCCCGTTCGCGCGGCGTGAAGCGGATGTTCCTCTTCGGCACCAAGACCGCGCGCCCCTTCTACGAACGCATGGGCTTCCGCGCGACCGGCACCCACCAGCACACCACCCGCGGCGGCGCGGTGCTCGAATGCTGGCGCATGGAGCGGGAGTTGTAGACACCGAGCGCCCGCGCTCAACCCGGGTGCCACAGGTCGGCTCTGCGACCAGCGCGATTCGCGCCGCAGCTTCTCCACTCATCGTGTGTCGTCAATGGCGGCCGCGGCCCGAATACACACGAAGTCCGCCGCGCGAGCACCTCTCCCCAACCCTCCGCCTGAGGGGGAGGGGGGCGGACAACACAAAAACAACGACGCCCCAGAGGATGGGTCCCGCGGGGCGTCTGGAGGAGGAGAGAGAGTTGTTATTGACTTCGCTCGGGTTGAGCGGTGCGATTCGTTCGCGTCTCTTCTTTGATGGCGGGTGAGTGTGTCCGGTTTCACCCTTGAAGAGACACGTTGAAACGCCGGCTTTTCACTCTCTCTCGCGTGTGGGTCTTCTTGTGGAGCCCCCGCGCGAGCGGGGGGTCACTGTGCGTCGTCGTAGGTTCGCGTCAGTCTGCGTCCAAGGCCCGTCGGCCCGCGCCGACGGCTCCATAGGACTTTTCCCGCTCGATCAGTCCTCTTTCACCTTGAACTCGGCATCGACGACGTCGTCTTTCCCGCCTTGCGTTCCCGGCTTGGCTTCGGCCTGAGCGCCCGCCGCCGCGCCCCCCGCGCCGCTCTTCGCCTTCGCGGCTTCGGCTTCGTAGACCGCTTTGCCCAGTTCCATCGAGTTCTTCTCGAGTTCCTTCATCGAGCGTTCGATGGCGGTGCGGTCTTCGCCCTTCAGCGCCGTTTCGAGCGCGGAGAGGGACGATTCGATGTTGCCGCGGACGGACGACTCGACCTTCCCGCCGTGCTCTTCGAGGGCCTTGCGGGTCTGGTGGACCATCGAGTCGGCGCGGTTCTTGATATCGATGAGTTCGCGGCGTGCCTTGTCCTCGGCGGCGTGAGCCTCGGCGTCGCGGCGCATCCGCTCGATCTCAGCCTTATCCAAGCCGCCCGAGTTCGTGATGCGGATGTTCTGGCTCTTGCCCGTGCCCTTGTCGGTCGCGGTGACGGTGAGGATGCTGTTCGCGTCGAGGGCGAATTCCACTTCGATCTGCGGCATGCCGCGCGGCGAAGGGGCGATGCCCGTGAGCTCGAACATGCCGAGGGTGCGGTTGTCCTTGGCGAACTCGCGCTCGCCCTGCAGGACGTGGATCTGCACGCTGGTCTGGTTGTCGCTCGCGGTCGAGAAGACTTCCTTCTTGCTGGTGGGGACGGTGGTGTTGCGCTCGATGAGCTTGGTCATCACGCCGCCGAGGGTTTCGACGCCCATGGAGAGCGGCGTGACGTCGAGCAGCAGCACGTCCTTCACGGTGCCTTCGAGGATCGCGCCCTGAAGGGCCGCGCCGACGGCGACGGCTTCGTCCGGGTTCACGCTGCGGTCGGGCTCCTTGCCGAAGATTTCCTTCGCGATCGCTTGCACGCGGGGCATGCGGGTCGAGCCGCCGACGAGGATGACCTCGTCGATCTTGCTGGTGTCGATCTTGGCGTCGCGGAGCGCGTTCTGGCACGGGGTCTTCAGGCGCTGGAAGAGGTCCTCGCAGATGGATTCGAACTTGGCGCGGGTGATGCTGAGCTGCAGGTGCTTCGGGCCGCTGGCGTCCGCCGTGATGAACGGCAGGTTCACGGTCGTCTCCTGCATGGTCGAGAGCTCGATCTTCGCTTTTTCCGCGGCTTCCTTCAGGCGCTGGAGCGCCATGGGGTCCTTGCGGACGTCGATGCCTTCCTTCTTGCGGAACTCTTCGGCGATGTGGTCGATGAGGCGCTGGTCCCAGTCGTCGCCGCCGAGGTGCGTGTCGCCGTTGGTCGACATGACTTCGAAGACGCCCTCGCCGATGTCGAGGATGGAGACGTCGAAGGTGCCGCCGCCGAGGTCGAAGACGGCGATCTTCTCGTTCTTCTTCTTATCAAGCCCGTACGCGAGGGCGGCGGCGGTCGGCTCGTTGATGATGCGTTCGACCTTCAGGCCCGCGATCTCGCCGGCGTCTTTGGTCGCCTGGCGCTGCGCGTCGTTGAAGTACGCGGGGACGGTGATGACCGCGCGGGTGACCTTCTCGCCCAGATAGTCCTCGGCGGTCTTCTTCAGGTCCTGAAGGATGAACGCGCTGACTTGCTGCGGCGTGAACTCGCCCTGGTTCACCTTGGTCTTCACGAAGTCGTCGCTGCTGCCGACGATGGCGTATGGGACTTTGGATTCCTCGTTGCCCTCCTTGCCGTAGCCGCCCTCGGCCGACGCGCTCACCTCGGCGCGCCGGCGGCCCATGAAGCGCTTGATGGAGTAGATCGTGTTCTTCGGGTTCGTCACCTGCTGGTGGCGCGCGGTCTGCCCGACGAGGCGCTCGCCCTTGTCAGTAAAGCCGACGACGGAGGGCGTCAGGCGGTTGCCCGACGAATTGATGAGCACCTTCGGGGTGCCGGCTTCCATGATGGCGACGACGGAGTTGGTGGTGCCGAGGTCGATGCCGATGACTTTGGACATAAGGTTCAGCCTCCTCCCGTGGGGGCAAGATTGCGGGGCACAAAGAAATTCAGTGATTGTTCGGACACAGGGCGTGACTCCCGGCGGCGATCCGGCCGCCGAGTGCCGCCGATCAAAGTGCAACCCCGGTGCCAGCCGCGCCCCGTGAGCGTGATGATAGATGATGCGTTTTTTCGAGTGCCGGTTCGGGTCGATCAGTCAAGAGTCGCTCGCCGACCCCGGCGTCTGCCGAATTGGCAGAGCCTTGGCGGGCGGGGGAACGGCGCGGAGCCGGTGCGGTAGATTCGGGCGTCGATGGGCCGCTCCCCGCCCGCAAACCTGCGTCGACAGATCGCCGCGTCGATTGATGCGCCGGTGGCGCTGCTGCCGCTCATCCCGGAGTTGTTCGCCGGGCTGTCGTCGCTCGGCTCCCCGCCGCGGCGGGTGGTGAACTGGCTGCGCGATGCGGGGATCGGGCGGCGCTCGCGCGTGCTCGATCTTGGCTGCGGCAAAGGCGCGGTCTCCGTGTCGCTGGCGCGCCGGCTTGGATGCGGAGTGGTGGGGGTCGATGCGTTCGAGCCGTTTGTCGACGCCGCGCGCGAAGCGGCCCGCAAGGCGCGCGTGAGCGAGCGCTCCGAGTTCCACGCCCAGGATCTCCGCGCCTTCGCGCGCGGGGCATCGCGCGCGAGCTCAAGGAAGTTCGACGCCGTGGTGGTTCTGAACGTGCTCCCCGCGGAGCGGGCGCTGCCGCTCGCGCAGTCATTGGTGAAGCCGGGCGGCGTGGTGGTGGTTGATGATGCCGTGGCGCTGGAACGCGCCCGCACCTCGGGCGTGCGGACCGCGGCGGAGATCCGCGCGATCATCGCGCATCTCGGTGCCCGGCTGGAGCGCGAGCACATCATGACCCCGGCGGAGTACGAGCGCCTGGAGAAGTCGCTTCAGCGCGCGATCGCCGTCGCGGCCCGCCGCGTCAGGCGCGAGCGCCCGCGCCGGGCCGGGCAGATCGAGCGGTTCCTCTCGCGCCAGCGAGCCGCCGCGGGTTCACTCAGCCGCGGCCCGCTGCGCGGCGCGGTATGGCTGGTCCGCGCGCCCGGCGCGTGAACTCCCCTTCCCCGACTGAATCCTCCCCGTCGCCGACCGAGCTCATCACCCGAGGTCGCCCCGAATCTGCCCCGTTCCGAGGCGAATTTGATTGGTGGCAGCCGGAATCGGTGCTAGGCTGAATTGCACCCGCGCGCCCGAAGCCGCGCGAAAGAACCGAGACGCGAAGCGCGAGCGAGCGTTCCCGCGCCGCCGCACCCTGAGCGCCCGATCCACCGGAGAGAACTCCATGCGTCAACACCCTCTCGCCATCACACTCCCGTTTGGCCTCCCCGCCGCGCTCGTCATGCTCAGCGGCAGCGCCGCCGCGCTGGCCGAGAACGCCCCGCGCGAAGTCTCCAAAGACGGCCGCATCACCGCCGTCGTCAGCGCATCGCCCAGCGACAATACCGGGCGCGTCGAGCGCGGCAGCTTTGTCCCCTACACCATGATTCCCGACTGGTCGCTCAACCTCCGCCGCCAGATCGGCGCGGTCCGCATCGCAGACATGAACGGCGACGGGCTCAACGACCTCGTCGCGTGCTGCTTCAACTCCTCCAGCTTCCCGCCGTACGACAACTGGCAGGACATGATCTTCTACAACACGGGCACCACGCTCGAAGCGGTGCCCTCGTGGATCAGCGCCGACCAGATCCACACGGGCGACGCGCAGATCGGCGACGTCAACGACGACGGCAAGAACGACCTCGTCGCGATCAGCGGCGGCGGCGGCTTCGCCCCGCCGCGCGTGTACTACAGCAACCCCGCGCCGGGCATGGGCCCGAGCACCTCCCCCGGCTGGCTCGCCACGCCGCCGACCTCTGGCTGGGCCACCAGCGGCGCGCTCTTCGATATCGATAACGACAACGACCTTGATCTCGTGACGACGAACCAGGGCGTCTCGCCCAACGCCAACCGCCCGATGTACTTCTTCCGCAACCTCGGCACCGCGCTCGAAACCTCGCCGAGTTGGCAGTCGGCGGAAAGCTCGATCCAGAACACCGTCGCCGCCGCCGATTTCGACGGCGACGGCGATCTCGATATCGCCGTCGCGAAGTGGGCCGGCTTTACCAGCGCGATCTACGAAACCAACGCCGGCACGCTCGACACCACGCCGACATGGCTCAGCGGCACCGGCACCAACCGCGGCATCGCATGGGCCGATGTCGACGGCAACGGCACACCCGATCTCGTCATCGGCGGCTCATCGAGCACCATCCAATCGCGCCTCTACAGCAATAGCGCCCCGCCGGGAGGCACGCTCACGCAGACCTGGCAGGCGGCGCTCGCCTTCGTCGGTCAGCAGGAGACCGCGTTCAACGATATCGATCAGGACGGCGACCCCGACTACGCCGAGGTGCATTTCTCCAACGGCCAAACCCATCTGTTCCTCAACAACGGGGGCACGCTCGCGACCACGCCCGCGTGGACCTTCGACGCCGCCGAGGTGGGCAACGCGCTCGACTTCGGCGACATCAACGGCGACGGCTGGAATGACCTCGCGATTGGCTACTCGGGCAACACCAGCATCCGCGTCTTCTTCGCCGTACCGCCGAAGGTCCCCGCCTGCCCGGGCGACGCCGACGGCGACCGGATGGTGGGTTTGTCCGACATCGCGGCGATCGTGACGGCGTGGGGCATGATGGTGACGCCCGGCACCGGCGCAGATCTTGATGGCTCGGGGGATGTGGGTTTGGGGGATATCGCGGTGGTGGTGCAGAATTGGGGAACGGTCTGCCCGTAAGCGCGCGCCTTGCGGAGCGAGTCGAATTGTGAAGATCAGATGTGAGAGGCTGGGTCGTTATTGACACGGTCCGCACACGATCCGCGCGCAACCCGCGCACGCTTTGAGCGCAGAGTGAGCGCAACCCGCATGCTTCCTTGGCGCACGCCCAATAGCCTCCCTCCCACACTCGGTGGCGTGCGGGCAATGGGTGCGCGCACGCCGATCCGGGTGGAAGAAGCACATCGTGCGGCCGCACAGGCCGCAACGAGAGAGGAGACTCGTCCATGTCGTTGCGTACAATGTCCATTAGCGCGCTCGTCGTTCTCGCCGGCGGCACCACCGCGTTCGGTCAGTTCACCGGCCCCAGCAGCAGCCAGAGCCCCTATCTCCTGCCGTCGATCTCGGGCGTCAGCACCACCTCGATCTTCACCGTCGGCGACACCATCGGTGGCTACCGCATGGTCGGCATCCCTGACGGCCTTGGCGCGTGGCAGAACGCGGGCCAGACCTCCAGCTTCAATGTCGTCATGAACCATGAACTCGGCGGCTCCGCCGGCGCGGTTCGCGCTCACGGGCAGACCGGCGCGTTCGTCTCCCGCTGGGAGATCGGCTCTGACCTCTCCGTCATCAGCGGCCGCGACCACAACACCTCCGCCGCCGACGCTTTCGAGTGGACCGGCACCGAGTGGAGCAACACTCCCAGCTCCGCCCAGCGCTGGAGCCGCTTCTGCTCCGCCGACCTCGCCGCCCCTAGCGCCTTCCGCTTCGGCGATCTCGGCACCGACGCCCGGATCTACCTGACTGGCGAGGAAGCCGGCGCTGAAGGCCGCGCCTACGCCCACATCGTCAGCGGCAGCGCGATGAACCAGAGCTGGCACCTCCCGGCGCTCGGCCGGTTCTCGTGGGAGAACTCGATCGCCGCCCCCCTCGCGCAGCAGAAGACCATCGTCGCCGGGCTCGATGACTCGGGCGGCGGCGAGGTCTACTTCTACGTCGGCGACAAGACCAACAGCGGCAACGACATCACCCGCGCGGGCCTGACCAACGGCAACCTCTTCGGCCTCGCGATCAACGGCTACGGCACCGAGAGCCGCGGCTCCATCCCCGCCGCCGGCACCAGCTTCACCCTCGCCCCGCTCGGCAACCAGGTCAACGTCACAGGCGCGGCGCTCGAAGCCGCGTCGGGCCCGTCGGGCACCACCAACTTCGCCCGCCCCGAAGACGGCCAGTGGGACCCCCGCCCCGGCTTCGAGAACAACTTCTACTTCGTCACGACTGACGATGTCACCGCAGTCGGCGGCCGCAGCCGCCTGTGGAAGGCCACCTTCAACGACATCACCAACCCCACCGCCGGCGGCACGGTCGAAGTGCTCCTCGACGGCACCGAGGGCGGCGAGATGTTCGACAACATGACCATCGACAGCCACGGCCGCGTCTTCATCCAGGAAGACCCCGGCACCAACAACCGCCTCAGCAAGATCTGGATGTACGACCTCGGCACCGAGAACTTCCTCGAAGTCGCCGCTCATGACGCCACCCGCTTCGCTCCCGGCGCGCCCCAGTTCCTCACCACCAACGAAGAGTCCAGCGGCATCATCGACGCCAAGGACATCCTCGGTGACGGCTGGTTCCTCCTCGACGTTCAGGCTCACTACGCCATCCCGGGCGAGCTCGTCGAGGGCGGGCAGCTCCTCGCGATGTACGTCGATCCCAGCCTCGTCCCCGCGCCCGGCGCCGTGGCGCTCGTCGGCATGGCGGGCCTCGTCGGCCTTCGCCGCCGCCGCTAATCGCTGATCGCGCCGCTCGCCCGCGCGGGCGGCGAACCGCAACTTCGGGGCCGAGCCCGCCCACGCGGGCACGGCCCTTTCTCACAGCGCACAGAGCTATCGCGCGCCGATTTGTGATCGCGCGCCGCACACCGGAGAAGACACTTATGCTCGCCGCCGTCGCCTCGATGCTTCTCGCCGCCGGCGCTCCCGGCGCCACCGTCGCGCTCCCCGCGTCGCGCGACAACACGCTCTTCCAGTTCTCGCCCGCCGACATCTCCAACGGCGCGGGCCAGCACTTCTTCGCGGGCACCAACGCCAACGGCAACGTGCGCCGCGGTGTGATCGCGTTCGATGTTTCCTCGATCCCCGCCGGCTCGACGATCCAGTCCGTCCGCCTGCGCCTCTTCATGTCGCGCACCACGACCGGCGCGTTCGACGTCTCCCTGCACCGCTGCCTCGCCGACTGGGGCGAGGGCTTCAGCGACGCCGAATTCGATGAGGGCGGCGGGACCGTCGCCGAGCCGGGCGACGCCACCTGGGAGCACCGCTTCTACCCCGATGTCTTCTGGTCCACCTTCGGCGGCGACTTCGCGCCCGCGCCGACCACCACCGCCAGCATCGCCGGCGTCGGGTTCTACGAGTTCACCGGCGGCACGCTCGTCACCGAAGTGCAGGCGTGGCTCGACGCGCCCGCGTCCAACTTCGGCTGGGTCATGATCGGCGACGAAGCCGGCAACCGCACCGCCAAGCGCTTCGACTCGCGCGAGAACCCGATCGCCGAGAACCAGCCGCAGCTCATCGTCGAATTCCTCCCGCCCGCCTGCCCGGGCGACGCCGACGGCGACAACATGGTCGGCCTCTCCGACATCGCCGCGATCGTCACCGCATGGGGCATGACGGTGCCGCCCGGCACCGGCCCGGACCTCGACGGTTCGGGCGATGTGGGTTTGGGCGATATCGCCGTGGTGGTTCAGAACTGGGGGACGGTCTGCCCGTGAGTGGTCGTTCTCGCCCAACTGAATAACGCGACGCGCCCATCCAACTCCCGATTCCTCGGGAGTTTTCTTTCCGTCCGCAGCCGCATCTGTCATGATGCATCCCGTGGGGTGCCCGGCGAGCGCCCATCGGCACGCCGGGCCGTGTGCGTGTGTCTGTCTGCGAATCGCTGTCTCGTCACGAGAGGAATCCGTCATGCGTTCAGCCGAGTTGGCCCGTGCCGTCGCCATCGCCGCGGCGGGTATGTTCGTTGTTCAACACGCCGCCGTGGCGCAGTGGTCGAGCGATCCGATGGTGAACTCGCCTATTGCGGTTGTCACGGGGAACCAGACGGTCCCGAAGATCGCCGCCACCCCCGACGGCGGGGCGTGGCTGAGTTGGTTCGACAACCGCCCCCCGGGCGGCGGCTACGCGGTGTACGTGCAGCGGCTCGATCCCTTCGGCGTGCCGCAGCTCGGCGCGAATGGATTGCTCCTGAGCAACAACCCGCAGAGCACATCGCTCGTCGACTGGGACCTCATCAGCGACTCGGCGGGCAACGCGGTCGTCGTCTTCACCGACACCCGCGCCGGCGGTGACCTTGATGTCTACGCCTACCGCGTCGCGCCCGACGGCACGAACCTCTGGGGGCCCAACGGCGTGGCGCTCTCGAACAATAACAACTTCGAAGCCAACCCGCGCACCGTCGAGACCACCGCGGGCCGGTTCAGCTTCGTGTGGTCGCGCACCAGCGCCGCGGGCGGTTCACTGCCGGGCCTGATCATGCAGACGCTGGGGGCCGACGGCACGCCGCAGATCGCGGGCGACGGCATCGTCATCGCCGGCAACCCCGAAGTGCCCGGTTTCTTCGAGCTTTTGCCCGTCTTCGGCGGCGAGGTCTTCGTGTCGTACGTCCGCGATACACGCACCTTCAGCAGCCCGCGCCATGTGCGCGCCGCCCGTTACACCGCGCTCGGCGCGCTCGTCTGGGGCCCGGCGCTCGTCAGCGGCGCGAACGGCGTGCCCATCGCCTATCTGCCTCGGCTCGCCAGCGACGGCGCGAACGGCGGCGTCATCGCGTGGGTCGACGGGCGCAGCGGCTCCTCCAACTGCTTCGTCGCGAAAGTCAACGCCGACGGCACGATGCCCTGGACCGCCGACGGCGTGCCGGTCTCCATCGTCCCCGGTCTCCTGCGCTTCGATCCCGCGATCGCCTATCACGCCGCCACGGGCGATACGTATGTCACCTACAACGAACGCAACGGCGGGCAGTCGATGCGCGCTCAGCTCGCGCAGAAGTTCGACAGCGCGGGCGTGGCGCAGTGGTCCCCCGCCGGCGTCACGCTCACGCCCTTCGACTCGGTGACCGAAGGCGCGGCCCGCGCCTGGCCCGTCGCCGACTGCGCCGGCGCTGGCGCGATCTTCGCGTTCACCGACAACCCCGGGCTCAACAACAACCGCTGGCTCGCGTTCCGCGTGAACCCCGACGGCACGTTCGCGTGGCCAACCAACCCGCTCGTCTTCTCCAGCCCGGCGGGCGTGAAGTTTCGCAACCCCCTGGGCGTCGTGAGGGCCACCGGCGTGGGCATGCTCACGTGGGAGGACCAGCGCTCCGACCCCTCGAGCGACCTATACGCGCAGAACATCAATCCCGATGGCAGCCTCGGAACCTTCAACCCAGCCGCCGGCGGCTGCCAGGGCGACGCCGATTGCGACGGCATGGTGGGCCTTTCGGACCTCGCGGTCGTCATCACCAACTGGTTCACCGGCGGGCTGGTCGGGTACCTAGGCGATTTCAACGCCGACGGCTCGCGCGGTTTGCCGGACCTCGCGATCATCATCGGCAACTGGGGCGCGACCTGCCCGTGATCCAATGGACAATTGTGCCCAAATCACCCCTCCCGCGGTAGTTGTTCAACTCGACCCTACCCGCGGTAGTGGCACAGGGACGTCTCGTGCCACGGTTCACTTGATCTCACGAACCCCGAACTTAGGACGTCCTCACCATACCTCCAATCCCGGCTATCTGGCCAAGTCCCGTGATGACCGTGCCCGGTAGTCGCTTTCCATCCGAGTAAGCGGGCACTTGTCGGTCACAGGGTTGAAGGAAACCGAATCGAGGGCTAAAAAATGAGTTGCATCTGGGTGCCCTTAGCGAGATATTGAAGGGGCGACGGCCCCGACCGGCGAGGGGAACAGGCAGGCGCATCCGTTCTCGGCCCGTGTCCGGCCGAGGGTGGTCGTGTCTCAGGTTTCGCGAGCGAGGAGAGAAGCGTCATGGCAAACCTTGGTGTGGCCCGATGGATCAGCGCGGTCGGTCTGGTCGTCGCGTCAGCGATGCCCGTCGCCGCGCAAACTCAGTTCGTCAACTTCGAGCTGCCGCCGGTGCATCCGATGCAGCTGATCTCCGGCGGCACCACACTGGTGGTGGCGAACACTGCCGACGACCGCATTGAGATCATCGATGTCTCGATCACGCCCCGATGGGTGAGGTCGATCCCGGTCGGGCTTTCGCCCGTCTCCGTGCGCGCTCGCACCGACACCGAGATCTGGGTCACGAATCAACTGAGCGACACGATCAGCATCGTCGATCTCACCACGGGCAACGTGGTCAAGACGCTTTCGCCCGGCGACGAGCCGGTGGACGTGATCTTCGCCGGCTCGCCGCAGCGCGCGTTCGTCAGCGTGATGGCCCGCAATCAAGTCGCGGTCTACGACCCGGCGAATCTGTCGAACCCGCCCGTGATCATCCCGATCGAGGGGCAGAACCCGAGTTCGCTCGCGACCGACGGCACGCGCGTGTACGTCGGCATCCGCGAGTCGGGCAACAGAACATCCATTGTCCCGCGCGAGCAGGTGAGCGAGATCGACGGCCCGTACGCCGGCGTGAACCCGCCGCCCAACTCGGGCACGGAGTTCTTCCCGCCCTTCAACATGCTGAATCCCCCCGCGCCGCCCGACGGCATTGTCGTCCGCAAGGTCGGCGCGCAGTGGCTCGACGACAACACGGGCGACTGGTCGGCGAAGGTGCCGTGGGATGTTGTGGATCACGATGTCGCGATCATCGACGCGAGCACGCTTTCGGTGAGCTACGTCACGGGCATGATGAACATGATCTTCGCGCTGGCGGTGCAGCCCTCGACCGGGCGTCTCTTCGCCGTCGGCACCGAAGCGATGAACGACATCCGGTTCGAACCGAACGTGAAGAGCCATTTCGTCCGCGTCCACGCGGCGTCGTTCATGCCCGACACGCCCTCGAGCGTTTCGATTCTCGACCTCAACCCGCACCTGAACTACACCGAGCAGTCGATCCCGCAGTCGCAGCGCAATAAGTCCATCGGCGACCCGCGCGGCATCGCGATCAACGACGCCGGCAACCGCATCTTCGTCACCGGCATGGGCTCGAACAACCTCACCAAGCACGACTCGAACTTCGTTCGGCTCGGGGATCCGCTCGCCCTCGGCGAGGGCGCGTGCGGCGTTACGATCGACTCCGCCCGCGAGCGCGTCTATGTTCTCAACCGCTTCGAGGGAACCGTCTCGGTCGTCGACTCGCCGGGCTTTTTCGAAATCGCGCGCGTCTCGTTCTACGACCCCACCCCGGCCGTCATCAACGCGGGCCGCCCGCTGCTCTACAACACCCACCTGTTCTCCGGGCTCGGGCAAGCCTCTTGCGGCTCGTGCCACATCGATGGCCACATCGACCAACTCGTCTGGGATCTGGGAGATCCCTCCGGCGGCATGACGCCCGCGCCGCAAGACGACTGCGCTCCGAACCAGCCCCCGCCGCCCTTCGTCGGCATGCCCTGCCCCGACTTCCATCCCATGAAGGGCCCGATGCGCACGCAGACCCTCGCGGGCATCGTCAACCACGGCCCGATGCACTGGCGCGGCGACCGCGCGACCCTCCACGCTTTCGACCTCGCGTTCCCGAATCTGCTCGGCGCGGACGATTTCCCGACGACGCAGCAGATTCAGGAGATGGAGGACTTCATCGCCACCATCAAGTTCCAGCCCAACCCCTTCCGCACCATCAACGACTTGCTCCCCAGTTCCATCCCAGGAGTGACGGGCAATCCCATCACCGGGCAGAACATCATGTTCATCAACGGGCGCGTCGGGAACACGATCTCGTGCATCACCTGCCACGAAATCCAGGGCGGCGGCACGGACCTGCACACCGTCCCCGGCGCCTTCCTCGGCGAGCCGCAGACCCTTAAGACGCCGCACCTCCGCAACATGTACCGCAAGGTCGGCTTCGATAAGGCCAGCCAGAGCAACCTGCTCGGCTTCGGCTTCACGCACGACGGCGCCGTCGGCACGCTCTTCGAATTCTTCTCCAACCCCATCTTCACCTTCCCCGCCGGGCAGACCGGGATCAACGAGCGCAACCACGTCGCCGCCACAATGCTCGCGTTCTCCAGCGGCACGCACCCCGCCATCGGCCGCCAGATCACCTTCGACGGCATCAACAACGGCGACACCGCGCTTGTCACCCTCTTCAACTCGTTCATCACCGTCGCCAACACCAACAACGTCGGGCTGGTGGCGAAGGGCATCTACAACGGCCAGCGCCGCGGCTTCCAGTACATGGGCGGCAACAACTTCCAGTCCGATATCGCCACTGAGACCGTCAACGCCACCACGCTGCGTACCGCCGCCGTCGTCGGCGGCGAGATCACCTTCACCATCGTCCCCAAGGACACCCAGCGCCGCATCGGTATCGACCGCGACGCCGACGGGTTCTTTGACGGCGACGAACTCATCGCCTGCTCCAACCCGACCGACCCCACCATCATCCCGGGTGGCCCCGGCGCGGTGCTCGTGGGCGACGCCAACGGCGACATGAGCGTCGGGCTCGACGACATCGCCGTGGTGGTCATCAACTGGTTCCTCCCCGGCTCGCCCGGCACCGACGGCGACCTCGACGGCGACGGCGTCCGCGGGCTCTCCGACATCGCACTCGTAGCTGAGAACTGGGGCCGCATGTGCGGGCTCCAATGATCCGCCGCTGATCCGGCTTCCATCACTCACCGCACAACCGAAACCCCGGCTCTTCCGAGCCGGGGTTGTTCTTTCTCGATCGATGAGAATCACCGAAGTGCTACGAAAACCCGGCGCGCAGGGTTATCGTGCCCCGCACGGCACGCGCGCTTCAGGACCGCGCGTCGCAGCCCAGCGGCGATCCATGGGGCGCGATCCGGGGGGCCGTACACTCCGCGCCGATGCCCGAGCCGAGCGCCACCCCGCCGCCCGAGAGCGCCGCCCCCGGTGCTGCCGACGCGGCGAGCGCGCCGATGATCGACGCGCCGCTCAGCTGCGTCCGCTGCGACTACGACCTGCGCGGTCTGCCGATCGAGGGCCGCTGCCCCGAGTGCGGTGTGCCGGTGGAAGTCTCGCAGCGCGAGCGCCGCCGGCTCGCCGACGCCGCCGTACCGTATGTGAACACGCTGTACGCGGGGGCGTGGTTGGTGGTGATTGCAATCGTGCTCGGTGTGCTGGCCGTCGCGGAGTACTTCTTCGGTGCGGCGATCTTGACGTGGATTCTTCCGACCGCGTCGCCGGTGGCGTGGGACGCCGTATTCGTTGGCATCGCGATCTCGGCGATCCTCACCGGCGCACTGGGCTGGTGGTGGCTCGCCGCGCCGAACCCGGACGGCGCCGAGAATCGCCCGATGAAGCACGATCGGCGGATGGTGAGGATCACGGCCGCTCCGACCGGCGTGATGCTGACGCTGCTACTCATCGCCGCCGCCAGCCCGCCCGGCGCGATCGGTTGGATGCCGCCGATTGTCGTAGCGTTCTTGCCGTGGATGGTCGTCGTCGGGTGCGTGCTCGCGCTGATCCTCGGGCTGCTTCTGTTCTTCTCCTCGATGAGCTACGCCGCGAGGCTCGGGCTGCGCACCGGTGACACGGGGCTGTTCAACTCGGCGCGCCGGCTGATGCGCTTCGGCCCGTGGCTCTGCACCGTCGGGCTGGTCACGGTGATTGGGCCGCTGGCGGTCGCTCTCATACTCACGGTTCACCTATTCAATCTTCGCGCCCACCTGTCGGCGGTCCGCGCCGGCCGTAGCCGCGAGTTCGGCGACTGACGCCTTCGCGCCCAGCGCGCGGGCCTCGCGCCGGCGCGTATGATCCGTGTCGCCGATCTCGGAGAGCAACCACACATGACCAAACGCCCCGACCTCACCAACTACCAGCGCGGCATCGTCAATCGCTACTACGAGCACCGCGACTCCATCAACTCGACCAAGCTCAGCGAGATCGTGTCCGAGCTGTACCTGTGCGAGGACGAGAAGAAGGCGGCGAAGCTGTGGAAGAGCGCCGCCACGGCGATCGCAAACCTGAAAGCGAACCCGGCGCGCGTCGAGAAGATTTTCGCGGAGAAAGACCTCGGGGCGCTGGCGAAATTGGCGGGGGAGTTGGGGTGAGTGGGCCGCATTGATGACATCAAGACAAACAATTTCGCCAGCGCTTCTCGCCGAGCCGTGACATCCAAAATACGAGCGATATGAACCCCGGCAGCCCCATCGCGAGCGCCCCAACAACAAGCAGCGGAGCCCAAGGGTTCATCTGAGAGGCAAGCCCGGCGCGCTGCGTGTACCACATGATGGCGCCGCAGCCGATCCCGCCGAGCGCGCACCACCACCAACAGCGCCGCCACATGCGGCGGAGTTCGTTCTTCTGCCGTTCTTCATAGCCCGGCTCGCGATCGCGCATCACGCGCTCGAGCACGTCGCGCGACAGCAGCGGCAAGCGGATCCGGATCGCCTCGCCGCCGGATGGCGCGATCGTCCACAGACCATTCGGAGACTTCGACAAGTGTGTCAGATCGCGCCATCGCGCGCGGACATTGGTCCCGTCGATGAGGAGGACTTCGACACCGTCGGCGGTGAACACCGCCGAATGAACGTTGTGCCGGAACGTCTCGCGCACGATCAGCGGCAGAATCCCGATCATGACCACGATCATGCCCAGTGCGATCAGCCCCAGCGAGCCCCACAGCAGGACCGCAGCCGTGGGAGTCGGTATTGGTTGAAGCATGAATCGCTTCGTCGTCAGTAGCGAAATGAGCCATCCGAGTAGGACAAGGATGAGCGCTATCGGGATCAGCACGTCGCGCCGCTCTCGTCGCTGCCTGTCGAAGACTTCGCGGACCGCAAGGCTGCCGTCGCGCCAGGCGCAATCGATGGCGCGCCGGCGCAGACGATGGGCGACTCGTGCGATTCGCGTGTCACTGAGCGTCAGAACAATCTGGCGTTGTCGGCCATCCGCCTCATCGCCAACAGTGGCGATCGAGCGATACACCCGCTCCCACGGGATCACCACGCCGCGCCACTCGTCGGCGGCGGGGCGCGGGTCGGTGACGATCACGCCGCGGAGCGTCAGCCGGCAGCGGAAGGGGCGGAGGATGTTCCAGAAACCCGGATTCATATGAGACTCTACGCTCGGTCAATTCGTGATGGCGTTCGCGCGAGCGGTGCGCATCCCCCCCTCACGGTCGGGTCTCGTTGATGCGCTACACGCCGTGCTCTTTCTTCACGTCCTGCCACACCTCGCGGTAGCGTTTCGCCATGTCGTCGAGCGCGCTGGGGATGACGCGGACGTGCCCGACGACGCTCATGAAGTTCACATCGCCGAACCACCGTGGCACGACATGGATATGCGCGTGCTCAGGCACGCCCGCGCCGGCGGCCATGCCCTGATTCAGCCCCACGTTCACGCCCTGACAGCGCAGCGTGCGCTCGCACAACTCGACCGCGAGATCGACGAGCGACCACAGCTCGGCGCGCTGCGCCGCGCCGTAGTCGAGCAGACGCGGGCGGCTCTCGCCCAGGCAGATGAGCAGATGCCCGTTGGCGTAGGGGTAGCGGTTGAGAAGGATGAGGCCGCCTGAGCAGGCTTGGGGCTTGGGGCCTGGGGCCTGGGGTGAGGAGTCGGGGCGTCCCGTACGCACGATGACATGGTTTCTTTCATCGTGCGACGGGTTCAGCCAGTATTCGCGCAGGAAGCAATTGGGTTTGGGCTTGGGCGCGCTGCCTGTCGGCGGGGACTCCGACTTCCCGCGCGCGGCGTCTTCATTTTCCGCGTTGCCCAGTTGCGAATTGGCCCGTTCCGCCTCGGCGGCGCCGAGCATTTCCAGATAGCTCAGCCGCCACGGCGCATGGAGCGCGTGGGCGTGGCTGCGCGGGAGTTCGGGCTTTCCTGGGGCGCCGGGCGAGCCGGGGGGGACGGGCATGGGCTGTGTCATGGTCAACCAGCTTACGCGCGCACGGTAGACTGTTCCGTTCAGCCCGGCGCGCGAGACGAGTCCGGTGGTGCGGCGCGGGCGCATGCGGCAATTCCTCAGTTCCACGGGAGTCCCCCTCGTATGTTCCAGTCCATCCGTGCCGGTTCCGTCAAGAAGCCCGATGCCCTGATCGTCGCGCATTTCCAGAATGAAGCGCCCGACAGAGCGACGCTCGCGCTCGATCCGAGCGGCGCTCTCGCCGCCGCCGCCAAGCGCACCGAAGCGACGGGCGACGCGGGGCGGATCGTTGAAGCGTTCCCGAGCGGCAAGGGCGCTGTCGCGCGGATCATCCTGGTCGGCCTCGGCGAGCGCGCGAAGTTCGATCTGGCGAAGCTGCGCGAGTCGGTCGCGCCGGCGATCGCCCGGCGGCTCGCCGTCACGAAGGATGAAGCGGTGAGGGTTGATTTCTCCGGGCCGCTGACGAGCTTGAAGGCGGACATGCTCCGCGCCGGCGTGGCGCTCGGCGAGGGTCTCGGGCTCATTTCGTGGACGTGCGATACGTTCAAAGGCTCGGCGAACAGCATCCCTAAGCGCGCGAAGCTGGTGGTCGAGGGGGCGGGGGCGTCGTTCCACGACGGCGTCGCGCACGGGCTGGCGCTGGCGGAGTCGGCGAACTTCGCGCGGACGGTCAGCCACACGCCGCCGAATGTCTGCACCCCCGCGTGGGTGGCGAACGAAGCGGCGAAGCTGGCGCGCCAGACGGGCCTGAAGATCCGCGTCTTCAAGGGCGATGATCTTGTGCGCGAGAAGTTCGAGGGGCTGATCAACGTCGGTAAGGCGAGCGAGAACCTGCCGTGCATGATCCGTTTGGAATACACGCCCAAGGGCGCGAAGCGCGGCGCGAAGCCCGCGGTGCTCGTGGGCAAGACGATGACGTACGACTCGGGCGGATTGTCGCTGAAGATCAACAACGGCATGCGCGGCATGAAGCGCGATAAGGACGGCGGGTGTGCCGTCCTCGGCGCGATGCACGCGGTGGCGACGGTCATCAAGCCCCGCCGTCCGGTCGTCGCGCTTCTCGCGGCGGCGGAGAACTCGATCAGCGACGAGGCGTACCGCCCCGACGACGTGATCACGTACCGCAACGGCGTTACCGTCGAAGTGACCAACACCGACGCGGAGGGGCGGCTCGTCCTCGCCGATGCGCTGTGCTGGGCGTGCGAGAAAGATGACCCGGCGTACATCATCGATCTCGCGACGCTGACCGGCGGCGTGGTGACGGCGCTCGGCTCGACGTACGCGGGGCTGTGGTGCGATGACGACCGGCTGCGCGCGCGGATCGATGCCGCGAGCGCGCGGAGCGGCGAGCGCGTGTGGCGCCTGCCGCACCACCAGGAATACCGCGACATGATGAAGAGCGATATCGCGGACCTCATCAACAGCAACCCCAACCGCAAGGCGCACCCGATCCAGGGCGCGGCGTTCCTGTCGTTCTTCGTTTCGCCCGGCATCCCGTGGTGCCACCTCGATATCGCGGGCGTCCACGCGGTGGAGGGCGACAGCGGCCCGTTCGTGAAGAACTCGGCGACGGGCTTCGGCACGCGGCTCCTGGCGGAACTGCTCGACGGCGAGTGAGCGGACAGCGAGTGGAGCCCCCGGCGCGAGCCGGGGGTCGTTGCGACTCGATCAGTCATTTGCGCTGGCTTGGTCCAAGGCCCTCCCGCTCGCGCGGGAGGCTCCATAAGAAATCGAGTTCCCGGCGCGCGCCGGGGGACGTGGTGACTTAATGAGTCATGCAGCGCGGGCTGGGTCCAAGGCCCTCCCGCTCGCGCGGGAGGCTCCATATGAACTACATCATCGACAGGCCGATCGCCAGCGCGATGGCGATGGTCAGTCCGACGAAGAGCAGCGGCTTGGCCCCTGAGCGGTCATCTCGCTTCGCGTCGCTGATCGCGTGCCCGCACTTCGAGCAGAGGGCGGCATCGTGGTACAGCTCGGCGCCGCAGTTCGGGCAGGTGATGTCGTCGCCGCCGAAGCGGGCGACATCGGCGGCCGACACGCCCTCGCGGTCGTGGTCGTAATCGTTGCAGCAGGGTCGCGGGCCGTTGCAGCAGGACATAGTGAAAGTATAGGCGTCGCTTGGCTGCGGGTGGCGCCGGGCTATCGATCGCCTCGGCGCGCGATTCGGAACGCCATTTCCATTGCCTGGCTGTAGTTCAGGCGCGGGTCGCAGGGCGAAGCGTAGTTCGTCGCGAGGTCGTTCTCGGTGATGCCCGCTGCGCCGCCGAGGCATTCGGTGACGTCCTCGCCGGTCAACTCAAAGTGGACGCCGCCGAGGGTCGTGCCGGCGGCGGCGTGCAGGTCGAAGGATGCTTCGATCTCTGACAGGATGTCGTCGAC
This sequence comes from uncultured Phycisphaeraceae bacterium, assembly GCA_964391865.1. Taxonomy (GTDB): domain Bacteria; phylum Planctomycetota; class Phycisphaerae; order Phycisphaerales; family UBA1924; genus DASZQL01. Next base: position 223,077 of record CAYMNQ010000003.1, read on the forward strand.
GCTGCGGGTTTTCACGCCTTGCGGGTGGGCGGCGGAGGGTGCGATGGAGATTGAGTTGCCGTGCATCGGGTCGCAGAGCCACAGCGCGCGCTTCTTTGCGTCCTTCACCGCGGCAAGGATCGGCGGGAGCGAGCGCCGGATGTGTTTCGCGCCCATGCGGTGGATCAGCACGAGCTTGCCCGGCTCGTCGTGCGGGTTGAGGACGCCGATCAGCCCGAGCACCTCGGCGGGGGTGATCTCCGGGCCGATCTTCACGCCGACGGGGTTGGCGATGCCGCGGAAGTACTCGACGTGCGCGCCGTCGAGCGCGCGGGTGCGCTCGCCGATCCACGGCAGGTGGGTCGTCAGGTTGTACCAGCCCTCGCGCCGCGGGACGTGGCGCGTCTGCGAGGATTCGTAGAGGAGGTTGAGTCCTTCGTGGCTGGTGAAGAACTCGACGCGGGTGAGGTCGTCGATCGCCGTCTCGCCCAGGATCTCCATGAACTTCAGCGCGTCGGCGAGTTCGCTGGTGAGATGCTGGTACTCCGCGCGGAGCGCGTCGGGCATGGCGGCGTGGTGGAGGAAGCGCAGGTCCCAGTATTCAGGGTGATGCAGGTCGGCGAACCCGCCGTCGATCAGGGAGCGGATGAAGTTGAGCGTGACGGCGGCGTGCTTGTAGCCGCGGACCATGAGGTAGGGATCGGGGCGGCGGGCTTCGGCGGTGAACTCCGCGCCGTTCACGAGGTCGCCGAAGTAGCTCGGCAGCGTGACCGGTGCTCCGTTGACGGTGCGCGTCTCGGTGCGGCTCGAGCGCGGCTTGGAGTATTGCCCCGCGAAGCGACCGACGCGGACGACGGGCTTCTTCAAGCCGTGCACGAGCACGAGCGACATCTGGAGAAGAATCTTGAGTTTCGCGGTGATGACCTCATCGCGGCAGTCGGCGAGGGTTTCGGCGCAGTCGCCGCCTTGGAGGACGAAGCGCTTGCCCTCCTGCGCCTCGGCGAGGTGGGCTTTGAGCTTCTCGATCTCGAAGCTGGTGACGAGGGGGGGGAGCGCGCCGAGTTGGCGCACGGCTTCATCCACCGCGGCGCGGTCCTCGTACACCGCCTGATGGGCGGCGAGCTTGCCCTTCCAGGAGTCGGGCGACCAGGTTGGCGGCGTGGTGGGGGGCATGGCGGATCGTTGCGGAGTGAATCGACCAGTATAGAGATGAAGAATGGCGATCCTTGGTGGACGCGGGATGGCGGCGCGAAACGGCGATAACTGCGCGTCCGGCGTGGTTCTGACTCCAGTTGAACTTCAAAAATTCTGGAGATGGCTGATCGGGGGGTGATGTTCGGTCGATACGCGATCGTCCGCGGTCGATCGCCAGGGATGGCGTGCCGCGGGGGATGGTCCCGCGTGTGCGGGATCGAACGCACACCGCCGCGGGACGAGAGTGATTCGCGGCGTCTGACAATGGAGTGAATCGACATGCCGACGACCCGCAAATCGACGAGCCGCACGCGGCGCACGACCCGGACGCGCAAGGCGCGGACGACGAAAGCCCGGCGCACGAAGACCACGACCCGCCGCCGCGTCGCGAAGGCGACCCGCACGCGGCGCACCGCGCGCCGGACGGCCCGCCGCACCGCCCGCAAGACGACCGCTCGTCGCACGACCGCCCGTCGCTCTACCGCGAAGCGCACCGCCCGCCGCGGCACCGCGAAGCGGACGGCTCGGCGTGGTCTGCGTCTGGTCGGGCGCGGCACCAGCCGCACGACCAGCTTCAGCTTCGCCCGGCGCAGCTTCTCGCGCCGCAAGGCGGCGTGAGTTGGCCCCGGGTTCCGGGGTTTCGGGGATGAACATGGTGCTCGGCTGAGCCGGGCGCAGCGAACTCAGGGAACAAAGCGCAAGCCGCGGCGGATCGCCGCGGCTTGTTGCCTTTTCGGACGCGCAGCGTGTGCGCTCATGTGAGCGGATGCTGCGCGAGGTCCGAGAGCGCCCGCGTGCGAATCGCCCGAGCGCGGTGGTTCTCGGCGGGTGGGCGCGGGGGTGTGCGGGAGTAATCCCTGATGCAGCAAGGGGTTGGAAACCGCCGATAGAGGACGGAGCGGCGTCGCGTTTCGGCGCGGCGTTTGCGGATTCATGGATCAGGGGTGCGCGGGCAGTCCGCGCGCCCGGTTCGGATCGGCGGCGGAGCCGCGCGTGAGTAACACCCTCTGTTGGCGCGCCCGGAGCGGCGCGCCGGCGGATCGGGGATGAACGCGATGGGCGGCATCTCAAGCGGCGTCGGTCTGATCAGCGGCATTGATACGCGCACGCTCATCCAGCAGTTGCTGTCGCTCGAAGCGCGGCCGAAGCAGCAGGCGCAGACGCGGATCATCGGCATCCAGCGCCAGTCGGCGGCGTACCTGGATGTGAACTCGGCGCTGCTGGCGCTGAAGACGGCGGCGGGGGCGTTCGACGCGAACAAGGTTTTTAAGGCATCCAAGGCCGTCAGCTCGGATACCGAGGTGCTCAGCGCGACCGCGAGCAATAACGCCGCGTCCGGGACGTACCAGTTCCGCGTGCAGCGCCTCGTGAGCACGCAGCAGCAGCTCTCGCGCGGTTTCGTCGACCGCGACACCACCGGCGTCGGGGCCACGAGCTTCACGTTCGAACTCGGCGGCGGGTCGCTCTCCAGCGAGACGAAGCTCAGCGAACTCAACGGCGGGTCGGGCGTTTCGCGCGGGTCGATCCAGATCACCGACCGGCGCGGCGGGACGGCGACGATCGATCTCGGCGCTGCGGTAACGATCGACGATGTGCTCACCGCGATCAACGACAATTCCTCGATCGACGTGACCGCGTCGATCGACGGGGACCGGTTGAAGATCGTTGACAACACGAATGTCAACGGCACGCTGAGCATCTCGAACGCCGGTGGCTTCACGACCGCGACGAGCCTGGGCATCGCGGGGACGGCCAGCGGCGCGGGCGCGGTGTCGATCACGGGCAGCGCGATCCGCACCGTGTCTGAGAACACGGCCCTCTCCACGCTCAACGACGGCAACGGCGTGAACATCCGAGACGGGGCCGCAGATCTCGTCATCACGGATCGCTCGGGCAAGGTGCTCAACATCGATCTTGGGCGGATCACGCACGAGGAGCCGGCCGTGCCGCCGGCGACCACGCCGACGACGGTTGTGGACCAGAACCGCGCCGGGACGCTGGGCGACGTGATCCGCATTATCAACGCGAAGGCGGAGGCGGAAAGCTCGACCCTGCGCGTGGCGATCAATTCATCGCAGAACGGGCTGGTTGTTACCGACACGGGCGGGGGCGGCGGGCCCATTACCGTCGTGAGCGGGACGAATCGAACGACCGCGGAGGACCTCGGCATTTCGACGGGGCAGGCGGGCGTTGTGGGCAGCACCGTCAACGGGCGACGGCTGATCTCGGGACTGAACTCGACGTTGGTGAACAACCTGCGCGGCGGTCAGGGTGTCACGGCGAACTCACTGACCATCACTGACCGCGCGGGGAACTCGAAGACGATCTCGCTGAGCACTTCGGCGCTGAGCGGGTCGGTGAGCGATCTGATCGCGGACATCAATACGAAGCTCGCGGATACGGGGGGCGGGGCTCCGGCGATCAACGCGGCGGTGTCGCTGAACCGCGCGGGCAACGGGCTGTCGATCACCGACACCACCGACGCCGGGGCGGTTGTGGGCAACCTTGTGATCTCGGGGACAGCGGCGACGCAGCTCGGTCTGGCGACGACGGGCGACGCCGACGGCGTACTCTCGGGCACCAACCTGCAGTCGAAGTGGCTCAGCAGCGAGACACGTCTGTCGGCGCTCAACGCCGGGCGGGGCATCGGGACCGGCTCGTTCCGCATCACGGCAGCGGACGGCACGACAGAGGTCGTGGCGATCGCCGACACCGTCAAGACCGTGGACGAGCTGATCCAATTCATTAATTCGCGCCCCATCAACGTCACCGCGTCGATCAACGCGAACGGCGACGGGATCACCATCACCGACAACAGTGCCGGTGCGGGCAAACTGACGATCGCGGACGTGTCCGGCACGGTAGCGAAGTCGCTGAACCTCGTGGGCGAAGCGGCGACCGCGGGCGGGCCGATCGTTGGTTCGTTCGAACGCACCGTGACATTCGAGGCGGGCGACACGCTCGACCAGATCTCGACCAAGATCAATAACGCGGGGGTGGGTGTCTCGGCGGCGGTGATCCGCGACGGCTCGGGCGGCACGCCGTTCCGGCTGAGCTTCACGGCCCAGGCGTCGGGCTCGGTCGGGCGCGCGATCATTGATACGGGGACGTTCGACCTCGGCTTGCAGCAGCTCTCGCGCGGCGACGACGCGATCGCGTTCTTCGGGGCCGCCGACCCGGCCCGGGCCGTGCTGCTCACCAGTTCGACCAACTCGCTCGACGGCGTGGTGCAGGGTGTGAACATCGACTTTGCGTCGGCCAGCGACAAGACCGTTGAGCTGACGGTCTCGCGTGATACGGAAGCCGTCGAGAGCGCGATCGGTCAGTTCGTGACCGCGTACAACACCGTTATTGAAAAGCTCGACCGCTACCAGACGTACAACCAGGACACCAACACCCGCGGCACGCTGCTGGGCGATACGACGGCGGACAACATCCGCCAGCAGATTTCCAGCGTCGTGCAGGGAACGGGCATCGGCGTCGAGGGGCGCTACACACGTCTGTTCCAGGTGGGCGTGCGCGTTGGCACGGGCGGGAAGCTCTCGTTCGACGCGAGCAAGTTCCGCACCGCGCTGCAGGACGACCCGCAGGGCGTGGAGGACTTGTTCGCCGCCAGCACGCGAACACCCTCGTCGCGCCGGGAGATCTCGCCGGGCGTGTTCGTGGCGGAGAGCAGCGAGACCATCACGCGCCAGGGCGTCGCCGAGCGACTGGAGTCGCTCGCGAACGGGCTGACCAACACGGTCGACGGCGTGCTGACCCGGCGATCGCGCACGCTGGACGAGCAGAAGCGAGGGCAGGAACGGCAGATCGAGTCGATCGACCAGCGCCTGGCGCGGAAGCAGGCGAAGCTTGAACTCGATTTCAGCAACATGGAGCGCGCGCTGGCGCAGCTGCAGAGCCAGCAGAGCGCTCTGGGACGGATCTCGAACGTCGGATAACGCCGTGCATTGCACGATGCGAAATCCCCGGTTCACGGGCCGGAAAGTGGAGGGCCCGACGGGCCGATAGATCACGCGATGCCCATCGACGTCAACAACCCGTACATCCGCACAAAGATCCTCACCGCCACGCCGGAGGAACTGCGGATGATGCTCATTGAGGGATTCATCCGCTTCATGCACGATGGGCGGGCCGCGCTTGTGTCGAAGAACTTCGAGAAGGTCTACGAGAACTTCAGTTCCGCGAGGGCGATCCTCGTCGAGCTGATGAACGGGCTGCGCCCGGAGGTCGCGCCGGAACTCTGCGCGAAGCTCCAGTCGCTCTACAGCTACATGTTCAAGCTGCTCGTCGAGGGCAGCTTCGAGAAGGACCTCGCGAAGCTCGACGAGGTGACGAAGCTAATGGAGTTCGAGCGCGAGACGTGGCAACTGCTGCTCGACAAGATGGCGAAAGAACGCGCCGGGCAGGCGGCGTCCCAACCCGCAGCAGCCGCGGCAATGCCGAGCACCCCAACGCCGACGGCTGGGACGTATCAGCCGCTGTCGCTGTCGGCGTGAGTTGACAGAGCCTTCGGCGCGAACCGAAGGTCGTTCTGTCAAACAGCATCATCGAATTCAACGCCCGCCTGCTCGCGCGGGCGGATCCACTCGGCCGCGTTACCCCGCGCCGACCTTCGCCAGCACCGGGATGCGCCCGCGTTCGGAGCGGACCACGCCGCCCGGCTTCTCGATGGTGACGGCGAACATGAACGGCTCGACGACCTTGAGCTTCGCATCGATGGGGATGATCGCTTCGCCGGTGCTGGTGACTTCGATGTCGAAGACCCCGCCGTCGATGGGCGTCTCGGTGGACTGGTTCTTGTCGAAGATCCAGAGCTGGTACTGGTTTTTGGCGGGGTCGTTGGCGGCCAGCCCCGTGAAGCGCATGTAGCCCTGCTGGCGCTCGTTGCTCCAGATGACTTCGCCGCTGCAGCCTGATTTGCAGGCTTCATCGGGCTTCGCTTCGTCGGGGAGCGTCCATGCGGTGCGGATCACGCCGGGGTCGTTCTTCAAGAGTTCGTCGAGTTCTTCGCGCGGCGTGAGTTCGACGGCGACCGGTCCCGCGGTCGGCGCGGGGAAGAGCCTCGGCCACCAGCCGATGGCGGCGATGCCGATGGCGGCGGCGGCGGCGAGCCACGCGAAGCCCGAGCCGGTGCGCTGGGTCTGCGCGGCACGCGGGAAGGGGATCGGCGCGTCAACGCCGCGATCGCGCGGCGCCGGCAGATGAGCGGCGGCGCTCGATTCGATCGACTTCGCCAGCACGTCGGGCAGGCGCTCGGCCGGCGTGCCCCCGACCGCGAGGGCGGCGGCGGCGCGCTCGAACGAAGCCACGTCGAACTCGGGGTGCGCGTCGAGCAGTTGCTGCAACTCCGCCGCCTCGCTCGGCGCAAGGCCGAGCGTCAGCCGATCGCACAGCAGATCGGTCAGGCGTTCGAGATGGGCGGGGTGCTGGGACATCGTCTTCGTTGGTTGGCTTCGCTCGATTCGCTCGCGTGGTTTTCGCTAGTTCGCAAGCCCGACCCGGACCGTCCGGCGGGCGTTCTCAAGAATTTCTCGGACCTTCATCAGACCGCGGCGGGCGTGGGTCTTCACGGTGCCCAGCGGCAGGCCGGTGGCGGCGGCAGTTTCCTCGTGCGTCAGCCCCTGCATCACCGTCAGCCGGATGACCCGCTGCTGCTCGGGGGTGAGTTGTTCGATCGCGTCTCGCGCGATGGCGGCTTCCTCAGAGACCTCGATCTTCGGGTCGTTCCGGAGCGCCGGGGCGTCCTCGACGAACCCTTCGTTCGCCGGCCGGCGGGCACGCTGGCGGGAGCGGTCGATCAGCCGGCGGCGGGCGATCATCGCCACGAAGGTCGCTTCACCGGCGACACGCTCATCGAAGCGGTCGGCATTGCGCCACAGATCGACGAACACGTCCTGCACTGCATCTTCGGCTTCGGTCGGGCACATCCGCCGAGCCAGTGACCAGACCAGGCCGCCGTAGCGATCGATGAAGACTTTGACGGCGGCGGATTCGCCTGCCGCGATACGCGGCAGGAGCGGCTCGATGCGCGTCGAAATGGCCTCCGGGGCGGTGGACACCGTACCCCCATCATACCGATAGGGATGCCGCCCCGGAGGCTGTGGTCGCGCTGGCTGGTCAGCGAAGGCAAGAATCAATCACTGGTGTCCGGTGGTGCAAGGACGCGGGAGGGACTGTTCCAACGCTCCCGCGGGGTGGAGAGGGCATTACTTGGGCATGATGACCGTGTCGATCACGTGGATCACGCCGTTGGAGGCTTCGATGTCGGTCTTGGTGACGGTGGCGTTGTCGATCATCACCTTGCCGTTCTTGGCGGCGACGGTGAAACTCGAACCCTGGACCGTCTTGCCGCTGGTCATGCCGACGACCTGATCGGCGTAGACGCGGCCCGGGACAACGTGGTAGGTGAGGACCTTGACAAGAGTGGCCTTGTTTTCCGGCTTCAGCAGGCTCTCGACGGTCTCCTTCGGCAGTTTGGCGAAGGCTTCATCGGTGGGGGCGAAGACGGTGAACGGGCCAGCGCCTTCGAGCGTGCTGACGAGGTCGGCGGCGGTCAGGAGCTTGGCGAGCGTATTGAACTTCGCGCCGACGGCGGTCTCGACGATGTTCTTGCCCTCGGGCATGATCACGGTGTCGATCACATGGATCACGCCGTTCGAGCACTTGATGTCGGTGGTGGTGATGGTGGCGCCGTCGATCATCCACTTGCCGCCCTTCTCGGAGATTTCGACGCGCTGGCCGTTGACGGTCGTCCAGGTCTTCTTGGCGGTCACATCTTTCGCCATCGCGCTGCCGGGGACGACGTGATAGGTGAGGATCGAGGTGAGCTTGCCCTTGTTCTCCGGCTTGAGCAGGGTTTCAACCGTGCCGGCGGGGAGCTTGGCGAAGGCGGCGTCGGTCGGGGCGAAGACGGTAAACGGGCCGGCACCCTTAAGAGTGTCGACGAGGCCGGCAGCGCCGAGGGCGGCGGCGAGGGTCTTGAAGTTCCCTGCGCCGACGGCGGTGTCCACGATGTCCATTTCCTTTGCGTACGCGACATTCACGACTTTGGCGTCGTTCTCGCCGCAGGACTTGGCGGCGGTCTGCGCCTGGTCGGCGGCGGGGCAGGTCATGAACGTGAGCGCAGCAATAGCGATCGGTGCAGTGAGATTCATCCGGGTCCCTTTCGTGAGTTTGAGGGGCGAAGCCCTGTCGTCGCCGTCGGGCCTAAATCGGCCCGAGTCAAGCGGCGTTGAGAAGGTTTCGATGAACAGCGTGGCTTGGATTCGCGCGCTTGATTGCCGGGTGAAGGGCGTCGGTCACACACGTACAGATCACGAACCGAATACGAGACTCGAAGAAGCCGTCGGACGATCGGCGACGTGTTGGGCAAACGGATGGAACCGCTTATCGAACGGTTCATATACTTTTGGTGCAAGCCGCGATGGGCAGTGGGCTCGATCGGGGGGCGCGTGGAATCCGCGCTCACGCTCGGCATCGGAATCATTCTAGGTCGCGGCAGGTTGATATCACGACGCTTGGCACTGCCGGGCGATCGCGGAGGATGGGCTCGTTATGAAGAAGAATCCCGCTCTGTCCCTGATCGCGGCTCTGGGTGTGGGTGCGGTGATCGCGTTCGGCACGCCCGGCGCGTCTTTGGCGCGCGCGGATACGGAGAAGGCGAAGCCTTCGGCTGCCACCGCCGCGCCGGCGAGGGACGTGCTGATCCTGAAGTCGGGCAAGACAGTCGAGGGCAAGATCCTCGAAGAGACGGCGACGACCATCCGTTTCGAGGTACGGATCGGGTCGATCGCATCGCCCACGACGTACGAGAAGAGCGAGATCCTCGAGATCAAGCGCGGCGTGGCGAGCAACCCGGCAGAGAGCGACACGAAAGCCACCGAGACCAACGTGACCAAGACGGAGACTCCTTCGACCGGCTTGAAGAAGGATAAGGACAAGGATAAGGATGAGGATGCCCGGCGCGCCCCCACGGGCGATGAGAACGCGAAGAAGATCTACCTGGTCGAGTTGAAGGACCGCTGGGGCATCCATGTGTCGGAGACGCCGATCGCGAAGATCTGCGAAGACATCGCGCGGGTGAACCCGGACATCGTGGTGTTCAAGATGGACACCCGGTCGCCGAACAACGAGCAGGGCGAGGACGATTTCGACTCTCTGTTCCGCACGGAAACGATCGCGCCGCCGATCGAGAAGCTGATGAGCGAGCAGAATCGCCGCGTGGTCTTCTGGGTGGAGAATGCCCTGGGCGGGGCATCGTTCCTGCCGTTTATCAGCCCGGAGATTTATTTCACTGAGGAGGCACTCCTCGGCGGGATCGGCGACCTCGGCGATTTCAACATGGGCGATCACATGGTGAACGAAAAGCAGATCTCCCTGCGCCTGGGGCACGCGGAGGGCATGTTCGTAAAGGGCGGGTACGCGCCGGAACTCGTGCGCGCGATGGCCCGCGCGGACTATTGGCTCTATGTGCGCTTCGAGGGTGGCAAGCCGATCTACAACATGCCGCTCGAGAAGATGAAGGCGGAGGACGAGGTGGCTGGCGGCTGGACCCTCCTGTCCGACGACGGCAAGGGCGATCGCAAGGACAAGTCGCGCATCAGCGGCAAGCCGAACGACACGCTCAACCTTGACGCGGTGCTCGCGAAGCAACTGGGCGTCTCCGACGGCACCGCGACGAGCATCGACCAACTCGCGGACCTGCTGGGAGTCGGCACGAACTACGTGGTGCTGAAGGACACCCGCGGGCCGAAGATCATCAAAGATTGGAAGAATGACATCGACGACGCGATTTCGAAGATCACGCGGAACCCGCAGCGGCTCGGCAAACTGTGGGTCGAATTGAACGAGACTCCAGAGCAGGGCGGCACGCCCGACGAGGTCCGAAAGGCGCTGGGCAAGCGCCTGCAGATCCTCCGTCAGATCCGCAGCATCATGGCGACCTACGCTGAGTTGTTTGACCCGGAGGGTCAGCAGAGGGCGCAGCTCGATGTCCGGATCGAAGAACTGAAAGCGAAGCTGGCGGCGGTGAACAAGGCGATCCAGAACGCCCCGCCCGAGAACAGCAATCGTCGGAACTGAAAAGCGCGAGCCCAGCGAAGAATTAGCCGAGAGAAGTACCGTTCCGCGCGCCACGCGCAAGAGAGGTTGACATGCTCCGCAGACTGAAACCGTTCGTGATGGCTCTGGCGCTGGCTCTGGCGGCGCTGGTCCCGTCGATCTCCGCCTCCGCCGCCGCCGTTCATCTGAAGAACGGGAAGGTGGTCGAGGGGCGCATCGTGAAGGAGGCCGACGCCTTCGTCATCCTGATGGTGAAGGTCGCCGGCATCGAGAAGCAGGAGACGTTCACGAAGGACGAGATCAAGAAGATCGTCCGCGATGAAGCCGCGAAGACCGACGACAAGCCGGCCGACGCGGCGGCGATCGACGCGCCGGCGGTGACGCCCAAGTCGAACGCGAACATCCCGGCGGGCGCGACGAAGATCGCGTTCATCAGCCTCGAAGAAATGGTCGGCCCGTTCCTGAATGCGGACGCGCTGCTGCATTCCGTCTCGCTGCTCGACGAGCTTCCGGAGAACGAACGCCCGGACATCGTGGTGCTGCGGATCAACTCGGGCGGCGGCGCGCTCTCGGAAGTGGAGCCGCTGTCAGACGCGATCCACAAGAAGATCAAGCCCAAGTACCGCGTCGTGGCGTGGATCGAGTCCGCCATCTCGGCGGCGAGCATGACCGGGCTGAACTGCGAAGAAATCTACTTCATGAAGGAAGGGAACTTCGGCGGTACGGTGGCGTTCTCCCAGACCGGCCCCGGGCAGGCGAAGGCGATGGACGGCGAGGGGCTCCAGTGGGTGCTCTCCATCGGCGAAATGCTGAGCAAGCGCGGCGGGTACAACCCGCTCCTCATGCGGGCGATGCAGATTCTGATGCCATTGTCGTGCGACATCGATGCCGACGGCAACGTGATCTGGAAGGAAGGCACCGCCGGGCAGTTCCTGGTCAACCCGCCCGACCGGATTCTCACCCTCAACTCGACCGACGCGTTGAAGTACAAGTTCTCGCGCGGGACCGCGGACACCAAGGAAGAACTCGCGAAGCTCATGGGCTGCAAGGAATGGGTCGAGGTCGGTCCCGAGGCGGATGAGTACCAGGTCGAGTTCCGCGAAGCCGTCAAGGAAGCTCAGGCACGCACGAGCGAACTCATCAACAAGATGAACATCGCGATCCAGTACGGCGAGGCGGGCAAGGCGCGCACATACCTGAACGAGCTCCGATCGATCGCGCGGCGCGCTCCCTCGATGGCGAAGTACGGCGACCCGGCTCTGACCAAGGAGTGGTTCGAAGACGTCGAGAAGCAGCTGCGCAAGATCATCGACGCGCAGGAGAAAGCGAAACGCGACGCGCAGAACCGCTAAGCGATCGGTTCGGTTTGAACGGCTCGGATTCCCGGCCCGGCGCTCAGCGCCGGGCCGGTTCTTTTTCGCGGCCGTTCGGCGGCTTATGCTGGGCGATTCCATGTTGAAATCGTCGATGACCCATTCCGGGAGCCGCGCATGAAACCGACAAGTTCGCCCGCTTCGAGTGCACGTGCCGAGGGGTTGGTATCGCTTCCTCCGGCGAAGCCCGCGTCGGACTTTGTGCCGGCGTCGTTCGACGGGGCGGACTGGGGCTCGATCGAGCCGCTGGCGGTGGAACTGCTGAAGCGCGAGCTGAAGTCCGCCGCCGACATCGAGCGGTGGCTGCTGGACCGCAGCGAGTTCGACGCGGCGTGCTCGGAAGCGCGGATCGACCTCTACATCGCGATGACGTGCCACACCGACGACGATGCGGTGGCGGCGGCGTACACGCGGCACCTCGAGGACATCGATCCGAAGCTGCGCCAGCTCTCGTTCGATCTCAGCAAGCGGCTTGTCGAGGCCGCCGCCCGGCACCCGCTGGACCCGCGGCGCTACGGCGTGCTGCTGCGCGATTCGCGCGCCGAGGTCGAGCTGTTCCGCGAGGAGAACCTGCCGCTCTTCACCGAGCACGAGAAGCTGGGGCAGCGCTACCAGCAGTTGATCGGCGCGATGACAGTGCGGTTCGGCGGGGAGGAACGCACCCTGCCGCAGATGGCGAAGGAGCAGATGGCGACCGAGCGCGCGGTGCGTGAGTCGGCGTTCCGGGCCGTAGCGGAGCGGCGCCTGCGCGACCGAGATGAAATCGATGACATTTACGACCGGATGCTGGCGCTGCGGGCGCGGATCGCGTCGAACACGGGGTTCGAGAATTACCGCGACTACAGCTTCAAGGCGCGGCGTCGGTTTGATTACACGCCGGCGCACTGCTTCGCGCTGCACGGCGCGGTGGAGAAGCACATCGTGCCGCTGACGCGCGTGACGGCGGAGCGTCGCCGGCGTGCGATGGGCGTGAGCGCGATGCGGCCGTGGGATGTCGCGGTCGACCAGCATGGTCGCCCGCCGCTGAAGCCGTTCACGAACGGCGATGACCTTCTCGAACGCTGCCGGCGGGTGTTCGACCGCATGGACCCGGCGCTGTCGCGCTTCTTCCGGGCGCTGGGCGAGAACGGCGCACCGGCGAGGGGGTTCGACCTCGACAGCCGCAAGGGCAAGGCACCGGGCGGGTACCAGGCGATGCGCGACCGGGAGCGCACGCCCTTCATCTTCATGAACGCCGCTGGCGTGCAGCGCGACGTGGAGACGCTGGTGCACGAAGCGGGGCACGCGTTCCACGCGCTCTTTGCCCGCGATGAACCGCTGGTGTGGTACCGCGAGGCACCGACGGAGTTCTGCGAAGTCGCGAGTATGACGATGGAATTGCTCACCGCGCCATTCTTTGACGAGTTCTATTCGACGGCGGAGGAACTCGGGCGCGCCAAGCGTGACCAGATCGAGGGGCACGCGCTCGCCACCCTGCCGTGGATCGCGCAGGTGGACGCGTTCCAGCACTGGACGCACACGAACCCGGGTCATTCGCGCGCCGAGCGCAACCGAGCGTGGCTCGAACTCGACCAGCGCTTCGGCGCGGGCGTGTCATGGGAGGGGCTCGAAGACGAGCGCGCGTGGCAGTGGCACAAGCAACTCCACCTCTTCACGCACCCGTTCTATTACATCGAGTACGGCATCGCGCGCCTCGGCTCGATGGGGCTGTGGCTCGTGGCGATCGAACAGGGATTGCCCGAAGCGCTGCGGCGCTACGAGCGCGGGCTGTCGCTCGGCGGGTCGCGCCCGCTGCCGGAGCTATTCGAAGCCGCGGGATTGCCGTTCGAGTTCGGCGATGCGATCGTCGAGCGACTGGCGCGAGCGGCGGAGCGGGAACTCGCGAAATTGCCGGGGTAGTACACCATCGCGATTCCTTCGCGTTTGCTCGGGACGACGGGCGGAAACTGCCCTACGCTATCCCCCATGCCTGAGCCTTCCAGCAGCCATTCTTCCACCCACGGATCAGTCCCCCACATGACCCCCGACGAGTTCCGTCGGCGGGGTCATCAGATGGTCGATTGGATCGCCGACTACATGGGGAAAGTGGGGGAGTACCCCGTCCTGTCGCGCAACACGCCGAACGAATTGTTCAACGCGCTGCCCGCCGCCGCGCCGGAGCAGGGCGAGCCGTGGGAGAACATCCTGCGCGATATTGACCGCTTGATCATCCCGGGCGTCACGCACTGGCAGTCGCCGCGGTTCTTCGCGTATTTCAGCGCGAACGCGAGCGCGCCGGGGATGCTGGGCGAGATGCTCGCCGGCGCGCTGGGCATCCAGGGCATGCTCTGGACCACCAGCCCCGCGTGCACGGAACTCGAAACGAAAGTCATGGACTGGCTCGCCGACATGATCGGCCTGCCAGCGCGCTTCAAGAGCACGAGCACTGAGCCGCAGCAGGGCGGCGGCGTGATCCAGTGCACCGCGAGCGATTCGAACCTCGTCGCGCTCCTCGCCGCCCGCTACCGCGCCGCGCGGCGGTTGAAGAGCGACGGCCCCGGCGCGGCGCACCAGCACGACGACGATTCGCTCGCCGCGCTCGGCGCGCCGGATTTTCGAACGTTCACGGCGTACACCTCCACGCAGGCGCACAGTTCAGTCGTGAAGGGGCTGATCGTTGCGGGGATGCCGCGGGAGAACCTGCGCCTGATCGAGGTGGACGAGAAACTGGCGATGAAGTCGCGGGCGCTTGCGGACGCCATCGCGCGCGATCGGGCGGCGGGGCTGCACCCCTTCTTCGTCACCGCGACCACAGGCACGACGAGTTCCACCGCGATCGACCCGCTCCGCCCGATCGGCGAGGTGTGCCGGCGCGAGGGGCTTTGGCTGCATGTCGATGCCGCGTTCGCCGGGGCCGCGTGCGTGTGCCCCGAGTTCCGCTGGATGATCGACGGCATCGAGCTCGCCGATTCCTTCGTCTTCGACCCGCACAAATGGCTGCTGACGAACCTGCACTGCTCCGCGTTCTGGGTCAGCGACCGCGCGGCACTCACAGGCGCGATGTCCGTCACGCCCGAGTACCTGAAGAACGCGATGAGCCAGTCCGGGCAGGTGATCGACTACCGCGACTGGCAGGTACCGCTGGGCCGGCGGTTCAACGCGCTGAAGCTGTGGTTTGTCATCCGGCACTACGGCGTGGAGGGTTTGCGCGCCCACATCCGCGAGCACGTCCGCCTCGCCACGCTGATGGAATCGATCATCCGCGACGACCCGAAGAAGCACTTCGAGATCGCCGCCCCGAGGTCGTGCGCCCTGGTGTGCTTCAGGTTACCCCCGCCGGCGACCGACGAGGACAACAAAAAAGTGCTCGAAGCGGTGAACCGCTCGGGCGAGGCGTACCTGTCGCACACGGTGATCCCGGTGCGCGAGCCGGACGGGAGCATGCAGCCGCGGGTGGTGCTGAGGTTAGCGATCGCGGGGTCGAACACGACGGAGCCGGAGATTCGGCGGACGTGGAAGGCGCTGTGCGCGGCAGCGGAGACTGGGCGCGCGAGCAACACGAACCGCACCTGACACGAAACATTACTACGCAGTCCGCTGGAGGCGAAATTCTAAGCCCTCCCTTTCATCATCCCCTTCCAATACATCAGCGGCAGCAGATGCTTCTTCAGCTGGTACATGCTCCACCGCTCCTTCCCCTGGTCGAACGGGAACGTCTCCCGCGGCTTGAGGTCGTAGTCGAACTCCGCGAGGATCAGCTTGCCGTAGCCGGTGGTCAGCGGGCAGGACGTGTAGCCGTCGTACATTTCGATCGGCTGGCCGCCCTTGATCTGTGACATCAGGTTCGCGCAGAGAACCGGGGCTTGCTTGCGGATTGCGGCGGCTGTCTTGCTGGTCGGCAAGCTCGAGCAATCGCCCAGCGCGTAGACGTTCATCCACTTCGGGTTGCGCAGCGTGTTCTTGTCGATGTTGAACCAGCCGGCTTCGTTCGCGAACGGGCTTGATTTGATAAACGGGGGCGGGCTCATCGGCGGCGTCACGTGGATCATGTCCCAGTGCTGCACGACTTCCTTGTTCGCGTTCAAATCCTGGAACACCGCTTCGCGGCTCGCGGTACGGAGTTCGACGAGGCTGTGCCGGTAGTTCACCGTGATGCCTTTGCGCTTGATCACGTCGAGCAGCGCCTTCGCGTACTTCTCGACTTTGAAGATGGCCGCTTCGCCCATGAAGAACAGGATGTTGGTCTTCTCTCGCATGCCCCGGCGTCGAAACGCGTCGTCTGCGAGGTACATGATTTTCTGCGGTGCCCCGCCGCACTTGATGGGCGTCGCTGGGTGGGTGAAGAGCGCGTCGCCGCCCTTGAAATTCTGGATGGTGCGCCAGGTGAGCGGCGCGGACTCGAAGGAGTAGTTGCTGCAGATGCCGTGCTGCCCGACGTTGCCTGGCAGGCCCTTCACCTTGTCCCAATCCACGCACAAACCCGCGGCGACGACGAGATAGTCGTAGGTATAAGCGCGCCCGTTCTTCGTGCGCACCGTGTTCTTGTCCGGGTCGAACTCGGTGACGCTGTCGCGCAGCCACTCGACGCCGGCGGGCATGATGTCTTTCTCGGAGCGCACGGTCGACTGCACGTCCGCGTCGCCGGCGCCGACGAGGGTCCACATCGGCTGGTAGTAGTGCTTGTCCGAGGGCTCGATGACCGCGACCTTCCCTTTGCCGAGCTGTTTCACGAGGCGCGCGGCGACGGAGATTCCGCCCGTGCCGCCGCCGACGATGACGACTTGGAAGTGACGAGACTGGTCCATGAGCGTTGCTCCTTTCATGCGCGGCACACGCGGGCAGCCGTCACGAGTGCGGTGGTTCCGGCGGCGTGCGCGGCGGCGGATCGATGTCGCGGCGTGATCCAGGGCGAGGGATGGGCCGAGTGTACGGCCCGGTTTGATGAATGTCCGATTCTGGAGCGCGTCGTGCAACCCGCGCGCGATGCCCAATACTCGTGCGAACGCTCATTCACAGCGATGACCGGGGGTCATGCGGGGATGCCCGGTGACTGCGGGAGATCCGCCGAAAATCCGCCTAGAATTGCGTTCCCGTGGCGATCCCGCTGCGGCGATTCTGGAGATACTCCGCCATGCTCATGCGCTTGATCTACGACGACCGTCTCGCCCAGGCGGCGTACCTCATCGGCTGCCAGAAGACCGGCGAAGCGATCATCTTCGACCCGGAGCGCGATGTCGATCGGTACATCGCGCTCGCCGCGAAGGAGGGGCTGAAGATCGTCGCGGTTGCGGAGACGCACATCCATGCGGACTTCCTCTCCGGCGCGCGCGAGCTGGCCGAGCAGACCGGCGCGAAGGTGTACGTCTCGGGCGAAGGCGGGCGCGACTGGCAGTCGGAGTGGGTGACGAAGCGCGCCAGCGGCGGGGCGTACAATTATCAGAGCCTCAAGCACAACGACACATTCAAGATCGGCAACATCGAGTTCCGCACGCTGCACACGCCGGGGCACACGCCCGAGCATGTGTGCTATCTCGTCACCGATCGCGGCGGGGGCGCGGGAGAGCCGATGGGCGTCATCACCGGCGACTTTGTGTTCGTCGGCGATCTTGGTCGGCCCGACCTGCTTGAAACCGCCGCTGGACAGGAAGGGGCGAAGGAACCATCGGCCCGCGCGCTGTACAAGAGCGTCGTCGAGTTCCAGAAGCTGCCTGACTGGGTTCAGGTGTGGCCCGCGCACGGCGCGGGGAGCGCCTGCGGAAAGGCGCTCGGCGCCGTGCCGCAATCGACCGTCGGCTACGAGAAACGCTTCAACCCCGCGATTCTCGCGTCGGCAAGCGAGCAGAAGTTCGTTGAGTTCATCCTCGAGGGACAGCCCGAGCCGCCCATGTATTTCGCGCGGATGAAGCGCGACAACAAGCTCGGCCCGCGCGTGCTGGGGCAACTGCCCAAGCCGGATCACATGATCGGCGCGCAGCTCATGGGCATCGACACACAGAAGTCGGCGGTGATCGACACGCGCGCGTGGGCAGACTTCCGCGCGGGGCACCTGCCCGGCTCGCTCTTCGCGCCGCAGGACAACATGTTCCACGCCGTGGCCGGTTCCTATGTGAAGGAGAACGAGGCGATCTACCTGCTCGCGCCGGAGTCGAAGATCGACGGGCTCGTCCGCGACCTCGTGCGTATCGGGCTTGACAACATCCAGGGGTGGATCAGCCCCGAATCGCTGCGCGAGTACGCCGGCGCGGGCGGCAAGCTGGCGACGAGCAAGGAGATCGACGTCGGCGCGGCGCGCGACAGGATGGCGACGGGGGGCGTGTTTAATCTCGACGTGCGCCGCGCGGATGAATTCGCCGCCGGGCACCTGCCCCGCGCGACTCACGCGGCGTACCCGCGCCTGCCCGAGCGTCTCGCGGAGTTGCCGAAGGGCGCGCCCATCCTGGTGAACTGCCGCAGCGGCGGACGGAGCGCCCGCGCGGTCGCGTATCTCCAGCGCCTCGGCTACGACGCGACCAACATCGCCGGCGGGTTCCTCGCGTGGGAGAAGTCCGGCGCGCCGACCGAGGGCAAGCCCGGCACTTGCGGCTCGGCGGGATGCGGCTGCGCGACGCGCTGAGCCTCGCGCCAGCGGCTCGGCAGAATGGCATAAAAACGCCATAAATTCACGCCGTTTAGTAGTGGATATTTGTATCCTATTTGCTATACTTGGGCTGTAGGGAGGTGCCCCATGACCACCGGAATTGAATCGGCCCAGAGACTCACCTCGGCAGCGGGATCCTCGGCCCCCGCCCCGGGCGTGCGTGAAGTGGATGCGCGGACTCTGGCGTCGTGGATTACGCAGGGGAGGGCGACGGTGATTGATGTGCGCGAGCCGGACGAGCACGCCGCCGAGCGGATCGAGGGGTCGGTGCTCGTGCCGCTGTCGGCGTTTGATCCGAAACGCGTGCCGACGGGGGCGGATGAGCGGGAAGTCGTGCTGCACTGCCGGGGCGGTCGGCGCTCGGGCGAGGCGGCGGCGCGGCTGATCGCCGCCGGTCGCGCCGGCGCGGTGCATCTGACCGGCGGCATCGAAGCGTGGAAGTCGGCGGGTCTGCCCGTTCAGCGCGCCGCCGGGCGCATCCCCATCAGCATCATGCGCCAGGTGCAGATCGTGGTCGGCTCGATGGTGCTGCTCTGCAGTCTGCTGGCGTGGTTTGTGTCCCCTGGGTTCCTCGTGCTGACGGGGTTCTTCGGTGCGGGGCTGCTGTTCGCAGGCGTCAGCGGCACGTGCGGGATGGCGGTCATGCTGAGCTTCATGCCGTGGAACCGCGTGCTGCGCGCCCCCGCGAATGCCGCCTGCCCGAAGCCGTGACCAATGCTCGATTGGCTGTCCAACAAAGAAGGGAACGACGATGTCTCTGCATTCCGCCGCGGATTTCTACGCCAACTGGCCGGCGCTGATGGGGCACGCGAAGACGCGGGCCGCCGACGCCGCCAAGGGCTTCGGTTCGCTCTTCGGCTCTGTGATGAAAGACGGAGCATTGTCGCTGCGCGAGAAGGAACTGATCGCGCTGGGCATCGCGGTGGCGCTGCGCTGCGAGAACTGCATCTACGCGCACGTCGAGAAGTGCTTCAAGTCGGGTGCGACGGGCGACCAGATCATGGACACCGCCGGCGTGGTGGTGATGATGCAGGGCGGGCCGGGGTTGGTGTACCTGCCGAAGGTGCTGGAAGCGGTCGAGCACTTCGAGAAAAAGCCAGGCCCGGCCTGAGCCGTCCGCGCGAATTGCAGAGTCGTTAGTGTGTGCGCATGCGCACCGCATCCGGGCACACGCACGCGCCGCCGATCACGCCGGGACTGCGCGCGAACCTGCCGCAGTTTCTGCTGCTGGTTCTGGTGAACGCGTTCGTGGGCGGGATGGTGGGGGTGCAGCGCACGGTCGTGCCGCTGATGGGCGAGCGCGAGTTTCAGCTCGCATCGATCACGATCGCCACGAGTTTTATCGTGACCTTCGGCTTGACGAAGGCGCTGGCGAATCTTGTCTCCGGCGCGCTGGCGGACCGCTGGGGGCGGAAGCCGGTGCTGGTGCTGGGCTGGCTGATCGGGCTGCCCGTGCCGTTCATGCTGATGTGGTCGCCCAGCTTCGAGTGGATCGTCGGCGCGAACGTGCTGCTGGGCGTGCAGCAGGGGCTCGCGTGGTCCATGACGGTGGTGATGAAGATCGACCTGGTCGGCCCGTCACGCCGCGGCTTGGCGCTGGGGCTGAACGAGTTCGCGGGCTACGTCGCGGTCGGTGCGACGGCGTGGGCTACGGGGTTTATCGCCGCTCAGTACGGGCTGCGCCCGCAGCCCTTCTATCTGGCGGCGGGGTTCGCGGCGGCCGGGCTGGTGCTGTCGATGTTCGTGGTGAAGGAGACGCGGGGCGCGCCGCACCCCGCGAGCCCGATCCCCCGCGCCGCTGGTTCATTCCCGGCCGTCTTCGCCCGTTCGTCGTTCCGCGATCGCCGCCTGTTCGCGTGCTCGCAAGCGGGGCTGGTGAACAATCTGAACGACGGGATGGCGTGGGGGATCTTCCCGTTGTTCTTTACCGCCGCCGGGTTGCCCATCGAGCGCGTCGGGCTGATCGTCGCGCTGTACCCGCTGTCGTGGGGTGTGTGCCAGATCGTCACCGGCTGGTTGAGCGACTTCATCGGTCGGCGGTGGCTGATCGGGCTGGGCATGTGGGTGCAGGCGCTCGGGCATGTCGTCATCGCGATGCTCGCGGGCGGGGCGCTCGTGGCTGGGATCGTGGGGTCGCTGCTGCTCGGCGTCGGGACGGCGATGGTGTACCCAACCCTGCTTGCCGACGTGAGCGACTGCAGCGCGCCGGATTGGCGGGCCCGCGCGCTCTCGGTGTACCGCTTCTGGCGCGACCTGGGCTACGCGCTCGGGGCGCTCGGTGCGGGGCTGCTCGCCGACGCGCTCGGCATGGCTTGGGCGATCCACGCGGCGGGCGTTCTGACCGCGACTTCCGGCGCGACGTATCTGATCGCCACTTCGCCACGTTCATCGGTGGGGCCGGCGGTGCGTTACGATTGAGGCATGGCGACGATCCGCTCCGTTGAACTCGTGGTCGGGCTTGAAATCCATGTCGAATTGGCGACGCGGACCAAGATGTTCACGCGCGTGCCCAACCCGGCGCACGCGATGACCGGGGGGGCGGGCGCACCCGAGCCGAACACGCTGATCGATCCGGTGGTGCTCGGGCTGCCCGGCGCGCTGCCGGTGCTGAACCGGGCCGCGATCGAGATGTCGATCCGCGTGGGGCTGGCGCTGGGGTGCTCGATCGCGGGGTTCACGAAGTGGGACCGCAAGAGCTACTTCTACCCTGACATGCCGAAGAACTACCAGATATCGCAGTACGACCTGCCGCTGTGTTTCGACGGCGCGTTTGATATCGAGGACGCGGCGGGCGGGGCGTCGCGCCGCATTGGCATCATCCGCGCGCACCTCGAAGAGGACGCGGGCAAGTTGCTGCACGAATTGCCGGGCGGGCTACCGATCGACTACTCGATCGTGGACCTGAACCGCGCCGGCACGCCGCTGCTCGAGATCGTCACCGCGCCGGATTTCCGCAGCGCGGATGACGTCGTCGCGTTCGCGCAGACCCTGCGGAATCTCTGCCGGTTCCTCGGCGCGACCGAAGGCGTGATGCAGAAGGGGCACATGCGCTTCGAGCCGAACATCAACTGCATCCTGACGCTCGGCGATGGGCGGACCGTGAAGACGCCGATCGTGGAGGTGAAGAACCTCAACTCGTTCAAGAGCGTGCGCGGCGCCATCGAGTATGAACTCCGCCAGCAGCCGCAGCGATGGCTGGAGGACGGGCGTGAGATGGGCGCGGGAATGAAGTCCACGCGAGGCTGGGACGACCAGCGCGAAGAGACGTTCCTCCAGCGCGAGAAGGAAGATGCGCACGATTACCGCTACTTCCCCGACCCTGATCTACTGCCCGTGACGGTCGATCACGCGTGGCTCGAGCGCCTGAACGCGGACCAGCCCGAGCTGCCGCACGCCCGCCGGAAGCGGTACATCAATGAGTTCGGCTTGGGCGAGAAGGAAGCGACCGCCCTCGTCGAGGAGCGCGAGACGTGCCTGTTCTACGAGTCGGCGATCGACGCCGCGACCGGCGGCGCCGGCGGCGTGAAGCGCGAGTCGGCGGGCAAGCTCGCCGCCAATCTCATCCTGCAGTCGGGCTTCAAGCGCGCCAACGAACGCGCGGCGCCAGTCGAAGCGCTCGGCATCTCCGCGGTGCAGGTCGGCGGGCTGGTGCGCCTGCGCGAGGAGAAACTCATCAGCGCCCAGGGCGCGGACGAACTTTTCGGCGCGCTGTGCGAGTCGGCGAACGGCGAGGACCCGCGCGCGGCGGCGGAACGGCTCGGGCTGCTGCAGGTGCGCGATGACGCGGCCCTCGCCGCCTGGGTGAAGGAATCCATCGACAACCCCGCGAACGCGCAGGCGGTCAGCGATGTCCGCGCCGGCAAGATGCAAGCGATCGGGCGGCTCGTGGGCGACGTCATGAAACGCTCGGGCGGCAAAGCCGACGCGGCGGCGGCGCGCGAGATGCTGCTGTCGATGTTGAGGTGAATCACGGCAGCCCCGAACGGGAGTGAGGGATTCTTCGGTTGGCCCGCCGCAATAGGTGCGGTCGTCGAGTCTCGGTCATGATGTACGCTGTGTGTCACCAGTCGCGACACCTCTTCACCCGCATTCTTCCCCCGCCTCGGTCACGGTCATAAAGTGATCGCATCCATAACTCGTCCCCCAACGAATTGCACGGAGCACGGCGACGCCGCAGCCACGAAGGAACCCGCGCATGCCCCTGAACCCCGGCGTCAAGGCTCCCGACTTCTCGCTCCCCGATCAGCACGGCACGGTTCATCGGCTCAAAGATCTCCGCGGCTCGGCGGTGGTGCTGTTTTTCTACCCGAAGGACGACACCGAGGACTGCACCGCCGAGGCGTGCTCGTTCAGCGATGCGCGCGAGCGGATCAAGCGCGCCGGGGCGGTGGTGCTGGGGATCAGCCGGCTGGACGTGAAGAGCAAGGCGAAGTTCGCGAAGAAGCACACGATCGAGATCCCGCTGCTGGCTGATGAATCGACGGGAGTCTCCGCCACCTATGGCGTGCTGCGCGAGAAATCCATGTACGGCAAGAAGTACATGGGCATCGACCGCACCACGTTCCTCATCGACGCGAGCGGCGTGATCGCGAAGCGGTGGGACTTGGGCGGCGTGGAGCATCACACGGACGATGTGCTCGCCGCCGTCAAGCATTTGAATGCGGGGACGCTGGCGCTTGAGGTGGTGGAGGCGAAGCCGACGGCGAAGAAAAGGGTGCCCAAGAAGTTGGCGGCGAAGCGATCGCCGGCGAGCAAGCCGGTTGCGAAGAAGAAGGCGCGCGCGAAGCGCGCCTGATTGATGACAGCCCCCGCGAGTTCACGGCCCGCCCACCCAGCCGCGCACCACATCGTCGATGCCGATTTCACCCACGCTGGTGTCGGCTTCGACCACCGCTTTGCCATAGTCCTTCACCTGCGGCGCGGCGACCATTTCGGTCGGCGTCGAGTCGTCGATCTTCGTTAGCCCGAGCGCGCCGTTGCCGGTGACGTTCACCGCCCAGCGTCCCTCGGCGAGGGTGCGGTACACCGCCTTGCCGTGCGATGCGCCGGGCACGTCCCAGTCCACGCCCGCGAGCGCGCCCTCGACCACCAGCCCCTGCGCCGGCGGCGTGCGGTCGTCGAAGACGCGCCGGATGAGCAAGCGCCCGTCGATCAGCGCGTAGTCAACATAGATCTCGCGCTTCGGGTCGAAGGGAGTTTCGATGGTCTTCAGTTCGCCGCTCGCGCCGCGGACGACGACGCACAACTCGTTGTTCTTCACGACGAGCTCGGTGACGACGCTCTTGCGCACCGCTTCGTTGTAGGTGGCGCGGAGTGACTCGTAGTCTTTCGCGAGATTTTCCAGACGCGCGCGGTACACCTCGGCGGCGAGTTCGCTCTTTGCGAAGCGGTACGAAACGTACCCCGCGACGCCGGTGATCGCGGTCAGCAGGGTCATGGTCCAGAGCTTCATGATCGGCGGAGACTTCATGGCGTATTCATCGACCACCGCGGCGCGGGTGCTTGCGGATTCGGGCGGCGGGCGCGTCCGCGGCGTGCGGGGGCCATCGGGTACGCTGGGATCGTGGCGAAACGCACGACCGAGACCCAAACCGAACCCGTCGAGCGGCGAGCGCCGTCGCTGCGTGACCTTGTGGGGCAGGATCGCGCGGTGGAGTTGCTCCGTGCCGTCGCTTCGGGCGGGCGCGTGCATCACGCGTGGATTTTCAGCGGGCCCTTCGGCGTGGGCAAACGGACGGCGGCGGAGGCGTTCGCCGCGATGGTGCTCGACCCGACCACCGGTCCAAATCTGCAGGGCGAGTTCGAGCCGGATCCCGAAAGCCCGACGCAGCAGCTCATCGCGCGCGGCTCGCACCCGGACCTGCACATCATCACGAAGGAACTGGCGGCGTACTCCGAAGAGAAGAGCGTCCGCAACGCGAAACTGCTGACGATCCCCAAAGCGGTGATCGAGGAGCACCTGCTCAAGCCCATCGCGCTGTCGGCGAGCATCCGTACTGAATCTCTGGCACAGAAGGTGTTCATCATCGACGAAGCAGAGCTGATGGACCGCTCGCGCACGAATGCGCCGGTGCAGAACTCCATCCTGAAGACGCTGGAGGAGCCGGCGCCCGGTTCGGTGATCATTTTGGTCACGTCGAACGAGGACCTCCTGCTGCCGACGATCCGCAGCCGGTGCCAGCGCGTGGTCTTCGGCCCGCTGGATCAGACAGCGATGAAGGCGTGGTTCGCACGGGCCGAGAAGGGCGGGCTTGAACTCGCGAAGGACGAACGCGCGTGGGTCGAGCGATTCGCGCAAGGCTCGCCGGGGCGGGCGCTGATGGCGGCGGAAACGGGGCTGCACCGCTGGGCCGAGCGGCTCGAGAGTTTCCTGAGCGCCGCCGAGCGCGGCACCTTCTCCCCGGAGTTCGGGCGCACGATGAAGGAACTCGTCGGCGAGTGGGCGGAGGAGTGGGTGAAGGGCCGGGCCAACGCGAGCAAGGAGGCGGCGAACCAGACGGCGATGCGGCACCTGATCGGACTCATCGGCGAACGCGGGCGGCACCGGCTGCGCGACGCGGTGAAAAACAACGATCCGGTCGAGATGGAAGCGGGCCTGAAGTGGCTCGACGCGCTGAGCACCAGCGAACGCCTTCTACTCTCGCCGGTGAATATGGAGATGGCGCTCGAAACCGCGGCCGTCGGCCTCGCGGCGGCGGGGAGAGGATAAGAGTCGGAAGGGCGGAAGTCGGAAGTGGGGAGGAGACTGGGGGCTTGGGTCAGGGGACGGCGCCTTCGGGTTTCGGGGGCTCGGGGCCGCGCTCGGCATCTCAGATTCGTGGGTTGACGGGTTGTGATCCGCGGCATCGTCTGGCGCACGCCGCAAGACTTGCCGGCGAACCGCGCATCGCGCACAGCGCACTCCCGTGCCGCACGCCGCAGGCCGCCCCCGCCCCCCGGTACACTCGCCCCGCCGCGGTGGTCCGTGATTGGTGCGGCTGACGAGGTGGTGTGTTCATGGCAACGCAGACGGCATCGGTGGGTGGTTCGGCCGCTTCGGGCGGCGCGACGATCAACGCGCTCCGCGCGCTCAACGAACAGTTCCAGTCGGCCGAGCGCGATATCAGGCTCGGCGGCGGGCTGAAGGCGATCGAACGCCAGCACGAGAAGGGGCGGCTCACGGCGCGCGAGCGCGTCGAGAAGCTCGTCGACGACCCCAACGCGTTCACCGAGCTCGGCCTGTGGTGCGCTCACGGCATGTACAAAGAGCACGGCGGGGCGCCGGGCGCGGGCGTCGTCACGGGCGTCGGGCCGGTCCACGGCGTGGACTGCATGATCATCGCCAACGACGCGACGGTGAAAGCGGGCGCGTTTTTTCCGATGACGTGCAAGAAGATCATCCGCGCGCAGATGATCGCGCAAATGGCGCGCCTGCCGCTGCTGTACCTGGTGGACTCCGCGGGCGTGTTCCTTCCATTGCAGGAAGATGTCTTCCCCGACACCGACGATTTCGGCAGGATTTTCCGTAATAACGCGGTGATCAGCGCGGCCGGCATCACGCAGATCGCGGCGATCATGGGTTTCTGCGTCGCCGGCGGCGGGTATCTGCCCGTGCTGTGCGACACACTCCTGATGACCGAGGGCAGCGGGCTCTATCTCGCCGGTCCCGCGCTGGTGAAAGCCGCGATCGGGCAAAACGTGACCGACGAAGAACTCGGCGGCGCGAAGATGCACGCGGCGATTTCCGGCACCATCGACTTCCGCGAGAAGGATGATGAGTCCTGTCTCGAGCGCCTCCGCGCCCTGATGGAGAAGAACAACGCCGCGCGATCCGCCTCACTCAGTACTCAGCACCCGCTCCTCAGCACTCGTTCCAGCTCCCCCGCAGCGCCCGAGCGCCCCATCGACGACCTCTACACCCTTTTCACCGACAAATCCGGCGCGCAGTACGACACGCGCCAGATCATCCGGTGCATCGTCGATGCCGGCAGCTTCGACGAGTACAAAGCCGAGTACGGCGGGTCGATCATCACCGGCTACGCGATGATCGAAGGCCGCCCGTGCGGCATCGTCGCCAATCACAAGCAAGTTTCGAAACCCGCGGGCGGCGGCATGCAGCTCGGCGGCGTGATCTATCACGACTCGGCGGACAAGGCCGCGCGCTTCATCATGGACTGCAACCAGAAGAAGCTGCCCGTCGTCTTCCTGCACGACACCACCGGCTTCATGGTCGGCAAAGAAAGCGAGCAGCACGGCATCATCCGCGCCGGCGCGAAGATGGTGAACGCGATGAGCAACACCGTCACGCCCAAGATCGTCGTGATCCTGGGCGGCAGCTACGGCGCGGGCAACTACGCGATGTGCGGACGGGCGTTCGACCCGTTCCTGTCGTACGCCTGGCCCAGCGCCAAGTGCGCGGTGATGGGCGCGGCGCAGGCGAGCGGCACGCTGGCGATGATCGAGGAAAAGAGCCGCGAGCGCAAGGGCGAGACGATCGACGAGGAAACCCACAAAGCGATTCTCGCGGCGGTGCGCGACAGCTACAACGAGCAGCAGGACATCCGCCACGGGGCCGCGCGCGGCTGGCTCGACCGCATCATCCAGCCTCACGAGACGCGGAAGGAACTCGGCGCAGCGCTGCGGATGACGGCGGGGTGGGATTATTCGAGGGAATTCAGGACGGGCGTGCTACAGGTGTGAAGATGTCGGACGGGCCGGCGCTCGCGGCCGAATGCTCGGCATCCCATCGCCAACCCCCTCCGAGGGAGAGGCCGTCAGTCGCCACACTTGAAGAGTTGGCCCGCCTTTGATGGACCAGGCAAGCTGGGAAATCTTGAAGATCTTTACATCCGCCTGAAGCCGCTTGCTTCCGCGGGCTGCTCGGCCAATAATTTGGAATCGAATGGGCGGTCTGTTTGGCCGCTCTGTTGAGTTTTGACCGACGGCGCGCACACGCCGGCCGGTCCCAGGAGGAAAACACGGATGCGTTTATTTGTTTGTGCTATCGGTGTCACCGCGCTGGTGACAGGGGCTGTCGCGCCGGCGAGCGGCGCGTTCATCAATCAGTTCAATCTTATCGTCACCGGCGATATGTCGCTGACTTCGGAGGTTGAAGGGCGGACCTTCATCGGCGGGAATCTCTCCGGCGGCGGGACGTTCGGCACGATGCTGACCCCCTCGGCCGCGTTCGCGGATGTCGATGTGCTCCTGGTCGGCGGGAACATCAACGTCTCGAACATCAATCTGAACGCGGGCGACCTTCGGCGCAGCGGCTTGCGAACGGGCGGCGTGAATTTCAACGGCGTCGGCAGCCAGGAATTTGTCGATGGCTCGGTCGCCGCGATGGTCCCCGGAGTCGCCGCCGAGCTGGCTTCGACTTCGGGCTCGCTTCAGGCGCTGGCGGCGAACAGCACCGTGACCCTGCCCTCGGACCAGCCGGGCCCGGCGACGTTCAACGCCGCCCCCGACGCCTTCGGCCGCGCGGTGTTCAACATCAACGCCGCCGAGCTGTTCACGAGCGGCCTGATCCAGTCGATCGGGCTGAACCTGAACGGCGCGACGTCGCTTGTGATCAACGTCACCGGTGCGAACGTCAACTACAACAACGGGGGCAACTTCGTCGGCGACTGGCTCACCCCCGCCGTGCGTGCGAGCGCGATCTGGAACTTCTTTGAAGCCACCAGCATTCAGATCGACCGCAACTTCAACGGCGCGATCCTGGCCCCGCAGGCGCACCTGACCAACACCACCAGCATCGACGGCTCGGTGTTCGTCGGCTCCTTCACCGGCAACGGCGAGGTTCACCTGCCGAACTACGTGGTCCCCGCGCCCGGCGCGGCGGCGCTTCTGGGCATCGCGGGCGTTGTGGCGTCGCGCCGTCGCCGCGCCGCGTAGTCTTCGGGGCCCACGCATCATCATCATGTATTCAAGCGGGCGCACCGGTCGGTGCGCCCGCTTTCTCTTGATCCAGCCTGAACCGCTGTGTGAACACGGTGGCAAAGGAGAACCCCGCCACCTGCCAGAACCACACGCTCGTGAAGAGGAAGCCGATGCCGAAGAGGAACAATCCGGCGAATGAGACCGCGAGGGCCGCGAGCGCGATACCCCACGCGTGCCAGTAGGCACGACCGCCCTGCAGAACGCGCCGCATCGCCCGGAGCGGGTCGAAGATCTCGCGCGGATCGAGCGAGCGGCAGTAGTGCGACATGTACCCCGGCACCGTGACCGACGCGAGCAGCCAAAGCGCGGCACCGATCCAGTGGAGCCATGCGGAATCATTCCGCCACGCGAAGTAGTGGCACACTACCGCCGGGGCGTGATACTCCACCATGCCGAGGAATGTCAGAGTTCCGTGACGCAGGAGTGCCGGGTAGTTCTTCCACGCGGGCCACGCGGGGTGCCCGTGCTGCATGTGATGGGTCATCATGATCCGGTGACCCATGTTGAGGAGCCAGCCGATCACCGGCACGAGCAGCCAGACACCGCCGATGAGGACTTCACGGCGCGCGATGCGTGACTGCAGCGGAAACATGAACGCCGAACGAAGCCGCAGCGGCTCTTGGAGGGTGATCCTCTGCTCTACGTTCACCGATCCACCTCATATGTGTGCAGGAATCGTGCTCAATACCCCTTCGCATACCCGTCCTTCCGCGACTCGCTCGCGCCGGTGTACGCCCCAGTCTTCCCGTCGCGCATGATCGCCTGGTACCCACCAAACACCGCGCGATTCGCGGGTTTGAGCGTGTGCCCGCGATTCGCAAGTTCGTCGAGCGTTGTCTGCGGGAATCCGGGTTCGAGGTTGAGCACCCCGCCGTCGGCCATCGGTTTCACCGCGCCCTGCGGCTCGGTGCTGCCGTCGTGGTGAATCCGCGGCGTGTCGCCCGCTTGTTGAAGACTCATGCCGAAGTCGATGAGGTTCACCACGATCTGCGCGTGCCCCTGCGGCTGCATCGCGCCGCCCATCACGCCGAAGCTGATCCACGGCTCGCCGCCCACCGTGATGAACGCGGGGATGATCGTGTGGAACGGGCGCTTGCCCGGCGCAAAGACATTCGGGTGATCTTCAACGAGCGCGAACTGCTCGCCGCGGTCTTGCAGGATGAAGCCGAGACCTGTTGAAGCGCCGTCCTCGCCCATCGGCGCCATGCCCGACCCCATGCCGCGGTAGTTCGACTGGATGAGCGAGACCATCATGCCCTTCTCGTCCGCGACGGTCAGGTAGATCGTGTCCGCGCCGCCCGGCGGCATCATCCCCGGCTCGACCGCGATCGCCGCGCGCGTCATGTCGATCAGCCCGGCCCGCTCCTTCGCGTACGTCTTGTTCAGCAACCGCTTCAGCGGCGCGACGGCGAATGCCGGGTCCGCGTAGTACCGCGCGCGGTCCTCGAACGCCAGCTTCTTGGCTTCGACGAACAGATGCACATAGTCCGGCGTGCCCCACCCGAGCGACTTCACGTCGAACGTTTCGAGGATGTTGAGAATCTGCAGCGCCGCGATGCCCTGCCCGTTCGGCGGCAATTCCCACACGTCGTAGCCGCGGTAGTTGGTCGAAACGGGCGTGACCCACTCGCCCGAGTGCGCCGCGAAGTCCTCGGCTTTCAGAAACCCGCCCTGCGCTGCGAGGTACGACTCGATGATCTGCGGGACTTCCCCTTTATAGAAGCCATCGCGCCCGCACGCGGCAATGGTGCTGAGCGTGCGCCCAAGGTTGGTGTTGCGCCAAGTCTCGCCCGCTTTCGGCGCGCGACCATCAATGGAGAACTGCTCGGCGACGCCCGAGAACTTCTTCAGCACTTCAAGGTTCCGCTGCCACCCGTCCGCGATCACTTCCGTCACCGCGAAACCCTCGTTCGCGTACCGGATCGCCGGCGCGAGCACGTCTTTCATCGGCAGCACGCCGAACTTGCCGTGCAGCGCGAACCAGCCGTCGACGCAGCCGGGGACGGTGACGGGCAGAGGTCCGTGCGCCGGGATGCGCTCGAGCCCGCGCTCGCGCAGCACCGCGCGGAGCTGCTCGAGCGTAACCGACTTGGGCGAGCGCCCCGAGCCGTTGTAGCCGCGGAGTTGTTTGTTCGCGGGGTCCCACACCATCGCGAAGAGATCGCCGCCGATGCCGCAGCCGGTCGGCTCCATGAGCCCGAGGCACGCGTTGGCGGCGATCGCCGCGTCCACCGCGCTCCCGCCCGCGCGCATAATCTCGAGCGCCGTCTCGGTGGCGAGCGGGTGACTCGTCGCCGCCATCGCGCGCGGGGCGAGCGCTTCCGGGCGCGTGGCGACCGGGACTTCGGGCGGCGCAGCATGCGCCGCGACGGTGACCAGCATGACGGTGAGCACGGCAATCATCGAGTGGGTCATCACCTCAGTATGACGCGCGGGCCGCGCCGATGGAAGCATGTCAGTCAGTCGGGCAAGGCATGAAAAAGGCCGGCCCCGCGATGTGCGAGGGCCGGCCGATGGGGAGAGCTGTTCACTTTGAGCCAAGCCTCGCCCGGATTACGGGCACCGCGGCAGCGGCCCGCACGGGCCCGAAGGCACAAGCGAACCAAAGCCCTGAGCGATCGCCCCGCAACGGAGCACTTCGCCGAGCTGCGAGACATCGGGGTAGTACACGGTGATCCCGCCGTTGTTCACTTCGATGACGCCCTGGTAGACAGTGATCAATTCCGGCAGACCGGTGGCGACACCCGAGGTGACGCGCAGGCCCGCGAAGCCGAGCTTGCCCGGCCACATCGGGTTGGGGATGCCGCCCGGCGCCGCGGCGATGGCCGCGTTCAGTCGGCAGTTGATCTCGGCAACATCGCTCGGAGCCGCGGTCCACTCCGGGTCGTAGCGGCCGGAGTAGTACAGCACGGAGAGGCGTGCTTCGTTCGACGGCACACCGAGCTCGACGGGCTCGTCCGCATCAGCAGCCGAGCCTTCGCGCACCGTGACCGCGG
This sequence comes from uncultured Phycisphaeraceae bacterium, assembly GCA_964391865.1. GTDB lineage: Bacteria > Planctomycetota > Phycisphaerae > Phycisphaerales > UBA1924 > DASZQL01. The sequence goes on from CAYMNQ010000003.1 coordinate 254,216, forward strand.
CGGGAACGCACATGAACCCGCAGAAATCCGTGTAGCCCGTGCCCGCGGCATCCATGGGGTCAAAGCGCCGGTCCGCCGTGCGCGGATCGGTGATCACATTGCCCGCGGTGTCGAGATTGGTCACCGGCGTGGTGCCCGGCTTGTGCGACCACGTACCGTCGCCGTTCTGGCGGTACCAGTGATAGTCGTCGCCGGGACCAACGACGAGGGCGACGAGGCACGCGCCGTTCGGGCACGCGGGGAACATCCCGGCCGGCGCATCACCGATGAAGATCAGCCCGTCGCAGATCGCGGAGTTCTTCACATCCTGGCAGTCGATCGTGGCGTACTGACGGCCACACGCGAGGCCGGGCTGCGCCTTGATCGGCGCCGGGGCGGCGGGCTGCTTGCGGTTCGTGCCGTAGTTGTAGCAGTTGTTGCGGTCCTGGAAATTCGGCGCGCCGTTGCCGTTCCAGTTGTTCGGTTGCATCGGCGCGAGGCCCGCGTCCGCGTTGGCGGGGCACATCGGTGCCGCGGGGGCCGGGCCGCACATGCACATGAAGTCGATCTCGCCGTTTGGCACCATCCCGCCCATCCCGTCAGGGATCATGACTGGCATCTGGATCAGGTTGCACACCTGCCCGGGCGGGCAATCTCCAACGCACTGCGGCACGCCGCCTGGCGCGATCACACGGCACGGATTCCCGTTCCAAGGCACGCAGGCACAGTCCTGCACCGTGATGTTCCCCATCAGATCCTTGCGGATCTTGGTGATGACGCAGCACTGCCCGGGCGGGCACACGCCCACGCACGTGTCGGGCGTCGTTCCCGGCCCGCAGAACGACGTGCCCGGCACGACGCACACGCACTCGTAGCAGATCGTGCCGTCAATGTTCGCCGTGGTCTGAATCGCGCATTCCAGCCCGGGCGGGCAGGTGCCAGTGCAGATGACGCCCGCGCCGCCGCTGAAGATCGGGCGGCACGCGTCGGGCGGCAGGCAGGCGCACGCCGCGGGCTCGAACGAGCCGTCGACTCGCCGGATGTATTTCGTAACGTCGCAGGTGTAGCCGGGGATCGTGCACGCGCCGCTGCAGAACCCGCCCTCGAAGAGCTCGCAGGTGTCGCACGCGCGGCCCCACTCGGCGATGACGCGCGCGATATCGGAGAGCGAAATGAACCCGTTCCCGTTGGCATCGCCCATCGTGCCGGGCGGGACGGTCTCGCCCCAGTGAATCGTGATCAGCGCGATATCTCCCAGACCCACAATCCCGTCATGGTCAACATCGCCGACGCACGGCGCGCCGGTCGGACCGCGCTCGCCGGCGTGGCTCGGCGTTGCCGCGGTGCTCGCGAAACCGAGAGCCAAACACAACGGCGCCCATTGCAACAACGATCCTCTCTTCTTCCTCATCATGGTCCTTCTCCTGTACTGCTCAGGGGGTCACGCGGCCGCACACCGCTCGAGCGCGTGGCGATCCGCACCTTTCAGAAGCGACGGACGAACACGCCGCTCACGCGCCGTGTGCTATTTCGCTGTGATACGATCGCAACCCAAACCGCATCCCTGATGCGGTCCGCCGAGGGAAGCCGCTTGTGCTCCCCGCGGTTCAACCCACGAACAACGCCCGTACATCATTGAACGTCACCACGATGAACATCGTCCCGATCAGCACCAGCCCGATCATCGTCGCGATGTTCTGCACTAGGATCGAGACCGGCTTGCGCGTGATCGCTTCGATGATGAGGAAGACCATCAGCCCGCCGTCGACGATCGGGATGGGCAGGAAGTTGATCACCGCGAGGTTTGCGCTGATGAGCGCGAGGAAGAAGAGAACATAGATGAACCCCTGGCTGGCGAACTGCGAGCCGATGTGCGCAATGCCGACGGGGCCCTTCAGGTGCTCGACGCGCACGGTCCCTTGGAACAGGCGCGCGAAGGTGAGGTACGTCTGCAGCACCGCGCGGTGCGTGCGCTGCACGCCCAGCGTCAGCGCGTGGACCGGGCTGTTGGTCTTCAGCATCACCGGCGCGGGCTGGAAGCAGGCGGCGACATGCGAGGTTGACCAGCCGAGGGCGTGAAGGTTCCGCAGATCCTCGGGCGTGAGATCGATCGACACACGCTCGCGGCCACGGGGCTGCATGGTTGAATTGTCGAGCAGCGAGACCTCCACCTCAATCGTCGCAGTCGAGAGTGAGCGGCGCGCATCAAGTGTCGATGCGATCAGGGCCGCTCGAATCTCGGCGAAGTTCGCCACGGGGTTGCCGGCGACCAACTCGATGCGCATCGGGGCGAGCACCGGAGGGTTCAGGCGCAGCGCGGGGTTCGTGATCGCTCTCATTTGCATACTGAGGCCGCTCGCCGCGGCTCTGTTGCTATACGCGCGGTAGATCCCATCCACCGGGAACCGCGTGATCAGCGCTGAATCCTCGGCAGTCGTTCCCCGAATAAACCCCACCAGCCCGTTCGACTTCACCGGCAGCGACAGATCAACAAACGCGCCGGCACGCAGCACGCGCACGCTCACCGCGCGCCCCGCGTGCTCACGGATCCGCGCGATACCAGTGGCGGCGTCGGGCCAGTCAGCATCGGCGATCCGCGCGAACACGTCGCCCGGCTTCAGCCCAGCGTCCTTCGCGCTGTCCTGCGTCTCCTCAACTGTCATCAGCGGCGTGAAACCCAGCAGATGCACACCCTCGATCTCGCCCGACGCGTTCTCGAACGCGGCGGTGTAGGTCTCGAACTTCGGGCGCGCGATCAGCGACACGGTTTGCTCAGTGCCGCTCGCCGAGCGGAACGTCGCCGTCACCGGCGCTCCGGCGCCCGACTCCATCGCGCTCTCAAGCTCGGCGGCGAGCGCGACGGACTGCGTCATCCCCGCGCGCCCGAACGGATCAATCGTCACCGGCGCCACGGGCGTCCCGCCGACCGCGACCAGCGTCGAACCCGGCTCGACCGACCCCAGCCCGGCGCGCTCGAAGAACCGGCGAAGATCGTCTCGCTCGGCGGCCGTCTTGCCCGGCTCGGCGAGCGCCGCCGACGCCGCCGGCCCCACGCCCATCTGCAGGAACCCAGTCGCTTCGCTGATCTCGGGCGTCACATTGACCGTGAGCGTCTCGCCGCCGCGCTGCACCGTCAGCTCCATCGGCATGCCGCGCTTGCTCATCGCGGTGGCGATGCCCACATCGCTGAACGCGCTCATGCGGGTCCCGCCGATGTGCGTGATGATGTCGCCGCGTTGCAGCCCGCCCCGCTCCGCCGGCGAGTTCGGCGCGATGTCGCCCACGATCGGCGCCATCTCTTTCATCCCCGCGAGGAACACCACCACGAACAGCACCGCCGCCAGGATGATGTTCGCGACTACCCCCGCGCTGATGATCACCATCCGTTTGACGACCGGCTTGACCATGAAGCTGTCCGCTTCGTGCGAGACCGCGCCCGGGTTCGCGTCCTCCTGCCCCAGCATCTTCACGTACCCGCCCAGCGGGAACCAGTTCAGCCGGTACTCGGTGGGCGAAACGCCCGGCATCACACGCGGCCCGCGCGCGAGCGCCGTCGCCGCATCGATCTGAAGGTCATCCGGGCGATCCGATTCGCGCACCAGCTTCGCCGCCGCCCGCCGGATGTATTCCGGCTCGCTCGACCCCGCGCGGAACCCGATCCCCTTCCGCCACGACGCGATCGCAGGCCCGAACCCGATCGCGAACGCGTGCACCCGCACCCCCGCCCACTTGGCGGCGGCGAAGTGCCCCAGCTCGTGAATGAAAATCACCAAGCCGAAGCCGACGACGATCAGCAGAACGTTCCAGATGGTGGTGAGTGTCTCGGCCATGGTTCCCATCGATCAATTATTCACCGCTCACGAGCGGCGAGCACTGTTCTGCATGTCTAACGCGAAGGGCGCAAAGAGCGCCAAGTATGAAGAAAGAAGAGTCACGAGCCCTGATCCACGTCGCGTCCTTTGCGATCTTCGCGTTTAGTTCTGCTGCCCGTTCGGCCAAGTCCGCTCGTCAAATCCTCATGAAATCAGTCCATGCACGAACCGCCGGGCTTCACGGTCCGCGTTCAGCGCGTCGGCCAGGTCACGCACCGGCGATGAGCCGATCTCGTCCATCGCCGCCGCCGACAGCCGCGCGATCCGCCCGAAGGGGATCTTCCGCGCCAGGAACGCCTCGACCGCCGCTTCGTTCGCGCCGTTGAAGATCGCGCCGCTCGTGCCCCCCTCGTCGATGACGCGGAATCCCCCCATGAGAGCCGGGAATCGTTCGAGGTCGGGCGGTTCGAAATCCAGTCGCCCCGCCGAGGCAAGCGAGGTGTGCTTTGCCACGCCCGCGGCTCGGAACGGGTACGCCGTCGCGAGCTGGATCGGCGTGCGCATGTCTGGCGCGCCGAGCTGCGCGATGGTCGATCCCTCGGTGAACTCGACCAGCGCGTGGACGATCGATTGCGGATGGATCAGCACGCCCAGGCGATCCGAGCCCACGCCGAAGAGCCAGTGCGCCTCAATGAGCTCGAGCGCCTTGTTGGTCAGCGAGGCGGTGTCGATCGTCACCTTCGCGCCCATGCTCCATGTCGGGTGCGCCAGCGCCTGCTCGGGCGTCGCGGCCTCCATCTGCTCGCGCGACATCTTGCGCAGTGCCCCGCCGCTCGCGGTCAAGATGACGCGCGCGACATCGTCCCCGCAAACAAAGGGTGGCGCGGGGAAGGCACCTTCGCGTGCCACCGACTTCTGCTTTGAGAAGTCGGTGCTCTTCGCTCCGGTTGCACCGACCTGCCCAGAGTCGCACGTCGGTGGCACGGCCGACGCCCCCGCCAAACACTGCCAAACCCCCGAATGCTCACTATCCACCGGCAGCAGCCGAGCACCGCTCTTCGTGCACGCCGCCACCACCAGCGAGCCGGCGGCGACCAGCGTCTCCTTGTTCGCCAGCGCGATGTCGATCCCCAGTTCCGCCGCCGCCAGCATCGCGGGCAACCCAGCCGAGCCAACGATCGCGCCGACCACCATGTCGCACGGCACCTCGCGCACCATCCGCTCCGCCGCGTCCGCGCCCTGCATGAGCGCCACGCCCGGCGGCGGGCTGATCGCGGTTCCGTTCTTCGCCGTCTCGCACAGCGCCACCCGCTTCACGCCGTGCGACATCGCCTGCGCGAAGAGCGCATCCGCGTTCCGCCCCGCCGCCAGCCCGACGACTTCGAAACGGAACGGGAACTCGCCCCGCGCGTTCAGCGTGTTGAGGTGCTGCACCACGTCCAGCGTCTGCACGCCGATCGACCCGGTGGAGCCGAGGATCAGCAGTCGGCGTAGTGGAAACGGCGCGGCGGATGTCGTTTGATTCGGCGGCACGCGCGGCTACTCCTCGCGCTTCGCGCGGGCCACTTCACCCGGGTTCAGCTTGCGGCGCATCGCGCCGTACAACGTCCGCACGACCGGCTTGGGCCCACCCGCCGGCGCCGCGAGGGGCGGCGATGGGCGCAGGGCCGGCTGAGACTGCGGCGAGGGTGAACTCGCCGGCGCACCGCCGCGTGCGCCGGCCGGGCTGCCCGAAGCCCCGTTCCCGTCGCCCTTGCCGCGCCGACGCCTCCGCCGACGCTTCTTCCCGCCGCCTCCCGGTGCGCCATCCGCGCCGGGCTCGGTCGTGTGCGATTCGTGATCATCGCCGCCGGCATCATCCGGCGCGTTGTCGTCGTCGCCCCCGACATCGCCGTCATTGATCGCAGGCGCCAGCGCCGGTGCTCCGTTCGGCGCGGGAGCGCCGTCCAGAACCCCATCAGGCCCGCCGCCCTTGCGCCGCCGCCGTCCGCCGCGCCGCCCGCGCCGGCGCTTCTTGCCCGCGCCCGTCTCGCCGCCCTCGCCCGCCATCGGCGTGCCATCACGCACGGTGAGATCGAGATCCTCTCCCTGGCCCTCACCCGCGCCCGGCGCTCCGACCGGTGCATCCTCATACGCCGGCACGTTCGCCGCCCCGTTCGCCCCGGCGAGTTCGTTGGGCGCAAGGTCCCACGAATCGCCCCGCGGTCCGGAGTCACGCGCCGGCGGCGGCGCGCCGATCGGCGTTCCACCAGACGGCACGCCGCGCGCGCCCGGCGGCGCGACCGGCTGCGGCGTCATCGGCTCCCCGCCGCGATCCCCGCCCTTCCCGCGCCGGCGACGGCGCTTCCGCCGACCGCCCCGCTCGTCTTCCTCGGCCCCGCCCCCGCCCGCTCGCGCCGCGGGCTGCTGCGGCGGCGGGGTCCGCTGCCCGCCGCGCGGGGCGCCCCTCGGCTCGCCGCGCTGACCGCCCTTCGACCCGCGCTGGCGCGGGTCGATCAACCGCCCCGCCTGCATCTGCTCCGCCTCTTCGAGCTCTTCTTCCGTGATGTCCACCAGCATCGGCTCGTTCTCGAGCGCGTCGACCTCCGTCTCCGCCCACGCCTGCTCCGGCGCGGCCGACTGCTCGTGCGTCGAATCGACCGACCAATCCTCCCCGCCGTCGCCCGACAACTCCGCCCACACCGGCAGGTCCTTCGGCGCCTTCATCCGCGGCAGCTTCTCAAGATCGATGTCCGCGCCCGATTCCTCGTACGCGTAGAACACCACGCGGTCCAGCCCCACGTCCTCGCTGATCCGCACGTCCACGTGCTTCTTCGAGCGGAATTCCAGCTTCCCCAGCGCTTGCCGCTTGGACGACAACAACGCCCCCGCGACGCTGGGTGACACCACCATCTCCACCTTGTGGACCGTCTCCTGGTCCAGCAGTGCCGCCAGCGAGCGGATCGCGTCCGACGCGACGCTCTCCGGTCGCTGTACCACGCCGCGCGAGTGGCACGCCGGGCACTTCGCGAAGTGAACCGAACGCAAACTCCCGCGCTGGCGCTGGCGCGTCATCTCGACGATGCCGAACTGGCTGATCGGCAGCACCTTCGTCGCCGAGCGGTCGCTCTTCAGGTTTTCCTTGAACTGCGCCTCGATCGCGCGCCGGTGCTCGCGCTTCATCATGTCGATCAGGTCGCACAGCACCAGCCCGCCCACGTCGCGCAATCGCAACTGCCGGCAGATCTCGTCCACCGCCTCGCGGTTCGTGCGGAACGCCGTCGTCTCCGCGTCGCCCGCGCTGCGGCTCTTGCCGCTGTTCACGTCGATCGCGATCATCGCCTCCGTCTCGTCGATCACCAGCGACCCGCCCGACGGCAGCGGCACCTCGCGCGCGTGCATCTGCGCGATCTGCTCCTCGATCCCGAAGGTGTGGAACATCGGCGCGGAGCGGTCGTAGTGCAGCAGCTTCGTCCCGCTCCGCGGCGAGACGATCTTCATGAACTTCGCCGCACGCCTGATCGCCGCGTCGTTGTCCACGATGATTTCGTTCACGTCCGCCGTCCAGAAATCGCGCAGCGAGCGCATCAGCAAATCGCTCTCGGCGTACAGCAGGCGCGAGCCGCCCCCGCCGCCCGATTTCCGCCGCCGCTCGATGTCCTTCCACAGGCGCATCAGGTACGCGAGGTCGCGCTTCAGTTCCATCTTCCCGCGCCCGATCCCCGCGGTCCGCAGGATGAACCCGAACCCCTCGGGCAGCTCGATCTGGTCGAGCGTGTCCTTCATCTCGCGCCGCAGTTCCTCATCCTCCACGCGCCGCGACACGCCCACCCGGTCCATGTCCGGCAGCATGACCAGATAGCGCCCGGGGATCGACAGGTAGCTCGTCAGCGTCGGGCCCTTGGTGTTGATCCCCTCCTTCAACACCTGCACAATAATCTCCTGCCCGCGCTTCAGGCAGTGCTGGATCGGCGGGCGCTCCCGCCGCGGGGTCTTGCGCCCGATCTGCTCGGTCTTGTCGTCGTCTCCCGGGAAGTACTGCGGGTGCAGGTCGGAGATGTGCAGGAACCCGTTGCTCTCCAAGCCGAAATCAACGAAAGCCGCCTGGATCGACGGCTCAACATTCTGAACCCGCCCCACATAAATGTTGCCGACGAAGGTGACGGACCCCGTCTTCTCGGAGTGGAACTCCTCGAGCCGCCCCCCCGACGTGATGGCGATGCGGCACTCCTCGCCGGGGATGTAGTTGACGAGCATCTGCTTGTTGTTGGTCGACATCGAATCTGGTCCTCGCGTGATCGCGAGCAACCCTCGCTCTATCCGGCGCGGCGGCCCCCGCCGCCCCGGCGCGCGGCGCGCGCCGAGACAACTTCGCCCAGCCGGCGCGCACGCGCCGCCCGAATCGGGCGCTGCGGCGGCTGCTGGTCCATGGGCATCGGCATGAGAGAACGACTGTCGCTCGCTTCGCCGCGATGCGCTCGCATCGGTCGCCGGCGCGACGGGCCCCGCGAGCGCACGCCCGCGAACAAGCCCCCGCTGCCGAGCGCCCGAGCTTCAACAGCGCAGGCGCGGCGGGTGTTTCGTGAAATTGTTCGAGGCGGCCCGGAAGGGCCATCACCCGGCGGAACGACCGCCGGATTCCTCGGGAATGACTTTCCGCGCCTGGTCCCGCAGATACGCGGACACCTGGCGTTCGGAATCAAACGAGCAGGCCGTGCGGGCCAGCCGTTCGCACCTCTGAATATCGACACTCCGGATCACCCGCTTGATGTGCGGAATCCGTGAGGGACTCGCTGAAAGGGTACGCAATCCCAGACCCAGAAGCAACATTGTATACAGCGTATCCCCCGCCATTTCACCACAACATGACACAGGGACGTTGAAACGCCGCGCCGTCCGCACCACGTCCTTCATCAGCCGCAGCACCGCCGGGTCCGCCCCCGTATACAGCTTCGCCACCCGCTCGTTGGTCCGGTCCACCGCCAGCGTGTACTGGATCAGGTCGTTCGTCCCGATCGAGAAGAAATCCACTTCCCGGCAGAACGCCTGCGCCATGATCGCGGCGCTGGGCGTCTCCACCATCATCCCGATCTTCGTCCCCGCATCGAACGGCACGCCCTCCTCCTGCAGATCCTCCATCACGTCGCGCAGGATCAACTTCGCCTGCCGCAGCTCCGTCAGATTGCAGATCAGCGGGAACATGATCTTGATCGGCCCGACCGCCGTCGCGCGCAGGATCGCGCGGAGCTGCCGCTTGAACAGCGTCAGGTTCTGCAGGCAGTACCGGATGCTCCTCAATCCCAGGAAGGGGTTCCGCTCGGGCGTCATCGCGCGCGCCTGCGCCACCTTGTCCGCGCCGAGGTCGAACGTCCGCATCACCACCGGACGCCCGCCGGCGAGCTTTACGCACTGCGAATACTCCGCGAACTGCTCCTCCTCCGTCGGCTCGTGATCGCTCGTGAGCCACAGGAACTCGGTGCGGAACAGCCCCACGCCGTTCCCGCCGCTCTCGATCACGTTCTTCACTTCCGCGCCGAACTCGACGTTGCCGAGCAACTCGATCTCCGTGCCGCAGAGCGTCGTGCCCTTCAGCTCGCGCAGCTCGCCCAGCGTGAGTTCATACGCCGCCGCCGCGCTGATATACCCGCGGTATTCCTCCAGCGTCTTCTCATCAGGGTGCAGGATGACGACGCCGCGCTCCCCGTCGATGATGATGTGGTCGCCGTCCTCCGCCGCTTCGAAAAGCGTCTCGCACCCGACGACCGCGGGGATCTGCAGCGCCCGCGCGAAGATCGCCGTGTGGCTCGTCGGCCCGCCGAGGTCCGTGCAGAACCCCAGCACCTTCCCTTTCGGGAAGCTCGCCGCCTGGCTCGGGGTCAGGTCGCTCGCCACGATCACCGCCGGCTGGTCCAGCCGCGACAGGCTCGACCGGTGCTCGCCGATCAAGTGCCGCAGCACGCGCTTCTCTAGGTCCCACAGGTCATCGACCTTCGTGCGGAACGCCGGGTCCGGCATCTTCTCGAACTTCGCCGCGAGCGCGCGGAACTGCTCCTGCACCGCGAACTCCGCCGTGACCTTCTCATCCTCGATCCTCTTGAGAATGGGCTTGATCAGGCTCGGATCGGCGAGCATCCCCTGATGGAACATGAAGATCTTCGCCGCCTCAGCCCCCAACTCCACCTCGGCGTGAGTGCGCATCTGCGCCAGATCTTCCAGCGACTTCCTCAGCGCCCCATCCAGCCGCTCGCGCTCCGCACCGACCGCGCCCGGCGCCACCGCCCGCCGCGGGATCTTCACGCGAACATCATCCAGCACAAACACCCGCGCGATGACCGCACCGGAGGAAACAGGGATCCCTTTGAAGATCTCCATCATCGCGCGCAAGTTCCCGTCAGCAGGCCCCGGCCGACTTCGATCAGTGCGGGGACGCCGAACCATCAATGTACGGCAAACCCGCCCATCCGTGGGACATTCTCAGAACTCCCTTGACTTCACACCGTTCGCACGCTCCAATACACCGACAGGCCGAGCACTACGCTCGCCACATCCGGGCGGCGAATCCGGGCACCGTGCCACCGCCGCCATCGCTTCGACTCTCGACAACCAAAGAATGACCACCCTCACCGGCATCCTCGAGTGGCCGACCAAGGCCGAGGGCCGTGTCCGCCAGTTGGGCGACACACTCATCCTCAACCAGGACGACCCCTTCGTCCCCATCGCCCTCGGCGACTCCTATCCCCTGCGCCACGGCCAGGAGATCACCGTCGAGGTCACGGAACACAAATCCCGCCGACGACGCTCCGGCGGCGGGCGCAACATGCGCCCCGTCGTCGATTCCATCGTCGCCATCGAAGGGCTCCCGCCCGACGACTACAAGAAAAAGAAGGCCTTCGACCAGCTCACCTCGATCGACCCACAGCCGCGCCTCCAACTCGAATACCCCGGCTGCCCCGCCTCCTGCCGCCTGATCGACCTCTTCTGCCCGCTCGGCCGTGGGCAGCGCGCCCTCATCGTCTCGCCCCCCAAAGCCGGCAAGACCACGCTCCTCAAGGACATCGCCGGTGCCCTCGCGAAGAACCACCCCGAGCTGGTCATCTTCGCCATGCTCATCGACGAGCGCCCGGAGGAAGTCACCGACTTCCGCCGCACCGTCCCCGCGCGCGTCTTCGCCAGTTCCAACGATCACGACGTCGAACGCCACATCGCCGTCTCGACGATCCTCTCCGAGCGCGCCAAGCGCTTGGTCGAAGCGGGCAAGCACGTCGTCATCGTGCTCGATTCGCTCACGCGCCTCAGCCGCGCCTTCAACCGCTCCAACCAGCACGCGAACTCCGGCCGCACCATGTCCGGCGGTATCGACTCCAAAGCCCTCACCATCCCCAAGCAAATCTTCGGCGCCGCCCGCAACACCGATCCTGTCGAAGGCGCCGGCTCCCTCACCGTCATCGCCACCTGCCTCGTCGATACCGGCTCGCAGGGCGACCAAGTGATCTTCGAGGAGTTCAAGGGCACGGGCAACATGGAGCTGATCCTCGACCGCAAGATCGCCGAGCGCCGATTGTTCCCCGCCATCAACCTCGCCGCCAGCGGCACGCGCAAAGAGAACCTCCTCATGGGCGAGACGGAATACAAAACCGTGACGGCCCTGCGCCGAAGGCTGATGAACATGCAGCCCCCGCAGCAGATCGAGCAACTGTTGGCCGCCCTCGCGCGGTTCAAGACGAATGCGGATCTCGTCGGCAGTGCGGGCTGAACCCGGTGTCACGCATCGGGTGCCACCAGTCCGCCGGCTCGGAGGCGGACTGGTGCCGCGGACGAAGCCACTCGCCATGACTGAAACACACACTCACACGAAGCGATGGCGCAACGCCACGAAGCTGGTCGCAGCTTACAGCGCGCACACGGCATGCATGTCTCTAGCGTTCGTGACAATTCTTCCAGCCCCGTCGTCACACGCCACGCTCAGTGGACGAGAGTTCGAATTGTCGCCCAAGGCGTACTTGGTGAGTTGGCTGCTCTTCCAACTCGCGTGGTTGCCGCTGCTGTTCACCAAGCAATTCCGTTGGCAATACTGGCTCAGCGGCACGGTCACGCTCGGCGTCTTTCAAGCGGTCTTCTGGATGTGGGCATCCATCGCAGTGAGGTAGAACTCGCAACTCCGGGGTCCCACCAGTCCGCCGGCTCGGAGGCGGACTGGTGTGTTCACGGCGTCACATCTCAACCCTCTCGATACACTCGCAGCATGCCCCCCGGGCGGCGGAAGCAACTCAAGCGGTTTGAGCATCCGAACCACGCGCGGTTCGTGACGTTCTCGACGTATCAACGCTTGCCGTTGCTGAGCAATGACCGCATCAAGCAGTGCTTCGTCGATCACTTGCAAGGAGCAAAGCAGCGCTTCGGGTTTCACCTGTACGCGTGGGTGGTGATGCCTGAGCATGTCCATTTGCTGATGTGGCCGCGGGTGGAGGAGGCGCCGCTGTCGGTGGTGCTTCGGGACTTGAAGCGCGAGTTTGCACGCGAGGTGCTCGGGCGGTGGCGCGAGCTCAACGCGCCGGTCCTGCCGCGGCTCATCGCGCCCGACGGTTCGACGCGCTTCTGGCAACGCGGCGGCGGGTATGACCGCAACGTCTATTCAGAAGAAGAGTTTTTCGAGAAGGCAAACTACATCCACAACAACCCGGTCACGCGCGGGTTGGTCACGCGGGCGGACGAGTGGCGGTGGTCGTCGGCATCGCGCTCGCGCGAGTGTGGATGGCTGGTTGATCCGTTGCCGGCTCGGAAGCCAGAGTGAGGCGGTGGCAAAGGCACCAGTCCGCCCCCGAGCTGGCGGACTGGTGGCACCCCGGCGGGTCTACCTCTCGGGTGCCACCAGTCGCGGCTCTGGGCGACTGGTGCACGGCCGCGGGTTGCGTTGAGAACCCCGCGCCAGCCGCTCTCCGGCGCGCGCGGGCGATGCCGTGCAAATCGTGTTTCGGTCCGAACGTTCAGCCGATCACGAATCCCCGCCGCCGCCGCCCGTGCCGCACGCGCTGAGCGTCGAGTCCAAAATCGCGCCCGCCTGGCACGTCGTGTGACAGAACTCACAGATCAATCCGTCAACGAACACGCGCGTGCCGACCGGCATCGAGTCGATCCCGCCCACCAGGTACGCCCCGCCCGAGTCCGCGAGCCACGCCACGCAGTCGTTGTCGCCCGTGTCGTACCACGAGGGCACGGTCACCACCGTGCCGCACTCCGCGATGGGCGTCTCGAACGGCACGGGGAAGAAGAAGTACGCATCCGCGGCGTGATTCGCGCCGGCGCCCAGCACGCCGACCGTGCCCGCCGCCGCCGCCAACAGAGCCTTGGGAACTCGAATCTTCATGGAACTGTCCTCCGTCACGTGTTGAACAGTGAACACGCCGCGCCGAACATCAGCGCGGCGAACACACCAACGCCCCCACGCACCCCCACGCACACACACGAAGAACGGCCGCGGTTGAACGAATACACGCAACATACGCCACGCGAACGCACACAACCGCTACTTTTCAGCGACCCCACGAGCCGACGAACTGTCTCACACACGAAACCACGCACGGCATCGCGCGGCCGATCCTTCACCTCTCAGTCTACCGGGCGAGTGCGCCGCATCGTCAAGAGTTTCGTCACAACAAACACTCACGCGCAAGCAACCGCATGCATCAGCAAAAACAACGGGCACAACCCGCTCGCTCACGCTCGGGGCTCGCTCCCGCGCCAGCGTTCCTCCGCCGGAATCACCCGCCCGCACTCGGGGCACTTCTCTCCAGTCAACCCGAAGAGCTGATACCCGCACGCGCACAGCGGCTCCTCCACTTCAATCGTGAACTTCAGCTTGCACGCGCGGCATCTCGACTCGCCCGCGCGCACCATCTGCCGCTCGCCGCAGCGCGGGCATGACAGGTCGATCTCCACCTTGTCGCGGAGCATCGGCTCCGCGCTCTCGCGCCGTTTGATCGATTCCACCTTCGCCATGATCGGCGCGATCAGCGTGCAGCACCCGCCCACGATCCCCAGCACCGCGAGCACCTGCCACAGCCCATCGAACTCCTCCGCCCACATCCCTCCCGTCAGGATCAGCGTGAAGAGCGCCGAGCACGCCACCGCCGCCGTGCGCGTGGCGCGCACGCGGCCGGACTCCGCGTTGATCGTCATCAGCACCGCGACATGCGCCGCGAACACGCCGAAGAACGTCAGCGTCGCGCCCGACTTGATGAGTGTCTCATCGACATAGCCCCAGATGCTGAAGACGCCCCACAGGATCAGCATCCAAATCAAGAACGCCCCGGCGCTCGACGCGATCCCCGCCCACATCAGCGCCCGCAAGACGCGCTTCTCGATCGACTGCGCGCACGCCAGGCACACCAGACTGAACCCGCCGAAGATGACCGTGGTGATGAGAATCTCCTCCCGCCGCCCCCAGCTCGGCAGGATCACCGCCGCCACCCCCAGCACCGCCGCCAGCGCGAACGAGATGATCAGCGACCACAGGAAGAATCGTTTGAGGGTCATGCCGTCTCCAGCGAATGCGAGCCGCGAACGGAAGTGAGGGGTCTCTTGGCGCGCCCGCTCCGCGCGGAACGCCGCCGAAGACCGCTCACTTCCGTTCGCGGCTCGCGTTCAATCCGATGTCCCATGTGCCCGCTTCTCCACCCATCAACGCACCATCCGCGCAAAGCACGGCTCACCGCAAGAACAACAGAGTCATCAGCACATACAGCGGCCCCAGTACAAAAATCGCCATCCCCATGTACCCGAAGAAACTCGGCATCTTCAGCCGGTGCGACTCCACGATCGATTTCACCATGAAATTCGGCCCGTTCCCGATGTACGTATTCGCGCCCATGAACACCGCGCCGAGCGACACCGCCGCGAGAAGGTCCTGCCGGATCGGCGTGCCGTCCTTCAGCGTCATGATCGCGTGCGCCGCGTCCGCCGGGTTGGTCGAACTCGCCGCCACCTGCATGAACACCGCGTACGTCGGCGCGTTGTCCAGCGCGCTCGACAGAATCCCCGTCGCCCAGAAGTAGTGCCACGCCTGCGTCAGTCCCAGGCTCGCGCCCTTCACGCTCAAAATCTCCAGCGGCACCTGCAAACACACGAAAATCCCGATGAACAACGCCGCCACCTCGTTGATCGGGAAGAACGTGAACCCGGAATCACGCCGCAGATTCTTGGGCGTCGTCAGGAAACTCAAGCCCACGATCGCCAGTAGCGCGCCCTCGCGCAGCAGCGGCGGCGGCGTGAAACTGGTCCCCGGCATCGGCGCGCCGGGCGCCAAAAGCGCCACGCCCAGCACCGCCAGCACCAGCCACACGAAGTTCAGCGCCCCGCGCACGCGGATCGGCTCACGCGTCTCTTCATCCAGAATCAGGGACCGCAAGTCCTCCTTCCGGTACTCGAGCAAATCCCACACGAAATACACCGCCAGAACCGCTACCAGCATGAACGCCCATTCCCGCCACAGGTTCAGCGTCCACAAAAACGGCACGCCCTTCAGGTACCCGATGAACAGCGGCGGGTCGCCGATGGGGAGCAGGCACCCGCCGATGTTCGATACCGCGAAGATGAAGAAAACGAAGGTGTGAATTTTCCGCTTCCGCTCGCTGTTGATCTGCAGCAAGGGGCGGATGAGCAGCATGCTGGCGCCGGTCGTGCCGATGAAGCTCGCCAGCACGCCGCCGATCGCGAGGACGATCGTGTTCGTCAGCGGGTGCGCCGGCAGGTCGCCGCGGATCAAAACGCCCCCAGCGATCGCGTACAGCGCGAAGAGCATCACGATAAACGGCACGTACTCCCACAAGCTGTTCGCCAGCGCCCCGATCATCGTTCCGAAGCCGGGCGCCGTGCTGAAGTGCCCGTGATCCTCCGTCAGCGCGAAGCCGAGCGCCTTCATCAGGTCGACCACCGGCTCCGCGTGCAGCACCGTGCCGAACGAGCGCGTCCAGTAGTGGACCAGCACCGCCGCCGCGCACACCAGCGCCACCATCAGTTTGTTCCGGTTCGCGTGCCACCAGTGCTCCGCCCGCGGGATGAGCGGCAGGTTCGCGATGCACCCCAGCAGCACCACGAACGGCAGCAGCCACCACATCGACGGGATGGGCGAACCCGCCCCGGCCCCCAGTATCAGCACCGGTTGACTCATGCACCGATGTATACCCGCCCCAAGCGGCGCGGTCGAACCGCGCGCCTCACGAACCCGCCAGCGCCATCCACACCGTCGCGCCGATGTACGCGCCGTAGATCGCCGTCAGCGCCACGCCCTCCGCGCGGCTGATCTTCTCCTGGAACGAGCGGCTCATCGGCGCCAGCACCAGCGCCACGCCGCACATCACCAGCATCGCGAACCCCGAGCCCGCCGGCATCGCCGAGGGCGCGATGATCCCGCCCAGCGCCAGGATCACGCCGATGTTGAACAGGCACGAGCCGATCGCGTTGCCGACCACCAGGTCCGCCTGCTTGCGCGACACGCCGATGATGCAGGTGATCAACTCGGGCAGCGTGGTCCCGATCGCCACGATCGTCAGCCCGATGATCTGCTCGCCCAGCCCCAGCGCCAGCGCGATCTCCGTCGCCCCGCCCGCGGCGACGTTCCCGCCCGCCCCCAGCAGCGCCACCCCGCCCAGCAGCATCACGACATCCAGCCACAGCGCCCGCTCGCCCCGCCGCTCCGCGATCTCTTTTACATCCTCCGCCATCGCGCGCTGCGCCCACCGCTGCGCCAGCGCCGCGCGGATCGTCCACCCCGCGATCCCCAGGAACCCCGCCAGCACCACCGCGCCCTCCCAGCGCTCGAACGAACGCATCGCCCCCGTCGGGTGCACCCCCAGCGCCAGCAGCGTCGCCCCTCCCAACAGACCGATCATCAGCGGCAACTCCCGCCGAACAATCTGCGTGTGCACGGTCAGCGGGCGGATCATCGCGCCGATGCCCAAGATCAGCGCGAGGTTGCAGATGCTCGCCCCCACCGTGTTCCCCAGCACGAGCCCGAACTGCCCGCGCGCCGCCGCCGTCAGGTTCAGCGCCAGCTCCGGCGCGGACGTGCCCCACGCGATGATGGTCAGCCCGATCAGGATCGGCGGCATGCCCAGCCGCTGCGCGATCGAAGACGCGCTCGAGATCAGCAGATGACCCCCGAGCACGAGAAGAAGCACCCCGCCCGCCAGCACGCCGATCGCAGCGAGTATCGTCATAGTCGGGAAAGCTAGGCCGCGCCCGCCGGGTCGGGCTGTCTCACTGAGCGTCCTCGGCGGACGCGCCGCCCTTCTCGCGCCGCACGCTCGACGGCGCATCCGGCTTCTCGCGCCAGTCCTCCGCGTGCGACGGCAACGTCAACTCGCTCGCACACGTCTTGCGATAGCCGAGCAGGCGGATGACCTCCAGCACGTCGGTCCACGAGGGGAACGTTTTGCCGTTGGCCTTCTTGAACTGGTCGATCGCGAGCAGGAACAGGAACTGTTCCTTGTTCATCTCGCCTTCTTCGGCGGTCTTGATGAAGTCCGACAGACGCCGACCGGGCCCGCGCCGGCGCTCAAGCCCCGTCCCCGCGGCTTCCTTCGCCGCCGCCCGCGCCGCGAGCTCGCGCCGGTCCAGCCCGCTGCGACGATCGATCACGCCCTCGCCGTACCCGAGCGGGCCGGGTTCCTTTTCCGGCGTTGAGTCCGGCCGCGAGAAGGGTGTGTTCGATTTCGGATCAGGCATCAACCGGCCCCTTGTGTATGTGCACCGCACGCCGATTGTCGGCGTGCTCGGACTCGGCCGATGCTCGATCCCCTCCCCGGGGGGCGCGCCAATCGACGCGCCGCGGGGGATCACAGCTCTTCGTCGTCGTCCTCATCGTCGGCGTCGTCGTCCTCATCATCGAGGAAATCTTCGTCGTCGCCGCCGAACTCTTCTTCGAATTCCTCGAACTCTTCTTCGCCCTCGCCGAGCTCGTCGTCGTCGCCCCAGTCAAAATCATCGTCATCATCGTCGTCGGCGTCTTCCATCACGGGCGCGGCAACACCCGCACCACCCAGCCCTCCCGGCCCGGGAACGCCCGGGAGCTTCTCCAACTCCCAGCACTCGACGGACGTTTCGCTCATCTCCGCGATCAGTTCAGCGCTCATGACCACCCTCGTGCTAGTTCCAAAGATCCCGCGGCGTGGGGAGCCGACTTCCCCGGGCGTTCGCCGCCGATACACCAGTCACCCACGGGACCACCGTCCCACCGATCCGGCCCGCCCAGCCGCACACGGGCGGGGCGAGCGCCCGGTACACTACAAACCGCGCCCCATCTGTCAATTCGGAATCTCAGAAATTTTTCGCCCTGCGGCACCTCCCCGGCGTCCACCGGAACGCACCCCGCACCGATCCCGCCGCATCAGGTAACCGCCGGGCGATCCCCGCATCGGCCCGAAGAGCCTCAAGACCGCATGAATTCGCCCGGAAAAGACGAAACGCTCCAGCCCGTCGCGGGGCTTCTGGCCGCCATCCTGCCCGGGCTGGGCTATTTCTACTTGGGCGACCCCCGTCGGGCCGCCGCTGTCTTTCTTTCGATTACAGGACTGTTCGCCGGCGGGCTGTACATCGGGGGCATCGACGTCGTCGACAGTGCCGAGGACCGCTGGTGGTTCTATGTGCAAGCGCTCAACGGCCCGATCGCTTTCGGCGTCGACTACGTGCATCAGCACAAGTTCAAGATCAGCACCGCCACCGCGCAGGGCAAACGGATCGCTGCCACGCCGCCGCCCAACTCCGCCCGCTCCCCGCTCGGCGCGGTGCAGGCGTACACCAAGTCCCTCGGCCGGGTGAACGAAGCCGGCACGCTCTACATCGCAATGGGCGGGATGCTGAACCTCATCGCGTTCATCGACTGCCTCTGGCACGCCCCACCCCGCCGGCGGAGAGACGGCTGACGAAGTTTGCATCGCGCCATTTGCCGTTCGCAATTGAATCACCCGCATCGAATTCCTGCTCCTCAAGCCCCAAGCCTCAAGCCCTTCCCATGACCCGCCTGCTCGCCATCCTGACGCCGCTGATTGTCGCCGCCGTCGCGCTGGCGCAGGGTTCCGGCGCCGCCGACCCCTCGTCGCTGCCCCCGCCGCCGCCCCCCGGCTACCGCCCATTCATCGATCCGATCAACCTTCACGACCGGTGGTGGCTCACGCTCATCCCGCTCGCGGTGGGCATCTCGTTCGCCTACAAAGCCGTGCGCGTGAAATCGTTCGACGGCTACCTGAAGCAGGTCCTGCACATGTCGTTCATGGTGGTGATGGCGATGGTGCTGCTCGCCGCCGGGCTGTACTTGTTTGTTGAGCTGGTCGTGCCGTCGCTGTCGTGACCCGTTAATACACATCGCACGCCTCCTTGACCGGCGCATCCAGGCTCACCACGAGGTACCGCAGCGCGTCCGCCGCGTGGTCGGCGCCGTCCTTGATCGGCCCGCCCCGCCGGAGCTCCTCGTAGCGGTACTGATCGAGCGCGTCGATCAGCTTCGCGCAGCGCGGGTGGATGAAGAGCCGGGGCGCGCCGACCGCGGGCGACAGCCGTGCGCGCACCAGCTTCAGCCCGGTCTCGATCGGCTCGCGCCGCGCGCGGACGGCAAACCCTGCCGTGCGGAGCACCTGCGCGTTGCTGGTACCCGTCTGGTCCTGTCGCTGGTTGCCCGCCGGGTCGATGCCGATCCACGCGGGGAGCGTGCCGTCGCCGGGCCAGGGGGATTCGCGCAGGGCGCGGACGTGATCGCTCAGCAGCGCGCCGGCCCGCGCGCGCTCGCCCACGACCCATAGCGTGTCGTGCGCGATCTCGCGGAACGCCCACAGGATCACCGCCGGCGCCGCGAAGCCGAAGTCCATCCCGCACACCCACGCGCCGCCGGCGCTCGACACAAACCGCTCGTGATCGAACTCGCGCACATGCTCGCGCCGGTCGAACTGCGGGTACACCGACGCGTGTGTCGCCGGGCGCAGGCAGAGCATCTCGCTCGCCCACGACTCGGCGTCGGCGCGGCGTTTCAGCGTGATCGCGTCGTCGATGCGGATGTGCCCGCTCACCTGCTCCCCCTTCGCGCGCCCGGCGCACTCGGGCCGCAGCGCGCACGGCTCGCACGCGCGCGATTCGTCGCAGCGTTCGAGCACGTCAACCACGCCCCACTTGAAGACGCGCCGGCTCGCCGCCGCTTCGAGCGAGTGCCCAGCGCCGGCGACGATCTCGCTCATCAGCCCGCCGCGGACGTGCCAGGTGCTGAAGCACTCGACCCCGCCGCGCACGAGCGCGGCGCCCCCAGGCGGGCATTCCCTCGAACGCGTGACGAGCTGCGCCGCGCGCCACACCTGCGGGTCGAAGAGGTCGAGCTCATCGCAGCGGAGTTTCTGCGGGCGCACGCCGCGGATGCTGGTCTGCGCGTGCGACAGCACCTCGACGACCGAGCCGTTGACCAGCCGAACGCGCTTCTCGGTGATCTTCCCGTCGACCAGCGGCGCGAAGCCGTCGCGCTCGAAGAAGCCGCGCAGGTGCTCGTGCATGCACTGCGACTGGTGCATCGACCCGCCCAGAATCATCACGCGCACCCCCGGCTTGTACAGCAGGTCCAGCAGCGTGGCGACGGCGGCGTAGAACGTCTTCCCGCCGCCGCGGCACGCCCACACCACGCAGTCGCCCACGCCCGGCGCGCGCACGCACGCCGGGTGCCCCTCCTCGAAGAACGCCCATTCGAGATAGTCGAGCGGCGAGTCGTGCCCCTCCACGATCGCGGTGCCCGAGACCCGCACGCCGAGGTGCTCCAACAGCCAGTCGCGCAGCTCGTCGCGCGTGCGCGGGCCGGGAGGGGCGCCGCCGTGCGGCGGGGCCGCGATGATGGTGCTTCGCCTCGCGGTGCTCTTCTTCGTTGCGGCCGTCCGCACAGTGCCCGGTGTTGATCTCGTCTTCGGAATCCGCGCCGAGCAGTCCCGCTGACGCACGCCGCGGGCGGTCCTCGCCGATTTCTTGCCCATCCGTTGTTCCCCCGTGTGTGAGTGTGTTCGTGATCCGGCGCCGGGGCGCTGCCGCGGCGTCCGCGCGGCTCATTCGCCGTCGTGCCGAGAGCCGAGCGCGATGAGCAGCGCGATCTCCCGGCGCGGGTGCAGCTCGCGCAGTCGGCGGAGCACCCGCCGGCGCTCGCTCGTCGAAAGAAAGAAGGTCAGCGCGTGCGGCAAGGCGTCGCACGCGGCGTCGGTGTTCAGTGATGCCGCCCCTGGTGATGGTGCGCGCGTCGTTCGGACTCGTTTCATCGGTCTGTTCCCCGGTATCTCAAGGAGCCGGCGAGCACTCTGCTCAATTCACGCTCGACGGCGCGTCGCTTGTATACGCCGCCGTCCCGTCCGTGAGCCGCCGACACGCCGCTTCGAGCAACTGCTCCGGCGAAGCCCCACATCGTCCCAGCAGGCGGCGCGAACCGCCGGCCCAGATGCGCAGCTCGCGCTCGATGAACGCGCGCTCCGCGGTGCGTTCGATGCGCCGCCAGGCTGCGCGCGGCATCGCGGCGCGCCAGCGTTCGATCCCCGCGAAGTGCAGCGCGTCGAGCAGGCGCGCATCCGGCCCGCGCGGCGGGAGGCGCCACTCGCGCATCCCCGCGGCGGCGAAGAATGGGCTGATCCGCCCCATCGCAGCCGCCGATTCCGTGCGGATCGTCAGCGGAGAGTCCAGATACGCGCGCACGAGCGAGCGGGCCGCGCCAAGCCCGCGGTAGCGCGGATCGATGATGACGCGCGAGATGCAGCGGACCTCGTCGTTCAGCCGGCGGGCGTCGCGCCGCTTGTCGCCGCTGGAGTAGCGCTCGCCCCACGCGAGCGAGCGCCATTGCGCGTTGAGCACGGGGCGGCTGACGACCAGCACGCCGGCGAGTTCGCCCGTGCGCGAATCGATGGCGCGCCGCACGCACGCCATCGTCGCCGGCGGGCCGGCGCGGTAGTGCCAGGGGGCGAGCGCGTCGTAGTCGCGGCGCGTGCCGGGTTCGATGATGAGACGCTCGCTGATGAGCGTGCCACGAGCGGGCGTGCCACGGGCTTCGGCTGCTCGGAGCCGATGCCCGTGCTCCGGGTGCCGCGCAATGCACGGGCACCCGTCCAGAGCGATGGAAGCCCGGGGCACGTTGAGAGTGACTATGCCGCGCGGGTCGAGCGTGAGCAGCACGTCAGGCGCGAGCGGCCCAGTGAGTTCCGGGCGCGTGGTGGCGATGATGACCCACGCGGCGGCGGCGCCCGGGATGCAGCGGCGCAGGGCGGCGGAGACGCCGAACGCCGTCGGCTCGTCGAGCGCGGAGCCGAATTCATCGATCAGCACGGTCGGCGGCGGAGCGTCGGCACGCCGCGCCGCGAGCGACGCCCGCTCGAGCGCGAGCGCCAGTCGCAGCCGGAAGCGCTGCCCCTCCGAGAGCTCGTTCCCCCGCGCGATGAGGCATCGCGCCTCCGCCAGCCCGGCCCGCGCGAGCCAGGAGATCGCCCTCTCGCCCGTGCCCGCGAAGTGGTCGAGCACAGATCGGCGGTCGAGCGTGAGGCGCGAAGCATCGATCACGCGCGAGCCGTGCGCCCGGCACGCACCGGCGAGGTCGCGCAGCAGCGTGCTCTTGCCCGACCCGCTGGGGCCGACGAGCGCGATCACGCCGCCGCCGGTCGGCAGGCCGAGTTCGAGCGTAGCATCCGCGTGGTCGCGCGCGGGAGCGCGCAGATCGTCGATCAGCACGCCGAGCATGCCGGCGGCTTCGCGGGCGCTCCGCGTGGGCGTGGCGGCGGTATGGCGCGTGCGAGCGATGCGCAGGCGCGTATGGGTTGTCGTCGTCAAGTGCTGTTCCCCAGGTGTGCTGACCGCTGTTCCCGATCCGTCGCATCCGTCACTTCGCCCATCCTCGGCAAGCCGCTCACTGACGGCGTCTTGATCCGAGCATCGATGGTTCGTGCGCCGATCGGCGCATGTCAGTGAGAGAGAAGCCCGCGTCGGGGTCTTCGCCGCCGCTGATCGCCGCGCGGATGATGGCGAGCTGCTCGCGCACGGTGTGGACGGATAAGCCGAGCTCTTCGGCGGCTCGCCGCAGGGTCAGCCCCTGCAGGATGCACGCGCGGGCAATGCCCCGGCGCATGACCGGCCACAGGTCCGCCCGGCGGATGACTTCGCGGAACTCGCGCGAGTTCATGCGCCGGAGCAGTCGGCGGAGTCGGCGCTGCAGCAGCCGCGGATCGCCGCCCGACATCAGCGCCAGCTCGCTGACCGTCATGCCGCGGTCGAAGACCGATTCGATCAGAGCTCGCTCCGTAGGGTGAAGCCACTCGGCAAGGGCGACGAACTGTTCGGCCCGGTCGCGGACCGACCGACGGCGGAGGTCGATTTTGGCGGGAGTGGACCGGATCGATCGATTGATGGCGTTCTGCATGATTTTGCCCCGGTTCGGTTGACTGCGAGCCACCCAAGGCCCAGAATGAAGTTCACTGATTAATGAACATTTCCAATCAGGTTATACACCGAGTTGCAGTTTTTGCAAGGTGTTTGTATGGTAAGTCACCAATTTTGCGCACAACGGTGGCACATGCAGACAGTTGGACAACTCATCCGGGCGCGCCGACTCGAACTGGGGCTCACGCTCCAGGCGATCGCGGACATGGCGCAGTGCACGAAGAGCTATCTCTCGACGATCGAGAATGATCGGCGCGAACACCCGCCGTCGCGCGAGATGCTGGAGCGCATCGAGCGCGCACTCCGTATGGAATCTGGTCGGTTGGTGTCGGTGGGGATGTGGCAGTCCACGCCGAGGGACGTGCGCCGGCAGGTGCTCGACTTCCAGACGCGCGATCATCTGACGCAGCGGATGGTTGACCTGATGAAGCGCGAGGGTCTCGACAAGGTGTTCCGCTCGGGCGAACTGAAGCATCTGGTTGATCGGCTGTCGCCCGACTCGGCGGGCGAGTCATCGCCCTCCGGCGGCGCGGGCGGTTCGGCGCGACGGTCGCAGTCGGGCGACTCGGCATCCGGTTCGGCGGACGGCCGCTCGCTGCACGAACTCGGCGCGCTGCCGATGCAGGTGCCGGTGATCAACAAAGTCGCGGCGGGGTACCCGCGCGAGTTCACCGACCTCGCGTACCCGGCGCGCATCGCGGACGAGTACGTCGCGGTCCCCGATGTGTTCGATGCGGATGCGTTCGCCGCGCGCGTCGTCGGCGACTCGATGATGCCCGACTACCGCGAGGGCGACATCGTCGTCTTCAGCCCGGCGGCGCCGGTGAACCCGGGCGACGACTGCTTCGTCCGCTTCGAGCGCGATGAGGAAACCACCTTCAAGCGCGTCTACTTCGAGAAGGAAGCAAACGGCGGCGAACTGATCCGATTGCAGCCGCTGAACAGCGCGTACCCACCGAAGACATACCCGAGGGAAGACGTCGCCGGGATGTACGCCGCGGTGTACGTGGTGCGCGCGGTGCCGCGCGGGGGGAAGGGCGGGAAGGGGAAGAAGTAGGGGGCATCACGGGCAGGGCACATGCCAGCGCGCGGTGATGGCGGCGAGATCGGGGAAGTTGATGACGCCATCGGCGTTTGAGTCGGCGGGATCGTCGGGTGCGGCGGGCTCGTTCCAGCGCTCGATGACGAGGGCGAGATCGGGGAGGCCGATCCAGCCGTCGGCGTTGGCGTCGCCCGGGCAGCGGCGGGGGCAGAGCACGCGGGCGGCGAGGCGTGAAGAGCTTCGAGTGATGATCGGGTCATCCGAGAGTCTGACGGTGCCGAACTCACCGGCGAAGAGGGCGACGCGCTGGTTCTCGAATGCCGTGTTGATCACGTCGCGTATCGCAAAGAAGGAGAAATCCAAACGCTCGGCAACGGTGCCGTCGTCGGCAAGCTCGAAGGCGCCGTCGCTGGTGAGGACATTGAATCGCTCGCCGTCGCCCGCGTCGTAGCGCTTGAATCCGAGGGTAGTGCGGCTGAACTCGAATCCGATTCCTGACCATTCTGATCCGTTCCAGCGCGCGGCGGCATAGACAGTACCGGTGGCAATCGTGGTGAACGGGTCGAGGCCGACGTAGAGGTACGGTTCGCCGCCCACGGTGATTGATTCGATGGCGCGTGATCGGGCGCTGAGTCCCGGGAGCGCGACCCACGCCGAGCCGTCCCACCGGGTGATGGGCCCGGAGGCGCGGGCGGCGTAGATCGCGGGGCCGGCGCCGTCGTCGTGCGCCGCGAGCGCGATGATCTCGATGCCGGTGGAGCCGGGGCCGAGGGGCGTCCATGAGGTGCCGTCCCACGCGGCGGCGCGCGGGGCGGGTAGCCCGCCGATGCGGCTGAATTGTCCGCCCGCGACGAGAACGGTGCGGTCGCCGCGATCGAAGACGAGGATGTCGTTGACCGCGTGATTCGCGCCTTCCCCGACCGCGGACCACTGGTTGCCGTCCCAGCGCGCGATGCCGCCGGTGTTCGGTATTGGGCTGATATTCGTAAACCGGCCAGAGACGTAGAGGGCCGGGCCGGCACCGTCGTCGAAGTGTTCAATGTCGTCGACGATACCGGAATACTGGAACCCCCCAAACGCACCCGAGGGTCCCGGCGCGAGCGGCTGCCAGATGTTGTCCTCATAGCGCGCGATGTACTGGCAGGGTTGCCCGGAGGCGCTGAGGAAGTCGCCGCCCATGTACAGCCCGGCGAGGTGGGGCGCATCTGCGGCGGGGATGTCCTTGAGCACCCAGACGATGTTGTCGGGTCGTGTGGTGACTTCGAGCTGGCCGAACGAGCCGTTCACGGAGCGCACGATTCGCCGAAGGAGTTGGCCGTTAATGATCTGGAATTCGCCCGCGATGAAGAGCGCGCTGGTGGCGGCGTCGCCCTCACTGGCGGCGGCGTAGATGGCGGCGTCGGCCTGCCACGCTTCGGCTCGCCACTGCTCGCCGTTCCATGAAGCGATGTTTGCGGTCGGGGTGCCGCCGATGGTGGCGAAGCTCCCCATCGAGAACAGCGCGGGTGAACCATCGCGCCGGATGACGCGAAGGGCGTTGATCACGCCGCCGGTGGTCAGCCCGCCGCCGACGCTGGACCACTGGCCGTTGGACCAGCGGGCGATGCCGCGGGTGCCGGGGACGTTGTCGGCGCTGTCGAACACGCCCGCGGCGTAGAGCGCCGGCCCCGAGCCATCGTCGAATGAGGCGAGCGCAAAGATGGCGGCGGCGGGGTCGATGCCTTCGATGTGCTCCCATTCGGTGCCGTTCCATCGCGCCAAGGGCGGGCGGATGAACTCATCAGGGCCGCGGAGCTGCCCGGCGGCGTAGAGCGCTGGGCCGGTGCCGTCGTCGTGCACCGTGACGGCGCGGACTACGCCGCGGATGCCGTCGGCGAAACGGACCCGGGCGTCGCCGTCAAACCCGACGATGTTGAAGACGGGCACGCCGTCGACCGCGGCCCCGAAATCGCCGGCGGCGACGATGATGTGCCGATCGCCCGTGATGGGGAGGGCTGCGAAGGAGTAGATCGTGCCGACGCTCAGGAGCGGGGTAATCGATGAGCCATCCCAGCGATGCACGCCAACGTTTGATCCGCGATAGAGGCGGCGGCCGTCGGCGTCGCTCACGCCCAGAAGGGCGTAGCCCTCATTGCCGGTGCGCATACCGATGCCCTCCCATGCGCGCCCGTTCCAGCGGTACATCAGGCTGTTGTTGTTGTTGCCCGCGATGTTCAAGCGTCCGGTGACGTACAGAGCGGGGCCGGAGCCGTCGTCGAACCACTCGATGGCGTTGATGCGGGCGTCGATGTTGTCGCCGCGGGTGATGGCGCTGGACCACTCGGGCGTGCACGTCGACTGCGCCGCCGCGTGGAGCGCGAGGCTCATCATCGCGGCGAGCAGCGAAGCGCTTCTCATGAATTCAACACATCGCATTGGCTCAACCCCTGGGAAGTGCGGATGACGCGGACGGACGATTCGTGCCGCGTGTCATCATGAGTTTACAACGACTACCGCACCGAGCAAGATGAATTTCGCGCACTTCGTGGGTGAACTGCGCTATTCTTGCTTTGACTTGTCTTGCTTTGGCGTACTCGGCGGCGGGTCTCTTTCAAGATCACGCTTCGCGATTCGTCCCGGGCTGAGCGGCGTGCCGTCGAGCTTGCGGTGGGTGGTGAATTCTTTGTCGCCCGGCTCGCGGGTGATGCTGCCCTTCGGATCGCCCTTCACGGTGCTGGTGCGCGGTGTGCTCGATGGCGGCTCGGCGTCGGGCTTGCCCCAGATAATGCACTCGACGGGTCGGCCCGACTTATCCGAGAGGAGCGCGTAGTCGGCGGTGTTGTTGAAGGCGTTGAACTTCGCTTCGTTATCCATCGTGAAGACATACGCGCCGTGGAAGTTGTCGTTGGGTGTGCTCGGCGCTTTGCGCGCATCGCCCGCCGGGCCGGGGATCTTGGAGTCGAGCCCGTTGAAGACGACGACGGTCCCGCGCGGCGGGAGGTCAAAGGTGGGGAAGGTGAACGACACTCCCCGCGCCGCGCGCGGGGTTGAGGGTGTGCGCGGCCTGCCGCCGCTCTTGGAGTCGGAGTCGGCATCGCTCGTGTCGCGATCGTCGTCATCGCGCGGCGAGCGGAGCCGGTTGGTGATGGTCCAGCCTCGGAGCGAGACGGGTTCATCGGAGGTGTTGTGGAGTTCGATGAATTCATCGCCCACGGCGTCGCGCGCGCCGTCGGTTGTGGCGTCACCCTCCATGCCGGGGGGGACATTGTAGAGGAGCTCAGTGATGATGATTGGTGAATCTGGAGTCGTCGGCGCGGGATCAGCCGCGCCGGCGACGAACAGCAGCATCGAAGCAAGAGCAAACATCAGTTCAGCGTACCAATCAATCTTCGGGGGTGACGAGAGAGTTCAGGATGGGCTGAAGTGTGGGGTCGCCGAGTGCCGATCGTTGGCTAGAGTTGGACAGCGCGGCCGGCCCGCGTGCCGGCAAACGGGCACTTGCGAAAGACGGGGAGGCTGGATGCTCGGCGTCTATCAAGTGGTGTACGAGAGCCGTTCATCCCGCAATCTGAGCGTGGACGACATGAGCGCGATCCTTCGCTCGTCGATACGGAACAACGGCCGGCTCGGGATCAGCGGGATTCTTGCGTACTGCCGCGGACGTTTCATGCAGGTGCTCGAGGGTGATCGAGGGGCTGTTGATGAGGTCTTCGCGCGGATCATGCAAGATGATCGGCACAGGTCGCTGGTGCTGCTCTCCGGGCGCACCGTGAACTCGCGCGTGTTCGGGAACTGGCAGATGGGTTTCCTCGACTGGGAAAGCAACCCGATCCTCACGCCCGAGGCGTTCAGTGAACTGATTCGGTCGATCGGGTCTGAAGTTCACGAAAACACGGAGCAGAGCGACGCGATCCGGCGGCTGGCGCAGTTCGCGGCGGGGCGCGTCATGCTTGCCACTGAGGCGTGACCTGCGAGGGCTGCGCTGTTGCTCCGCCTGGCTTCTATTCTTTCGGTGTTGAATCGCGGCGGGCTGGCACAGGCGCGGCGTTCGCCCAGCCGGCGGGCTTCGGGGTGGCGGGCATCGCGAGGGCCATAAGCGCGCACGCGGTGCCGTAGTTCGCGGAGCGCGGGAAGACGCGGTCGTTCCATGAGCCGTCGTCGAGGCGGACCTGGTAGAGGCGCTCGCGGAGAAGTTTGCGGTACTCGGGGCGGTCGCGCTCGGGGAGGAGTTCGATCGCCTGCGCCGCGGCGTGGTGCGCGAAGTAGAAGTAGTAGGGGGCCACGCCGAAGGGCGGCTCGTGTGTCTTCGGTTTGGCGCGGCGTTCATCGAGCCGGTCCCAGTGCGCGAAGAAGGCGTCGAGCGCGGAGCGCACGCGCGCGACATCAGAGCGCCCGGCGAGGAAGAGAGTTGATTCGGTGATGAGCATGCGCCCGGTCGCGCCCGGCACGCCGTCGGTGCGCCGGGCTTTGGCGGCGTCGCCCGAGTACTGAATCACGCCCGTCTCGCCCCGCCCGCGCTCGAGCGCGGCGAGGGCGCGCTCGACGAGCGCGCCGTCGACGGTCATGCCGGCGCTCTTGGCGGCGAAGAGGGCTTGCAGCGTGGCGCCGGTCATGAAGGGGGATTGGGGCGCGGGCTTGTCGCGTCCCGGCGGGCGGGCGTAGTTCCAGCCGCCAACCTGCGGGATTTCGAGGGATGTGATGCCGCTGAGGAAGAAGTCGGCGGCGCGCGTGGCGTCGTCGCTCTGATCGGCGGGGATGAGTTCGCGTGCGCGGAGTTCGCTGATGAGCGCGAGCCCGTAGCAGTAGCCCCAGGCGCGGACATCGTACCCGCCGTCGTAGTCGGCGAAGGACATCAGCGGGTGGGTGATGGAGAAGGTGATGAACGCCAGCGCGCGGCCGACGGCGTCGCGCCGGGGTTGATCTTCTTCGTAGCCGGGCGCGCGGAGAAGGGCCATCGCGCTGATGGCGGTGCCTCCCACGCGGTAGCCGATGGGGATCTGGCCGCCGACGCGGTAGACGCCCTCGTAAGGCCATTGGGACTTGGGCGAGTCGGCGGGCGCTGCGCCGTTCGCGTCGCCCGGCTCCTGCATGGTGAGGAGGAGCTCGACGGAGCGCGTGATGGCGGCGGGGTCGGGATCAGCTTCGGCGCGCTTCGCGAGTTCGGCGGGTTGCTGCGCGAGCAGGGATGAAGGCATCACAAGCGAGAAGATCAGAACTGCAATGCGGCTGTTCATGGAATCAAGGTACCGCGCCGTGCCGGGCTCTTGGAGGAGAGAGCGAGTACCACGCCGCGGCAAAGATCACGAGAAAGATAAGGTCGGCCCACGCGAAGTAGGTCCAGACCGGCGGGATCGAGCCGCGGAACCAGTGCCCGAGGACAACGCCGGCGTAGGAAATCTTGAGGAGCATCCCGAGGCGGATGATGGGTCGGTTGGTGATCGGATCGAGCGCGACGAGCGCGAAGCCGAGCCCGAAGGCGAGGATCAGCGCCGCGCCGAATTGAATGTACGCGGGATGGTTCGGGGGCGGGATGCCGAGCGCATCGTAGATGCGTTGGTGCGCGACAAGGAATGCGATCCCGAGCAGCCCGTCATAGAGCGCGGCGATCCAGAAGAATGGGCGGATCCAAGGTTTGACGAGCATCGGCACCTCCCTCATGCGGCCTCGGCGGGAGCGGGCAGACCACGGCGCGACAGCGTATCGAGGAAGCCCTGTCGGCGGCGCGCGACGAACGACGGTTCGTACAGGCGGTGCGCGAGTTCGAGCAGGCCGCGTTGCAAGCGATCGGGCGTCATCGCGCGGGGGATGAAGTTCACGTCGAAGAGCGTGCAGCGGTCCCATGCGCCGGGCGCGATGATCCGCCCTTCCGACAGCAGTCGCGAATACAGCGGTGTGCCGGGGAAGGGGGTCTGCACGGTGATCTGCACGTCGAAGAGCCCGGCGCGCTCGGCAAACGCGAACACTTCGTCGAAGGTGGCTTCGGTGTCGCCGTCGAGCCCGAGGATGAAGCAGCCGTTGACGGCGATGCCCGCGTCCTGGATCCGTCGCACGCCCTCTTCGTAGCGCGAGAGCTGTCGCAGCTTCCAGTTCGCGCGCGTCTCGATGCGGTCCAGCCCGGCGGGCGAGGGGCTCTCAAGCCCGATCAGCACCTCGCGGCAACCGGCGCGGCGCATCAGTTCGAGCAGGTCCGGGTCGTTTGCGATGGAGATATCGACCTCCGTGAACCAGCGGACTCTCTCGGGGATGAGCGCTTCGCACAAGGCGTGTGCGTGCTTGCGGTTCACAAAGCTGTTGTCGTCGGCGAACTCGATGAAGGGGTGACGCCAGAGCCGTTTGACTTCGCGGATCTCGGCGATGATGCGCTCGACGGGTTTCACCTTGTAGGCGCGGGTCAGCAGGATCGAGCCGGCGCAGAACTCGCATTGGTGCGGGCAGCCGCGGCTCGTCTGCACGGGGATGCGGTTGTACTTCTCGATGTCGAGCAGGTCGAAGCGCGGCATGGGTGAATGTGCGAAATCGAACTCGGGGTCGTTGTCCGCGAGCTCATAGCGGGGTCGCAGTTGCCCGGCGCGCCAGTCGGCGAGGAGCCGCGGCCAGTGCGGCTCCGCCTCGCCGATCACGATGGAATCCGCGTGCGCGGCGGCCTCGTCCGGGAGGGCGGTGACGTGCAGCCCGCCGAGGACGACGGGCACGCCCAGCGATCGGTAGTGATCCGCGACGGTGTAGGCATCGAACACCTGCGCGGAGAATGACGAGATCGCCACAAGGTCGTAACGGTCCGCGGGGAGGCCCTCGGCGCGAAGGTCGCGGATCTCGCGGTACTCGACCTCGATATCGGGTGGCGTGAGACCCGCGAGCGTCAGCAGGGAAAGGCTGGGCAGCGAAGCGATCACACGGCTGCGCTCAACCACGCCCGGCATCGTCAGACCGGCGCGGTTGAGTTCTTCGCTCCACGCGCGCACGCCGCTCATCGCGATGAAGCCGATGCGCATCACATAACCTCGTTCTTGAGCATGCCCAACAGCGCGCCGATCCAGGAGATCGTCGCGCCCGTCAGCAGCAGGACCACCGGGATGAAGAACCAGCGTGCGTTCGCCTTTCGCCACGCGGCGAGGGCGCACACGGCCGGCATCGTGACCGCCCCCGCGATGAACGACCACGAGGCGATCACCGGCCACGGCGCGGAGAGCGCGAACCGCGTGACGGAGAGCGCGAAGAGCACGTTCAACATGCCGAGCGCGATCATCGCGATGTGACCCAGCCGGATCAGCCGGCGGGGCCAGGAGGAGTAGCCGCCCAGCCACTGTTCGTTCTCGAACTTCAACCCGAGCAGAACACCCGTGGTCATGCCGAGCCCGATCCAGAGCCAGCCGAAGAAGAGGTTGAGGTCCATGTGCCCTCCCGCGGCTTCAATACGCGGTGCATCGATGGAACGATCCGTTGATCGTTCGAAGCTACGCCAATCCGTCACAAGTTATTACGCACAAACATGCGCGAGTTTCACGCATGTCTGGTGTCTCTCGTGTGCGGACAGGTCAGAGCCGCTTTACCGATCCAACTCCGCCGCGATCACATTCAGCGACCCCAGAATCGCCACCACATCCGCAAGCATGTGCCCCTCGGTCAGCTTCGCCATCACTTGATAGTTGATGAAGCTGGGCGGGCGGGTGCGGGCGCGCCAGGGGCGGGCGCCGCCGTCGGCGACGATGTAGTAGCCGAGTTCGCCGTTGGCGGTTTCGTTGGCGCCGTAGGCTTCGGCGATGGGGGCTTTCCAGCCGCGGTTGCTCATGATGAGCTCGAAGTGCTGGATGAGCCCTTCGATCGAGCCGTAGACCTCGCTCTTCTTGGGCTTCACCATTTTGCTGTCGGCAAAGGCGTCCATCGGCGTGCCGGTGATCTGCTTCCAGATGTCGTCGCTGAGCAGTTGGTTCACGATGCCGACGGACTGGCGCATCTCTTCGATGCGGACCTGGAACCGGGCGTAGACGTCGCCGTCGGTGTGGACGGGGACCTGGAACTTCACCGGCTCGCGCCCCTGCCCGTCCCAGTTGTTCGCGTAGCAGAGGTACGGCTCTTCCTTGCGCAGGTCGCGGGCGACGCCGCTGGCGCGGGCGACGGGGCCCGAGAGGCTCCACGCGATGGCCTCGTCGCGCGAGATGACGCCGACGCTTTCGGTGCGGTCGATGAAAATCTTGTTGCGGAGGACGAGCGCTTCGAGGTCCTTGATCGCCTGCGGCACTTCCTTGTTGACGATGTTGCTGACCATCGTACGGAAGGTGTTGTCGTCGGGGAGTTCCTTCATCACGCCGCCGACGCGGGTCCAGTCGGGGTGGAAGCGCTGCCCGGAGATGTAATCGCAGAGGTCGTAGATTTTCTCGCGGACGTTGAAGGCGTAAAGGAACCCGGTGAACGCGCCGAGGTCGAGCGCCGCCGCGCCGACGCAGAGCAGGTGGTCCTGGATGCGGGCGACTTCGGCCATGATGGTGCGGACGACCTTGCAGCGCGGGGTGATATCGATGCCGAAGAGCGTCTCGGCGGCGTGGTGCCAGCAGATGTCGTTGGCGATGGGCGAGAGGTAGTTCATCCGCGAGACGATGGTGACGTACTGGTTGTAGTCGAGGTGCTCGCCGAGTTTTTCGAAGCCGGAATGGAGGTACCCGATGTGCGGCGTGCAGCGGGCGACGCGCTCGCCGTCGAGTTCGAGGACGAGGCGCAACGTGGTGTGCGTCGCGGGGTGCTGCGGGCCGAAGTTGAGGGTCCACCGGTCGCCGGTGTCGAGGTGACCCTTGAGATACTCGACGTTCTCGACGTCGGTGCTGTAGCCGTCGGTCGCGGGCTTGATGGTGTAGGGCATGCGGCGGGACTCCGGGGGCCGGGGGATGGAGAGTATAGGGATGGGGCTTGGGGGTGGGGCTTGGGGCTTGAGGGGTGCGGGAGATGAAGTCGGAAGGGCGGAAGTCGGAAGTTGGAGAAAGAGCCGAGAAGGAAGTCAGTCTGCGGCGGAGAACTGGCTTGGACGCGCGAGCGTAGAGTGGGGCGATGCTTGGGAGTGAGCGCGAGTGGCCGATGCCGGTGGATGAGGATCTGGCGGTGCTGTCGCGTCGGTGCCGGTGGGTTGAGCGTGCGGCGCGGGTGGCGGCGGCGATCGCCGTTCCGCCGGGGATGTTTGTCGGAGCTCTGATCGCGATGCCGCTGTATGTGATCTTGGGGCGGCTCCTCGGGACCGACGCGCTGGCTGCGCGCATTCTGACGGCGGCGGTGTATTTGATTGGGCCGTTCGGACTCGGGCTCGGCGCGTGGTGGGCGGCGCGACGGTTTGGGCTGCACTACTTGGCGATCAAAGTGATGGAGCGGCGCGAGTGTTTCGGCTGCGGGTACTCGCTGGTCGGGCTGCCGGTGAATGAGGGGCGCGTGCGGTGCCCGGAGTGTGGCTATGCGTCGCTGGTGGTGGGTGAGTTGCCGGCTGGGGGCTTGTGATTGTGTGGCTCATGTGTGGACGATGGCTCAGCGTCCGGCGTTGAGCGAACGAGGAGGATCGCGCACTCCTTCTCGCTCCACTCGTCGCCGCACTCGGGGCAGCGATTAGAGGAGAGGCCTGTGATGTCGTACGAACAGTTCGGGCACACGCCGCGTTCGAACGACGCGGGGCGCGCCTCGATCCGGGCGCGACGGCGCGTTTCGCCGACCCAGCCGAAGGTGCTGGCAACCACGCACGCGAACGCGAGAAGCCCGACATTCTTCGCGTAGCCGCCCCACAACGGGCGCGTGATCGTGCCGTTGGCGGCGGCGACTCGGTCGCGGAACTCATCGACGACCGGGTTCGTGCCGGGCGGGTAGAAACGGTGGATCGCGATCTCGCGCACCTCCGCGAGTTCCTCGGGCGTGAGCGAGGGAGTGCCGCAGCCGCAGTACGCGGGGTCGATGCGGATCGTCCACGAAGCGATTTCTCGTGTGGGGAAGAGAATTCCGGTTCGGCGCCATCGCGGCCACGGACCGCTCACAATGGCGATGCTGGATTCATCGAGGTCGCTGGCGAGCACGATTCCGCCGCAGTCGCGCTCAACGAAGCCCTGCGCGTATCCCCAACAGCAGCAGCGTCGGCTGCTCAAGAGGCTGAACGGGAATCGCACGAGCGAGCCGACGAGAGACTCTCCCCCGAGCGTCGTGAAGAGCAAGACGTACAACACGAAGACGGAGAACAAGCTGAACCGCTTCGACGACCACCAACTCGGGAGTCGGTGCGGTCGCTCAAGCTTGGAGACTTCGCCCTGCATCGGCTGGACTCGCGGGAGCATGAAACGCTGGATCGTTGGCCGATACGGTGCGTGGCGAGAGTCAGTTGCTCGGCGTCCGCGGATCAGTTGAATCGAAATTCAGATTCCCGCGGCTATTCGGCAGTATTTGCCGGAACTGAGCTCGCCCAAGACTGTTCAGATTGCGCAAACGCTCGCTCATGTGGCCAGTTCCGGGCCGAGGTTCTACAGTGTGCGTGCCGAGAGTCGGCGACTCTCGCTGGAGCTTTCTTCGTGGGCACGCGCGTTCAATCTGATGGGCTTGATCGCCGCCGGTTTCTCGCGTTGAGCGGGCTGGCGGGGGCCGCGGTGGCGCTGCGGCCTGGCGTATCGCTGGCATCGCCCGCGCCGGCGAAGCCCGCGCGGGTGGCGAAGAATCTCATCTTCATGGTCGCCGACGGGATGGCCGCCGGCACGCTGCAGCTCGCGGACATGTTTATTCGTCGCGCGCACGGGCGGGCGTCGTGGTGGGTGTCGCTGATCGAGCGGGCGGAGGCGCGCCGGAGCGTGGTGCGCACGTCGTCGGCGGATTCGCTGGTGACGGACTCCGCCGCCGCGTCGACGGCGTGGTCGATCGGCGAACTCGTGAACAACGGGGCGATCGGGCTGACGCCCGACGGGCGGATGCCCGAGCCGATCCTGATGCGGGCGCGCCGCGGCGGGCGCGCCATCGGGTTGGTGACGACGACGCGCCTGACGCACGCGACGCCCGCGGGGTTCCTGGTGAACTCGCCCTTGGATCGTGATCGGGAGGATGTGATCGCGGAGCAGATGGTGCTCGAACGCCTGCCGGAGGTGGCGCTGGGCGGCGGGGGGAAGTTCCTTTCGCCCGAGTTGATCGCGGCGCGCGGCGTGGGGAGCGTGGCGATCGCGCGGAACCGCGCGGAACTCCGCGCGATCGATCTCGCCGCGGAGACGCGCCCGATCCTGGGCGTCTTCAATGAGTCGCATATGTCCTGGGAACTCGATCGAAAGCATCAGCCGCCGGAGTCGGGCGAACCTTCGCTGGCGGAGATGGCGCGATGGGCGCTCGGCGCGCTCGGCGGGAAGCCGGGCGGGTTCGCGCTGCAGATCGAGGGTGGGCGCGTCGATCATGCGGGGCATGAGAATGACGCGGGGTCGCTGATCGCGGAGCAGGGCGCGTTCGATGAAGCGCTCGGCGCGGTGCTGGAGTGGATCAAGGACCGCGACGACACGCTGCTCATCGTCACGAGCGACCACGCGACGGCGAACCCGGGGCTGACGGACTACGGCAAGCGGGGCAACGAGGGGTTCGAGAAGCTCGCCGGCGCGACGCGCTCGTTCGAGTGGATCGCGAAGCAAGTGGCGGCGATGGGCGAAGCGCCTGATATCGACGGCGTGGCGGACGTGGTGCGGCGCGCGACGGGCGTGCAGCTCGCGGCGCGCGATCTGGCGATGCTCACGCGCCGCTTGGCGGGCGAGCCGGTCGACCCCTTCGAGATCGCCAACGCGAAGAACGGCGTGCTCGGCTCGCTGCTCGCCAATCACTACAAGGTCGCGTTCCTGAGCGTGAATCACACGGCGGACTTCGTGGAGCTGACGGCGATCGGGCCGGGGAGCGAGCTGGTCCCGCCGACGATGCGCATCTGCGATGTCCACGGCGTGATGACGGGGGCGCTGGGGGTGTGAAGATGAGTCTTGAGTCGTGAGCTATGAGCTTTGACCCGGATGACGGACTGGGCGGGCCGATGTCGGGTTGGGGCCGACGCGGGGGCGCGTGCTGGCTACTATTGCGTCCATGCCGCCGACTCCCATGACTGTTGAAGAAGCCCGTGCCGGTGTTGAGCAGTTCCGCCGAGACTTTGCGGGCGTGAAGGAGCAGATCGCGAAGGCGGTCGTGGGGCACGACGAGATCGTCGAGGGCGTGCTGGTGTGCTTGTTCGTCGGCGGGCACGCGCTGCTGGAAGGCGTGCCGGGGCTGGGCAAGACGCTGCTGGTGCGCTCGCTGGCGCAGGCGGTGAAGCTCGACTTCCGGCGGATTCAGTTCACCCCCGACCTGATGCCGGCGGACATCACGGGCACGCAGATCGTCCGCGACACCGAGAAGGGCAAGACGTTCGTCTTCGAGAAAGGCCCGGTCTTCACGCAGATCCTGCTCGCGGACGAGATCAACCGCGCCACGCCCAAAACGCAGTCGGCGCTGCTGGAAGCGATGCAGGAGCGCAGCGTCACCGCCGGCGGGGAGACACGCTCGCTCCCCAAACCCTTCTTCGTGATGGCGACGCAGAACCCCATCGAACAAGAGGGCGTCTACCCGCTGCCCGAGGCGCAGCTCGACCGCTTCTTCTTCAAGCTGAACGTCGGCTACTCCGGGCGCGAGGAGCTCTCCGAGATTCTCAGAAGGACCACGCAGGGCGTGAGCGCGGAGATCACCGCCGCCGTGGACGGCGAGACGATCCTTCGCCATCAGGCGCTCGTGCAGCGAGCGGCGATGGCGGAGCATGTGCAGGACTTCGCCGTGCGCGCGGTGCTGGCGACGCACCCCGGCGGCGAGTTCGCGACGCCCACGGTGTCGAAGTTCGTGCGCGTCGGCGCCAGCCCCCGCGCGGCGCAGGCGCTGGCGCTGGGCGCGAAGTGCCGGGCGCTCATCTCGGGCCGCCCGGCGGCGAGCATCGACGACGTGAAGAGCGTGGCCCTCGCGGCGCTGCGCCACCGCATCATCCTGAACTTCGAGGGCGAAGCGGAAGGCCTCACGACCGATGCCGTGGTCGAGAACATCATCTCGACCCTGCCGGTAGAGACGCCCGCGGTGCGGTGAAGACAGGATTCACCGCAGAGGCGTGGAACACGCTCTGATGGAGCCGCCTGCGCGAGCAGGCGGTCGCTCGACGCGACCCCTCGACATGTGTTCCTCCTGGGGTGCGGGCTTGATCAAGAAACGGCACCCAAGCCCCGTCGGCTCGCGCCGACGGCCGCATGAGCGCATTGAAAACGGGCACGCGAACTCGCGTGCCCGTCGGGGATTGAACCAGTGATGAATCGCGATGCCCGGCCGCGCTCACTTGCCCGCAGGCTTCAGCCAGCGCGTCTTCGCGGTGAAGCCCTCGGGCGTGGACTGCACGTCGGTGACACTGTCGCCCACGTGCTTGAGGACAACGTCGAGCGACGGCAGGTTGCGCAGCGGGGGCCAGACCGCCTTGAGCTGCTCTTCCATCATCTGCTTCTTGAATTCCTTGGCCTGGTCTTCGTCCATCCCGCCGAAGGATTCGATCTGCTGATCGATCTGCGCCTCCATGATCTTGTCCATGTTCTTGAGGGACCACTCGAGGAACTGGACGGTCTGCTTGGTGTTGAGATACCCGAAGCCGATACCCGTGTTGGGCAGCGACGCGACGGCGGCTTTGTACCCGGGCTGCGATGACAGGCGCCCAGCGGCGCCGGCTTCGCCCGCGGCGGTCTGCCGCAGCGCGTTCTCGACCTGCTCGCCGGTGCCGAAGAACGCGTGCCCGCCGCCCACGCCGATGGAGATCTCGATGGGCATCATGCCGCCCTCCATGCTCCAGATCTGGTTGCCCTGGAAGTCGCGGCTCTGCATGCCGAACTGAGCGCCGATGGTGGAAATGGCGTTGGTCAGCGCCTGCGCGTCGCGCGCCTTCATGGCGACGAGCACCTGCTGGCTCTCGGCGCTGAAGGGGCGGGCATACTCGCTGACGATGTACATCTGCGGGCCGAGGTTGGCGAGGATCGGGCCGAGCATCTGGCTGATCCCGCCGACCATCGCCGCCGCCTGCCCGCCGTCCTCATCGGGCAGGGTGCCGACGATCTTCTCGATCAGCGGGACGATCCCCGGGAAATCAACCTGCATCATGAACATGCTGGCGGCGTCGGCGGGGACGAACGCCGGCGCTTCGAGCGGCGTGGCGGGGGTGTCGAGCAGCGCCATGATCCCCTTCTTCGCGGGCGTCGAGACGATGATCGTCTGCTCCATCATGGCTTTGTCGGCGTCGAAGCGGACGCCGCCCGCGACGCCGCGGAGCTCGCTAATGCCCATCGTCTCGAACATCTTCTTGGCGTTCTCGGCGTCGGCGCCGCCCGCGTCCTGGAACTCGCGGGCCATCTCTTCCATGATGCCCTTGGTGAGCAGCACGCCGCGGGCCTGCTGATCGCCGAGCTGCTTGACGATCTGCTGATACTCGGCGTTGTCGTCGACACTCTCGCCCGCCTTGCCCTTGCTGCGGTCGATCGCGGTTTCGAGGTGTTCCTTGGTGCTCGCCGCGAGCAGCACGGTGCCCGAGAGGGCGTAGTGCATTTCCTTGAAGTCCATCCCGGCGGGCCCGCCCTCGTCGCCGAATTCGTCGAGGTTGAGCTCCTCTTCTTCATCGCCGCCCTCGGGCGCGGCTTCCTCGGGCTGCTCGATGAACTTGATGGAGAGGATGGTCACGCCGTCGTACTCGCTCTGGGTGAGTTCGAGGACCTTGTCCTTCTCGCCCTTCTCGATGATCTGCTTAACGACGGTGTCCATCGCCGCCGCGTCGTTCGCGTACTCGGCGAGCATGACCATGTGCGGCGTCGGCTCGTCGGTCTCGGTGCGGTTCTTGTAGTCGAACCACATCGCCATCCCGCAGGGGCCGGTGGGCCGCTTGAGCTCGTCCTTGTCGATGCCGAGCTTCTCAAGGTCCTTGGCGGCGTCCTTGAAGATATCGCTCATCGACTCCTCGACCCACTTCTGGATCGAAGGCTCGTCCCACACCGCTTTGAAGCCCGTGCGGTTGAAGGCGTCCCACGTCGCGTTCATGTTGTCGATCGACACGACGACCATCGAGTCCTTCGGCGCGACGTCGGTGATCGTCACCGGGGCGGCGCTCGCAACACCAGCAAGGAGCGCGAGCGAGGCGGCGATCGGCGACACGAAGCGCACACAGTTCATTCGGTTGAAGAGCTTCATCGAGTGGTTCTTTCAGCGGATGCGGGTGAGAGTGAGTCGGTATGAAACGAGCCGCTTAGCAGCGGCTCACGAGATGTGATCCGGGATTTACGAGCCGCGCTTGCCGCCCCCCGGGGCGCCGCCCTCGGCCGTGCCGTCATCAAGGATCGGCGGGGCGGTGAATTCCGAGCGGGGCGGGGCGTTCTTGTAGCTGTAGCCGCTGTTGGGGTTGTCCTTGTCGTACGCGAACGCATCGCGGTTCCGCAGGAAGTCACGCACATAACGCGAAGGAATCGCGAAACCCACGCCCTCGCCGAAGGGGATTTTCATGTTGGTGACGCCGATCACCTCGCCCTTCAGGTTGAAGAGCGGGCCGCCCGAATTGCCCGGGTTGATCTGCGCCGTCGTCTGGACGAACGTCAGCCCCTCGAAGTTGCGCTGGGTGGTCGCGATGACGCCCTGGCTCAGCGTGCGTTCGAGCCCCAGCGGGCTGCCGATCGCGAAGACTTCCTGCCCCGCTTCCAGTTCCTCCGCGCCCTGCACGTACACCGTCTTGAACGGTTTGCCGTCGGGGTGCTTCAGCTTGATGAGCGCGAGGTCGATGTGGTTGTTGACCGCGAGGATCTCAACGTCCTCGATGACCAGCCGGCGGAACTCGCCGCTGCCCTGCTCGTAGACGGTGGCTTTCAGCTTGGTTTCGCCCTGGATGACGTGGGCATTGGTGATCGCGAAGCCGTCGGGGTTGATGATGAACCCCGAGCCCAGCCCGCCCGGGGTCGAGACCATGATCACCGCCTCGCCGATCTTCTTCGAGAGTTCCTTGGGGGTGCTCTCGGGGAGTTTGGTCGCCGTGCGGAACAGGTCCTTCGCGCTGGCGGGGTCGACGGCGCCTGCATCGGCCTCGGCCCGGGTCAGGCTCTCGACCTGCGAGCGCGGGATCGAGACGACCTGCGTGCCCAGATCGAGCCAGATCATCTCCGACGTCTCCTTCAGGATCGGCGCCACGATCGAACGCCCGTCGGTCAGAGTGACGGAGTCCATCTTCTTCGCGCCGATCGGCGCGTCCGCGGCGAGGACCGCATTCGCGGGAAGGGCGAGCGCCAGGACGCCGAGGGACAGAATGTTGCTCAATCTCATGAGTGTGGTTCTCCGCGCCGCTTAGAATCCCCCCGTGGGGTTGAAAAGCCGCGACGCACCAGCGGGCAGTGTAGACGAGCCGATGATCCCTGTGCCCGGATCGCGCGAAGTTGCCCGATCGCGGCCCGTGATGGGGGGCATGGGAATTGTTCAGTCCACACCCTTCTTCGTTGCGATAGGGGCCGAAGTTTCATCGCGCGGGACAACCGAGGGGCGCCGCCGACGCTACAGTAGGGCATGGCCCGAAGAAGTCGGGCGAATCGTTCCGGGATCTCCTCATCAGCTTCGCCGATGGAGCGCGAAGCTCACTCACGGGAACTGAACCGATGCCGAACCTGAGCCGAGTTGGATTGACCCTCGCCCTCCTCGCCGGGACAGGGGCGAACACGGTGGCGCAGACCGATACGAGCCTGGGGCGGTACTTCGGGTTTGATGAGCCGCGCTACATCGTGGTGGGGGACAACGCCGGGCCGGTGCTGACGGCGGACTTCGACGCCGACGGCCTGCAGGACATCGCCGTGGTCAACAACGCGAAGAGCCGCATCGAGATCCACACGCAGCGGGCCAAGCCGCGCACCGACGATGAGATGGAGAAGGACTACAAAGTCAACGAGTTCCCGCCCAGCCGATGGTTCGACCGGACGGAAGTGACCGTCCCTCACCGCATCGGCGGGTTCCGCGCGCGAGACCTCGACGCCGACGGCCGGCTCGACATCATCTACGCCGGTGCTCCGGCGGAGATCGTGGTGCTGCAGCAGAAGTCGCGCCTCACGTTCGACATCGGGCCGAAGCGCCGCGTCGAGAAACTCTCCGCCGGGCAGGACGGGATCGAAGTCGCCGATGTCATGGGCGACGAATCGCCCGAGCTGCTGGTGGTCGCCGACGGCAAGATCCTCGCATACTCCCTCACGAAGAACGGCGCCGAGGGCGAGCCGATCGAGCTCGGCTCGGGCAGCGAGATGGTCGCGTTCTTCACCGAAGACTTCGACGGCGACGGGCTGACCGATCTGCTCGGCGCGGTCCCGGAAGACGACTCGCCGCTGCGCGTCTGGCTGCAAAAGAACCTCAGCGGGGGTGGTACCGGAAGCGCGAAAGAAGGGCAGCTCGGGCCGGAGATCCGCTTCGAGATGCCCGCGATCCGCGAAGCCGAGCCGGTGCGCTTCCCGAACCGCCCCGGCGCGTCGGTCGGGATCATCGAGCGAGCGAGCCGGCGGATCATCGTCAGCGACCTGAAGGTCGAGCCGATCGGCGCGCCGGGCAGCGAGGGGCTGATCGAGCGAGAAGCGATCGCCGAGGTGTACGGCCTCGCGGGCGGCGCGGACAAGGAACGCTCCTACGCGGTCGCGGACATCAACGCCGACGGCAAGCCCGACCTGCTCGTCACCGACAAGAAGACCAACAGCCTGACGTATTTCCAGCAGAGCATGAGCGGCCTGGGCAAGGGCAAGGTCTTCGGCACCTTCAAGAACCCGAAGACCGTCGCCGCCGGCCAGTGGGATAGCGACCCCGCGCTCGAGGTCTTCGTGCTGAGCGAGGATGAGAAAGCAGTGGGCGTGAGCGAGTTCGACGGCGCGACCGGGCGCCTGTCATTCCCCCAGCCGCTGACCATCGCGACCGCCGGCGCGTCGCCCGTGGCGATGGGCTTCGCGCAGCTGAAAGACGGGCCGGCCCTCGCGGTGGTGGTGAAGGACAAGCGCGACCACACGCTCGAACTGCACCGCGCCGGCGGCGCGGCCCCGGTGATGGTGAAGCTCGAGGGCGTCAGCCGCCCGCCGCAGTCCAGCCTCGCGGGCGATTTCGATCACGACGGTTCGACCGACCTCGCGCTCTTCACGCCCGGCGAGCCGATGGTCATGGTGCGCGGGCTCGACGCCGGCGCCGACCAGATCAAGGTGCTCACGGACAAGCAGATGCCGCAGTTCGGCCTGGTCCAGGCCGCCGGCCCCAACAACACCGCGATGCTCGACGTCGACAACGACAACTTCCCCGAACTGCTCATCGCCGACCAGAACTTCGTCCGCGCGTGCGACTTCAACGCGGAGAAGGGCTGGCGCGTCGTCGATCAGGTGACCATGCCCGACCGCAACGCGTCGCTGGTCGGCCTGTCGGTGCTCGAATCCGCCGACGGCAAGCCCGGTGCCGCACGCGTCATCGCGTCCGACAAGCAGGGCAAGCGACTCATGGTGATGGCCCGCGCCGGCGACGGCGCATGGAGCGTCGTCGACAAGCTGCGCCTCTCGGGCTTCGACCTCGGCGCGATCCGCGCCGGCGCGTTCAGCGGCGACGGGCAGCCCAACGTGCTGTGCTTCGCGGATTCGTCCTTTGCCGTCGTGCGCCAGGGCGGCAACCGCGTCACGCTCGACGAGATCGCGTCCTACCGCTCCGACGAGGACGACCGGCTCGAACACGAGATGGAAGTCGGGGACCTCAACGCCGACGGCTTCGTCGACCTCGTCGTGCTCGACGCGCGCGAGCAGATGTGCCAGATCTTCACCCTCTCGGCGGCCCGCAAGCTCTACCTCGCCACCGAGTTCAAGGTCTTCGAGTCGCGACTCTTCAGCCGCGGCGAGAGCCGCGAGTTCGAGCCCTCGGCGGCGGTCATCACCGACCTCACGGGCGACGGCAAGCAGGACCTCATGCTGCTGGCACACGACCGCCTGATCCTGTA
This sequence comes from uncultured Phycisphaeraceae bacterium, assembly GCA_964391865.1. Lineage (GTDB taxonomy): Bacteria > Planctomycetota > Phycisphaerae > Phycisphaerales > UBA1924 > DASZQL01. The sequence continues at coordinate 297,414 of CAYMNQ010000003.1, forward strand.
CCCGCAGATGCAGAAACCCTGAATTCACCGCAGCGACGCAAAGCGCGCGGAGAAGAATCAAGAAGCCACGGATTGCACGGATAGACACGGATCGGACTCAAGAGAGCGACACGGACGGACACGGACATCACTGACAGAGTGTTGTCGAAGCGTCCGAGTTGTCTGTGCAGTCTGTGCGCGTCTGTGGCGATTCTCTTCTCATCCGTGCCATCCGTGAAATCCGCGGTTTCTTTGCTCTTCCCTTCTCCGCATTCTCCGCGTCTCCGCGGTGAATCAAGTCTTCATTTCCCGGTGAGCACGACGACCCCCAGCACGATCATCGCCACGCCGATAGCTTTTTTCGCGCTCATCGGCTCGCCTAGGATCAGCCAGCCCATCATCACGGCGAGCGCCGGTGCCAGCGCGAACGCGATGGGCTTCACGCGCGAGATCTCTCCCACGCTGAGCGCCGAGTAGAAGAAGATCATCGCCGCCGCCCCGGCGATCAGCCCCGAGCCGAGAACGAGTTTCAGGATCGTGCCCGTCTCCGCGGCGCGGTGCCAGTCCGGGCGCTCCGCCTTCAGTAGGCTCGTCGTCACGAAGTACGCGACCAGCAGCACCGGCAGCGCGACGGCGGTGCGGACCGTGATCGCCGTGATCGGCCCGATCTGCTTCGTGTGCAGCACGCTCTTGGTGAACAGTTCGCCCACGCCCCAGCACAGCCCCGCCGCGCACGCGAGCACGATGTCCAGATGCTTCATCATGCGCGCGAGTGTACGACGCCGCTGACCCCAGAACTGCTTTCTTCGGACGCGCCGACGTCGTTCCGCGGATGATGAGCCACAGCTGACCCGGATGACTCCGTGCGGAACACTCATGAACCAACGTGCCTTGATCCGGGTCCATCTGGGTCATCTGTGGCGGAATCTGCTCAGCGGGAGCGCGGTACGATCGACAGCGCAGTGCGCCGCGGCGCACTGGCGTATTCTCTCGCCGTGCCGAGCGACACCGATCCATCTTCGTCATCGCCGACGCCGGACGCGAGCGAGCCGCACGCGCCGCACGGGCCGATGCTGGCGGACTTCGAGCCGCCCAAGCACCGCGCGGCCGTGCGGCTGGCGCTGCAGGGCGTGGGCTTTCTCGTGAGTCTCGGCGCGCTCGCGTGGGCGCTGTCGCTGGCGCTCTCGGACGACAACCGCGAGAAACTCGCGCACCTGCGCGAAGCGGCCGCCGGCCCCGTCATCGCCCTGCTCGGCGCGACGGCGATGAGCGTGATCCTCAACGGCGTGATGTTCTGGCTGCTCATCCGCCGCCACAGGCCCATCGCGCCCCTCGCCGTCGTGGCGACCAACGCCATCGCGGTGTTCCTGTCGATCCTGCCCTTCAAACTCGGGCTGGTGGTCCGCGGCTTGATCCACCACAGGCGCGACCGCGTGCCCTTCAAGCTGCTCGTCGCGTGGCTGGCGGCGATGGCGGCGCTCGGGCTCGCATCGCTCCTGCCCATGGCCGGCGCTGGACTGTGGCTGAAGGAGATGAACACGCGGTGGGCGATCGCGGCGCTCGGCGGGTTCACGCTGGCCCACGCCGGCGCCTATGCATGCGCGCGGCTCGCGCTCAGGCACCGACTGCTCGCGCGCCTCTCGCTCGGCTCCGATGCCCTGCTCCGCGACGGGCGCACGCTCTTCATCGTCGCGCTCGCGCGCCTGGGTGATGTCGCGATGATCAGCGTGCGCTTCTACCTCGCGTCGCGCATCGCCGGGCACGAGTTGCCGCTGAACCAGTGCATCCTCTACGGCTCGGCGTTCTTCCTCATCTCCGTCGTTTCGCCGGGCGGGGCGCTCGGGTTCCGCGAAGCGGGGGTCGCGGCGCTGGCCCTCGCGCTCGGGCTTGATTCGGCGGCGCTCGCGCTCATCGCCGCGGTTGTCTCGCTCGCGGAAGTGCTGACGTCCGCGGCGATGGCGCTCGCGGGCTGCTTCATCGTCCGACCGGACAAGCTGTTTCTGAACCGCCGGTGATTGACACAGCCAAGACCCTTCAAGTGGAGACGAATCAGCCGCGGATGACCCAGATCAGCCCAGACGAATCCAAGTTGTTCCTTTGTCGTGACGCGGAATCATCTGGGACCATCTGGGTCATCTGTGGCCGAACGCTTCCGGTATCGGCCGTGAAGGGGCCCTGCAAACGCGATCAGCCCCGCCCCCACGGCGCGTTGTCGATCAGCCGCGTCGAGCCGACCCTCGCCGCCACCAGCACGCGCTGCGGGCGCGTGCGGTCATCGGTCGGCATCAGCGTCTCCGCGTCGCGCACCGCGAAGTACTCGGGCTCGATCCCCGCGCTGCGCAGTGCCGCCACACCCTCGCGTTCGGCGGCCGTAGTGGTCGCGCGCGACTGCGCCGCGCGGATCGCGCGCCACAGCGCGCCGGCGCGAGCGCGATCCTCAGCACTCAGATGCACGTTCCGGCTGCTCATCGCCAGCCCGTCCGGCTCGCGCACCGTCGGGCGCGCGATGATCTCGATGGGCATCGCCTCCCGCCGAACCAGCGCGCGGACCAACTGAAACTGCTGCCAATCCTTCTCGCCGAACATCGCCGCCATCGGCCGCGCGAGCTGGAACAGCCGCTTCACCACCTGGTACACGCCCGCGAAATGCCCGGGCCGGTGCGCATCCTCCAGCCCCGGCTCGCGCGCCACGCCCGGCAGTTCATGCTCACTCGGCTTGGGCGCCAGCTCGCGCCCCTGAGCATCACGCGGGTAGATCACTTCGACGCTCGGCGCGAAGACCAGTGTTGCGCCGGCCGACTCGCACACCGCCTCGTCGCGCTCGAGCGGACGCGGGTAGCGCTCGAAGTCGGCACCGTCGTTGAACTGCGTGGGGTTGACGAAGATGCTGACGACGACAGGGCGCGGCCCGCCGGGGTGCCCGGTCCGCCGAGCCGCGGTCGCCGCCGCCCGGATCAGGGCGGCGTGCCCCTCGTGCAGCGCGCCCATCGTGGGCACGAAGACCCCGCCGAGGGAGTCGGAGAGTTCGGATTCGTTCCGGGCGGTGCGCATCGCGGCAGAGCGTAACGCGCGGCGTGAGCGAGCGGAGCGCGGGCCGTGCCATCGATGCCGACTGTGGCTATATTCCAGTCCGAATTCGCCCACCGAAAGGACCACCATGCCCAGCGCCGCCGCCAGCCACATTCTGGTGAAAACCGAGAAGGAAGCCAACGACCTCAAGAGCAAGATCGACGCCGGCGAGGATTTCGGCGCGCTGGCGAAGAAGCACTCGCTCTGCCCCTCGGGCAAGGGCGGCGGGGCGCTCGGCACCTTCGCGCCGGGCGACATGGTCGCCGAGTTCGACCGCGTGGTCTTCGGGGAGATCGCCGTCAACGCCGTCTCCGAGCCGGTGAAGACGCAGTTCGGCTACCACCTCATCAAAGTCACCCAGCGCTTGAAGTGAGCCCCCCGCGCGAGTCGCTCATCCGCGCGAACGTCGCCGGGCGCGACTTCACGCTCATCGCGCCCGAGCGCCCCGACGACCTCGTGCGCGCCGCCGAACAATCCGGCGCGGACGACCGCGGCTACTGGGCGCACCTCTGGCCCTCCGCCATCACCCTCGCCGAGTGGGTGAACACGACCTCGCTGCTCGCGCCCGGGTCGCGCGTGCTCGAGATCGGCTGCGGCTTGGGATTGGTCTCGCTCGCCGCCGCAGCGCGCGGCTGTGACGCGACCGCGACGGACGTCAACTCCGAGGCGCTCGACCTGCTCGCGCGCAGCGCGGCGGCGAATCACCTCTCGGTGCGCACCGCGCGGCTCGACTGGCGCGACCCGCCGCCGACTGACATCCGAGCGGACATGATCCTCGGCGCGGACGTCCTGTACGACCCGCGCGATCACGCGCCGATCGCGCGCCTGATCGCGCGCCTGACATGCCCCGCGTGCCTGACGGACCCGATGCGGGCCAATTCCGTCGGCTTCGAGTCCGCCTGCGAGCACGAGGGACTCCGCGTCTGGCAAACGCGAACGGACTCGGGGCGACTGTTGCTCGTTCAGCCGGACGGCCCGTGAGGGTCGCGGGCGGGACTGCGTCCGCGGGCGGGGCCGATTCGATTGACGGCACAGGCAGGATTCTGTACGATTCCCCATTCTACGTCGGCGAACAAAGTTGTAAGTTCTTGGCAATCAAGAGCTTGCGCACAACGATTCGGAGCGTGCGCATTGAGCGGCAAGGTGACGCGACCCTCAACCTCGAAGAAGCCCGCGTCGGGGAAATCCGCCGCCGCGAAAGCGCCGCCCCCGAAAAAGCCCGCCGCCGCTGGTGCTGATTCCAAGAAGAAAGCCGCGCCCCCCGCGAAGTCTCCCGCGCCCAAGCCCGGCTCCACCGCCGCGAAGACCGCGGCCCCGCCCAAGCCCGTGAAGCCCGCGCCGCCGAAGGGCGCCGCGCCGCCGCCCGCGAAGCCGATCCGCAAGAGCTTCACGATCATCACCAAGAAGCCCGAGCCGCCCAAGAAGTCGGAGCCGAAGGGTCCGATCAAGCTGCGCACCGAAGTGAGCGGGCCGAAGAAGCCGCCGGTGGACATGAAGACCAAGCCGGTGGAGGGGTCGAAGCAGCGGTACAGCGTGATGACGTCGCAGGAGCTTGACGCGGTGCGCGCCGCGGCCGCGAAGATCGCCGCCGCCGCCGGCTTGCAGCCCGCGAAGGCCGGAAAACGCGCCGCGGAACTCGAAGTCGCCGAGTCCGAGCGCCTCACCAAAAGCCCGCTGACAAAGAAGGAACTCCAGCAATTCAAGGAGATCCTCCAGCAGAAGCGGCGCGAGCTGGTGGGCGACGTGCAGTCGATGGAGAATGAAGCGCTCCGCGGCGGGGGCGGCTCGCTCAGCCACATGCCCCAGCACATGGCCGATCAGGGCACCGACACCTTCGATCAATCGCTCAATCTCGACCTCGCCGCCTCCCAGCGCGGCATCGTGCGCGAGATCGATCTCGCGCTCCAGCGCATCGAGAACAACACCTTCGGCATCTGCGAGATCACGGGCAAGCCGATCGACCGCGAGCGCCTGCTCAACACGCCGTGGGCGCGCCACAGCATCGAAGCCGCGCGCCACATCGAGCGCATGGGTTACTCGAAGTTGTGAGCGGCGCACCGCCCAGCCCGTCCCCAACGCCGCCCGCACCGGCGGCGCAACAGTCATCGCCCATCCCGTTCCCGCGCGCCGGCGTCAGCCGCGGCGCGTGGCTCACCCTGCTGCTCACCGTGCTGATCGGGCTGCTCTTCGACCTCGCCACGAAATACTGGGCGTTCCGTTCGATCGGGCCCGCGCCGCAGGTCGTGGACCGCGTGAGTGTCGAACGGATTCTCGCGCACGACCCGCGCCGGATCATGTCGCTGATCCAGCCGCACGAGCCGCGCGAGATCATCCCGGGCGTGCTCAATTTCCAGCTCGTGCTGAACGCGGGCGCGGTCTTCGGCACCGGGCAGGGCAAGCGCTGGTTCTTCATCGCGTTCACCTGCATTGCGCTGGGCTTCGCGCTGTGGATCTTCGCTCGCCGGACCCGCGCCGGCGACCGGCTCGGGCACGTCAGCATCGGGCTGGTCATCGCCGGCGGGCTGGGGAACCTCTACGACCGGCTGCGCTACGCCTGCGTGCGCGACTTCATCCACCCGCTGCCCGACTGGAAACTGCCCTTCGGGTTGAGCTGGCCCAGCGGCGAACGCGATATCTGGCCGTATGTCAGCAACGTCGCCGATGCGCTGCTGCTCTTCGGCATCGGGGTGCTGATGGTGAAGCTGTGGCGCGCGGACGACGCGCACCATCAAGCCAAGTGATCTTCTCGGCGTCGCCCGCTACTCGATCACGCGCGCAAGTCCATCGCCCGGGCGGACCATCACCGCGCGGGTGTACGCCAGCATGAAGCCGAAGCGCATCGCGTTCCGCTCGGTGGGCACGCCGGGGCGCGAGCCGATCGTCGCATAGCGCGCGCCGCGCCGACGGGCCTCCTCGAGCCGCGCCTGCAGCAACGCCAGCTGCACGCCACGCCGGCGGAGATCGTGGCGCACGCTCACGCCGAAGAGCCCGGCCACATCGCCACGGACTTCCAGCGCGCCCGCCCCGGCGGCGCGCGCGTCGCCCTCGAACCGCGCGAGGAACGAGATCGAGTGCGCGTGCCGGGTGACGCGCGACGCCATCTCCACATGTGGCTCGGGCGGCTCCGTGCCCTCGGGGAAGAACCCGCCCACGGCCGTCCGCGCGAACTCGGCGACCTGCGCGGGGTTGTTGCCGTCGACCCGCTCGATGACCAGCCCCTCGGGCCAGCCCATGGGTGATTCGATCGGCGCGCCATCGTCGAGCGGGCGGAAGAACGTGTTCTCCAGGTGGCGCAGCGTGAACCGCTCGGCTTCGAGAACGTCGAGCAGCGAGCGATCGGCGAACGGAGCGAACTCAATCCGCGGCTCCACACCCCGCGATTCGTAGAACCCGATCAGCCGGCGCACATCATCGCGCGAGATCGGCCCGTCGAAGCCCACGCCCGCGGCGTAGTTCAGCGAGCTGCCCGCCGGGCCGGCGCACATCATCCCGCCGCCCCATGGCTCGGCGCGGTCGGCGATCTCCGAAATGCCGCGCGCGATGCGCGTCTCGTCGAGGAGCGCGATCGCGCGGAGGTCGTACACGCGGCTCATCGAGAGAACTGTACCCCGCGCGGTCACGACCCCGAGCCCGCCCGGGAGACTGCCGGGATCAGCATCGGCACCTCGCGCCGGTACGACTCGTACTCCGGGTGCGCGTCGATCAGATCGCGCTCTTCGAGCCGGATCGCGATCAGGATGTACGCCGACGTGAGCACCGCGAAGAGCAGGTGCGCCGCCGTCATGGTGGGCGTCGCCCAGAACCCGATGAACCAACCCACGTACAGCGGGTGGCGCACGTAGCGGTAGGGGCCGGGCGTGGTGAACTTCAGGTACGTGTACGGCTTCCCGAGCAGGTGCAGCCACACCTGGCGCAGCCCGAAGAGGTCGAAGTGGTTGATGAGGAACGTGGTGACGAGCACGAGCAACCAGCCGAACGCGAACGCGGCGTAGAGCAGCGCAACGCCCACCGGGTGCTCGACGGTCCACACCACGCCGCCCATCGGGCTCCACAGCCAGAACATCAGCAGCAGCGCGAGGCTCGAGAAGAGAACGTAGGTGCTCCGCTCCGCCGGCGCGGGGATGAAGCCCGTCCACCAGCGCTTGAACGCCGGGCGCGCCATCACGCTGTGCTGCACCGCGAAGAGCGCCAGCAGACCCGAGTTGATCAGCATCGCCGTCCAGAACGGGTGCGTCGGCGCGGCGTCCATCGTGCGCGGCACGAGGAACCCGCCCACCCAGCCCGCGGCGTACAGGAACGTGCCGAAGAAGATCGCGTAGCACGCGATGCCGTAGATGAAAGTGCCGAGGCGCGAGACCAGCGAGGCGGGCCGCTCGGCGATGGCGGCGGGTGACATGACGGGAGAGACAGCAGCGTGTTGCACGAGAGACACTCCAGAGAGGAAGAACGCGGCATGCATGCGGGCGACGCTGTGTTGCCCCGTGCCGCTGGAACTGTTGCTGGACCAACACTACGATTCATTCGAGCTGCGGCCACTTGACTTGAAGTTCACCCCGGGTTGACTCGGGGTCAACCCCACGAGCTGCGGCGGATCCGCCGCCGCCGATCATCGGTGTGGAGGAATCCCATGCCCGGTTCATCACGCGACGCGCTGATCGAAATCGCCGCCCGGCTCTTCTACGAGCACGGCTTCCACGCCGTCGGCATCGACCGCATCATCTCCGAGGTGGGCGTCACCAAGACGACGTTCTACAACCACTTCGAGAGCAAGGACGATCTGATCGTCGAGGTGCTGAAGTGGCGCGACGAGATCGAGATGCGCGAGCTGATCGAAGCGATGCGCCAGCGCGCCGGCGACGACCCGCGCGCGCTCCTCCTCGCGCTGTTCGACGTGCTCGACGACTGGTTCCGCGACGATGGGTTCAAGGGGTGCATCTTCGTGAACGCGGCGGTGGAGTTCCCCTCGCCGCACGACCCGGTGCACCACGCCGCCGCCGCCCACCGCGCGAACGTGCACCGCGAGATCGTCCAGATCCTGCGCCGAGCGGGCGCCGCGGACGCGGAAGGTCTCGCGGACCAACTCACGATGCTCGTCTCCGGCGCGCTCATCACCCGTCACGTGGCGTTCGATCTCGGCGCGGCCCGCACCGCGCGCGCCACCGCGGAAGCGTTGCTCGACCGGGCGCTCGCGCCGAGCGCCGCGTGACCGCCGAGCCGTTCGGTCGTTGGTCGGACGCGAGTGTTTCTCTATACTTGTCCTTCCCGCCGGACGCGCCGGAGAGACCCGGTGCGCCCGTCGACGCGGAGTTGCCATGGCCCATCACAAGTCTGCCGATCCCAACATCTTCATCCTGCCCGACCTCGGCGAGGGCGTTCACGAGGCGGAGCTCATCTCATGGAAGGTGAAGCCGGGCGAAAAGGTCGACGAGCACCAGACCGTCGCCGAGATGAACACCGACAAGGCGCTGGTCGAGGTTCCCTCGCCGCGCTCGGGCGTCATCAAGGAACTCTTCGGCAAGCCGGGCGAGATCCTGAAAGTCGGCACGGTGGCGTGGACATACGAAGGCGCGACCAGCGGCGCGAGCGCGCCCGCGCCCACCAAGCCGCACGCCGAGCCGGCCCGCGCACCGCGCGCGGCCGACAACGGCTCGCACGATGAACCATCGTCCGGCGGCGAGCGCGAAGACGCCGGCACCGTCGTCGGCACCATGGGCGGCTCCCTCGGCGCGGTCACGCGCGAGGGCGGCAAGGCGCTCGCGACACCCGCCGTGCGCCGACTCGCGCGCGATCTCGGCGTCGATATCGACTCCGTGAGCGGCAGCGGCATCGCCGGGCGCGTCACGGAGAAAGACGTCCGCGCCGCGGCTTCCGCTCCCTCTCCCGTCGCGAGAGGGCGGGGTGAGGGCTCCGGCCCGGCTCCCGCTTCTCGTGCCTCTACTCCGGCCCCCGCGCGCCAGGTGCAGCCTCTCGCCACCACCGTCACGCACCCCATCGTCGAATCCCGCGGCAGCACGATCCTCGTCCCCACGGGCGATTCCACCCGCATCCCGATCCGCGGCGTGCGCCGCACCATCGCGAGCCGGCTGCGCCAGTCGATGGACCGCGCGGTGCACTTCTCCGTCTTCGACGACGCGGATGTCACCGAACTCGACGGCGTGCGCTCGAAGCTGGCGGCGGCGAGCGGCGAGAAGGTCAGCTACCTCCCCTTCGTCATCTCCGCCATCTGCCGCGCGGTGAAGAAGTTCCCCGCGCTCAACGCGCACATCGAAGAGGGCGAGGATGTCGAAGAGTCCGCGATCGTGCGGCACCACGTCGTCCACATGGGCATCGCCACCGACAGCGAGCAGGGGCTGAGCGTGCCGGTGATCCCGAATACCGACGCGATGGGCGTCCTCGAAGTCGGGCGGCACGTCGCCGAACTCGCGCGGATGACGCGCGACCGCACCATCCCGCGCGAGCGGCTCATGGGCTCAACGTTCACGATCAGCAACGTCGGCTCCTACGCGGGCAAGTACGCGACCCCGGTGATCAACTACCCCGAGGTGGCGATCCTCGCCGCCGGGCGCGTGCGCGACGGCATCATCGCGAAGAACGGCGGCATCCACGTCGTCAAGCAGCTCCCGCTGAGCCTGACGTGCGACCACCGCTGCGTGGACGGTGCCGACGCCGCTCGCTGCCTGGCGCTCATCATCGAGTTGCTCCAGCGCCCCGAAGAGTTGCTCACGCCGGCGCGGTGATTCGACCTATCGGATTGCGAACATCGCGGACCGCGAGTTTAAGTCGCGGGATTGATCGGCAACTCCGCGCCGTTCATCGGTACAGTGTTGGTCAGACGAGCGCTGATCGTGCGCGCGGCGTGTGCCGCGACAACGGGCCAGCGCGGCTCGCTGCCTGGAGTACCCCCGATGATTCGCAGATCCGTCCGTTCGATGCTGATGGTCGCCCCGATCGTGCTCGCGGGTTTGGCGGGAGCGGCGTTCGGCGCGCCCCCGACGGACGAGCAGGTAGACGCGGCGGCGAAATCGGTCAACGAAGCGCTCGCCACCATGCGCAGAGAGAAGCCCGACTTCAAGCCCGCCGACCTGAAGCCCACCGCCGAGAAGGCGCTCGAGGGCATCAGCCTGAACGAGGCGTCGCTCGACCAGATCAAGAAGCTCGGCCGCACGATCTTCGCCGCCGACCGCGGCGCTGATGCGCGGGCCCGGCTCGCCGAGCTCGCGAAGGACGAGAGCGATCAGGGCGCGAACGCCGCGATCATCGCGCTCGACTTCATGCCGCCCGACGCGCCGAGCGAAGATGTCGCCGCTGGATTGAAGACGGCGCTGGCGCACCCCGCGATGCCGAAGATGATCCGCGAGGGCAAGGCGGTCGGCTTGTTCTACAACCTCGACCGCAACGACGCCGCGTCGCAGCAGCTCGCCGAACCCATCCTCGCGATCGGCGGGATGATCGATGAGCAGATGACCCCCGCGGGCGTCGCGATGATGCCCATGTACTTCGGCGCGCTCAAGCCATTGCGCGAAGCGCACAGCGCGAAGGTCGAGACCGTCCGCTCCAACCTGGTGGCGGCGATCGACCGCACCATCCCCGCCGCCGACGAGAAGATGCAGGGCCGGCTGAAGAAGCAACGTGCGCTTATCGACGGCGCCGACGCGAAGGGCCAGCTGCTCGATCACTACACGCCCGCGATGAACGTGACGTGGAGCAGCGACCCCGCGATCAAGTCGTTCGACGATCTCAAGGGCAAGGTGGTGGTGGTCGATTTCTGGGCCACCTGGTGCGGCCCGTGCATCGCCTCTTTCCCCAACATGCGCGACATGCAGAAGCACTACGAGGGCTATCCCGTCGTCATCGTCGGTGTCACCAGCCTGCAGGGAAGCCACTCCGGCCCCGAGGGCAAGGTCGACACCAAGGGCGATCCGCAGAAGGAATACGCGCTCATGACCGAGTTCATGAAGCAACGCGAGATGAGCTGGCCCGTGCTCTTCACCGAGCAGGAAGTCTTCAACCCGGACTTCGGCGTGCAGGGCATCCCCCACGTCGCGATCATCGACCCCTCGGGCAAGGTCCGCTACAACGGCCTGCACCCGATGGACAAGGCGGAAGAGAAGTACTCGAAGATCGACAAGCTCCTGAAGGAAGCGAACCTCCCTGCGCCGGTCAGCGGCGGCTGAGTCTGTTCCTGGCGAGTGACCGAAATCCAACAGGGCGCGAGCCACGGCTCGCGCCCTGTGTGTTTATCCGCCGCCGCGATCGACCTAGTCGGTGCTACTTCCCGCCCATCAATTCCTTCACCAGCGCGTCAGCCTTGTAGACGGTCTTCAGCGCCGCCATGATGCCGCGGGTGTCGACCGCCACGCTGCGCGCCTGCGTCTGGTCATAGATCACGTCGCGCGAGAGCGACTGGATGTTGCCGTCGAAGAGGATGCCGATGATCTCGCCGTCGCGGTTGACGATCGGGCTTCCCGAGTTTCCGCCCACGGTATCGAGCGTGCAGACGAAGTTGAAGGGCGTCGCCATGTCGAGGCTGCCGCGCGCGCTGATCCACGATTCCGGGATGTTGAAATCCGGCTGCCCCTGGCGCTGCGCGGACCGCTCGAAGAGCCCGGCGAAGGTGGTGTACGCCGGGACGGCCGCGCCGCCTTCTTCGTACCCCAGCACCTCGCCGAAGGTCAGTCGCAGCGTGCCCGTCGCGTCGGGGTAGACGGACTCGCCGTCCTTCGCGAAGCGGGCGGCGGCGATCCGCGCGTACGCGTCGCGCTCCACCGCTTCCACCGTCTCCTCGTACTGCTTCCGCGTCTCGCGTGAGTATGGCTCGAGCGCTAGCGCGATGTTGATCATGGGGTCGCCCAATTCCTCGAGCGCCCGCCGGTTCAGCCCCCACGCTTTCTTGCGATTCTCGGGGTCGCGCAGCAGCGTGCCGCGGACCGCCTCCGCCGCCCGTGCCGAGGGCGACATCCCGCCCATCACCTCCAGCACCGCCGGATCGTCCCCGCCGAGCGTCTCCGCCAGCAGCGACAGCCCGCTCGCCAGGCGGTCGATCTCGAGCGCGTCGTAGAACGGCGTGTTCGCGAACAGCGACAGTTGCAGCGTCGGCAGCGCCGTGTCGCGGTACTCACGCAGCCGCTCGTTCGAGGGCTTCTCGCCCTCCTCCGAGAATCGAACGATGTGGAACGCGGGCGAGAAGAGTTCCGAGCGGATCGGTGAGCGCCCCGACCCGAACGCGACGTACCGTTTGTACACGTGCGCGAACCGCAGGCGCGCGTCCGCGATCTCCGTCCACGCGCTGCCCCATCGGCTCGAACGCTCGGTGTCCTCGATCACCCAGCTCCGCAGCGATGCCTCCTGCTCCGCCTTCCGCGCCATGATCGCCGGGTTCAGCAGCGCCTGCAGCTGCCCCCACCCGCGCTTGCGGTTGTTCGCCACGCCGTGCAGGTCCTCGTTGGCGATCCGCGCGTGCTCGTCGCTCCTCGCGCTGAAGGTCTGGAGCTGCACCTCGCGGCGCCAGCTGCGCTGCATGCCCAGCGGCGCCTCGTGGTCGCGCAGGAATTTCAGCCCCTCGATCGTCAGTTGCCGGCGCGTCCGCCCCGGGTGCCCGATCGCGAAGACCAGGTCGCGCTCGTTCGTGCCGGCGCCCCACGTCAGATGGCTCTCGCTCTTGAAGGGCTCGCCGTTCTCATAGACGCGGAAGAACGCGATATCGAGGTTGTAGCGGGGGAACTCGAAGTTGTCGGTGTCGCCGCCGAAGAACGCGATCGCCTGCTCCGGCGCGAAGACCAGCCGCACGTCGGTGAACGTCTTGTAGCGGTAGAGGTGGTATCGCCCGCCCTGCCACAGCGTCACGATCTCGCTCTTCAGCCCGGTGGCGGTCTGCGACTCCGCTTCGATCTCGCTCATCGCTTTGCGCCGCGCGGTATTGGCGGCGATCGCGTCACTCATGCCGTTCGCCGCCGCGTTCACTCGGTCGGTGACGTCCTCGATCTCCCACAGCACTTTCACTTCGAGGTCCGCGCACTTCAGCTCTTCTTCGCGCGAGCGGGCGATGAAGCCGTCGCGCTGCAGGTCGCGCTCCCTGGTGCTGAGCTTCGCGATCGCGTCGGAGCCGACGTGGTGGTTGGTCATCACCAGGCCCTCGCCGGAGACGAACGACGCCGACCCGCCGCCCCAGTTGATCGCCGCGCGCTGCATCCGCAGCATCCACTCGGCGGTGGGCTCGAACCCGTAGCGGTTCTTCAGTTGATCCACCGGCGGCTGGTTCACCAGCCACATCCCTTCATCCGCGCGCGCGGCGGCGGTCAGCCACGAGAGTGCTCCGAGTGTGGCGGCGGCGATCAGGGTGCGAACGGCGACTCCGGTTCTCATGGCGGTCGATCCTTCTGTGAAGCGCGGCGCGGCTCGATCGCGTACCGCACGCGCGAGCGCCGAGGAACACCATCGTACCGGCTGGCGAGGGCTTGGATTAGCCGAAATCGGCTGGAATTCGGAGTGCTCTGGTCGGATCACACGCCGAAAACAGTCCGAACGAACGCGTTGCCCCGCGCCGATTCTTAGCGCACAGTAAGAGCGGCACCGGCCGCGCGAGCGCCCGGCGACCTCAGTCAATCGCCGGCCGCCGCGCACTGCGCGAGCGAGCGGCGGAGAGAACGCAAGGAGAGATGGATGCGCCGAGTCCAGTTCACCGCCGCCGCACTGTTGCCGCTGGTCGCCGCCGCCGCCGCGCTCGCTACCGACATCGTTGAAGCGACCGACGGCGATTTCTCCAACGATCCGATGGCCCCGACCGCCTTCTCGCTCACGCCCGGCGACAACCGGCTCGACGCGACGAGCGAGTTCGGCGATCGTGAGTTCGTTCACATCACCGTCCCGGCCGGCTTCGTGCTGAGCGCTGTCTTTCTCGTGTCCTACGTCGGCGATGACGAGACCGCCTTCTTCGGCATCACCACCGGTTCCGTGCTGGGCGTCAACCCCGACGCGCCGGACCCGGCGCTCCTTCTCGGCTACACCCACTTCGGCACGGGCGCCATCCCGCCGGGTGAGGATCTCCTGCCTTCCATCGGCACGGGCTTCGGCGCTGTCGGCTTCACACCGCCGCTCGCCGCGGGCGACTACACGCTGTGGCTCCAGCAGCTCGGCTCGCCCGCCAGCTACGGGATGAACTTCGTCGTCACGGAGATCCCCGCTCCCGGCGCGGCGTCGCTGCTCGCGTTCGGCGCGATGCCGCTCGTTCGCCGCCGCCGGTAAATTCAGGATCAACGGCGAGCGACACCGGGGCGCCGAGGTTTCGCAGAGAAGTCGACGAGAGGATGTGTCACGCCGTTCAGTGCTCCGCGCTGAACGGCGTTTTCGTGTTCGTGGTATCTCAGGGCGTTCACTCGTCATGGAAGTCGCCACCTCGCCGCGACCGGCACCGTGATGGACGGATCGGCAATCGATCGCGCTCATCGGTCTTCATCTCAGTCCGGTCGCGGTGTCTCTGTGCTTGCGCGTTCTGTGGTGAATCCTCTTCTTCAAAACCGCAGCGTCCGCGCTGGCCTGAAGAGCCAGCACGGACGCACGGGCGTGGTGGTTGCCGCGAATGAACGCGGCAGCTTTTCCGGGGTTGGTTCCCCGGTGGTTGGTCAGTTCTGAGTCATCGAAGTCTCTGCACGGGTTGAACGATTCGGAGCGCGGCGGATTGCCGCGGGTATTCTTAAAGCGCCGCCGGTCGTTGCACCGGCGGCGCGAACCATGAAGGGCCCGCCCGCTTGCACAGCACGAAGTCAAGCGTTGGTGGGCGAGCCGTTGCGCCAGCGTGAAAGCAGCCCGGCGGTGTGTGACCACCGGGGATGCGATCCCCGCTGTATCGGAGGAGGAGCGGGGAAGTGGTGGAGGCTGAGTTGTTCGATCCCTCACGATCAGGGACCAATGAGCGTGCGATCCAACACCCCGCGGACGCTCAATGAGCGTGCGTTCGCGGAGCATGGCCCGGCGTCGTTGTCAGCGCCGGAACCACATGGCGTCTTCGATCAGACGCTGCCGGGCGAGCCGGTCGGTTCCTTCCGACGGGCCTGCGGGCGCAGACGAGACGGATCCCGCGAGAGCCGAGTTCCCGGTCGTGTGCCGGAGCGGTGTGGCCGTGTCCGGCGGCGTTCGGGACGCGCGCGTGCGATCGATCGGAAATCCGTTCCTTGAACCAAACACTGGGGTTTCCTTTCTCCCTATGCCCGCCTCGCGGTTGCGGTCGCGTGCATGGACTCCGAATAGTTCTACGAAGCAAAGCGTCGGTCGGATGCGTTTCGTCACGAACTTTTGGGACACGTCAGAGGGCGGGGTGCGCGGTGCGGGATGCGGGAAGAGGGGCGCGTGCGCGGTGCGCGATGCGCGGCGCGGTGGAGATGACTTGCGTCTTGCGCGGACGTTGACGCTGCGGTGATTGATGGCGGGCAACTGGAAGCTCGAAGCTTGGAGCGTGAAGCCGACCGCTGATTGCTGACTACGAACTCACAACTGCGAATGGCGAATAAACCCATGCATGGGCGGTTGGAAGTGGGCTCGGCTTTCGCCGGGCTTTGAACTGCGCTGCCCTCCGCTGGTGTGTGCCAGCGCGCGGGTCAGCGCCCTGAGTGTGTGATCGCCGCGCGGCTCGCCGGCCGGTCGGCCGCGCGGTGAGGGGGACGCCGGCGGGCGCGTCCTCCGTATTCCGCGTGCTGCGTCACGCCTGTGCGCACACAGGGTGACGTAAGCGGGTGCTCACTCGGCGCAAGTGCTTGTCAGGGCTGGAGTAGAAATTTTTCTCGCGTTGGCGAGGTTTCTTTGGGGGTCGTCTTTGGGGTTGAGCTTGCGGCGCGCGGCGATAGTTGAACGCTCGCTCACGCTTTGCGTCTCGTTGATGCCCGCACGCTCGCTCGCGCTTCGCGTTTCTTGGTTGGGATTACCAGAGGCGCTTGATGGCCCACGGCGCGATAGCGGTGCCGAGGCCGAGGGCGATTGCCGATTTGATGATCGTGCCGGGGAGGAAGGGGTAGAGGCCCTTTGTGAGCGCGTCGCTGAGCGTGAGGTCGGCGAAGACGGCGAGCCATGCCACGCCGAGGGTGAAGATGACGAGGTTGGCGAGGATGACCTGCGCGAGCACGCCGCGCCAGCCGGTGGCGGCGTTGGTGTCGTTGCTGCGGAGCGCGAAGGCGGTGAGGGGCGGGACGAGGAGGAAGGCGAGCAGGTAGCCGCCGGTGGCGCCGAAGAGGATCGAAGGGCCGCTGCTGGCGTCGGCGAAGACGGGCGCGCCGAGCAGGCCCAGCGCGAGGTAGAGGGCCATCGAGAGCGCGCCGAAGCGCGGGCCGAGCGTGACGGCGGCGAGTGTGACGGCGAGCGTTTGAAGCGTCACGGGCACGGGTGTGCCGGGGATGGGGAACGCGACTTGCGCGGCGAGGGCGGTGAGGAGCGCGAAGCCGACGACGGCGGCGGCGCGGAGCGCGATGGGCGAGCCGGCGGCGCGGGCGGTGAGTTCGGCGTGGGGGGTGACGGTGGTGGGGATGCTCATGCGGTTCACTCCCGCCGCGCGAGTGTGGCGCGGCTCATGAGTCGCATGCTACCGCAGAGCGCGGGGGTGAGCGCAAGAGCGGGAGCACCGGCTACTCGGAGTCGTCGTCGGTGGCACGGGTTTGGTCGGCGCGGTGTTGGTGATGCACCGCAGTCCGCTCAGAGCCGCGGCCTGCGGTGGCACGGTGAATCGCGAGCGCCGGCTCAACCTTCGGCGAGGGCTTCGGCGGCTTCGACCTGGGTGATTCGGGCGACTTCGGCGGGGGTGGTTTTGCCGGCGAGGATTTTGATCTTGCCGTCGAGGACGAGGGTGCGCATGCCGTTGGCGACGGCGGCGCGGCGAAGGGCGCCGACGGTGGACTGGTTGAAGGCGAGGTCGCGGATCTCGCTGTTGAGGATCATCATCTCGTAGATGGCTCGGCGGCCGCGGTAGCCGGTGCCGTTGCAGGCGTCGCAGCCGATGGCTTTGTAGATCGTGTGGTTGGCGGCGTCCTCGTGCGTGATGCCGGTGAGGCGGAGGAATTTCGGATCGGGGTTGGGGTCGGGCTCCTTGCACTTGTCGCAGAGCATGCGGATGAGGCGCTGGGCGAGGACCGCCTGGATGGAGCTGGCGACGAGGAAGGGCTTGACGCCCATGTCGATGAGTCGGGTGATGGCGCTGGGCGCGTCGTTGGTGTGCAGGGTGCTGAACACCAAGTGGCCGGTGAGGGCCGCCTGGATGGCGACTTCGGCGACTTCCTTATCGCGGATTTCGCCGACGAGGATGATGTTCGGCGCCTGGCGGAGCATGGCGCGGAGCACGCTGGCGAAGGTGAGCCCGATGCCTTCCTTGATCTGGCATTGATTGATGCCGCTGAAGGCGTATTCGATGGGGTCTTCGGCGGTGATGATCTTTTTGTCGGGGCGGTTGAGGATGTCGAGGGCGGTGTAGAGCGTGGTGGTTTTGCCCGAGCCGGTGGGGCCGGTGACGAGGAAGATGCCGTTGGGGCGGCGGATGATTTTGTTGAAGGTTTCGAGGGTGTCGGGCTCGAAGCCGAGGTTGGCGAGGCCGATGCGGACGGAGTCGGGGCGGAGAATACGGGCGACGATGGACTCGCCGTGGTAGGCGGGGCAGGCGGAGACGCGGAAGTCGACGGTCTTGTCGCCGACGGGGAGTTTGATGCGGCCGTCCTGCGGGATGCGCTTCTCGGAGATGTTCATCCCCGCCATGAGTTTGAAGCGGGCGAGGACGGCGTTCTGCATGCGCTTGGGGAGGTTGTCGCGCTCGACGCACACGCCGTCGACGCGGTAGCGCAGACGGACTCGGTCCTCCATCGGCTCGATGTGGATGTCGCTGGCGCGCCCGGTCACCGCTTCGGTGATGATCTTGGTGCAGAGCTTGATGATGGGCGCCGATTCGGCGGCCTGATCGATGGAGGCGTCGACGGATTTATCGAGCGAGGCGGTGAGGAGCTTGCCGCCGTCCTTTGCGTCTTTCGGCGCTTCTTCGACGAGGCTGGTCTTGGCGGCGCCGAGCTTGGCATCGATGAAGGCTTTGATCTTGGAGCGCGAGGCGATTTTGGGATCGATCTCGGTCTGCAGGCGGAAGCGGAGGAGGTCGAGGAGTTCGAGGTTCTTGGGGTCGTGGATGATGAGCTGCAGCCGGCCGCGCTCTTTGGCGAGGGGCAGGATGAGGTGCTTCTTGATGAGGTCTTCGGGGATGAGCTTGGGGTCGATGCGCTTGGCGACGCTGTCGGAACCGACGTCGACGTACTCGAAGCCGAACTGTGTGGCGAGCGCTTTGGTGACGTCGTCTTCTTTGGCGAGCCCGGCGTCGACCATCATCTCGCCGATGCGTTTGCCGGCGCCCTTGGACATGGTGAGCGCGGTCTCGACGTTCTGGGGCGTGGCTTTCCCCATCTCGATCAGGATTTCGCCGAGTTTTTTCTTTGATCGGGCCATGAAGAGGGCTTGGGGCTTGAGGCTTGGGGCTTGCGGGAAAAGGAAGATTGAGACGCCGGGGGTGGGGCGGACATCGTATGTCACGCCGGGAACTTTGGGGCGGGGCAGTATCCTTGTCGGGACGGGAAGGATCAAACGGGCGGCGGCTGTTGAGATGGAGAGCCGCCGCCGATCCGCGAGACGCACATGCCAGCACCGACCGATAATCCTCCGAACCGCCGACTGTTGATCACCGCCGGGCCGACGCATGAGCCGATTGATGCGGTGCGCTACTTGGCGAATCGCTCGAGCGGGCGGCTGGGGATCGCGCTGGCGCAGTCGGCGGCGGAGCGCGGCTGGCGCGTGACGCTGCTGCTCGGGCCGACGGCGCGGACGTGTGACGATTCGCGGGTGCGCACCATCCGGTTCCGTACGACGGCGGATCTTGAGGCGCTGCTGGCGGGGCACTTTGCCGAGTGCGATGTGCTGATTCAGGCGGCGGCGATCGCGGATTACAGGCCGAAGGCGGCGACTGCCGCGCGGCCCGCACCACTCGGCTCAGAGCCGCCGAGTGGTGGCACCCGGGCGGGCGCCGGGGCGGCGTCGCCGTTCTCGGGTGTGAAGATCAAGCGCGGGGATCAGCCGCTGACGATTGAGCTGGAGCCGACGCCCGATCTGGTGGCGGGGTGCAACGCTCGGCGGCGGGCGGGGCAGAAGATTGTGGGTTTCGCGCTCGAGCCGCGGGAGCGGATGATCGAGTCGGCGAGGGACAAACTGGCGCGCAAGGGGCTTGACCTGGTGGTGGCGAACCCGCTGGAGACGATGGACGCGGAGGGGATCGACGCGGTGGTGCTGGGGCGCGACGGCCGGCGGTTCGAGACGGGCGGCGCGTGGGAGAAGGAGCGCTTCGCGGCGTGGTTGATCGGGCGCGCGGGGGAGCTGGTGGGCGAGCGCTGATTGGCGAAGCACTGACCCGGGGGACGGGTCGGTGGCACGTGATCGTCACCCGTGCCGAGTGTCGGCGGTGTAGTTGGGCGATTCCTTGGTGATGCGGATGTCGTGCGCGTGTGACTCGATGACGCCGGCTCGGCTGATCTTCACGAAGCGGGTGTCGCGGCGGAACTCTTCGATGCTGGCGCAGCCGCAGTAGCCCATGGAGGCGCGGAGCCCGCCGACCATTTGGTAGACGAACTCGCTCAGTCGGCCGCGGTAGGGGACGAGTCCTTCGACGCCTTCGGGGACGAACTTGATGCGGGCGAGGTCGTTGCCGCCGCCGCTTCCAGAGCCGCCGCCCGAGCTCGAACCGTCTGTGCGAGAACCCTGCACTTTGTCGTGCTGCTGGTAGCGGTCGGCGGAGCCGGCGAACATGGCGCCCTCGCTGCCCATGCCGCGATAGCTTTTGTAACGGCGGCCTTCGGAGATGACGATCTCGCCGGGGGATTCGTCGAGGCCGGCGAAGAGGCCGCCCATCATGACGGCGCTGGCGCCGGCGGCGATGGCTTTGGCGATGTCGCCGGACTGGCGGATCCCGCCGTCGGCGATGACGGGGACGAATTTGCCGATCTTGGCTAAGTGTCTTTCGCTGGCGCTGACGGCGTTCATGACGGCGGTGATCTGCGGCACGCCGACGCCGGTGACGATGCGGGTGGTGCAGATGGAGCCGGGGCCGATGCCGGCTTTGACGGCGTCCGCGCCGGCGTCGATGAGGGCGGCGGTGGCTTCGGCGGTGGCGACGTTGCCCGCGATCACTTCGATCTTGAAGCGCTTCTTCAGTTCGCGCACGGTCTGGAGGACGTTTTCCGAGTGGCCGTGCGAGGTATCGACGACGAGGACATCGGCTTCGGCGGCGAGGAGCGCTTCGGCGCGTTCGTACTGGAAGACGCCGACGGCGGCGCCGCAGCGGAGCCTGCCTCGAGCGTCTTTGCAGGCGTTGGGGTAGCGCGAGAGCTGGTCGAGGTCGCGCATCGTGATGAGCCCGGCGAGGTTGCCCTTCGCGTCGACGAGGAGGAGTTTTTTGACCTTTGATTGCGAGAGGACTTTGATCGCGGCGTCGAGGGTGGTGTCGGGCGGGGCGGTGACGAGGTTCTTCGACGACATCACGTCCTGGACGGGCGTGGAGTTGGAGTCGATGAACTTCAGGTCGCGGGCGGTGACGATGCCGAGCAGGCGGCCCTTCTTACGGAGCGCGCCGCCGGTGGCTTCGCTGGCGCCGTCCTCGACGACGGGGAAGCCCGAGATGTTGTAGTTCGCCATCAGGCGCTTCGCGTGACCGGCGGAGTCGCCCGGCCCGAGGGTGACGGGGTCGATGATGACACCGTTCTCGGATCGCTTGACCTTCTGCACTTCGATCGCCTGCGCGGCGGGGGGCATGTTGCGGTGGATGAACCCGATGCCGCCCTCCTGCGCGAGCGCGATGGCGACGCGGGACTCGGTAACGGTGTCCATCGGCGCGGAGATGAGGGGGATGTGCAGGTTGATCGACCCGGTGAGGCGGGTGTTGAGCGTCGCCTGGGCCGGCATGACGGTGCTGTGGCGCGGCAAGAGGAGCACGTCGTCGAACGTGATCGCCTCGGCGATGACTTTGGAATGGTGGGGGTCGATCAGCGGGTTTGACTGGTCTGCCATGTGGCAATGTTGCCAGATGGGGGCGCGATGGTCAAGAAGGCGGGGAGAAGGCATCGGGGAGCAGGCATCGGGCATTGGCAAAAGTGTCGCTCGCTGGTTTCTCGAACGCGGCCTTCATTTGACTCGCTCTTCCTCTGGGAGAGGGTTGGGGAGAGGGGCGGTGTCGCGGGGAATGCCGCCGCGTGGTTTTCTCGCGCGGTGGTGCGGGGTGATCGCCGATGGTTCTATTCTGAAGTGATGTCTGCCCCGCTGATCGGCATTACGTGTTCGCTCGACGACCGCGACCTGCGGGTGCGGCGGGGGTACGCGCTGGCGGTCGAGCGTGCGGGGGGTGTGCCGGTGTTGCTGGTGCCGCCGGACGGGCATTCGGAAAAAGAGAAAGGCAGTAGAGAAGAACGAGAGACGGGCGGGACGCCCGTCCCACTAGGTCGGGGAGGAGCGGGCGGGGATCGTGCGGCTGAGTTTGCCGCACGGTATCTCGCGCTGTGCGATGCGGTCATCTTTACCGGCGGCGATGATCCCGCGACCGAGCGCTACGGCGAGCCGACGCACCCGGCGGCGAAGGTTGTTCATCCCGATCGGCAACGATTCGAGGAGGCGCTGCTGGCAGCGCTGGATGAGGCGCGCGAGAACGCGAAGCCGGTGATGGGCATCTGCCTGGGGATGCAGATGATGGCGCTGCACCGCGGCGGGGCGCTGCACCAGCACCTGCCCGACGTGCTCCCCACCGCGGTGGAACATCAGAACGATCACCAACACGTTGTCGAGCCGTCGCCCGGCGCGGGGCTGCCGCGGGGAACCGTGGCGAGTTGGCACCATCAGGCGGTGCGCGACGCCGGTCGGCTGCGCGTCATCGCCCGCGCGGCCGACGGCGTGATCGAAGCGGTTGACGACCCGGCGCGGGGGTTCTACCTGGGCGTGCAGTGGCACCCGGAACGAACGAGCGACCCGAAACTGGGGCAGGAGTTGTTCGATCGGCTGGTGAAGGCGGCACGGAGTTTGTGACGCCGCAGGATTGGGTGCCGTGCAACGCGGCTTTGGGCGATGCACGCCTCGATCTCGTCTCCCACTTCATCTCGCATGCACTATTCCAACGTCCGGCACGTGTGCCGGGTTGCGGGAGTGAAGGCCCGAGAGGGGAACGAGCGTGGATCGGCCTCAGAGCCGGCCGCTCCACGGCACCCGGCGCGGGCGGGTTGACGCCGCGGCTCCTATGATGGTTGCTTCACGAGCGATGGAGTGCTGTCCATGCCGACGGGAATGAATCGCGGCGGTTCTGGGGGTACGGCCGGTGGCGCCGGTGCGCGTCACGGCAGCGGGTGGAACAACTGGCCGCTGTATCTGACGGCGGTGTGGCTCTTGGTGATGCTGGCCGCCGGGTGGTGGATGCTGCGGGCGGACTTGCTCGAAACAAACACGGCGGTGCTGTGGCTTGCGGTGGTCTTCGCCGCGGCGCCGGTGAGTCTGGCGGTCGCGTGGCGCGTGGGGCGGCCCGTCGATGAAGCGCGGCATCAGTTCAATGAACTCGCGGAGGCGATCCGCGGCATGACGCGCGAGGGAGGATTGTCCGAGGGCACGAAGCGCGTGCTGCACCGGCGCGAGGAGCGCGAGCTGCTGCGCCGCGCCATCGAGCAAGACATCACCGACGGCGACTGGGACGCGGCGATGGTGCTGGTGAAGGAACTCGCCGAGAAATTCGGCTACCGCACCGACGCGGAGGAGTTCCGAACGCGCATCGAGCGGGCGCGGGCGCAGACGATGGACGCCGACGTGGTGCACGCGCTGACGGGGCTGGACGAGTTTCTTCGCCGTCGGCAGTGGCCCGAGGCGCACGCGGAGGCGGCGCGGATCATCCGGCTGTACCCGGATTCGCACCGCGTTGAAGGCCTGCGCGAGCGCGTCGAGCATGCGCGGATGGCGTACCGGAAGGAACTCGAACGCCGGTTCCAGGAAGCCGCCGAGCGCGATCTGGTGGATGAAGCGATGACGGTGCTGAAGGAGCTTGACGCGTACCTCTCGCCCAGCGAAGCGGGGCACCTGCAGGAGCAGGCTCGCAACGTGATCACCAAGCAGCGCGAGAACCTCGGCACGCGCTTCAAGCTGCTCGTCGAGCGGCACCAGTGGATCGACGCGGTGGCGACGGGCGAGAAGATCATCACCGACTTCCCCAACACCCGCATGGCGACGGAAGTCCGCGAGCTGCTGCCGACGATCCGCGAGCGGGCGCAGAGCGAATTGAGCCGGTCGATCTCGGCGTGAATCGCAAAAACAAACACAGCGAGCCGAGGCCCGCCGTGCGCGAGTGATTCACATTGAATCCGAGGTTTACGCGTGCAGGTAGAACGGCCGCGGCGTGGCGGGGTCCGCCGGGTCGATGTGGACTGTGCCCTTCTTCCAGATGACGGTGCCGTCGCAGAGGGCGAAGAGGGTGTCGTCCTTGCCCTTGCCGACCATGAAGCCGCTCTTCCACGCCGCGCCGCGCTGGCGGACGATGATGGAGCCGGCGTTGGCCTTTTCGCCCGCGTAGAGCTTGACGCCCAGGAATTGCGGGTTGGAGTCGCGCCCGTTCTTGGTTGAGCCTTGACCCTTTTTGTGTGCCATGAGTATTGCCTCGTTCAAGAAACTGGGCCGAAGCGGGTCGGCCGGGCGGATCGGAACTGCGCGAACAACCATCGGCTCTGAGGCGACGGGTGGTCGAGGGGGGAAGAATATAGCAGGCTACTTGCGGAGAATCCAGCGGTCCTCGACGCGGGCGATGGGGGTCTGGCTGTCGGGGTTCAATTCGCCGTTGACCTGATGGCGGAGCATGAACTGCTTTCGGAGCACAACAGTTTGGCCGTTGTCAGGGCGGGTGACGGACTTGGTTTCGCCGCTGAAGCCGCCGAGGTAGAGGTTGAGGAAGTCGGGCTTGAGATTGGTGCAGGGCCAGACGACGATGCCCTCTTTGGCGTTTTCCTCGCCCTGCTGGAAGGGGCCTTGGATCTTGATTTCGTCGAGAAGCTCGGAGTTGCCGGAGATGGCGACCAAAGCGTCGACGACTTCGCGGGGAACGTCGCGGCCGCTGCGTTGGATCTCGCCGTCGCCGTTGTCGAGCTCGAAGGAGGGGGCGAACCAGCGGTCTTCGCCGCTCTTGTTGACGACTTTGTAGGTGAAAAACAGATAAGGAAGCGGGCCTTTGCCGGGGGTTTCGATGGAGGCGACGCGGAGCGGACCGGCGGTGACCTGCAGCTCCCAGCGCCGGGGGATCGGCTCGGGCTGCGGGGCGGCGAGGGCGCTCGGCGCGGTGACGATGGGCGTCAGCACGGCACCGGCCGCGATGAGCGCGACGGCAGCGATGCCGGCGGCGGAACCCAGACGATTTTGCATCCCAGCACGGATCATCCGAACCTCCTGCGATCGAAGCGGGGTAGTGTACCGAAGTCCCGAGCCGGGACGGATGGGAACCCAACGCCGTGTCCGCGACCACTCCCAGAATCCCGAACCCGCTCACACCGGCGCGCGGGCCGTACCGCGTCCTGCGGGTGACGGAGCCGTTGCGGGCGGCGGCGGCGGAGCGGCTGGTGGCGGCGTCCACGAACAATCCGACGCTGGGCGGGAAACGGTTCCTCACGGCGGCGGCGATGCACGGCATCAGCCTGGAGCACTTCTGGGGGTCATCGAGCGATGTTGGGGAGTTGGGTCGCTTCGACCGCGTGCGGTTCCGGCAGGCGTGTCTCGCGGTTCCGGGGTCGGGAAGGACGGCGATGTTCTTCACCTCCGCGCCGGCGACGCCCGAGGACGAGGTGGAACTGGGTGATGTGATCGCCCACGCCGCGGGCGGGCTGAGCGGCGTGCGCCTGGGGCAGACGCTGCTGGAGGTCCACGAGCTACCGGCGGCGTCGGCGTACCGGCACGCGGGGTTCCTGCAGATCACCACACTCGCGTACCTGCGGCGGGCAATCCACGAGCCGTTGGCGGTCGAAGCGAAGCCCGAGTGGCCCGCGGGGGTGACGGTCGAGCCGTGGCGTGTCGGGGATGACGCGGCGATGATCCGCGCGATGGAGCGCAGCTACATCGACACGCTGGACTGCGCGGAGCTGTGCGGCATGCGCGAGACGCGCGATGTGTTTGACAGTCATCGTGCCGCCGGCGCGTTCGAGGCGCGGCTGTGGCATCTCGTCCGCTTCCGCAGCGAGCCGGCGGGGGCGATGCTGTTGAACCCCAGCCCGGAGCAGCAGGCGGTTGAGCTCGTGTATCTCGGGCTGGCCCCCGAACTGCGGGGGATGGGGTTAGCGGGCCGCCTGCTTTCGGTGGGATTGGCGTCGCTGCGCGATCGGCGTGAGCAGCAGGTGACGTGCGCGGTGGACGAGCGGAACGCGCCCGCGCTGCGGCTGTACGCGCGGCTGGGGTTCAGCGAGGTGACGCGCCGTCTGGCGCTGGTGAAGCCGCTGTGACGGCGCGGTGGACGATCGTGCGGTCGGGCGGTTTCACGCCGAGCATCGCGCGTTCTCAACGGTTTGTCCGCAGCGCGTGAGCGTGCGGTGGACAAAGAAAATTTCAAGATTGGGTCAAGCGTGTTTTGCGGCGTTTTGTGCGCTGTGGATGAAGAATCAGCCCTTCGGCGCGTTGACCCGCAGCGCCGGGGCGTTACGTTCTCGCTCCGGCTACAGGACGGCCGGCGGAGACAACTTCGGCGCGAGCGCGGCACGGGATGGCCGCCGACGCCCGCCGATCGCGGTCACGACCCACGCGCCCTGACACGACAAGGGGCACCGCTCGTGGTGCACCCGCGCTGTCCGAGCGCGCCGATGGGCGACGCGACTCTGTGTTGAATGGACTCACGGCTCGACATTACGTCACGGGGCGCCGACGGATCCGGCGCCTTTTCTTGAGCATGTGAGGCGACATTGACCACGACGCCGACGCTTGGAGAGCGTTCAGTCACCACCCGCATCCACGAGCGGATCGAGCGATCTCTCGGCGCGGAGAAGTTCGATCGCTACTGGCGCGGGTCGGCGAAGCTGCGCCACGAGGGGGACGTGCTGACGATCATCGCCCGCGCTTCGTTCTACGCGGAGTGGCTCGAGTCTCGGCTGGGCGGGCCGATCATCGAAGCGGCGCGCGAGGAACTCGGCGCGTCGGCGAGCGTGCGCTGGGTGGTTGATCCCTCGGCGTTTGGACCGATCGGCGGGGCCCCGGGCGCGAGCCCGTCGCGGGCGAAGGAAACGGGTTCCGCGGTGCGTCCCGGCGCGCCGGCGTCGATCCGCCCTCGATCCGCGCAGAATCTGATGCGCTACCGCCTCGATGACTTCGTGGTCGGTGCGTCGAACCGGCTGGCGTTCGACGCCGTCAGCGCGCTGGCGAATCCGGACAGCTCGCTGGGCTGCTCGACGCTCTTCCTGCACGGCGAGTGCGGCGTGGGCAAGACGCACCTGCTGCAGGCTCTCGCGGCCCGCTTCGCCGAGACGCACCCGGGCGCGAAGGTGCGCTCGCTGACGGGCGAGGCGTTCACGAACGAGTACATCACGGCGGTGCGCACCAAGCGGATCGATTCGTTCCGGGCCTCGTTCCGCGCGCTCGACCTGTTGTGCATCGACGACGTGCACTTCATCTCGGGCAAGGAAGCGACGCAGAGCGAATTCATGCACACGTTCGACTCGCTCGACCTGGGCGGCGCTCGGGTGGCGCTCGCGTCGGATGCGCACCCGCGGCAGATCGCGAACCTGAGCGAGCGGATCGTGTCACGCTGCCTGTCGGGGCTGGTGGCGCGGATCGATCGGCCCGAGCACGCGACGCGCTCGCGGATCGCGTCGTCGCTCGCCGCGCGGCGCGGGCTCCTTCTCGCGCCCGGGGCGGCGGAGGCGATCGCGGACCACTGCCCCGGCTCGGTGCGCGACATCGAGGGCGCGCTGACGCGCGTCGACGCGTACCGGCGGCTGGTGCCCGAGCCGGCGGCGCCGGGCGAGGCGCCGGGCTCGATCACGCCGGGCACGATCGCGCGGGCGCTGCAGAGCACACCCTCGAACGCGCCGGCGAAGCCGATCCACGCTCAGCAGGTGGCGCGCGTGGTGGCGGAGGAACTGCGTGTTGACATGAGCGACCTGATGAGTTCGAGCCGGCACAAGCGCGTGGTGCTGGCGCGCTCGATCGCGGCGTATCTGGCCCGCCGGCTGACGACGCAGAGCTTCCCCGAGATCGCGAAGGCGTTGGGGCGGCCCAATCACTCGACGATCGTGACGGCGTGCCAGCGCGTCGAGCGGCAGATCGAGCGGAGCGAGCGCGTCCCCGCCGACACCTTCGGCGAGACGATCGGGCTGACGGAGTTGTGCGAGCGGCTTCGGCTGGCGGTGGCGCGGATGGCGTAGGAACTGGGCGCGCGGGTGGGCATCAGTTCAGGTGCGGCACGCGCGCGATCCCCGCGGGCGGGGCTCGCGTGTTTGGCGTGCGATCGGTTCTCGCAACTGCCGGCCCATCGCCCACTACACTCTCGGTCATATGCAACGAAGCACTGCTCGTCGGCTCCTCGCGGGATTGTTGGTGTGCGGGTTGAGCGTCTCCGCGGCGCTCGCGGGGCGTCAGCCCGAGCCGCAGGATGACTTGGTCCGTCAGTTCGCCGAGTGCCTGCAGGTGCGTTCGCGGACCGGGCCGGGCGGGCAGCGCCTCACGGCGGTGCGCGACGACCTGCTCAACGCCCTGCGCCAACTCCGCGACCCCAAGCTCAAGCCCCTCTTCGCGGAACTGGCGGCGAGCAAGCGCCCTGACTTCCGGCGTCACGGCATCTTGGGGCTGGCGGAGCTTGATCCGGAAAAGCGGCTCAACGTTCTGCTGGTGGCGAAGCTGGAGACGCCCAGCGAGCAGGCGGCGATCCTGCGGGCCGCGATGGTCAGCGATCTCGTGAAGCCGGATCAGATCACCGAGATTCTCGCGTGGCCCGGTCTTGAGCCGTACGTCGAGCTGGTGCTTCGTCTGCGCCTGCTCTCGACGGGGCAGGCGACCGACGCCGCCCGGTTCCGCGAACTCGCGAAGGCCGAGAGCGCGCCGACCGCGGTGATGGCGCGGCTGTGCCTGGCGCAGACGGGCGACACAGAGGCGGCGCTCGACGCGTTCACGCGGCTGAACGAGCTCGAGCCCGAGCCGCGGGCGGCGCTGATGGCGCTCACGCTCGAAGTGATCCGCAACGAGAAGATGGACAAAGCGGCGCCGTACATCACGTCGTTCTCGGCGGAGGCGGAGCCGAGTTTCGCGTTCCGGGCCGAGGTGATCCGCACACTGCAAGTGATCGCGCCGGACATCGGCGCGGCGGAGTGGCTGAAGGCGTATTCGTCCGCGCAGGGTTTGGCGGACCGGCTGAAGTTCGCGCTCCTGGCGATGGACGCCGCCGAGCAGGCGACGCCCGCGATGTGCGACGCGCTCGAAGCGGGCGAAGGGTCCGGGCTGCTGAAGCTCATCGGGGCGGCGGTCCGCGCGGTGGCGACGAAGAAGCCCGACCCCGCGCCCGAGTTCATCGCGCTCGCGGCGCAGAACTACCGGGCGGCGACGGCGTGGGTGCTCGACCGAGTGGCGAAGCTGTCGGACGATCAGCGCGTCGGGGTGGCGAGCGCGATCATCGTTCAGACGGAAGAGGCGCGGTCGCGGGGCGAATCGGTGCCCGACACGGTGGTCGGCGCCGCCGCCGCCATCGCAGAGGTGCGCCCTGCGGCGCTCACTCCGCTTCTGCGGCGCGCGTGCGAGAGGAACGACGCGGTGATGTCGCAGGCGCTCTTTGCGGGCATGCTGCGCACAGGCACCGCGCCGGCGTGGGCGGCGGGAGAGCGGTTCGCGTGGTCCGACCCGTCGGTCGAGGCGCTGGCGGAGCTGTACGACAGCCGCACGCGCCCGGACGCCCTCTCCGACGCCGCTCGGCGCGAACGACTGCGCAAGATCGGCACGGGCCGAGGGGACCTGCCCGACGTCTTCAAGGTGCAGGCAGCGTGGCTGGCGCTGGTCGCCGAGGGGCGCGAGCGGGAGGCGCTGGCCCGGGTCCTCGCCGCCGGCGGCGAGGAATAACGCCCGCGCTGGCACACCCGAGATCCGAGATCCGACACCCGGCGTGCTGAGTTCGCCCCTCGGCGGCGGAATCCCCGATAATGAGGCGGACCCTGTGCAAGATCGTTCCGGCGCGGGCCGATCTTCTCTGTTATGAGCCACCCGACCGACGCGATGCTCGACGAAATCCCACTCAGCGAACCCGATATCAGCGAGGATGACATCCGCATGGTCGTCCGCGCGCTGCGCTCGAAGCGCCTGTCGATCGGGCCGGCGGTGCAGGCGTTCGAGGCGGCGTTCGCCGAGCGGCTGGGGCGGCGGCACGCGATCGCGTGCTCGAGCGGGACGGCGGGCCTGCACATGACCCTCTTGGCGATGGGCATCGGGGCGGGCGATGAGGTCGTGACCACGCCCTTCTCGTTCATCGCGTCGTCGAATTGCATCTTGTATGTCGGCGCGACGCCGGTGTTTGTGGACATCGAGTCGCGCTCGCTGAACATGAACCCGGAACTGGTCGAGCGCGCGATTACGCCGCGGACGAAGGCGATCCTCGCGGTGGAGACGTTCGGCAACCCGCGCCACATGGACGCCTACCGCGCCATCGCCGCCAAGCATGAGATCCGGCTGATCGAGGATTCGTGCGAAGGGCTGGGCGGCAGCTACAAGGGTCGCGCGGTCGGCGCGTTCGGGCACGCGTCGGTCTTCGGGTTCTATCCGAACAAGCAGATCACGACGGGCGAGGGGGGCATGGTGCTGACGGATGACGAGCGCGTTGCCGACCTGTGCCGCTCGCTGCGGAACCAGGGGCGCGCGGTGGCGCCCGCGAGCACGGGCGGCGCGCCGACGGGCTCGTGGCTGGCGCACGAGCGCCTCGGCTACAACTACCGCATGCCCGAGCTGAACGCGGCCCTGGGGTTCTCGCAGATCCAGCGCCTCGACGAGATCATCGAAGCCCGCCAGGCGGTGGCGCAGCGGTACATCGAACGGCTGATGGTCCACCCCGACATCATCCTGCCGACGATCGA
Organism: uncultured Phycisphaeraceae bacterium; assembly: GCA_964391865.1. Classification (GTDB taxonomy): domain Bacteria; phylum Planctomycetota; class Phycisphaerae; order Phycisphaerales; family UBA1924; genus DASZQL01. The sequence continues at coordinate 327,551 of CAYMNQ010000003.1, forward strand.
CGCCGACACGGTGATGAGCTGGTTCGTCTTCGTCGTGCGTTTGAGCGACCGCTACGGGCAGGACGAGCGTGATCGCATCATCCACGGGCTCCGCCGGCATGAGATCGGCGCGGCGCCGTACTTCCCGTGCATCCACCTGCAGCCCTTCTATCGGCAGCGGTTCGGCTACGCGCCCGGCTCGTTCCCCATCGCGGAGTCCATCAGCCAGCGCACGCTCGCGCTGCCCTTTTTCAACAAACTGGGCGAGCGCGAGCAGGACCTGGCGGCCCAGACGCTGGAACTGATGATCTCGCGCGAGAACCTGCAGCGCTCGTGAGGAGTGCTTCACCGCGGAGAGCGCGGAGAAGACTAGAACTTGCCTCAGATGGACACAGATTGACACAGATGAGAAATGAGAACGACAGCAGATTCGACTCACTCGTCCTGTCTTAACTCTGTCCATCCGTGTCCATCTGTGGCTTTTTCATTTTGAACTCCGTGCTCTCCGCGTCTCAGTGGTGAATCCCAAAACGCGGCGCGGCCCGGTTTTCACCGGGCCGCTCGCTCGCGCTCTCTTTCTCTCCCCGGGGCGAATGCTCTCCCGCCCGCCGCGTGGTGCCGGGCGGCGGGGTGAGTCTCTGACTCCTCCGGTGGACGAGCGCTGAATCTCCCTGTCGCTCCGAATTCAACGCGGGGTGCCGTCCGCGGTGCGTCCAGATCGAACTCTCGTTCTCACCAACTCCGGGCGTCAGTCGTTGATTTGATGCCGCTTGGGATCACTCGTGCGACGGGCCCTCGTCCATGCCCTCGCTCTCGTTCGAGGGGCCGGCGGACTGGTCGAGCATCTTGCGGAGGTACTGGTTCTCGCGCCGCGTGGCTTCGAGATCGAAGACGAGATACTTGATGCTCAGGCGCAGGTAGTCGAGCGACTCCTGGAGGTCCTTCACCGTCTTGCGGATCTTGTCGTGACGGGCCTTGGTCTGCTCGGCGAGGTCCTGCAGTTGCTCGCGCTGCCCCTGCGGGAGCTGGTCGATCTGGCTGATGAGTTCGCCGAGCTTGTTCTGGAAGTCGCTCTCGTTCATGGCTGTCTTCTCCCATCTCTTCCTTGGATGTCCGTGCCGGCGATCCGTCATGCCGGCACCTGGAGAACTACAACCGCCGCGCCGGAGTTTCTTGCGCGGTGGCGCGCGGGTTGTGAGAGCTTGACGCTTCGGCGGGCGCGACCGAGAAAAGCCGCACGCGTCTTCGGGAAACGGGGTTGGCGAACGTCTCGATCATGCGTTCCGTCCGGGAACCTCTGTGGCACGGCGTGCCGAATCGGGGTCCGATCGGGTGACGCCTGTTCCGAGCGTTGCGGAAAATCAACGCCCCGAGTGGACGCGCCGCAGCGCGTCCTTCGCCGAGGCAGGGGGGTTGTCGAGCAGTTGTCGAACCTGCGGGTCGTCCATCTTCTTGGCTTCGAGGACCAGCTTTTTCAGGTGCGCGTCGCGTTCAAGGGCGAAACGATGAAAGAACTGTTCGAGTTCATGCCGGCTGAACTTGCTGAGCGGGTCACGGAGCCCGCTCTGCGCCGCCGCCCAGTCCAATAACGAGCCGCCCTGGTTCGAGAAGCGGTACAGGTCGAAGGTTGCCTTGAGGCGCGAGGTGTGGCTGTTGAACGGGTCGCGCGTCTCCTCCGGCAGCGACATGAAAATCTCGAGGGGGGTGCGGCCTTCGAGCTTGCCGAGCCACCCGCTGTCGTGGAGTTCGCTGTGGCCGTTGGTCATCGAGGGCGTGTCGCGCATCGGGACGCCGTCGGCGGGCGCGATCTCAAGCCGCGCCGGCGGCGAAGAGAGCGTCTTCAGCCCCGCGCGCTCGAAGCGGAGCGTGATGCGCTGCACCGGCTCGCCGTTCTCGGTGACGTTCTGCACGCTGCTGATGACCCCGGCGCCCCATTCGGGCCGCCCGGTGTGAATGACTCGATCCCCGAACTTGAAAGTCATGCTGGACATGCGGCGTGCGGTCTCTCTTCTGTCGGCGGCCTGTTCGGAACGCCGCGGTTCCGCCGCGGGCCGAGCAGCCGGGGGGCCGAAATGGGCGATCGCGCTGGCTCCGGGCGCCTGGGCTGCCCGCGGGCCACGCACCGGCCCGCGATGTGGGGCCGGGGGAAAAGGTCGGTGATTCAGGGCCGGCGAGGGGTGGTTGCACCGCACGGCTGATGGGGATACTATATCCGATTCGCACCGGTTCCGGGAGCCCGCCGTCCATCGACGCGGGTTCATCGGCCCGTCACCCCAACCTGCGGGAGTTCAGACCGAATGATCGAAGCGCTGAAGGGCGAAGAAATTGTCGCCAAGGCCGGCGGGCGGTTCAAATTGTGCGCGCTCATCCAGCAGCGCCTCGTGCAGATTCTTGACGGCGCCCGCCCGCTCGTCGATCGTCGGCACCCGACCGATCCGACCCGCATGCGCACGGACCTGGAGATCGTCATCGACGAAATCCTGACTGACAAAATCGCGATCGACTACGACCTGACCGGCCCGCTGCCGGGCGTCACCCCGCCGGCGAAGCTGCCGGCCTCGAAGAAGTGAGCTTGCCGTGACGCCGCGGCTCGAACCGAATCCCGCGAACCCGGGAGGTTGGGAGCACGACCCGCTGCGGGGCAAGCGGGTCATCGTCGGCATCACGGGCGGGATCGCCGCGTATAAAACCGCCACGCTCGTCAGCCGACTCTCGCAGGCGGGCTCTGAAGTCAGCGTGTGCATGACGGAATCGGCGACGAAATTCGTCACGCCGCTGACGTTCCAGGCGCTCTCGGCGCGACCTGTCTACACCAGCGCGTGGCAGCATGTTGAATCGCACGACCCGCAGCACATCTCGCTGGCGCGCTCGGCGGACCTCGCGGTCGTCGCGCCGTGCACGATGGACTGCCTCGCGCACCTCGCGCACGGCTTCACGAACGACATCGTCACGCTCATCCTCAGCGCCATCGACCGCGAGAAGACGCCCGTGCTGCTCGCGCCGTCGATGAACGAGGTGATGTGGAGCCAGCCGGCGACGCGCCGGAACCTGAAGCAGCTCGCCGCCGACGGCTACGGGTTCATCGGCCCGGGCGAAGGGTGGCAGGCGTGCCGCACGGTCGGGGCGGGGCGGATGACGGAGCCGGAAGAGATTCTGGACGTGATCCGTCGTACTCTCTCCGGCATCCGCCATGCCTGATGCACCCGCCCCCGATCCGCGCCCCGCTCAATCCCGCACCATGGAACGCCTGCCGCACGGGCCGGTGACGCTGGCGGAACTGACCGCTGGATTGATCTGGCCCAAACTGCTGCGCAGCGCCGCGATGGCGCTGCGCCCGGTGCGGCTGGTGCTGGCGTACGCGATGGTGCTGGCGATCGCCGGGTTCTCTGATCTGTTCGTGTGGCTGATGGGCGATCGCGCCGGCGCCAAGGTGCCGCGGGAGATCGCGCAGTCGGCGGAGACGGGGTGGTTCTGGGCGTCGCGCGAGTTCGCCGCGTTCAGTTGGAGCGACGCTCCGGCGCATCTGTGGAGCGGGTTCGTCAGCGGCCCGCTCGATGCCGCGGGGAAAGCACCGTGGAGCGCGGCGCTGTACGCGGCGATGCTTGTGGTCCCGGTGTCGGTGTTCGGCTGCGCCATTTCGCGCTCGGCGGCGCTTGAAGTCGGCCCGCGCCTCGACGCCTCCGCGCCGGAGTCGCTGCTCTTCGCGTTGCGGCGGTGGCGCTCGCTGCTCGCGATCCCTCTGGTTCCGCCGATCTTCGTGCTGGCGCTGGGCGCGGTCATCGCAGCGCTGGGCTACGCGATGTTCCGCATCACGGGCGTCAGCGCGGTGACGAGCGTCTTCTTCGGCGCGCTGCTGCCGCTGGGCGTGGTTCTCGTCGGGCTGATCGCGTGCTATGCACTGGGGTGGCTGCTGCTGATCCCGGCGGTGGCGTGCGATGGGTGTGACGCCGCCGACGCGATCCAGCGCGCGTACGCGTATGTGCTGGGTCGCCCGGGGCGCTTGCTGGTGTATTCGGCGGTGCTGCTGCTGCAGGGTTTGATCGCGTTTGGCGTCACGGCGTGGCTTCTGGATGCTGTTTTCAGCCTGACGGATCATCTCGCGACGCGGTGGCTGCCGGCGGACGTGGCGGCGCTGGTGAACGACCGCTCGGCGGCGCAGGTCCACCCCGCCGCCGCGGTGGTGCGGTTCTGGAGCAGGGCGTTCGGGCTGCTGCTCCCCGCGTACGCGCTGAGCTACCTGTTCAGCGGCTCGACGATTCTGTACCTGCTCGTGCGGCGCGTGAATGATGAACATGACGAGCATGATGTGTGGCTCGAACGCGCGCCGGCGTCGCGCCAAGACGCAACGCCGACGGCGGGTGGTTCGTTCGAGTGAGCATCGCGACACGTCGCAGTGCGAGCCCCGAACGGGAGTGAGGGGTTCTTTCGTGCCGCGTCGCCCGATCAAGAAACCCCTCGCTCCCGCTCGGGGCTCGCCGATCACGCCGCCCCGAACCGCTTGAGCAACACCGTCAGCAGCGTCTCCGGCTCGAGGAACGCCGGCGGCGGACGCCAGTACACCTCGTGCATCCCGGCATCAGCTCCCCCGCTCACTGGCAGAATGCGGACCGTGCCCTTCGCGCCGTCGAGCCGCGCCTGCACTTCCAGCGGCTTCTCGCCGCGGAAGATCACGTCCTGCTCGTAGCGTGTGACGGATCGCACGCCGAGCGTGCCGACGCCGATGCGCACGCGCGCGACATCAAACAACCGCTCGGCCCCTTTCGGGAGTTCGCCGTAGGCGTCGCGGATGTCGCGTGCGACCTGGCCGAGCTGCTCGATCGACGGGGCTGAAGCGATCCGCCGGTACGCTTCGAGCCGGCGCGCGTCGCTCGGGATGTATGTCTTGGGGAGTGAGCCCAGCACGCCGATCTCGATCGTGGTTTCGCTGGTGACGATGACCTTCTCGTTCCGCAGCTCGTGCGCCGACTCATCGAGCAGGCGGCAGTACATGTCGTAGCCGACGGCCGCGATATGCCCGCTCTGCTCCGCGCCGAGCAGGTTGCCCGCGCCGCGGATTTCGAGGTCGCGCATCGCGATTTTGAAGCCCGCGCCGAGCATGCTGAACTCTTCGATCGCGCGCAGCCGACGGGCGGCGATGTCGGTGACGGGGCGGTCCTGCGGCAGCAGCAGGTAGCAGTAGGCGCGGTGCTTGTACCGGCCCACCCGGCCGCGCAGCTGGTGCAATTCGGCGAGCCCGAAGCGATCCGCCCCGTTGATGAGCATGGTGTTCGCGGTGGGGATATCGATGCCGCTCTCGATGATCGTTGTTGAGACGAGGATGTCCGCCTGCCGTCCGATGAACGTGCGCATGACCCGTTCGAGTTCGTCGTCGGGCATCTGTCCGTGCCCGATCAGAATCTTCGCGCCCGGCGCGAGCTTCTGGATGTCGTCCGCCACGCTCTGGATGTTGTGGACGCGGTTGTGGACGAAGTACACCTGCCCCTCGCGTGCGAGTTCCCGGGCGATCGCCTGCGCGATGCGCTTCTCGTTGTAGGGGATCACCTCGGTCACCACCGCGCGCCGGTCCATCGGTGCGGTGGAGAGGCTGGAAATATCCCGCAGCCCCAGCATCGACATGTGCAGCGTCCGCGGGATGGGCGTGGCGGAGAGCGTGAGCACATCCACCGTCATCCGCAGCGAGAGCAGCGCGTTCTTGTGCTCCACGCCGAAGCGCTGTTCTTCGTCGATCACCACCAGCCCCAGGTCGGCGAACTTCACGTCCTTGCTCAGCAGCCGGTGCGTGCCGATGAGGATGTCCACCTGCCCCTTCCGCGCGGCGGCGAGCGTGTCGTTGATCTCCTTGTTCGTCTTGAAGCGCGAGAGCGACTCGACGCGGAACGGATAATCCGCGAAGCGCTGCTTGAACGTCCGCTCGTGCTGCTCGGCCAGGATCGTCGTCGGCACCAGCACCGCCACCTGCTTGCCGAATTCGACGGCCTTGAACGCCGCGCGGATTGCAAGCTCGGTCTTGCCGTAGCCGACGTCGCCGCAGAGCAGGCGGTCCATCGGGCGCTCGCGCGTCATGTCTTTCTTGATCTCGCTGAGCGCCGCGAGCTGGTCCTCCGTCTCCTGGTACGGGAACTCCGCCTCGAATTCCTTCTGCCACGCGGTGTCCGCCGGGTAGCGCACGCCCGGCATGCTCTCGCGGGCTGCCTGCACGCGGAGCAGTTCTTTCGCGAGGTCGCGCACGGATTCCTTGACGCGCTCCTTCTGCGTCTTCCAGCGCGTCCCGCCGAGCGTCGAGAGCGGCGGCTTGCCCTGGAACCCGCCGATGTACTTCTGTACCTTGTCGATCTGCGCGACCGGCACGTGCAGCTTCGACCCCGTGGCGAATTCGAGCGTCAGGTACTCCTCGCCCGATTCGCCGGGCGCGGCTGCCGCCCGCGCCGCATCCGCGCCTTCAGCCTGCTTCTTGCCGATTGCCGATCGCTTTCTCGCTTCCGCTTTGAGCTTCTCGCTCTGCGCTTTGAGTTTTTCTTCGGCTTCTTCCTCCGCCGTCGCCTTTGGCTTCTTGGGCTTCAGCGTCTTCAGCCCGGTGAATCGCGCGATGCCGTGATCGGTGTGGACGACGTAGTCGCCGACCTGCAGATCAAGGAACGCCTCGGTGCTCTTGCCGCTCTTCAGCCGCCGGATGCGCCGGCGAGTGTGGTACCGGTGCAGCAACTCGTGGTACGGCACGAGCGCCACGGGGGGGCTTGGGGCTTGAGGCTTGGAGCTTAGGGTGCTCGGCTCCAAGCTTCGAGCTTCAAGCTCCGAGCTTGCTTCTTCCGCCTTCCGCCCTTCCGCCGTTCCGCCTTCCTCTTCCCCCCAGATAAACCCCCGGTGCAGATATCTCGCGGCCCGCTCGATCGGCGCGCCGGGCGCGAACTCCGCAAGCAGTTCTTCGAGGCGCGACAGCTCACCCTCGTTCTGGCACAGCACGACCACGCGGTGCGATGCGCTCATCGCGCCGAGTTCCTTGATCGCCTCGCCGACATCGCGTGCGAACTCCGGCAGCACCCGCGCGGGGAGGCCGATCGTGCCGACGGAACGAGAAGATCCCGCGCCCCCAAACTGATTGATCTCCACGAACGCCGCGAACCGCTCGCGCAGCAGCCTGAACACCGCCGGCGGCCCGGTGATCCCGCGCGCATCGACCACGCGCTCGAAGTACCCGCGCCCCTGCTCCGTGACTTCGATCGTCTCCGCGACCACCGCCGTCGCGCCGCGCGGTAACAACTCAAGGAAGCACACGGTCCCTTCATCAGTCGCGATCTTCTCAAGGCTCGCGCCGACGAGTTCCACGCTCGAGAGCTTCGCGCCGGAGCCCATCGTGCCGAGATCGATCTCGGTGATCGACTCAAGCTCGTCGCCGAAGAAATCAAGCCGCACGGCGGCGGTGGCGACGGGCACGCCCTCGGTCGTCGTCGCGCTTGTTGCGCCGGGCGGGAACACATCAAGAATCCCGCCGCGCACGGCGAAGTCGCCCGGCTCCTCGATCGATTCGCCCCGGCGGTACCCCGCCGCGTCGAGCCAGCGGACCAGCCCGTCAAGCCCGCTCCCGCCGCTGCTGCCCCGCGACTCGAAGGCGCGCCCGATCGAGAGATTCACCGACACATCATCCAGCCGCGCCGGCGCCGGCACGCCCTGCATCAGCGCCTGGATCGGGCACACGATCACGAAGCCGCCATCGACCTCCCCCGATGCATCGAGCGCCAGCACCCGGCGCACGACCGCGACGCGCTCGGCGAAGAGATCAAGGCTTACGTTCGATTCGCCCGGCAGCACCTCGAGCGCGGGAAGGCGCACCGCCTCCACGCCGCACGCGCCGAGTTCATCGACCGCTTCATCCGCGTCATCAAGGTGCGCGACGACCAGCACGACGACTTGATCCGACAGCCGCGACGCCGCCCCGACGGCGAGCGTGGTCGACGACCCCGCGGAGCCGATGCCCATCAACCCGGCGGCGCCGCTCTCCTTGCGCATCGCGCGCGCCAGATCCCTCACGGCCCGCTCCGCGGCGATCAGGTCGAGATGAGTGTGCTCTACCTCGCGGCGCATGCGCGGACTCCCCCGACCGCCCGGACAACGGGCGCGGGTTCACGGGTCAACAATCCGAACACGGATGGTAGCCATCGGGAGGCGGAGCGTGTGCCGCGATACTTCCCGAAGCGATGCGCGTCCTCCGTCGGGTGCCGTGGAACGGCCTGCTTTGAGGCCGATGCACGCCGCGCCGCAGCGATCAACCAACCCGCGCCTCGAGAACGCCGGCCCCATCACGCGCGGCGAGTTCCGCCCCCGCGCAAGCCGCCGGCAGCAGTACCGTCACGCCCGCGCGCAGCCCGATCTCCTCAAACTCGGCTCGAACGGACCGCAGCACGGCCGACCCGCGCAGGCACATCAGCACCATCGCCCGCCCGTGTGATTCGATCGGCGCGACGCCCGCACCTGGCACGCGCAGCTCCGATAGCGTGTAGTACTCCGTCCGCACCAGTTCCGTCCGTTGGGCGTCGTCACCCGCGCGGATCGGCTCCACCCGCGCCGGCGGGCCAAAGTCAATGCACTCCAGCGCTTCATCGACATGGAGCTTCCGGCCTGTCCGTCCCCAGTCGTACACGCGGAACGTCGTATCGCTGGGCGTCTGCACTTCGGCCACCAGCACGCCCGCGCCGAGCGCGTGGCACGTGCCGCTGGGCAGGTGATGCACGTCCCCCGCGCGCACCGGCACCGCGATCAGGTCGCCCACGATGCTCTCCCCCGCGCGCAGCTTCCGTTCGAATTCGGCGCGCGTCACGCCCGCGCGGAGCCCCTTGTAGATCACCGCGCCCGGCAGCGCGCCGAGGATGTACCAGCTCTCCGTCTTCAGGTGCGCCCCCGCATGAGCCGCGGCGTACGCGCGCGACGGGTGCACCTGCACCGACAGGTTCTCCCGTGCATCGAGGTACTTCACCAGCAGCGGCACGTTCGTCGACGGCGCGAGCGATTCGCCCAGCATCGCCGGACCCCACGCGCACAGCGCGTCGTGGACGGTCTTCCCCGCGAGCGGGCCGTTCAGGATGATCGAGCGTTCCGCCCCGCCGCCCCCGCCGTCGGCGCTGGTCGAGTCGAGGTCCGCGAGTTCCCACGATTCGCCGATCATCGCGCCGGGCGGCAGCTTCTTGCCGAGCCGCTCGATCGCGCGGCCGCCCCAGACTTTCTCTTTGAGGATGGGCTTCAGGACCAGCGGGTACGCCGCGGTCATGACCCGGTCGCTTCCGCCGTGCGCAGCGGCTCGCCCATGTTGGGGAATGCCATCCCGGTGATCCGCCCGCTGAAGACGATCTGCCCGTCGACCAAGCCTTGCACATCGCTGATGAACCGCTTCAGGCTGTAGCGCACGGTGTGCATCAGAAGGATGAGATCATCCCCGGGCACCACGCGCCCGCGGAAGGTCACGTCGTCGATGTGCGTGAAGCCGGCGAACCAGGTCATGCCGCTCCGCTTGTAGTACATCCAGCTCGCCAGCTGCGCCGCCGCCTCGATCATCAGCACGCCCGGCATCAGCGGGTTGCCGGGGATGTGCCCCGGCACCCAGAACTCGTCGGCGCGCGTGTGCTTGATCGCCACGCCGTGATCGTACACCGGGCCGTCGTGCCAGATGATCGCGTCGAGCAGCGCCATCATCCCGCGATGCGGGTTGGTGCGCGCGATCTCCGCCCGGTCCGCGATTCGCGCGGAGAGGTCGATCGACGAGAGATCGAACAGTTGTTCGGACGGCATGGATACAGGCCCGCGCGCCGGAGATGGCTACCGGCCGGCTGCCTCTCAGTCCTTCGCGTCCGTGGCTTCGCGCAGGGTCAGGATCTTCTCGCGGACCGCCTGGGCCGCGTTCTTGATGTCCTGCATCTGCTTGCGGACGCGCGTGCCGGCGGCCTTGTTGCCGCCCTCTGCCTTCCGCAGGTCGTCCTCGATCTCCGCCACCAGACGCTTCAGTTGCTCGAATTCCTCCACAGGGCACTCCTCAGGAAGAAGGAAGGTTCAATCTCACGCGGTCGCCCGCCGGTCCCCGCGCCGGGGATAGAAGCGGCCCAATGTCGGACAAATCCCGACCATTGGCAAGTCGGGGGACATCATAGGACGGCTCGCCCGAATCGTCACAGGGGGATGTGGCCGCCGCCCGTCCCGAGCCGGAACTCGGCGGCCGCGAGCAGCGTCGCGCCCTCGACGCCGTCGGCGGGGGACTCGCTCCATCCGAGCGCGAGTTCGAGCGAGGGTTCGCCGCTCAGCCCACGCTCCTGCGCCCCGCGCGACAGCATCGCGCCGAGTGCCGAGCGCGTCATCCCGCCGCCCGGCGCGCTCCCCTCGATCACAATGCCGAATTCAAGGTCCGCCAGCCGGCACACGATGGCGCTCGGCGCCGCCCGGCGGAGTCGCTCGAATGCAACGGCGGCCGCCGCCTGTCGGTGGGTGCGGTCGAGTGCCGGCATGCCGCCGCCGGTGCCTCCTGCTCGGGTCACTCGAGCGAAGACGACGCCCACGCTCCGGCGCGAGGGGCGAGCCCGCTCGAGCGCCGCGCCGAGGGATCTCTCAAAGTACGCAGCGTTCTTCGCGCCGGTCGCCGCGTCGGTGAACGCGACGGCGCGGAGCTGGCGCATCTGCGCCTCCGCAGCCAGCCACAGCGCGAACCGGGCCGTCCACGCCGAGAGCGGGCGGGCCGTCTCGCCCGGCCCGACGAGCCAGCCGAAGAGATGGCCGCGCCGGCGCACTTCCGCGAGTGCGCGATCGGGCAGCAGGCGGGGCGGGGCTGACCCGGCCGCCGCGGGGATGAAATCGATCGATTCGTTGCTGAGTTCACGGCGCATCGCTCCGAGGGCGGCAGGGAGGATGTCCTCGCCGCGGAGCAGGCAGTCGATCGGGTCGATGTCGCGCGACTGTGCGGGGATTGCGCCGGGGCCGGCGGGAGCGGCTGTGGCGTGCGCCGTGGAAGAGGCCGTCGGTGATGCCGCTCGGGAAGCGCGCGCCGCGAGCGCCCGCCGGACTTCCGCGCCATCCGCGGCGCGCGAGATGGCCCCGTCAAACTCGTCGGCCCCGTCGCGCGGCTCGCCCACCGACAGCACCGCCGCGCCCGGTTCCAACGTGCGCACCGCCGACGCGAACGCGCCGAGTTCATCACTCGGCACCGCGCCGGGCGCCACCAGCACCGCCACCCCCCCGGCCACCGCCGAGCGATCGTCCGCCTCGGGCTCGTCGTCGATCGGGCGGCCGACTTCGCCGATCGCGTGCAGATAGGTGCTCGCGCGCTGCAACGTGAGTCCTCGATCGCGCCGGAGTGAAGCATCAAGCCCCGTGCGCCCGACGAGCACCACGCGAAGTGCTGAACTGCCGCCCGCGCCGCTCATCGCCCGCCGCCCTTCCCGTGGGCGTGCCCGTTCCCGCCGCCGTCGCCCGCATCGGAGCTCAGCAGCAGCTTCACTTCCTCGGGGCTGAGCACCACCGGCTCGGGCATGCGTTCCGCGTCGCTCGCACGGCGATCGTTGGTGCTCACACCGTTGCCGTTCATGCCGGACGCGTGCCGCGAGTCATCCGCATCGACCAGCCGGAGTTTGTGCGGCGGGGCGGGCACGGGCGCCGGCGCGGAGGGCGCCGAGATTGGGGCCGCGTAGCCGTCGGGCGTCAGCACGCGCGTCTGGATCACCCGCTGGTGCTGCACGGGCCAGTTCGGGACGAAGGTGATGACCGGGCGCGCCGCAGGCTCGGGCGCCTCGGCCTTTGTTGGAGTGACCGCGGGTGCCGGCTTGGGGGGCGTGCTCGCGTTCGCGCCGGCGTATGCCGCGACCGCCGTCGCCTTCTTCGACACCGGCGGCTTCGTGCGATCGCCCGTGAGCGACGCCAACCGGGGCGTCGAGCCGCGCGCGAAGCGCCAGAGCACCGCTCGGGGGGCGGAGCGTGCCGCCGCGTCGACAAGCGCATCAAGGTCGGCGAACTCACCCGGCTCGACCACGAGCAGGATCACCGGCTCGCGCGCGCCGGCTCCCTCGCCGCGTTTCTCGATGACGATCAATTCCGCGAGCGCCGCGCTGAGCGTGCCGACCACCGCCGGGCGCAGCTCCTTGCGGCGGAGCATCTCCATCAGGTCAGCGGGCGGCACCCCTCGGCAGAGCAGCACGCACGCCGCGCGCGCCGACAGCGCGACGTGTTCATCCCGACGCCCCCGCGCAACAGATTGGGGAGTCGCCGCATCTTGCTCCGCACGATGCCGCATGGGCGCAGTGTAGCTACCAATCGTCCGCGTGTTGAGGGCAATTGCGCGCAAACCCGCGCGAAATTCGGGCTGCTTGCTTCCGACCTCCGCCCTTCCGCCTTACGCCTTCAACCCTTCGGCCACCTTCGCCAGCGCCTCGCCCATCATCTGGAGCTGCCGGTCGGTCAGATTGTGGTGGATCGGGATGCAGAACAGCGTCTTCGCCAGGCGATCGCACACGGGCAAGTGCTCGATGCCGGGCTTCTCAAAGACCGGCTGGCGCGTCAGCGGGCGCGGGTAGTGGATCGCCGTCTGCACGCCCTCGGCGTTCAGCGCCTTCACGAACACATCGCGGATGCTCGGCTTCTCGCCCGCGGTGGCGGGGGAAGCCTCGAAGCCCGCCCGCTCCGGCGCGATGAACGCCGCCGGGTCGATCCGCACCGCGTACAGGTGATACGCGCTCTCCGCCCCATCGGTGATGGTCGGCGCGTGCAAGCCGGGGATACCCGCGATCATCTTGTCGAGGGCCGCCGCGTTGTCGCGCCGGCTCTGCGTGTAGCCCGGTAGTCGCGCGAACTGCGACACGCCGATCGCCCCCTCGAGATCGGTCATGCGGTAGTTGTAGCCGATGTGCCCGTGGACATACTTCGCGATCTCGCCGTGCGAGCGGAGCAGCTTGATCTTCGCCGCGAGTTCATCGTCGTTCGTCGTGACCAGCCCGCCCTCGCCGGTAGTCATGTTCTTGGTAGCGTAGAAGGAGTACGTCACCGCGTCGCCAAACGCGCCGATGCCGCGGCCCTTGTACGTCGCGAGGTGCGACTGCGCCGCGTCGTAGATCACCGACAGGCCCTTCTTCGCGGCGAGCGCCTCGACCGCGTCGATGTTCACCGGGTTGCCGTAGAGGTGCGTGACGGCGATCGCCGTCGTCTTGGGAGTGATCCGCTTCTCCATGTCCGCGACATCCACGCAATAGGTATGCGGGTCGGCGTCGCAGAAAACCGGGTTCCCGCCCCGCGCCACCACCATCGACACCGTCGCGATGTACGTCCACCCCGGCACCAGCACGTCATCCCCCGGCTCGATCAGCGGCTCGTACGCGAGCTGCAGCGCGCACGTGCCGTTGGCGCAGGTGAACGCGTGCTTCGCTTCGCTCGCTCGGATGAACGCCTGCTCCAGCGCCAGGCAGTTCTTACCCTGCGCCATCATCCCCGAGCGCATCACGCCCACGACCGCCTGGATGTCGTCCTCGCTGATCGTCACCGACACGATCGGCACGGGCTGATTCGAAACAGGCGTCCCGCCCATCACGGCGAGCTTGGCGGCGGCGGGGGAACGGGCGGCGATGGTCGTGGACATGGTTCGGATTCTCTCTCACGCCGACGCGCGGCCCGGGCCGCCGACGACGCAAACTCTCGATCAAATTTCGTTCGGGAATGATTCGCCCCGGCACACTGCTCGGGGGAGTGAAGGATAGCGTGGTCACGGGCGCGGGGCGACTGCTGGAATCAGCGAACACGCAGGCGCGAACGACGAGCTCCAGGCGTGAGCGAGCGGGTACTTCACGTAGCGATTCGATCGCCCACTCGCTCTCGCTCGGGGCTGGTGGTGCTTCGCGCGATCGAAATCGCATCAATTTCACGCACTGGGCACTTCACACCACAAGTCCGCGCGATGACCGGCCGATAAGTCCGCCGATCCAGCGCGGAGCACACGCATGTTCGAGCACGAGTGGACCGACGACGAACCCGAATTCGCCAGCCCCGAGTCGGTCCCCTCGCTCGGCGCGGATTGGCCCAAGCTCCTGCGCACCTTCGCCGACATGGAAGACGCCCTCTCGCGCCTGCACAAGCACCTCGACGACATGCGGCCGCAATCAGCCCCCGCGCCCACCGACCCGCCCATCCGCCGATTCCCCCGCCGGGCGGCGTGAACGCGGTTCCGATCGGGGATTCTCGTGCCACGGGCTTCGGCGGCTCTGAGCCGATGCCCGTGCCGCTGCCGCGATCGACCATCCCCGTGCCGCAGCCCGCACAGCCGCGCAGCCACCCGCCCAATAACCCGCTCCGCCAAACTTCTTCTTGGCCCTCCCCGCCACGCCGGGATATCCTTATCTCTGAGTCACAGGGGATCAGGAGAGAGGTCCATCATGCCGCGCGCCCGATCGTCCGCCCTCGGCGTCCTTACCGTCGCCGCCGTCACCATTCCATCATCGATGACCGCCATCGCGCGCGCGGGCGACGAACTCCCCGGCGGCTATGTCTACACCGATCTGCACCCCGAGTTCCCCACGCTCGCGCGCACCAACATGCAGGGCGCCTTCGGCGGCACATCCATCGGTTACTCCTTCCTCCCCGGCCCCGTCCGCGACGGCCGGGCGATCGCTTTCAACACCGCCACGCAAACGCCCACAATCTTGAACCCAGCGCCAGGGCTGTACGACTCATACGCCTTCAACATCTGGGGCAATTCCGCCGTCGGCGTGGGGCGCTTGGAAGTCGGCTTCCAGACCTACCGCGATCACGCGCACGTCTGGGACGTCTCCACAGGCGCCGCCACGGACCTCCACCCGCTGATGACCGGCGTCGATCAATCCCTTGGCCAAGACGTTTGGCAGAACAAGGTCGCGATCTACGCCTTCGGCCCGGCGACCAACAATGCCGAGCACGCCTTCATCTACGACGCCGGCACCTTCACCGACCTCCACAACACGCTCCCCGCGGGCGACTACGACCGCACCTACCGCGTCCGAGTCTTCGGCGACTTCGCCACCGCGTGGACCGAGGGTGCCGCCACCGGCGGCAACACGCACTCCATCCTCTGGGACCTTTCAACGCCCACGCCCACCGCGCGCAATCTCGCGCTCGAAGCCGGGCTGACCAGCGCGCAGGCCGAGGACATCTTCGAGCACCGCATCGTCGGCAGCGCCACCGCGCCGATGACCGGCGACGCCCAGCGCGCCTACCTCTGGAACGTCTCGCCCACCGACGGCTCGATCACCGCCGTCGACCTGCACCCCGCCGGCTGGGTCTTCTCCGCCGCCATGGCCGTGTGGGGCGATCTGGTCGTCGGCGTGGGGCAGCCCGCCGGGGCATCCGTCGCGCACGCCGTCGCGTGGAACCTGCTGACGGGCGAGGTGCTCGACCTTCACCCGCCTGGGCTTGACGCCGGCATCGACCAACGCGGCATCTTCGGCGGCGGCACTCCCTCCGCCGCCAACGGGGTTGACGAATTCGGCAACATCTTCGGCACCACGGGCGACTCGCTCCAGTGGCGGGCCGCCCAGTGGAGCATCATCCCCGCGCCCGCCGTCCCGGCCCTGCTCGGCGTGGCGGCGACGGCACTGCTCCGCCGCCGGCGCGGGATGCGCAGCGCGTTGTGCTCGATGCGCCAATCCTCCGGCGCATAGCGCACCGCGCATCGCGCACTCCGATTCTCCTCTCGCTACTCTCCCTCCCATGGCCACCCCGCTCCGCTGGGCCGAGTCGCTGCGGCTGTACCTGCTCCTGATCGTCACCCCCATCGCGTTCCTGTGGGCCGCGCTCCCGAACTCGGGCGGCCCTTTGATGGTCCTCACGCACGCGCTGCTCGTCCTCTTCGCCGGTGTGATGCTCGACGCCGCCGCGGTCAGCGCCCGCCGCGAGCCGGCGCTGATGCTCTTCCGCGGGCGCGAGCGGCTCGATGAGTCCGTCGTCCTCGGCGGGCGCACGCTCATCACCGGCGCACTCGTCCTCGCGCTGCTCGCGCTCACGGTCATCCAGTGGAAGCTGGGGCTCTTCGCCGCCGGTGTGTTCTTCGCGTTGCTGATCGCCGCCGGCATGACCCCGCGCCGGCGCGCCGGGTCATCCGCGTGGCCCGAACTCCTCTGGCCGCTGAACATGCTCATCGTCCCCGCGATCATCATCATTGCGCAGCACGCCCCGCTCGAAGTCGCCGGGCAGCCCGGCACGCTCGCCGACCTCTTCGACGAGCACCGCGCGCTGCTCGCGTCCACGGCGCTCGCGGCGATCATGCTCTCGGGCTACACCCTCCTCTGCCTCGACCGCGACCGGGCGGCATCGCGCGATCCTTCGCGTTCGAGCGCGGGCATGTTCGCCGTCGTCCTCGCCGCCGCCATCGCGGTCGCGTGCTGGGGCGCCTTCGGCTCGTCGCGCGACGTCTTCGCGCCGATGTGGGGCTGGCCCGTGCCCATGCTCATCGCGTGGGGCGGCGTGCTGACGGTCTTCAACCTCGCGCGGAATATGGAGGGCTACGCGACCGGAGCGTGGTTCTTCACCAGCGTGGTGGCGTCGCTGTCGATGATGCTGACGGCCGAGAACTGAGCGCCGCTACTTCTTGATCCCGCTGCGCGTCGTGAGTTCCGAATACTCGGGCGTCACCGCCGCCGTGCGGGTCCATTCGAGCTTGCGCGTGAGTCGTACGCGGCTGTCGAACTCCGCGCCGGCGGCCGCCGGGTGGCGCGCGGCACTGACATCAACCGTGGCGCGGAGCGTGTCCGCTTCCTTCGAGTGGATGACCAGGTTGCCCTCGAGCGGGACGGTGTGCCACCGCTTGTTGCCGAACTTCTCCATCACCCACCCGCGGATCGGCGCGTCGTCCTCGGAGCCAAGTTCCAGCGGCATGTTCATCTTGGGCGTCGCGGGCACGTTCAGCACCCACACCAGCCCGCCGTCGTCGAAGCTGTCCTCGAAAATCAGCAGATCTTCGCCCTCGGCGTGGATGCGCGCGAGGTGCGTATCGCGGTCGATGGTCGCGAACCGCGCCGTCGCGGAGGGGAGCCACGTCGCGTCCAATCGCGTGACGGCGGCCTGCGGCTTCGTGCACGCGGGCAACACGCCGATGAGCATGGAGAACCCGGCAGCAACCATCGGCGGCAACACTCGGCGGATCATCGTCACCATCGCATCAACTCCAATCTGCCCCACATGAGCGGCAACAGCGTAGACGATCGGACGGGTAAGTGATGGATCGCCGACGCGGACTTTGGGCGTGCCGTGGCCGATGCTCTGATCGGCCACGATTCCGTCGACTCGGCGCCAACATCATGGCCGAACGGAGCCTCGGCCATGGCACCCGGCGCGGAGTTCGGAAAGAAGAGGCCACAGATGGACACGGATTGACACAGATGAGAACGGATGAATTCAAACTCCTTCTTCAGATCGGTGTCCATCCGTGGCGCATTCTTTTCTTCTCCGCGCCTCCGCGGTGGATCTGAATTCGGCGGCTTCAGGCTTGGTCTTTGACGATCAGCAGAGATCTTCAAGCGCCGCGCCCCGCACCGCGCTTCACAGCCCCGCCCACTCGCGGATGATCTTTTCCATCGCCGCCGGCACGGGCATCACACTCAGGCGTGACTGCTTCACCAGGGCGAACTCCTTGAAGCGCGGGTCGCTCTTGATCCGCGCCAGCGTCACCGGCTCCTTCGCCCGCTTCCCCGGCTTCAGTTCGACGACTACGAGTTTTTCGTCGTCCTGATCCGGGTCGGGGTACGCGGCTTTGGTGACGACCGCCATGCCCACGATCTGCTTCTCATCGCCCGTGTGGTAGATGAACGCGTCATCGCCCTTCTTCATCGAGCGGAGCGCGATCAGCGCGGCGGCGTTCGACACGCCGTCCCACACCGCGTGCTTGTCATGCACCAGATCGTCGAACGAGTACGTCCCCGGCTCGGTTTTGAGGAGGTAGGTCGGCATCAACAAAGTGTAGACGCCGATCAAAAATGAACGACGCCCCGGGGGGAGCCGGGGCGTCGCATGGGTCAACAGGATGTGCCGATCAGGAATTGATCGGTCGATGAATCAGTACGGGGGCTGCCAGTTCTTGGTGGCGACCTTCTTGCTGTCGCACTTGCCGCAGCAGGCCCCGCCGTCGGCGCGGACGCCGCTGCCCTTGCAGCAGCCGTCGTCGGCCTTCTTCTCGGTGGTGCTGGCGGCGGTCTCAACCTTCGCGCCGTTCTTGCAGCAGGCAGCGCCCTTCGAGCAGGCGGCCTTTTCGGTCGTCGCCGCGGCGTTCTCGACCTTGGTGCCGTCCTTGCAGCAGCCGCTCTTTTCGGTAGTGGCGGCGGCGTTCTCAACCTTCGCGCCGCTGTTGCAGCAGCCAGCCTTGTTGGCGACGTTGCTCGGGCGGTCGCTATCGATCCGCATGGCCGACGCCGCGACCTTCATGCCCTTGGTCCCAGAGCACTTCTCAGCGCAGCATTCCTTCTTCTCAGTGGTGCTGGCGGCGTTCTCAACCTTCGCGCCGTCACAAGTCTTCGAGCAGGTGCCCTTCTCGGTGGTGCTGGCGGCGGTTTCAACCTTCGCGCCGCAGGTCTTCGAGCAAGCGGCCTTCTCGGTGGTGCTGGCAGCGGTTTCGACCTTCGCGCCGCAGGCCTTCGAGCAAGCGGCCTTCTCGGTCGTGCTGGCAGCGGTCTCGACCTTCGCGCCGCAGGTCTTCGAGCAGCCGCTCTTCTCGGTCGTGGTGGCAGCGGTCTCGACCTTCGCGCCGCAGGTCTTCGCGCAGGCACCCTTCTCGGTCACGCTCGCGGCGGTTTCGACTTTCGCGCCGGAGCACGATTTCGAGCAGCTCGATTTCTCGGTCACGGTGGCGGCGGTCTCAACTTTCGCGCCGCTCTTGCAGCAGCCGCTCGCCGCCTGGAGTTCCTTGCACTCGGTGTTCGCGTAGAACGCCGCGGGCATCGCAACCGCGGTGCTCGCGCCCATGACCATCTGCTTGCCGGTGCAGGTCTTGCCGGCGCACGACGCCTTCGCGGCGCAGCTCTTGGTTTCGGTGACTGTGGCGGCGGTCTCGACCTTCGCCGAGCAGCTCTTCGCGCAGCCGCTCTTCTCGGCGACGCTCGAAGCCGGGGTCACGACGGCAGACTCGCTCGCCGGGCAGCCGTGGATCATGCTGCACAGGGTGCGACCGCTGGACGCGGAGAAGCCGGCGAGCCCGAAGGCACCGAGCCCGGCGGTACAGAGAACCATCGCCAGTGAGGTGGAACCAATTCTGCGAGCCATCGTGACACTCCTGTTTGGAAAATCGCGGTGAATGAACTCTCTCACAAACCGACCTGCGGCGGCGCGAAAGCGCCAGCCCTCCGACACATGAAAAGATACCCCCGAAACGGCGTCCGGGTGCGTCTCATTGATTATCCGTCCAGACATAGAAACTATTCAACGCCTTTTGATCGAGACGGTCACTTTTTCTGAACAAAACCCGCTCAGAATGACTCGTCCGGACAATAGGATCGGATTCGGATGATCCCGCCCGAAAATCGGATCGACACCCCGGCAGCAGGGAATTCGCGGTTTTCACTATAAAGCAAGCAATCCCGGACGCGGGATGGGCCGTACACTGCACGGCATGGATCACGTTTCCTCAGCCACTGCGCTCGCCGCCGCCGCGTCGATTTCGGCGCACGTGGACCCAATCATGGCGGCGGAGCAGGCGTGCGAGGACATCGGCGGGGCAGGGGTCGTCACGCCCGGGACCGTTGATCTGGCGATGCTCTTCGTCTCCGGTCGGCACGTGGACCATATGGGCCCGATCACGGAGACGATCGCGAAGGCGTTGAACCCCGGCACCTTCATGGGAGTCAGCGCCGAGGGCGTGATCGGCGGTTGCACCGAAGTCGAGCAGAAGGGCGCGGTCTCGCTCTTCGTCGCGTCGATGCCGGGAACGACGCTGCACTCGTTCCAGTACCGCGATCTGCCGCACGCGCGCGACACAAGCGAGGAGTCGCTGCTTGGGATCGCGGAAGCCATCGGCGGCAAGCGCGACCTGCGCGGCGTGTTCTTCTTCGCCGACCCGTCCAGCGTTCCCGCCGCCGCGGCGGTTGACGCGATCTCGTCCGTCTCCAGCGTGATCGAAGGGCTGAAGCGCGTGCCGGTGCTGGGCGGGATGGCGTCCGCCTCCCCGCCGCCCGCGCCGGGCGGGAACATCCTGTACCTCAACGGGCAGATGTCGCGCTCGGGCGGCATCGGCCTCTCGGTGCGCGGCGATGTCACGATCGATTCGATGGTCTCGCAGGGCTGCCGCCCGATCGGGCGCCCGTTGGTCGTGACCTCGGGGCAGCGCAACATCGTCAAAATGCTCGGCGGCCAGCGCGCTATCGACGTGCTGCGCGAGATCGTCACCGCCCTGCCTCCCGAGGACCGCGAACTGCTGCCCAAGGGCATCTACATCGGGCGCGTGATCGACGAATACAAAGCGCGTTTCGGTAGGGGTGATTTCCTCATCCGCGGCGTTCTCGGCGTTGACCAGGGCTCCGGCGCGATCGCGATCGGCGACCTCGTGAAGCCGGGCCAGACGGTGCAGTTCCACCTGCGCGACACGCGTACCGCGACGGAGGATCTTCAGTTGCTCCTCGCGGCGCAGCAGCTCCAGCAGCCGCCCGTCGGCGGGCTGGTCTTCACCTGCAACGGGCGGGGGACGCGCCTCTTCGACCAGCCGAACCATGACGCGTCGCTGATCTCCGAAGCCGCCCGCCGGGCCGACGGGTCGGCGGCCCCGATCGCGGGCTTCTTCGCCGCCGGGGAGATCGGCCCGGTCGGCAACCGCTCGTTCGTGCATGGTCAGACGGCGGTGGCGGCGTTCATCCGCCCCCGCGCGCGGGCCCACGACCGCGACTGACTTCGCTCACCCAATCAGCGCCGATGGCCGATAACTGTCCCGATGACGGTGCGCGCGTCGCTCGGGCTGCTGGTGCTGGCTTGGCTGGCTGTCGTTACGCCCGCGATCGGGCAGCTCGTGCGCCCGGAGTCCTCGCGCCGGCTTGTAAGGAAATGGGATTTCGAGGAGCGCGCGTTCCACGGCGAGCCGGTCCCGCAGGGCTGGTACCGCGCGCAGGATCTCCCGCCGCGGCGCGAGCGCCCGGGCTACCCGCGCTGGAATGAGGGCGTTCTGACGCGCGGCACGGCGCAGAGCGGGGAGTTCTCGCTCATGCTCCCCACGCAGGGCGGCAGCACGTCGGTGATACTCTCGGCGGCGGTGCTGCCCGCGATGCCCGGCGCCGACTACGCGATCTTCGGCGGCATCCGCACCGCGGGCCTGAAGAACGCGCGGGCGCGAATCATCGCCTGGTACCTCGATGAGGCGCTGCGCGAGATCCCCGGCACGCGCGTCAGCAGCCCGCTCGTCCTGAGCGAGGAGCGCTGGACCGACGCGCACCTCATCCTCCTCGGGCACCCCGGCGCCGCGTGGATGGAGATCGAGGTGGCCCTGCTCCAGCCCCAGCAATACGACACGCGCCCGCTGCCGGTGCAGGGGCTGCGCCCGGGCGACTTCAACGGGGCGGCGTACTTCGATGATCTCGCGGTGTACCAGGTGCCGCGCGCCGAGATCCGCTCGACGGCGCCCGCGAACATCGTCGTCGCGCCCGAGCCGCCGGCGCTCGAAGTCCTGCTGCGCGACCTGACAGGCGAGACGCTGAGCGTGACGCTGTCGGTGTTCGACTTCGAGGGTATGAGTGTGGAGGAGCGGGCGATCACGCCGTCGGTCTCGGGCCGACCGCTGACGATGCCGCTGAACTTGCCGGGCTTCGGGTGGTACCGCGCGGTGCTGAACGTGCGGAATCCGGACGGCCTGGTCGCGCGGGCGTTCTCCGACCTGCTGTACCTGCCGGCGGGTGAATCGCCCCCCGGCGCGCGCGGCGCATTCGGGCTGATCGCGGAGGAGACGCCCGTTGAGCAGTTCGCCGACCTGCCCGCGATCGTGCGCCGCTCGGGCGTGGGCGCGGTGCACCTGCCGGTGTGGACGCGCGAACTCTCGAAGGAAACTCTGGACTCGACGATCGAGTCGATCGCCCGCGCCGCCGAGCGCTTGATCGACGACCAGCAGGAAGTCACCTTCGTGCTGCGCGAGGCGCCGGCGGACCTCGCCCGGCTGGTGCGCGGCGAGGTCAACGAGCCGCTGGCGCTCCTCTCGAGCGAGAACACGGACTGGATGTCGTACCTCGGGCGTGTGCTGGCGTCGTTCGGCGAGCGTGTCCGCCGCTGGCAGATCGGCCCAACGGCGCGCCTGCCCGAGTTCCTCGGGCCCGACGCGCCGGCGGAGTTGGAGTCGGCCCGCGCCAAGCTGCGCCGGCTCGTGCCGCGCCCCATCATCGCGCTCCCCTGGAGCGCGCACGACGCGATCGCCGCCGCGCCCGGCGCCGACGCGCTGACCATCAGCATCCCCGACGCGGTCCCCGCCGACGCGGTCGGCCCGCTGATCCGCTCGTGGTCCGGCGCGCCGGACGCGACCGCCGTGATCGACCTGCCGGGCATCGAGGAGTACGGTCGGCGTGCCGCCGTGATCGAACTCGCCCGCCGAACCGTGCTCGCGTGGCAGGCCGGGTCGCGCAAGCTGGCGATCCGGCAGCCCTTCGGCTGGCGCTCCGGGCGCGATGCGCAGTCGCTCCCCGGCGCGGAACTCGGTGCCTGGCGCGAGCTCTCGCGCCAGCTCGCCGGGCGGGCGATCGTGGGCGAGATCGGCGTGGTCGCGGGCGTGCGCGCGTTCATCGCGAAGGGCGGCGGCGACTCGTGCCTCATCGCGTGGAACGACGCCGCCGATCCCAAAGACGCCGTGCTCCGCGGCTATCTCAGCGATACGTCGGTGCGCGTCTCGGACCTCTTCGGCAACACGCGCCGCGTGGAAGCGAGCGCGGGGGAGATGACGATCCCGATCACCGAGACGCCGATGTTCATCGAGGGGATCGACGCGCCGCTGGCGCTCTTCCGCGCCGGGCTGCGCGTCGAGCCGGGGTTCATCCAGGCGCGGGCCGAGAAGCACCAGGTCGAGATCGTGATCGAGAACCCCTGGCCCGTCGCGGTGCAGGGGCGCTTGCGGATCGCGGAGCCGGTGGAGTGGACCATCGCGCCACGCGTCGTGGCGTTCAACATCGCGCCCGAGTCGTCGTCGCGCGTGCCCATCGAGCTCGCGTTCGGGCTCGCCGAAGAAGCCGGCCCGCAGACGATGATCGCCGAGGTCGAACTGACGGCGGAGCGGCGCTACCCGGTCCTGCGCATGCCGCTGCGCCTCGAGATCGGTCTCGAGACCGTGCAACTGCTGCCCAGCTACCGCGTGCAGCGCGCCCCGGACGGCTCCGGCGCCGACAACGTGATCCTCACGCTGCTGATCTCGAACCTCAGCGACAAGCCGGTCACACTCGAAGCTTTCGCCATCGCTCCCGGCTACCCCGCGTTCAGCGCGCCGGTCAGCCAACTCCAGCCGGGCACGTCCGCCGTCCGCCGATTCATGCTCGAACGCGGCGCGGCGACGCTGCTCGGCAAGAGCGTCCGCGTCGGGCTGAAGGAACTCGACGGCACCGGGCGGATCAATAAGACGGTGGTGATCCGGTGAGCAGCCCGAAGCTGGAAGCTTGAAGCCAGAAAGGCGAATCGCCCGATGGGGCCGGGTGCCGGGTGCCGTGGATCGGCCTGCTCTGAGGACGATCCACGCTCGTTCCTCACTCGGGGCTTTGCACTCCCAGGCTCGACTGCTATCGCGCCCGCACTATTTCAAGAAGAGTGGAAGGAGATCACGGAGCAGAACTCGGAGCGTGCACCGCCCAGAGCAGCGTTGCACGGCACCCGCGCCATTCCGACTTCCGTCCTTCCGCTCTACCGACTTTCAACGTGTAGTCTTCGCTCATGCCCCCGCCGCCGTCGATTCTCTTCCTCACGCCCTGCTTCCTGTCGCACCGGCTGCACAAGGACATCCGCGGCGTGGAGGTCTTCGACCTGCACCTCACGCGCCAGCTCGTCCAGCTCGGCTGCGACGTGACGGTGGGCGCGGAGTCGTCATGGAAAGGTCGGTTCGCGGAGCATCTCTCAGGCGCGATGCCGCGCGTGCTGTGGACGCCGCCGCTGCGCAAGCCCTTGCCGAACGGGCTGATCGCGGCGGTGCTCGCATCGGGCCGCAAGTACGACGCGCTGATCCTCGGCAATACGACCAACGGGCTGGTCCCCGCCGTGCAACTGCTGCACGCGATGAAGCGCTTCGACCGAGCGGTGCTGATCGCGCACAAGATCACCTGGCCCGCGTTCCCCGCGAAGATCGCGCGATTGCCCATCCGCGTCGTCGCGGTGAACGACCAGATCCGCTCGTACTTCGAGCCGGCGCTCGCCGGACGCGCCTTCACCAGCTACGGCATCCCCAACGCCGCCGAGTTCCACCCACGCGACACCCCGCGCGACCCGCACGCCCCATGCGAGTTCGTCATCCTCGGCAAGCTCGACAATCCGTGGAAGGGTGCGTCAATCGCGATCGACGCCTTCCGCGCGTTGCCGAGTGAAGTGCGCGCGAAGTGCCGGCTGAATCTCGTGTCGTACACAAACCCGCCGCGGGTTGACGAGCCAAACATCATCATGCACCCCTGGCAGCCGGCGGCGGCGATCCCTGAGTTGCTCCGCCGAATGGACGCCATGCTCGTCCCCTCGACGGCGCAGGAAACCTTCAGCCAGGCGATGGTGCAGGGGATGCTGACGGGGCTGCCGGTGATCGCGTCGGAACTGCCGCCTTTGAAGGAAAAACTTGACACCGGCGGCGGGTTCGTGTGCCGTTCCGCCGCCGACTACGCGGGCGCGATGGAGCAATTGGTGCGCGACCCCGCGCTCCGCGGACGCATGGGCGCGATCGCCCGGCGGACGGCGATCGAGCGCTTTGTCTGGGACACCCGCGCCTTCGTCGAGCGCTTCATCGCGCCGAGCGCGTGACCGACGCGCTTACGTCCCGCTCGGGTGCCAGATCGTTTTCATCTCAACAAAAGGCTCGATCCACCACGGGTTCTGGCACGCCTCCGCGTCGAACCATTCGTCGGCGGCGACATCGCGCACCTTCACCCGCTTCACGTTCTCCGCCGCCCCGAGCCGCAGCGTGCGCGCTTCGTCGAGCGGGACATTGGCGGCGTGGATCGCGTCGATCTCGCGGTGGCTCGCGAAGTGTTCGAGCAACTCCGCGCGGTAGCCCGTGAGCAGGTTGACGACGCCCGCCGGCACGTCGCTGGTGGCGCACACTTCCCCGAGGATGCACGTCGCCAGGTGATGCCGCTCGCTGCCGAGCGCGACAACGGTGCATCCGGCGCACAGCGCCGGCGCGATCAGCGAGACCAGCCCGAGCAGGCCCGGCTCATCCGGCGCGACGACGCCCACCACGCCCGTCCCCTCCGCGATCGTGAAGTTGTAGTAGGGCCCGTTCACCGAGTTGTGGCAGCCGAGCACCTGCGAGTACTTGTCGGCCCATCCGGCGTAGCTGACAAAGCGATCGACCGCCGCGCTGACCTCATCCGCCGCCGATCGCACCAGTCGGCGCGATGCCTTCCCCTTGATGCCTTCTCGCCCCGCTTCAATCGCCTCGACAAACTCGCGCCGCTTGCCTTCGAGCATCTCGCCCATGCGGTAGAGGATCTGCCCGCGGTTGTACGCGCTGCGGCGCAGCCACCCCTCGTGAGCCGCCCGGGCCGCGACCACCGCGTCGCGCACGTCTTTCCGCGACGCGTGGCACACATGTGCCAATACCTTTTCACCCCCGGAGTCGGTCACGCGGATCGACCGCCCCGACTCCGTGCGCGGGAACTGCCCGTTGATGAAGAGCTTGTATGTCTTGGCGACCTCGAGGCGGTCAGTCATGGCTCGGCTCCGCGCGGGTTCGATCGGCGTGGCGTACAGAATACCGCCACGGATTTCACGGATGGACACGGATTTAAAAAGCACTGAAACAAGAGAGTTGCCACAGATGACCCAGATGAACCCAGATCAGTGATCAATAGTCTGAGCCCATGCTCATCTGGGTCCATCTGGGTCATCTGTGGCTCTTCTTTTCTTGGCTTCCGGAATCCGTGTCCATCCGTGAAATCCGTGGCTTCGTCTCTTCCGCCTTCCGACTTCCGACTTACGCCCTTCCGCCTTTCTACTTTCTCCCCGACATCGACACCGCCACCGCCGCCAGGATCAGGGCAAAAGCCACGGCGTCCTGCCAACGGAGCTTCTCCTGCAGCACCACGATCGAGAAGACGGAGAAGACCGCCAGCGTGATGACCTCCTGGATGATCTTCAGTTGCGGGGCGGTGAACGGCCCGCCGGTCGAGACGTGCCCCGCTCGGTTCGCCGGCACCTGCAGGCAATACTCGAAGAACGCCAGCCCCCACGACGCGACGATCGCCACCGCCAGCGTCCACGACGGCTTCTTCAGGTGGTAGTACCACGCGTACGTCATGAAGATGTTGGAGCAGGTGAGCAGCAGAACGGTGGTGATCCAGGGCGGCATGGGGCCAATCTACCGCCGCACGACCCGCGCAGCCCCCCCGAACTGCCCCCGGTCGCTCCGTCCGGGCGCTCGTCGGCGGCCCAATTGGCCCTATCGGGCCGGCTTCGCCGATAATCGGGGTGTGAGCGATCCGACGGGCCAACCTGTTCACGCTGGCGGGGATGCCGCGCCCATGCCGCGCGAGCGATCCGCGCCACTCTTCATCCTCGACCCCGGCTGGCTCTTCGTGCTCGCGGGGTCGGTCATCATCGCCGCCGCAGTGCTAATCCCCGCGATCGACGACCTGCGCGACGCGCGGCATCAGCGCGACGTCATGCTCAACGAGGAACGCTTCCGCGCCTCGCGCCTGGAGAATTACTCCGCGTTCCTCGACGCGCTGCAGCAGCGCGAGCCGACGCTCGTCCTCGCCCTCGCCACCACGCAGATCAACCAGGCGCCCGAGCACCTCAAGCCGATCATCACCGAGACGGACGGCAAGCAACTGTCCGCGTCGGTCTTCGCGGAACTCGAGCCGCAGTTCAAGCCCCTGCCAACCCCGAGCAAGCCCGACTCGCTGCTGCAGCGCTGGGCGAACGACGACCGCGTCCGCCCGTGGATGCTCATCTTCGGCGGCATCTGCGTCCTCATCGGCATCCTGCCCCCCGCGCGGAAGTAGCATTCACCGCGGAGACGCGGAGGGGAGCGAAGAAGGCGCGGATTCTGAAAGAGTGAGCGAGAACGAAGAGGTCACGACCCACAGATGGTCCAGATGACCCCAGATGAGCGCAGACGCACGCTCTTGCTTTCTTGTCCGGGTTCATCTGGGCCATCTGTGGCTATCTCCTTCTCTTCATCCGTGTCTATCGGTGCAAGCTGTGGCTTCTTTGCCCTTCTCCGCGCGCTCCGCGTCTCCGCGGTGAAATGAATCCGGGCGGGTTCAAGCATCGCGGCCCGGGCGTAAGATTCCCGCGTGAGTCTCACGTTCGAGCAACCGCTGTGGCTGCTGCTGACGCTGGCGATCGTACCGCTGGCGTGGGCCGGGATGCGCTGGTTCAACACCATGAGCCGCGCCCGCGCGTGGTCGGCGATCATCGCCCGCGCCGTGCTGCTCACGCTCCTCGCCGGCGCGCTCGCCGGGGCGGCGACGGTGCGCACCAGCGAGCGCCTCGCCGTCGTCGCGGTCTTTGATGTCTCCGATTCCGTCAAGCAGTTCGCCGAACTCGGCGCCACCCCCGACGGCCGACGCATCGCGCCCACCGAAGCGATGCTCGACTGGCTCAACCGCGCCGGCGCAAGACGCGGGCCGGAAGATCTGCTCGGCGCGGTGGTCTTCGACGGGCGCTCCATCGCGCTCGCGACGCCAACTCCGGGCAAGCCGGGGCTGACGACGCTGGACTACGCGATGGCGGAGGGCACCGACATCGCCCGCGCGCTGAAGTTCGCCGCCGCCATCATCCCCGCCGACGCCGCCGGGCGGATCGTCCTCGCCAGCGACGGCAACGAGACTAGCGGCGATGCGCTCGCCGCCGCCCGCGAAACCTCCGCCGCTCGCGCGTTCTCCGCCGCCGGCGCGGGGCGCTCCGCGTTGCCGATCGATGTGCTGCCCATCACCTACCGCGTGCGGAACGAGGTGATGGTCGAAGCGATCGACGCTCCGCCCCGCGCGACCAGTCAGTCGAGCGTCACGGTGCGCGTCGTGCTGAACGCCACCGACGCCGCCAGCGGCACGCTCGAACTCCTGTACGAAGGCAAACCCCTCGATATCAACGGCGAGCAAACCGCCGGCAGCGGCCGACGATTGCAACTCGCGCCCGGGCGCAGCGTGCACCTCATCGACGTGAAGCTCGGGCCCGGCGTGGTCCACCGCTTGGAAGCGGTCTTTGTCGCCGACGCCGAGCGCGAGGACCGGCTCGCGAGCAACAACCGCGCGCAGACCTTCGTCGTCTCGCCCGGCAAGGGATCGGTCCTCATCGTCGACGGCGTGAGCAACGCCGACGCCGCCGGCCCCGGCGCCACGCTCGGACGCACGCTGAAAGACGCGAAGATCGATACCGTCACCGTCGCGCCGGGCGATGTGCCGTCGGACCTGCTCTCGATGCAGGCGTACGACCTGATCGTCCTGCAGAACGTGCCCGCGGATGCGCTCTCGCGCGACACGCACACGCTCCTCGCCGACTACGTGCGCGACATGGGCGGCGGGCTGGTCATGGTCGGCGGGCCCGACTCCTTCGGCGCGGGCGGTTGGAAGGGCACCGCGATCGAGCCGATCCTGCCCGTGCGCCTCGACCTGCCCGAGCAGCTCATCACCCCCTCCGCCGCGGTCGTCATCGTTCTGGACTCCTCCGGCTCGATGCGCCGATCCATCATGGGCGGCTCGCGCTCGCAGCAGGAAATCGCCAACGACGGCGCGGCCCTCGCCATTGAAACCCTCGACAAAACCGACCTCGTCGGCGTCATCGAGTTCAACAGCGACTACCGCGTCGTCGTGCCGCTCGCGAAGAACGACAACGCGAAGCAGACCGCGGCACGCGTCCGCGCCATCAGCTCGCAGGGCGGCACCAACATCTACCCCGCCATGGCGCGGGCCCGCGCGGAATTGTTGAACGTCAAAGCATCAGTCAAGCACGTTATCGTCCTCACCGACGGCCGCTCGGAGGGCGAGCCCGACGTCGGCATCAACCTCGCTCAGGAAATGTCCGAAGCGGGCATCACCGTCTCGACCATCGCCGTGGGCGACGACGCCGACCGCGTGACGCTCTCCCAGATCGCGCGCACCGGGCGCGGCCAGTTCTATCACGTGATCGACCAGAAGCTCCTGCCGCGCGTCTTCGTGAAGGAGATCCGTGTGGTGCGCAAGCCCCTCATCCGCGAGAGCCCCTTCGTGCCGATCAACGTGCGCGCCGGCTCGCCCCTGCTGAAGGGCGTGCCCGACACGTACCCGTCGTTGCGCGGCTTGGTCCTCACGCAGCCGAAGCAGGACCAGAAAGTCACCTACGCGCTCATCACGGGCGAGGGTGAGCCGGTGCTGGCGCAGTGGTACGCCGGGCGCGGGCAGGTCGCCGCCTTCACCAGCGACGCCCACGACGCCTGGGCCCGAGACTGGCTCAACTGGCCCGGCTACGCGGCGATGTGGACCCAGATCGCGCGCACCATCGCCCGCCCCCCCGGCGGACGCAACTACGAACTCAACACCGAGATCGTGGGCGACGAACTCCGCGTCCGGCTCGACGCGGCGGACGACGACGGCGCGCCCATCGGCGAGATGAGCGTCCCCGGCTTCGTCACGCTCCCCGGCGGCGGGCGCGCGGAAGTATCACTCGCGCAGACCGGCCCCGGCACCTACGAGGGGCGCGTCCCCGCGCTCGAGCGCGGCAACTACGTCGTCGCCCTCGCCCCCAGCGTCGGCACCAAACCCATGCCGCCCGTCTGGGGCGGCGCGACGCGCGCCATCGGCCCCGAGTTCGCCCGCCTCTCCTCCAACGCCGCCGTCATGCAGCAGCTCGCCGACTCCACCGGCGGGCGCTTGCTTCGCTGGAACGACCCCGAGAGCGCGAACCTCTGGGACCGTGAGAACCTGCAGCCGACGCGCGCCAGCCTGCCCCTCTGGCCCGCGCTCGTCGCGTGGGCCATCGGCGTCTTCCTCATCGACGTCGGCACCCGCCGCGTCGCGTGGGACCGGCTCGTCTCGCGCGCTGTCCTCGCGCAGATCCGCGAAGAAGCCTCGGCGGCGGTGAAGACCCGCGCCGACCGCGCCGCCGCCACCGCGCGCATGCTGCGCACCGTGGGCGAGCGCGTCGACCGGCGCACCGGCGCGGTGTCGTCGAGCAACGGCCCCGCCGCGCCGAACCTTCCCAGCCGCGACGCCGTCCGAGCCGAGCCGGAGCGCAGCCTCGCCGACGAACTCGAATCCCCCGCTGAACGCGCCGAGCGCGAAGCCCGCGAGCAGCAGGAGCAGGAAGAACGGCGCAAGCGCCTGCGCCAGCAGATGCTCAAGCGCGTCGCCGGCGGCACGCTGGCGAGCGACGAAACCACCGCCACCCCAGGTGCAACCAAGAAACCCGCGAACGATGGAGCAGCCCCCGGCGGCGACGCTCCGAAGACCGGCGACCTCCTCGCCGCCAAACGCCGCGTGCGCGAACGCTTCTCCGGCGGCGAACCCCCGCCGGGCGGATCAGTGCCGACGAACTAAACAGTGTCATCGAGACGCAACGCGCGAGCGAGCGTTCCGCATCGGGCCCATGTGCCGCATGTGTCTCATGGGCATGAACGAGGTGGAGCGCAGCGCGTCAGCCAAATTGCCGAGCGGGCGTGGGTGTCCGCTCGGCGTGGTCGCGCCCCGCCGGAAGCCGGCAGACCCCGGTGTCCTCGGGGCCTCCCCCGGAGGGGAGATGGTGGAGGTGTGTCGCGACGGGAGAAGAAATACCGCGCCATTCGGGCGCTCCCGGAAACCCCGCGAAAATTCATGCCTCGCGCGGGAGTGCGGTTTTTCTTAGAGACTGTTCAGAACCCTACTCACCTTGGTGGCACGGGCGTCCCGCCCGTGGCCACTCAACCTCGTTCTTGAGGTTCTGAAACAGTCTCTTAGAACGGCGCGCATCCAAGTGGCCGCCGCACTGCTGCGGGGTGCCGCGTATCCGGGACGAACAAAATAAGCCAGGGCATGCCCGCCACGAACAGCGCGAACATCGCCGCGATGACGAAGTTGCCCCCGAACGGGGTCGCGCGCGCGAAGACGCCGACGAGTGTCACAGCCGAACCGAGCACCATGAACAACACCATCGCAACAAACCGCCGCCGCTCGCGGCCTGCTGCACGAGCAAACATGCCGCCAGGAAAGCGCGAACGAAGCTGTGCCCGGCGCGCCGCAACCATCGCGCACAGCAGCACCGATAGGCCGATGAACAGCACTTGGTTTTCGGCAAGTACTCCCCGCGTGATGCCGTACCAGACACCAGCGATAACAAGAGCGACCGCCGCTCCGACCCCGATCCACCGAACCACACGCCGCCACGCCGCGATCGGCCCCGTGCTGTTCACCGGGTCAGTCGTGGCCGCGCCCACGACGAACGCGATGTTCGCCGCAAAAGCGGCCGCCGCGAAGAACAACGAATGGATCACTTCAACCGTGCTCATAGTGTGTCCGATTCACGGTGCGGTGCTTGAGCTCGTAATGAACAAACAAGATACAGACGCGATCCCGCCCAGTTCGGCCTGGAAGTTCAACAAGCACGCGGCGTCATCAGCAACGCAACCGTCGAGCCTCCGAGGCCGCATACAACCCCGATGGCGGTCGCCCAGCCAATTCCGAATGCGGCATACATAAACAAGCCGCCGAGTAGCGCACCCCATGCTAGCCACGGAAAGTGAGCGGCCGAGATTCGCCGAGAACGCGGCGGAGTCACCACACTCGTGCCGTTCGAACTGTTGGGGCGCATCTTTCGGTTGAGCATGAGCGCGAGGGCAGCGGCTCCGACTCCGATCACCGCGCCAACAAGAGCGATCCAACTCCAGCCGAACGCAAATCGCACTAAGAGCAATCCCGTCACGGCACCGTGCGCTAGCCAAGGCAGGTCGCTGCTGACAAGTCGTGGGGAGGTGATCATTGATTGGACTCCGATTGGATTCTTAAGTTTATCGACTCGAAACGACATGTGCATTGTTCGAAAATCGCCCCGACACACATGTGTGTGTCGGGGCGATGCGTGGTTTCACCGCCGATCCGATTCACTCAAGCGAATGATCGCGACAATGGCTCATGGGATGCACCCGCGAGCCCGCCCGATGCCGATGCAACTAATCGCGCTGTCGCACAACGCGACGGTCCCGCCGATGCCCAAGAGAACACACGCGACGCACCCCAAGGTCAGCGTCGCGCCGCAGGCCAGGGTGCATCCCGTAACAGTCGCAACCGCCGAGGCGAGGCAGCCCAGGAGGAGCGCCTCGCACTTCAGAACATGCCCGACACAGCGCCAATAGCCCCAAGGACCGCCGGCGACTTGCCGTTCACCCGACGCCCCAGAGTCTCCGTCCCCGACCGCGATCACTTCAGGTTCATCAAGAGCGCCGTCGAGCAGGAACACCACAGACGGATCGTAGTCGGCGACTTCGATCACAACAGCACGCTCGAATGCACTGCCCTTCTCATCGATACCCGTGAAGCACATGAACAGGGCGACGAGCGCGGCATCCGACACCCCGACCGTCCCGACGCAGAGTTCAACGTCCAGCGACATCGCTTCGAGCTGAACGGCCTGTTCCGAAGTCAGCGCGCCGACGACCGCAGGTTGCATCGGGTCCAGCGATCGGCGTTCCATCACGCCAACATTGATCGTCTCGCCGGTCGGCGCGATGGCCTGCGCGATGGATCGCCCGCCATCAGCCCACGCCAGATCGAACTCCACCGCCGCGTTCGGAGCGGGCGTGCTGAACAGAACCTGGAAGAGGTACTCCTGCGTTTCTTCGATCGTGCGCGCTCGCGTCAAACTCGCGGACTGCGCCGGATCGACCGGCGGCGATTCGTCGCCGCGTGCAAGCGATGGGAGCGCAGCTATGTTGAGGACGAGCCCCATCATCACCCCGCGCACGAACGCCCCGCACTTCGTCAGCCTGATTCTCATCGTCGTCATGACCCGACTCCTTCTGGTGTCCCCCCGGCCCGGCGCGCACCACAAGCGCGAACCGCCCGGAAAGGCTGAAAGCCTGCCCTCGGCGGGTGGAACGCCGCCGAGGGCTCTGGAGAAGAAGAGAATCCGGCGGCGAGATCGCAAGAAACGGAACGCGCCGCCGCCGAACACTCCGCCGCAGGGTGTCCGCCTGCCGCGACGTGAGTTATAGAGTGCGACCTTGGATCCCCAAGAATTCGCGCACAAATACATCGATCAGGCAGTTTCGCGCCTCACGCGCGCCGACGGCGCGACACGAAGTGCAGCAGCGCCAGCAGCCCCGCCGCCGGCATGCCCGGCCCGGGGATCAGCCCCGCGCCGCCGTCAGCAACCCCGCCGCCGAAGCCGAACGAACCGCCATCGCCGAACGACAAACCCGATCCATCAACAAACACCGGCGTCGTGCCGCTCGGCGGGAGTTCAAACGTGGGCGGGGCGTCGTCGAACAGGGTCGGATCGCCGAGCGTGCTTGGAAGTTTCAGACCCTCGGGCGGTGTGTACGCGACGGGGCCGTTGCCGTGGATGAGCTTCTTGGGGATGGCTCCGATGCCGGTGGCTAAAGGGGGGTCGAATGATCCTTGCCCGAAGCATGTATCACCAAGGCCGCCGACTGCAGCCAGGCAGAACAAAGCAGAAAATGGGCGAACAGTGCCCATCATCGCGTGCTCCTGCTGCCCCGACTGTCCTGAGTTCCCGAAAGGATCTTGACTCCCAGCCCGCGAAATGCTGGGAATCGTCCCATCAAAGCGGTGATGTTTGCCCGATCTTCATCGTCAATCACATATTCAAAAGTCAGACCGGTCAACTCGCTCAATCGGCGCTGTCCGAGGTACTGCATCGTGAAGGCACGCTCGCGGATAAACCACTGATCAAGTCGCTCCGCAATTTCGATTGCCTTTTCAGTGCAAACCGCCACGGTGCGCTGCAGCGATGCACCAGCGAGGTGCCTAAGCGCGATGCTTGCGCCTGCAATCGCCCACCAGCCGCACGCCTCCAAAGTGTGCGCGTCGATCGCGGACACATCGACCGTGCGATCAAGAACTTTCATTACCTCCTCGATCGCGCGATCGGGTGAGAGCCGACCTGACTCGACTTCGACCTCTAGAATCCCAGCATCACAGGCGATGGTCATGCCCAGAAGCTCGACCTGCCCGATCTTGTCGGCAGCGACTTCAAAGGCGCATCGTGCCGATCGATAGGCACGCGTGCTCCGATCCAAGTGACTTGACGCCAGATCGGGCTCGATGAAAGCGAGTTGAAGATGGCAGTAGCCTGAAGCGTATTGGGCAAATGCGCCTTCACGCAACGCACGCGGTTCGGAGTCCGCGAGCAGCGCGGCACGCTCATGCACCATGCCTGCCAAGCCCAAAGCAAGATCGATTCGCCGAAGCTTTACAAGTGCAAGAACGAGATTGGACTGAAGGTGAAGCCGCCTGAAACCGGTCAGCCCTTCGAGCGCGAGACCCAGATTCGCCACTTCCGCAGCTTCAATGTGCCGACCCAACAGGTTGAGGCAGGCAGCTTCATTACCGATTGCATGAGCCTGATCGTTCGCCTTGTCAGCGAAAGTACCCGCAGAACGAGAGGCCGAAAGCGCGCCTCGCACATCTCCAGACTTCAGCCGATCGTGCGCGGCACGCATTGCTTCGTCGTAGTCCTTGCACGAATGAGATGCTGATGATTCCGCGCGTCGAGCCCCCCAAATCACCCGCGCCACATCCCCCACCGGCCACTCCAGCGCATCCGCCAGCTTCATCACATAATCAAGTTTCGGGTTCCCCGCTTCGGGGACGAGCCGCGAGACATCGCGCCCGAGATGGGCCGCGAGCGCCTGGCGTGACCACCCGCGCGCAATGCACGCGAGCTCCACGAGCTGTTTGATCCGTTCGGCCTGAGCGGCGTCGTCACTCACGCGAACCTCCACTCGCGGGTGCCCGCCAACTCATCGCGCCCGCCGCGTGCCACTCCGATCATCCACCGCGTGCCGGCAACAGGATCATTCATTCACGATCCATGCGGCCAAAACGCAGTCCACCCTTCTCAAGGTAATCGGACATTGGGCGAAGTCAACTTCGCTCTTTTGCACAGAGCGCGCATTTTTGCACGTTTTGCGTTTGTTTGTAATGCGATCGGTGTCTTGAGTCGCTTCGAGCGTTGTCGAGCACTGGCAACCCGCCGATCGGTCACCAGCTTTCAACACCGCCCCCGCTCAGACAGCGGTTGATTGGGCCGGAATGCTCAGCACGATGCGTTCCGTTCGCGCCGCGACTATTCAACCCCTCGCCGCACCCAGCAGGTGCCCGATCCGCGCCAGGTGATAGTCATCATGCTCCGCAACGAAGCAGCACGCATCCACCACGCGCATGGGCGTGCGCAGGCGCGGGTGCAGCGCGGTGATGGTCCACTTCGATTCGTCGAGCGCTTCGAGCCGCGCGAGGTGCGCTCCGCGCAGAGCGCGGAATGAGCCGAGCACCTCCGCCGTGGCGCGCTGGTTGTGCCCGGCGGCGAAGGTCCGCTCGTTGCTCATGTCCGCCGGGCGCAGCGTGTCGCGCCCGGCGAGGAAGTCATCAAGCCGCCCGGTCCAGAGCGGTTCGAGGTCGCACAGGTGCCCGGCGTTCTCGATGATCGTCCACCCGCCGTCGAACTTGCGGCGGAGCGCGTCATCGCTCACGCCGCGCAGCCGTTCTTCGAGCCGCGCCGGCGTGCCGCGCAGGCGCTCGAGAATCTCGGGGAACTTCGCGGGCGGGAAGGAAAAATCGAACGTGCGCTCGGTCCAGGTCCAGTGGGGCATGCACGGATTGTCGCGCGCGGCGGCGGGGGGAGCAATGGCCGCGTGAGCAGCTTGGAGTTTGGCGCCAGAGTGATACAGCGCGCCTCCGGCTCCCGTCTCCAAACTCAAAACGAAAAAACCGCCCGCGACTATGCCGTGCGCGGGCGGCGTGCTTTGATCGGGGCCATGCTCAAACACAAATCGGGGTGCTTGCGCCTCCTACCCGTCCGTTTCCGGACAGAACGCCCCGAGCTGTCCCTACAAAGCCAATGCAACGATCGCCGCGCCAGCGGCGGTGCTGCGGGTCGCGCGTCACCACCGGTTGCACCAATGGCGCGGCGAATTGGAATCACGCATCCGGGGCTCTCTCGATCCTCCGGCACCGGCACATACACCGGTTGTTGCGCTCTATCTCTCTCCTGCGAGCAGTGGCCCCTGTGCTGTGCCCTGACTGCTTGGAGGGAAGATAACCGATCGCGGACAACCTGCAAGAGTTGAGCGCGAATCGCATTCAAAAGACCACGATTTTTCCGTGCTCACCGCGAAAAAACGTTGAACTGGGTAGTTTTCCACCCACTATTCCGGGATCGAGACGAGCCAGCTCGGCTGCTGCCGATCGGGCACGCCGGGCTGCTTCTCGATGATCGGGAATTGCCCGTTCAGCAGGTTCAGCGGGTATTTCTGCTGCAGCGTGAGAAGCTCGGCGCTTTTGGGGCGAAGGAACTGGTCGAAATCGCGGTCGCCGAAGAGCCCGACGGTGACCATGCTGCGCGTCGGGCCGTGGTAATAGAACGCGAGGTCGCCCTCCGCGCGGAGCGCCACCGCCGCCTGCTCGGCGGCGCGTTTGCGCTCGTCGGGGTTCTTCGATTCGTACACGCCGACTTGAAGCGTGAACTTCGCGCGCGAGCCGAATGTCTTGCGCGCGTTCGCCAGACCCAGCTCAGGCAGCTTGCCGATGTCCTCCGACTGTGGCCCGGGCGCGAGAAATGCGAGCGCGTACGGGCGCGAGCCCTGCACCACCAGTTCGCGCACACGCTGCAGATCCGCGACGGCGGCGGGTGATTCATAGCCGGGGTACGGTCCCATCACGATCGCCGAGCCTTTCTCGCTCGTGCGCACCGCGACGTCCTTGCCCACCGCGTCGCGTACCCCGGCGACGCGGCTGGCCGCCGACTCCGCATGCCCCGCGCCGGAGAAGGACTCGAGCACAATGAACCACCCCTTTGGCCCGGCGGTTTGATCGGAAGCCCCCTCGTCCTTCGCCGGCGTGCCGAAGAGCTTCTTGCCCTCATCTTTCTGTTGATCCTTGTCTTTGGCGGGCGGCGCTTTGGGCGTCTCCTTCTTCGAAGGGAACGACCGCATGGGAACCGCGGCGGTCGCGAGGCTGACCGCCAGAATCAGGGGAAGCGACGCGGCCACGATGCCGAGGATCAACACATGGCGTGGGGTGCGTGGCGAAAAGAATTTTTGGTTCGGGTCCGGGTGCATGTTATCGCGCCTAAGCTTTTATCCGACAAAGACTTGAGACTGATTTCATCATTCCGATGAGGTTCAAGTCGCCTGATCCGCACCGTCGATACACAATACACAGATCGAGCAAGCGGGCGTCGGTTCGCCCGGGTTGATGCAGCCGGTCGCGGCGAGGCGACGCAGAGAACAATACGCGGCATCCAATTCCTTGGGTGCCTCGTGTCACCCTTCGGCGGCAGAGACCAGGTGACCCCGATCCGTAGGAGTTCATCACAGGCATGTCGAACATCACTTCCATCGCCGGGCCCAGCACGACCCGAATCGACACGACCTATTCCCGCCCCGCGGCGAAGCCCGCCGCCCAACCCCAGGTCATTACGCACGGCGAGGATGCCGTCGAGCTCTCCGCCGAGGCACTGAGCGCCGGTGGGGGCGGGCGCGAGACGTCCGTCCGCACCGATCTCGTCAGCCGCATCCGCGCCCAGATCGCCGACGGCACCTATGAGACCCCCGACAAGCTTGATATCGCCATCGACCGGCTGGCGAAGGACCTCTTCGCGTAAGCCGAGCTGATCGACCGAGTTGATCCATCAAGAACCCGCGGCCCGAGGGCCGCGGGTTTTCTTTGTGCCACGACAATCCCGGTCTGGGGATTGTCGTGGTGGTCGTCGCCGAACGCGGGAGGCACGACAATCCGAAGGAGCCGTAGTGTCGTGGCACGAGGAACTTCGCTTCCGAGCGGCGAGTCTGTCGTTCATGCCGAAGTCATCGCTGGTTCAAGTCGATACCCCGTTCGCGTGGGGCGGTTCTCGGCCGCACGCAAGCGCATGACACTCCCGCCGAACGACACGACGAATTCGGAAGACCTGCACGACTCGCGCTTGCCCGAGCACCGGTGGCGGGCCGCGTGGCCGATGTGGTTGCGTTTGGGCGTGTTCGTTGTTGGCGTGAGCGCCGGGTGCGCGGGCGTGGTGCT
This sequence comes from uncultured Phycisphaeraceae bacterium, assembly GCA_964391865.1. Classification (GTDB taxonomy): domain Bacteria; phylum Planctomycetota; class Phycisphaerae; order Phycisphaerales; family UBA1924; genus DASZQL01. Next base: position 365,848 of record CAYMNQ010000003.1, read on the forward strand.
GGTCGGGCGGTCGCTCGCCGCCAGCCGGGATGAATTGCTCGCGCTGGCGGTGGTTGGCGGGGCGGCGGCGGGCATGATCCTCGGGCTGCTGCTGGTGGTGATCCCGGCGTGGCTGGCCGCCGGGGAACGCTGGGCGCTGATCCGGCTGATTGACAATCTCTCGAACGTGCAGCGCAAGGCGGGGTTCGACGCGCTGCTGCGCATCGGTGAATCGCACGAACTCGCCCCGCTGGCGCGCGCGATCCACGGTGCGCTGACGAGCGCCCACGCCGACCGCGTGCAGGCGGCGGCGCTGCGGCGCGACATGGACTCGCGCGTGGCGCGGCAGACGCGCCTTGCCACCGCGCACCTCACCAAGCAGTCCATGACCGATGAACTCACCGGGCTGGCCAACCGGCGCGGGTTTGAATCGGCGATGGCAGCGATGACGAAGAACGCGCTCGAGTCGGGCGACGAGCTCGCGCTCCTCGCGATCGACCTCGACCACTTTAAGCAGCTCAACGACACGCTCGGGCATGACAAGGGGGACGCGGCCCTGAGGGCCGTGGGCGAGATCCTCAGCGCCCACCTGCGTGAGACGGACCTGGCGGCGCGGCTTGGGGGCGATGAGTTCGTGGTCGTGCTCTACGGCTTGCGGGCCGGCGAATCGCGCGAGATCGCGCAGCGGCTCGGCGCGTTGCTGGCGCACCACCCGGAAGGGAAAGGGTTGCCGTGCAAGTGGATCACGATGAGCACGGGCATCGCGCTGCTGCGCGGCAGTGGGGCGATGGACGCCGACACGCTGCGCAAGCGGGCGGACGAGGCGCTGTACGCGGTGAAGCGGAACGGGCGCGGTGGGGTCACTTTGTGGGGTGATCCCAGCACTCGTGCGGGACGGGCCGCCGCGTGAACGATCGATCGCACGAGTGAACATGACCGCCGGTCCCCGAGTAGAGTATGGAGTCATATGAAGTCGCCGCCGCGGCTGATCCTGGGGTTGTGCTTCCTGCTCTCGCTGGTGACGCTGCTGAGCGCGCTGGCGGGGATGGCGGTGACGCTGATGCAGTCGCCGCCGCTGTGGTTCCTCTTCGGGTTTGAGTTGTGCGTGGCGCTCGCGAGTTTCTTCGGCGTGCTGACCGGGCTCGGGAAGATCCGCGAAGGCCCGGCGCTGGCGATGCTGATCGTCGGCGGGACGATGGCGGTCGGCGCGGTGCTGGGCGAGCCCGCCGTCGCGGTGCGGCTGCTCGGGCGCACCGGCGCGCCGATCACGGTGAGCGGCGTGCAGATTCTCCCCTTCGCGATGGCGCGCCTCGGGCTGGGCGTGGTGATGATGGGTCTCGCGGCGGTGACGATCCTGATCCGTCAGCCGGGGCGCTCGTTCGGCTACCTGATCCGTGCCGCGATTCTTGGCGTGCCGGTGATTGGCGCGCTGGTGGTGGTCGTGGTGCCGGCGTGGCGCGCGGCGTTGATGGGCCTGTCGCCGCTGATGGGGTTCTTCACGGTGATCGCCGGGTTCTTCATCCTCGGCGGGTTTCTCGCCGCGAGTTTGCACTGCCTCATCCGCGCGTTCGAGGTGGGGCAGGTCGATCGGCTGACGCCGCCAAGCGGTGCATGAACCCCCCGCACCGATCGGCGCGGATGAGCGCGTGAGAAGCCGCAGAAGCCACAGCTCATCCAGACGGGACCCAGATAGGGACAGGAACTTCTTCCTGTGTCGCTTCCATGCGGGACATGTGCTGGTCTCCGTTTGATTGTCCTTGACGTGTCTGGGTCCATCTGGGTCCATCTGTGGCTTCTGCCTCCTCCGCCTTCCGCTCTTTCGACTTGATCGTTCGGCAGGCGCTAGCCCCCTCGAAAGTCGGCGCGTCGGACTGCGAATAATGAGGTGATGATCGAACTCATTCTTGCCGTGATCGGGCTGATCGCCGGGGCCGCGTTGATGTGGGCGCTCACGCGCCTGGGCGGCGGGTCGCGCTCGAAGCACGCGCCGGAGATTCGGACTGATCTGGTTGCCGAGCGCATCCGCACGGTGGGGAAACTTGTGGGGCTTGAGGTGCACGCGAAGGAGATCGCCACCACGACGCGCGGCGTGAGTTGGTTGCCGCCGATCCTGCTGAGCCAGGCGAAGCTGGCGATGATCTTCCATTTCGAGAAGCAATACTTCGCGGACTTGTCGCGGTTGAGCGCGGCGGATGTGCGCGAAGTGTCGCCCGGCGTGTTCCGCGTGGCGCTGCCCGCCGTGGAGGGCGCGCTGCGGTTGACGGATGTGTGGCCGTACGACATCCAGGCGGGGCGCGTGCTGGGGCTGATCGACGTGATCCAGATGAACGCGCAGACGCAGAAGGAGCTGATGCGCGCGGCGCAGGACCAGGCGGCGGAGCTGTTCACGAAGAGCGAGCCGAAGTACGCGGAGGAGGCGAAGCGGAGCATCGAGCGGCATCTGGAATCGCTGTCGCGGTTGATGGGCGCGTCGATCGAGGTGGAGTGGCGCGCGAACGCGGCCCCCGGAAGCACGGCCCTCGCGCCGGCGGCGAGTGAGCCGATCGAACTGGCGGCGAAGTTCAAGCGGCAACTGGCGCTCGCGGGGGCGTGATGAGGCGGTTCGTTCGCCCGTTTCGCGGGCTTGGAGATTCGGTGGAGGCTGTGTTGTGGTGGGATGGCCCGGACCAGACGCTGCGCGTCTGGCAACCATCACGCGCCCGCTTCGCGGGCGGTGAACTTCATGCGCATTTCCGGCCATGTTCGCGCGATGGCACAGGGGGACTTGTTTAATCGTGTGTTGGCGTTTGCTGAGTACTGAGTACTGAGTGCTGAGTGCTGAGTGCTGAAGAAAACCCGCCGGCGGGCGTGATGGTGTGTGGCTCGGCTTTCGCCGGGCGCCGTCACTGCGATGACGAACGACGGCGGGGCGGCGCGCTTGGTGGGCGAGACGCTGGCCGACGCGGATCGTTCGAGCGGGGTTGTGAGGCCCGCTCTGCCCGGGCCGGGACGTCTGCAGCCGCCCGGCGCGGGCGAGGACGCCGCGGGCGCGCCCTCTACCCATCCCGGTTTGCGTCACCGGCGCGCGCACAAACGAGGACTTGCGGGCTTGTGTTGCACCTGGGATGCGCGCGGTTGGGCGGTGGGGGGCGGTTCTGGGGGAATTTCGTGTTTCGCAGATTTTCTTCGGAATGGGCGGCGGTTGTGTCACCGGCGCGCGCACAAACGGGGACTTGTGAGGCATGTATGAGAAGTCCGCCCTGAGATTCCGATGGCTTCGGCCCGGCGGTGATGGTGAAGATCGTCGAAGTCGGAGGGCTGAGTGTGTCGGCAGGTCAATGGGAGACTTCGATGCCAGTTGCCAGGGCAGGCGCGACGGGCGATTCGCACTGCAGTCGTCGGTCAGAGCACCGACGACTGCAGTGGCACGATTTACGGAGCGTCGCCCTCGCCATGTGAGCGACTATCAGTCGGAGATCATCGGGTGATCGGCACCAGTCGCGGCCCAGAGCTGCCGCGACTGGTGGCACCCCTCTGAAGAATTACAGGCGCTCGGTGGCGAGGCTGGCGAGTTCGCTGCGTTCGCTCTTGGCGAGGGTGACGTGGCCGACGACGGAGAGGCCCTTCATGCGTTCGACGGCGTAGCTCAGCCCGTTGCTCGATGAATCGAGGTACGGGTTGTCGATCTGCTGGATGTCGCCGGCGAGGATGATCTTGGTGCCTTCGCCCACGCGGCTGATGATCGTTTTGACTTCGTGGGGCGTGAGGTTCTGGGCTTCGTCGATGATGATGAACTGGTGGGGGATGCTCCGGCCGCGGATGTAGGTGAGCGGTTCGAGGACGAGCCGGCCGTCGGCGATGAGCTTCTGCACGCGCTGCTCGGCGGTGTGGCTCTCGGCGTGCTGGTTCGGGCTGGAGCGCGTGGAGAGGAGGTAGCTGAGGTTGTCGAAGATGGGCTGCATCCACGCCGTGAGTTTCTCGTCTTTGTCGCCCGGCAGGTAGCCGATATCGCGGCCGAGGGGCATGATGGGTCGGGCGACGAGCATTTTCTCGAAGCGCTCGTCGTTGAAGACCTTCATCATGCCGGCGGCGACGGCGAGGAGCGTTTTGCCCGTGCCGGCGGAGCCGATGAGCGTGACGAGGCGGATCTCTTCGTCGAGGAGGAGGTCGAGGGCCATCGTCTGCTGCACGTTGCGCGGCATGATGCCGAAGGTCGGCTTGCGCGGGCCGGTGACGGGGATGAGGTGCGAGGTATCGGCGAGGCGGCGCGCCAGCCCGGTATGTCCCGGGTCCTCGCGGTCGATCATGAGGACGAACTGGTTGGGCCAGAGTTCATGGACGCCGGGCAGGCCCGACTCGTCGACGTAATCGAGGAACGGATCGAGCCGCTCGACCGCGAGCATGCGCTCGGAGTAGAGCTCGTCGATGACGGCGCCGTCGAGTTGGAGGGTGATGTACCCGGTGTAGAGCTCGTCGACGTTGACCTTCTGGTTCTCGAAGTCCTCGGTGCGGATGCCGAGCGCGTCGCTTTTGATGCGGGCGTTGAGGTCTTTGGAAACGAAGACGACGGGCTGCGCTTCGGGGGCTTCCTGGTGCAGGTGCCAGGCGACGGCGATGATGCGGTTGTCGGCGGTTTCCTCGCGGAGGGCGTCGGGGCGTTCGTAGCGTGTGATGTCGATGCGGAGCGTGCCGCTGGGGGTTTCGGCGCTGCCGCCGTTCTTGCCTGTGGATGTGTACGCGGCGGTGAGGGGCACGCCGTCGATGAGCCGCCCGAACTGGCGCAGCCGGTCGAGGTGGCGGATGCACTCGCGCGCGTTGCGACCGACGTCGTCGTTCACGCTCTTGAAGCGGTCGAGCTCTTCGAGCACGGTGAAGGGGATGACGACGTCGTTGTCCTTGAAGACGAAGAGCGCCTTGGGGTTGTGCAGCAGCACGTTCGTATCGAGGACGAACGTCTTGACGGTGTTGTCTGGGGTGCGGGGGGAGCCGGGCTCGGCGCGGGGCGTCGAGCGGGGCTTCGAATCCGGCTCGGATGCGCGGGTGGAGCTGGACTTTGGCTTGACGGTGCCGGCGTCGCGGTCGGCGGGGGTGTTTCGCGTGGGCTTTGGATTGCGGTGCTGTTGCGGGGTCACTTGATGATGAAGCAGGTGCGTGTCGGCCGAGTGAACATCCGGGGTCGCCATCCGTGGGGTCAAGCCGCTCTCCTCTCCGAAGAAAGCCAGGGTGAGGGCGACGGCGGCGGGCGAACATCGGCGTCCGCGTCGGCGGCCCTCTGTCGAAACCGTACGCATGGTATCGGGCGAAAGCATCAGTGGGAATGCAGAAATTGCCGAACTCGCGCGGAAATCGCGGGGATGGGCGGGATTGTGAAATTGGAGTGAAGCGCCGAGTGTGGGAACCGCGCGGGGCTCGTCGCGTCGGCGACATGGTTCGCGCGATCGCGCCGGGCGCGGCTCAGAGCCGCCGCGGCCGCTGGCACCCGGTTGTGATGTGAATTCGGCGGCGGAATCGAAGAAGATGAGGCGATGACCATCGATGACCTTATTCGTGCCGTGGATTCGATCGCCCCGCCGTCGCTCGCTGAGCCGTGGGACAACGTGGGGCTGATCCTGGGTGATCGTTCGGCGGCGCTGCGCGGCGCGGTGATGCTGGCGATTGACCTGAGCGACGCGGTCGCAAGCGAAGCGATCGAACACAACGCGGGCGCGATCGTGTGCTATCACCCGCCGATTTTCGCGCCGATCAATCGGTTGACGGCGGACTCGGCGCGCGGGCGTGTGCTGCTGCGGCTGCTTGACGCGGGGATCGCGGTGCACTCGCCGCACACGGCGCTGGACGCGGCGGAGGGGGGCGTGACGGACTGGCTGATGAGCGTGATCTCGGGGGTGGATTTCAACTCGGGTGGTGGTGCGCTTGCAGCAAAGACACCGAGGGCTCAGAGCAGTCCTCGGTGGCACGGGGCTTCGTTCGGCGCGCTGGCGGCGCACGAGTCGGTGGATGCGGAGCAGGCGCTGAAGCTGGTGACGTTCGTGCCGCAGGAGCACGCGGAGCGCGTGCGCGACGCGCTGGCGCACGCCGGCGCGGGGCGGATCGGGGCGTACGAGATGTGTTCGTTCGCGATCCCCGGCACGGGGTCGTTCCGCGGCGGGGCGGGGACGAACCCGTCGGTGGGGCAGGCGGGGCGGCTCGAGCTTGTGGGTGAGATCCGGCTCGAGATGGTGTGCTCGCGCGCGGCGCTCGCGGGGGCGATTGGCGCGCTGCGCCGCGTGCATCCATATGAAGAACCGGCGTTCGAGGTGTACGCGCTGCAGGCGCGCCCGGACGACTCCCGCGGCGGGGGTCGGCTGGCCGATCTTGCGGCGCCGACGGCGATTGATGAACTGGCGCGGCGCGTGAAGCGCGCGACGGGTTCGGCGCACGTGTGCGTCGCGGCGACGCAGGCGAACAAAGTCGTCATGCGCGTGGCGTGCGTGCCGGGGTCGGGCGGGGCGCTGCTGGACGCGGCGGCGGCGCGGGGCGCCGAGTGCTTCGTCACGGGTGAGATGAAGCATCACGAGGTGCTCGGCGCGCTGGATCGCGGTGTGAGCGTGATCCTGGCGGGGCACACGGAGACGGAGCGCGGGTACCTGCCGCACTTCGCGGCGCGGCTGAAGGAGCTGATGCACGGCGCGGATGTGCTGGTGTGTTCGAGCGATCGCCCGGTGCTGCGGGGGGTTTGACGCGAGCCCGTTCGGGGCTTGCGGTTGGGCGGCACCAGTCGCGGCTCAAAGCCGCCGCGACTGGTGGCAGCCGGACTTATGTCGTCACCACGCCGTCGGCGATGCGGACGGTGCGGTCGGCTCGCCCGGCGGTTTCGTGGTCGTGCGTGACGATGACCATCGTGAGTTTGGACTCGCGCCGGAGTTCCATCAGCGCGTCGAGGATCGAGCCGCCGGTGGTGTGGTCGAGGTTGCCGGTGGGTTCGTCGGCGAGGAGGACGTCTGGCTGATTGATGAGCGCGCGGGCGATGGCGACGCGCTGGCGCTCGCCGCCGGAGAGTTCGACGGGGCGGTGCTTCAGCCGGTGCGAGAGCCCGAAGCGGGCGAGCAGTTGCTCGGCGCGTTTCCGCGCGGCGGCGCCGGCGCCGTTGCGGTGCCAGCCGAGCCGGCCGTGCCGGATCATGGCGGCGATAAGCGTGTTGTCGAGCACCGAAAGCTCGGGGAGGAGGTGATAGAACTGGAAGACGAAGCCAACGCGCGAGCGGCGGTAGCGGTCGAGTTCGATTGAGGAAAATGAGTTGAGCGGGCGGTCGTTGAAGGAGATGGTGTTCGCCGCCGGTGCGTGCGGCGAAGACCCCGCGTCCGAGCTTTCTCTCAGAGGGGGAGTGAGTCGATCGGGCCGATCGAGCCCGCCGAGGAGATGCAGCAGCGTGCTCTTGCCCGAGCCGGAGGCACCCAGCACGGCCACGCATTCTCCCGGTTCGACGGCGAGCGAAGCGCCGCGCAGCACGGGCACGCTCACGCGTCCGAGGCGGTAGGTCTTGAAGACGGATTCGGCGTGGAGGAGGGGCATGGGGGAAGTCGGAAGGCGGAAGGCGGAAGGCGGAAGGCGGAAGGCGGAACTAATAAACAAAATTCTAATTATTATATTATTTCATTGTCTGCTCTGCGTTTGTCTGTCTCTCTCTGTCTTCCTCTGCGTTCACTGTCTTATTCGAATCGCAATGCACGGACCGGGTCCATCCATGCCGCGCGGATGGCGGGCACCGTTGCTCCCATGATGCTGAAGACCAGCGCGCTGCCGAGGACCATCGCCGCCTTCGCGGGCTCGACGATGTTGGGGATGTGGGTGAAGACGTAGATCTGCGGGTCCCACACGACGATGCCGAGGGCGGAGCCGAGCCATTCGTGGATGGGGTTGATGTTGGTGACGATGAGCCACGCGAGCGCCCCGCCGGCGAGCGCGCCGACGACGCCGATCGCCAGCCCGAAGCGGATGTAGAGCCACGCCACGCCGCTGCGGCTGGCGCCGATGGCGCGGAGCACGCCGATGTCCTTGGTCTTTTCGCTGACCATGCTCCAGAAGATCGAGAAGATCAGCACCACCGCGACGAGCGAGATGATGCCGAAGAGCACCAGCACCAGCGCGGTTTCCTTCTTCACCGCCTGCACGAAGGTCTTGATGCCGGGGCGTTCGTCCCACGTGAGGATCGGCACACGATCCGACGGCGGCACGCGCCCGGGCGGGTACGCGGCCTCGAACTCGCGGTAGATGCGCCGGCACGCTTCGACGAGCTGCGCCGGCGTGAAGCCCTCGCGCGCTTTGATGAGGATTGTTGTGGCGCGGGCCGGCTCGATGCCGACGACTTGGGGAATGTCGAGGTACTCCTCGCCGCGGTCGTTGACCTTGATCTCGCCGCGGGAGTGATCCTGGATGATGCGTTCGGCGCGGTCGAGCGCCATCATCTCCTGCAGTACCGCCAGCGGTACGAGCACGCGGCTGGAATCAATGTCGTACAGGCCCGAGCGGAATTCGTTGGCGATGGGGAAGCGGCGCGCTTCGAGGTCGACCGCGACGCCCTTCTGCGACAGCGGCAGCACGGAGAGCGTGACTTCTTCATCGGGACCGAAGAAGCCCCACCCCGGCACGAGCACGCCCGTCTGGGTGCGCCGGTTGTAGCTCGTGACATCCACGCCCGGCACGATGGCGGGTCTCTCCGGCCCGCCCGGTTCCGCTTCGGGGTCGGGTTCGAGCATGAGTTGGCCGGCGCGCTCGAATCCATCGGTGAGCGAGAGGCGCGGGTCTTCGCGGTTCACGTCCCGTGCTTCGGGTTTTTCGAGTCGCTTCCAGTACAAGCGCGAGTAGTAGCCAGTGACGGCGTCGTACCCCGCCGGCTCGATGCCGAGGACTTCGACCTTGCGCGGCTCGCCGCTGCGCAGCCCGAGCAACCCCAGCGTCTCGACCGTCGGCGTGGCGGCGGCGACGGCGGGGTCTTTCTCCAGCCGCGCGATCAGGTCTTCGTAGTGCGCGATGCCCGAGACGGGCCACTGGATCGACGCATCGCCGATCATGCTCTTGCCCGACGCGAGGAGCTGGTTGAGGAACCCGCCCATGACCGACCACACGATCAGCACCATCGCGGTGCACAGCGCGACGGCGACCGCCGCGATGAGCGGCATGATCTTCGAGAACAGGTAGCGGCGGGTGAGAAGCGCTTGATACACGGCGTGGTGCGCACCGGGAGGCGGGGCGGGGCGGGGGTGATCCGAATGCCAAGAGAAACAACCCGCACGGGGCGGGTTGTATGGTACGGGCATTCAAGATCGGCGCGCAACGCGCGGGTTCAGCACAGTTCGTGCGTGCTCATCAACTTGGGTTTTCGTACGGCGCCGCGTGCGGGTGCTCTACGGGCAGACGGTGCCCCAATTCGACGTGACGGTGGCGATATCTCCCAGCCCGATGTCGCCCGAGCCGTCGAGGTCCGAGCACACATTGCCGGGGGGTGCCATGCGTGACCAATCGATAATGATGGCCGCGATGTCGCTCAGCCCGACGGCACGGTCGCCGTCGATATCGCCCGGGCAGTTGTTGACCGTGAGGGTGGCCGGCGTGCTGGTGGTGTTGCCGCAGGCGTTGGTCGCGACCACCCGGAAGCGCACGATGGGGCTGACGGTGAACGTCATCGGGTCGGGCTGCGCGGTGAGCGTCGGCGTGCCGGTGCCGGAGACGGTGCCCCAGTTCGTCGCGCTGATCACGAGCGGCCCGTCGCTGATGGCGCGCCAGCCTCCCGGCGCGCCGATGTCTTCAACTTCCCACGAGTACGAGATCATGCTGGTGCCCGCGGCGTCGACGGTGAAGCTCGCCGCGGCGCGGGGGCAGACCGATGCGTCGGCGGGGTGATCGAGCACGCCGATGCAGCCGAGCACCAAGACCGCGCTGACGGTGCTCGACTCGCTGAACGCGCCGACGAGCGGCACCCCGGCCGCGCCAGGGGTCGCGGTGACGGCGGTGTTGCCGAGGATCCTGTAGGTGCCGGGGGTCAGTGTTCCGGAGAATGCGAAGGGACCGTTGTTGGCGACGAACACGGAGTGCAGAGGCAGGATGCCACGGAACATTCGGACGCTGCCGCTGACGTCTTCGTCATCGATGGCGGCGACACCGGTGAGCGCGTAGGGCGTGTTCGTGGTCACGGTGAAGGTGTAGTCAAAGTTGCCGCTGGAGTTGGCGTTGCCGACGAGTTCCGCGCCGTCCATGTCGATGAGCGAGTTGGCGCACGCGTTCTCAGAAGCGATGCGCATGAACGCCGGCCCGCCCTCGAAGTTGATGAACGAGGCGTGCTGCGCATCGACGATGCACGTCGTGCCGGGGAATGTGACCAGCGGCTCCATCGGCGACACCGGCCCGCCGTGGATCATCGACTGATTCGTGACGATGCCGGATGTGCCCGTGGTGGCGAGCGGGTCGTCGATCAGGGGGCCGGTCGAACTGCCGCGCCGACCCGCGGAGCCGTTGGAAGCGGACTCGCACGACCCGGCGGTGATCGCGATCTGGCCCGGTGCGCTCGTTGCGAGCACCCCGGCGCCGAGCAGCACACCGGCGGCGAGGCGCGCGGTGCGGGTAAAGAAGACCGAGCAGAGAACACCACGCCGAGCGAACTCGGAGACGCCGAACAGATGAACCGTCATGAAAACAACTCCTCCCACGCCCTGCGCGAGCGCAACCTCATCGCGCGGCGGCGTCCTTCTCCCACCGGTCCCAACCCCCCACGCCGACGCGCGATCTCGACGAGATAAGCGACTTCAAACTACGCCGCCGGGCGGGGAAGTCCAAAGGTTTTCCCGAAAGAGTGGGGGTGTTGGCCGCTATCGGACGGTGTGATGACCGGCGTGAAACGGCCGATGGAGCGGAGTGTAAAGCTGGCGAAGGCCGAGCGAATGGTTCAGGGGCAGACGGCACCCCAGTGGTTCAGCACGACGGCGATGTCGCCCAGCCCGATGTCGCCGGATTGATCGAGATCGACTTCGGGGGGCGCGGGGGGCGTGCTCTGGGCCCATGCGTTGATGACGGCGGCGATGTCGTCGAGCCCGACGGAAGCGTCGCCGGTGGCGTCGCCCGGGCACGCGGGGGTGGTGATGACGGTGAGCGTGGCGCCGGCGCTGGTGACGCTGCCGCAGGTGTTGGTGATGACGACGTCGTAGACGCCGGCGTCGGAGGGTTGGGTGTTGGTGATGGTGATGGTGAGGGTGATGGGCGAGCCGTCGGATGGGGAGGGGAGCACGGTGCTCGCGCCGGAGACGGTGCCGCCTCCGGGGGAGGCGCCGGATGGGCCGTCGGTGATGGGGATGGCGTTGCGGCGCCATTGGGCGGTGAGGTTGGAGTAGCCGGCCGCGGGCGTTATGTGCAACGTAACTTCGGTGTCAGGTATCACTGATTTGTCAGCTGGTCCGGTGGCAACTGTTGGAGTGCCGGATGTAACCCAACGGGCGAAAAACGCGGAGGCGGCACCGCCCGCCGATGAGAAGGTGCCGCTCGCCGCCAGCCCGCCGTCCGCCAGTGAGATCAAATCATTCACCAATGTTGAGTCGCCCCCGAGGCCAAGATCGAGCGCAGACCACGTCCCGTCTCTCCATCTTGCGATCCGGCGCGTGCCCGGAACGCCGCTCGCCGAACTGAATCGCCCTCCGGCAATCAAGTCGCCATCTGGTTGGTAGGTCAGCGCACCGACGCTCGAGTCCTCTCCGTCGATGCCCGAGCCGAGCGCGTGCCATACTTGGCCGTCCCAGCGGGCGATCCGGTTGGCGGGCACGCTACCGGCCTGATTGAAAATGCCGCCGACGATCAAATCTCCGCTTGGGAGAATGAGCAGATCAAAGACCGCCGCTGCAAGCGGCAGCGAGTTCGCAACGACGCCCGTTCCGAGCCCGACCCACGACTGTCCGTCCCATTTGGCGATGCGATTGGCCGGAGAGCCTCCGGCGAAGGTGAAAATCCCCCCAGCGACGATGTCCCCGTTTGGTACGCACGCGACCGCGTAGACGGACGAATTCATCCCCGATCCGAGCGCCGACCACTGCTGTGTCGTCGGGTTCCATCGCGCGATACGCGGTGCGCTCGCGGTCCCAGCGACGGAGAAGTCGCCGGCGATGATGATGTCGCCGGACGGGTGGCGTGCGAACTCCCATACGTTTCCGTTGATGCCAGTGCCGATCGGATGCCAAAGTTCCCCGTCCCACCGGGCGATGTTGCTCGCCGGAACGCCGCCGGCAGTTGTGAACGAGCCACCCGCGATCAAATCTCCGTCTGAGAGCACTACCAGCGCGTTCACGGCACCGTTGAGTCCTGACCCGAGGGGGTGCCACGCCGCGCCATCCCACCGCACGATGCGGCTCGCTTGAACACCCATCACTTGCGTGAACCGACCCCCAAGGACAATGCTGCCGTCGGGAAGTTCAGCGAGCGCGTTGACCGGCTGATCGATCCCTGTCCCCATCGGCGCCCACGCGGTTCCGGTCCACCGCGCGAGGTTGTTCGCCGTGACGCCGCCGGCTGCCGTGAACACGCCTCCCGCGATGACATCGCCGTTGTCGAGGGTGGCAATGGCTGTAACACCATTCTGAACACCCGAGCCCAACGCCGACCACTGCTGCGAGGCAGGATCCCACCTGCTGATACCGAACACGAAGACTCCGCCAGCTTGGCCGAAAGCTCCGCCGGCGAGAATGTCCCCGGTCGGCGTAGCGAGCAACGTCAACACGGTGCCGGTGGTCCCTGTTCCCAGCGAGGACCATTGCATACTCTCAATATTCCACTGAGCGATGTAGAGCCTGGGCGAGCCTCCCGCGGTCGAGAATGCCCCGCCGACGAACACGTCACGAGATGGAAGAACCGCGATCGAGGCGACGTACGCGTCTGGAAATCCGCCAATGCCGGACCCGAGCGCGGTCCAATCTTCTGTTTCTGGATTGAGCCGAGCGATCCGACTCGCCGGCACTCCATCAGCACTGGTGAATCGACCACCAACAAGGACATCGCCGTCAGGCAATACCGCCATCGCTCGTACCCAATTGTTCATGCCTGAACCGATAGGCAGCCACGTTTCCTGAGCAGCATCCCAACGAGCAATGTTGTTGACCGGCGTGAGCCCTGCCGCGACAAAGATGCCTCCCGCGAGCAAGTCGCCGTTCGGAAGGGCGGCCAATGCGTTGACGGTGCCGCCGACGCCCGGCCCCATGGCAGACCATTCGCCGTTCGTCACACTGATTCTTGCGACGCCGTTTGCCTGAACATCTCCTGCCGCGGTGAACCAGCCGCCGATAGCGAGATCGCCGTTCGCGAGAGTCGTCAGTGCGTTCACCGGCCCGTTGGTGCCGGGCCCGAGCGAGAACCAGTCACCGGTCGCCGGGTCCCACGCGACGATGTTCTCCACCGGGGCGTCGGCTGCGATTGAAAAATCGCCGCCGATCACGACAACCGTCGAGCGAGGGCCCGGCCCGTCCGGATCCCATCGATGCATCACATTGACAGGGCCATCGGTGCCGGGCACGCCGACCCCCGCGAGCCATTGCGCATCACAAGGCTGAGCGAATATTGCCGAGGGCAAACTCAATAGCTCCATCGCGGCAAACAACACGACGACGGATCGGCAAAACGCACTTGCGAGTCTTTGCATTTGATCCTCCCGAGAATCAACATCGACTTGTAAACCTCTGTGATCAAGATAGCCCGAAGACGAGGAGAATCAAACCAAAAAGGTCGGGTAGAAATGAAAAGCCCCTCGCGAAGGCAAGGGGCTTGTTTCAATACTATTAAGTGTCAATCGCGCGAGCAATCGAGTGTCGGTGTTTACTTCACCGGCTTCCACCCGCTCTTGAACGCCTTGATCGCGGCAACCAGCTTCTCTTCCATCGCCTTATCAAGGTCCTTCAGCTTCTCAAGTTCATCACGCACGCTCTTGCCCGCGCCCGTATTGAAGTACGCGAGCATCGCCTTTTCGAACTGGTTGATGTCGGTGACGGCGACATCGTCGAGGTGGCCCTTGGTGCCGGCGTAGATCGAGATGACCTGGTCGATCACGTTGTACGGCACGTACTGCGGCTGCTTGAGCAGTTCGACCATTCGGCGGCCGCGGTCGAGCTGGGCCTGGGTCGCCTTATCGAGCTCGGTGCCGAGCTGGGCGAAGGCTTCGAGTTCGCGGTACGCCGCGAGGTCGAGTCGCAGCGAGCCGGCGATCTTCTTCATGGCTTTGATCTGCGCGCTGCCGCCGACTCGGCTGACCGAGATACCGACGTTCACCGCGGGGCGCTGGCCGGCGAAGAAGAGCTCGGGTTCGAGATAGATCTGCCCGTCGGTGATGGAGATGACGTTCGTCGGGATGTACGCCGACACGTCGCCTTCCTGAGTCTCGATCACGGGGAGGGCGGTGAGCGAGCCGCCGCCGTTCTCATCGGAGAGCTTGGTGGCGCGCTCGAGCAGTCGGGAGTGGAGATAGAAGACGTCGCCCGGGTACGCCTCGCGGCCCGGCGGGCGGCGGAGGAGCAGCGACATCTGGCGGTACGCGACGGCCTGCTTGGAAAGGTCGTCGTAGATGCACAGCGCGTGCTTGGGGGTCTTGCCGTCCTTGCCCTGCCACATGAAGTACTCGCCCATCGCGGTGCCCGCGTAGGGGGCGAGGTACTGCATCGGCGCGGGGTCCGACGCGCCGGCGGAGACGATGATCGTGTAGTCCATCGCGCCGTACTTCTTCAGCGTCTCGACGACGCTGGCGACGGTCGATTCCTTCTGACCGACGGCGACGTAGATGCACACCACCGCGTTGGGCGTGCCCCAGAATTCCTTTTGATTGATGATCGTGTCGACGGCGACGGCGGTCTTGCCCGTCTTGCGGTCGCCGATGATCAGCTCGCGCTGCCCGCGGCCGATGGGGATCATCGCGTCGATGCCCTTGATGCCCGTCTGCAGCGGCTCCTTCACCGGCTGACGCATCGCGATGCCCGGCGCGATGATGTCGACGAGGCGCGTCTGCTTCGCGTTGACGGCGGGCCCGCCGTCGATCGCGATGCCCAGCGGATTCACGACGCGGCCGAGCATCTCGGGGCCGACGGGCACGGAGAGCAGCTTGCCGGTAGCGACGACGGTGTCGCCCTCTTTCACGTTCAGGTAATCGCCGTAGATCACCGCGCCGACGGTGTCGAGTTCGAGGTTGAAGACCTGGCCCATGACGGGGCCCTTGTGGGTGCGGAACTCGAGCATCTCGCCCGCCATCGCGTTCTGCAGGCCGTAGACGCGGGCGATGCCGTCGCCGACTTCGATCACGCGCCCGACATCGAGCACTTCGAGTTCGGCGGAGAAGTTGGCGATCTCGGACTTGATGACGCTGGCGATTTCGTCGGTTCTGATCTTCATGGGTGGTCCTGGCTTGGGGCTTGAGGCTGGAAGTGCTGAGGAGCGAGTGCTGAGTTCTGAGGAAAGAAAGAGAGTGATTAGCGGGGCGGTTCTTTCGGGCCGATCGCGTACTCGACGCTCACGGTCGCGGTGACTTCGATGTCGGAGGGGTTGATGGCGGCGTCTGCCGACTCTGAAGCGGGAGCCATGCGGTATGCCGAGTTCGACATGCGGTACATGACCGCCCCCTCGGCGGGATCAAGATCGATCCGGTGCACCGACTTGATCTCCACCCCGGCGGCGGCCGCGAGGACATCGGCGTTCTGCCGCGCGCGGGCCGTGGCTTCCGCGATCGCCTTGTTCCGGGGCTCGCGCAAGTCCGACAGCGAGAACTGGATCCAATCAACCTGATTCGCCCCGGCGTTGACGCCCTTCGTGATGATCTCCCCGGCACGCTTGAACTGCTTGGTCTTCACGCGAACAGTGTTCGACACCGCGTAGCCGACCATCTGCTGCTCGCGCCCGTCGTAGCGGTACTCGGGCCCGATGGAGAACATCGAGGTCTGCACCGCGTCGGCTTCGAGGTTGAGCGCCTTCAGCGCGTCCATCAGCTTGGTCATCGCCGCCGAGTTCGCGTCGAGCGCTTTCGAGGGGTCCTTGTCGACGTTCCGCACGCTGAAGGAGATCGTCAGCGTGTCCGGCTCGGCGTAGACCGTGGCGCGGCCGCTGACGTTGAGCATGGGCGGGTGCATCGCCGAGTGCTCGTCGTGGCGCGCGAGGGCCGCCGTCGGCGCGATCATCACCCCGCCGACCGCGCCGGCGAGGGAGAGCATCACGACTCCGAATCGGCTGGCTCGTTTCATGGCTGGTTATTCCCCGAACATCCGGTCGATGCGTTCGCGGAGCGCCCCGCCGCCGCGTTCGACGATGCGGTCGCGCATCTTGCGAAGCCCTGCATCGATGGTGGCGTCGATCATCTTGTCGCCCACCTGGATGCGCAGCCCGCCGATCATCTTGTCGTCGACGTACGCGTGGACCACCGGCTCGCGCTTCATCACGCCCGCCAGCGTGGCGCGGATGTTCTCGACATCCTCCGCCGACATCGGGAAGCGGCTGTAGACATCGACCTCGACGCGCCCGAACCGCTCCTGCAGCATCTGGTCGAACGCCGTGAAGATCTGGTAGCCGCGGTCCAGCCGCTCCTTGCGCGCCAGCAGCAGCATGAAGTTCATCAGGATAGGGCTGATGTTGTTCTGGAACGCCTTGCCCAAGACGGCTTCCTTGTCCGCCGCCGAGATGATCTTGGAGCGGAAGAACTCGCGCACCTTGGGGTCGCGGGCGCGGGCTTCTTCGAGCTGCTCCATCTCGTCGTTGATCTCTTCCAGCAGGGCGCGCCCGCCCTGCTTCTCGACCAACTCAAAGAGCGCCTGCGCGTAGATCTTGTCCAGCGCCTCGGGCGGGGCTTCGATGGCGGCGGCGGGATGGCTCGTCGTCGGGGTGCTCATGATCGTTTCGGGCTCGCTCGGAGGCGTGGGGAGTCTCTCAGGCGCGGGCGTATTCGTTCTTCACTTCCGCCATCGCCTCGGCGACGAGGTGCTTCTGGTCGTTCGCGTTCACCTCGCGCTTGAGGATCTTGCCCGCGACGGCGGTGGCGAGGTTCGCCGCCTCGCCGTAGATGTCCGTGATCGCGGAGCGCTTGGCGGCTTCGATGTCGCGCATCGCGGCTTCGCGCATCTGCGTCAGCTCCGCGTCCGCCTTCACCTTCAGGTCGGCGGCGAGGCGCGTTTGCTCCGCGCGGGTCTCTTCGATCATCCGCTGCGCGTCCGCCTTCGCCTGCGACAGCGAGCGCTCGAATTCCTTCTGTGCCTCGGCGGACTTCTTCCGCGCTTCCTCGGCGGCGAAGATTTCAGAACGGATCTTCTTCTCACGCTCTTCCAGCCCGCCGAGGATCTTCGGCCAGGCGGTCGCCTTCAGCACGAAGAACGCGATCAGGAAGACGAGGATCGCCGACCCGAACTGGATCAGCGTGAAATACATCGGCTGGTCGTGCGGACCGGCGGCGTGGGCCGCGCCCTCAGCGGCGAAGGCCATCGCCGGCAACGCGAGCACCGGGGCGGAACCCGTCAGCGACTTCATCATCAGGCGGCTGCTCATCATCAAAGCTCCAAGGCCGGCGTCGACGCGCCTCTACACAACCTAGTGGGACGGGCGTCCCGCCCGTCTCTCCTGCCTTCTCTATTTCTTCTGCTTCTTCTCACCGGCGCGAGGGCCAAGGCTCTCGACATCACTCGAAAGCCGAAGCCCCCGCGCCGGGGCGGGGGAATTCTGATTCTCGGCTCAGAGCAGCGCGAGGAACCCGCCGAGGACCGCGAACAGGGTCGCGCCTTCGACGAGCGCCGCCGCGATCAGCATGTTGGTGCCGATGGTGCCGGACGCTTCGGGCTGGCGGGCCATCGCTTCGACGGCCGAGCCGCCGATCTTGCCGATGCCCAGACCGCCGCCCACCACCGCGAGGCCCGCGGCGAGACCGGCGCCGATGCCGCGGCCGATGTTGTTCTGCTTCGCCAGCTTGGCGGCGTCATCCACGCTGGTGGCGACGAAGCCCGCGGTGTCCGCGGCAAGGGCCGGGTTGGAGGCAAAGAACGCGAGAGCGGCGGCGGCCGCACCGAAACCGATCAGCTTGCTCATCTTCATGGTCGTTCGAACTCCAGTCTTGCGGCGCCGCTTGTTTGACGCCTCGGTGAATCGATACGGGTCAATCCGGCTCGAACCGCCCGAGCGGGCCGGCCGGGAATACTCAGTCAATCAGGCATGGGCCGCGTGCGCGTGACCGTGGTCGTGCGCATGCTCCTCGTCGTGGTGCTCGTCGTGATGGTGGTGCGCCAGCTGCGCGATGAAGAGGGTGGTGAGGAACGTAAAGATGAACGCCTGCAGGAAGGCGACGAAGAGCTCAAGGAACATGATCGCCACGCTCGCGCCGATCGCCACCAGACCCACCGGCGCGCCGAGCAGCCATCCCAGCGCGGCGGGTGCCGCCGCCGTGAAGCCCAGCAGCACCGCCAGCAGCACGTGACCCGCGGTCATGTTCGCGAACAGACGCAGCGCCAGCGCGAAGGGCTTCACGAACGTGCCCATGATCTCGACGGGGAGCATGATCGGCGCCAGGAACACCGGCCCGCCGCCGAGGTAGTGCTTCGCCCACGCGCCGAAACCGGCGGACATGATGCCGTTGATCTGCCAGACGATGAACGCCGTCACCGCGAGCCCCGCGGTCACCGCGAGCCGGCCCGTCGCCGTTCCGCCGATCACGGCGAAGTGCGGGTCGCCCATGAACATCCCGCCGAGCAGGTGCTGGATATCCATCAGCGGCACCAGCCCCAGCAGATTGTTGAACAGGATGAAGAAGAAGATCGTCAGCAGGAACGGCGCGAACCTCCGGCCCGTCTCCTCGCCCAGCTGCGCGTAGATCACCTTGTCGCGCATGTACAGGATGATGACTTCGAGCAGCTGAGCCAGCTTGCCCTTCGCGAGGTAGCGGTCGTTCCCCTCGCTCTGCGGGCCCGTGCCGATCTTGCCGGCGACTGACTGCAGCACCAGCACCGCGAGAATCACCGCGATGATCATCGTCAGCGAGTTCATCGTCAGCAGCGGGCCGATCAGCACCGGGCCGAGGTACGTGTCCGCGAAAGGTCCGGCGACAAGCGGCTTGTCGAGCACGTGACCCAGGGGGTTGTCGCCGGCGGCGAGAATCACAGTTCCGAGCATCACAGCGTCCTGACGAACAATGACGGGACCATCACCAACCAACCACCACGGGCAAAGATCGGTCTGGAAGAATTCCCGTCGGGCGAGACAGAGCCACGCCCGTCGGGAGCATCATCCGTTGGGACGAGGGTGATCCCGCTCAACTCTGGTGCTGCTGCTGCAGAACCTTCAAGTGTGACGAGAAAACCACCGCCTGAACGATCGCCGCCGACGAAAAGGCACCCGCCGCGACCATGGCGTAAACCAGCGGGTCAGGGCGGGTCGGCCAGTATAACAGCACCGCCGAGAACAGCACGCCGAAGACCCCGATCCCCTGCGCCGCAAAGAGGGCTGTGACCCACTTCGCCGGCTCGCGCGGCACTCCGGGTCGGACGATCAAAACCCCCAGCACCACGCCGATCGCCGCCGGGACCGCACCCATCGCCGCCGAAGGGACCGCGCCGGGCCGGAGCATCCAGACTACGACCGTCGCCAGAGCTACGACGGCAGCGATCGCCGCCACCCCGACGGCGATCAGTTTCGCCCCCGGCATGGTGATCGGCGTCGCATGAAATGGCTGTTTTGCGCCGTTCTTCGGTTCATCGCTCATCGGCCCGCCCCTCACGATCGCCCCGGCCGTCCTGCTCCTGCCGCGCCCTTTTCAAATCAGTCTGGAGATCGCGCTCGAAGTCCGATAACCGCTGGCGGATGGTCTCCGCCGAGGCTTCCGGCACGGGCTCGGTCGAGGCGGCTATCGGCTTCGGCCCGTGAGGGTGGTCGCGTTTGTAGGCGCTCGTTGCTTCCTTATTCATGCGAAGCGCGGCACGAATGAAGTTGTACCCCCCGCCCAGCACGCCGATCCCGGCACCGATGAGCGTCCAGCGCGGGCTGGTGCCCAGCCAGCGGTCAAGCCCCCACCCGAGCAGCACCATCCCGATGATCGACCCGGACAGTTCGACCCCCATCCCGCTGATTTTCCAGAGGGAGGATGTGTCGCCGGATTTGTTGGGACTGGGCGTCGTCACTTGGGGATTGCTCGACCGCGAGTGTAATTCCGCCGACGAATTGATGCCCGGCGTTCACCAAACATTCCCCGATTGTCACGATCTCCACCCCAAACCCGTCGTACTGTTCTGTGGGTGGAAAGACTCGATCGTCGGCACAGGACGCCCGCCGGCGGCAAGGGGTGAGCATGGTCGCTCGCATCGAACAAGATCATCAGCGCTTCCGGCAGATCGTGAAGGGCAAGATCCGCAAGGAGCTCCGCAAGTTCCTCCAGCGCCGCGAGCTCATCGGCAAAGAAGGGAAGGGGCTCGTCTCCATCCCCATCCACGACATCGACACGCCCACCTTCCGCTACGGCGACAACTCGGGCGGCGTGGGCATGGGCGAGGGTGACGAAGGCTCGGGCAAAGGCACGCAAGGCGGCGAGCAGCCGGGGCAGCACATCATGGAAGTCGATGTCACGCTCGACGAACTCGCCGACATCATGGCGGAAGAACTGAAGCTGCCGCGCATCCAGCCGAAGGGCGCCAGCAAGATCACCACCGTGCGCGACAAGTACACGGGAATCCGTCCGACCGGTCCCGCGTCGCTGCGCCACTTCAAGCGCACCTACCGCGAAGCGATGAAGCGCCAGCTCATGCTCGGAGAGTACAATCCCGACGACCCGACGATCGTCCCCATCAAGCGCGACCTGCGGTTCCGAAGCTGGAACGAAGTGAAGAAGCCGCAGAGCAACGCGCTGATCGTCTACATGATGGACGTCTCGGGCTCGATGGGCGACCAGCAGAAGGAACTCGTGCGCCTCGAAGCCTTCTGGATCGACACTTGGCTCCGCCGCAACTACGAGGGGATCGAGAGCCGCTACATCGTCCACGACGTCGGCGCGAAGGAGGTCGACAAGCAGACCTTCTTCTCCGTCCGCGAGGACGGCGGGACGCGCATCAGCTCCGCCTTCCAGTGCGCCCGCGAGCTCGTCGAAAAACACTACAACCCCGCGGAGTGGAACATCTACATGTTCCACTTCTCCGACGGCGACAACTCCAGCGAATCCGACAACCGGCTGTGCGTGAAAATCCTGCAGGAGAGCCTGCTGCGCGTGTCGAACATGGTCGGCTACTGCCAGGTCGCCAGCGCCTACGGCAGCGGGAATTTCATCAACGTGCTGAACGAATCATTCCCCGCGACCGAGCCGTCAAAGCCGAGCGCGACGACGAGCGACACCGCGGACGGCGGGCTGCTCGTGACGACCAAGGTGAACGGGCGGGATGATATTTATGACTCGCTGCGCGCGTTCTTCGCGGCGGGGCGGTGACATCGTTCGTGCCGAAGAGATCATGGGCACTGCGATCCCCAATGCTCCAGCACCAGGCCCAGATCGCCGAACCCGAGCACGCCGTTCTGATCGAGGTCGGCCGAGCAACTCGGGGTCGCCAGCTGGTCCCAGTTGGTGATGAGCGCGGCGATGTCCAGCAGGTCGACGCGGTCATCGAACCCTGTATCGCCGGGCAGCCGTGGGATGCTGAGTTCGGCAAAGCCTCCGGTGAAGATGCCGCCGGCAAGGCGGCAGTTTGAGAAATACAAACGTCGAAACCCGTTGATGCAACCACTCGCAAATGGCGGTCCGTTCGAGCCCGTTGTGTAGGAAACTGTTGATTCGAGCAGTTCAACATGATTCCCGCGGAGGAATCCAACCCTCCCACTGGAGAAACCGAGGACCAACGGGGAACCGGGTCCGGTTGTGAACGAGTGCAAGGATACGACGGGGTTATCGAACGTGAGAATTGGATTGCGAATCGGCGTCCAAATGCTCCCGTCCCACTTCGCCAATCTGTATTCGCCGGCGGAGTCAAGATACAAACCCGCGCAGTAGAGAACACGCGCGTCACCCTCGCCGTGGACCGCCAGTGCGCCAGTCCAGCCACGCACGGGATCGGTGAGATTGGTGACCAAGCCGCTCCATCCCTCGCCATCCCATTGCGCCAACCCCGGCACGAGCTCATCACCGGCATGTGAAAAAAGACCGCCGACCACCAGAAGTCTCGGGGCGCTCCCCTTCGCTATCGCAGCGGGCATCGGCGTGAATTCCACCATCGCGAAGACCGGTGCTCCAACGGAGCCGGGCTCGGTGCGCGGGCCGGTCGTCTCGATCACGCTGACTCCGTCTTCGCGGATGATCGCGACACCATATGTCGTCGCCAACGGGCCTTGATCGGGCACGGTGAAACTGCCACCGAGCGCCACAACCGGGCCGTCAGGCGAAGAGAGTGTTGCCAACGAGGAGATGCATTCGTACGACTTTGCGGGCCTTTCTCCGATTGGTTGCCATTGCTGCTCAGTTGAATCCCAGTAACGAACCGAACTACAATTGAAGGCCAGCAGAGTCGGTCCCGTCCCGAGATCACCGACTACGATCGAGCCGGACTCATCCGAGAGTCGGCGCCAATCGCCCTCATTCCATCTGAAGAATCCTGAATCCTGGCACTCGCCGTTCCGGCAGAAACTGCCGGAGAAGTACAGCGACGGCCCTGTCCCATCATCGAAAACCAACGGCGGATCGTAGATGGACGCGCTTGAGACTCCCGTGCCGAATGGGATCCACTGTTCGCCGTCGTATCGCGCTGAGTACCTGCATGGGCCGCCGCAGCTTCGGAGCACGCGACCGCTCACCAGCAATTCGTTCCGACCGGTCGCGGTGCGGTGGACCGTCAAGTCCGACAGCAGGCTCGTTGCAAGGGGTTCGGAGACAAGCCCGCCTTGCATTGAGTCCCAAGCGGCTCCGTCCCACCTGGCAATGTGCCCGAATGTCGAACCCTGGGCTCGGGTAAACAAGCCGCCGGCGTAGAGCCCCGATGCTTGAAGTGGCGATCCAGGATCGAATGCGAGCATTTCGACTTCGCGATCTACGCCGCTCAAAACAGCGTGCCACTGCTCGCCGCTCCAACGCGCGACGCCGACGTTGTCGGCCTCGTCG
Organism: uncultured Phycisphaeraceae bacterium; assembly: GCA_964391865.1. Lineage (GTDB taxonomy): Bacteria > Planctomycetota > Phycisphaerae > Phycisphaerales > UBA1924 > DASZQL01. The sequence continues at coordinate 388,886 of CAYMNQ010000003.1, forward strand.
ATGGCCAACCGACCGGTCACATACAAACCGCGCGGGATCGTCTCACTGCCGGGCACGACAGAAAGGCTCGTTGCGACCCGCGCGAGGCAATCGGAGATGGGACTCCATGCGGTGCCATCCCAGCGCAGCACTCGGCTGTCGGCAGGGCAATCGGCAGAGTATCGCTCGAGCGCGTATAGATCCGTACCCTGCCCGTCGTCCCATTCGATCATCGAATAGACAACCCCAGTCACTCCGGCATCGGCACGGCTCCATTGCACCCCGTCCCACTTTGCAAGCCGTGTGCCGAGGGGCAGTTCGTCGAACACGCCGGCCGCAAAGAACTCGGCCGGCCCGCCGGTGCGTCGGACGCCGATCGCGGTGACATTGCTCACGCGTCCTCCGAGCGCCGACCACCGGACGCCGTCCCAATGCGCGATGCGAGATTGGTAGGGACTCGTTGTTTGGCGAACCGATCCGACCGCGCGAAGCTCGCCATTCTCGAACCAGAATTCGGAGGTATCACCAAGAACCGAGGAGTCTGGCTCGAAAGACTCATCGTGTGGCGCGCGGATGACTTCGCGAAGCACGCCGTTCCATCGAATAAGACCGCGAGAGCCCGGGCGCCACCAGAACACGCTCTGTGTACCGTCGGGTTCCTCAGCGGCGACGCCACGAAATTGAGAAACCATTCCAAAACTTCCACCAAACATGAAACCGGGCGATGAGGAGCTATGCTCCCTCGACCACGTGAGTTCGCAACCCGGCTGCGCGGTCGCTGCCCACTGCGCTCCGAGGACACCTACAACGAATACGGCGACGCGATGAACTGGACGCATGTCGCATACTCCTCGGAAATTCGGTCATCGGGCAAGAATCCGGCTCGATGACGCGCCGTTCAGATGCAGATTGCCAACCAACTTCCCCATACGAATCAAGCGGCGACTCGGTTGCCGAAGAGTCGAAACTCGGTTGACTTAGAACAGCGTGTAGATGAACGGCGCCGCCGCTGTCCCGCCGAGGACGACGAGGACGCCGACGATCAGCAGCACGAGCACGATGGGGATGAGCCACCATTTCTTGTTGTGCTTCAGGAAGTCCCACAGCTCGGCGAGCACGCCGCTCTGCTGGCGCGATGCTTCTCGCGCGAATCGCTCGGCGTCGGTGCTCGGGGTCTGCTTCGGATCATTGCTCATGAGGGGAACCTCGGCGTGGCGCGGGGTGTGGGTCATGCACGAACACGAGAATTGCCACAGATGACCCAGATGAACACAGATGCAGAACCGATTCAAGCATCCTATCTGGGTCCATCTGTGCCATCTGTGGCTTCTACTCTTCCGGCTCAGAACTGCTTGAAGTACCGCGATGGGTCGCTCAGTCGCTCGCGCGGGATCCAGTACGTCGTCGCGCCGCGGTCGAAGCGGCGGTGCATCGGGTCGTTCCCCGCGAGGCGGAGCAGCAGACCGATGGGCGTGATGACGAGGTAGTACACGCCGCCGAGGATCACGTGCGAGATGGTCCAGCCGATGGGGAGTGCCGCGTACATCCAACCCGTGTAGAGCGTCCTGCCGGCGACGGGTGAAAGGAGTGTCGCGGCCGCGCCGACGACGCCGAACGCCCACAGCACGGATGCGATCGCCCAGGGGTTCACGCCGAGGTACTGCTCCGCGCCGCCGATCGCGAGCAGCGCGAGGGGGATGGTGACGCCCAGCAGTTGCAGCCGGCGCGGGTGCTCACTGTTGAGCGTGATGCTGATGAGGAAGCACGCGCCGGTGAACATCCCCGCGCCGAAGAGCGCACTGGGGCGGCCGAGCGCGAGCAGCCCCAGCACGCCGAAGAACACGAGCCACAACGCGGCGAATACGCGCAGGTCGGTCTTCGTCGGGTTGATCTTGATATCGATCAGCGGCATGCGGGCATCCTTGAACGCAGAGGAAGACAGAGGGGCGCGGAGGAACGCAGAGGGCCATGAATTGTGATGAAGAGCTGTGAGCTGGTGCTCTTCAGAATTGCGCGTGCTTTGATCGGATGAATCATGCCCACTCTGTGTATCTCTGCGATCCTCTGATCTCTCTGCGTTCATTCCTAATCCAACTGAAACTGCGACAGGTACGAATCATCCGAGTGCTCGCGCCAATTTGGCTGTTCTTCCTTGATGAGCACGCAGTCCTCCAGCACCAGCGCGTCCATGTTGGTGCCCATGAAGCAGCGGTAGGCGTTCTCGGGTGTGCCGACGATCGGCTCCGATCGCACGTTGAAGCTCGTGTTGATAATCACCGGGCAGCCGGTGCGAGCCTCGAACGCGCGGAGGAGTTTCGCGTAGCGCGGGTGGCGATCATCATCGACCGTCTGTACGCGGGCCGAGTCATCAACATGCGTGACGGCGGGGATCAGCGAGCGCACGATCTTCAGTTGGTCGATGCCGCGGACGCTCGGTGAGCCGTTGCCGGTGCTCGCGGGCGCGATCCGCTTCCCGGCGTGAACCGGCGCCACGAGCAGCATGTACGGGCTCTCCTCGCCCGGGCGCATCTCGAACCACTCGCTCACGCGGCTCTGCAGCACGCTCGGCGCGAAGGGGCGGAAGCTCTCGCGGAACTTGATCTTCAGGTTCATCACGCTCTGCATCTTTGTCGAACGCGCATCGCCCAGGATGCTGCGCCCGCCGAGCGCGCGCGGGCCGAACTCGGCCCGTCCTTGGAACCAGCCGACGACCTTCTCCCGCGCCAGTAAGTCGGCGGCGGCGGCGCACAGCTCATCCTCGCTCGAGTAATGCCGGTACTTCGCGCCTTTCGCGTCGAGCATCGCGCGGATATGGGCGCTGGTGAACGAAGGACCGAGGAACGAGCCGCGCTGCGCATCGCGCGGGCGGACGAGGCGCTGGTTGCCGAGCAACTGATGCCAGATGAAGAGCGCTGTGCCAAGCGCGCCGCCCGCGTCCCCCGCCGCGGGCTGAATCCATATATTGTCGAACGGCCCCTCGCGCAGGATGCGCCCGTTGCCCACGCAGTTCAGCGCCACGCCCCCCGCGAGGCACAGGTTCTTCACCCCCGTTTGTTCGTGCGCGAAGCTGGCGCAGCGGAGCATGATCTCCTCGGTGACGGATTGGATCGACGCGGCGAGGTCCATCTCGCGCTGCGTCAGTGTCGATTCAGGCTCGCGCTCGGGCCCGCCGAACAACGCGGCGAATGTGCGGTTCGTCATCCGCAGCCCCTGCGCGTAGCTGAAGTACGACAGGTCCATGCGGAACGAGCCGTCGGGCTTCAGGTCGATCAGCTTCTCAAGGATGAGATCGGCGTACTTCGGCTCGCCGTACGGCGCGAGCCCCATGAGCTTGTACTCGCCGCTGTTCACTTTGAAGCCGCAGAAATAGGTGAATGCGGAGTAGAGCAGGCCGAGCGAGTGGGGGAAGTGCTGCTCGTGCGTGAGTTCGATCGTGTTCCGGCGCCCGACGCCGAGTGACGCGGTGGCCCACTCGCCCACGCCGTCGAGCGTCAGGATCGCGGCTTCTTCAAAGGGCGAAGGGAAGAACGCGCTCGCCGCGTGCGATTCGTGGTGCTCCGTGAAGATGAACCGCTTGGTGTACTCGCCGCGCAAGCCCTTGCGCATCTCGCGCGGCAGGTGGAGCTTCTGCTTGAGCCACAGCGGCATGGCTTTCACGAAACTCGCGAAGCCGACCGGCGCGAAGGCGCGGTATGTCTCCAGCAGGCGCTCGAACTTCAGGAACGGCTTGTCGTAAAAGCCGACGTAGTCCAAGTCGCGCGGCGTGATCCCCGCTTCGCGCAGGCAGTAGTCGATCGCGTTCACCGGGAATTCGTGGTCGTGCTTGCGGCGCGTGAAGCGCTCTTCCTGCGCGGCGGCGACGATCTCGCCGTCCACCACCAGCGCGGCGGCGGAGTCGTGATAAAACGCCGAGATGCCCAGGACCGCGGTCATGGGCTGATCATACGGGTGCGCCGGGGTGTGCCGGCGCCCGCGCCCGGCACAGGTTCACATTTGTGCGCGCGCCGGTGACATGTCCCGCGCCAATTCTCAAGATTTTTGTGAATCGCCGGAAACCCCGCATTGGCAAGAGTCTGCGCGTGCTCGCGCCGCGCGCATGTCCGCGTTTGTGCGCGCGCCGGTGACGCGACACGGGATGGGTAGAGGCGTGCATCGCGGCGGACGCGACGCGCGGCCGGAACGAATGAACACCCACGCCCGCCGTTCCGGTGGGCACACCGCCACCCCACCGGGGTTCGGCGGCGACAGACGGACGGAGTGAATCATGAGCCTCAAGGGATTCGCCGATGTCGGACTGAACGAAGAGTTGCTCGATCTGCTGCTGCAGGAGCACGCGCTCGCTCGCGTGCCGCGGCTGGAGATGCTGTGGTCGTACTACCGCAACCCCGTGCGCGAGCGCGCCGGGACGCTCGAGCCCGTCGCCGTCGGGCGATCGCCGAGTGCCCGCCCGTACCGGCTCGCGCAAGAAGCCGGGCTGCCGGCGCGCCTGCGGGGCGGGCGCGCCGCCGGGGTCGCCGTAGACCCGCCGGGCGAGAAGGAGATCGTCATCGAGAACGACATCGCTTGGCGCATCGACGCGCTCGTCGATTTCGCCTTCGGAAAGCCGGTGCGGATCGTCAGCACCGCCAGCGACGCGGCGAAGCGCACGGCTATCGAGCGGCTGCTCGACGCGGCGTGGGAAGCGTTGGGCGGCGCGCACCTCTTGCAGGACATGGCCCTTCTGGGCATGGTGCACGGGCACGTCGACCTGATCCTGCGCAGCGATGCGCTCTTCGATGGCACCGTACGAACGGGGAAGCGCGGCGGGCAGGGCGGCCTCCCGGGGCCGGGGGGGATTGGGGCGACCGCGGTCGAGGCCGCCCGCTCGCTGCGCGTTGAACTCATCGCCGCCACCCGCGGCGTGGCGCTGGTGAACCCGGGCGACTACCGACGTCTCGACGCCTACATCATCCGCACGGAGCAGCACACGGGCGAGGTCGAGCGCCCGGGCACCGTCCGCCGCGCCCTCGCCGCTGTGCTCGGCTCCCGCGCCCCGGTCGTGGGTCGGCGCGGGACGAGCGAGACGGTCGAGATTCTCTCAGCCCAGCGCCGCCTGCTGCAGCGCGACGGCGCGATGGTCGCCGCCGGCGCGAACCCGCTGGGCGTGCTACCGGTGGTTCACATCCAGAACTCGAGCCAGCCCTTCCGCTACCCGGGCCTGTCGGATGTCGAGCCGCTGATCCCGCTGCAGGATGAGTTGAACACGCGCCTCTCCGACCGCGCGCACCGCGTGACGATGCAGTCGTTCAACATGTACCTCGCGAAGGGGTTCGAGACGGACGGGCCGCTGCCCATCGGGCCCAGCCGCGTGCTGAGCACCGACAACCTCGACGCGAGCATCCAGGCGTTCGGCGGCGACGGCGACTCCCCGAGTGAGGAATCGCACATCGAGCAGCTGCGCGACGCGATGGACAAGACGTCCAGCGTCTCGCCCGTCGCGATCGGCGTGATCCGCGAGCGGCTCGGGCATCTCTCCAGCGAGAACGCGCTCCGCATCACGCTCGCGGGCGTCCTGAGCAAGACGGCGCGGAAGCGCCTCGCCTACGGGCGCGGCATCGCGGAGATGTGCCGGCTCATGCTCCACGCGCTCGACGCCGCGGGCGTCTACCGCACGGCGCAGAGCGAGCGCAGCGTGCGGCTCGACTGGCCCGACCCGCTCCCCGAGGCGGAGCGCGACCGGCTGAGCGCGGCGAAGCAGAAGATCGAACTCGGCGTGCCGCGCGAGCGCGTGCTCAGCGAGCTGGGCTACGGCACGGCCGACAGGGGCGTCGCCTGAACGCGGCGCACACACACCACACGCACCCATCACACAGGAGGCGCGGACATGGCTGAAGAGGGTAAGGGCGGGTTGGAGGGCGTTGGCAGCGGGGGCGGGGGCGGGGTGTCGCTGCCGGGCGCGCTGAGCGCCGCGCAGCGGCTCGCGGCACGCACCGACGAGAGCGAACCGCCGATCAGCGAAGCGGAACGCGCCAACCGCGCGGAAGCACGCGTGCGCGAGCTTGAGCAACAGCTCGCCGAAGCGGAGCGGCAGTTGCGAGAAGCGCGCGACATGGTCGACGCGGCCGAACGCCGGCACCAGATCGACCTGGCGCTGTTGGAGTCCGACGCGGTGGACCTCGAGACCGCGCGGCTGCTGACCGAGATCGCAGTCAACGCCATGGACGAGCCGGACGTGCGGGCCGCCATCGCGGAGCTTCGGCGTGGGAAGCCGTTCCTCTTCCGCTCCGGCGCGCCGCCCGCGCCGTGGCCCGCCCCGGGCGCGATGGGCGGCGCGATCGACGGCCCAGGCCCGCTCGACTCCGCCGCCGCCAGCGCGCTGCGGACGGGGAACCGATCAGACCTGATGCGGTACCTGCGCGAACGCCGGGCCGCGGTGTAGGACAGGGCATTCACCACCGAGCACACAGAGGGCACGGAGCAGAGATGACATCAGAAGAGAGATGTGATGAAAGGAAGGAAGAGAGAAGGGGGGAATTGACGCCGTGAACAACGCGACGCCGGCCGGCGCGCGAATCGCGCCGAATCTGGCTCGCCGGGCTGATTGATCGACTGAACCACATCGGGACTCCGGGCATCGGTGCTCGTCGCACCGAGCGGCCCCGAGTTCCGGCGCACCGCGCGCAGCGCATCGCGCAGCACGCACTTTCGGAGGGTCACACCACATGCCGTTCACTGGGAAAGCCACGTATTCCGCGGGGGCCACGCTCCCGGAGATTCTCGAGGATGTCGGGGACATCATCGGGATCGTCAGCCCCTACGAGACGCCGCTGCTCGATCACCTGGGCGATCCGCGCCGCGCGGCGCAGAGCACGGTCCACGAGTGGATCGAGGACAGCCTCCTCCCCAACACCGACAGGATCACGCAGCCGAGCTTCGCGAACCCGACGACCGCGACGAGCGTGCAGGTGCAGAACGCCGACCGCTTCCGCGCGGGCGACCAGGTGAAGGTCGAGGGGTCGGCGGAGGTGATGTTTGTGACGGCGGTCGCCGCGCCCAACATCACGGTGATCCGCGCCTACGGCGGGACCGCCGCCGAAGCCCTCACGAACAACCAGAAGCTCATCATCCTCGGCAACGCCGCGATCGAGGGCGACGACCGCCCCGCCACCCGGTTCACTAACCGCTTGCGCAAGGTGAACTACTCGCAGATCTTCACTGCCAGCGTCGAGGTCAGCGGGTCGCAGCTCGCGGCGCGGAGCATCGGCATCGACGACGAGATGGACTTCCAGAAACAGGAGCGCCTGCGCGAACTGCTCCGCGATCTCGAGAACTGCGTCCTCAACGGCGTGGCCAGCACCACCAGCCCTCAGGGCGGCAGCACCACCCGGCGCACCATGCGCGGCATCATCCCGAGCCTCGCCACCAACGTGCTCCAGCCCGGCCTGGGCGGCATCCCGCCCGGCAGCGGCGGCACCACCAACGGACTCACGGAAGAGGTCCTGAACGCGGCGATGCGCCGCATCTGGGACCAGTCGAACGGCCCGATCGACACCATCGTCGTCAACGGGTTCCAGAAGCGCAAGATCAACAGCTTCATCACCCCCAGCCGCGCCTTCACGCCCAAAGAGAGGACCTTCCGCGACATGGTCAGCGTGTACAAGAGCGACTTCGGCGTGTGCCGCGTGCTCCTCTCGCGCTGGATGCCCCCGGACGCGGTGCTCTTCCTTGACAGCTCGCGCGCCGACGTCATGCCCCTCGCCGGGCGCAGCTTCCACTTCAAGAAGCTCGCCTCCTCGGGCGACGCCGAGGTCGGGCAGGTCATCGGCGAGTACACGCTCGAACTCCGCAACGAGAACGCGCACGGCGTGCTGCGGGGGTTGGCGACGAGCTGAGAAGAGACATGAGACCTGAGTCTTGAGTCTTGAGTTCAGAGTGGGGAGCCGGGCGGAGCGAGCTCGAAGCTTGAAGCTCGAAGCTTGAATCCATGCGGCTTCGGCTTCGCCGGACTCAGGGCTGAGCATCGCGATGACTGTGCAAGAGGCATCGGTCCGCCGCGGGCTGTTCACCGGGCGTGCGACGACGCGACCAGCGCCGGTCGCCGCGGCGGGCCGATACCTCATTCTCTCTCCATCTCCGGCGCCGGGCGGAAGCGCGGCGCTGGGGTTTGATCGAAGGCATCAAGCCATCGAGGCATCAAGGCATCGAGTGAAAAATCCTCCGCCGCATCAACTGCAACTCGTCTGCCGCTGATGCGCTGCTCGACTCAAGCCTCAATCACTTGATGCCTTGATGGCTTGATGCCTCGGTGCCTTCTCTTAGCTAGGGGACCATCCATGTTCGCGACCGATTGTGATTTACTCGTGCTCGAGCCTCGCTTGTTTTCCGATGTGTCGTGGGCGACGCAGACGCTGCTGACCGCCGCCAACGGCGTGATCGATCCGACGGGAACGATGCTCACTGTCGCCGGAGCGTCGTTCACCGCGCTGGGCGTTGACGAGGGGTTCGTCGCGCTGGTCGCCGGCGTGCCGCTGGAGATCCTCAGCCGCGAGAGCGCCTCCGAGCTGATCGTGTCAAAGCTGCGCGCGACGGTCAACGACGACCCGGTCCGCACGGCGACGGGCGCGAATCTCGCCGTGTTCGTCGGCACGTTCCGCCCGCAGATCGCGCTGGTGCACGAGCAGTTGCTCCGCGCGCTGGGCATCGCGCCGGACCCGCCCGGCGTTCAGGACGATCCGAACATGCCGACGGAATCGCGGATCACGAACCGCGCGGACCTGGCGCTGGCAGAGGCGCTCGGCGCGCTGCACCTGATCTACGCGAGCGCGGCGGCGATGGCGGGCAGCGAGTCGCCCCAGTGGGCCAAGGCGCTCAACTACCGCGACCGCTTCATGGCCGAACGCCGCCGGCTTGTCGCGCGGCTCGACCTCGACGGCGACGGCAAGCCCGAAGTGCTCCGGCGCGCCAGCGTGCTGCAGTTCCTCCGCGCGTGACGCGCGCGATGCGAGCCCCGAACGGGAGTGAGGGGGCCTCCGCGCTCGTCGGTGACGAATGAAGAGACCCACTCACTCCCGTTCGGGGCTCGCGTCGGTGCGCATCGACGTGCCGACTCGCTCGAACTTGCGATTGTTCCGGAGATTCATGCATGATCTGGCTCAACCCTCAATCCGTCACCCTCGGCTCTCTGAATCTGACGGATGTCACCATCGTCGCCATCGACCGCGCGGCGTCGCGGCTGGTCATTGAGCACACCGACCTCGGGCCGTACGTGGGCTTTGTCGATGTGCCCGAGCAGCGCGTGAGCATCAAGCTCGCCCGCGAGGTCCGCGCCAGCGAAGCATCGCCCGCCAAGCCGGGCGATCAGCTCACGCTGTCGTTCCGCTCCTCGCCTAACGCCAGCGGGACGCCGGGGCGCGCGGTCAGCGCCAGCGTCGTGGTCACGGCGGTCGAACATTCCTTCTCGCCCCGCGCCGGGCTGCGCCAGGAGATCAACGCGATCGCGGTGTCGAGCGACGGGGCCGCCGACCCGATCACTGAGACCGAAACCTCGGGGGTGTACTGATGGCGAGTTCATTCAACGGCACGAACTACTTCGGCTCCGGGCCGCACCGGTTCGCGCTCTCGCGCCCTGGGCGGTATCTGCTCGCGCCCTTCCGCGCGATCAACCAGACGCACCAGCACGCCGACCAGGGCAAGGCGGACCTCGTCATCATCCAGCGCGGCCGGCTTGTGTCGTCGAACCCGTCGGGGTTGTGGGGGTTGATCGACCCGGTCCGAGCGCTCGCCGAGGCGGGCACGGTCGGCACGCTCCTTGATCATCACGGGCGCACCTATAGCGGCATGAAGCTCGCGTGGATGGAGCTCGAAGACCGCATCGACCGAGGAAGGCAGACGAGCGTGGGATACACGATCTTCTACTTCAAGAACCAGTAGGCGGCGAGCGGGATGCGGAGTGCGGCGCGGAACCAAGCCGCTGCCCTCTCGAATCGCGTACGTCGTGCCGCACTCCGCATACCGCAAATCGCACCCGAGGGCACCCATGGAACCAGAACTCATCTCCACCGTGACCCAATTCGGCATGGCGGGCCTGATCGCGTGCCTGTGGCTGATCGAGCGCCGCTGGGCCGGCGTGCGCGAGAAGCAGCTTTCCGATGCGCACGACCGGCTGCTCGAGCAGCGCGTGCAGGTCGAGGCGCTGATGCGGCTCGTCACCGACAACACCCGCGCCATCACCGCGGTCGAAGCGGGCCAGCGCACGCTGACGGAACTGCTCACGCGTCTCGCCCGGCGGCGGGGCGGGGGACGCGAGGCGCTCCGGCGCGCGGGCCGTAGCGGCCGTTGATCACCCGGTGCCCACCCGCCCCCGGTAAGCTGACGCAAGCCAGTGAGGGCGTGCCGGTACCCGGATTTGGATTGGTTCATGCGGAGCATGTGACGGCCCCGGAGCAGCGCGTGACGAGTCTCGATCGAACAAGGCGATGCATGGTCATTGTGTTGATGACGCTCGCGTTCGCGGCGCTGGGATCGTGCGATCTGCAGCCGAAGGCGGCGGGCGTGGCGCGCCCGCGCGAGAGCGTCGCGGCCGTTGCGATGGGCATCAACGAAGGCCCCTTCGCGCCGGCGTCGATCAACCTGCACCCGCTGACCCGGTTCACGACCGGGGGGGCCGGGGCGACCGGTGGCGCCGGCAGTGGAGCGCCGTTGCAGCTCGACGCGTACGTTGAACTTCTCGACCCCTGGGGCGACGGCGTGAAGGCGCTCGGCTCCATCCTCTTCGAACTCTACCGCGCCGGCGACGGCGGGGAGGAGCAGCTCGCGCGCTGGAGCGAGAATCTCAGCGATCTTGAAGTCAACGCGCAGCGCTACGACCGCGTCACGCGCTGCTACCGCTTCAAGCTCGACCTCGCGGAGACCGGGCTCGCGCCGGGGGCGCGCGAGAGCTACGAACTCCGCGCCCGCTTCACAACCCTCGGCGGGCGCACTCTCAGCGCCACGCGCGTACCGGCGACGGCCCGGTGATCCTGTCGCTCGAGGAATGAAGAAGCCACGGATTGCACGGATGGACACGGATCAGAGAAGAATTGCCACGGACGCACACAGACATTCACAGACAAGCTCCGCAGGATCGATCTGATCGTCTGTGATCGTCCGTGGCTCATTCTCTGCTTTCATCCGTGTCCATCCGTGCAATCCGTGGCTTCTTCTTCCTTCTGAGCGAAAAAGAAAAAGACCGGCATGGGCCGGTCTTTGGGGGGCGCGCTGCAGTGTTCGATTTGCTCACGGCGCGGTCGGGCAGGCGGTATTCCAGTTGGCGACGATGCGGGCGATGTCGTCGAGGCCCACGGAGCCGCCGCGGTTGTAGTCGCCGTCGGTGCCGTTCGGGACGGTGCGGCCCCAGTTGTTGATGACGTGCGCGATGTCGGCGAGGCTCGCGGCGTTCGGCGCGAGTTTGATCGAGAACTCATCCATCACATGCGGCGCGCTCTTGCCCGTGGCGACGTAGGCGTTCCAGAAGACCGTGCCGTCGTTCGGCGCGGGGTTGGTGTTGGTGTCGCGGAGGAACTCGGCGTACTCGAGCGAGACGGTCTGGTAGTACACGATCACATCGGCGCGGACCGCGCCGGATGGGATCGAGAAGAGCGTGTCGTCCCAGTGCTCGCCGTCCTCGTAGTGCGCGCCGGTGTGCCCGGCTTGAACGGCTTCGAACGCGGCGTTAGTGAAGCCGCGCGGCGGGATGCGGTTGTCCTTGAAGACCTTGTTCACCAGAGTCAGGTGGAAGCTCGGGCCTTCGGGCAGGCCGGTGAGCGCCGCCATCGACGCGTCGAGCCCGTGCTTGGTCTCGTAGATCTTGGTGTCGGCGCCGCTCAGCACCGCGCTGGCGAAATTGTACGAGCCGTGCTCGTAGAGGAGTTGGTCGGCGCTGTCATAGAACTTCACGTTGTAGAAAATCCGCCGACCCTCGGGGTAGCCGGTGAGGAGCTTGTGCCCGCACTGGTTAATGAGGCGCGTGGTGAGGCTGCAGCCCGCCTGGCCCGCTTCGAGATCGGTGGCGTTCTCGATCATGTACAGGTTGTCGATCTTCTGGCGGTTGACAAGCGTGATGGTCGTCTCGTCGAAGTCGAAGGGGCCCGGGTTGAAGGGGTCGGCGGGGGTGTAGACGTTGAGCAGGAGGTCGAGCGCGGTGATGTTCGCGCCGGCGAAGCTGTGATAGGGGAGGTCGTTGCGCAGCGGCGGGTTGAAGAAGGACTCCTCGCAGCCGTAGCCGGTGACGGCGGGCATGTGGCAGTCCTGGCACTGGCTGACCACGGTGCGGTTGCCCCCGAAGCGCCCGCCCATGTCCACGCCGCCCTGCGCGAAGGAGGAGTTGAGCCACTCGCTGTAGGTGCGCTGCTCGGGGAACTGGTCGTACTTGTCGCCGGTGGGGTGCGCGGTGTCGAGCGCGTTGGGGGTGTAGCTGTCGGTCTCCATCGGGATCGCACCGCCGACGCGAGAGAAGACAGGGTTGCTCACGTCGTGGCACGTGCCGCAGAGATTGCCCGAGCGGTGGAAGGGCGAGAAGGCCCACGGGTGCGGCGGGTTGGTGTCGGCGAAGGGGCCGCGGCGCACATCAGAAGGGTCGATGACATAGCTCGCGTCGCCGGGCTGCGTGGGCAGGTTCCCCGCCATCGCGAGATCGTCGAGGATCATCTGATCGTCGGGCGGGCTCTGCCCGGGCACGTAGACCGGGTTCACCATCCGGTGGCAGACGTGGCACTGCACGCCGTGGTTGATGTCTTCATTCGTGAGATTGATGCCGGTCGCGGGCGAGGCACGCTCCTCAAGCCAGGCGCTGGGGGAGTGGCAGCGGATGCAGAGCTGCGCCGCTTCGCCAACGTCCTGATTCGCGATCGCCAGGCCGGCGCGGAAGATCGGGTCCTTCATCGAGTGCCCGTGCAGCGAGCCGCGCCAGCGGTGCGGCTTGACGGTGGTCGCCGGGTCATCGAAGCCGAGGTGGCACAACTGGCACGTGTCGGCGGGGAAGATCTGGGTCAGCAGGCCGCCGGGCTGCGTGCCCTTGACGAACACGTCATTCGGCGTGGTCGCGAGCGGCAACGGCCGCGCAAGAGCTGCGCTCGCCGCGCCGACGACGATCAATGCCGCAGCTGCTTTCACGCACCGATCAAGAATCGAGGAACCGATACAGCCCGGCATGGCCGGGGTCCAACGCTTCGATTTCACTGTCAATCCTCTCTCTCACAAAGAGGCGATGAATGGACACACACGTTTTACTGTAGCCCGAAAATCGATACGAACAAACCGCAACTTCCAGAGAAAATTGAATCCTGAACTTTGATCCGTCAGGACACGCACGGATTCGCTTCGGCAGGATGTCGCGCCGACTTTTTCGAATCCGGTACGGCACGGGTTCGCGGTTGGATTCGTGCGAGTTGGGAATCGGGCGTTCTCGTCGCAGTTGGATGCATGAAGAACGGGCGCTGATGGGCGATGGAAAAGCTGCCCCGATTTCACGCCGGAGGCCGATATCACGGGGATATGGGACGACCCAAGATGACTACTGGTGGCCGCGCGCCGGCCTCTTCGAATACCGAACTGAACCCGATTGTGCTCCGCCGTTTGGTGTGGCTGATCGGTCTCGTGGCGTGGGGCCTGGTCGCCGCCGCGCTGCTCAGCTATAGCCCGGCGGATGCGCCGGGGCACGCCTGGGCGTCGCGCACGGCGGGGAGCGGCGGCGTATCCAACTGGGTCGGGCCGGCGGGCGCGAGTCTGTCGCATTCGCTCTTCTCTATGCTCGGATTGGGCGCATGGGTGGTCGTGCTCTGGGCGGGCGTGTACCTGCTGCGCGTGGCGTTCCGCGGGCCGATGGATCATCCGGTCGTGCGCACGCTGGGCGTGCTGCTCATCGGGCTGGCGCTCAGCGGGTTCCATGCGCTCTTGCTGCCGACGTGGAGCAGCGCGCCCGAGGGCGGCGGCGGGCTGGTGGCGATCGCAGGGAGCAGCATCCTGGCTTCAAAGTTCGGCACGCTCGGCGCGGCGCTGTGGATCACGCTCATCGCGATCGTCGGCATGACCGTCGCGTTCGACCGCTGGCTGCTCGTCGCGCCGAAGGCGGCGGCGGCGGCGCTCGGGCTGGCGGCCCGCACGCCGCTGGGCGGCGCGGTGAAGGCGGCGCCGGGGGCGCTCGCGGCGCGGCTGGCGCGGCCCATGCTGCCGCGGGAGAACGATCTGGACGATGATCGGCGCCTCGCCAACCCGGCGGATGCGCTCGTCGAAGCGAAGAAGCGCAAGCTGCGCGAGAAGGCCGAGGCGCAGGCGGCGATCGATGAAGAGACGGGCGGCATCGGCGGCGCTGAGTCGTTTGTTCTCAACGCGAAGGGCGCGAAGAACGCGAAGAAGAATTGGAACGCAGAGGACGCAGAGACAGGCGGAGAAGAGGACGCAGAAATTGACGATGGGATTGAGGAGGAGGCTGATGCGTCGGACGACGCCGCTGAGATCGTGGTGAAGAAGGGCATGAAGCCCGGCAAGCGCGCGCCGGTGGTGGTTGATGAGGAAGAAGACTCCGAGTTGGATGAGGACGACGATTCCGAAGCTCCGGCGCAGGCCGCAAGCCGCAGCCCGCAAGCCGCATCCCGCGAGTTCACCCCCGATGAACTGCGCGAGAAGATCTCGAAGCTGCCGATCCGGTTCGCCAGCGTCGACAAGCGGGCGGCGACGCAGGACGACCTCGACCAGCTCCGCGCCCAGCGTGCGACGGAAGAGGAAGCGGAGCGGAAGTACGCCTTCCCGCCGCTGGATTTGCTGGAGAATCCTGAAGAGGGCTACAACACCGAACTCGAGAAGCTGGTGCGCGAGCAGGCGGAGTCGCTCGAAGGCGCGCTCCGCACCTACGGCATCAGCGGCGAGGTCGCCAGCATCGAGAGCGGCCCGGTCGTCACGCTGTACCACGTCCGGCTCGCGCCGGGGACGAAGGTGAGTTCGATCACCAGCGTCGCCAGCGACCTGGCCCGCGCGCTGAAGAGCGTGAACATCCGCGTCGTCTCCAACATGGAGGGCACCGACACGGTGGGCATCGAGGTGCCGAACCGACTGAAGGAAAAGGTGCGCCTGAAGGAACTGATGACGCAGAGCGAACTGACGGCAAAGATGAAGCTGCCGCTGTTCCTCGGGAAGGATTCGAGCGGGCGCCCGCTCATCAGCGACCTGGCGGCGATGCCCCACCTGCTCATCGCCGGCACCACCGGCTCGGGCAAGAGCGTGGCGATGAACACGATCATCATGGGCTTCCTGTACACGCAGAAGCCGAGCGACCTGAAGATGGTGCTCGTCGACCCGAAGATGGTCGAAATGAGTCAGTTCCGCGACATCCCGCACCTGATGTGCCCGGTGGTGACGGAGATGAACAAGGCGGCGGCGATCCTGGAATGGGCCGTCACCAAGATGGACGAGCGGTACGAACTGCTGAGCGAGGCGGGCTGCCGCGACATCTCGTCGTACAACGGCATGACGTGGGAGGAGCTGAAGGACCGCTTCCAGCCGCAGAACGAAGTGGAGGAAGCGAAGATCCCGCGCAAGCTGCCCTACATGGTGTTCATCATCGACGAGCTGGCGGACCTCATCATGACCAACAAGGAGGTCGAGACGTCGATCGTGCGCATCGCGCAGAAGGCGCGTGCCGTCGGCATCCACCTGATCCTCGCGACGCAGCGCCCGCAGGCGAACGTCGTCACGGGTCTCATCAAGAGCAACATGCCCGGGCGCATCTGCTTCAAGGTGGCGAGCGGCATGGACTCGCGCATCGTGCTCGACATGAAGGGCGGCGAACTCCTGCTCGGGCAGGGCGACATGCTCATGGTCACGCCCAAGAACACCGCGGGCATGCGGGCGCAGGGCACGCTGGTTGACGACAAGGAAATCCGGCGCGTCGTGAAGTTCGTGAAGGAAGTCAGCGCGCCGACGTTCGAGCGCCAGCTCATGCAGATCCGCTCCAACGGCGAGGTCGCGCCGGAGGATCACGAGCAGCGGATGATCGAGAACGCGCAGGAGGACCCGCTCTTCGACCGCGCGGTCGAGATTCTGCTCGAAACCGGGCGCGGCAGCGTGTCGCTGCTGCAACGGCGCCTCGCGATCGGGTACACCCGCGCCTCGCGGCTCATCGAACTCATGGGCCTCGCCGGCATCCTCGGCGAGCACAAGGGCTCGGTGGCGCGCGATGTCGTCATCACCCTCGAAGAGTGGCAGGCGATGAAGGCGCAGGCGGAAGCGGACAAGGCGGCGATGGCCGCCGGCGAAGCGCCAACGCCCCAGAAGGTGAAGCAGCAGTCGCTCTTCGGTGAAGAAGCGCCGGCGAAGCCCGCGCCCAAGCCGCACCATGAGTCGGCGGATGCGTTGCCGGTGTCGACCGCGACACTGCCCACGAAGGAAGAGAACGACGCGCGGGCGCAGGACGTGCGCGCCATGGCGAAGGATTGGAAGATCGACGCCGCCGAGGGAGCGGAACTGAAGGCGGAGCAGGACGCGAAGCGCAGAGCGGAAGCGGCGGAGGAGGAGCAGAAGCACCGCGCGGAACTCGAAGCGAAGCTGGCGCGCGAGCGTGCGGCGGCGGTGGCCCCCGCAGCGCCGGTGGTGGTTGAAGCCGCGCGGCTCGAAGAGGAAGCGGAGGAAATGCCGCCGTTCGTAGTTCCGGCCCACTCCCCCTCCGGCGGAGGGTTGGGGAGAGGGGCGGATGAGCGGTTGAGCGCCGCTGCCGCTGAAGAGCCGTCGTCAAGCGTCGAGACGAAGACGATCGCGGAGCCGGTCGCCGAAGTGATTGATGAAGTTGAAGAAGAGGAAGAAGAAACCGACGCGGTGACCGCCGAGGTTGAAGAAGACGAGGAAGAGGACGACGAGGAGTACGAGTACGTCGAGGTCGACGAGGCCGACGTCGGTGACGAGGACGGCGAGTACGAGTACGTCTACGAGGAAGTGGAGCAGGAAGTCGAAGTCGACGAGAACGGCGTGGAGATCGAAGCATCGGCGGATGCGGATTCAGAGGAAGAAGGGGAAGAAGAGGTCGAAGAAGAAGCGAGCGAGCCGGAGATCAAGACCCTGCCCTTCAAGAGCGAGGGACAGCGCGAATCAGCCGCGTGAGCGCGCCGCGTGCTCAGCACACCCGCGCGAGCAAGAGCGTCTGGTCGTCCACCTGCGTGCCGTGGGATCGCGCACGGTCGACGATCATGCGGTGGATCTCGTCGAGCGGCAGAGTCGGGTTCAGGCGCACGATCTCGCTGATGGGCTTCGAGCCCATCATCCTGCCGTCGGCGTTCATCACTTCGGTGAGGCCGTCGGTGAACATCACGAAGAGATCGCCCGGCCCTGCGGCGGTGGTCGATGACGCGAAGGTCTCCTCGGGCAGGATGCCGAGCGGCACGGACTCATTCGGCAGCGCGCGGAGTTCCCGGTCCTTCATCGAGTAGTGCAGGATCGGGTGATGGCCCGCGAGGGCGTATTCGACGGCGATTTCGCGCGAAGCCGAGCCATCCGGCGGCGGAGCGAACCGCAGGCACGCAAAGGTGGCGAACATGTCCGAGCGCGTGAGCTGTTCGAGCACGGTGTTGAGGTCGGCGAGCAGCGATCCGAGCGGCGCTTCGGTGCGGAGGCGCATGCGGATGGCGGACTTCACCATGCCCATGACGACGCCCGCGCCCACGCCGTGGCCGGAAACGTCGGCGAGGTAGAGGTCGGTGCGTTCTTCGCCCGAGACGATGTCGATGAGGTCGCCGCCCATCTCGCTGGAGGGTTCGGAGCGGCCGAAGACTTCGAGGCGCGCTGTCTTCACGCGGATGTCGGGGACGATGGTCTCGTGGATGGTTCGCGCGACGTCGAGTTCGGTTTTCCAGCGCGTGCTGGTCTGCTCCTGCCGGCGGACGAACATGATGACGAGCACGTAGCCGGCGACGATGCAGATGATGATCATCGCGCCGAGGACGACGAGCCGGCCGCGCACGGGGAGGTCGCTGGTGAGCAGCCCGGTGCGCCACAGCCGGTCGAAGATGATCGCGGGGAGGAAGAACTGCCCGAGGATCACGAGCGCGAGCAGCCACCATTGGCGCTGGTTCATGGAGTACGACCAGCCGACGGCGATGCTGCCGCCGATGACGATGCCGATCAGCCCGGCGATCCAGTTGCCGACTTCGGGCGTGACCATCTGGCTGAGGATGCCGACGGGCGCGAAGGAGAAGAAGACGCCCCACAGCAGCAGCGCGAGCTGCCCGCGCGAGAACTGCGGGCGGGCGCCGGTGAGCGAACTATCGGAGCGCGCGGCGGGCATGACGGGCAGCCAGCGTATCGGGAGCGCGGCGATGGCGCGGAGGGCGAGGTGCATGCCGAGTGGTTGGGAGTTGGTCGCGCCGAATTGCGGGCTTGAACGGCGGCATTCCCGTGCCACGACAATCCGGTTCCTCCGGATTGTCGTGCCCATCGCGGCTCAACACATGAGGCACGACAATTCTCCGAGCAGAATTGCCGTGGCACGGTCGAGTGTTGATCCGTTCAGGCGCTAGTGGTGCGCGCGGTGGCGATGAGTTGTTCCATCCCCTCCGCGGTTTCTCTCGCCGCGCCGGTGAGTTGGCTGGCTTGGTCGTCGGCGTGGTAGCTGGAGCGCACCATCGGGCCGCTTTCGATGACCTTAAAGCCGAGCTTCAATCCCTCTTCGCGGTACATCGTGAAGGTGTCGGGGTGGACCCAGCGGTCGATGGGGAGGTGGTTGGGCGTGGGCTGGAGGTACTGGCCGATGGTGAGGATGTCGATGTTGGCGCGCGAGCGGATGTCGGCCATCAGTTCGAGGACTTCCGAATCCTTCTCGCCGATGCCGACCATGATGCCGGTCTTGGTAACGAGCCCTTGGTCTTTGCACCGCTTGAGCAGTTCGACGGAGCGGTCGAACTTCGCCTGCGGGCGGACGGCGGGGTACATGCGGCGGACCGTTTCGAGATTGTGATTGAGGATCTCGGGGCGGGCGTCGATCACGAGTTGGAGCGCGTCCCAGTTGCCCTCGAAGTCGGGGATGAGGACTTCGATGGACATGGTCGGGCAGGTTTTGCGCGTTTCGATGATGGTCTTGGCCCAGATGGCGGCGCCGCCGTCGGCGAGTTCGTCGCGGTTCACCGAGGTGATGACAACGTGCTTGAGGCCCATCAGTTGGAGCGACTGGGCGACGCGGTACGGCTCATCGGTGTCGAGGATGGGCGGCTTGCCGGTTTTGACGTTGCAGAAGCCGCAGGAGCGGGTGCAGGTGTCGCCCAGGATCATGATGGTGGCGACGCCGCGGGACCAACACTCGCCCATGTTGGGGCAGCCGGCTTCCTTGCAGACGGTGTGCAGGCGGTGCTCGGTGAGAATGGCGTTGAGACGCTCATATCCCGGGCCGCCGGGGAGTTTGGCGCGGAGCCAGGCGGGTTTTTTTTTGGCGGCGAGGTGGCTGGTACCGCCCGGCTCTGACTGGTTGTTGAGAACGAGATTGGTGAGCGAGACGAGGGGTTTTTCGAGGCGTTTGACAGGGTCGCCGCCGAGGGGGCGGGGGTGGCGCGCGAGGGCTTTGGCGGAGATGGCGACCCCCGGCCCGGTGTGGGGTGTGTCTTGATCGGCGGGGCGCGCGGCGGGGGGTGGCATGTCGCATCAGTATAGAGGGGGTATCGCCCCGCGATCGGCGGGGATTGAAAGTCGGCGGTTCGATGAACAGAAGGGCGTTGGGGGGAGTAATTCAGGCGGAATTACCGGAAGCGGGCTGAACGTGTCCCTGCCGCGCGGTCGATACGACTTCGGCAAGGAGTGCGGATTGGGAGACTTGAGTCCTGAGTCTTGAGTTTTGAGCTTTGAGCCGGAGGATGGTTGTGGCGCGGCGAGCGATTGCGGTCGTGCGGTTGGTTTCACGGCTCCGGTCTCAAGTCTCAGGTCTCAAGACTCACGGCTCATTCGCCGCGTTGACAGGTCGGGTGGTGCTGGTAGCTTTGAGAATCTTCGCGGCGAGCCCGATTTTCGCCGCGTGTGTGCAAGGAGTCGGATGTGATCGATCGGCCAACGAGCGGCAGGAACGAAGCCCCGACGCGACCAAGCGCCGCGTCGAGCGGGATGGCTCGCCGGCTGCTCGGCGTGTGTGGGTTGGCACTGGGCTCGCTGATGCTCGGCGGGTGCGAGGTCGATTCGTTCTTTGATCCCTCGGTGGTGGGTCGGTGGGAGAACACGCCGACGATTGTGCCGGTGCTCGAGCGGATTGACGTGATCGAGCGCGACACGGGGCAGTTCGTTGAGTACACGAAGGTGCTGCCGGAAGACTTGATCCCCGAGCCGTCGGACTACCGGATCCAGCCGGGCGACGGGATCGTGATCGAGGTTGACGATTTCCTGCCGGGCGGCCAGCCGGCTCGGTACGAGCGATTGGTTGATCCGCGCGGGTTCATCGATGTCCCGCAGATCGGGCGCTTGTCGATGACGGGCAAAACGCGCACCGAGGCGGAGGATTTCATCGCGCAGGCGATCCGGGACACTGGGATTCTCGATAACCCGTTTGTGTCGCTCCAGGTGCCGAGCCAGCGTCAGCAGACATTCGGCGTGTTCGGTCGCGTGGCGAACACGGGTCGGTATGTGATTCCGAAGCCGGATTACCGGCTGCTGGAAGCGATCACGGACGCGGGCGGGATCGATGAGACGATCCCGAACGTGTACATCATCCGTCAGGTGCCGCTGAGCGACGTGGTGAAGAGCGGGGTGAAGGGGTCGGCGCGGGAAGTTGATCCGGGCGTGCCCGAATCGCGACCCGAGCAGCCGACGGGCGAGGACCTGATTGATCTGATTGAAGAACTGACGGCCCCGCCCGAGGGGACGAGCCCGCCGCCGACCACGACGCCGGGCGTGGTGGGGATGTCGGCGTTGTCGTCGGAGACGCCGCGGGCGGCGCGGCGCGTGGGTCGGTCGGCGAGCGCTTCGGCGGTGAGCAGCGCGCAGGACGGCACGCCGCCGGCGATTGATCTGGTTGATGATGAGCGCGTGATGCCCAAGCCGGCGGAAGACTCGAGCGCCGCGGCGAACATCGGCGCCGGGCAATGGGTGTTCCTGAACGGTGAGTGGGTGAAGGTGGGCTTGAACCCCGAAGCGGCGAGCGGGCTGCCCGAGGGTGAGGACCCCTTGAAGGGCGCGGATGCGGCGGCAAACCTGATGACGCAGCGCGTGATCGAGGTGCCGGTGAAGCCCTTGCTGCAGGGCGTGGCGCAGTACAACGTTGTGATCCGACCGGGCGACGTGGTGAGCGTGCCCGGCACGCCGACGGGGATCATCTATGCGATGGGCCCCGGCATCGCGCGGGCGGGGACGTACCAGTTGCCGGGCACGGGGCAGTTCACGCTGATGCGTTTGATCGCATCGGCGGGCGGTCTGTCGGCGATCGGCATCCCTGAGCGCACCGACATCACGCGCATTGTCGGCGAGAACCGGCAGGCGACGATCCGGGTGGACGTGCGGGCGATCTTCGAGGGGACCGCGCCGGACATCGTGCTGCGCCCGGACGATCTGGTGAACTTCGGCACGAATTTCTGGGCGACGCCGGCGGCGATCATCCGCAACGGGTTCCGGTTCAGCTACGGGTTCGGGTTCCTGATCGATCGGAACTTCGGCAACGACATCTTCGGCGCCCCGCCGACGAACCAGTTCGGGCAGTAAGCCGGGATCCACCGCGGAGACGCGGGGAGCGCGGAGCGAGGAAGAACTTGCCGCAGATGGACCCAGATGGACCCAGATAGGACGGGAAGTACGAGTTCGGAACTCTGTTCTTCTTTATATGGGAGCATCCGGGTCCATCTGTGGCAGATTCTCCTTCTGTGCACGGTGAGGCATCGGTTTGACGTTTCGACACAGGCTCCGATCGGCGGTTCCGGGGCAGGCGAGCGTCCGCTCTGGGTCCGAACATGCCCCGTTTGATTGGCGTACCATGGTGAGCACCGGCCGGGATGCTGGTGCGGGGATCGTTCCGGCCGCCGAACAATTGCCTGATTGTGGCATGGGATGATGAGCGCCGAGGGCGCGGGAGTCGATGGAACCTCTGTCGTGAGCACGGTGAGCACCGCGAGCCTGTCGAAGCAACCGCTTTCCCCGCAGGGGGTAGGTTCGCTGTCGGCGTGGCGTCCTTCGGCGGTGGAGATCGCGGCGGGGGTGGTGGTGCTGCTGGGGGTGATTGCGCTGTTCGTGAACTTCCTGTTCACGCAGGGGAAGTGGAGCTACGAGCACTCGGCGGACTGGGGTCACGCGTATCTCGTGCCCTTCATCAGCGGGTTTTATGTGTGGAAGCACCGGGAGCGGTTCGCGCGCCTGCCGCGGATGACGTACTGGCCCGGCTACGCGGTGCTGGTGCTGGGCGCGGTGTGCTACGTGTACTTCACGATCGGGTTCTCGAACCACATGTTCCAGGGCGCGGCGTTGCTGCTGGTGGTGTCCGGCGCGGTGATGCTCCTGCTGGGGCCCGCGGTGTTCCGCGCGTCGGTGTTCCCGATCGCGTATCTGGGCTTCGGCGTGACGATCGCGCAGATGATCATGGAGAAGGCGACGTGGGGGCTGAAACTGCTGGCGTCGCAGGGGTCGTGGGTGCTGCTGAACATGCTGGGGGTGAGCACGGACCTTGAGGGGAACATCCTGAAGATCACGGACAGCGCGGGGAAGACGACGCCCTTGAACGTGGCGGACGCGTGCGCCGGGATGCGGATGGTGGTGGCGTTTATCGCGCTCGCGGTCGCGGTGGCGTTCTTCTCGAGCGACCAGTGGTGGAAGCGGATCGGGGTTCTTTTGCTGGCGGTGCCGGTGGCGCTGCTGATGAACGTCGTCCGCGTGACGGTGCTGGGGCTGCTGTCGCTGATCGATTCGAATCTGTCGGTGGGCGAGGCGCACACGTTCATCGGGACGCTGCTCTTGATCCCGGCACTCGGGTTGTTCATGGGGTGCGTGTGGGCGATGGACCGGCTCGTGAAGGAAGAGAAGCAGCCGGCGAAGTCGAAGGGGGCGGCGGCATGAGCACGGGTCTGAGCTTCAGGTCGGCGGCGTTCTGGGCCGCGGCGCTGACGCTGTTCGCGTCGGCGGCGGGGTTCGTGGCGCTGGTGCGCGCGAAGGACCTGTACCTGACGAAGCTGCCGATCCAGCCGGTGGACTCGGCGGGGAACTTCGTGCCGCTGCGGACGTTGCCCACCAAGGTGCCGGGCTGGAACGCGCCGCGCGAGGACGAGAAGCTGAGCAAGGAAGCGCAAGAGGAACTGGGGACGGACAACTTCATCTCGCGCTGGTTCGTGGAGTCGCCCGCGCCGGAGGGTCGGGCGCCGATGAGCCTGGAGCTGCATTGCGCGTATTACACGGGGACGATCGACACGGTGCCGCACGTGCCGGAGCGGTGCCTGGTGGGCGGGGGGATGGCGATCGACGGGGCGTCGGTGATCGTGGACGTGCCGATTGATATGGGCCGTATGGTGATCGACTCGGAAGTGGACCAGTCGAAGTTCGGGGTGGTGTACAAGGCGCGGAGCAACGAGAAGCAGACGCGGTTCCGCGTGCCGGGGGGGATCGACAAGCTGCGGATGAACGTGACGCGGTTCCGGAGCCAGTCGGGGGACCGGGTGCTGCACGCGGGGTACTTCTTCATCGCGAACGGCGGGTTGGTGCCGACGGCGGACGAGGTGCGGCTGATGTCGTTCAAGCTGGAGGATGACTACTCGTACTACATGAAGGTGCAGTTCAGCAGCATGACGGTGGAGTCGGCGGAAGAGCTGGCGAATCTGGCGGGGCGGTTCCTGGACGAGATGCTGCCGGAACTGGCGCAGCGCGTCCCGGACTGGGTGGACGTGAAGGAAGGTCGCTATCCCGGGACGAGCGCGGCGGACCGCGCGGCGCGCGGCTCGGGCGGTTGAGATCGTGGTGGACGAGCAAGTGAAACGAGCGCGCCCCGACGACCGGTCGGCGGCGCGAGGTTTATGAAGGAAGGGATCGGACGATGGCATCTCGCGTGAACACGAAGTTCGTGGTGATCCTGGTCGGCGCGCTGGTGGTGATCGCCGGCGGGGTGGGTTTCGCGGCGAACTACGCGATCTCAAACCGCGGAGCGGACCTGGTGGCGAAGGGCGACGCCCTCATGAAAGAGGGCAAGGTCAAGGAAGCGGGCGAGATGTACTCGCGCGCGGTGAACAAGGATCCGTCGCGCGTCGACTGGCTGAAGAAGTGGTTTGAGGTGCTGAAGGAAGAGGTGCCTCAGACGCAGACGCAGATGCAGGAGAAGTACCAGTTCTACGTGACGATCCTGCGGAACCTGGCGAAGCAGCAGCCGGGCGACGCGGCGGCGCAGGAGGGGTACCTGTCGGAGTTGAACGATCGCGGCCGCTCGGCGCGCAGCTCGCGCCAGGCGATGCAGTCGCAGATGGAAGAAGTCACGGAGCGGCTGGAGGGGCTGAAGCCCGAAGACGCGGCGACGAAGAAGCTGCGCCGGTACCGCGGCATCGCGGCGGTGGCGATGCTCCGCTTCGGCAACGTTGATCAGAAGTTCCGCGACGAGGCGCTCGCCGACCTGAACGCGGCGCTCGAGGCGGACCCCGCCGACACCGAGTCGGCGATGAGCAAGTTCGGGTGGCACCTGAACGAAGCGGAGCGGCTGGAGCTCGACGGGCAGAAGGCGGAGGCGGCCGAGCAGAGAACGCTGGCGCGCGCGGTGGTGCAGCAGTTGCTCGAGCGCGACGCGAACAACATCGAGGCGCGGCTGGCGCTGGCCGGGCTCGGCTTCAGTGAGAAGCTGGACAAAGCGACCACCCCCGAGCAGCGGCGTGAACTCGTGAAAGACGCGCGGGCCGAGACGCTGCAGATCGTGGCGGCGGCGAGGAGTCTGGACCCCTCGAAGCTGCGCTCGGAGACGATCGAAGGGCTGGTCGGGCGGGTGCGCGCCTCGGGCGAGAAGGAAGACTTCGAGGCGGCGGCGGTGCTGATGAGCTCGGTGCTGGAGTCGCGCCCGGACGACTTCCAGCTCCGCCTGGCGTATGGGATGTTCCTGAAGGACTTGCAGAAGGAAGAGGAGGCGATCCGCGAACTCCAGAAGATCGCCGACGCTCCGGCGCTGAAGGTCGGCCTGAAGGGCATGCTCTTGCCCACCGCCAAGGTGTACGCGCTCGCGGGGCAGTCGGAGGCGGCGTTGAGCCTGGCGCAGCGCGCGGAGGGCGATGCTCGGCAGCCGGCGATCGTGCGGGCGCGGCAGTTCCGCGACAAATTGAACGAGCAGGCATCGGCGACGCAGAAGGACCTGGTCGACCGCCTGGACGCGCGGCTGGCGATCTTTGACAGCAAGTTCGACGTCGCGGTGTCGAAGCTCTCGCAGCTCCGATCGAGCGGGCGGTTCCAGTCCGACCGCGACAAGGCGGAGGTGCTGGGGTTGCTGGGGATGTCGCTCGAGGGGCTGAAGAATCTTGGTGAGGCGCGCCGTGTGTATGAGGAGCGGCTGGCGATCGATGGGTACAGCGCCGACAGTTGGACGCTGCTGCGCCTGGGCGAGGTGTTCGTGCAGCTCGACGACGTGGCGACGGCGGCGCGGCACTACGAGCGGGCGCTGGCGCTGGACCCGGAGAACGACGCGTTGAAGAACCGGCTGCGCGCGATCCAGACGGCGCGGGCGCAGCAGGGCGGCGAAGCCGTGACGGACCAGGACCCGCTGGTGGCGAAGATTATCGAGGCGCGCGGGCTGCGTGAATCGAACGATCTGGCCGGCGCCCGGGCGATCCTGGAGAGCCTGGCGACCCAGTTCCCGGGCGAGTACCGCGTGGTGCGCGAGCGGGCGGAACTCGAGATCGCGGCGGGCGACCGCGCGACGGCGGTGCGCGTGGTCGAGGACGCGCTGAAGGTGCTGCCCGACGACAAGCGTCTGAAGCAACTGAAGGTGCAGGCGGAGATCGAGGACCCGGTGAAGGCGATGGAGGTGATGATCGCCGACTCGGAATTGTCGCCCACGCAGAAAGCGCTCTCGCGTTCGAGCCTGTACTTCAACAACTCGAGGTTCGATGACGCCGCGAAGGCGCTCGCGGAGGCGGAGCAGTTGTCGCCCGAGGACCCCGCGGTGCTGGAGATGGGGTTTGTGCAGGCGATCTCGACGAAGAACATCGAGAAGGCGCGGCAGATTGTGCCCCGGGCGGCGAAGGCGAACGCGGACCAGGTGAACGGGCTGCTGTTCCAGGGGCGCATGGCGCTGGTGGACGGCAAGGGCCGTGAGGCGGTGGAGCTGTTCAACCAGGTCGTGCAGAAGAACCCGCACCTGCCGCTGGCGTGGAGGTTCCTGGGGCAGGCGAACCAGTTGGCGGGGCGCGTGAACGAGGCGCTCGACGCGTTCAAGCGGGCGCTCGAGGGGCGGCCGAATGATGTCGAGACGATCAGGGCGTACACCAACGCGCTGGCGCGGGCGGGGCGGTGCGTGGAGGCGCTCGAGCGGCTTGACCCGGCGAAGGGCGGCGGGCTGCGCTTCGCGCCGAACGACGAACAGCTTGTGAAGTTGTGGCTCGAGCTCGAGGGGCGCTGCGGCGACAAGAAGAAAGCGATCGATCGACGCGTCGCGCTGTTCGAGATGAATCCCAAGGACTCCGACAACGTGCTCGTCCTGAGCGAACTGCTCACCGAGCGTTCGGAGTGGGACCAGCTCAAGGCGTTGATCGACGCGTTCGAGAAGACGGAGACCAACGACCCGCTGCTCGTGACCTACATGCGGGCTACCATGTCGGCGCGGCGCGGGAATGTGGGGGAGGGCGTCGAGACGTTCAAGGCGTACCTGAGCAAGACCCCGCGCGACAAGCAGCGGACGGCGGACTATCTGACGTACGGGCAGTTCCTCGTGGGTAATCGGCTGCTGGCGGATGCCTTTACCGCCGTGTCCGCGGGGCGCGATCTGCAGGACCCGAAGACTCGCGAGATCGATCGGCGTCTGGGCGACTACGCGTTCGAGGCGGGCGGTCAGGCGATGCAGCGGTGGGAGAACATGGGGCCGCAGCTCGAGAACCCTGATATCGATGCCGACGCCAAAGCGAAGCTGACCGCCGACCGCGAGAAAGTACTCGCGGAAGGGAAGGACCACCTGACGAAGGCGGCAGAATCGTACAAGTCGGTGGTCGACGGCGGGGCGGCGAACGACCCCGAGCAGCTGGTTCAGAAGCGCCTCGCCGAGACGTACGTGCGCCTGGAGCGGTATGACGAGGCGTCGCGGCAGCTCGACGAGATCGCGAAGATTTCGCCCAACGATCTGCAGGTCTTGTTGCTCCGCAGCAACGTGGCGGAAGCGAAGAAGGACCGGCGCGCCGCCCGGCAGTTCCTCGATCAGGCGGTGCAGCAGTTCCCCGACAATCCGCTGCCGTTCATGCGCCGCGCGCTCTACAACGTGGACGACATCAACCTCGCGGGCGATGTGATCCAGGACCTCGACAAAGCGATCCAGCTCCAGCCGGCGAACCCCACGGCGTGGCAGATGCGTTTCGAGCTGAACAAGAGGCGCGGCGAGCTGGACTCGGCGTTTGCGCAGCTGCGCAAAGGCGTGGACGCGAACCCTTCGGACGACGACCTGCGGCTGATGCTCCTTCGCGAATTGCTGCGCGAGCGGCGCATGGACGAGGCGGCGCAGGAGGCGATGGCTGCGGTGCAGGCCCGCCCGGACGACGAGCGATGGGCGCGGGCCGCCGCCAATCTCATGCTCCAGGTGAACCGCCCGTGCGACGCGAAGGATCTGTACCGCGTGGTGCACGACCGGCTGAAGACGTCGCCCACCGCCGGGCCGCGGACCGCGGGCTGGTTGCTGGACGCGACACTACAGTGCACGCGCAAGCCCGAGCCTCGGGAGGTGAGCGAACTGCTGGCGAAGTTCAACGAGGGCGGCAAGGCGTCGAACTCGGAAGACCTGATGCTCCAGTGCCGGGCGCTGTGGTTCCTGCAGCGGCACCAGGAGTCGATCCAGAAGGCTCGTGAGTCGTACAAGATCTGCGGCGAGGACGCCGGGTGCCTGCAGCGGTGGTTCAGCCAGATCATGATCGTGACCGGCGGCTTCAAGGAGGCCGAGAAGGTCATCAAGGAGATGGCGCAGAACGAGACGATCCCCGATTATCTCTACGTCATGCTGATGGCGGGCGAGATGGGCGACCTGAAGACCACCGACAAGCGTGTGGGCGAGATGGTCGCGAAGTGCGACGAGTTCCTGGCGAAGCCGGGGCAGCACCCGGTGACGGTGTTCCAGTCGAACGCGCTGAAGAGCCGCGCGCACTACCGGCTGAAGGACATCGACAAGTCGATCGAGGCGGGCAAGGAAGCGCTGAAGATCGACCCGCGCAACCTGGAGATGAACAACAACGTGGCGTTCATGCTGGGCAACGACAGGAACGATCCGAAGGGGGCACTGCCCTTCGCCGAGCGGGCGATGCAGATCGCGCCGAACATGTCGAGCGTGCTCGACACGGTTGGATGGATCTACTACCAGCTCGGTGATTTCAAGAAGGCGGAGGAGACCCTCGACCGTGCCGTCCGCACCGCTCGGCCGGACCGGGACGATGAGGCGCTGATCGCGCACGTTCACTTTGGTCGGGCCCGGCTGAAGGTGGGCGACAAGGCGGGCGCTCGCGAGTCGCTGGAAAAGGCGGAAGCGATCGCGAAACGCTCCCCCGAGGTCGGGCTCCAATACTCAAAGGACGTGGATACGCTGCGCAAGGATATTGAATCCGCTGGTTGATTTGTTTGGTTTATATTAGCATTCTGATGGCGGTACCGATGCGGAGAGCGCGTCGGTGCCGATTACAGAGTCAGGTTCGGCGGAAAGCCGGTGCCGGCACAGGGACCGGCAGTGGTGGATCGCCGCTTGAGCCGAAAGAAATTGTCGGGAGAGTCATCCTTCGGGCGCTTGTCGTTCGTAGGTGTTCTCGGAGGTACAGGGCATGACCGGTTCAACCAATCCTTCTTCGTCTTCTTCGATGATCGCTGGTGCCGCGCGCCGGCCCGGGGCGCCGGGCGGGCCGACCCAGGGCGGCGGCGGGGCGGCGACGGTGTCGCTGGACCCGATGCGGCTGGTTCGGGCGCACTATCTCCTGCTGATCGCGTCGGTGGTGGTGGGTGTGTTCATCGGCGCGGGGGCGTACTTCGTGCTGCGCGAGACGATGCCGCGGTTCCAGGCGATGCAGCGGTTCCATGTGTCGCCCGCGCCGGAGTCCGCCGAGCAGACCTCCGACCAGCTCGGCTCGGGCGCGGGCGGGCGCGATGAGATGGAAAAGTACATGCAGACCCAGGTGGTCATCCTGGAGTCGGACGACATCCTGCGCAAGGTGGTCGAGGATCGGCAGGTGCGCGAGACGAAGTGGGCCCAGCAGTCGAACTTCAAGACCGAGAGCGGCGAGTACAACCCTGAGGAGGCGCTGCGCGATCTGAAGAAGATCGTCGATGCGCGCGTGCTGCCCGAGACGCAGCTCGTCCAGGTGTCGCTCTCGACGTTCCACCGCGAGTCGGCGAAGACGCTGGTCGACGCGATCACGACCGTGTACATCGAGTACGTGCGGCAGATCAACCGCTCTTCGACGCAGTCGAACATCGACCGGTTCACATCCCGCGTCCGCGACCTGAGCAAGCAGATCCAGTCGCGCGAGTCGCAGATGGAAAACCTGCTGAGCGAGAAGCAGCTCACGGGCCTGACGATCCAGGAATCGTCGTTCTTCAACCAGGTGTCGCACATCCAGCCCAGCATCGTGGCTCTGAACGAGAGCATCGCGCAGAGCAAGAAGCAGCTCGACAGCTATAAGCAGATGCAGAACAGCCCGGGCGGTCCGATCATCCCCGAGGTGATCCGGCGCGAGGTCGAGCGCGGCCCGATCATCCAGGAGCTCGACGGTCGGATCGCCGCCATCGAGGGCAGCCTGGAGTCCACACGCAAGCTCTTCGGCGAGAACCACCGCGACATCAAGAATCTCACCCAGCAGCTCGAGATCCAGCGGCAGCAGCGCGATGCGAAGCTGCAGGAGAAGGCCACCGAGCTCTTCAACACCGCGATCGAGTCGCTCGGCAGTTCGATCGACGGCATGGAGTCGGGCCTGCTCGATCTGCAGACCAAGTTGGACGAAGCGAAGAAGAAGCTGAACGAGGTCACGCTGACCCTGAAGCAGCACGAAGCGATCCGCAACGAGCGCGACGCGCTGCTCACGCAGAAGGCGAACCTTGACGCGGCGCTCGAGCAGCTCAACCTGCTCGTGCAGCGCGAAGGGCGCGTGCGGCAGATGGGCAACTCGATCGCGCCGAACAAGCTGTCGTTCCCGCAGCCCCTGCAGATTGTTCCGCTGGGCGTGCTGCTGGTGGCGGGCTCGGTGACGGGGCTGATCGTGCTGCGCGAGCTGCGCGAGCAGCGCATCCGCGGACCGCAGGACGTGGGGCTGACGCGGACCGCCGTGCTGGGCATGGTCCCGGACCTGGCGATGGACCTCTCGAACCCCGAGCGCGTCGAGACGGCGTGCGTCGACAAGCCGGCGGGGGCCATCGCCGAGTCGATGCGGCAGATCCGCTCGCGCCTCCTCGCGTTCATGCAGTCGGGCGGGACGCACCGCGCGATCGTGATCGCGTCGGGGCTGCCCGAGTCGGGCGGTTCGAGCGTGATCGCGAACCTCGCGGTCAGCAGCGCCGCGACGGACATGCGCGTGCTCGTGATCGACGCGAATATCCGGCGCCCGGCGCAGCACAAGTTCTTCAAGGTGCCCGAGAGCTCGAAGGGCGTGGGCGATGTGCTGCTGGGCACCGCGACGTTCGACGACGCGGTGCAGACGACCGGCATCCCCAACGTCTCGATCATCACCGCGGGCACGAAGGACCACCGCGTCCACGAGCGGTTCATGATGCCGGTGATGGGCAAGCTGATCGCCGACGCGAAGGAGCGGTACGATCTGGTGCTGGTCGACGTCGCGCCCGCGGTGGTCGGCAGCGACGCGACGACCATCGCGCGGCACTGCGACGGCGCAGCGCTCGTGGTGCGAGCGCTGAAGGAAACGCGCGGCCTGCTGGTGCGCTTGCGCAACCAGTTCAGCGAGACCCGCGCGGAATTCCTGGGTGTGATCGTGAACGGTGTGCGCCCCGCCGCCGGCGGGTACTTCAAGCGCAACTTCGAGGCAACGCACCGCTACACCTTCGGCGAGCCGGCCGCCCCCGAGCCGAAGAAGAGCAAGAAGAAGGACAAGGACAAGTCGCCCGAGCCGGCGGCGACGGCGTGATCCGCCGTGCGGCGGGCTGATACCATCATCCCCCCGGCGCACGACGCGCGAACACTGACCCGAAGGAACGGGTCAGTGGCACGAGTACTTCGCCGAGCCGCGGAGAGTCATGACGCCGCCAGCCCTCGATCTTCGACACGCCGCCGTCCCCCGATGCCTCGTCACTGGCGGGGCGGGGTTCATCGGCTCGCACCTGGTCGAGCACCTGCTCTCGCTTGGGCGCGCGGTGACGGTCATCGATGATCTCTCCACCGGGCGCGAGAGCAACCTCGTCGGCGCGCGCGGGCGCATCGAATTCCACCAGGGCGCTGTGAGCGACGTGATGCGTTCGGGTGCGCTGAGCGGGCCGTTCGACGAGATCTACCATCTGGCGGCGGCGGTGGGGGTGCAGCGCATCATCGAGCGGCCCATCGAATCCATCGAGACCAACGTGCAGGAGACGGCGGAGCTGCTGCGGTTCGCCGCCCGGCAGGGCGAGCGCGCCGGCGGCGCGATGCCCCGCGTGCTGATCGCGTCGAGCTCGGAAGTGTACGGCAAGAGCGCCAAGTCTCCGTTCAGGGAAGATGACGATTGCGTGTACGGCCCGACGACCGCGTCGCGCTGGTCATACGCCTGCACGAAAGCGATTGACGAGTACCTCGCGCTCGCCCATCACGCTCGGCACGGTTTGCCGGCGGTGGTGGCGCGGTTCTTCAACACGGTCGGTCCCCGGCAGGTGGGGGACTACGGGATGGTGGTGCCGAGGTTCGTGCGGGCGGCGATGGAAGGGCGCTCGCCGCAGGTGTTCGGTGATGGTCAGCAGTCGCGGTGTTTCTGCGATGTTCGGGACGTGGTGCCGGCGATCGTCCGGCTGCTCGATCATGCGCCCGCTGCCGGAAATGTCTTCAACGTGGGGTCGGATCGTCCGATCACGATGATGGAGCTTGCTGAACTCGTGATCCGCACGCTCGGCTCGCGCGTGCGCCCGGTGCTGATCCCGTATGATGCCGCGTACGCTCCCGGTTTCGAGGATCTCCGCCAGCGTCGCCCGGATATCGGACGGCTGCGATCGGCGGTGGGCTTCGAGCCGACGATCGGCCTGGAGCGCACGATCCGCGACATCGCCGCGGAGATGAGTGGAGAAGCGAACCCGCCCGCCGCGTCCCCGGCCCGCTCTGCCGATGGACGGGCCTGAACAAGACGCCATGACGACCCTCAGCGCCGCCATCCCGGCTCTTGCCAGCGCGCTTGTCGCGGCGGTCCCGCCCGCGCCGGCACCGGATGCAACGCCGATGGACGGCGCGCTCTCCGCCGCCCCCGCCGGCCTCATGGCGCGCGGGTCCGAGATTCTCTACGGCTCGATCGGCGTGTTTCTCGTCGCGTTCGTGTTCACGCTGCTGGCGACGCCCGTGATGCGGCATCTCGCGGTGGTGTACGGCGTGGTGGACAAGCCGCTCGAAGCGCGAAAGCAGCACCGCATCCCCGTCGCCTACCTGGGCGGCGTGGCGGTAACGGTCGGGCTGCTCGCGGGGATCACCTTCAGCTACCTCGCGCCGCTGCTGCGCAGCAGTTTTCCATTCGAGCTGATGTCGATCCCGGATGAGACCCGGTTCGAGCAGCGCCCGGTGCCCTTCTCGGTGCTGCTCGGGCTAATGCTCATCATGCTCACCGGGTTGATCGACGACGTGGCGAAGCTGGACCCGCGGCTGAAGATCGCCGGGCAGTTGCTCGCTGCGGCGGCGCTCGCGCTTGACGATGTCGGCGTGCGCGTCGCCGCCGGGTTCATGCAGCCCATCGGGCAACTGCTGGGCAACGAGGACCTTGTGTACTACGTCCACCTGCCGTTCCACCTGCCGTTCCTTGCGAGCGGCGATCGCATCGAGATGGACGTGGTCTACTGGGTGGGCACCGCGGTGATTGCGATTTTCGTGCT
Source organism: uncultured Phycisphaeraceae bacterium (assembly GCA_964391865.1). GTDB lineage: Bacteria > Planctomycetota > Phycisphaerae > Phycisphaerales > UBA1924 > DASZQL01. The sequence continues at coordinate 421,997 of CAYMNQ010000003.1, forward strand.
CGGCGCGTGCAACGCGAGCAACCTGATCGACGGTCTCGACGGGTTGTTGAGCGGGGTGACGACGATCGCCGCCGCCGGTTTGATGGTGATCGCGCTCGGCCTCGCGGCGCTGCACGACGGGCCGCTGGATCAGACGCGCGTGGTCCTGGCGCTGGCGCTGATGGGCGCGTGCCTAGGGTTCCTGCCGCATAATTTCAACCCGGCGACGATATTTTTGGGCGACTGCGGGTCGCTCACGCTGGGGTACATGACGATTGTTATCGTGCTGATGCTGGGCGACACGGGAAAGACGCACCTCGTGATCGCCGGGTTGATCATCTACTCGATCCCGATCATCGATACCGTGCTGGCGATCCTGCGCCGGAAGCTCGCGGGCAAGCCCATGTCGGTGGCGGATGACCAGCACCTGCACCACCAGCTCAAGCGCGCCTTCGGCGTGAAGGGCGCGGTGTTCACGCTGTACGGCATCGGGTTCGTCTTCGCCGCCCTGGGCGTGTGGCTCAGCACCGGACGCGTGCGCGTGGTATTCACCATCGCGATCGTGACGGCATCGTTCATCGCGGTGACCGCGGTGAAAGCCGCCCGCCGACAGGCGATCGAGGCGCATATGGAAAAAACGCACGGTTTGAAGCCCGCGCTGACTCCCACGCCGCCGAGCGCGATGCCAACGCCCGAGCCGGCGCTGCCCAAGCGCCAGCCCGAGCCAGCGCGCTGAACGGCGCGGGCTTACACTGCCCGCATGTCACGCCAACCCTTCAACGCCTTCCGCGACGAGCGGGCGAAGCTCCAGGCCCGCTTGCAGTCCACCGAGCACCTCGGCATCAAGCGCTTCCTCACGCTCGATACCGGCGCGTACCGCGACTCGACCAGCGAGGGCGGCCTGCCGGCGAACACGAAGGAACTGCTCGGGCTGGTCGCGTCGCTCGTGCTGCGCTGCGATGACTGCGTGAACTACCACCTCGAGCAGTGCGTCGAAGCCGGGTACACCGCGAAGGAGATCGAAGACGCGATGAACGTGGGGCTGGTGGTGGGGGGGTCGATCGTGATCCCGCACCTCCGGCGCGCGATCGCGTCGGTGGATGAACTCATCGCGGAGCGCGGCAAGAAGTAGCCGTTCACGCACGTGCGGATGCGCGCTCCCAGAATTCGCACCAGTTCCGCCACGCGAAGCCCTCGATGTCGTCGTCGCTCCAGCCGCGCTCGCTCAGCGCCTCGGCGAGCCGGTCGAGTTCCGCGGGCTTGGTGATTCCGACGCACATCGCGTCGGCGCCGAACCCGCCGTCCATGTCGGAGCCGAGCCCGACGCAGCGGCGCGAGCCGGCGATCTCGCACATCGATTCCACATGGCGCACGGCGTCGGCGATGGTCGGGCGCCGCGGGCCGGTGAACGGCTCGCTCGCTCGCAAGAAGCGCCCGAAGAGGTTCAGCCCGATGACGCCGCGCCGCCGGGCGATCTCGCGGATCGACTCGTCGCGCAGGTGACGCTGGTTCATCCCCGAGGGGTCGTTGATCGCGCGCCGGTTTGAGTGCGACGCGATCACCGGGCGATCCGTGCGAGATAGGAGTTCGTCCATCGCGCGGTCGGAGAGGTGCGAGAGGTCGTGGACGAGATTCAGCCGATCGATCTCGCCGACCATCGCGCGCCCAAGGTCGGTCAGCCCGGTGTCGTGCTCGCGCGGCGTCATGTTGCCGGGCGAATAGCGCGACGCGCGGGCCCACGCCAGCCCGACCGCGACGGCCCCGCGCTCTTTCCACCACGACAGCTCGCTCGGCTCGCGCACGCTGTCGGCCCCTTCGATGAGTAATCCAACATGCAGCGCCGAGTCATTCGACAGCGCGCGGCCGAGGCGCGCGCCGATCGGGAAGGGTCGCGGCTCGGCGACGCCCATCCCGCCGCGGACCTCGCCCACGCCGGGGTCATTGCGGAACAGGCGCGGGAAGTCCAGCGCGACCAACCCGCGATCGCGCCAGGTGAGGTACGCCTCCATCTGCGCGCGAGCGAGGCGCGAGGCGCGCTCCGCGTCGCCCATCATGTATTGCTCGGGGCCGAGCACGCCGCCCTCGGGCATCGTGTCGAGCGTCTCGATGAAGATCGTCGCGAGCGCCAGCCGCACGCGCCCCTCCGCGAGCGACGGCAGTGTGACCCCCGCGGGCGGGAAGGGCTTCGCACCGGGATCGATGTGCTCCAGCGGCAAAGTCAGATCACGCCCACACACCGCGAGGCAGGCGAGGTCGAGATGCGCATCGAACCAGATTTGGGGCGGAGACATCGAACGAGCGTACCATCCGTCGGTCGGGCTCCGATATGATGTTGGAATGTCCACAACTCATCAATCAGATCAGGGCGGCGCGGGGTCGAGCTCGGGCGACATTGATTGCCCCAAATGTTCGAGTCGGATGTCAATCGTGAATTCTGGCAGCGTGGAGATTGATCGCTGCATGAAGTGCGGCGGACTGTGGTTTGACGCGCTCGAACTCGAGAAGCTGCTGCAGCAGCGCAGCGCGATGAAGCGTATTGATTCGGCTGGAGGATCCGTTGCCCCGGACGCGCAGGCACAATTCTGCCCCCGCGACAAGGCGAGGCTGATTGACATGAGGCATCTCGACCAGCCGCACGTTAAGTATGAGTCGTGCAAGATATGCGGCGGGTTGTTCCTTGACGCCGGTGAGCTCAACGACCTGTCGGTTCATACCCTGGCCGAGCGCGTTCGCCGGGCATTGAAACTCTAAATCAGTCGACCAACGAACCAAAAGAGCGGCGCGCCCGACGGGGCGCGATGCTCTGACGAACTCCTTCACGAGCGCAACCCATCGCGGCGTCTTGGCCGCGTGAATCGATCGAAGATCAATCGCCGATCACCGGCACATCCAGCCCCACTGCGAGAGGACGAGCGCGATGTCGGCCAGCCCGACGATGCCGTCGCCGTTGCAGTCGCCCGCCGGGCCGGGGCCGCCCCAGTTGGCGAGGATCGCGGCGATGTCACTCAGCGTGATCATGCCGTCGCCGTTGTTATCGCAGAGGCACATCGCAAGCTGCTCGGTGATGCGCATCGAGTACCCGCCGCACTCGCAGGGGAAATCGCTCGGCAGGATCGGGCGGACTTCGACGACGATGATGCCGTTGCTCGGCGCGATGAACGTGATCGCGCTGCCGGTGCATTGATCGACGAGCCTGCTGAACAGCGGCGGGACCACGTCGCACGTCTCGCCGGGCGACAGGAAGTAAAGGTTCACGATCCCCGTGAACTGCGAGCTGAAGCCGATGGTGTACGTCGCGCCGACCTTCGCGTTGATGTACCAGTGATCGACATCGAAGCTTGCGCCCATCGAGAAGAGCCGCCCGCACGCCTCCACCGGCGGCGTGAGGAACTGCGAGCCTGGCGCCGCGGGGTCGCACACGTCGTTGCGGTGGTCGCCGCAGATTTCGTTCTCGGGCACCGCGCCGACGGGGCACGGGTCGGGGCAGGGGCACAGCGGCGGCAGATCAACGCACACCGTTTCGGCGCAGCACGGGTCGATGTCGATGTCATGCACTTCAACATCGAAGCACACCGCCGAGCCGGGCGCCCCGCCGCTGATGAAGAAGCACACCACCGCGGAACTTCCGGGGGGCAAGCCGCCCGCTGGCAGGGGCGAGGGCGTAGTGAAGTGCTGGGGTGAGAAGCTTGGCGGGTTCAGCAGGTCCGGGTCGATGATGAAGAGGTGATGGAAGTTGAACGCCGGCGCGTTGGTCAGGTTCGTGATGTTCAGGCACACCTGCACGCGGTTCGGGTCCGCCGCCGTCGGCGCGGGGGTGACGGACTGCGTCGTGATCTCCATGCAGCACACGGGCGGCGTGATGCAGATGTCGCGCCGGCAGCACTCGACGCTCGGCTGCCCCGGCTGCGTCTTGCGCAGGATCATCGTGAAGCAAGTCTCGATCCCCGCCGGCGCGCCGCTGACGGTGATCGTGAAACATCGCGTGTCGCCGTTCGCGAGCGGGGGGTTGATGGCGAACGCAGGGTTCGAGAGCATCACGCCCGGCGGGGGGATGATCGAGAGCGCGTTCACCGTCTGCCCGCTGGTGTTCGTGACGCAGAAGGTCCAGGAGTAGCCGGGCGTGTTGCCGCCGGCGATGCACTCGAGTTCCTCGGTGACGACTTCCATGCAGCAGCACTTGTAGTGCGCCACATCGCCGATGCGTCCCTTGCTCTGCACGGTGAAGACGCCGTCGAGGTCGATGAAATAGCCGGTGGGGTGGATGGTGGCGAGGGTATTGCCGCTCGCGGGGGTTCGCTGGATGCCGTAGATCGCCGGCGTGCCGACGAGGTTGTCGCCCGTGGACCACAGGTTGTCGTCGCAATCGAACGCCACGCCGCCGGCGGCGTTGCGCCCGAGGTGGACCGGATTTCCGATGAGGAACTCACGCGCCGGCGCGGTCGAGGTCCACACGCCCGCGATGAGTTCGCATTCGAGGTTCCGCGCGGTGTGCCCGTCGGAAGCGGTGGCGACCTGCGCGCCCGGGCCGACGTCGTTCGCCATCACTGTCTCGGCGAGCATCATCCGGCCGACGCTCGAGAACGCGATATCGGAGACGGGGTTGGAGAAGTCGCCGAAGAGGACGGGCACGGTGACCTCGAGTTGTGATACGCCCGTGAAGTCTCCCGTGGGTGTGAGCGCGATGGAGTGGACGGTGTTCGCGGTGCCCGCCGCGGCGCGGGCGCGGTCCTCGGTCCAGAGGCTGAAATAGAGCCGCCCGTTGTGCGTCTGCACCGCCCAGGGGCGCTTGCCGAGCGACTCGAATCCTGGCGCGGCACCGGGCTCGGCGGGGCAGGGTCCGGCGACGTTGGTGGTGATCGTGCCGCCGGCGGCGTCAAGGGTTCCTTTGCAGTTGCCCGCGAGGTCGAGCGAGTAGATCCGCCCGTCGTGGAAGTTCGAGACGTAGAAGCGCGCGGTCATCGCGTCGAAGCAGATGTTGCCCAGCCCAGGCCCCGTGCCGCCGCCCGCGCCGAGGTTGGGCAGCGTGGCGAAGAGCGAGACGTTGCCGTTCGAGCCGTCGAGTTTGTAGATCTCCCCGCCGTTCGCGGTGCTGGGGAATGGCGACGTGGCGAAGGGCGTGGTCTGAATGTTGTCGTACGCCGGGTTGTCGCTGCCGTAGGTCGTGGTGGCGGTGACGTAGATGTTGGGCGGGCTGGCGTTGTCGAGCGTGATGCCGAAGACCTGCCCGATGTTCCGCGCGTGCCAGCGGTGCTGGGGTGGGCCGAAGTCGTTGTGGAACATGGCGGCGGGCCAGTTGTTCGGCCCGGGGCCGACATCGGGCACCAGCGCGCCGGGGATGCGCGTGTCGATCACGCCGGCGCTCGGCGCATCGAGGTTGATCCCGCTGAACGGGTCGAAGGGCGTGTTCCACCCGCTGAAGCAGGTGACGGCGGAGTAGCCGCACTCGATCGGCAGCGTGGCTTCGGTCTGCGCGATCGAGGAACCAGCGACGGCAAACGCGCCGAACACCATCGCCGCAGCGCGGACCAGAGAACGAGTGAACACCGGGCGCCTCCTTCCGATCGAGAGCATCGGGGGACATCGTGGGCCTTCCGGCCCGGGAATCGGGCGCGGCGTCTTTCAACGCCGCGCCCGTGAGAAAGCTCAGTCACTGATCACTGGCAGACTTCGCCCCAGTGCTGGATCAGACCGGCGACGTCGGCGAGGCCAACCACGCCGTCGCGGTTGCAGTCGCCCGCCGGCCCGGCGGTGCTCCAGTTCTGGATCACGACCGCGAGGTCGCCCAGCCCGATCGAGCCGCTGCCGTCCTCGTCACCGATGCACGCCGGCGAGATCTGCGTGATGGTGAAGCCGTAGTTGCCGCACTCGCAGGGGACCATCGGCGGGACGATCGGCATCACGTTGATCGCCAGAATCCCGATGTCAGGGATCGTGAACGTCACCGTGACGCTCAGGCACGGGTCGAGCAGGAACTGCTGCAGCGGGAAGCCGGGGCAGGGCACTCCCTGCGGGATGAAGTTCACCGACACCTGCGCCAGGAACTGCGTGCTGAAGGTCATGGTGTACGTCGCACCGGGAGTGCCGGTGAAGTACCACCAATCCGAATCAGCGCCACCGGCGGCGTCGGTCGACACCTGGCCGCACGCACGGGTCGAGAGCGTGTGGATCGTCGAGCCGGGCCCGAACGGATCACACACGTCGTTGATGTGCTGCATGCACGGCTCGTTCTCGGGGATCGCGCCGGGGATGCACGGGTCCGGGCAGGCGCAGTCGGTCTGGCCCGGTGGGATGATGACGCACACCGTTTCCGAGCAGCACGGGTCGATATCGATATCGTGCACTTCGATATCGAAGCACACGGTGGTGCCTGGCGTGGGGTTGTTGATGAAGAAGCAGATGTTCACCGTCTGCCCCGGCAGCAAGCCGCCGACGGGCAGGCCGCTGCCCGAGAAGAAGTGCTGCGGGTTGAAGGTCGGCGGGTTCAGGAGGTCCGGGTCGATGATGAACAGGTGATGGAACGCGAAGCCCGGCCCGTTGGTCTCGTTGGTGATGTCAAGGCACACCTGCACTCGATTCGGGTCGGTGCCCGTCGGCGCCGGCGTCACCACCTGGTTGCTCGTCTCGAAGCAGCACACCGGGGGCGTGATGCACACCTCGCGGCGGCAGCACTCGACGCTCGGCTGCCCGGTCTGCGTGCGCCGCAGGATCATCGTGAAGCAGCCCGTCTGCCCGGCGGGCAAGCCGCTGAGCACGAGGGTGAAGCAGCGCGTATCGCCGTTGGCGAGCGGGGGGTTGATCGCGAACGCCTGGTTCGACAGCGTTACGCCGCTGGGCGTGATGATCGACAGCGCGTTGGCGGTCTGCCCGCTGGTGTTGGTGACGCAGAAAGTCCAGTTATACGCCGCGGGGGTGCTGCCGGGGACGCAGTCGAGCTCCTCGGTGGCGACCTCCATGCAGCAGCAGCGGTAGACCGCGACGCTGCCGATGCGGTTCTTGCTCTGCACGCTGGAGATCTGGTCGATATCGATGAAGTAGCCGACGGCGCCGATGGTCGCCAGCGTGTTGCCGTTCGCCGGCGTGCGCTGCAGGCCGTAGACCGCCGTGCTGCTGGCGGGCATCTGGTCGATGGTGGACCAGAGGTTGTCGTCGCAGTCGAAGTCGATGCCGCCCGACGCGTTGGCGCCGAACTGCACCGGGTTGCCCATCAGGAACTCGCGCGCCGGCGCGGTGGCGGTCCACACGCCCGCGATGAGTTCGAATTCGAGGTTCCGGGCCGCGTGACCCTCAAAGCCGGTCGCGGGCTGCGCGCCGATGCCGACGTCGTTGAGCATCACGCGCTCCGCGACCATCATCCGCCCCTGGCTCGAGAACATGATGTCCGAGACCGGGTTGGACCAGTTCGTATTGAAGATCGGCAACGTCACTTCCAGCTGCGACACGCCGCTGAAATCGCCCGTCGGCGTGAGCGCGATCGAGTGCACCGTGTTCGCCGCGGTGGCGCTCGGGCGCCCGCGGTCCTCGCTCCAGATGCCGTAGTAGAGCCGGCCGTTGTTCACCGCGACGCCCCACGCCCGCTCGCCGAGCGGCGCGAAGCCGGGGACGGCGGAAGAATCAGCAGGGCACGGCCCGGTGCTGTTGGTCGTGATCGCGCCGGTCGAGTGCTTGAACGTCCCGCGGCAGTTGCCCGCGAGGTCGTACGCGTACACGCGCCCGTCATGGAAGTTGGTGATGTAGAGCCGGCCGTGCTCGGCGCTGAAACACAGGTTGCCGAGCCCCGGGCCGGTCCCGCCGCCCGCGCCCGCGTTGGGCAGGGTGGCGAAGAGCGAGATGTTGCCGGTCGTGCCGTCGAGCTTGTACACCTCGCCGCCGGTCGCGGCGCCCGGGAAGGGCGAGGTGGCGAAGGGCGACGTGTTGGCGTTGTCGTACGCGACGTTGTCGCTGCCGTAGCCCGTCGACGCGGTGACGTAGATGTTGGGGTTCGGCGCGTTGTCGAACTCCACGCCGAAGAGCTGCCCGAGATTCGCGGCGGTCCATTGATGGTTCGCCGGCCCGCTCGCGTTGTAGAACATCGCCGCCGCCCAGCTGTTCGGGCCGGGGCCCGGGTCGGGCACGGTCGCGCCGGGGATGCGGTTATCGATCACCATCACCACGGGGTTGTTCAGGTTGATCCCGCTGAACGGGTTGAACGGCTGAACAAAGTTTGAGAACGCGGTCGCCGCCGATTCGCCGCAGCGCACCGGGAACGGCGCCTCGGGCGTGCCGGTCTGCGCCTGCAGAGTTCCGGCGCTCGCCGCCGCGAACACCGCGGCATGGAGCAGTCGTGTCATCGTCTTTGGGAACATCGTCAAGTCCTCCTTCGAGGGGTTGGAGCAGCGAATCTCTTTCACGGGGGTCACGGGGGTCTTGATCGCGGGCGGGGTCGGTTGACCCCGCCCGCGCGGGTCATCTCTTGAATCGAAGGCTCAGTCGCACAACTGGCCCCACTCCTGAATCAGGATCGACAGGTCAACGAGGTCGACCAGCCCACTGCGGTTCGCGTCGCCAATCGGGCCGACGGTGGCCCAGTTGTTGATCAGCGTCGCCACGTCCGCGAGTCCGACCACGCCGTCGAAGTTCAGGTCGCCGGTGCAGAGCGGTTGAGCCTGACTGACGCGCAGCCCGTACTCGTTGCAGATGTCGCACGGCAGGTCAACACCCGACTGCACCGGGTCCACCACGACGATTGCAACGCCGGTGCCCGGCGCCGTGAACGTGAGGAGTTCGTTGGTGCAGGGCTGGACGAACCGCGTGAACAGCCCCACGCCGTCGGCGCAGCCGCCGCCCGCGGCGATGAAGTTGATCGTCACCTGTGCGGCGAACTGAGCGCGGAACTGAACGGTGTAGCTCGACCCGCCGACCACGGAGAAGTACCACCAGTCGGAGTCGGCCATCGGGCCGTTGATGAACGTCGTGCCGCAGTGCGCCTTGTCGAACGACATGAAGGGTGTCGTCGCGTCGAGCTGGCACATGTCATTCAGATGCATGCCGCACGGTTCCATCTCGCGCACCGCGTCGGGCGGGCAGTCGATCGGGCACGGGCACGCCGTCCCGCCCGGCACGTCCACGCACACCATCTCCGAGCAGCAAGGATCGATGTTGATGTCGTGCACCTCGATGTCGAAGCACACCTGCGAGCCGGGTGTCGGGTTGTTGATGAAGAAGCAGATGGTCGCCGTCCCGCCGGGGGGCAGCCCGCCCGCCGGCAGCGGGGAGGGCGTCGTGAAGTACTGCGGCCCGAATGTCGGCGGGTTGAACAGGTCCGGGTCGATGATGAACAGGTGGTGGAAGTTGAACCCCGGCGCGTTCGTCTCGTTGGTGATGTCGAGGCACACCTGCACGCGGTTCGGATCCGCCGCCGTCGGTGCGGGAGTCACCACCACGTTGCTCGTCTCGAAGCAGCAGCCCGGCGGGTTGATGCACACCTCCGCGCGGCAGCATTCCACCGCCGGCTGACCGGGCAGCGTGCGCCGCAGGATGAACGTGAAGCACGAATCAACGCCCGCCGGTGCGCCGGTCACGGTCAGCGTGAAGCAGCGCGCGTCGCCGTCCGCCAGCGGCGGGTTGATCGCGAACGCCTGATTCGACAGCATCACGCCGCTGGGCGTGATGATCGACAGCGCGTTCGCCGTCTGCCCGCTGGTGTTGGTGACGCAGAAGGTCCAGTTGTAGCTGGGCTGGCTGCCGGGGATGCAGTCAAGCTCGGTGGTCGTCACTTCCATGCAGCCGCACTGGTCGCGCCGCAGGCACAGGTTGTCGTATCCGGCGATCTCCGCCGGGTTTGCCGTGAAGTCGATGGGCAGGCGGATTTCCTGCACGTTCGCCAGCAGCGTGTTCCAGTCGGCGTTGGTGCCGGTGATCATCGTCCAGACGCCGTCCGGCCCGGTGGGCAGGTTGCCCGTCGTATCGGTGAAGCCGATCGGCGCGCAGATCGTGTGCCACCCGCCCGCGGGGCCCGCGTCGGTGGTGATGAAGTTGTTCGCGGTGAACCGCGCCACGAACCCGCCGCCCAGGATTGTGAACGACGGCGTGATCGGGATCCACCCCTGCGTGTCGCACAGCGGGTTGCCCGCGAAGCAGCCGTCGTTGAAGAGCCGGATGTCAAAGCAGAACGCGCCGCAGTTGCCCTGCGCGTACTCCGCCCAGTTCCCGCCGCAAATGCCCGGCCCGCACGCGACCGACGAACCCGACAGGTCACGAAGTCGCAGATAGAAATCCGTCGCCGCGCCGGACGGCCCCGGCTGCGCGGTCGTCACCTGGATGTTCGGCGCCGTCGGGCAGGGCGCGAACCCCGCCGTCGTTTGGTCGCTGAAATCGACGCAGCACTCCTGCACGCCTCCGGCCCCGGCGATCGCCGAAAGACCGACCACCGCCGCCGCGCCGGAACACAGCGCGCGCCACCACCGCCGATCGATGCGCATTCCCATCACGATTCTCCTTCTCTCAGACAAACGGGAAAAAGACCTCGGCCGCGGACCATTCAAACCATCCGCGCCGCCGGAGCCGCAAGCGCTCCCAGCGGGCCAGCGTTGGGAGCGCGCCGCTCCGGCGCTCTTCACAACAGTTGTGTGAAGAAACTTCGTCCCCGGCCCGCCCGGCAGCGACCAGTCACCCCAAGCGCTCACGAAACACCCATCTCCTGTGTCCGCGCGAACACACACGGCTCACACGAGCCGCCCAACAACACACGCCGCCGCCCTCAGAACACGCCCGGCGCAACCATCGCCGGCGAATACCCATCTCCACGAGGCCCGTTCCACGCTACCTCAACGCGAACAAAGTCCAAGAGGAATGTGAAGAATTCGCTTGTAATTTGTGCTTTGTTCGGTATCGCGCGGAGCAAACCCGGATTACTTCTTGGGACGCGCGGATAACCGGCGAGGCCGGGGAGCGCCGCCGCCGCTCGGCGTTACTGCTTGGGCAGATACGCCCGCAGCTTCTCCCACTCACCGATCTGCACCTGCCCGATGATTGCGAACTCGTTTTTACCGCGAGGCTCCACGATCACCGCGCCGCCTTCGGGCAGTTCGTCGCCGCGGATGAGTTGGTGCGCTTTCAGAATCTGCACATGGCACACGAGGAACCGGTTCCCGTCCTTCGTGGGCGTGCCCAGCATCGGCTGGCGCTCGCGAAACGCCTGGGCGGTTTCGAGGAAGAGCGACTCCTTCGCATTGCCTTTGCCGAACGCGATCTGCGCCGTCTCTTTCGCTCGGCACATCGGGCTGGTGAGCACCTCGCCCACCGGGATGCCGAGGTCGTTCAACGTCGCGCCGAGCGCCTTCGCCTGCTCGCGCCCCTTCTCGTTCAGGTTGCGCTGCTTGGCGCAGTCGTCGAACGTGAACCCCTCCTGATCCTTGTCGTCCTTGTTGGTCGCGGCGTGACGCATCATCACCACGAGTTTCCCCGCGCGGAGCGCGTCGAACGCCGGCTTTGAGATCGGCGGCACATCGCTCGCGGGAGCAGCAGGGGCCGGTGCCGGCGCTGGAACCGGGGCCGGCTCACCCCCGGCGAGCGCCGCCATCCCGCAACCCAGAGCCAACATCATCAACGCGCGGCGTGCGTGTTTCATTGCGACGCCATCATACGAATTGACACGATCACTCGCGTGCCCCGGCACCCTGTTCACTCACGGATATTCCTGCCGCGTGGGCCGGATCATGATGTCGTTCACGCACACGTGCGCCGGCTGCGACGCGATGTACGCCGCCGCTCGCGCGACATCCATCGGCTCGAGCACCGGCCCGATGGTGTCCATGAACGCGCCGAATTTCGCCGGGTCGTACCCCGCGACCTGCTGGAACTCGCTGCGCACGACCGCGGGATGAATGGCACTCACGCGGATGCCCGTTGCCGACAGCTCCCGCCGCGCCGCTTCGGCGATCGAACTCAGGGCGAACTTCGTCGAGCCGTACATGGATGAGAAAGGCGAGATATTCCGCCCCACGCTCGACGAGATCGCGATGATGTCGCGGGGCGCGCCGAGCCACGCGCCGCCCTTCCCCTCCGCGCCCGCCGCGGGCGAGGGCAGCATCTTCATCCGCTCCGCCGCCGCGCGCAGGAGTTTCGCCGCCCCGGTCAGGTTCACGCGGATCATTTCTTCCCACTGCGCCATGTCGCTGCCCAGCGGGCTGCCGGAGAGGCCGCGCCCCGCGTTGAGGACGACGAGGCACGCCTCGCGCCCGAAGCTGGACTTCGCGCGGTCGAGCATGGCACGGATCACCGAATCCTCCGCCGCATCGCCCGCGACGGCTTCCGCGCGCCCTCCGCCGCGCCGCAGCTCGCTCACGAGTTCATCCAGCCGTTCCGTCCGGCGCGCGTTGACGACCACCGCCGCCCCGAGCGACGCGAAGTGCTCCGCCAGCGCCCGCCCGATGCCGCTCGACGCGCCGGTGACGACCGCGATCCGATCCGAGAGTGGTTTCATGCCGCCGATGATAGAGCATCCCGCGCGGCCCACGCCGCCTACGATTCGGGCCATGACAATCGCCGATCCCGCGATGTACGAGCCATTCTTCCTTCCGATCACCATCGGCGCGCTGTCGCTGCCCAACCGCCTCGCCATGGCGCCGATGACGCGCCGCAAGGTGCCCGAAGAGCGCAAGGCGGTCCCCACCGACGAGATGATCCAGTACTACGCCCGCCGCGCCGCCGGCGGCACCGGTCTGATCATCACAGAGGGCACCGTCATCGATGATCGGCACGCGCCCGACACGCGCACCGTGCCGGGAATCTGGTCCGAAGCGCAGGTCGAAGCGTGGTCGCGCGTCACCGCCGCCGTCCATCACGCGGGCGACCGCGCCTCGAAGATCGCGCTGCAACTGTGGCACACGGGCCGCCACGGCATGCACCCGATCGGCCCCTCGCCCGTCGCCGCCCCCAACCGCGCCGGCGGCTACAAGCCAACCCCGCGCGAGATGAGCGAGCGCGACATCACCGACGTCATCGACGCCTTCCGCCACGGCGCCGAGAACGCCCGCCGCGCCGGCTTCGACGCCGTCGAAATCCACGGCGCCCACGGCTACCTCCTCGAATCGTTCCTCTCGCCCGCGTCGAACAAGCGCAACGACCGCTTCGGCGGCCCGTTCGAGAACCGGATGCGCTTCCCGCTCATGGTCTGCCGCGCCGTCCGCGCCGCGCTGGGCGACGAGTTTCCGATCATCTACCGCTTCAGCCAGTGGAAAGTCGAAGACGCGAGCGCCATCAACTTCCCCGACCCGCGCACGCTGGGCCTCTTTGTCACCGCGCTCCGCGAGGAAGGCATCGACCTGCTGCACGCCAGCACCTCGGACGCGACCGAATCCGCGTTCGAAGGCTCACCCAAGACGCTCGCCGGCTGGGCCCGCGAACTCAGCGGCCTGCCCGTCATCGCCGTCGGGCGCGTCAGCGTGTCGTCGTCGATGAGCGACGCCGCCCCCGTCGAGATCACCGACCCCGCGCCCGCGGCGGCGCTGATCGATCGCGGCGAAGCGGACCTCATCGCCGTGGGGCGAGCGCTCATCGCGAATCCCGACTGGCCGAGGGTGGTGCGCGAGGGCCGCTGGCAAGAGTTGAAGCCGTACACCCGCGCGATGCTCGAAACGCTCGAGTAACAGTATTCCGAGCGGCTTCGCCCGCGAAGCGGGCGCTCGATGGTTGCCAGACGCGCGAGCGTCTGGTGTCGATCCATGCGGAACAAACTCATCACCCGATCAACCTCGCCCGTGAAACGGGCGAGCGGAGTGGCCGTAAACAGAAACAAAAACTAGCGACGTCGCCGCCAAGAGCAAAAGCCATACACGCTGCCAAGTGTCAATGCGGTGCTAGGTGATGGAATCGTCCAGAGCAATGCCTCGTGTCGTTGAGTGACGGAGTTGTAGCCGAGTCCCGCTACATACGTAATGCCTCCAACGACGGAAATCCCTCTGGCCTCACTCGATGAGAACTCCGAGGGCAGGTAGGCATGCAAGTCGTGCCAAGAGGCTGCCGTGCCGCTCCAAATGCCGGCGTGGTAGATACCTCCAAAGCTCGCGTATCCAACTTGCCGGTCTTCATGTATCGCCCAAGCGACAGAGTCGATAGCGTCACTCGGGTTCAGGTCAACCCAAGATTCCGGCGTCCCGCTCCAAAGGCTGGCTCGCTGGCTTCCCAGCATCGAAACGTAGCCCACTTGCTTTCCACCGCTGACACCGCGCGCATCAGAGAGACTGGCGCCTTGGGGATGCAGATCGACGAAAGACTCAGCCGTACCGTTCCAAAGCGTTGCTCGCGTTACGCCTCCAAATGTTGAGATGCCCGCCTGCCAACCATCACCGACGCCGTGGGCCCGCGACTGCGCTGCGCCAACTGGATGCAGGTCAACCCAAGAATCTGCGGTACTGTTCCAAAGGCTTGCTTGTGTGACGCCACCGAGTATTGCAAAGCCAACTTGTTGCCCATCGGCGACGCTCAAGGCTTGTGACTCAGATGCTCCCGTCGGTGTCAGGTCAATCCAAGATGCTGCGCTCCCTTGCCACAAACTGGCGCGAACCTGCCCTCCGACCGTGGCGTAGCCGGCTTGCGTATCACCGTCCGCGGCCAGTGCGAATGAAGGGCCGCCTGATCCAGCCGGATGCAGATCGGTCCACGAACCAGCGGAACCTGTCCAAAGGCTCGCGCGATAGTCACCGTCGACGATTGATATTCCAACTTGGCGATTTGCGCTGGCCCCCAAGAGCTGCGAAGTCAGAGAACCAGATGGGTGCAGATTGACAACCGACCACGTCTCCGCATCCGCGGGAGCAGAAATCAGCGCCGTCCCGATTGCTGCGATTCGTGCGAGCGTTTCAATGCACCTGTGTGGCGATGCCGCGCCGCAGAAATGTATCGTTCTGTCCACCTTGCCCTCCTCTCGCGGTCGGTCACGCACTCTGCCTCTCTCAATCGTATTATGCTCGCGTGGGTAGTTCTAGCCCGTGCAACAAATCTGTTCGATCGCACTAAAAGGCCTGTGCGTTCCAAACATCCGCGCTCAGTATCCTGAGCCAAAGCCAATCTTTGAATCTGAACCGTGAGTAATACCCCCGCGAGCCAACCCGACCTCGCCGAGATCGACGCGCACCCGCTGCGTGAGATGGTCAAGATCGCGCTCCCCGCGGTCCTCACCATGACCTCGATGACCGCGATGCAGTTCGTCGACAAGCTTTTCGTCACGCAGCTCGGCCCCGACGCGCTCGCTGCCGCAGGCAACGGCGGGGTCGCCGCCTTCTTTCTCATGGCCATCGTCATGGGCGTGCTCGGCATCATCAACACCTACGTTTCACAGAACCTCGGCGCCGGCACGCCCGAGCGCGCCCCCGCGTACGCCTGGAACGGGCTGTGGCTCGTCGGCATCATCTGGTTGCTCGCGCTACTCCCCTTCGCCGCCGTGCTGCCCGATGTGATGCACCAACTCCGCGCGCTCGCGGGTCTGGAGTCCGTCACGCCCGAGGTCGCGTCGATGGAGTCCGACTACGCGCGCATCCTCCTCGTCGGCTCGCTCTTCACCATTGGCGGGCGCTCGCTGCACGGCTTCTTCTACGGCATGCACAAGCCCGTCATCGTCGCCGCCGCCGTGGGAGTCGGGCAGGTCGTCAACATCGCCCTCACCTATCTCCTCGTCTTCGGCGAGTACGGCTTCCCGCAGTGGGGCGTCGCGGGTTCCGCCGTCGGCACGGTCGTCGGCGCGTTCTGCGAGTTCGCTATCCCGCTTGCCGTGTTCCTCTCGCCCAAGCTCAACGCGCAGTTCCGCACGCGCGCCGCCTGGCGCTTCAGCACCAAGCACGTCCGCGACATCTGGAAACTCGGCTGGCCCGGCGGCGTGCAGTTCGGCAACGAGATGGTCTGCTGGTGGATCTTCATGTCCGTCTTCTCCGCCGGCTTCGGCGTGGCGCAGAACGCCGCCGGATGGATCACCCTCCAGTACATGCACCTCTCCTTCATGCCCGCCGTCGGCATCTCGATCGCGCTCACCGCGATCGTCGGCAAGTGCATGGGCGCGGGCCGCCCCGATCTCGCCGTCAAGCGCACCTGGCTGGGCATGAAACTCGCGATGGGCTACATGGGCCTCTGCGCGCTCGGCTTCATCCTCTTCCGCGCGCAGCTCATCAACGTCTTCCACGACGAGAAGACCTGGACCCCCGAGCAGTACGCCGAGGTACTCCGCATCGGCTCGCAGCTGCTCATCCTCGCCGCGCTCTTCCAGCTCTTCGACGGCATGGGCATGGCGCTCATCGGCGCGCTGAAAGGCGCGGGCGACACCGTCTGGCCCAGCGTCGCCACCATGATCCTCGCGTGGACCACCATCATCGGGCTGGGCGGCGCGCTCACGAAGTTCAAGCCCGAGTGGGGGGCGCTCGGCCCGTGGATCGCCGCCGCCCTCTACATCGTCTTCCTCGGCATCGCGCTGTTGTGGCG
Organism: uncultured Phycisphaeraceae bacterium; assembly: GCA_964391865.1. GTDB lineage: Bacteria > Planctomycetota > Phycisphaerae > Phycisphaerales > UBA1924 > DASZQL01. Next base: position 438,422 of record CAYMNQ010000003.1, read on the forward strand.
CTTCATGGGCGGGAAGTGGCGAGAGATCAAAGTGCTCGAACCCGCCGACGGCACGGCGGCCGCCATCTCGGCCGTCGCGCTGGGAGGCCCGATCGCAGGCCCGCTCGAAGCCGCGATCGAACAGGCCACGAACACTGCCGAGGAAGAGATTTCATCAGCAAATCCCCGCTAAATCGCGCGATCCGGCGCGCTTGAGCCGGAAGGGGTTTGTCCGTATACTCGCCCGCTCGATTCATTCATCTGATTGACGCCCGCGAACTGCGGTGCTGTCGCGGTTCGGTGGGAACCGCCCGGCTCGACATCCTCGCCGCACCGGTGCGCCGGCGTCATCCGCGGAGTGCCTCATGATCAACGACCCGCTCGACACCATTATCGGCATCGACGACAACCTCCGCGGCAACCCCGAGGTCGCCGCCCGGCACGTTGATGACGGCGACAAAGCCCGCGCCAACGGCGACCGCGAAGCCTCCATCGCCGCGTACCGCAAAGCCGTCGGGGCCGATCCCAACAGCGTGGACGGCCTGTTCAAGCTCGCCTACGAGCTCGATCTCAAGGGCGAGGAGTCTGAAGCGATTTCCCTGTACGAGCGATGCTGCGAGCGCATCCCAGCGCCGATCAACGCGCTTATGAATCTCGCGGTGCTCTACGAAGACGCGGGCGACATCCAGCGGGCCGAGAAGTGCCTCCGCCAGGTGCTCGACACCAACCCCAACCACGAGCGAGCCAGGCTGTTCATGAAGGACATCGGCGCGTCGCGCGAGATGTTCGTCGATGAAGAGCATGACCGCGACATGGCGAAGCGCAACGCTCTGCTCGACACCCCCGTCACCGACTTCGAGCTCTCCGTCCGCGCCCGCAACTGCCTCAAGAAGATGAACATCCGCACCCTCGGCGATCTGCTCCGCATCACCGAGGCGGAGCTGATGTCCTACAAGAACTTCGGCGAAGCGTCGCTCACCGAGATCAAGACCATGCTCTCAACCAAGGGCCTGCGCCTCGGTCAGGGTCTCGAAGACGCCCACCGCCGCATCCGCAAGGAAGTCTTCGACTCCCTCCGCGGCTCGGGCAGCGAAGCCGCCCTCGGCCGCCCGGTCGGCGATCTGGGCCTCTCTGTCCGCGCCCGCAAAGCGCTGCAGTATCTGGGAATCCAGAGCGTGGGCGACCTCGCCGCTAGGACCGAGGCGGAACTGCTGGGCGTCAAGAACTTCGGGCAGACGTCCCTCGACGAAGTGAAGATCAAGCTGGGCGAGATGGGCCTCTCGCTCCGCGAACTGAAGTTCTGACCCGCCCGTCGGCAGATCACGATTCTCACCAGACCCCTCGCCCGCGAGGGGTTTTCTCTTTGGACGCGGGCTCGCCTCAGCGTCGCGGCGTGTCTGTTCGATCATGGGCGTGTGATTGGGTTCTCGCCATGCGGTTCTCGCTCGAAAAAGGTGTTTGTTCGTGATCTGCAACGGACCCGCAGCTGTCTGATGTCGGCGTGCGCACGCTGGTCGGTGGGATCGGCCCCTGAGTCCCGATCGTCCCGTTCCTTGACCGCGCCACGTCGATCCGGGACACTGCCCGACCCGAATCCGCACGCCGAACCGGTGCGTATCGGATGAGCCGCACTTCCCCGCAACCAAACTTCGTTCCGAGTCCTACCTCCGCCTTCCGTACTTCCGTCTTCCGTCCCCAAGCCTCAAGCCCCAGCCCCCAAGCCTTTCCCCCCGGAGCTTTTCTATGGCCGCCCGTACCAGCGCCAGCGTCGGCATCATGGTCACCCTCGCGATCTTCGGCGTGCTCTCGCTCACGCTGTTCGTGATCTCGATCATCCTGTTCGCGCGCGTGCAGCGCCTCAGCACCGACCTCACGACGGCGAGGAACGACCTCGCCGTCGCTGTCCGCTCCGACGAGAGCGACGACCGCTGGTCCGAACTGAAGCGCCTCGCCGGCAGCAACCGCGGCGTGGTGCGCTACCTCGACCTCGGCATGCAGGACACCATGAAAGCCGTCACCGGCTCGCCGCGCGAGACGCCCGAGAGCCTGAAGAGCAAGATCGCGACCGCCATCGGCCCGGACGCCCAGCCGCTGATGCGGGTACTCGATGACAAGAACGGCGAGATCGCGTCGCTCAAGAGCAGCGTCGAGACCGCGAACGCCGCGCGCGACGAAGCGCAGGCCCAACTCCTCGCCGCCGCCCAGCGCCAGGAAGCCGTCAAGCAGGAGCAAGACGCAACCATCGCCAAACTTAACGAAGAGATCAGCGGCTACAAGTCCGAACTCGACCGCTACCGCGGCGGCGTCGAGGAAACCAAAACCTTCATGACCGGCGAGATCACGAAGGTCAAGACCGAGACCGACACCACGATCTCCTCGCTCACCGCGCAGATCGAGAAGCTCGAAGCCGACAACCTCGTGCTGAAGGACCAGGTCCGCACGCTCCGCGGCGAGCGCACCAAAGAGACGCTCCGCCCCGCCGACGAAACCACGCTCACCGACGGGCGCGTGGTCGGTGTCAACGCCACCGCGCGCCAGGTCTACATCGACCTCGGCCGCAAGAACCGGCTTGTGGTCGGGCTCGCGTTCGAGGTGTACGACGTCGGCACCAGCGTGAAAGCCGACGAGAAGGGCGAGTACCCGCAGGGCAAAGCGACCGTCGAGGTGATCCGCATCGACGAGACCACAGCCCTCTGCCGCGTCCTCCGCGAGCGGAAGGGCAACCCGATCCTCGAGGGCGACCTGCTCGTCAACGCCGTCTACGACCCGAAGAAGGTCTACACCTTCACGGTCTACGGCAACTTCGACACCAACGGCGACGGGCTTTCCACGCCGCAGGAAACGCAGGAAATCAAGAGCCTCATCAGCAACTGGGGCGGCACGGTTTCCGACGACGTGACGGGCGATACCGACTTCGTGGTGCTGGGCGTGAAGCCGATCCTCCCGCCGCAGCCGAAGGCGGAGGATCCCATCGAACTCATCACCCGCTACCTCGACCTGAAGCAGGCTTCCCTCCGCTACGACGAGTTCTTCAAGACCGCCAGCCAGACCGGCATCCCCGTGCTGAACGAGAACCGTCTGTACACGCTGACGGGCCTGGAAGCGCAGCGCCGCTGACCCAGCACCGCTGGGGTGCCGTGGAACGCCGGCTCGGCGGCGATCCACGCTCGGGGTCTGACTCGGTTCTTCTCTCCCGCCGGGCGGCACCAAACCACATAGAGGTGGAGCCGAGCCGGAGCGTGCATCGCCCCGAGCGTCGCGGCACGGCACCCCGACATGATTCATGCTCCGCGTCACCCGCGCATGGTCCTCTCCAAGCAACGACGCCCGAAATCGAAACTCCCCGGCTGGACGCACCCGCCGATCTACACGCTGGTGCGCACGCTCGCCGCTGCCGCCCAACTCTTTCCGATCGATGAAACCGTGCCGGTGCTCCGGAGCGCCGCCGGGTTCTACGCCGGGCTCCCGATCAACCGCCGCCGGCTCGGGCGCGCCATCGACAACATCAGCTGGTGCTTCCCCGATTGGCCCGACGCGCGCGTGCGCGCACACGCGATCGAGGCGTACCGGCACCTCTTCGCCGTCGCCGCCGAGATCGCCGCCACCCCGCGCCTGATGACACTCGACGCCTACCCACGCCACGCGCGCCTCGGCAATCTCAATGAAGGACTCTCCGCACTGCTCAGCGGCGGGCCGGTCATCATGATCACCGGGCACTGCGGCAACTGGGAACTGCTGGGCTACACGCTCGCCGTTCTGGGATTCCCCATCCACGCGCTCTACCGCCCGCTCGACATGAAGCCGGTGGACGACTGGGTCCATGATTCGCGCTCGCGGCGCGGGCTGACGCTGGTCGACAAGTTCGGCGCCTCGCACATCCTGCCGCAGGTCATCGATCGCGGCGACCCGGTCGGTTTCATCGCCGATCAGAACGCGGGCGAACGCGGCATCTATGTTCCCTTCTTCGGCCGGCTCGCTTCGACCTACAAGACCATCGCGCTGCTGGCGATCCGCTCCGGCGCGAAAATCGTCTGCGGCACCGCGCGGCGATTGCCTCCCAACTCCCTCTCCCCTTGGGAGAGGGCGGGGGAGAGGGACGCCCTCGACCCCGCCGTGCTGATTTCCTCCCACGACCTCCTCCCCCAAGGCCCAAGCCCCAAGCCCCAAGCCCAATCCCACGCCGAATCCAGCCATTTCTCCTACCGCATCGAGATCGTGGATGTGATCCATCCCGCCGACTGGGAGAAGCAGCCCGACGCGGTGTACTACATCACCGCGCGGTATCGGCGGGCGATCGAGACGATGGTCCGGCGCGCGCCGGAGCAGTACCTGTGGATGCACCGCTATTGGAAGACGCGCCCGTTGCATGAGCGCGAGGGCAAGCCCTTCCCGGCGCGGCTGCGCGAGAAGATCGCCCAGCTGCCGTGGATGACCGAGGCGGAGTTATCGCGCGTGGTGGAGCGCTCCGAGTGCGACACCGAGACCCTCCGCCAGCGCGGCAAGCTGCCGCATTGATGAGCCCGTCTCACACGGAGCCCTCGGCGCGAGCCGAGGGTCTTTGTGCCGAGCCGATCGAGAGAGACTCGCCGCCCGCCTCGGAACGCGGTGGGGCGACTCACATCCGATCGACCGCCTGCTCGCGCAGGCGGCTCCACTGGAGAACGTACGCGTTGATGGCCAAGCCGATTCCGCCGATACTCGGGGCGATGAGCCGCGCGCTGTGCGCGGTGCGCCAAAGGACTGCCTTCGCTCGCGTCCTGCGTCTTGCGCCTGACGAAGAGAGATCACCGAGCCACAAACTCCAGACCGCAAGCCCGACACCGGCACCCGATTCGTACCGCCCTCGATTCTTCTCTTCCGCCCTTCCGCTTTCCCATGCCACGTACCCGCTCCATCCTGCTCGTGAAGTTGCTGAGCGACGATCCATCGAGCGACGGAGAGGAGAGTGCGTCCGCGTCGATGTTGAACGCCGTGCCCTTGGGCACGACGCGCCAGATCGCCGAGTCGCTCGCGCCCTTCAACATCGCGCCCGACGGCGACCCGCTCACCGCCGGCATTCTCTTCGGGCCGGGGCTGACGATCCAACTCCCCATGACGGGCGAGCGCGACCCGGTCACGCAGGTCATGGTCACGCTCGACGAAGAAGACATGGCGTGGCTCGTGATCCTGCGCCTCTGCCGCCGACTGGAGTGGAAACTCATGGACCCCGGCAGCGGGAAGGTGTTCGGGGTGGGGTGAGGGGAGTTTTGAGTTTGGAGTTGGGAGCTTGGAGCCGGAAGAGCTTGAAGCTTGAGGCTTGAAGCTCGAAGCCGATCACGGGGCGGAGTCCTCCATCCGCGAGTGGCCGTTTGCGGCCTGAAATCATCCGCTCCGTGCGCCTCCGCCCCGTTTCGATATCCTTCTCGCCCGCACACTTTTCCGCCTTTTGCCTTCCGTCCTTCCGACTTCTTTTCCGCACCCCGCAAGCCGCACCCCGCACCCCGCGAGCCCCCCATGCCTCAGGAAGTGAAATCGAACGACCCGCACCAAAGCACCGCTCACCCGTCGCTGCAGGGGATGGTCGCCACGCGCGAAGACGAGACGGCGCTGCTCGCGGCCCTCGAGCAGGCGTTTGACTACCGGGGCGATGTCACGTTGACGCTCGCCGACGGCTCGGCGACCACCGGCTACATCTTCGACCGGCGTACCGGCCCCACGCTGGCGCAGTCGAACCTGCGCCTGATGACCCCAGACGCCGGCGCGAAAATCACGATCACCTACGACCGCATCGCGAAACTCGAATTCACGGGCAGGGACACCGCGCACGGCAAGACGTTCGAGAACTGGCTCAAGCGATACGTCGAAAAAAAGCTCGCCGGCGAGTCCGCGAGCATCGAGAGCGAAAGGCTCGATTAACCGCCCGTCCGACCTTGACCATCGTCGCCTCAGCGTCGTCGGAAGAGATGAATTGAGATTTCGGCGCAGAAGTCCTCATCTGTGCGCACAAATGCGGCTATGTTAGATTGCTCTCGATGCGCGAGCTCCGGGCTTGCCGCCGCGCGATTCGTGCTGAAGAATCCATCCGTTGACAACCAGGAGAAATGGGCGATGAAGAAGTCGTTCAACGTCTGTGCCGTCGGCGCGCTGCTGTTGCTCACACTCGCGATGGTGATTCCCGCGGGGTGCGCATCCGTCAAGGTCCGCAAGATCGGTGCCGACGGCAAGCCGGAGGGACCCGATGGGATCCGTTTCTACCGCCCGCGCCCCTACGTCTCGGTCCATGAGCCGTTCGTGATCGCCGCGCGCCCCTATGTCGCCGCCGGACGCATGACCCCCGACGGACGTTTCGTCGTCATCGAGAACGTCCCCGCCGAACTCAGCGGGCGGATCGCCCTGGTCAACGGGCAGGTCGCCGTCGCCGCTTCGCACGTGCTCGTCGGGCCGGGCGGGCCCCCGACCGGCGGCGGCGTTCAGAGCGGCGAGGTGAACGTCGACGACAAGACGGTTCCGAAGCCGGACCCCAAGGATTCAAAGGATCCGGCCGAGCCCAAGCCGACCGGCCAGCTCGATCTGCGCGTCACGAACAACACGGGCGTGTGGGCCACGCAGCCGACGCGCCGCTACTTCGACATCCAGTTCCTCCCAGACTTCGAGGAGGACTATGTCGTTGAAGTCGAGTCCAATTTCGGCAACGCCTCCGCCGATGTCGCGCTGGGGCAGGGCTGGAGCCTGCAGGGCATGTCCGCGACACTCGACAACAGCGCGATCACCGATCGCTTGTTGACTGTCTTCGATGAAACGTTCAAGGTGCTCAGCGCCGCTGCGAAGGCCGCGCTGGGAATCCCCCCCGTGGTCGGCGGCGGGGTCCAGTCAGGCGATGTCACCACCGCCGACCGCACCTTCGCGGGCGGCACCCCCGTCTCCATCAAGATCACGCTCATCCGCGTCGCCGTCCCGGGGCTCTATCCGATCCTGAAGCCCAAGGAACTCAGAGAGTTCAACGCCGCCGCCGCGGCGACCATCGATCCTTTCTACCGCGACCGCATCCTTGTCCCCATCGCGCCCCTCACCAACATCGCGTTCAACACCTACGAAGTCATGGTCATCGAAGCCGCAACCGTCGCGGGCGATTCGGCACTCCGCGTCAACCAGTCGCTCAGCGTCTCCTTCGGCAACGCCGCCGGTGCGGTCAGCGGCGGGGGAGGCGGCGAAGATGCCCGGGTGAGGCAGGTCGAAGCCCAGCTGAACGCAGCCTTCGCCGAGCGGAGCATCGAGATCACCCTCACGATCAACCCGCAGGACCGGCGCGTCGTAGATGTCACGGTGACGGCGAAGCCGGGCGGCACGGTCACCGATCCGATTCGGACGGAAGCCGTGAATAAAGCCAACGATTCGCTCGCCCCGGATTTCACCGCGCGGCTCAAGTAACAGGAGGGGCCCATGGCGCGCCGAATGTCAGCGTCCGCCGCGGGAGAGATCCCGTGGCTCGTCCTGCCGCGCGCTGAACAGCTGCGTGTGTTGACGAGACTCATGAAGTCCCATGCGAAAATGATCCGCGCGCTCCCCAACGTCGTTTCTGTCGGCGTGGGATTCCGCACCGCAAGCGAAGATTCGCGATCGCGCCATCAGGGCGTCAGCTTCGAGAGCATTCCCGATCAGCCGCGGCTCGTCGGCGATCAATTGTGCCTGCGCGTACTCGTCTCGCGCAAGCGGCGCAACCTCCCCGAAGCGCAGCGCATCCCGGAGTTCATCACCACGAGAGTCATCTACCGCGGTCGCCAACGCCGCTGCCCCGTGCCGGTCGATGTCGATACGCTCGGCGAGGGGCTCACTCACAACGGCAACAACACCTACCCCGACGGCCTGGTGGCGCAGGGCAGCCCGCTGCCCGGCGTGCCGTCGGTGTCCCCGGCCCCCGGGGCGGGGTGCTGCATCGTCCGTGACCGCGATAACCCCGGGTTCGAGTACCTCCTCGGCTGCCATCATGTGCTCGCGCTCTCTTCGAAGACACCAGGCTGCGCCCCGCGTGCCGACGCCCGGATCTACCGCGGCGGGGAGCTGTGGGCATTCATCGGCATGGTCTCGCAGTGGACCACCCTCCGCCCGCCCGGGTCGAAGCCGGGCCTCGATGCGGCGATCGCGCTCGTCTCTCGCGAGGACAACGTCCCCGCGTGGCTGCGCGATCAGCCGCCGACGAGCGTCGGCACCTCGCTCACGCCCACGGACCCAGCCGCATCGATCCGCACGCCGCGCGGGCGCGTCCCCGCGCGGTACCTCGGCTTCTACCCCAGCCTGCCTCTCGCGTACCCCTGCGGCACGGTCGTCATCGGCCCGGTCTTCGAATACGCAGCGATCACCCTCCCCGGCGACAGCGGCTCGCCCGTGCTCGCAGGTCGAACGCTCTGGGGCCTCCACTTCTACGGCACGGACCGCGGCACAGCGCTCTCCATCCCGGCGCGCGTGCTCTTCGAGGACGACCGCTTCATGGGGCGGACGATCGTACTGCCATGAGCGCAGCCATCCGAGAGCGACGCCCGGGGATCAGATTAGATTAGATCAGATCAGCCGGATCGCCCGCCGCCCCACCCACTCGATCGTCAGCAGCGTGACGACCACGATCAGCGCCAGCGGCGTGTCCCACAGACTCTCGCTCACCTCGTTCAGCAGCGTGACGCGGCGCTTGGGGAGATTCGCCGGGTCGCTGAAGAGTTGTTCGAGTTCGCCCGCGCGGAAGAGCCGCCCGCCGGTGGCGCTGCTGAGGCGCGCGAGCAGCGGGTGGTCCGTCTCGGGTCGGCGGAGTTCGTCGTCGGGCAGCGAGACTTCGACGCTCGCGCTGAGATCAAGCCCCGCGAGCGACGGGTCGGCGGCGGTGATGGTCCACACGCCCGCTTCGGGCGCGAGCCAGACGGCGGCGAACTTCCTGCCGTCGGTCCCTTCCGGGCGGAGGATCAATTCGCTCGGCGCGCCGGCGTCGTCCTCGCCCGCGCGGCGGTCGCGCGCGATGCGCACCGCGGCGCTCGGGAGTTTCTGGTCGGCGAGCGACTGCTCGAGCAGTTCGATCGACACGCGCACGGGCTGATCAACGAGCGCCCGGCGTGGGGTCGCATCGAGCACCGCGGCGCGCCCGGCGCGGGCGAGCCCTTCCCGCGCCAGCAGGCGGAAGAGTTGGAGCCAGAAGCGCTCCGGGAGCGCCTCGCCGCGGGCGTAGCGCCAGCGCCAGATTTCGTCGGTGCCGACGTAGAGCGTGCGCCCCGCGCCGTAGCGCATCGACATCACCAGCGGCCAGGCCTCGTCGTCGCTGCTGCCGATGTAGACGGGCACGCCCTCGGCGAGGACTTCGGCGGTTGGCTTCAGGCCCATCGGGCGGATCGCCTGCGCCCAGCGGAGTTGCGACCAGCCGGCTTCGGGATTGGTGAGCGGCTCGGGCCACGCGCCGTCGGGCGTGTCGCCCAGGCGCAGCACACCGAGCCGCTCGGCGTCGGGCGTGGGGCGCATGAGCAGCGGCTCGCCCACCGACCCGCCGTCGGTCGCGTCTTTGATGAAGGGGAAGAGGTCGGCGAGCGGTGTATCCCACCAGAGGCTGGGAGTAGCGTTGGGTCCCGCGAGCCAGATGAGCCCGCCGCCGCGCTGCGCGACGTGCTGGCGCAGCTGGTCGAGCTGTTCGGCGGCGATCATCTCGGGGCGGACATCGCCCAGCATCACGACGTCGTACTCCGCCCAGCGCTCGGGCGAATCGGGGAGCGCCTCGATCTCGATATCGCCTTCCTGCGTGTAGGTGCGGTCGGGCGCGAGCATGAGCGTGGAGCAGTCGACGGATTTCTCGCGGATGAGGAGCGAGCGGATGTAGCGCTGTTCCCAGCGCGGGTAGCCGTCGATGTAGAGGACGCGCAGCGGGCGGTCGATGAGTTCGACGGCGAACTGGCTGGTGTTGTTGCCGGCGATGAGGTCGCCGCCCTCGGGGACGAGTTCGACGGCCCAGTTGCGCCGGCCGGCGGGCTGTTCGGCTTCGCCCTTCGCGGTGAGGAGGATGCTGCTGGAACCCGGAGTGCCGTCGGGCGTGTCGGTGGTGATGGGTTGCTCGTCGAGGACGATTCCGGTGGCGGTGTCGATGAGGCGGATGGTCCCGCCGCGGGCGAGCGCGCCGCCCGCGGCGTCGAGCTCGACGCGGACGGGCGTGATGTCTTTGACGAACGCGGAGCGCGGCGCATCGACGCGCCGGATGGCGAGATCGCCCACGGGGTCCGGGCTGCCGAGCGCGATTGTGTGGACGGGGATGCGGTCGGCTTGCAATCGGCGGAGGGCGGCGCGGCCCGGCTCGTCGGTGGAGCGCCCGTCGCTGAGGATCACGACGGCGGAGACGGGGCGAGCGCTGGCGCGCGTGAGCGCCTGTTCGAGCGCGGCACCGAGGCTGGTTTTGCGGCCGACGGGTTCGGCGAGCGCGACGCTTTCGATTTCCATCGCCCCGCCGGATGGTGCGCCGGCGGGCGCGGTGTTGTCACTCGTGGATGGCGCGCTGGAGAGGCGCTTGCTGACGCTGAGGTCGAACGCCCCGCCGTCGAACCCGAGCCAGACGACCTCGCGGTCGCGCGAGAGCTCCTGCCACTGCGGCCAGGTGCGCCGGACGGCATCGCGGAGTTCAGCTTCGCGCGCGGGGCGGCGGGGGGCGCTCGGTGAGCTTTCATTTGAGCTTTGAGCTTTGAGATTTGAGATTTCACCATCCTCGATCGTCAGGCTTGACGAGCGATCGACGAGCACCAGCACCCAGTCGCGTTCGACGCTCTCGCTGCGCTGGACGAGCTGCGGGCCGAGGAGCAGGACGAGGAGCGCGAGGAGCGTGCCCGCGCGGAGGAGCGCGAGCGCGACGCGCCACGCCGCGTGACCGGCGAGGTGGCGGTAGCTCCACAGCGCGAAGGCGAGGGCGGCGAGGACCGCAAGGGCCCAGCCCCACGCGGGCATCGGGCGCTCGAACGAGAAGCGCACCCCCTCCGCGCCCCACTGGAGCGTGCGGAGGTCGAGGAGTTGTCGGAGTAGGTCGTTCAACGGGATGAGCCTATCGATGGATGAGCGCGAGGATCAGGCGGCCTGCACTTGCGGTGCGGCGAGTGAAGCGGAATTGGCAGAGGGCGCGACGCGCGCGTGGCTGAACCAGCGCGCCAGCGCGGTCTCAAGGAGCGCGAGCGCGAGAGCGGCGGCGAGCAGCGGCAGGCTGACGGGCGAGCCGCCCTGATCGCGCGACAGCGCGGCGGCGGGGGAGGCACGGTCGAGCCAGTTCAGCGTGACGCGCCGATCGTCGCCAGACTCGCCGACGCCGACGCCGGAGCCGAGCCAGGCTTGGATGGCGGATTGTTCCTGCGGCTCGACGCGCCCGCCGGCGGCGTCGGCATTGACGGCGACGATGCCCCGCGCCCGCCCGGCGGCGTCGACCGCCTGCCACAGCCCGGATCGGCGGATCGGCTGCTTCGATAGGCCCGAGTCATCCACATCGGAGTTGTTCTCATTTGTACCGGTTTCGGTGGGGCGGAGGACGGTGGCGCGGCCCGGTGCAGCCGCACGACGTCCCGCAACAGTGGACCAACTGCCCGCGGCACGCCCGAAGCCTTGACGCACAAGCTCTTGCATGAGCGGGACCATCAACGGCTTGGCGGGGAGGTCGGTCCAGCCCAGATTGAATGCGGATGCAAGGTAGACCACCAGACCACGCCCGGTTGGCGAGGTGTCCACGGCCTGTCCACCTGAATTTTCAGATGGTTGTGAAATATCCGGCGCGGCCGCACTGCTCGCGCTGCCGGGCGGGGCGGCGATCATCCACGGCACGCCGCCGGCGAGGGAAAGGAGAACCTCGGTCTCGCGCCCGGTCGGTTCGGGCGCGAGGGTCTTCAGGATGCCGACCGGCTTGGCGAGGGTCTCCATCTCGGCGGCGAGGCGTGACCAGATGGGCGAGTCGGGGCGCTCGTCGGAGAGGCGCTGCGGCGCGGTGGTCGTCTCGCGCGCGATCCGCCACGGGAGGCTCATGGATTTGATGAGCGCATCAGTCCAGAGGTGGACGGTGGCGTCGGTGGGGGGCGTGACGATCACCATGCCCCCTTGGTCGGCGAAGCGGCGGAGGCGCTGCCATGCGTCTTCGGGCAGCAGGTCCGGCGCTGGGAGGAAGACGACATCAAGATTCGCGAGCGTGGGCTGATCGACGCCGGCGGGCTCGATCTCCGCGATGTCCATCGGGGCTTCGGTGGTCGGCTGCAGCGCGAGGGTGATCCAGTCGGCGGGGGCGAGCCGATCGGCGCGGTCCAGCCCGAAGCGGCGCTGCGCGATGATGCCGACACGGAGCGCCTCGCGCACTCCGATGGGTTTGCGGAACGAATCGTCAGCGGGGAGCGCGTCGCGGTCGATCTCGGCGATGATGACGCTGGCGGCGCCGGGGGTCTCGTTGCCGCCGGAGGCGCCCGCGCTGCCGGGCGTGGTTGAGGCATCGACCTGCACCGTCGCGGTGGCGGTGGTCTGCCCCGGCTGCCAGCGGATGGTGGTCTGCGCGGCGGCGAGCGGGCGGCCAGCGGTGTCCGTTGTTCCCGGCGTGATGACGCGCACGCGGACGGTGCTGCTCGCGGCGTCGCTCACCGCGCTGCCGCTGCGGCGGAGCGTGAGGCGGACCTGTTCGCCCGGCGCCACGCCGCCCGATCCGGTGAGGACGACGGGCCGGAGCGGGTCAACGCTGGTGATCTGTACGTTGCCGGCGCTCGCGGCGGTGGGCGGCAGCGCGAGCACTGTCAACTGCGAGCCGGGCGGAAGGTCGCGCAGCGCGGGGGGCAGGGGGCGCGAGAGGTCGGCGGACCCGGCGAGGAAATCGGACAGCACGACGAGGACAATGCTCGACGGCGCGCCGGCGTCATCGCGCGACAGCGTGCTGCCCAGTTGCTCCAGCGCGCCGGCGAGGTCGGCGGCGCTATCGGTGGGGCGGAGATCGCCGACGAGTTCGCGCACGGCGGCGAGGTCGCTGGACGCGGGGACGACGGGGAGTTCGGCGGGCCCGCCGAGGGTGATGAGACCCGCGCGGTCGCCCGGGCCGAGGGAATCGAGGATCGATTGGGCGGCGGCGATGTGGCGGGAGAGGGCGGCTTGCGGCGGGGAGGAGGCTTGGGGCGTGGGGCTTGAGGCTTGGGGGGAAGAATCGGAAGTCAGCTGCGCGGCGAGGGAGTTGTCGATCACGAGGTAGATCGCCCGGCCGCTGGAGCCGGAGAGGAGCCCGGCGCGCTCGAGCAATGGGCGGGCAATCGCCGCCGCGAGCAGGAAAATCACGAGGCAGCGGCAGGCGAGCAGCAGCCACTGCTGCAGGCGCAGCCGGCGGCGGTGCTTGCGGTACGCCTCGATGAGGAAGCGCATCGCCCCCCACTGGATCGGCTTGCGGCGCTGGCGCAGCAGCAAGTGAATCAGGATCGGCAGCGCGACGCACGCGAGCCCGGCAAGGAACAGCGATGTGTGGAGGAAGGTCATCGCGAGTGGAAGGGTATACCGGGGAGGCGGGGGAAGGGGGCGGAAGCGGAAGGGCGGAAGTCGGAAGGCGGAAGTCGGAAGAGTTGGGGGAGAGGGCTGGGGGCTTGGGTCTGGGGTTTCGTGTGCGGGTTTCGGGGGTCGGGTTTCGGGTTTGTGTTCTGGATTCTGGCGCACGGCGCGCCGCGCGTGGCGCTGGACGCGGGTCGCAAGGCGGAGGACTCATTGCTCAGGGCTCAAGACTCGGGTCTCACGCCGCCGTTCTTGGCGATGAGGCGATCCTCCTTGAGCTGCTTGGCGGCGTTGGCTTCTTCGATGATGTGTTTGGTCCAGCCGACGAGGGCGAATTGAGCGACGACCCAGCAGAATAGAAAGAGGCCGAACAATTGGGTGCTGGTAGTGCGCAGCAAGGCGTCGGCGAAGATGAAGGCGCCGGGCCAGAAATAGATGGGGGCGGCGGGTCGCGGGCGGCGCCACTCGAAGTGTTCCAGCGATGCTCGGCAGCGTCGGCGGAGTCGCCAGGCTGAAAGAGTGATGCTGACGGCGTGTGCCCAAAGGACAAACACGCAGGCGAGTTCGATGAAGTAGGCGCGCGAGCCGAGCGTGGCCGGAGCGCCGCGGCTTAGCGCGGTCACGAGCCCGAAGGCGGCAACGGGCCCGCAGCCGATGAGCGCGTACCTCACGCTTGATAGCCAAGCTGAAGCGGACTGATCGGACGGGTCCGGGGCGGCGGTGAGCCACTGGCTGGCAAAGATGCCGATGATGCCGATGGCGATGGCGGCGACTGCGCCGTAGGCCAGAAACCCAAAGAACGCGGCGATCAGAACGGCCGACCCGCCCATGCCGATCATGACGGCGATGATGATGCACACGATGAACATCAGAATGCAGTACCCAATCATGCGGCGCGAAAAGTAAGCCGCTCGCGCGCCGAGTTCGATGCCGTTGAACCAGCGCGGGTCGGCGTAGCGCAGCCAGTCGCCGCGCATGGACTCGGTGATATCGCGGCTGCACTCGGGGCACGCGCCGGTGGGTTGAAGCCCGCGGAGGTCGTAGCCGCAGGTCAGGCAGTGGACGGATCGCGCGATTGACTCGCTTCGCGGTCGAGCGTCGTCGGCGGCGGGTGGTGCGGGGGCCGGGTCGGGCATTCGCTGGGCATCGTAGAGCGCGGGTGGCGCGACGATGGTTACTCCGCGTCTGGCTCGTCGGGAGGCGCAGCGCCGGCCCGCCGTCTGGCACGCGAGGCTTCCGCGCGGTCGATCAACTCGCGCGGGATGTTCACGCCCGGCGGGATCGCGCTCGGCGGGTCGTCGAGGTAGTACGCCCACTGCAGGCACAGGCCGTGCGGCGGGAGGGTCGGGCCGGCGAGGGTGCGGTCGCCCGTGTTGAGGGCGTGCTGGATGTCGGCGGCGGTCATTCGGCCGCGGCCCGCGTCGACGATGGTTCCCGCGATGATGCGGACCATATTCCAGAGGAAGCCGTCGGCGGCGACGTCGATGGTGATTCGGTTACCGGCGTCCGGGGCGGGTTGCTCGGCGCGGCAGTGGATGATGGTGCGCGTGGTGTTCGGGCGGCCGTGGCCGAGGGCGACGAAGGCGCCGAAGTCGCGCGTGCCGGGGAAGAGGGCGGCGGCTTCGTTCATGCGCGCGAGGTCGAGCCGGTGCCAGTGGTGAAAGACGGTGAGACGGTCCCACAGCGGGCGCTCGCGCGAGACGTGGAGGGAGTAGCGGTAGCCCTTGGCGACGCAGTCGAAGCAGGGATCGAACCGGTCGTGAACGACGTGCGCGGCGTGGACGACGACGTCCTCGGGGAGGAGCGCGTTGAGCGCGACGGCGAGGCGGTCGGGCGGCGGGCCGCCGGAGTCGTCGGGAACGATGAAGCTGGCGGTCTGGAATCGCGCGTGGACGCCGGCGTCGGTGCGGCTGGCGCCGCTGACGTTGATGCGGCGCGCGTAGAGTTGGCTGACAGCGCGCTCAACGACTTCCTGCACGGTGCGGAGTGTGAGGCGTTCGCCCTCATCGCTCGGTGCTTCGGCGGCGACGGGGTGTGGATCGAGGAGGTGGCGACTGCGGGAAAAGGGCGTCTGGGCGGGCGGTTGTTGTTTTTGCCAGCCGTGGAAAAGAGTGCCGTCGTAGGCGATGGTGAGGCGGTATCGGGGCACGATGAAGAAGGTACCGGATGCGTGCATGAAGCGCGCGAGCGAGCCGCGAAACTTGGTTGGGGGTTTCGCCGACAATTGGGGGCGGCGCGAATGTTTTGTTGGAACCCTTCCGCAGGGTCCTGCGAAAAGGCGTGATGGAGAGAGAGCACTCGCTCGGTGTCCAACCAACCTCGCAAGGGGAGAGCGGGTCGAGTCAGTCGGCGATATGAGAGGTCGCCGGATGCTTGATCTCGCACAGTGCGCTGACACGAGTGACGGTCCATGCCCATGGCGGGTCGGGCTGATGAGGCCCGGGCCACCGCCGTTGAAGTTCTTTTCACAAGCCTTCTCCAATGAGCCGCATTGGCGTCACGGGCCCTCCGTGACGCCGGTGCGTTTTTGGGAAAGGTCGGAAGTTAGGAAGTCGGAAGAAGAAAGTGGAGGGGGCTGGGGTTTGGGGTCTTGGGTCTGGCGCAGGACGCCCCAGATGCACGCTCGGAGTTCTCCGGCGATGATGCCTTGGCATGAGCTCCTCGCGGCGGTTGTTCTATCTGGTGCCGGTGTTCAATGAGGCTCGCACGATTGAGGCGGTGCTGGAATTGCTCGCGCGCAGCGAGTCGCCGGCGGGGTTCACTCGGCGGATTGTCGCGGTTGACGACGGGTCGAGCGATGGCACCGGCGAAATTCTGGCGCGATTGGCAATCGCACGGTCCGAGCTGCTGCATCTGAAACACCCGGTGAACTCGGGGAAGGGGCGGGCGCTGCGGACGGCACTGGACGCGGCGATGAAGGAGTCAGAATCCGGCGCGGCGGATTTGTTCATCGTTCACGACGCGGATTTCGAGTACGACCCGGCGGATCATGGGGCGGTGCTGAAGCCGCTGATTGATGGGAAGGCGGACGCGGTGATCGGGTCGCGGTTCTTAGGGCAGCCGCACCGTGTGCTGTACTTCTGGCACTACGTGATCAACCGGCTCATCACGCTGCTGAGCGATGTGATGACGAATCTGAATCTGACGGACATCGAGTGCTGCACGAAAGCGTTCACGCGCGAGGTGGCGGCGAAGCTGACGATCGTCGAGCGCGGGTTCGGGGTTGAGCCGGAGATCGTGGCGCGCCTGTCGCGGATGCGCGTGAAAGCGGATGGCGGCACGCGGCGTTTGCGGATCTATGAAGTGCCGGTGAGCTACTCCGGGCGGACGTACGCGGAGGGGAAGAAGATCAAGTGGACCGACGGCGTGTGGGCGCTCTGGTGCATTGCGAAGTATGGGGTGATGGCGGGGCGGTGAGGTGGGCTCGGTGAGTATGTGGGGGTGCCGTGAAACGGCCTGCTCTCAGGCCGATCCACGCGAACTGCCGATCCGGGGAGAGTGCATCGCCCAGAGCGGCGTTGCACGGCATCCAAGTTCACGGCGCATAACGCGCGGCTGGACAGCGCGCCCGATGTGATGTTCTCGGTCCACCGGCACAGACCGAACTCGAATTCGTGAGTGATGCGTGGAATGCTGGCATTCGCTGCGAAGTGGCGGCATGGTTGAGGCGGAGTCGTTGCCGCCGGCGTGAGCGTCG
The DNA here is from genome assembly GCA_964391865.1 of uncultured Phycisphaeraceae bacterium. Lineage (GTDB taxonomy): Bacteria > Planctomycetota > Phycisphaerae > Phycisphaerales > UBA1924 > DASZQL01. The sequence goes on from CAYMNQ010000003.1 coordinate 455,571, forward strand.
GCGGTGTGACTGTGTCCGCAGAGATGTATTGCACAGGGAGAGAGAAGTCATGAAGACCGGGGTTATTCGGAGCGGTGTGGCCGTCGTCGGTATATGCGGGCTTTGTGCCGCGGGGACGGATGCCGCGATGTATCAATGGGATTGGACGCGGGGCGAGCCGATCGCCGCCGGGTTGAACGACAACGGCGGGACGTTTGAATCGATCAACACATCGTTCGACACCGTGACCAACGAGTTTCTGTGGGAGGTCACGTTCTCGGATCAGGTGACGCAGGGGTACACGCTGGTGGTCAGCCCGGGGCCGAACCCGAAGGGGCACCCTGGCGAACTGGCGATTTTCTATCTCGATGCGCGCAACGTCGCGGATCCGAAGATGAGCGTGTACGCGTACAACGGCGAGAACACGCAGACGAGCTACCGCGATGGGGCGCCGCTGTCGGGCACGCAGATTCCCGACCGCATCACGAATTCGAGCGGGGCGGCGAGCCTCTTCCCCGAGCTCTCGGTCGTCGATCACAGCGGCAAACGCACCATCACGTTCCGGATGGACGCGACGGATGTGAACGCCCACTTCCCGCTCTACCCGAACTCTGAGGGGAACGACTGGACCGGCGCGGCGTACGGCTCGCAGCTTGGCATCTGGTTTCACCCGGTGAAGAATCTCAGTGCGTCGTACAACGACGAGGGGTTCCTCACCGACTGGTCGGGGCAGCAGGGGTGGATCGATGGTGCGGGATTCACGACGACACTCGTGCCGACGCCAGGCTCGGTCGTGCTTGGCGCGATGGGCGGGGCGCTGATGATCCGTCGGCGGAGGCGCTCGGCGTAAGTCGTACGTCGTGAGTCGGAAGGCGGAGGGTTGAACGAGACGCGCTGCCTGAGCGAGCGTTCCTGGTTCGGCGATGGCACGGGCGGTCCGGAGCGGCCGCCCATGCCACGCGGAGCGAAAACGAGCGGCACGATTTTCATCATGCCGCCCGGAGGGAGAAAGAGAGTGCGGTGATCGGCTCGCGCTGATCTCGCGTTCTGCGAGGTGGCGGGCGGTGGGGTCGCGTCCTTGCGACCCTCGTGCCCTGCCGGCGTGCCGGATGGTGTGCTTCGAAGCCCGCCGCGGCCCCCGCTCCTCCGTCGGGGGACGCGGCGGAATGTGCGGTGGATCAGCTCAGGAGCGACTCGACATCGGCGATGCTCTCGCTGAGCTGCTGCTTGATCTCCTCGAGTTTCTCGCTGCTGAGGTCGAGCTCGGTGAGGACGGCGGGGTTGTAGTCGAAGGTCTTGAGATCCATGCGGAAGCCGGCGCCGGTTTCGCCCGCGAGCCGGTCGGCGACGTAGACGATGCAGGGGAGTTTGCGGAGTTCGCTCGGCGCGTCGAGGGGCGAGTGGTGCCAGCCGGTGACGGCGGCGAAGCTCTTGGGGAACTTCCACTTCTCGCACAAGCCTCGCCCGAATTCCTGGTGGTCGGCCCCGAAGATGGCGCGCTCGGTTTCGAGCATGTCGCCCGCGGGTGCGGCACCCGGCCCGCCGTCGATCTTGGTGAAGACTTCGATGAGCTTCTGGCGGTTGAACTGCATCTCGACCATGATGCCGATGTCGTGGACCAGCCCGGCGAGGAAGGCTTCGTCGGGCGCGTTGTATTCGAGGGCGTCGCTGATGAGCTTGCTGGCGGCGGCGGTCGCGATGGCGTGTTTCCAAAGGTCGCGGGCCGCGAAGTTGGGGCACAGCTCGCCGCCGCGGAAGAGCTTCGCCAAGCTGGCGGAGATGGCGATGTTCTTGACGGCGTTCAGGCCCAGCAGCACGATCGCACGATTGATGGAGCCGATCTGCCCCGGAAGGCCGTAGAAGGACGAGTTCACGACCTTGAGGATTCGCGCGCAGAGCGCGGGGTCGTTGGAGATGACGCTGTGGAGGTCCTGCGCGGTCGAGGTCTGATCTTCGACCAGCTCGACGATCTTCAGCGTGATCTCCGGCAGCGTGGCGATCTGGCTGATCTCGGAGATGGCCTGGCTGACGATCTTGGATGTGTCGACGGCTGATGCGGGCATTCGTCGTCTCCCTGCGGTACGGAGCGGGCCGGACTCAGACCGAGAACGGCCGCCGCAGAGAACATCGACCCGCAAAGAGCGCGACTTTGGTCCGCTTGTGCGGGAGAGTGATGAAGATTGGCGAGGGTGGACGGCACCGCAGTCCGCTCAGAGCCGCGGCCTGCGGTGTCACGGGGGTTGTGTCGGTTCCGCGGGCGTCAGTGCGTGCAGCGTTTGCGGCGCATCGCGGGGTCGGCGGGGTCGAGCTGGGCGAGGAGTTCGGCGGCGCGGGGACCGGTGGTGCCGTCGCCGAAGGGGTGCGAGGAGCGTGAGAGGTCGAGCGCGCGGGCGGCGGCGATCGCTTGTTCGAGGGCCGAGGACGTCGGTTCGTCGATGTGGATCACGTTCTCGGACGTTTCGCGCCCGCCCTGGCGCGGTCCGATATCGATCGCCGGGAGGCGCAAGGCGGCGGCTTCGATCAGCGCGGCGGAGCTGTTGCCGATCAGCGCGCCCTTCGACGTCGCGAGGCGCTTGAGCAGCGCGATGAACGACGCGCGGGGCAGGTGGTGCTCGCGCGCGACACCCGGCGCGGCGGCGATGGCGCGGGCGATGCCGTCGCGGCCGGGATCGTGGTTGGGCGAGAGGCAGAGCACGCGACGGCGCGCGAGGGCGCTGAGCACGGCGCGGGCGTCGCGCTCTTCGAGTTCATTCGCGCGGCCGACGGGGTGCATGAGGAAGGCGAACTCGGGCGAGCCGAGCCGCGCGAAGTCGGCGTCGTTCATCGGCGTGATGGCGTTGAGCGCGTCGATCGCGGGGGAGCCGATGACGTGGATGAACCGCTCCGATTCGCCCAGGCGCGCGATGCGGGCGGCGCTCTCGCGCGTGGCGGGGAGGTGCAGGTGCGCGAGCTTGGTGATCGCGTGGCGCATGGCTTCGTCGGCGACGCCCTCGGCGCGGTCCCCGCCGTGGAGGTGCGCGACGGCGAAACCGGCGATGCTGGCGGCGCTGGCGGCTGCGAAGGCTTCGATGCGGTCGCCCAGCACGACGAGCCAGTCGGGGTTTAGACCTTCGAGCGCGTCGGCAAATCCAGCGATGCCGCGGGCGGTGGCGCGGGCGTCGGCGAGCCGGCCGGTTTCGCCGGGCTGCTGCATCTCGACTCGGGCGGCGAGTTCGTAACGATCCGCGACTTCACGCCACGTCTCGGCGGGCGGAAGAAAGTGCGCGCCGGCGGCGATGACGCGGAGTTCGAGCGCCGGGTGCTCGCGCACGGCGTGCATCACCGGGTCGAGCAGGCCGAACTCAGCGCGCGTGCCCGTGACGATCGCGACACGACGCTTCACGAGATATCCCCCTCGCGCAGCGGCGTGTCGGCGTCGAGATCGCGCGCGGCCTTGCGGCCGAGGAGGGACTTCAATCGCCACGGCTCGATCCCCGTGCCGGGGCGTTTGACGGCGAGGTCGGCGGCGACGATCGGTTCGCCGGCGCGGATGGCGCGGGTGGTGACGATGGACTGACGCGAGACGGCGCGGACATCGCGCTCGATGTCGAGCACCGATTTGGCGCGCTCGCCCAGCATCGTGTGGGCGCGGCGGGCAGCGCTGGCGTACTCGGCGAATTGCGTGGGTTCGAGCGACGCGGCGTGGTCCGGGCCGCGGGCGGTGCGGCTGTAAGTGAGGTGCTTCTCGAGGATGCACGCGCCGGCGGCGACGGCGAGCGCGCCGGTTTCGACGAGCGTGGTGTGGTCGCTGTAGCCGACAGGGCGGTCGAGCTCCTCCGCGAGGCAGGCGATCGCGCCGAGGGCGGCGTGCTCAAAGGGCGTCGGGTAGGCGCTCACGCAGTGGAGGAACGCGGCGTCGTCGCACTGGTCGAGCCAGGCGGCGGCGCGCTCGATCTCGCCCAGTGTTGCCGCGCCGGTGCTGATGATCAGCGGCTTGTTGGTAGCGGCGAGCCGGTCGAGCAGCGGCTTGTTGATGATGTCTGGGCTGGCGGTCTTGTAGGCGTCGAAGCCGGCGCGCTCGGCGGTGTCGACCAGAGGCTCGCTGAAGACGGTGACGATTGCGTGGACCCGGCGCTCGCGGGCGCGCGCGACGCAGCGCGGCAGATCTTCGCCTTTCAGTTCGAGCCGGTGGAGCATCTCGATGGGATCGGTCTCGCCGGCGCGGGATTGATACGCCGCGAGTTTCGCGGCGCGACTCATCAGCAGGTCGGTGCGGAAGAACTGGAGCTTGACGGCGTCGGCGCCGGCGCCGGCGGCGGCGTCGATGAGCGACAGGCAGTTGTCGAGCGAGCCGTCGTGGTTTACGCCGATCTCGGCGATGACGTACGGCGGGCTGCTCGGGCCGATGAGGCGGTCGCGGATTCTCATCGGGGGCCTTCCGCCGTGAAGGGTTGAAGTGAAGAAGGCAGAGGTTGAGGAGTGACGGGCGGGACGCCCGTCCCACGAGTGCGGAAGAGCACCGCCTCTGCGACGAGCGCGTCGATCTCGCTGTCGATGTCGATGACGGAGCCTTCGGGGTTGATGATCCCTCGGCGATCGGTGCCGAAGAAGGCGTGCGGGCCCGGCGCGACTCCGGGGACTTCGAGACACAGCGCGCGCCGGGTGACGGCGATGACGCCGCCGTCGGGGATGTGAGCGGGGGGGAGGTCTTGGCGACGGAAGACGTTGCGATTGAGGACGTTGCCCTGCCAGGGGCGTACGGTGCCGCGGTCGTCGACCACGGCGGTCCACCACGGGTGATTCTTGCCCACGGGCTGGTAGCTCTGCACGGAGTCCGCGCCGGTGCGCGTGAGCAGTTCGACGGCGCGCTCGATCAGCCCGGCGGGGCGCACGGGAACGTTCGCGTAGAGGATGACGACGGGGTCGAGCGTGTCCTCCGCGAGTGAGCGCACGGCGTGGCGGGCGGCGTCATCGATGGTCGCGGTGTCGCTCGCGAGTTCCGCCGGGCGCGCGATCGCGTCGATGCCCGCTTCGAGCGCGAGGCGTTGCAGCTCCGGGCTGTCGGTGGAGAGGGCGATGCGCGCGATCGCGCCGGCGTCGCGCGCGCGGCGGGCATCGTCGATGGTCCACTGCACGCAGGCACGCCCGGCGAGCAGGCGCGCGTTCTTGCCGGGCAGCCCCTTGCTGCCGGCGCGGGCGAGGATCAGCGCGAGTGCACGGCGTGGCATATCGGTGACAGTTCTACCAGCCCGTCCAGAGTTCGGGCGGGCGGGCGGCGGGGCTCGCGCGGTGCGCGGCGAGCCGGCGCTCGACCACGCGCCGCCACAGGTCGGCGAGGGGTTCGCTGGTGATGGAGCCGGCGGTTTCGGGGTGATCGGGGTGCTCGCTGACGCGCACGCAGCCTGCGGCGTCGATCCACAGGCGCGTGCGCCAGTCGCGCTCGAACGCGGCGCGTGGTTTCTCGAAGGGCTGGATGCGCGCGCCGGGCTGCGGGCGGTCGAGCGGGTCGAGCACCGCGGCGCCGGCGAAGACGAGCGATCGATCGATGAAATTCTCGACGGCGTCGTAGACCTCGTCGCGGCGCGTGAGGCGCGGGACGACGTGCATCGGAGATCGGTTCTCAGCCCGGGCGGCGAGGACCGCTTCGACGTTGTTCATCACGCGCTCGAAGTCGGAACGCCCCGTGAGCTGCGCGTACGTCACCGCGTCGCCCGCGATGCAGTCGATGCTCAGCACGTCGGGCTCGGCGGCGAGGGCGAGCGCCGGGGCGTCGTCGCGGCGGAGCATCGTGCGCGCGTGGACGGCGAGGCCCGCGTCTTTCGCGGCGCGGATCAGGTCGCTCCAAGCGGGATGGTCCATCGCGTCGGCGGGTGACGATGTCGCGGCGCGGAGCGTGAGGGCGGCGTGCGGTGCGAATGATGCAATCGCCGAGATGATGCGCCGGGCGAGCGATTCGTCGATGAAGCGCCCCGCGTGATCGGCGAGTTCGAGCGTGATGAAGCCCGGCGCGGCGGGGGAGTGATCGCTGAGATGCGAGTGCATCGCGGCGACTATCTGATCGGCGCTCGCGCTCGCGCTCGCGGGGTTCAGGCCCGATGCCGCGAGCGCGGCTTCGAGCAGTTCGATCGAAGCCGTATCGGCGATGAAGCGCTGGGCGGCGGAGCGGACCAGCGGGTCGATCTGCACGCAGCAGGGCTTGGCGATCGGGTCCGCGCGGGCGCGGAGGGGCGTGTAGCCCAACAACGTGCCGATCGTCGCGTTCGAGTCGCCGGAGTTCTGAGCGGCGGCGAGGTCGCTGAGCAGCGGGCGAGCGATGAGCATGGGCGCGAGGCCCGGCGGCGCCTGCGTGAAGACCAGCGGGTTTGCGCCGGGGTTCTCGCGGTGGCGGGCGAGCAGTTCGCTTGCAAGCCGCGGGTCGATGAGGCACCAGTCAGCGCCGGCGAAGAGAGCCGCGTCGGCGTTGAGTTCGTCGAGCGCGCGGAGGATGAGCGGGGCGTCGAAGACTTCGTCGTGCGCGGTGAGCCCGGCGATGCCGCCACGCCAGGAATGGGGCGTGAAGCGGCGGGCGGCGGCGACGGCGGCGGCACGCGGGTGACGCTCGGCGCGGCTCACGCCGATGACGAGCGGGCGCGCGGGGAGCTTCGCCCCGGCGACGATCGCGCGGCAGGCGTCGGCATCGTCGGTGATGACCGCGATGTTCGAGAGACCCTCGGTGCGCGCGAGGCGTTCGAGCGTGAGCGCGAGAGCCGGGCGGCCAGCGAAGGGGCGCTGGGCCGAGCCGTCGAACGCGAGGATCACGCCGACGGTGCGCTGAGTCTTGGCGGCGGGGCGGTCGGCGCTGCTTGCCGAGGGGTCGTCCTTGGGCACGGCGTCGCGCGTACGGCGGGGTTTGCCTTCGAGGACGCCGATGGAGGCGCCGAGCAGGTCGTCGAGCACCTCGGCGGTCTCGCGCAGCCACTGCACGTTCATGATGTCGCGCTCGATCTGCTTCGTCTGGCGCTCGACGGGCGAGAGGTCGGCGGCGAGCTCGATGGCGCGGTCCGCCTTGAAGCGCTTGAAGGTGCCGGTCTGGTTCATCTTCTGCACGAGCGTCCACGCGGGTTCGAGCGCCTTCACCTGATCGCGGAGTTGCTCGCTGCGCCCGATGAGGGCGTTGATCCTCGCGGTGTCGTGCTGGACGGCGATCATGCGCTCGAGCGTCGCGCTTGTCTCGAAGCACAAGCCGACGATGCGGCGGACATCGGTGCGGACCTTGGCGAGGTGCTTCTTCAGGCGCGAGACGCGGGCCGCATCGATCTGACCGCGGCGCGGGGCGTCCGGGATTGTCGGCAGCGGCGGGCGAGACGTGACGAAGCGGTCGAGCGCGTCGCGCAGCGGGAGCGGGTGGGTGTGGGCTTTGCGCACGCCGCCCTCGGTGGCGTCGATGACCGTCATGCCGCGCTCGGCGTCGGCGAGGAAATCGCGCTCGAACTGCGCGAGGTACGCGGTCATCTGGTCGTCGGCGTAGACCTTGCGCCCGAGTTGGTCGGTCTTCTCGTGCAGGTGCGAGCGCATGCGGACGATGCGTTGCCATTCCATCATTTCGAGCGTGTTGAACGCGTTGAGCTCGGGGGCCCAGACGTCGTGGATCGCGGCACCGGCGGCGTAGTACTGCCCATCGGTGAACGCCAAGTCCTGCCCCACGAGCATCACCGGGTCGCAGCCGAGATGGCGTGCGAAGTAGTACGCGAGGTGCGCGACGGTCGCGCCCGGTTGGATCGTGCCGAGCGTCGGCGCGAGTTCAGCGCCGAGCAGGGTGTGATTGAAATCGTCGCTCACGAGCCGGATCGCACCGGGGAAGGCGTCGAGGATCGCGCCGTTGGCTTTGGGCTCGGCGACGAGCGTCACGCCGCGGACGTCATCGGCGGTGAGCCCCTCGTAGAAGCGCCGGCTGATCTCGTGATAGTCGAGCGCGGTGACGAAGTGGGGGCGGATGCCGCGGGCGAGCAGCGGCTTGAGGACGGTCTGCACGGCGATGATGACGCAGCGCTCGTGCACGCGCGGGTCGCTGAGGAGTTCGATGTTGCGCGCCAAGCTCGGGCCGGCGGAGACGACGATCGCCGGAGCGCCGGCGAAGGCGCCCCGCAGGTCGTCGATGCCGGTATGCCCCCCGGCGCGCCCCGCGTACACGTCGAGGTTCATGAGCGCGTTGCGGATCGTCACGTCGGACTGCACCATCGTGGTGATGATGTGCGTGCGCATGGCGGCGACGGTGCGGGCCAGCGTCTCGCCGAAGGCGGGCGCGTGCGGCGACACGCGCGGCTCGCTGGCGGGGTGGCGCACGATCTCGACCCCCGCGGCGACGAATGCTTCGAGTCCGGAGAGCGTCGCGGCGAGCGAGGCGGCGTCTTCAGCGTCCACCGCCAGCAGCACGTTCCCGCCCGCGAGCCAACTGGTGCAGTCGATCGTCTCGAAGACCGCGCGGAGGAGCGCGACATCCGGTTCGTAGGCCAGCACGAAGCCCGTCCGGCGCAGGCGGTGCACGAGCGCTTCGATGTGATAGCCCAGCCCGAACCCCATGACCGCGATGGCGGCGGCGTCCTGGATGTTCACCGACTCGGCGAAGCGGCGCGCCTCTTCGCGCGGCTTGCGCCGACTGGCAAGCCAGCGCCCTGCGAGTTCGACGGTTGGCGCGCCGGGCTCGTCCGTCGGCTCGAAGCGCACGAACGCGGGCATCGCGCGGCGAATGCGGTCGGCGGCGCGCGGGCAGCGCCGCGCGACGAATGCGAGGTTGAGTTCCAGTAGCGCGGTCCCGGTCGGCGCGGCGCCAGTGCTCGGCGCGAGCCAGGAAGGATCACTCAACACGGCTTGGTTCGGCGATGTGGGGGCGACGGTCATGCGCGGCGAATGTCCCTTCCCGCCGGGCGCGTGTGGGGAGTATTCCCGCGGCGCGCGGCGCGCGGCGCGACCGCCCCGCACCGGCGGGGCGCGTGCCGACAGCGCAGATATCGGACCCGCGGGGAGGGGGGCTTCAGCGAAGATTCGCGGTGAGTTGGGAGTTTTGAGCTTGGGGCTTGGAGCCGGAGTCGTGGGGCGGATCGAAGCGGCTGCACTTCATTGTGGCTCCACGCTCAAAGCTCCAAACTCACAACGCCTTCTTCAGCAGCCGGTGCGGGATCACGCCCCATTTGAGCGGTCCCTCGCCGATGTCGGCGTAGCCCTCACGGAGGTAGAAGTTCAGGGCGGCGACCCGGGCTTCCATCCAGAGCCGCTCGGCCCCGGCGGCGCGGGCTTCGTCCTCAATATGCCGGAGGAGGGCCTGCCCCACGCCCATGCCCCGGGCGGCGGGGTCCACGCTGAAGTAGCGGAGCTGCGACGATCGGCCCTTGGGGTGATCGGGCTGAAGGTCGAGCCGGGCGGTGGCGATGACGCCGACGACGGCGGCACCCGCTGGCGCGATCGCGGCGCGGTGCAGGATGGTGGCTCGGCCCCCTTCGGGTGTGCTCGGGGAATCGAGTTCGCTCGTGGTGCATGAGCGCGGCAGGTTGAATGGCTCGTAGAGGCAGCGGTAGCGGCAGTCGAGATACGCCGACCACAGCTCGGCGGTGTCGGGCGCGCGGATGATGAGTCGTGGGGTCACGGCTTCAGGATAGCCTCGGAACTCGGGACAACCACAGAGGCACGGAGACACAGAGGGAGCACAGAGAAGACAAAGTGTTGTTACTCAGAGCATCACTCTCTGTGCGGTCTCTGTGTCTCGGTGCCTCTGTGGTTCAATTCGAAGACCTACAATTCACGCATGATCAACGAAACACTCCAGTCCCTCGCCGATCCCGGCGCTCGGCATGCGCTGTTCGTTCACTTTGTCGTGGCATTCGGAGCGCTGGGGTGGATCCCCGTGCTGGCGCTGTTGATCGGCGGCTGCCGCGATAAGACGCTGAAGTTTGTGTGTCTGGCGATGTTCCTGATCCTGTCTCTGACGGCGGGGATCGCCGCCGGCGCCGGCGAGGAAGCGGAAGAAAACGCGCACTTATCGCTCCCGCCGCTCACACAGGTGGAGTCGGATTTACTCAACCGGCATGAAGAGCTGGGCGAGGGGGGTTGGATCTGGCCGCTGATCCCGGCGGTGCTGGTGGCGCTGACGCTCGTGCCGCCCGGTCCTGCGGGGGAGTTGAAGAAAGTGCGCGTGATCGCGGGCGTGCTGGCGCTGGCGGCGGCGCTCGGCGTGTCGGGGTGGATCGCGGTCACCGGGCACGTCGGCGGGCGGCTGGTGCATTTCCACGGCGTGGGGGTGCCGAACCGCGGCGCGGGAGAGGGTGATCCATCGCTGTCGACCGAGCCGATGGGCGAGCACGACTGAGCCGCTGTCAGGCCCGTCTGCCGCTGAAGAGGAGCCACCGATGGCCCAGATGGACCCCGATGGTTCGGGATCGATCCGCGGCTGAGTTCTTCATGGCACTTGCTTTGATCTGGGCTGGACTGTGGGTGAGCTGTGGCAGTTCCGATTTGATTGAAGTGAATCGGAAACAGCACCGGCAAGCGGATTTTTCGCGGGTTCTTGGGCGATTTTTCGGTGTCGGCGCGGACAGATCGCGGGGTGTACGCCTCCATCACGCGGCGGATCGGCTACCATCGTTCCTCTTTTCGCACCCTTCGTGGAAGATCGCTCACATGCCCGAGACGGCCGCCGCACGTTCTGGAAACTCGTCCACCCCGCCAGCGCGCAAGTTCATCCGAGACCTGGGCCCGAACGAGTGGTTCAGCGGGAATTTCTGCATCGCGAACGCGCAGCTCGCGGTGACGCGGAACGGCGAGCCGTATCTCGCGTGCCTGCTGTCGGACAAGACGGGGCAGGTCCCGGCGCGCCGGTGGAACATGCCCCCCGAGGCGTTCAAGCAGTTGCCGCAGGAGGGGTTCGTTTTCGCCGAAGGACGGACGCAGCCCTTCAAGGGCGAGCTGCAGTTCATTGTCGAGCGGATCGAAGCGATGGAGCCGAGCGCGGAGATGCTGCGCGATTTGCTGCCCGCGTCGGCCCGCCCGCCCGAGGAGATGTTCGCGGAGCTGACGGCGCTGCTCGACACGCTGCAGCACCCGTCGATGAAGGCGCTGGTGCAGGCGTATCTCGACGACGAGATGCTGATGGGCCAGTTCAAGCAGGCGCCGGCGGCGAAGATGATGCACCACGCGTACATCGGCGGTCTGCTCGAACACACCCTCGCGCTGCTGAAATTGGCGAACGTGGTCTGCCCGCTGTACCCGAAGATCAGCCGCGACATCGTGATGGTCGGGCTGTTCCTGCACGACCTGGGCAAGACGCGCGAGCTGTCGTATGAAGGCGCGTTCACCTATACCGATCGCGGCGAGCTGATTGGGCATATCGTCGAGGGCGCGATGATCCTGCACGACAAGGCGCAGCAGGTCATGCGCGCCAGCGGCGTGCGCTTCCCCAAGAACGCGATCACCGTGCTGCAGCACATCATCCTCTCGCACCACGGTGTGCCCGAGTTCGGCGCGGCGAAAATCCCCGCGACGCCCGAGGCGATCCTGGTGTCGATGCTGGATAACGTGGACGCGAAGACGACCATCGCGCTCAACGCCGCACGCCCGGACCGGGCGAAGGGCTTCGATCTCGGCGGGAACTTCACTGAGAAGCAATGGGCGCTGGACACGAAGTTGTTCCGGCCCGACCCGCTGGCGTGAGGCGGCACTCGGCGGTGCTCGCCGCGCCGACGACCGATCACGGCTTGTCGCGGAACTCGCCGACCGGCTCTGAGAAGGGATCGGCCGGGATCGTTTCGTCGAGGATGAGGATCTCGGTGCGCTGGTTCATCGTCGCCTGATCGGTGCTGCGGGCGCGCGGGATGACCGGGGTGGCGTCGCCGGCGGAAACAAGCCGGAGCTGGCTCCAGCTCACGCCTTGCGAAGCGAGCTCGCTGCCGACGGCCCAGGCGCGGGCGTACGCGAGGTCGTGCGCCTGCTTCACGTCGCTCGCGGTCTCCCAGCGGCTCGAGTGCCCTCGAATCTCGATGATCCACTTCGTGCCCGCGAGGCGCTCGGCGGTCTGCTTGATGGTGTTCCTGCTGTTCTCGTCGAGCGTGGTCAGCCCCTCGCCGAACTGGACGAACGCGCCCTGCCCGCTCCACTCGGTGGGGCGGACGGCCTGGTGTTCGTCGTCCTTGCCGTCGGGCCCGCGTGGCGGGACGCGCCCTTCCTGGGCGCGCTGGCGCAAGCGCCGGATCAGCGGCTGATCGTCAGGTTTGGTCGAGTCGAGCCGCACGGGGTTGTGGAACGCTTCGCGCACGGCGATCGCGACGTCGAGCAGGTTGTCCTGCGCCTGGCTCTGCGCCGGGGCGGCGGCGGCGTCGGAGGTGCCTTTGGGGCCCATGTTCATCGCCAGCAGAATCACGAAGAAGCCCATCATCAGCAGCACGTTGTCGGCGAAGGAGACGATCCACCCTTCCTCGTGCTCGTGCTCCGGGTGCGCGCCGTGGTGGTGCTTCTTGTGCTTCTTGTGCGCGCCGTGGGCGTCGCCGCCGCCGGCATGAGCGTCCGCTGGTTTCTGCTCGTGGTCAGCCATGCGCGTGGGCTTTCAGTGTGTGGTGTGTCACGCCGCCGCCTTGAACTGGGCACGGGTGACGGCGGGAACGAACGAAGCCATCTTGTCCAGCGTCGAGCGCGGGTTGTCGCCCGCCTGGATGGAGAGGATGCCCTGCATGATCATCTCGCGGCGGAGGATTTCCTCGCCCGAGCGGTACGCGAGCTTGTCTCCCATCGGGCCGGCCACGCAGTTGGCGATCACCGTGCCGTACATCGTCGCGACGACCGCGACTGCGAGCATGTAGCCCATCGTGGCGATGTCGCCGCCCAGGTTCTTGAACATGCCGATCTGCCCGAGCAGCGTGGCGACCAGCCCGAGGCCCGGGCCGTAGGTCTTGAGTATGTCGAAGAACTTCTTGCCGCTCTTGTGCCGGTCCTGCAGCGCCATGATTTCGAGGCGCATGGTGGACTCGATGGTGTCGGGGTCCACGCCGTCGACCGCCATGTTGAGCCCCTGCGCGATGAAGGGGTCGTCGATCTTCGAGAGCTCGGCCTCGAGCGAGAGCATGCCTTCGCGCCGCGCCTTGTCGGCGAGCATCGCCATGAACTGGATCGTCTGCACGATGGGCATCGACTTGTAGAAGTAGTACTTCTTGACGTACCCCGGCACCATCATCACCCGCTCCATGGGCATGGACATGAAGACGGCGGCGATGGAGCCGAGGATCACCATGTAGAACCCCTTGGACGACCACAGGGCCATCAGGTCGCCGCCGGTCGCTTGAAAACAGACCAAGCCGACCACGCCGAACATCAAGAGGGAACCGATCGCGCTGGCTTTGTCCATGACCCATTGCTCCGGGAACGGCCGAGAACCACGGCCGGCGGAAGAATCGGCACGATCGGCACACGAGTTCACGATGATCTGACCGGTACAAACGGAAAATCCGGCGACAGGGCGATTGGTGCTTTGCGATTTGCGATTTGCGATTTGCGGTTTGTGGGTTGCGGCTTTCGGCTTGCGTAATGCGCTTCGACCACCCGGAATGCAGTTTGTGATTCTGGGTGAATCCTCATCCCAACATCACCCTCACGCCCGGTGTGATGTCGGCGAAATCGGCTTTCGAGGGCCTCTGCGCCGTTGGCGCGGGGGAGTGACGCCGGTACCCTGCTCGAGCCTGCGGCGTGACCGCTCAGGCTGGCCCATGCTGCTCGTCTGGGAGAAGAGAGAGCTGCGGCCATTGGGAAGGAAGAAGCGTCGCCCCGCGCGGTTGGTCTTTGAGCCTGCCGCGCGGCGGGTCACGGCGACCGATCTTGTTGCGTCACCCGAGAGAAGAGAGAACAGAGAGAAAGGAACACGTCACATGAAGAACTGCATCATTGCGCTCAGCGCGGTTGTCGCGCTGGCCGGTTCGGCCCAGGCGGACTTTGGTTCGCTGTTTATCTCGGAAGTTGTTGACGGCGACCTCGCCGGCGGCAACCCGAAGTTTGTTGAAATCTGCAATCCGACGTCCAGCGCCGTGACGCTGGGTGCGGATGACTTCCTCCGCATCTACTTCAACGGCGGCGTTGCCGCAACCACCAACGTGCCGCTGGCGGGCATCACCATCCCGGCTGGCTCTGCGTACACCATCGCCTCGTCCGCGAACGATGGCATCGCTCAGTTCAATCTCGCCTACGGTTTCGGTGCCAACCTCTTCACCGGCTCGTTCTTCGGCAACGGTGACGACGCCTACAGCCTCGAGACCGGCTCGATCGTTCACGATGTCTACGGCGTGATCGGCGTCGATGGTACCGGCCAGAGCTGGGAATACCTTGACAGCTACGCCAACCGTCCGGCTCTCACGGCTCCGAACGGCGGCGTCTTCGACCCGGCAACTTGGGCCTTCGGTGGCGTGGCTGCCCTCGACGGCGCGGATGACGCGACCCGCATCGCGCTCCTCCAGAGCCGCACCAGCCCCGGCGTCCACCCGATCCCGACCCCGGGCGCCGTCGCCCTCATGGGCTTCGCGGGTCTCGCCGCTGCCCGCCGTCGCCGCGCGTAAGCGTTGAGCCTCGGCTTCGAGTGAATCCAAGGCCCGCCGATCGAAAGATCGGCGGGTTTTTTCTTGGGGTGAGTGATGCGCTGTGTGCGATACGCCAGAAATCTGGAATCCGACTCTGGCGCATTGCGCACAGCGTGCCGCGCACTCCGCTTCCTCCCCCGCCTACCATCTCTCCGCCATGCCCGACGAGTCCTCGTCTGTCCGTGTGAACTTCTCCAAGCCCTTCGCGCTCTTCCCGCTCGACGGCGTGGTGCTCCTGCCGCACGCGCTGCTGCGGCTGTTCATCTTTGAGGAGCGATACCGGCAAATGATCGCGCACGCGCTCGACGCTTCCGGGCAGATCGCGATGGCGGTCTTCAGGGGCGACGACTGGAAGCACGAGTACCACGGCAGCCCGGCGATCGAGCGGGCTGTGTGCGTCGGGCAGATCGTCGAGCACCAGTCGCTGCCCGACGGGAACTACCGCGTGATGCTCCACGGTGTGTGCCGAGCGCTCATCCGTGATGAACTCGCCCCTGACCCCGACATTCTCTATCGGCGCGCCATCCTTGAACCCAACGAGCGCGGCGACACCAGCGAGGAACACCTCGCGCCGCGGCGCAAGGTCATCATGGATTTGCTGAACGAGCCGCCGCTGAGCGAGCTCGCCGCGGTGCGCGGCGTGATGCGCGAAGCGGAGTCGCGCGAGATCCCCACCGCCGCACTGATCGAGGTGCTGACGCTCGCGGTGGTGAACGAGAGGCAGTCCCAGGTGCGGCTGCTGTCCGAGGGATCGGTGGACGATCGCGCGGGGATCGTCGAGCGCGACCTGAAGCGCATCCGCGCGATCATGAACCAGGCCCGCCCGCAGTGGGACCCCGACGCGCCGAGCGGCGTGACGTGGAATTGATCGCGTCTCGTACGAATGATGCTCGAACGCTCGTTCACTCCCCCAACCCGCCCCATTGAGTGAGATCAACAATCACCCGCCCCGGCTCGGACTGCCCGGGCATCATGGCGCGCGGCCAACTGGTGCGCAAGCCGCGCGGATCGGTGCGTTCGAGCGCCAGGCGCACGCGTCCGTTTTCGATCGCCGTTGCCGGGATGGGCACCAGCGCGCGCCAGCCGCCCGGTTCCCGCCATACGCTGCCCGGCGCGGGAGCGCCTTTCT
The DNA here is from genome assembly GCA_964391865.1 of uncultured Phycisphaeraceae bacterium. Classification (GTDB taxonomy): domain Bacteria; phylum Planctomycetota; class Phycisphaerae; order Phycisphaerales; family UBA1924; genus DASZQL01. Next base: position 471,240 of record CAYMNQ010000003.1, read on the forward strand.
CAAGCGCGTTCCGCACGCCGGCGTCCGGGTTGATGTCGAGCGCGCCGATCGGCGATCCGAAGGGGCCGAGCCAGACGCGAAGTGCGTCGTTGTTTGTGCTCTCGGCGGGCCATCGGCATTCGAGCGCGAGTTCCCAGGCGTCGTCCGCCGCCGAGCGCTGCAGCACCCCGCTGCAGGCGCGTTCGCTCGTCGGCACGAGCGTCTCGCCGCGGGCGGAAGAGATGATGTTCCACTCGGCGGCGAGCGGTCCGAGCGCTAGCCCGGGCGGGCGGGCCGCGATCGGGGCGTTGGCGACGGCGAGGCGCCACTCGCTCACGCCATCACGCAGGACCAGTTGGCGCGCCGCACCGGGGATGGCCGCCGCTTCGGCGCGCACGATCCCGGCGCGGTGCCCGACGAGTTTTGTCGGCGGGCCGGGTTGATCGCCTTCATCGCTCAGCGTGACGGCGGCATCGCGCCCGAAGCGCTCGGCGACCACCGAGGTGATCTTGGAACGATCGGTGCGACCGGCTACATCTCCCGTCTCGTCGATCACCCACGCGGCCAGACGGGGCACCTTCGCGAGCCGGGCGCGGGTGTTCTCCAGCAGGGCCGCGCCGTTCAGCCCGCTGTCGAGCAGCGTGCGCAGCAGCCCCGTTGTCCCGGCGATGTCGGGCCACCACACGGGGATGAGCGCCGCGGGGCCGGCGAGCTCGAACGCACCGCCCATCACGTCCCCCCACGCGGGCAGCGGCACGACGCCCGTGACCGCCGCCAGCACATCGGACGCGAGCGCCGGATCGTCGCGGCTCAGGCGATCGAGCGCCGCGCGCCAGCGCCACTCGGTTTGGCTCGCGGCGGCTTCGAGTGTGGACGTGCTCAAACGCCCCGGCGGCGGGGCGTCGCCCCAAAGGGCGGCCGCGCGAACCCGGTCGAGGAGAAGGCGCACCCGCCAGCGCTCCAGCGGGTCGGCGGCGAGGGGGCGGAGCATCTCGCCGAGCGCGCGTCGGGCCGGCTCGGAGGATTCGATCGGCGGTAAGCGGGCGGCGTCGGTCGCCGCCGGGGGCGCGTCGTGCCACACGATCGTCAGCGCGGAGCCGTTGAGGTTGATGATGCGGTCGTGCGCTTCCTTGGGAAGTTCGATCGACAACAGCCACACGCCGCGCTCACCGGCGGCGGTGAGCGCCACGCTCCGCTGCGCGTCGTCGAAACTGACTTCACGCCACGCGCCCGTCGGCGGCAGCCAGCCCGGCGCACCGGCGTCGTTCGGGCCCGAGACCGCAAAGACGTATTGTGCGCTCAGCACCCGTCCGTTCGTCAGCGTCACCTCCGGTGGGCGCGATGGCAGCCAAGGCGCGGCCGCCAGCTCGCGCCGGCGCGAGTCGTCCGTCTCCGCCGTCACATCCGCGGGGACCATCGGCACGACCAGCGTGCGTCCCGCGAGGGCGTGGACGCGGTCCTCGAGCGGCACCGGCTCCGCGCGCCGCGGCGCGGATGATGCCGAGGGGGTCGGCGCTGGCGATGATGTCGCCGCGCGGGGCGGAGTCCGATCGGCCGCGAGGAGGGGCGTGCTGTCGTTCGCGCAGGCCGCGAGTGCCGTGATCGCACTCATGGCGAAGATGGCTGCGCCGACCCGAACACCCGCGCTCGGCGGGCGAGATTGCGGCGCGCCATGTGTACGTCCGCGGTGCATGACCCTCAGCGTAATCGACGCGACGCCCGAGGCGCATCGGCGGTAGGCTGTGATCCATGAACAAGCTCATCGCCGGGTCGGCAGCGGAGTTCGTCGGCGCGTTCGCGCTCATGCTCGTGGGCGGCGGCGCGATTCTCAACGGCGGGGACTTGACGGCCGTGGCCTTGGCGCACGGGCTGATCCTCGCGGTCACCGTCACCGCCGCCATGCACATCTCGGGCGGGCAGTTCAACCCGGCGGTGTCGATCGCGCTGGCGCTGACGAAGAAGCAGCCGTGGGATCGCGCCGCGGCGTTCACGGTCGCGCAGCTCGTCGGCGCGGTGCTGGCGGCGTTCCTGCTGAAGAGCGTCTTCAGCGATGAGGCGGTGCAGCAGTTCAAGCTCGGCGCCACGCTCGGCCCGGCGGACAAGGAACTCAGCGCGAACTTCGCGGGCGTCGCGATGCTTGAAGCGGTCGCGACGTTTCTTCTGATGTTCGTGATTCTCGGTTCGGCGGTCGATCAGCGCGGCACGGGGAAGACGGCGGCGGTGGGAGGCTTTGGCATCGGGCTGTGCGTCGCCGCCAACATCCTCTGCTTCGGCCCGCTCACCGGGGCGTCGATGAACCCCTGCCGATCCTTCGGCCCGGCGCTGATGGGCGGCTACTGGGACCTGCACGCGGCGTACTGGATCGGCCCGATTCTTGGGGCCGCCGGCGCGGCACTGCTGTGGTCGATGGTGATGGAACGCTCCGATCGCCCGGCGTGATCGCCTTCGTTCTGCGCGTTACTCCCGCATAACCCCCGTACTTCGCCGCCGGGACGCATCCGCCCGGCGCGGGAGTCGTACACTTCGTCGTGGATTCAAGCCGTACAGAACGGGGCGTCGTCGGGGGCGGGCGAAGGATCATGCGCTACCACTGGCACACGCCCTTGGCGATGTACGCCGGGTTCGTGCTGCTGGTGGGCGTGGGCGCGGTGAACAGCCAGAACAACCTGCTCTTTCTGCTGCTCGGACTCGCGATCGGCGGGCTGATGGTGTCGGGCGTGGTCAGCGGATCGGCGCTCATGCGGCTGCACGCGCGGCGCGAGCCGGTCGCGCCGGGTGTCGTCGGGCAACCGGTGCGCTTTGGCTACACGCTCACGTCGCGCAACCGATTCATCCCGGGCTTCGCGTTGATCGTCGAGGAATCCCGCGGAGGGGTCGGCGGCCTCCGGGACGCCACATGGCCCGGTGTGCTGCCCATCCCGCGCGCGTACGCGCCGCACCTGCCGCGGCGCGGGTCGGCGAGCGCCACCACAACCATCATGCCCATGCGCCGGGGCGAGTTGCAGCTGGTCGGCGTGCGCGTGGTGACGCGCTTCCCCTTCGGGCTGGTTGAGAAATCGGTGACGTTCCCGCAGCAGCAGTCGGTGCTGGTGTACCCGCGGCTGGTGCCGCTCCGGCGGCGATCGCTCGAAGGGCTCTTCGCGGAGCATCACTTCAGCGGGCAGAGCCGGCGCGTCGGCTGGCGCAGTGAGGATTTCTACGGCTTGCGGGACTATGTGCCGGGCGACTCGCCGCGGCTCATCGCGTGGAAACCCACGGCGCGCACCGGCGAGGTCGTGGTGCGCGAGCACGCGGGCGGCAGCGCGCGGCGGGTGTGGATCGTGCTCAGCATCGCGCGCCGAGCGCCGGGCGTGCCGCCAGCCGCGACGGAATCGGCGGAAGAGGCGGCGATCTCGCTCGCCGCGAGTTTGGCGGATGAAGCGCTCCGCGCGGGCCTGAGCGTGGGCTTGTCGGCGCCGGGGCTTGGCGTGCTGATCCCCATCGGCGCGAACGCGCGGCAGCGGTCCGCGATTCTCGAAGCACTGGCGCGGCTGGATGTCTCCCGCGCGGCGAGCCAATCATCGTCGCCGCCGCGGTTCGGGCGCGTCGATACGGTCCTCGCGGTGCATGCCGGAGCGATCGATCCGAGCGCCGCGCCGCCCGGGGCGATGCATCTGTCGGGCGATGATCTGGACTCGATCGCCGAGCCGGGCGCGTTGACAACAGCAACGGCGGCGGCGGGGGGGAACCCCTGATGTTCGCCCGCTCGTACCACCGCGTGCTGCACGCGCTCGTGATGCTGGGCATCCTGTGCCACGGCACGGCGAACGAGGATTTCGCGTACGTCGTGCTCAGCGCCCCATTCGTCCTCGCGTCGTACTTCATCAACGCGGGCGGGCGATCGTCGCCCCTGCCGCAGTGGCTGGTGGGCGTGCTGCTGCTGGGCGCGACGGCGCACATGGGCTTCTCGTGGGTGGGCGACATCGAGAACACCGTCGGCATTCTCGCGCGCTACGTGATCATCCTCCAGATCGTGAAACTGTTCGACTGCCGATCGGCCCGCGACCGGGCGCAGGTGATGGGGCTGTCGTTCATGCTGGTGGTGGCGGCGATGCTGACCAGCGTGAAACTCGCCACGGGCGTGTGCATCCTCGCGTACATCGGCGTGCTGCCTCTCGCCGTCGCGGGGCATCAGGTGCTCTCGGGCGCGGAGCGTGCCGGGCGGCCGATCGCCCGCGATGAGCCGCCCCGCGGCCCGGCCCGGCCCGTCCGCGACCTCCGGCGCGTGGCCTTCAGCGCCATGCTCGGCGCGGTGGCCATCGGCGCGGTGGTCTTCATCATCGTGCCCCGCGGCGTGGGCGCGAACGTCCTCGGCGCCTACCAGCCCCCCACCATCGATGCGAATGTCACGCGCTTCCGCGACAGCGTGCAGCTCGGGCAGGAGGGGTTCATCACCCAGTCGCAGCGCCCCGTGCTGACGATGAAGCTCACCACCTCTCACGACGCGGTGCGCCCCGGGCAGCCGATCCGCCTGCGCGGCTCGGTGCTCGACGGGTACGACCCGGTGTCCCGCAAGTGGGAGCGGCGCCTCACGCAGCAGACAGGCGCGTACCCGCTTGCCGAGGGGGACTTGCCCCCTCCCGCGACCATGCAGCACCGCGCGATGGTGCGGCTCGAAATCGAGCAGCTGCCCACCGAACGATCGCGCCGCGAATATCTCTTCTCGATGCTGAAGCCGGTCGGCTTCAGCTCGGAGGCCCGAGGACGGATCAATTGGAGTCGCTGGAACGACATCCTCATCGCGCGCCGCTCCGATCGGAACGAGTTGCTCACCGACGCCGCCGGGGCGCGCTCGTACACCGTCTACTGCGACCCGTACTATCGCCCGGCTGAAGGGGCCAAGCCCACGCCCATCCCCGCGCACCCCTTCGGCGATGGCCCGGTCCGTGATCTGGCACGCCAGATTGTCGATCGACGAAACCTCAGCGTGGGCGGCGAGGAGTGGGAGTACCGCAACAAGGAGCCCGTCGCGCGGGCGATCCGAGATTTCCTCCACGCCGAATATCGCTATAGCCTTTCGATGATCGCCCCCGCGCCGGGGCAAGACCCCATCGAGATGTTCTTGTTCCAGACGAAGGAGGGGCACTGCGAGTACTTCGCGGCGGCGATGACGGCGATGTGCCTGGGCCTCGATATCAACGCGCGCTACGTCACCGGTTACCTCGCCAGCGAGTTTGACCGCCAGACGGGCGTCTACACGGTGCGCGAGAGCGACGCGCACGCGTGGGTCGAGGTCGAGACGCAGCCCGGCATGTGGCGTGAGTTCGATCCCACGCCGCCGGACGATCTCGCTCTGGCGCACAACGACCGTCCGAGCCTCGGCGCGATGTGGATGCGGTTCCTCTCATCGATGGAGATCGCGTGGAGCCAGGGCGTCATTGCGTACGACCAAGATACTCAGGAGCAGGCGGTCGGGGCGCGGCGCGACCCCTTCGGGCTCTACGGCTGGATGGACCGCAGGCTTCGCGCGATGCAAGAAGCGCGCGGCAGCCCCTCGCGCACGCGCGATCTACTCGCGCTCGGGGCCGCGTGGGGTGCGGCGGTCCTGCTCGGCGGCGCGGGGTTGGCACTGCTGCTGACCACCCGCTGGGCGGTGCTCGATTCGCTCCGCGCCTTTCTCGCGGCGATCGGGCTGCGGACGCGCGGGCTCTTTTCACCGGGCGGCAGGGCGATGGCCGCCGCCGAGTTGCAGTACCAGCAGCTCTGGCGCGAGCTCGCGCGGCGGGGCTTCACGCGCTCGCCCGCCACCCCGGCGCTCGAGTTCGCGCGCTCGATGGCCGCCGCCGATCCCCAAGCGGCGGCGGTCACGGAGCGGGTCAGCTTGCTGTACTACCGGGCGCGATTCGCGCCCAGCGCGCCGAGCCTCGAAGAGATCGAGGCCGCAACTCGGCAGTTGAGCGAGTGGAAACGCTCGCGCTGAGCGCACCGTTGTCCCCGCTCCTCGGACGTGCCCGTGTTATCGTCCCCCTGACTTTCGGCCCATCCCGGCGTGCCTGCCGCATCTACCGATTGGTGAGGGTCAAGACCGACCATCGATCCGCGCGTGGCTCAAGCGCACCGGCGCACACGCCGAAATGCCCCGTATTCCGATCCGGCCCCACGAAGCGCCGCGACCGGGGGGAGGCCGCCGTGCCAGCGACACGATCAAGAACCGAGAACTGGAAGCAGAGCCTGCGCGAGATCCACGATCGTCGCGGCGCGCTCGAGATCACCCTGCCGCACCGCATCGAGCACACGCCGAGCGGGCCGGTGGCGTCGGACCAGCCCGGCGCGAACCTCATCTGGCGCGTCCGCATCGTCGGCATGACCGACAACGAGATCATCGTCGAGGAGCCGATGGCCCTCGGACGCAGCATGCCCATCACCCGCGGCGCCAAGCTCGTGGGCATCATCGCCATCGGTCAGAACCGCTGGATGTTCGAGACCGAATGCCTCGGCACCGTGGAGTCAGCGTCGAATGGGTACATGCCCGTCCGCGCGCTGCGCCTGCGTATGCCGTCGGGTGTCGAACGCTGCCAGCGCCGGAACTTCTACCGTATCTCGACGGTGGGTCTCTCGCTGCCGAAGGTCGATTGCCGCAAGCTGCTCGATCTCTCCAGCGCCGCGATCGCGGAGGCGGCGAACCGTGTGGCAATCCGCGATCTTGAGGAAGCGACCATCAGCGGCTTGCGCATCGCTCCCGTCGAGCCCATCCTGCCCGAAGCCGGTCCGCCCGTCGGGGCGGTGATGGTCAACGTCGGCGGCGGCGGCGTGGGTCTGATGTTTGAGCCCGACTGCTCGGGCGCCCTCGAAGCCGAGAAGCCCATGTTCTTCCAGGTCGATCTGCGCCCGCACATCCCCGCGCCGCTGTGCGTGACGGGCCGCATCAAGCACACGCACATCGACAGCGCCCAGCGCGTCTACGCCGGAATCGCGTTCGAGTTCGGGCACGACCCCCAGCACCAGAAGTTCATCGTCGACCAGTTCTGCCGATATGTGAGCATGGTGCAGAAGGAACAGTTCGATCAGCGCCAAGCGGCGTGAGCGGGTGCGGCTTCAAGCATCAGGGGAATTTTCGTATCATCCGACGACTGGAGCACTCCACGCCGGATGAGCGATCAACCCGCCAAACCCATCGACCGTCCCATGCCCCCGCCCTCCGGGGTGCAGACCGGGCTCGCGCTCGATGTGCAGAACATCGATGAGTCCACCGACTTCTGGCGCGACCGCTTCGGCTTCGAGGTGATCGACCGTCGGCACGCCGGGCTGATCACAGAGTCGCGCGATCTCGTCAGCCCCATCTTCCCCACCATGTTGCTTACGCTCCGCTCGTGCTTCCCGCGCCCGGTCCGCGGCTGCATGATGGGCGGCGTGCGCACCATCATGCTCGTCGTGCCCGACCTCGCCCGCTTTGCGCGCGAGCGCCTTCAGGGCGTACACTGGATTCATCCGCCGCCCGCCGACGGTAGTCCGGTCAGCGTTCTGAGTATGGAAGATCCGAATCGATACCGGCTTGAACTTCGGGATGGTCCTCGGGCAGGTTCCTGAGGAACCGCTGCGAGCCCTGCAGGTTCAGGAAGTCGAGCGGGTTGGGGATCGAGTCCTTCCAGACGCGCGTAAGCGCGACGGGGTCGTCGATGATCCACACGCCGATATCACCCCGGTTCGTGCGCAGCACCACCGGGTTCGTTCCCTTGTTGAGCTGCGACCGGTAGATGCTCTCGGTTGAGTAGACCTTCTCCGAGTCGCTGGTGCGGTCCTGCACCTCGACGCGCCCGCTGAGCGTTTCGAGATCGAACGCCGCCTGCGACCGGGGCGACACCTGGTAGTAGATGTTCGCGTCGACGGTCGTCAACGTCACCGGTTCGCTGATCGGCTTCGACGTGCGGAACTCGATCGGCCCGTCGCGGTTCACGATCCGCGTCGAGCCGGCGGTATCGACCGCGAGCACCACGCCGCCGCGGTTCGAGATGTCCAGCCCGTCGCAGCGGGGCATGATGATCCGCAGATTCACCAGATGATCGTCCGTGCCGGGTCGGAGCGTCGTGGTCTTCACCATCACGATCGCGCGCCCGTTCTGCTCGACCTGCGTCGCCGACACGTCGACGGCGGAGTGCACCTCCGCCTGCTTGGCTTCATCGAAGAGCTCGTCGGCGTTGATCTTCGATTCGATGCGGGCGGCGTCGAGGCGCGGATCGACCCGCACCTCCACGTTGCCGCGGAAGTTCTCCACGCTCAGCGCGACCTGCGGCGAAGTGATCGGCACTTCGACGATCGACAGGCGTTCCTGGGTCGCCCCGCAGCCGACCAGCGCGAGCGCCGCCCCAGCCAGCGCGAGCGCGGAGAGCGGGCGGGCGATCATCGAACGAGCGGTGCGGGGCGGGATCGTCATGCGGTCCTCGGCGGGTGGGAAGGTCGGGAAGCGGGGGACGGACGGGAACACTCTACCTATCGGCCCTTCGCCGGGTGGGCTTGGATGGAAACACGCTTGATGCCCCTTCAGCGTGCGAGGCTATTCCCCGCCCGCGAAGCGAGCGCGATAGTTGCGAGGCGTGCAGCGTCTGGTTAGAGGCCATCGATGCCTGCAAGCCCATGAAACAGGCGACCGAACCACGCGCATACACTACGACGCATGACTCTTGCCAATTGTTCGATCCGCGCGCTCCGCATCGGATTACTCGCCGCAGGGTGCTTGGGTACCGCCGCCCACGCCGCCCCGCTCACCTTCGAAGTCACGCTCGACGCCGCTGTGGCGGAGCAACCCGCCGCCGGCGCGACCGGACGACTGGTGGTGTACCTCATCGCGCCGACGTCCAAGCTGCCCCGTGCCGCGCAACCTTCGAGCGGCCCGTTCTTTGAAGACCCGCAGCCCATGTTCGGCGTGGACGTGCTCGCCTCGGGGCTCGTGACGGGTGCCGACGCCAAAGTCATCGTCAACGATCGCGCGACGAGTTTCCCCGTCGCACCAAGCAAACTCCCGCCCGGCACCTACCGCGCCCAGGCGGTGCTCGACCGCTTCCACCTCGACAGCGAATGGCGGCGGGAACCGGGCAACTACTTCTCCGACATCGTGACCTTCACGATTCCCGAGGGCAACGAGCCGCTGAATGTCGCGCTGGCGCTGACGAAGAAGACCGAACCGCCGAAGGCATCGCGCGTACCCGGCATCGGCGGCGATGAAAAGAACCTCGGCGGCGGCGGCGCGGAAGTCTTCGAAGTCCGCTCCGAACTCCTTTCGCGCTTTCACGGGCGCGATGTGATGCTCCGCGCGGGGGTCATCACGCCCAATTCGCCGCCCGACCCGCAGAATCCGGAGCGGAAGTTCCCCGCCGTCTACATCATCCCCGGCTTCGGCGGCAATGAGCGTGAAGCGCTCGGGCGCGTCCGTGCCCGCGCCGAGGGGCAGATGTCCACGCCCACGCGTGTCGAACTCTCGCGCCATTCCTTCGAGATCGTCCTCGGCCCGGAGTCGGGCAACGGGCACACGCTCTTCGCCGACTCCGACAACAACGGCCCGTGGGGCGAGGCGCTCGTCACCGAACTCATCCCAGCGCTCGAAGCGAAGTACCCGCTCATCCGTGAGCCTTCCGCGCGATTTGTCACGGGGCACTCCTCCGGCGGGTGGTCGTCGCTGTGGCTGCAGCTCAACTACCCCGAGACGTTCGGCGGGTGCTGGTCCAGCGCGCCGGACCCCGTCGATTTCCGCCGATTCCAGCTCGTCGATCTCTACGCCGACGCGAATTTCTACGTCAAGCCCGATTCAGCAGACGACACCTCCAGCTACCGCGGCGAGGGCGGCGAGAACAAGATGACCATCCGTCAGGAGAACCTGATGGAGGAAGTCCTCGGCCCGGGCAACTCTTCCGCGCAACAGTGGGATTCGTGGTTCGCCGCCTTCGGCCCGTGCGAGCCGGTGCTGCCGTCGCCCAACGCGCCGAGCGCGCGCCGGCGTGCCGCGCCGCTGTTCGACCCCAAGACCGGCGCGATCGAGCCGATGATCGCTCAGCACTTCCGCCGCTACGACATCGCCGACCTGCTGCGCAAAGACCCGCAAAAATATGGCCCGATCTTCCGCGAGAAGATCCGCCTGCTTGTCGGCTCGGCGGACAGTTTCTATCTCAACGAAGCGGTCGTGATGCTGCAGGAGTCGCTCAACAGCGCGTATCCGCAGGTGACGATGGAAGTGCTGCCGGGGTACATCAAGGTGATCGAGGGCGCCGACCACGGCACGCTCATGGGCACACCCGAACGCCGCGCGTTCACCAAGGAAATGCTCGACGAATTCCGAAAAGCGGGGCACATCCCGCCGGCGAAGGAAGAACCTTTGACGCCGGATAGAGTGTTGCCGCCGGGGCATCCGTAAGGGCTTTGAGTTTGGAGTTTTGAGTTGGGAGCCGAGCATCAGACTCGAAACCCGAAACCCGAGAGAATCGCTCACTCAGTCGTCCTTCCCCGATCGGCTCACAGCTCCAAACTCAGGACTCAACACTTCATGACCCGCCAACACCTTCTCGCTGAACTGATCGCCGCCAATCCCGCGCTGCTCGGGCGGTACCTCAAGGGCTTCGACCAGTCGAACCACACGAAGCAGGCACCGGGCCTGCCGAACCATGTCGCGTGGTCGCTCGGGCACTGCGCGCTGACGATGCACCGCGTCGCGGAGAAGCTCGACGGCAAACCTCTGCCCGACGCCGATTTCATTGACAAATCGCAGTCGGGCGATGCGCGCCGCTTCGGCGCGGAATCGGTCGCGTTCGGCTCAACCCCGACGGACGACCCCGCGAAGTACCCGTCGTTCGATCGATGCGAGCAGATTTTCCGGTCGGCGTGCGACCGGTTGATCGCCGCCGCGCGGACCGCGACCGATGTGCAGCTCGATCAAAAGGTGCCGTGGGGCTCGGCCGAGTCGCCGCTCGATCTTCTCGTGGCGCGGATGTCATTCCACAACGGCATGCACACGGGCCAGATCGCCGACCTCCGCCGGGCGCTGGGGATGGGGTCGATCTTCGCGTAGAGAAGTCGGAAGGGCGGAAGTCGGATGACTTGGACCAGCAATCCTCGGGCTCAAGACTCAGTCATCCGCCGGCCCTTGCACCCGCACATTCCCCTGCCAAGCCCCGGCAACTTGTCAGAATCGGCTCCGGTCGCCACTATGTCCGCCCTGACCCCGTTTCGGCCGCTTCATCCGTGGTCGGGTGGGGGTTCGGGATCGCGCGCCGGCGTCCGGCCGGCGCGGAGTCTCATGCTCAAGACTCAGGTCTCGCGTCTGCACGTCTCTCACGGCTCATGGAAACCCACCGTATGCAACACCCATCGTCCCGATTCATCCCGTCGGTATTCGCCGCTCTTCTGGCGCCGCTCGCGGCGCTTTTGATACTGCTCGCGCCCGCGAGTTCCGCGCTCGCCGCCGAGGGTGGTGCTGGGGGTCACAAGCCGGGCGGCGAGGTGAACCTCGTTCTTCCCGACGTCGGCACCGTCAAGTTCTTCAACGACTCAATCGACGGCCACACGCTCCTGCTCATCGGCATCGGCATCAGCGCTCTGGGCATGATCTTCGGGCTGATCATCTATGCCCAGCTCAAGAACATGGCCGTCCACAAGTCGATGCTCGACATCTCCGAACTGATCTACGAGACGTGCAAGGCGTACATGATCCAGCAGGGCAAGTTCCTGATGCTGCTGTGGGTCTTCATCGCGGTCGCCGTCGGCTGGTACTTCGGCTGGCTCATCCCCACCGAGACGGGCAACGGCATGCCCATGTCGAAAGTGGCGATCATCCTTGCGTTCAGCCTCGTCGGCATCGCGGGCAGCTACGGGGTGGCGTGGTTCGGCATCCGCGTGAACACCTTCGCCAACAGCCGGGCGGCGTTCGCGTCGCTCCGCGGCAAGCCCTTCCCCTGCTACGCCATCCCCCTCAAGGCCGGTATCTCCATCGGCATGGCGCTCATCTCCGTCGAACTGCTCATCATGCTGGGCATCCTGCTGTTCGTTCCCGGCGAAATCTCCGGCGCGTGCCTGATCGGCTTCGCGATCGGTGAATCGCTCGGCGCTTCGGCGCTCCGCATCGCGGGCGGCATCTTCACGAAGATCGCCGACATCGGTTCCGACCTCATGAAGATCGTTTTCAAGATCAAGGAAGACGACGCCCGCAACCCCGGCGTGATCGCCGACTGCGTGGGCGATAACGCGGGCGACTCCGTCGGCCCCTCCGCCGACGGCTTCGAAACCTACGGCGTGACGGGCGTGGCGCTCATCTCGTTCGTCCTCCTCGCCATCAACGAGAAGACGGCCGGCGCGGACTTCGCCACGATTCAGATCCAGCTTCTTGTCTGGCTCTTCGTGATGCGCATCGTCATGGTCATCGCCAGCGCCGGGTCGTACTTCATCAACGAGGCGGTCGCCAAGGCGAAGTACGGCAATGCATCGAAGATGAACTTCGAGCACCCGCTCACCTCGCTCGTCATCCTCACCTCGGTCGTCTCCGTCGCGCTCACGTTCATCACCTCGTACCTGCTCATCCCCACCATGGCCGGCGATAGCACCTGGTGGTGGAAGCTCTCGCTCATCATCACCTGCGGCACCGCCGCCGGTGCGATCATCCCCGAGCTGGTCAAGGTCTTCACCTCAACGCACTCGCGGCACGTCAAGGAAGTCGTCACCAGCTCCGAGCAAGGCGGCGCCTCGCTGAACATCCTCTCGGGCCTCGTCGCCGGCAACTTCTCCGCGTACTGGCTGGGTCTGGCGATCGTCATGCTCATGGGCGCGGCGTACTACGTCGCCAACTCGTTCCCCGGCATGGCCGCCACCGGCACGACCATCATGATGGCACCGGCGGTCTTTGCCTTCGGCCTCGTCGCGTTCGGCTTCCTCGGCATGGGCCCGGTGACGATCGCCGTTGATAGCTACGGCCCCGTCACCGACAACGCGCAGTCCGTCTTCGAACTCTCGACCATCGAGACCATGCCCAACATCAAGCAGGAAATCCAGAAGGATTTCGGCTTCACCCCCGACTTCGAGAAGGGCAAGGAGTTCCTCGAAGAGAACGACGGCGCGGGCAACACCTTCAAAGCCACCGCCAAGCCCGTGCTCATCGGCACCGCCGTTGTCGGCGCGACGACCATGATCTTCGCAATCGTCGTCGCGCTCACGCACGGGCTCGACCCCGAGTACCTCGCCAACCTCTCGATCCTGCACGCCCCCTTCCTGCTTGGTCTGATCACGGGCGGCGCGATCATCTACTGGTTCACCGGCGCCTCGACGCAGGCCGTCTCCACCGGCGCCTACCGCGCAGTGGAGTTCATCAAGAAGAACATCAAACTCGAAGGCTCGACCAAAGCGAGCGTTGAGGACTCGAAGAAGGTCGTACAGATCTGCACGCAGTACGCGCAGAAGGGCATGTTCAACATCTTCCTGGGTGTCTTCTTCGCCACCCTCGCCTTCGCGTTCTACGAGTCGTACTTCTTCATCGGGTACCTCATCTCCATCGCCATCTTCGGCCTCTACCAGGCCATCTTCATGGCCAACGCGGGCGGCGCTTGGGACAACGCGAAGAAGATCGTCGAGACCGACCCCGTCTACAAGAACTCCGGCCGCGGCAAGGGCAGCGACCTCCACGCCGCCACCGTCGTGGGCGACACCGTGGGAGATCCCTTCAAGGACACCAGTTCCGTCGCCCTCAACCCGGTCATCAAGTTCACCACGCTCTTCGGGCTGCTCGCCGTCGAACTCGCGGTCAGCATGAAGGTCTTCAACCCGCTCACCAAGCAGCAGGACCACACCGCGGCCACCATCGCCCTGACGATCGCGTTCTTCCTTGTCTCCGCCTTCTTCGTCTGGCGCTCCTTCTACGGCATGCGCATCGGCGGCGATCACAAGTGAGTCTGCATTGCTGATCCACCGGAAAAAACAGCGGGCCGCCCGATCGGGCGGCCCGCTTTCTTTCATCAATGAAACGAAGGGCCGACCGGGTGGATCGGCCCTCCGCACGGAAGTACGCTCCGGTCGCGAGGGTGGAGGCGCGACGGGCGTGCGTTGGAGTTGGCAGGAAGGAGCAGTTCTCGCTCACCGGCGACGGCGCAGACCGATCAGCCCGGCCGCCGCGAGCAGCGCGCCGCCCGCGGGCGTCGGAACCGGCTCGCCGTAGATGAAGTCGTCCATCACCACGAGGTCAACCGGGAACTCGGGCAGCTCCGGGCGGTCGAGCACGCCCGCGCCGAGCGCGTGCGTGCCGCTGTAGATGCGGACGCGCGAGACGACCGGGTCGGCGAACGAGACGCCTACGAACGAGAACTTGTCGAGCGTGCCGGCTTCAGCGCCGGCGACCGTGGGCGGCGCGAACGCGGTGAAGATCAGCTCGTTCTGGGTGTCGTAGAACTCGAGGTACGTCGAGTTGTCGAGCTCGACATCGCTGAACACCGAGCCGAAGCCGCGGGTGGTCGCGGGCTGGCTGCTGCCGGGGACGAAGAACGTCACGTCGGTGATGTTGCTGCCCACGGCGGTGAACAGGCGCTGCTGGCTGAACGCGCCGAACTCGGCGCCGTAGCTCGGGTCGATCGACGCGAAGTCCCGCGGCGTGCCCGTCGGGTTGTCGCTGTCGGCCGACACGAGGAAGCCCGAGCCGGGGGTGGTGGTGAGCAACCCGCGGGCACGCCCGCCGGTGGCGCCATTGAAGAAGTCGCCGGGGAACGCGTTCGGATCAGAGACATTGTCCGGCGCGCCGTCCCAGTTGATCTCGCGCCGCCCGGTCAGGAGCGTGCCCGGCCCGGGGGGGTTCAGCGTGCCGAGGTCGGCGCGGAAGACGTTGAGCTGGTCGATGATGGAATCAACCCCGAAGCCCGCGCCCGAACGGACGAGCTGGGCGTTCGCCGACCCCGCGAGCGCAGCGACGGCGAGTGAAGCAGCGGACACAGTGCGCAGTGACAGCATGATCTCGGTCTCCTGATGAAACGAGGGAAAGGATGGGCCGCGGGTAATTGCGGCCCGTGTGACAGACGGGGTTGTTGGTTCGCCGCCCGTGTCAGGGGCGTGTGTGCGTTGCCGAAGGCGGCGGGCGAACACTCACACATGTCCGCGACATTGCCGCATCTTGCACGTCGACGCCGATTTGTTGGACGAGCCCGGTCGGGCTCCGTCAGGCCTTACTCGGGGCGGGCCGCCTCGATGTACACATCCACCACCTGCCCGGGGAACATCGGCGGATGATCCTTCGCCGCGACTTCGAGCACGACCTCGACGACGCGCGTGTCGATCCGCTCCGTGTTCGAGCCGGTGATCTGGCTCTTCGGGCGCGCGAAGGGCTCGATGCGGATCATCTTGAGTTGGATGTGCTCGCCAAAGTTGCCGCGGAGCTTGCATGTCGCCGCCGCGCCCTGGCGCAGCAGAGGCGCGTCCTCTTCATCCACCTGCGCGCGGACACGGATCGTGCCGAGATCGCCCAGGATCATCGCTGGCTCGGCGCTAGCGCCGCCGCCGCCCCCGGCCATCGCGTACTCGCCCGGTTCGATGCTCCGGCGGAGGATCGTGCCCGCGACCGGCGCGCGGACCGTCAGACGATCCAGCCTGATCTTCAGCGCCGCGATATCCGCCCGACGCGCATCGGCATTCGCCTGCATCACCAGCAGATCCGCGCTCCACGGGCCCGCCTGCAATCGCGCCAGCCGCGCCTCCGCGTTGGTCAGCGCCGCTCGCGCGATCTCGACGGCGTTGCGCGTGCGGTCCGCTTCATCCGGGTTCGTCCCGCCCAGCGTGACCGCCTTCAGCATGTTGTTGTTGCGGTCGATCGCATCATTCAGCCGCGCTCGCGCCTCGGCGACCTCCGCCTTCACGGGCGGTAAATCCTCAGCCCGAGGCCAATTCTCGATCCGCTTCACCTCCGCCTCCGCCGCGGCGAGCGCCGCCTCCGCACGCACCAGCTCCGCGCGCAGAAGACGATCGTCCAGCTTCATCAGCGGCTGCCCCAACTCCACGCGGTCCGTCACCTGCGCCAGCACCTCGACCACCAGCCCTGGCTCAGGAGCCGCGATCTCAACATCGCGCGTGCCGGACTCAACCACGCCCAACGCCGCCACGCCGCTCGGGAACGGGTTCACCGACGCCGGCTGCGACAGCGGCGGGGAGGGAATCTTCTGCTTCCCTGTAGCAACGGAGTACACACCCATCGCGAACCCGGCGACGGCAAGCAGGATGGTGATGTTTCGGAACATGGGTGTTGGGGGTGGGGCTTGAAGCTTGGGGGTGGGTGGGATCTTTAGGGGCCGGGCGTTGGCTTTGGGGCTCGGGACTGGGGTTGGGAGACGGTGCTCGGTGTTGTCCGTTGGTCTTCTTCTTTCTTCCGGCGCGCCGCGCAAGCCGCCAGCTTACTTCCCCTCCTCACCCTCCTTTTCATCATAGCGCGGCACGTACTTTGCTTCTTCGAGAATGTGGTGCGAGACCTGCGATTTCAGCCGCCCGTCTTCCATCTCGATGATCCGGTCGGCATAGTGGAAAATGCGCGCATCGTGCGTCACGACGATGACGCAGCGGGGTTCGCTCCCGCCGTTCGCGCCGCTCCCGCCGCGGGAGGCTTGGTGGATCAACTCCATGATCGCCTGCCCGCGCTGCCCGTCGAGCGCGGCGGTGGGCTCGTCGCACACAATCAGACGCGGCCTGCCCACCAGCGCCCGCGCGATCGCCACGCGCTGCTGCATGCCCCCCGAGAGCTGCGACGGCATCGAGTCGATCCGATCCCCCAGCCCCACCTGCGCGAGCACCTCCGCCGCGCGCTCCAGGGCCGCGCCCCGGTTCATCCCCCGCACCAGCAGCGGCACGCACGTGTTCTCGCCCACCGTCAGCGTGGGTATGAGGTTGAACTGCTGGAACACGAACCCGACGATCTCGCCGCGCAGCTTGGTGCGCTGGTCCCGCCGCAGCGCGTTCCAGCACGTGCCGAAGACCGAAACCTCGCCCTCGTCCGCGTCGAGTACGCCCGAGATCACCGAGACGAGCGTCGTCTTCCCGCACCCCGAGGGGCCGACCAGCATGACGAGCTGGTTCTCATGGATGTCAGCGTCGACCCCGCGCAGCGCATGCACCACCGTCCGGCCGGTGCCGAACGACTTGCTCACCTTGCGGAGCGAGACCGCGATGTTGGGGGTGGTTGTGATCATCGGATCAGATATTCACCACAGAGGACACAGAGAGCACAGAGAAGAGAGAAGAGAAAGAAGCAAAGAGTCTTGACGGTGCTTGGATGTCTGCCAATTCCCGATCCCGTCGTCGCAGGACTGCAATCATCAAAGAACTGAACTCCTCCACAATCCATCATTCTCCTTCCTCCCTCTGTGTCCTCTGTGCTCTCTGTGGTGAAAACTCCTATTTAAACACGATCCCCGGCTCCAGAGCGATCACTCTCCGCAGCGACAGCAAGCTCCCCAGCATGATGCACACCAGCGTCGCGCCGAACGCGCCGACCAGCAGTTGCCACGGGAACAGCACCGCGAGCTCCGACCCCGGTTTGCGCCCCAGCAGCGAGAACGCGCCCGCGGCCCCGACGCCAATCCCGTAGCCGATCAGCCCGACCGCCAGCGCCTGCAGCAGCACCATCCGCACCAGCACGCGCGTCCGCGCCCCCATCGCCTTCAGCACCGCGAAGTGGCGCAGGTTCTCCAGCGTGAACTGGTAGAAGATCGCCGCCACCACCGCCAAGCCGACGACGAACCCCAGCAGCACCGTGATGCCGAAATTGATCCCGATGCCCGTCTCGCGCAGGATGAAGTTCACCGACCGCGCCGTGATCTCCGCCTGCGTGAACGCCTGCACCTCGCCCAGCGCGTTGATGTCCGCCTGCACCCGCAGCATGTCCGCGTCCGGCTTCACTTTCGCGAGGATGTAGCTGATCCGCTCGCGCCCCAGCGGCACGAAATTCTGGATGTTGTCGAACGTCGTGTAGATCGCCGCGTTCGAATCAAAGCTCAGCCGCACGCGGCAGATGCCCACCACCACCGCTCGCTTGTCGTTCAAACGCAGCGTGTCGCCGATCCCCACGTTCCCCAGCTTCGGGCGCGAGGATTCATCCACGATCACCGCGTCCGGCGCGCGCAGGTCATTCAGATCCCCCTCCAGAATCTCCGGCGGCTGCCCCACCATCGTCGAGCGCGGGATGCCCACCAGCTGCGCCGTCTTGTACGCGCCCGTCGGCAATTCCACCAACGCCCGTGCGCTGAAAAACGGCTCCGCCCACGCGATCCCAGGCACCGAGCGCACCCGCTCGAGCTCCCGGTCCGCCAGCGGGCGCACATCACTGATGAACTGGATGTGCGGGTCGGCGATCCACAGGTCCGGCTGCGCGGTGTTCTGCAGCACGCCCGTCGATCGCGTGATCAACCCCAGAAAAATCGCGGCCTGCTGCGAAATCAGCAACACCGCAAAAGAAAGCCCCACGACCAGCGCAAGGTACTTCCCCTTGTCGCCGGTGAGCATTCTGAGCGCGATGTAGTTCATGGATCGGCGGTCAGGTCGGCAGTGGGGGAGGTGTTCGGCAGCGCCAGCGCCGTCGGCCGCGATCGGCCGCCAACGAGGAGCCGAGATCATAGCCTGCACCCATTCGCCCGCACCTCGCTCACGGATTCGCCCGAACAATTGCCTCAACAACGAGTCGCGAGGCGCGAGCAAGCGTGCCCGTTACGCCGCGCCGATCACCCTACACTCCCCCCATGATCCGCACGCTCATCCTCGGAGCCTTGACCCTCATGCCGCTGACCACCCCCGCCGCCGCCCAGTTCCGCCGGCTTGAGACGGGCAAGTGGCGCGCCGCCCTCGATGTCACCGGCACCGACTCAAACGGCAAGCCCATCAACGCCGGGCAACTCCCCTTCACCCTCGAACTCGCCCGCGGCGAGCGCGGCATCGTCGCGTGGATCGTCAACGGCGAGGAACGCATCGACGTCCCCCGCACCCAGTGGGCCGAGGGCGAACTCACGCTCAGCATCGATTACTTCGACTCAACGATCCGCGCCCGCGCCAGCGACGACGGCAAGACCCTCGAAGGCGAATGGACCAAACGCCGCGGCGCGGAGAAGTGGGGCACCATGCGCTTCACCGCCACCAGCGGCGAGCAGCCCCTCTTCTCACTCCCCCCCGCCAAGCCCGCGCGCGGCGGCGAACCGACAGAACCACTGCCGCTCGCCCAGCGCTGGCGCGTGAACTTCGAGGGCGACCCCGACCCCGCCGTGGGAATCTTCACGACCAACCCCGACGGCACCATCGCCGCCACGTTCCTCACCACCACCGGCGATTACCGCTACCTCGCGGGCGAGTACCGCGACAACCATTTGCAGCTCTCCGTCTTCGACGGCTCGCACGCCTTCCTCATCACCGCGAAGCAAACCTCCCCCGGCACCCTCGAAGGCGAGTTCCACAGCGGCAATTGGTCGCGCTCGCGCTGGTCCGCCGTCGCGGATGAGCACGCAAAACTCCCCGACAACGCGTGGACCATCACGAAGATCAACGACGAGAAATCACTCGCCGATTCGACCGTCAAAACCCTCGACGGCCTGTCGCTGAAACTGAGCGACCCGCGCGTGCTGGGCAAAAACGGCACGATCTTCGAAATCTTCGGCACTTGGTGCCCCAACTGCCTCGACGCCACCCGCCTCATGCGCGAACTGCGCGAAAAACACGGCACGAGCAGCATCAAATTCGTCGGCCTCGCCTTCGAGATCACGGGCGATGAAATGCGCGACCGCGACATGGTCCGCCTGTACGCCGAGCGCCATAACGTCCCGTACCTCATGCTCCTCGCCGGCGTGGCGGATAAGAAGAAAGCCGCCGAAGCGCTCCCCGCCATCGACCGCGTGAAGGCGTACCCGACATTCCTCTTCGTCGACGGCGCGGGGAAGATCAAATCCGTCTACACCGGCTTCAACGGCCCGGCGACGGGCGACGAGCACGCGAAGATGCGAGCCGAGTTCGAGAAGCGCATCGCGGCCCTGATCGAAGAGTGACCGTGCCATCGAAGTCTGCTTTGAGACTTCGATGGTTCTTGCGATACCGAGATCGATGTCGCCGAGCCGACATCGATGGCACGTTCACAAATCGTCTTGCGGGTTCACCCTCTCGGCGGCGGCGCAAGCCGCCGAGGGCGATCGCCCCCCGACCCCCCCAGCCCTCGCGTCAGGGCTTGGTCGGGCGCGTGTAACCCGACTTCTCAAGCACGGTACCGTCAAGAGTGTCGGTCAGATTCTCATCGTCCAAATTTGGAATGAAGGCCCCTTGGCCATATAACTCAATTTCTTCATCGCTAAGTTTTTCACCGCGCGCAAGCTTTGCTTCAATTTCTTTGAGCCTTTCCAAAAGTTCATAAGCCCCTAATGCCAACGTTGCGAAATTACCGGTCTTTGCCACATCGAAATCAACAGGAGCGTTGTGATCTCGTTCTTTAGTTCCAAGCAGAGGATGCGCGCTTGCGACATGCAGGGCTGAAATGATTCCCTTGCCAGAAGCCGAACGAGTAAAAATAGGCGAACCCGAGCCCTCCGCAATGTCACAATCATGCGACACAGAAGAAGATTTCTTTGCAGGATCATTATTGTCGTAGTGTACACTTCGGAATCTGCAGTGTGTAGCTTTACCATCGGTCACGACGGCGCGAAACTCATAGGGAACACCGCCATTTTTCTCTTGGCCTTTGGGCAAGGGTGAAAAACTTGCAACATTGTAACTCTTGTCACTGACCTTAGCTTGGTTACGAAGATCTGCTTGGGCACTGGGGTGCTCAAGGTCCATCCAACCTAAGCGCTCACCCACATGTTCTTCGCCTTTAGCGTCGTTTACAAAACCTAAGGTGGCGATGGCCCAATCGACTCCGTTAGCGCCTGTGGTTTCGTTTTCCCCAATCTTCTGGCTAAAAAAAGTTTTAGGTCGCCAAACTCGCTCGACATAGGCACTCACGACTTCGCCAGTCTTTGCGTTCCAAAATCGCACAAGATGGGGGCGCCCTTGGGCGGAAAAACCATCACCACTGCCAGAAAAGCAATGTCCTGCGGTAAGAATTTTGTTCCTATCTACAAGTGTCGCCGTGCAGTCGCCCGAGACTGCACGCATAGCTCCCACTTGGGAAAAAGGAGGCTCCTTCGGAATGTTCTTTGAATCGAGTCTACTGTCCTCGCCAAATATGTTGCCAAGCCCCATCGCCGCCAGCAGCGCCGGCACGTGCCCATACACAAGCTGCCCCTGCGCGGCATAGTTCGCAAACGCGAACGCCGCGAAGCACAGCGCGATCACGCTCATGAATCGGGTTCTCATGGCTCGAACGACTCCGACCGCAGAAATCAAGGGCATTACTGCGCCCGGACCAAAGAGGACATGCCGTCCCCAAGCGCGCAAAAACAACCCAAGCAGAATACCGCTCAACCCCGACACCGCCACCAAAAGCCGTCAGAAACCCCCCGCGCGGCTCACCCTCTCGGCGGCGGCGCAAACCGCCGAGGACGATCGCCCCCCGGCCCGCCCGGTCCGCCAGCGCCGGGTCCACCCGGTCCACCAGACGGCCCATCCCGCGGCGGCCCGCTCCGCGGCGGTCCACCAAAACCACGCCCCCCGCCTCCCCCGCCCGGCGGTCCACCCCGACCCCCGCCCGGAGGCCCACCCCGCGGCGGGCCGAAGCCCCGACCCGGCGGGCGCTGGCCCGGCGGGATCGGCGGCGGCGCGCCCGTCCGCTCTGCTTCGATGCACTCGGCTTCGTACGCCTGCTTCTCGTACCGCATCGAGTTGTTGCGGTGGTCCATCAGGAACTCCACCTTGTCGGCGAGCTCGTACTTCAGCTTCGTGCGCAGGTGCTTCTTCGCTTCGATCACGTTCGAGCGGCGCGACAGGTGCGTCAGCACCAGCTTCTGGCACTCCAGCACGCGCAGCCACTCCGCGATGTCATCAAGGTGCATGTGCTTGCCGACCTTCGCCCGCTCCTTGTGGTCCGGCTCCGTGAAGGTGCACTCGCAGATCACGATCTGCGCCTTCCGCACGTCCTCGCGGATCAGCGGCGGGCCGGGCTGCGTGTCGCCCAAATACGCCACCAGCGGCACCTCAAGGATGCGCGTGATATCGACGCCCTTGTCCTTCAGCTCGCGCAGCTTTTCCTGCGGCAACTCGTAGTACTCGGGCTTCAGCTTGCTCCGCCGCTCGAAGATGACGTACCCCGCTGACGGGCAGGTGTGCTCGACCTCGAACATGCGGAGGAAGATGTTGTTCTTGATCTCGTACGTCTGGTCGGTTTCCATCTCGACCAGCTCGAAGGGCGTGCGCTGCTGCTCGAGGTCGACGTACCCCTCCATCATCCGCCGGATGGCGGGGGCGATAGTCTTCGGCGCCGCGATCACGCCCGGGCCCATGCCCTGGAAGTGCCGCTGCGAGCAGTAGTACGCCAGCCCGCCGATGTGGTCCATGTGCCCGTGGCTGATCGCGGCGATCTTGCTCGACAAGACCGCGCGCGGGCACACGCCCATGTCGAAGCACACATCAAGCTCCGGCACCTGCACGCACGTCGCCTCGCCGGCGATGCTCGTGCCCTGCACGCGGAAGGGCGGGATGAACAGGAACCCGAGATTGCCCTCCTTGGGCGGGGGCTTGGGGATCATCGGCAACCTCCACGGACCGGATGTTCTCCGGGCCTGGCTGAAACGACTCTCACGCGGAACGCCAGACTGTCGCCCTTCATCCTACCCTCTTCAAGCCCCGCCGTGGCGATGATCCTGACAATCACACCCCTCTTTGACGATTTCCCGCCCCTCCGGGGTAGCCGAGGGCGGTCCCATTGCCGACAATCACCCGTGGGATTCGACCATCAGTCGTCCTCCCGCCCGCCCGCCCCAACCACGCCCCGCCGGCGCGGTAGGAGTATCTGGTGACGCACGCCCCCGAAGACACGCATAGCCCCCGCGAAACCCACGGCGAGTTGGTCGCGCCCATCGTCCGCGCGCTCCGCTCCATCCGCGCGCGGGCCCGCACCATTCTGGTCGGTGCGCGGGCCGCCAAGATCATCGCCGTCACGCTCTTCATCGTCATCGCCGCCGGGCTCGTGGATTCGGTGTTGCGCACGCCCGGCTGGCTGCGCATCGTGCTGTGGCTCATCGGTCTCGGTGCGCTGATCGTGGGTTCATGGCGGCTGCTGCGCCCGGCGCTTGCGTTCAAACCCTCGCTCACCGAGATCGCGCTGCGCCTTGAGCGCGCGCGCCCGGAGTTGAAGGGCACGCTCGCCAGCGCGCTCGACTTCTCCAAGACCGGCGGGCCGACCGCGGCGGAGCACCCGATGACCCGCGCGCTGGAAGCGCACGTGGTCACCGCCGCCGCCCGCGCCTGGCAATCCACCGGGCGCGAGGTGCTGGATGATTCGCTCCGAACGGTGCGCCTGCGCCGCGGGCTGGCGTACATCGCCGCGGGCCTCGCCGCCGCCGCCGGTTTGTATTTCGCATCGCCCGCCATGTGGACGATCGGCGCGCAGCGAGTGCTCCTGCCTTGGACCGGCGCGCAGTGGCCCAAGCGCACCGGCGTCTACGACCTGACGAGCACGAACGTCCACCCGCTCGGCGCCGCCCTCCCGCTCCAGGCGGCGGTGAAGCTGCGCCGGGGCGAGCCGAACGACAAGACCTACGCCGCCGTCCGCTACCGCACCATCACGCGCGACGCGGCGGGCGAGCGCGCCGGGCCCGAGCGGCGCGAACTGCTCACCTGGCAGAACCGCGAAGCGGAAGCGCCCACCGAACCCGGCGAGCCCATCCGTCGCGGACAGCTCTTCGAGCGCCTCATCGAACCCGCCGGCAGCGCCGTCGAGTACCGCTTCGAAACCGATGACGACCAGACCGACTGGCGCCGCGTCGAACTCGTCGAGCCGCCCAGAGTCATCGAAGCCCGCGCGACCATCACGCCGCCGGAATACGCCAGAGCAATCTCAAATCTCAAATCTCAAATATCAAATGAAGCATCGCCGGAGCGCGCGGGCGGCGTCGATACGTCGCGTGAGTCTCATGGGTCTGATACTCCCAACGATCCCGCCGCCGACGACGGCATCATCCACGCCGATCTCGGCCCCGGCACCGACGACCGCGCGCTCGCCCCGGCGGCGCTCGAAGGCTCGCTCGTCGAACTCTCGATCACGCTGAACAAGCCCGTCGAGCCGCCGACGGAACTCATCGAAGCCATCCGCGCCAGCGAAGCCGCCGAAGCGGGCACGCCGGTCCGCCTCGAACAGCGCGCCGAGCGATGGACCATCTCATGGACGCTGCGCCAGAGCGCCCGCCTGCCCATGCGCCTCATCGACGAGCACGGCATCGAATCGCCCGACGAAGCCGCCTACCGCTTCGAAGCCGCCGCCGACCGCCCCGCCAGCGCGACCATCACCGAGCCGTCGAGCGACCGCACGGTGCTGCCGACCGCGAGGGTGCGCGTCGTCGCCGAGGGGCGCGATGATGTGGGTTTGTCGAACGTGTCGCTCGAGCGCGCGCACTGGACGCCCGCCGCGCGCCCCGGCAGCCAGCCCAGCGGGCCCGGCGGCGCGATGGAGCCGTCCGGCGAACCATCGCTCGCGGCCACGCAAGACATCGCCGGCGATCGCACCGCAGCCGTCGAGACCACCCTCGAACTCAGCACCCTCGACCTCAAGCCCGGCGACGAGCTGCGCCTCACCGCGCTGGCGCGCGACCTCTTCGCTTTCGAAGGAAAGTCACGCGACGCCACCCGTTCCGCCCCGCGACTGCTCCGCATCATCAGCGAAGAACAGTTCGTCGAGGAGCTCCGCAAGCAGCTCGCCGAGGTGCGCCAGTCCGCCATCCGCGTGGATGAGCAGCAGGAAAAACTCCGAGAGCGCACCGAACAGTCCGGCGCCGACCGGCAGAACCGGCGCGGGCAGGGGCAGATCAGCGAGCGCCTCGCGCGCACACGCGACGCGGTGCAGCGACTGATCCAACGCGCCGAAGAGAACAACCTCGCCGACGATGCGCTGCAGGACTTGCTCGGCGGCGCGAGCGAGGCGCTGACCAACGCCGGGCAGGCGTCGAGCCGAGCGGCGAAGGCGCTCGACGAAGCGGGCGAACGAGCCGCTCGTTCGCCACCGCGCGAAGAGAAGCCGCGAACACCGGGCGAATCGCCGAACACGCCGGACAGCGACTCGAAGCGCGATGGCGAATCGAATGAAACCCCCGCCGGCGAGCCATCATCAGACAGTCCATCGGACAAACCCAGCGGCTCGCCGCAGAGTGCCGAGAGCGGTCGGAGCGGCCAGAGCGGTCAGTCGGGTGAGTCTGGCCAATCAGGTCAATCGGGCCAGTCATCGCCGCAGCAGCCGCAGAAGCCGGGCGAATCGCCCACCAAGCCAAGCGAACCGCGAGCGGATGATGAGCGCGATGAGAAGTCAGAACCATCCGATGCCGCCGACCCCGCCGACGCCGTCCCGCTCGATGAGAAGTCGCGAGAGGAAGTCGCGCAGGCGCAGGAGCGCGTGAAAGAGGAACTCGGGCAGCTCATCGAAATGCTCGACCGCGGCGAGGACAATTGGGTCGTCAAGAACACCATCGAACGCCTCGCCCGCGAGCAGCGCGAACTGCAGGAGCAGACCCGCCGCACCGGAGCGCGCACCGCCGGCCGCTCGCCCGAAGAACTCTCCCAGCAGGAGCGCAGCGAACTCCAGCAGATCGCCGAGAAACAGGAGCAGCTCGCCAACGCCGCCAAGCGCCTCGAACAGGACATGAAGCAGCGCGAGCAGGCGCTCCGCGAGAAGGACCCCGCCTCCGCCGCCGGGATGGCCCAGGCGCGCCAGCGCCTTGAGCGCGAGCAGGTCGCCCAGCAGATGCAGAACGCCGGGCAGAGCGCCCAGCAGAACCAGACCTCCACCGCCCAGCAGCAGCAGCAGCAGGCCGCCCAGTCGCTCGAGCAGATGCTCCAGGACATGGAAGAAAGCCAGAAAGCCCGCGACGAGCAGCTCAAGCGCATGCTCGCGAGCATCATCGAAACGATCGAAGGGCTCGTCCAGCAGCAGACGCAGGAACTCGCCCGCCTCGACGCCGCGGCGGAGAATCAGGCAGCCCTCCGCGCGCTCGATCAGGGCATGATCCGCATGAACCAGAACACGCTGGCGGCGGTGGACACCATCCGCGCCGCCGGACCCGAAGCCGCAGCGATCGGTTCGTTCGTCAGCCGCGCCGCCGACGCGCAGCAGCGCGCCATCCGCGAACTCCGCCCCGCCGCGGGCGATGACATCAAGCCCGCCGAGGTTCGCACGCACGAGAACCAGAGCCTCGAATTCCTCAAACAGGCCCTCGCGAAAGCGCAGGAAAGCAAGGACGACGCCGAGGAGCGCGAGCAGCGCCGCAAGATGGCGGAACTGAAGCAGTTCTACCGGCAGATGCTCGAGCAACAGGTCGCGCTCCGCGCCGAGACCGAGCCGTTCACCAAAATCGCCGACCTCTCGCGCCGCGACCGCGTCCTCGTCCGCAAGCTGGGCGAGCGCCAAGCGGAGATCCGCGCGGAGATCAAAGCGCTCCTCGAAAAGACCAAGGAACTCACCGAAGCCAAGGTCTTCGAGCACGCGCACCAGTCGCTCGATCGGCACCTCGACCGCGCCGTCGGTTCGCTCGCCGACGCCAAGCCCGCCGGCTCCCTCCGCCCGCAGGACCAAGCGATCGGCGTGCTCAAGGGCATCCTCGAAGCGCTCACCGACCCGAAGGACGACCAGAAGTTCAGCGAACAGCAGTCCGCCAGCAGCGGCGGCGGGGGCGGCGCGCAGGGTGAGCAGCCCCTCATCCCACCCGCCAAAGAACTGCGTCTCCTCAAAGGCCTGATGACCGACCTCGCGGAGCAAACCAGCACGCTCAGCAACGAAGAGAAGCCCGACGACGCCGCGCTCAACGAACTGGGCGACGAACACCGCCGACTGACCGACATCGCGCAGGGCCTCATCGAACGCCTCGAACGCCGCCCCGCCCCCACGCTGCCCCAGCCGGGGGCCGAGCCGCCGGTGCCCGAGCCGAAAGAACCAGGACCGGGGGAACCGGCGGAACCAAAGGAACCCGACGCATGAGAGCGCCCGTCACGAACAAGAACGTGCCACGACAATCCGGTTCCTCCGGAATGTCGTGCCTCGGTGCTGCGGGCGCGTCACGCGCGACGCACGACAATTCTCAGAGCAGAATTGTCGTGGCACGGGGTTGCGCCGCTCTCGCGCTCGCCGCGTCATCCCTCATCGCGCCCGCATCACTCGCCCAGCAACCCTCCGCCGACCCGCCCAAAGATCAACAACCCGCGACTCCCCCCGCAAAGCCCGAGGGCGAAAAATCCCCCTCCCTCGACGAGCTCCTCGGCATCACCAAGCCCGGCGACAAGAAGCCCGACGCCGCCCCGCCCGCCGAGGGCCAACCAACCACGCCCGACGATCCCTCGAAGCAGGAGCTCGACCGCAAACTCTCCGCCGAAGAAGCCGCGAACGCCTTCCGCGAAGCGATCCAGCAGATGGGCGAGACGACCGACCGCATCTCAAAGTCGCGCGACGTCGGCATCGTCACCCAGCGCCTGCAGCAGGAAGTCATCCGCAAGCTCGACATGCTGGTGAAGAACCAGCAGAACCAATCCTCCTCATCAAGCAGCAGCTCATCCTCGCAGAGCCAGGGCGGGCAGCAGCAACAGCAGCCGAACCAGCCCAGCAGCGGCGGCGGCAAGGGCGAGGCGCAGGCCGGGCAGGGCGAGAACAAGGGCGAAGCCATGCCGCCCGCGATGCAGCAGCCGCAGCCGAGGGCCGTGCTCGATTCCGCCCGCGCCGCGTGGGGCTCGCTCCCCGAGCGCGTCCGCGAGATGCTCCTGCAAGGCTCGAACGACTACTTCAGCTCTTTCTACGAACGCATGACCGAGGAGTACTACAAGAAGCTCGCCGAGCGCGAGAAATAATCGCGCGCCGGCGCACCTTCGCCGCGCCAACGAACGCACCCCCTCCCCCTCAGGGGGAGGGCGGGGGAGAGGGGCCGATGCCCCGTTGACCACCATGACCACACGCCCACTCAAACCCGCACTGTTGCTCGGCGCATTCCTCG
Organism: uncultured Phycisphaeraceae bacterium; assembly: GCA_964391865.1. Taxonomy (GTDB): domain Bacteria; phylum Planctomycetota; class Phycisphaerae; order Phycisphaerales; family UBA1924; genus DASZQL01. Next base: position 499,280 of record CAYMNQ010000003.1, read on the forward strand.
CCGCCCCCGCGCTCGCGCAGGAAGAAGCCCCGCCCCCGCCCCCCGCCGCTGCGGATTCCGGCGCCGGGGGGCGTCCGGACGGCGGGCAATCCGCCGAGAACGCCGCCCTCGCGAACGAGATCACCCCGGAGCTCGACGCCGCCGTCACGAAGGGCCTCGCCGCCCTCGCGGCCCTGCAACTCGACGACGGCTCGTTCGACGCGCTCCGCTACGGCAAGAACTCGGGCATCACCGCCCTCGCCGGCATCGCCTTCATGGCCGACGGGCACCTCCCCGGGCGCGGCGACTACGGCCGCAACGTCGAGCGGTGCATCAACTTCGTCATCAACTCCGCGAACGAAACCGGACTCATCGCCGCCGATAACACCCACGGCCCGATGTACGGCCACGGCTTCGCGGCGCTGTTCCTGGGTGAGGTCTACGGCATGACCGCCGGCGGGGGGGCCGGGGGCGACACCGTCCTCTCCGCGCGCATCTATGACGCGCTCGTCAAAGCCTGCCGGCTCATCGTGCAGACTCAGAACAACGAGGGCGGCTGGCGCTACAACCCCGTGCCCAACGACGCCGACATCTCCGTCACCATCTGCCAGATCATGGCCCTCCGCAGCGCGCGCAACGCCGGCATCGAAGTCCCCAAGTCCACCATCGACCGCGCCGTCGATTACGTCCGCCGCTGCCAGAATGCCGACGGCGGATTCCAATACCAACTCGGCCGCGGCGGGAGCGCCTGGCCGCGCACCGCCGCCGGAGTGTCCAGCCTCTTCTACGCCGGCATCTACCAGGACCAGGCAATCGACCGCGGCGTGAACTATCTCAACAGCACCGCCTTCCCAGGCTCGGGCCGCGCCGATATGACGCACTACTTCTACGGGCACTACTACGCCGTGCAGGCGATGTACCTCGCGGGCGGCAAGCCCTGGGCCGACTGGTGGCCCGCCATCCGGACCGAACTCCTCGCCAAACAGACGGATTCTGGGACGTGGGCCGACGATCACGCCGGTACCGCCTACGGCACGGCCATGGCGCTCATTGTTCTCCAAATGCCCAAGCGATATCTGCCGATTTTCCAGAAGTAGAGCACGCCCCGCCCGCGTATTGTTATCGGTTCCTCGCGGAGATCACGATGGCGCAGCGACTCAGGACATTCTTTGCCAGCGCCGTTCTGATCGCCGCGAGCACCGCGCTCGCGCAGCCGACGCAGACTCAGCCCGCGCGCGAGAGCGAGTCCGACGGCCTCCCCGCCATCCTCATCGACGCGCAGCTCATCGCCCGCCCCGTCACCATCACCGCCATCGACGACACCAGCGTCTCCTACCGCGACGAACAAGGGCGCGAAAAGCGCGCCCCCGCCGCCGGGCTGGCGGCTCTCCTGCCGCGCGATCCCGCGCCGAGCACGCAGCGCCCCGCGCCCCCCGCCCCGGGCGCGCCATCGCAATCGCAGCCCACCATCCAAGCCGGAACGCTCCTTCTCACCGACGGGCAGCGCTTCCCCGGCAAGCTGACACCCTCGTCGGGCGACCCCGATGCCGTGTCATGGACGCACCCGACCTTCGGCCTCATCACCATCCCGCTCGACAACGTCGCGCGCCTGCGCCAGCCCGCGAAACTCGAACCCGACGGCACGGCACGCCCGAACGCCGCCGTGAGCGCGAGCAGTGACTCCGAGGACCAGCTCTTCCTCGTCAACGGCGATCGGCTCAGCGGCTTTCTCGCCGGGCTGGGCAACCCCGTTCAGATCGAAGTGAACGGCGACACGCTGAGCATCCCGCCCGACCGCGTCGCCGCCGCCGCCCTCTCGAACCCGCGCGCTGAGCCGAAGGGCCTGACAGTCTGGCTCGCCGACGGCACGGTCGCCGCCCTGCAGCGCGCCAGCAGCGCCGCCGCCCCCGCCCCGTTGCAAGGCAACGCGAAGCCCGCGCCGCAAGCGTCGATCCCGACGCCGCAGTCGCGCACCACGCTGACGCTCACGCTCGCGCAGTCCGCCGCCGGCGCGACCCCCGGCACGTACAACCTCTCCGACCTCCGCGCCGTCGCGTTCGACATCGCGCGCCTCCGCCCCATCTCGTCACTCCCCGCCCGCGCGCAGCGCCCGCTGGGCGAGCGCCGCTTCGCCGCCCCGATGGAGATGGTGAACGCGGAGACGAGCGACCCGCTCACCCTCGCCGCGGTGGGCGTGCCCCTCGACGCGTACGACCTCTACTTCCCCGGCCCGATGAGCGTCACGCTCGACCTCCCCGAGCGCGCCGAACGCCTCGCGGGCGAGTTCGAGCTCGACCCGCTCGCGGGCGTCTGGGCCGATTGCGACGTGGTGCTGTTCATCGACGGCGGGGAAGCCTGGCGAGCCCGGCTCTCCCGCGCGGGAGAGCCCGGCGCGCCGAACGCCGCCGCGTTCAACCTTCCGATCCCGGCCCTCAGCGCGGCGAGCGCAAACCCCACGCCGCGCACGCTCACCATCGCGATCGAGCCGGCGCGCTTCGGCCCGGTGATGGACCGCGTCTATCTCCGCCGCGGGCTGGTGCTGCTGGCGAAGTGATCGGGTTCAGCGCGTGGGATGCGCTGTTGAGCTCTCAGGCAATGCTCAGTTGAAATTGTGGAATGCTCTGTTGATCGCATGGAATGCTCCGTTGAATCGGCCCGTTCCTCGGCACGAAGGGCCGCAGGTTCGTTGCCGGGGGTTGAGCGAGTCCCCCCGGGGGCGAGCGAAACCCCCGGAATGCCTCAGCCTCATGTGCGTGCCCCGAAGGGGCGCAGGCGCCGGGTGCCATGACTCGCGCTCGCCCGCCCGCGTGATCCCCGCCCCATCTTCCCCTACGCTCCCCGCGTGACCACCCCGCCGAGCATCACGACCTCGCCATCACCTGCGCCGTCATCGGCCGACGCAGTCCGCGCGATCAGGCTCGCTCTCTCCGACATCAAGCTCGCGCACTCCGTCTTCGCGCTCCCCTTCGCCGTGCTCGCCACGTTCCTAAGCACGCCGCTTTTTCTCCCTTCGGTCTCTTCCCCCCAAGCCCCAGGCCCCAAGCCCCAAGCCTCAACCCTCCTCCTCCAACTCCTCCTCATCCTCCTCTGCATGTTCCTCGCGCGCACGTGGGCGATGCTGGTGAACCGGCTCGCCGACTGGAAGTTCGACCGCGCGAACCCGCGCACCGCGCAGCGCGCCATCGCGCGGGGCGATCTGTCTCCAGGTGCGGCGCTCGCCATCGCGCTCGCCTGTGCTGCGCTCTTCACGGCGGCAGCGTCGCTCTTCTACGTCTTCTTCCGCAACCCCTGGCCGCCGATCCTCGCGCTGCCCTTGCTCGCGTGGATCGCGTTCTATTCCTTCACCAAGCGCTTCACCGCCCTCGCGCACGTCTTCCTCGGCGGCGCGCTCGCCGCCAGCCCCATCGCCGCCGCCATCGCGATCAACCCATCGATTCTCGGCCTTCCTCTCCTTCTCTCTTCTTCTCCCCAACCGAGTGGGACGGGCGCCTCGCCCGTTTCTCCAGTCTTGTCTCCTCTTCTCTCTTCTCCCTCCCTCACCATCCTCTGCCTCAGCGGCATGGTCCTCTTCTGGGTCGCCGGGTTCGATATCGCGTACGCCCTGCAGGACCTCGACTTCGACCGGCGCGCCGGGCTGCGTTCAATCCCCGCGAAATTGGGCGTGACGGGCGCGCTGTGGACCTCGCGCCTCTTCCACATCGCCGCGTTCACGCTGCTGGTGCTCGCCTACGCCGCCGAGCCGCGCTTCGGCCCACTGATGCTGAGCGCGGTCATCGCCGTCGGCGCGCTGCTCGCGTACGAGCACCTCATCCTTCACTCCCGCGGCGTCGCGGGCCTGCCCCTCGCCTTCTTCACGCTCAACGGTTTCATCTCCCTCACCCTCGGCATCGTCGGCTGCGTCGATGTCGTGATGTGACGCGCCATGGGTGCCCCGTCGTCGCCGCACGACAGTGCGAATCGGGGCACGCCCAAAGCCGCGTGCCCCGGCACCCACGGACCTCGCCGCATATCCTTTACCCGTGCCCGACTCCCCGAAGAAACCTTCACCCGCGTCGAAGCTCATCACCGAAGCGCAGGACCGCTTCGTCACCACATGGGGGAAAATGGGCTCCGCGTGGGGCATCTCGCGCACGATGGCGGAGGTCCACGCCCTTCTCTACATCACGGGCGACGCCCTCTGCACCGACGACTTCATGGAGCGCCTCCAGATATCCCGCGGCAACGCCAGCATGTCGCTCCGCGCGCTGCAGGACTGGGGGCTCATCCGCCGAGTCCACAAACGCGGCGACCGCAAGGAATATTTCGAAGCCGAGGCGGACGTCTGGACCATGTTCAAAACCATCGCGCGCGAACGCAAGAAGCGCGAGGTGAACCCGGTCATCGCGTCGCTCTACGAGATCCGAGACATGACCGCGCCGTCAGCCGTCGACGGCCCGCGCGCGGGCGAGGACCGCGAACGCCTCGATACGCACAATCAGCGCCTCGACGCGATGCTCGACATGATCAACTCCATCGACCGCATCAGCGAGTCCATCGTCGGTGCCGAGGGCGCTGGGCTGAAGCTCGCCCTCTCGCTGCTGGGCAAGATGAGCTGACTGCCGCGCGAAGCAAGAACAACCACGGAAACACGGAGACGCAGAGAGCGCACTGAGAACACATGCCTTGTCGCTTCGTCAATGAATCTTTCTTCTCTGTTCCACCTCTGTGCCCTCTGTGTTCTCTGTGGTGATGATGCTTCCGATCAAAGCCCGCGGATCCAATCCGCCGCGTCGGCGACCCGCCTCACCGCCGCGGCGGTCATCGGCCCCGTCTTCCCGTCGCGCTCCTCCGCGAGTTGGTGATTCAGCCCAGCAATCACCTCGAACCGCACCCGCGCACGGCTCCCTTTCTCGCACACCTGCTTCATCACCGGCATGAACCGGCTCACATAGTCGCGCGAGCCGCACAAGAACGCCGCCGCGAACTCCTTGCGGAACAGCACATCCTCAAGGAACGGGTTGTCGCCGCGCAGGTTGGGCTGCTGCAGCGTGAGGTCTTTCTCCGCCCGCGCCGACATCATCCACCCCGCCGCGATCTCCCAGTCGCGCAGCTCGCCGTCGGCGTCGAAATCGAGCTTCTCAAACCCCGCTCTCACCAGCGCGGTGCCCGCGAACTTGCCGGCCCACGCGCCGAACTCCGCGCGCGACGCTCCGCCGCTCGCATCGGCGTCCATCCCGCCGAGATCGGTCTTCACGCGCTCGCGCAGCTCCGCGTTCTTCCACCCGCCGCGCGCGAGTTCCGCCCCGGCGATCGAGATCAGTCCGGCAATCCCCGCTTCATCGCGGATCACCGCCGCCGCCCGCGCCGCCCCGAGGCTATGCCCGACGAGGATCACCCTCCCGCGCTCGAACCCACCGCGCTGCTCGAACGCTCGGAACGCGGCCCGAGTGTGGTCCGCCGTGACATCGAAGTGCTGATAGTCCGCCTGCGCCGGGTCCGCTGCGTGCTTCGCGTCGTCTTTGTGGATGCTGCTCCAGCGAAGCACGGTGTACCCGCGCGAGCGCAGCTCGAGCGCGATCAACTCCGCATCCTTCGTTGGCTTGCCGTCGAGCGTGAACTCGCGCATTGTGCCGCCGTCGTTCACGCGCGGCGGGATGGTCCAGTCAATATCCGTGATCGACCCGCCGCCGATCAGCATCACCGACCAGCCGTTCGGCTCCGCGCCCTGCGCCCGCTCGATCCGCGCATCGAACCGCAGCCCGTCCGGCGCGGTGAATTCGAACGGCTCGATCGGGCTGGTTGCGGGCGCGACCGACGCATCGCCCGCCAGCAGCGGAGTCGGTATGAGACCCACGCCCAGCGCGATCCCGGCGGCACAGCCGGCGGCTATCATTCTGAAAAACCGAGGGCGATCCATGACAGGCGAGCAGCTCATCAAGCACCTCAAGGCGAACCCGTTCATCCCATTCCGAATCCACGTCGCCGACGGGCGGGTCATCCCCATCGACCACCCCGAGTTCGTTCTGTGTATCCCCGGGCACCGCACGTTCGTTGTTGCCGATCTCCGCGACGGCACCTACGACACGCTCGATCTCCTCCTTGTGACGTCGATCCAGACAAAGCCATCCCGAGCGTCCTCCCGCAACGGGCGACGCCGATCCGCATAGCCGTCCCACTCATCTCATCAACGCGGCAACCGCGCCGGGATCACGCCTCGCTGGTCTTCGACCCGAGGAAAAAACCAAGCCCCGCGCCGACCAGCACCACGCCCAGCAGAATGCCCGTCATGATCAGCACGTTCCCGCCGAGGAACGTCGCCAGGAACGTGGGCGCCGCGCCCATCATGCCCATCAGCACGACCGCGACGGCGGCGAGCAGCGCGATCACCGCGCCGAAACTCAGCCCGCCGACGAGCCCGCTGCCCTTGCCGTCGTAGATCTCGACAGGCCCGGCGAACATCGGCACGCCGCCGCCGCCCAGCCCACCACCGAGCCCGGCCGCTTCGCCCGGGGCGCGCTCGAAGAGGCCGGAGTCGCCCGCCCCGCCGCCGGTCGGCACCGCCGCCGTCGCGCCGGAGTCGCCGCCGCCGGGGTACAGCTCGTCGAGCAACCCTTCCGCGCCGAGCGAGGTGTCGTCGCTCTCGCGCGCCATGTCCATCAAGCCCGAGCCGGAGCCGAGGGCTTCGACGTTGAGCGCCTCGCCAAACCCGCTGCCGGCGACGGTCGCCGCCGAGGGGTCCGCGCTGCCGTCGCCTTCAATATCGAACACGCTGATGCCGCTGCGCTGCTTGGCGTCGCGCTCGCCCGAGCCGCTGGCGCCGGAGGCGTCCATGCCGATCGCCGTCCCGCCACCGGTATCGGTGAGCGGGATCATCGAGCTCATGTCCGAAGCCTCGGCGTCCCCATCGCCCGCCAGCAGGTCGATCTGATCGACCTTGAAGATCAGCCGATCGCCGTCGCGGAACTCGGTGATCTGCTTCTTTGCCGCCATCTGCCGGACCTCGTCGGCCGACTTGCGGAGTTTCTTGGCGGCTTCTTCGAGGCTATAGAACATCTTGGCCATGGCGGGTCTCCCGATGGGGGATGGGAATCATACCGGCCCGCCCACGAACCGGCACACCACGGGCCGACCCGCGCGGGAAGCCCGCCGTTTGGCCTGTGTTCCATCACGCCGATCGCCTATTCGCACCGGGAGTCGGTGCGGCTCCCGAAATCTCGATCGAGCGGCCCGCCGCGCGCTGCCTGAAACCGCTATTGTGAAGCCCCTATGCCCAGCGAGTCCGCCGCCGAAGCCGCCGCATCTGTTGCCGTTGAAGTGGTCACTGTTGCCGCGACCGGCGGCGGCGAACTCGGCAAAAAGGGCTCCGCCAGCCACGAAGACTCTTCCATCAAAGAAACGCTCATCTCGCTCATCATCTCCTTCATCATGGCGCTGGTCTTCCGGTCTTATGTCGTCGAGGCGTTTGTGATTCCCACCGGCTCGATGGCCCCCACGCTGCTCGGGCAGCACATGCTCTTCAAGAGCGATCAGTCCGGCATCGAATGGCCGGTCAGCCCGTGGTACTTCCCGCCCGGGCCCGGCGGCATGGACATCCAAACCCCGTACCCCATGCAGGGCCCGCCGCCCGGCACCGGTGCGCCTGTCGTCACCGATCCAGTCTCGACATCGCGCATGAACCCGCACGCCGCCCGCGGGCAGGTGCCCACCGGCCGCGCCGGCTACACGCTCCCGCCGGTCGACAAGCCCGCGCGCTCGGGCGACCGCATCCTTGTGCAGAAGTACCTCTACCAGCTCTTCGAGCCGGAGCGGTTCGACGTTGTCGTCTTCAAGAACCCCGAGAACGCGAACGAGAACTTCATCAAGCGACTCATCGGCCTGCCGAGCGAACAAGTCTGGCTCGCCGACGGCGACATCTTCGCGCGACCCATCGAGAAGTCCTCCAGCGGCGTCGCGCCAAAGGGCGAATGGAAGATCCAGCGCAAGCCGCGGTTGGTTCAGGATTCGCTCTGGCGGCTGGTGTACTCCAGCGAGTACGCGCCCCTCGCGCCCGATCGCGGTGGGCTGAACTGGTTCGTCAGCCCCTGGACCAGCGACACGATCGAAACCGGCGCAAAGCACGAGTACCGCGCCGACGCCGGCACGAGCGACAATCCTGTCGTCCTGCGCTGGGATACCGCGAATTGGCCGTTGACGAACTGGGTGCCGTACAACGAGTGGCCGCAGGGCCAGCGCCGCGCGTTCCCGGTTTCCGATCTTCGGATGCGCGCCGGCGTGAAGCCCGACGCCGGTGGCGGTTCCGTCACCGCGGTCTTGCAGACGCGCGGGCACGAGTTCCGCGCGAGCTTCGCCGCCGGCACCGCGTCGATCAGCATGCGGGCCGCGAGCGCTGACGGCGGGGGCATCGCCCCGTGGAGCACGCTCGCCACCGCGGCGCTGGGCTCGAGCGCCCTCGCGCCGGGCCGCTTCACCAACATCGAATTCGCGCACGCCGATCAGGCGCTCGAGATCCGCGTGGACGACGAGGTGGTCTGCCGGGCCGAGTACGGCTGGGGCCCGAGCGAGCGGCTGCTGCACGCCACCGGCACTCCGGGCGATGAGCATGCCGAGCTGCGACCGAACCCGCTGGTGGACTACGCTTACTACGCTGGCAGCAAGGCGGAACTGCGCTGGGAGTTCGCCGGCGCGCCCGTGACGCTGGCGCGCGTCGGGCTCGACCGCGATGTGTACTACGAAGCGGCCCAGATCAATCAGTCGATCCATATCCCGGGCGAGCTCGGGCGCAACGGCCCGCTCCCCGCGCTCGGCACGCACCCGCTCAACCTCGCCAACCTCGGGCCCGACCAGTTCTTCTGCTGCGGCGATAACAGCGCCGCCAGCAAGGACAGCCGGTTGTGGAACACGCTCGACGCCTGGGTCGCCGACGAGTTCATCCGCGAGGTCGGAATCGTGCCGCGTGAGCTGATGCTGGGCAAGGCGTTCTTCGTCTACTTCCCCGCGCCGTACCGCGCGGGCAAGTACCCGGTGATCCCGGATGTCGGGCGCATGCGGTTCATCCGGTGAGCGATCAGTGTTGACTTCGGTGCACCGGGTTCCCGGCCGAGTGGGTACAGTTTTGGCATGAAACTTCCACGGCTGCCCTTCATCTCGGCTCTCTCGTGCGTCACCCTCGTCGCCGGCGCTCGCGCGGGCGAGGCGCCCGCGCAGGTCACCAAAGTGGCGGCGGAGATTTCCGCCGAGCGGCTCAAGTCGGATATCGAGAAGCTCGCTTCCTTCGGGACGCGCCACACCGCGAGCGAAGCGCGCAACCCGATCAAGGGCATCGGCGCCGCGTCGAACTGGCTCGCGCAGCAGTTGGAAGGCGTGAACACCGTCGGCGGCGCACCCGCGCTCGGCCCCAAAGCGGGCGGCATGGTGAAGGTGTTCCAGGAAGTCTGGTCCGAACCGGCGGGCGAACTGCTGCCCGACGAAACGCAGCTGGTGAATCACGTCGGCTTCATCCGCGGCAAACGGCCCGAGGCGGAGAATTACTTCTACTACGTCGTGGCGCATTACGACTCGCTCGCGGCGGACCCGCTCGACTGGGCCGCCGACGCGCCGGGCGCGAACGACAACGCGTCGGGCGTCGCCGCGGTGCTCGAAATCGCGCGGGCGCTCGCGGATGAGCAACTTGATGCGACGGTCGTCTTCCTCCTGACCAGCGGCGGTGAGCAAGGCTCGCTCGGCGCGAAGTTCCACGTCGAGAACGTGCTGAAGCTCGGGTACAGGGTGATGGGGGTGATCAATCTGGACACGATCGGCGGGCCGATGCCGACTTCGTTGGCGGGTCGGGCGGGGCACCCCGCGCGGGTGATCGCGCCCGATGCGCGCGGCATGGAGCTGGCGCGCTTCGTGCGCGGCGTGGCGGGGGGGATGCAGTTTGCGCCACTCATCGAACTCGCCGTCGAGGGGCCGGGGTTGACGGGTGACGAGCGCATCTTCAGCACGCAGAAGTTCCCGGCGGCAATGTTCACGCAGGTGCCAGGAATACCATCGCGGCGCGGCGCTGAAGATCGTGCGGGGGCGATCGACCCGGAGTACGCCGCCGACATCGCGCGGCTGGCGGCGGGGGTGATCGTGCATCTGGCGAACGCGCCAGCGCCGCCCGGCAACGTGCGCCTCACCACCAACGCGGACGGGGCGGCGACGATCGAGTGGGAGAAGAACGCCGAGGGCGATGTTGTGGGGTACGAGATTGTGCAACGCGCGAAAGACTCCGAGGAGTGGGCTGTCGCAAAGGATGCCGGCGCTGAGCTTTCGGCTCGGATCCCTGCCGGCGACGCGAGCCTGGCCTTTGGAGTGCGTGCGTATGACAAGAGCGGCTACCGCAGCCCCGTTTCGGCTGGAACGCCTGAATCGGCGAAGGCCCCCTGATCAGCCGAGCAGCGCGAGCGCCGCGTTTGCGGCGTTCTCGCGCGAGCGCTGGATGACGATCGTCGCCGCTTGCGCCAGCACCTGCGAGCGGACATACTCGCTGACTTCGACGGCGAAGTCCGCGTCCTGAATTTTCGACTGCGCGTCGATGGTGCCCTCGAGTTCGAGGGTGAGCGAGCGGATCTGCGGGTCGTAGAAATTCTTGAGCTGCGCGCCGATGGAGGCGCGCTGCCCGGTGAGGTTCTTGCGGACCGCGCCGACGAGCTGCTGGGCGATCTCATGATGGCCGTCGACGAGGTTGAGCGCGCCGTTGCGGATGTCGTCGAGTGTCAGCTCGGTCGTCGATGTTTCGGCGGGGGTTCCGGGGGTTCCGGCGGTGGGCGTGCCTGCGGCGAGTGCGCGCCGGATTCGCTCGACCGGGTCGGTTGGTTCCGGCGCGGGCTCTTCCGCCGGCGGCGGCGCGGGCGCTGCGCGGTAGGCGGTGCCCAGTTCCTTGAGGCTCGCGTTCTTGAAGATGTTCTCGCCGTCGAAGGTTGAGCTTTGCAGGATGAACTCGATGCCGTCGATGATGGCTTCGGCGTCGAGCTGGTACGCCTCGCGCTCGGCTTTCGAATTCGCGCCGGTGTTCGCGGCGGCGATGACGGCGGACTCCAGGTCGGTCGCCAGGTCCTCGATCACCGACAGCGCGCCGTCTTTGGCGCTGAGCCGGTACGAATCGATCTCGAGGTCCTTGATGTGCTTGTTCAGCGCGGCGGCCTGAGCGCCGAGCGCGGTGGCGGCGATGAGGCCCGCCGGGTCGTCGCGTCCGCGGTTGATGCGCTTGCCGGTGGAGAGGCGCTCGAGCGCGCGGTTCTGCGCCTGCTGGTGCTGCTCGAGCATCCGCAGTCCGACGAGTTCGCCGAGATTGGCGCCGACACCCGCGACCATCCGCCGCCCTTCTTCTGCGTGAATAGACCGGTCGCGCCCGCCACCGCGCGGGCGCTCGGCGTTGGGATCGGGTGGTTCTGGGACGGGGTGAAGCCGGGGAGCGGGATGGGCGCAGCGGGGGGTCGGGTTGTACGGGAGGGAGGTCTGACGGGCGGCTGTCGGAGGGCGTGAGACGGAATCGGCGGATGGCGTCGATTTGGGTTGGCGGCACCAGGCGCGGCCCAGAGCGGCCGCGGCTGGTGGCACCCGGGGTACGGCGCGGCTGGTGTTGCCCGGCACCGCAGTCGGCCCAGAGCGGCCGCGGCTGGTGGCACCCGGGGTACGGCGCGGCTGGTGTTGC
>CAYMNQ010000003.1:511014-511094 GCA_964391865.1 uncultured Phycisphaeraceae bacterium
CCGGCACCGCAGTCGGCCCAGAGCGGCCGCCCGCGGTGGCACGGGGAGTTGCGCGCAGGACTGCGCTGGCGGCTTTTCGT
>CAYMNQ010000004.1:0-399939 GCA_964391865.1 uncultured Phycisphaeraceae bacterium
CCGAGCCGCCACCTTGCAGTGAGCCGACGATCTCGTACCCCTCGAACTGCCCGGTGCGCTTCGACGGCTTGTCGGCGCCGGGCGCCTTCGCCATCGCGTCGGGCACGCGCTGCTCGATGCCCTCGACCAGCGGCGTGAGCAGGAACAGACGTGCCGGATGGCTGACGACCACGCGGTACATCGCGAAGCCGCCGGCGCGGAGCTCGCTCTGCAAGCCGCGCCCGAAGTGGGCGGCGGCGGACCATCGCCCGATAATGACGTTGACGAGGATCAGCGGGACGAAGACGAGCGCGGTGATGATCGCGCCGATGAATCGGAGCAGGTCGCCGATGATGCCCGTGATGAATTTGAAGAGGTGGACGACGAGCCACGCGATGCCCTTGAACAGCGGCACGACGAGGAACACGATCGCCACCACCGCAATCGCGATGGCGAGGATCGAACCGACGAGCGTCAGGATCATCTCACCCATGGCGTCATCCTCCGCCCCGTTCCCGCCGCACCACGCACTGGCCGGGGGTCATCGGGGTCAGGCCCGCCCTTCGATCGCGGCCCGGCGCTTCTGCTCCTCCATCTCGCGGAGGTAGATTTCGCCGATCGCCTCGTCGAAGAGGGCGTCATCGGCCTTGTTTGGATTCAGGGAAAGCCCGTTTCGTTCGGCTTCGCCCATTTCGTCGTCGGTGAAACTGTAGGTGGCGATGACATCGGTCAATTGCTTGCGCAGCGCGTCCCGGACTTTCGCCAGCCGGCGGCTGACGGTCGGCTCGCTGGTGCCCAGCGCGTCGGCGACGTCTTTGCCCCCCTTGCCGTCGAAGATGCGCATGCGGAAGACGGTGAAATCGGTGAAATCGCTGGTCTTCTCCACGATGCGGATGGCGGCGCAGACCTTGGCGCGGAAGACGGCGGCTTCGTATTCGCCGTCGGGCGAGACGCCCGACTCGACCATCCAGCCTTCTTCAAGCGTGCCGGCACGCTTGCCCGAGCCGCGCTTGATCGCCATGCGCCGGTCGATCTCGTCGCCCAGCGTGTGTTTCGCGATCGCCAGCAGCCAGGTGCTGAAGCGCGCGCCGCGCGAGGGGTCGTAGCGATCGATCGAGTCGGAGAGGGCGGCGAGCGTTTCTTGTGACAGGTCGCGGACAGTCTCGCTGCCGATCCGCCCGCCGCCCCATTTGGTGAGCTGCGCGCGCAGCACCGGGCCGAAGGTCTCCCAGAGCTCAAACCACGCGGCGGTGTCCTTGGCTCGGAGCCGGGAGATGAAGCTGGTGGTGAGAGTGTTGAGCATCGCCGCTTCGCCTCACGAGGGGGGGAGGGAGTGAACGCCGGGCCGCTTCGCCCGGCACCTCCCGATGGAACCTTGTTCGGGCCAGGGCGGGGGCGGTTTTGCGTGGGCCGAACGGAATCCGGAACTCGACCCTTCGGGTGCATCGTACCGGCGGGGAGGCGGGATGTGACTATTTTTCCGGCGCGCCGGGTTTGGAGCTGAAAGTGCCAGGGGTGTGCTCCCAATGACTGCTATGCGGAACTCGGCCTGCTCCATTGGTGCGAGCGGGCGGGATCGGGTGTTCCGGTCCGCGGCGGTTCCGGCAAGGAGTGAATGCAGATGGCCATCGTCAAGACAGTTCTCCGCGTGGCGGTGATCGCGGGTCTGGCGACCGGTGCCGCCGTGGTGGTCGCCGGTCCGGCTCGGGTGGGGGCCATGTTCAGCCAGGCCCGTCAGGCCGTGGTGACCGAGATCGACAAGCACATCGACGACCCCGTGGCGCTCCGCGCCCAGCTCCGCGAGCTCGAGGGCGAGTACCCCAAGCGGATCAGCGAAGTCCGCTCGGACCTCGCCGAGCTCGAGGCGCAGCTCAGCGAGCTGAAGCGCGACAAGGCGGTCTCCGAGAAGGTCGTCGAGATGGCGCAGAACGATCTCGCCGAGATGAAGGACGTCCTGGCGCGGGCCGAGAGCGCGCGGGTCGAATCTCCCGCGGCGATCATCAATGTGCGCCACGACAACAGCACCTTCTCGCTCGACCAGGCGTACAGCCGCGCGACGCAGATCAACGGCACGCTGACGGCGTACCTCTCGCGCACCGCCGACGCCGACCGCGACATCGGCTTCCTCGAGCAGCAGCAGCAGCGCCTGACGGAACTGCTCACGCAGCTCGAGACCGAGCGCACGCAGTTCCAGGCGCAGATCTGGCAGCTCGACGGGCAGATCGAGATGATCGCCCGCAACGACAAGCTCATCGAGATCGTGCAGCGCCGGCAGGAAGCGATCAGCAAGTACGACAAGTACGAGGGCGTGAGCCTGGAGCAGATCACGGGCCGCATGGCGAAGATCCGCGCCGAGCAGGAGTCGCGTTTGCAGTCGCTCGCGTCGCAGACGAAGACCAAGGACTACGAGAGCCGCGCGAAGGCGATGCTCGACGCGGAGACCGCCGCCCGCGAGGTGTTCAACAAGGCGCAGCAGGTGACGCCCGCGCGGCAGGAGAAGATCGAGATCGGCCCGAGCCCGACCCCCGGGTTCGTCGGCCCGAGCATGCCGGGCATGACGCCCTCGTCCACGAGCGGCTGCGAGAAAGTGGCCGCCGCGACGAAGATCGTCGTGCAGTAACGGCGAACATCCTGAGGGTGCCACCAGTCTCGATGCTCTGATCGAGACTGGTGGATGATTGGAACGAACGCAGAAACCGCTCGGGCATGCCCACAGCGGCAAGCCCGTGGCACGAAGAACAAAACCGGATCATGCCGCTTCAGCCGCCGGGGAGGTCTCCCGACTCCCGGCGGCGTTTTCGTGCGCAGTGCGAGTCATCCCGCGGGCGATGCCTTTGCCGCGATCAGCTTCCTGATCGCCTCCAGCCGTTCCTGGTGCTTTTTGTACTGAGGTTCGAGCACGGTGAGCGCGTAGATGTGCCGCTCGGCGGCCTTCAAGTCTCCCGCCTGAATTGCGATGCGGGCCGCCGCTTCGCGGTTGTTGCCGTCGTAGGGGCCGATCTGGACGGCCCGCTCGGCTTTCGCCGCCGCTTTCTCCCATTCGTTCAGGCTTTCGTAACGGCGCGCGAGTTCGAGCGCGTACGCCGACGAGTTCTGCTCGCGCAAGTCGAGGAACTCGAGATGATCGTTGGCGCGGTTCTTATCTTCGGATGCGAGATGAAGCCGCGCGAGTTCGCGGTGCGGCATGGGGTCCACCGGGCGGGCGGCGGCGTACTGCTCGAGCAGCGGGATGTGCTCGCTGGTCGCCTTTCCACCAGCGGCGGCGATGGCGCTCATGAGGCGGAGTTCCAGCAGGTCAGGGTGCTCGGGGTACTCCTTCGACCACTGCGCGACGAGCTCGTCCGTCGGCTCGGCGAGGTCGATCTTGTACGGCTGGGGCCCCGCGCCGCCGGAGAGGCGCGACGCGACGCCGGCGGCGTATTCGGCGAGCTGAACCGCCGCCGATTCGCGCGAGACTTCGTCGCTCATCGTGGCGCGGAGGCGCAGTTCGTCGAGCGAGGGCGAGGGCATCATGCCCCACGACGCGGCGTCTTTCGCGGCGAATTCCTTGAAATCCGCGAGGAACTGCGCCTCGCTGATGCCCAGCACGCGCTGCATCGCTTCGGGCTGGCGGATGCCCTGCGCGTAGAGCTTCATCAGCTCGATGGGCGACTGCTTCCCCCATCGCTGCACGATGTACGAGTACATCCAGTGCCCCTGCGCGTACGCCTGCGAGCGGTCGCTGGGCTTCTCGGGGCGCACGAACGAGATGTTGATCTTGCGCAGGTCGAAGAGCTCGCCCGCGCGGAGCGCGTTCACGAGGAGCTGGCAGGTGTTGTAGTCGCGCGGGCGCTGCTCCATGTGCACCGCCGCGGCTTCGGTGAACCAGTGGGGGATGCGGTTGTTGGTGAGCGAGAGGGTGACGGTGTGGGTGTACTCGTGCTGGATGACGCGGGCCCAGTCGTACTCGCCGTTGTGCCCCTTGCCCTCCTTCGGTGCTTCCATCGCGATGAGCGGGCCGGTGGCGGCGGCGACCGTGTGCAGCGCGGGCATGCCCGTGATGCGCACCGCGAAATGCGAGTGGTCGGGCATCAGTTCGAGCATCGTTTTATTGGGCGGCGAGTGCTCGAACTCCGCCGACACGCGCCGGTGGATCTCGTCGAGCACCGCGAGCATGTCGCGCGCCACGGTGCGGTCGATGTCGTTCTGGGCGCGCACGCGGAAGAATTCGCCCTCCTCGATGTTCCAGGTGATGAGGTCCTCGATGAGCGTGAGGCTGTGCTTGGCGCGCTCGTTGAAAGGGTCGATCTCGCGCGAGCGCTCGAGGGCCGCGAGCGCCTCGGCATCGCGCCCGGACTGCATCTCCATCAGCCCCAGCTCCGTCACCGGGGCGGCCCAGTTGGGCTGCAGCGCGATGGCGCGGTTCAGGTACTCGGCGGCGGGGGTGTACTGCCGGTTCTCCGCCAGCGCGCGCCCGACGGCGTACACCGCGACGGGCGAGCCGGGCGAGAGCGCGTCGAATTCTTTCAACAGTTGCTCGACGCGCGAGAAGTCGTAGCGCACCGCGGTGATCGCCGCCCGCGTCGCCAGCCCCTCGCGCCACTTCGGGAACGCTGCCAGCGGGCCTGAAAGCTGCTGCTCCGCGAGGTCCGGGTCGTTCTGGCGCAGCCACGCGCCGGCGAGGATCAGGTCGCCCTGCGGGTGCGTGCCCGACATGCCGGGGAGGCGCGTGCGCAGGCGCGCGAGCTTGTCGGCGACTTTCTCCGCCGTCCCGAAATCGAAGGAGCCGACCGCCAGCGTGCCGAGGATCGACCACGCGCCGGCGCACGACGGGTTGAGCGCCAGCACTTCGATAGCGGCGCCGTGCGCTTGCTCGCGGACATCGCGCTCGAGCATCAGTTCGGCTTCGACCAGTTTCGCGGGCCAGTACAGCCGGTCGATCTGCTGGTGGGCCCGCGCGGTGAGGCGCGTCATTGCTTGGTAGTCACCCGCCGGGCGGCCGTCGAGGCGCGCGAGGATCACCATCGCGCGCACGGCCTCGGTCAGCGTCGGCGCGTCCTCGATTGTTTCGTTCGCCAGCCGATTGAGCAGCGGCTCGATGGCGGCCCGCGCGTCGGCGAAGCGCCCGAGCGATTCGAGCGCCTGCGCGCGGAGGCGCATGGCGCGGGGCGATTGAACTTCGCCGAGGATCGCGGGGACGGCGTCGGCCTCGCCGCGGCGCAGCGCGGCTTCGGCCCGGTCTTCCGGCGCGGCGCCGGCGCTGCTCAGCGAGGGGTCGTCCCACGCGCCGACCGCGAGCGCCGCGCGGGCCCGTGCCGCGGGCTCGGCGAGGTCGCTCTCGCGCCACACGCCGTGGAAGATGCGGAGCGATGAGCGTTCGGCGTCGTTCAGATACGCGGCTTCCATCGCGCGGAGCACGCCATCCGCCATGTTCGGTGCGCGGAGTTCCTGCGACGCCGCGGGCGCGTTGCGTGCTCCGAGCTGCGCGAGCGCTGACGAAGACGCCGCACCGGCGAGCAGCGCGATGATCACCGCCGCGCGGGCCGAGCGCGACAGCCAACTCTCTCCCCCTCTGGGGGAGGCCGGGGGAGAGGGGTTCTTCGGTTCCGCCGCGCGCATCCGCATCCGTGCCGTCATCGGAAGGTCACTCCATGATCGCCGGCGAATCGTAGCCCGCGTGCGCCGCGGCACGCGCGCTCAATACGGCGTGGGATCGGTCCGCCCCGTGTCGGGCTTGACCTCTTCCTTCTTCTTGTCTTTGTCAGCGGGGGGCGGAGCGCTCGGGCCCGGCTTCGTGGCGGTCGGCGCGGGCTTCTCGCCCGGCGATTTCGGCGCGGGTTCTGGCGTGCCCTCTTCCTTGAATCGCCCTTCCTGATACTGGACATCCCAACCTTCGCCCTTGGGCGGGGCGTCGATCTGGATCGCGTTTGGCGGGAGCGTGCCGTTCTTCTTCATCGCCGTGAGCAGGACGAACGAGATGTCGCCGCTGCGCGTGACGGTGCGCGCCAGCCGCGGCAGGAGCGTGCCGTCGGTATCGCGCGTGTACCACAGGCGGATTTCCTTGAACTCGTCGTCTTTGGCGCGCTCCGCGCGGGGCTTCAGGCGCAGCTGCGCCTGCGAGCGCTTGGTCGCCGCGTCGAGGAACACGGGCTCGTCGGCGATGCCGTCGCCCAGCGGGAGCATCTCGGCGTCGTAGCGCGCGAGGATCTCCGCCGCCTTCTGCCCGATGGGGATGGGCATCGGGCCTTCACCGAGGCGCAGCGGGTCGAAGCGCTCGCCCGGGCGGGCGACTTCGCGCGCGATGTACTGCTTCTGCTTGGCGCTGCGCTCGACGAGCCACTGCCCGTCGAAGACGTACTCCTTGTCCTGATCGCGGCGGACGTCGTCGATCGTCAGCGAACTGAACCGGATCGCGAACGAGCGCAGCGGCGGCTCGCCCGGCTTGCCCGAGCGCACCGAGTTGTAGAAGAGCTTGCCATGGCGCGTGTGGATGTCGCCCTGCAGCTTGAAGCGGCGCTCGTACATCAGGTCGCACTCGAGCGTGTTGATCTTCTCGCCCGACGCTTCAAGCGCGGCGAGGAGTTCGTTGACATTCTTGAACGGCGCGCCCGCGGGCGCCGCCGCGGCTGGAGGCGCCGCGTCCTTCGGCTTCGGCTCGACGGGCTTCGACGTCTCGCGCCCGCGATCGGGCTGCTCGCCCGCCAGCGTCGGCGGTGCGGCCGCCGCCGAGGTTGCCGCCACGATCGCCCACATCCATGCCGAACGAGTGCTCATGAAAACCCTTTCCCGATGGCCCGGCCCTGACGTTGGGCGCGATCCCCTGCCGCAGATTGTTACCGATCCGGGGCGGCGGCGCTTCGTTCCTCGGGTTGGCTTCCGTGTTCGCGTTGGTCTTTGGGGGCTTAGACTGGCCGCATGACACACGGCGAGATTCAGGCAGCAGTTCGGGCGGGTGCGTTGGGGGCGTTGGTGATGCTGGCGGGGTGCGCGGCGAGTGAGCCGCCCTCGTCGGCGACCATCGCGGACCGGGACGCGAAGCCGTTGGCGCGCGTCGAGGCGATCCGCGACGGCTGGTCGGCGGTGGAGCGGGGCGACGTGCCGGCGGAGTCGCTGCGCGAGCAACTGAAGCGGGCGGCGTGGAGCCGGGGCAGTCCCGTGAAGGTGCGGCTCGCGGCGCTGGAGGAACTGCTGAAAGACCAAGCGAACCTCGCGGACACGGAGAACATGTTCCGGCTGATGCTGCCGACGGAGACGAACTTTGATGTGATCGCGCTCATCGGGAACGAGTCGGCGTCGCGCGGGTGGGTGAGCGTCACGCCCTCCCTGGTGCGGAGTTGGTCGCGGCGCACGCCCGAGCCGACGGACGCGGAACGTCCCGAGCGGAAGGCGCTGATGAAGCTGCACCCCGATCGAGTGGTGGAGGATGTGGTTTTTGATGTGTTCGCGGGGCGGTTTGTCACGACGCCGCCGCTGCGGGAGCGGGACCGGGTGGATGCGTGGGGGTTGCTGCAAAGGATCGATGCGGGCGGCACGCGGACGAAGGCACTGCTGACGGACGCGGGATTCTCGGGGGGCGGCGGCGGTGATGGCGGCGAGGCGGATGCGATCATCGAGGATGTCCGGGCGGTGGCGCGGTCCTTCGGCTGCGTGCCGCGCACGGGCGAGCAGTTGCAGTGGCTGCGCGATCTGCGCGCGGACAAATACACGCCGTTCTGGCGCGAGTGCGAAGCGGTCTTCGCCGGGCTGAGCGCGGAGCAGCGCGAAGGGTTCGAGCTCCGGCACCTGGCGCCGGCGCGGTGGGCGTCGATGCACCGCTCGGAGTGGCTCGGCGCGTCGCGCGAGGCGCTGCTGGCGCGGGTGGGCGACCGGCTGCGCGAGTCGAAGCGGCACTACCGCTCGGGAAGCGGGTCGACGAAGAACGAGCTGCTCCCGACGTGGGAGAAGCAGATGTCGTGGGGCGATGCGATCTCGATGCTCGTGGCGCTCGAACTGCGGGACGATCCGGGGATCGGGTCGGCGCTCTTCGCGCAGGCGCTCGAAGACCGCGGCGACACTTCGACGGAGCACGGCGGGGTGTTCGACGTCGGCGCCAACGGCAAGTTCGTCATGTACCCTTTCGCCCCGCGGGCCACGCAGCGGCTGGGCGATCGGCAGTTCTCCGCGCCCGATGACATGCTGAAAGCCGGGGCCGCGGGGCTGTTCCACTATCACTTGCACGTGCAGAGCGCGAGCAACGGCGAGTACGCCGGCCCGAGCGGGCAGGATTTGGAGTACGCGAAGACGTTCGGGCGTGCGTGCCTGGTGTTCACGTCGGTGCGCGAGGATGTGCTGAACATCGACTACTACCAGCCCGACGGGGCGATGGTCGATTTGGGCGAGGTGCGGGCGGCGAAGTGAAACGTGCTACTGCAGGCATCGGGGCTCTGGCCGATGACTGCAGTATCTGGGCAAGGGTGGGGGAAACACTGCAGTCGGCCCAGAGCGGCCGCCCTCAGAGGAGCGGCGGACGGGAAATCCCGGCGAGCGACGGGCGTCTAGAATCTGGTTCGCGTCGGGCGTCGAATCGAGGACCGAGACAGCGGGGATTTGAGGAGAACGGGCCATGGCGATGTGCGCGTGCGGCGGTGGGACGGGCGGCAAGGTTGCGATTCTGGTCGCCGTGGCGACGGCGGTGACGATTGCTGTCGCCGGGGGTGGGAACACCTCGACCGGGAACGCGAAGGATTCGGGGAAGCACGCGGACAAGACTCCGCCCACGATGTCGCCCACCCCCGGAACTCCCGATGGCGGGCAGAAGGGCAAGAACGCCGGGCCGGGGAACAGCGCGAAGGACAAGAAGGACAGCGGCACCATGGCGACCCCCGGCAACGATGCGGCGTACGTTTTCGGATACGCGATGAACCGCATCGACGGTACCAGTGAGAGCCTCGAGGCGTACAAAGGTCAGGTCGTGCTGATAGTGAACGTCGCCAGTCAGTGCGGCTACACCAAGCAGTACATCGGGCTGGAGAAGCTGTACCGCGAGAAGATGGGCGCGGGGTTCGTGATCCTCGGGTTCCCGGCGAATAACTTCGGCGGGCAGGAGCCGGGGACGAACGAGGAGATCGCGAAGTTCTGCTCCAGCAAGTACAGCGTGACGTTCCCGATGTTCGAGAAGATCAGCGTGGCGGGCGCGGACGCGCACCCGCTGTACAAGCAGCTTTCCGCCGCCGCGGGCGGCGAGCCGCAGTGGAACTTCACGAAGTATCTCGTCGGGCGCGACGGCAAGGTGGTCGCGAAGTTCGACTCGAACGTGAAGCCGGACGACGCGGCGCTCACCGCGAAGATCGACGAACTGCTTGCCGCCAAGTAACTCTCACGCGGGACGATCGACCACGATGACCACCGGCGCGAGCGTGCTTGAGATCAGCGGACTGAAGTTCAGGTATACGGGCGGCGCGCCCGATGACAATGGCGGCGCGCGCTGGGTGGTGGACGTGCCCTCGCTCTCGCTCGGCGCGGGTGAGCAGTTGCTGCTGACGGGCGGATCCGGGCGCGGGAAGAGCACGCTGCTGCAACTGATCGCGGGGCTGATGGAGCCAAGCAACGGCGCCATCCGCGTCGCGGGTCAGGACGTGCACGCGCTGCGCGGTGCGAAGCGCGACCTCTTCCGCGGCGGGCACATCGGGATGATCTTCCAGACGTTCAACCTGCTGCACGGGTTCAGCGCGCTGGAGAACGTGATGGCGGCGCTGATGTTTAGTGCCGTGCCGGCGAAGGAGCACCGCGAGCGGGCGGCGGCGATGCTGCGCCACCTGGGCATCGAGCGCGTGGAGGCGGACCCGGACAAGCTCAGCGTGGGGCAGCAGCAGCGCGTGGCGGTGGCGCGGGCGCTGGTGTGCGGGCCGGTC
Source organism: uncultured Phycisphaeraceae bacterium (assembly GCA_964391865.1). Lineage (GTDB taxonomy): Bacteria > Planctomycetota > Phycisphaerae > Phycisphaerales > UBA1924 > DASZQL01. The sequence goes on from CAYMNQ010000004.1 coordinate 9,849, forward strand.
TTGGTGCTGGCGGACGAGCCGACGGCGAGCCTGGACCCGGAGAACTCGGGCGTGGCCATGGATTTGATCCAAGCGGTCTGCCGGGAAAAGAACGCGGCGCTGCTGTGCGTGAGCCACGACCCCGCGATGGCGGGGCGGTTCGAGCGGCGGGTGTCGCTGGATGAGTTGGTGCGCGCGGGGGCAGGGGTATGAACTTGGGGGTGCATGGATTTCGTGCCACCGACTGCTGCTTTGTGCTGTCGGTGTTTGGGCGCGATCGGCACCGATTTCGCCGAGCCAAAGTCGGTGGCACAAAGAAGCACCGGCTTCTCAGAGCAGAAGTCCGTGGCACGGGGGTCTGCGCATGGCGATGACGGACTTCACGATCATCCGGCGGAGCTTGTCGTCGCGGCTCTTTTCGACGATCACCACGGCGCTGACCGTCGCCGTCGCGGTGGCGCTCATGCTGGTGCTGCTAAGCCTGCGCGATTCGGGGCGGAAGGCGTTCGAGCGCGGTAGCGGGAATGTGCATTTGCTGGTCAGCCGTGATGCCAGCCCGTTGGCGTCGGTGCTGAACGGGATGTTCTACGCGAACGCTCCGCAGCGCGCCATCGAGATCGAGAAGTTCGAGGAACTGAAGAACAACCTGCCGCTCGAATGGGCGATCCCCACGCAGCTCGGCGACAGCTACCGCGGCTTGCCCGTGCTGGCGACGACCGCGGAGTTCTTCACCAAGTTCGAGCCGGCGGAGCGGACGGCGTGGGAGGTCGGCGAAGGTCGTCTGTTCGAGAAGGATTTCGAGGTCGTCATCGGCGCGGACGCGCGGCAGCAGACGGGGCTGAACGTCGGGGACGTGATCCACGTGACCCACGGCGTGGGGCGGATGACGCTGCCCGACGGCACCGTGATGGAGCCGCACGTCCATAAAGAGTTCGATTTCACAATCGTCGGCATCATGAAGCCGACCGGCACGGTTCACGACCGGGCGCTGTACGTGAACCTGATGAGCTCGTGGATCATGCACGCGCACGATCGGCGGCTGGCGGAAGACCCCCGCGCCTCGCTCACGACTGCGAAGGACGTGCTGAAGAGCGACGAGAAGATCACGGGCATTCTGATCCGATTGCCCACGCGCGGCGAGTCGGACGTGCCGGCGAACCTGCCGATGGTATTCAGCATGCTGCGCTCGGAGGGGACGGTGACGGTGGCGCAGCCGGCGCAGGAGATCGGTCGGTTGTTCACGATCGTGTCGTCGATCGACCAGGTGTTCCTGGCGATGGCGGCGGCGGTGCTGCTGTCGAGCGGCATCGCGATCATGCTGGCGCTGTACAACTCGATGGAGCAGCGGCGGCGGCAGATCGCGGTGCTGCGCGTGCTGGGGTGCAGCCAGGGGCGCGTGTTCGGGCTGATCCTGACGGAGTCGGCGCTGCTGGGGATCATCGGGGCGGCGATCGGGGTGGTCGCGTGCTTCATCGGGCTGCAGATCGTGGTGGCGGTGATCCGCGAGCAGCACGGCGTGGTGATCGAGCCGAGCCTGGTGCCCATGATGGTGCTGGCGGTGGTGCTGGCGACGGTGTTTCTCGCGGCGGCGGCGGGGGTCGTGCCGGCGGTGATGGCGTACAAAACGGCGGTGGCGAAGAACCTCAAGCCGCTGGGCTAAGATGACACCGGCATGAAATGGTTCTGGTCAATCATCGCGGTGCTCAGCGTGGCGACGGCCGGGTGGTTCATCTGGTCGGCGATGCAGCGCGCGCCGGCGAACGCGCCGGGGCCGATCTCGACTTTTGATGCGCCGGTGAAGGAAGTCGTGCCGCCACCGGGCGAGCCGGCACCCACTGTGGCGGTTGAGCCGAGGCCCGCCGAAGCAACGAAGAGCGCGCCGATTGATACGCCCGCGTCGCCAACGGCTGAACCCAAGACCGAACCAACGCCGGCGCAGGCCGCCGCTGACAAGTGGCTGAAGGACATCGATGCGCTGATCGCGTCGTCGTCGCCGAGCAGCGCGCGGGCGGGGCATGAGGGGCACGCGCCCCCGGGTTCCGGAGAGTTCAAGAGCGCGCCGGATGCCGCGGCATCGAGCGCGCCGGCGGCGAGCGATCCGAAGGACCGCAAAGCGCGCTGGGGCGAGGTCGTGCCGGCGCGGAAGACGGAGCAGCCCGACGGCAGCACGCTGTTCGACGAACGCTTCAGTCTCACAGGCAAGGGCACGCAGGACGATCCGATCGTGGTGACGTGGGATTATCTGGTCAGCGCGTCGGAGACGTACCAGCCGCGGCTGGGCAAGAATCGCTTGCCCGAGCGGATCACGCACCTTGATGACAAGTGGGTGCGCGTGGTGGGGTATGTCGCGTTCCCGATCCTGTCGACATCGCCCAACGAGATGCTGTCGATGCGGAACATGTGGGACGGGTGCTGCATCGGCGTGCCGCCCACGCCGTACGACGCGATCGAGGTGCGCTTGAAGGACGGCGCCTCGCCGCAGCAGCGGCTGATGCGCTTCGGCAGCGTCGAGGGGAAGCTGACGGTCGATCCGTACGTGAAGGGGAACTGGCTGCTGGGCCTGTACGTGATGGATGAAGCGAAGGTGAGCGAGGCGAAGAACGCCGGGCTATAGCTTTCGCTGGCGCGAAGTGATGGAATCGCATATGTCGACCGGGAGGCGGATTGTGGTGTTGATTCTGATGGCGATCGCGCTGTACGCCGCGGGATGGGAATGGATCGAGAGCTTTACATGGCATTTGAAGGGCGCGGAGTACCGGATGGGGAGCGAGATGATCGCCGAGGTCGATCGGCTGATTGAGAACGGCTCGCTGCCCGCGATGGATGAGAAGCTCAAGTGGGAAGTCATTTGGAGTCTGAAGAACGCTGGACGAAGAGCAGTGGATGATCGGCTTGCGTCGGTGGGGCGGCCAACGATCGTGCTTGCGGTACTTGCGGTTGCCTTCGTCATTCTCGTGCTGCCAGCGCGAAGAGCACGCGCTGGGCATGCGGGCGCGTAGGTTCGTCCGCTTACACTCAGCTCATGCCGAACCGATTTTCACCGACGCTGAGCTACATTGTGTTCTGCCTTTCCGGCGTCGCGGGGCTGGGCTATCAGATCGTGTGGCTGCGGTCGTTCTCGATCGGGCTTGGGCACGAGGCGCCGGGGATGCTCGCGGTCATCGCCGCGTTTTTCGTCGGTTTGGCGCTGGGGGCGTGGGGGCTTGATCGCGCGGTGAGCCGCAGCCGAGCGCCGGGCGCGTGGTACGCGTGGCTGGAAGTGCTGATCGGCGCGTGGGCGATTGGAAGTGTGTGGCTGATCCCGTGGGTGAACGGGATGCTGCCGGGTTGGATCGGCGTGGAGCCGACGGCAATGCGCCATTGGCTGATCGCGTTTAGCGTGCCGGCGCTCGTGCTGCTGCCGGCGACGGCGGCAATGGGCGCGACACTGCCCGCGATGGACAGGTTTGTGGCGGGGTTGGTCGGCGCGGGGGGCGCGGGAGTACTGACTTCGCAGAGCCGAAGTCAGTGGCACGGCGCACCGCGCACCTCGGTGGTGGGGGGGGTGTACGCCGCGAACACGGTCGGCGCGATGCTGGGGACGATCGGCGCGACGTTCGTGCTGCTGCCGACGCTCGGCGTGCGCGCGACGACGCTCGTCTTTGCGGCGATCAACATCGCGTGCGCGGCGGCGGTGCTGGTGGTGATGGCGCGGGGTGAGTCGGCGCGTGAAGCAGCGCTGCCGCGCGAGAGCGATGAGGAACACGTCGGCGCCGTGATGGGGCGCGGGCGTCTGCTGCTGACGCTAGTGCTGACGGGCATGCTGGGGATCGGGTTCGAGGTGCTGGGCACGCGCGTGCTGGCGCGGGCGCTCGAGAACACCGTCTACACCTTCGCGGCGGTGCTGGCGGTGTATCTCTTCGGTACAGCGCTCGGCGCCGCGATGTTCCAGCGGTTTTTGCAGCGGTTCGAGCCGCCGCACGCGATCGGCGGGCTGCTGGCGGTGCTGTCGTCGTGCGTGCTGCTGGGCGTGCTGATGATGAGCGCGTCGGCATCGATCTATGAGAGTGCGCGGGGCGCGTTCGGCGGCGGCTTCGCCGGGTCGATCGGCGCGGAGCTGGTCGTCGCCGCATTCGTCTACCTGCCCGCGACGCTGTGCATGGGCGCGCTCTTCAGCGCGCTGGCCCGCGCCGTGCGCTCGGCGGCGGGGGGCGTGGGGCTGTCGCTGGGCGTGAACACGCTCGCCGGCGCGCTCGGGCCCGCGGTCTTCGGCGTGGCGCTTCTGCCGATGGTCGGCGCGAAGATCGCGCTGATCGGGCTGGGGCTGGCGTATCTGCTCGCGCTGCCGCGGGTGAGCGCGCGGTCGCTGCCGATGGTGATCGTGCCGATCGCGCTGGCGGCGTTCGCGTGGGGCGTTGATCTTCGGCTGGTGCAGCCGCGTGAGGGCGGGCGCGTGCTCGAGTTCCGCGAGGGGATTCTCGGCGCGACGGCGGTGGTCACGGATGCGGCGGATGTGCGATACCTGAAGGTGAACAACCGCTTCTCGATGGGCGGCGGCGTGGGCATGTTCGCGGAGCGGCGGATGGGGCACCTGCCCATGCTGCAGCACGCGGACCCGCGGCGCGTGTTGTTCCTCGGCGTGGGCACCGGCATCACGATGAGTTCGGCGCTGGCGCACTCCGGGGTGAGCGCGACGGGCGTGGAACTGGTACCGGAGGTGATCGACGTGCTGCCCATGTTCGCGCCGCAGTCGGGCTTCGACGGTACAGGCGGCGGGGCACGCGTCCTCGCGGCGGATGCGCGCCGGTACGTCGGGGCGAGCGATGCACAGTACGACGTGATCGTCGCAGACCTGTTCCACCCGCATCAGGATGGAGCCGGCTCGCTCTACACGCGCGAGCATTTCGAAGCGGTGCGCGCGCGGCTCGCGCCGGGCGGCGTGTTCTGTCAGTGGCTGCCGCTGCACCAGCTTGATGACGAGATGATCCGCGTGATCGTGCGGACGTATCTGAGCGTGTTTCCCGACGCGCGGGCGTTCATGGCGGCGTACAACGTGGAGACGCCGCTGCTGGGGCTGATGAGCGGCGGGGTGTGGCCCCCGCCGCCGGATTGGTGGGCGACGCGTGTGGGCGAGCCGGGTCTGGCGTCGGCGCTCGAACTGGTGGCGATGCGGGATGAACTCTCGCTCATCGGGACGTTCGTCGGCGACGCGGCGGCGCTGCGCGCGTTCGCTGGCGAGGGGGAGATCAACACGGACGATCGCCCGGTGGTGATCTATAGCGCGCCGCGGTTCGCGTACCGCGCGGACGAGCCGCCGCATGCTCGGCTGATGCGGCTGCTCGAGCGCGTGCGCCCCGATGCCGCGGCGCTAGTGGTCGCGGACGACCCGGGGTGGAAGCGCGTGCTCTCGCGCCGGTATGAGTTGTACTTCAGCGCGCGCGATCTGTACCTGAAGGCGGCGGCGTCGGACCGGGCCGGGTCGCGCTCGGCGGCGATCGACCTGTATCTGGAATCGGTGCGCACCAGCCGCGAGTTCCCCACGTCGCAGGCGGTGCTGCGCCAGTTCATCGCGGAACTGTCGGCGACGGACCAAGCGGCGAGCGAGGCGCTGAAGAAGCGGCTGGATGAAGCGCTGGCGCGGAAGTAGCTCGGTTCACTTCGAGCAGCCTGAATTGGCCACAGATGACACAGATGCGACCAGATGAAGAGAAACTGCTTCTTGAGTTCGGCCGCGTGCTGATGGGCGATCATTTGAATTCATCTGGGCACATCTGGGTCATCTCTGGCGATTTTCTTGCAGCATCGCGTTGCGGCGCCGAACAATTCGGATCTAGCGCACGAAGCGATGCTTAATGAGGGTCCACGCCGCCTGGATGCCGTGGGTGTAGCGGATTTTCTTGCCCTCTTCGATCGTGCGCGGGTAGTAGTAGACAGGGACTTCCCAGATTTTATGCCCCGCGCGCCGGACCTTGGCGGTGACCTCGGGGCAGAACTCGAAGCCCTCGCAGGTGAGGGTGATGGACCGCAGCACGTCGGCGTCGAAGACCTTGTAGCACGTCGCTTCGTCGGTGATGTTGGCGCGGTAGAGGATGTTCGTGAGCACGGTGAGCACCCAGTTGCCGACGAGGAACCAGAATTGCCCCTTCAGGCGGTGGTGGAAGTGCCGGTTGAACCAGCGCGAGCCGTAGACGACGTGCGCGACACCGTCGGTGATGGGCTTGATGAGCGCGGGGTAATCCTCCGGGTCGTATTCGAGGTCGGCGTCCTGCACGAGGATGATGTCGCCCGTGGCGGCGGCGAAGCCGGTGCGCAGCGCGGCGCCCTTGCCGCGGTTGGTCTGGTGGAAGAGCGCGCGGAGCGTGTGCCGGCCGGCGCGCCCGGCGGGGGTCGCGGGGAATTCACGTTCGACGGCGCGGATGAGTTCGCGGGTGTCCTCGCGCGACCCGTCGTCGACGATGAAGATCTCCATCGTCAGCGGAAGGGGGATCGCGACGATCTTCTCGAGCAGCGGGCGCAGTGTCGCGGTCTCGTTGTAGCAGGGGATCACGACGGAGAGCGTGCGGTACGCCTTGGTGGGATGGCGCACGATGCCGGCGCGGGGGCGGCTCGTGGGTGATCGATCGCGCGATGGTGACGGGTCGGGCACGCGGCGGATGGTATCGGCGGGCGGCGATCGGTGCGTGCGCCGAGCACTGACCTGCGGGAACAGGTTAGTGGCACGTTCGATCGATCAGCTTCGACCGAAGCGGCGTTCGAGTTCTTTGATGGAGAGGCGGATGGCGGTGGGGCGCCCGTGCGGGCAGTTGCTAGAACGCTCGACCTCGTCGCGCATCCGCAGGAGTTCGGCGAGCTCGGTCTCGTTGAGCGTATCGCCCGCTTTCACCGCGGCTTTGCACGCCATCATGTCGAGGACTTCGTGGATCAGTGCTTCGGCTTCGAGGGGGAACTCGCTCGACTCCGCCCGCTCGAGCAACTCAGCGACGAACGGGCCGGCGTCGACGCGCCGATCGAAGAGGAACGTAGGGAACGAGTGCACCGCGAGCTGCCCCGGGCCGATCGGCTCGATGGCCAGGCCCAGCCGGCGCAGCACGGCGTCCATGGCACGAAGCTTCTCGCTCTGGCGCGCGGTGGCGGGGACGATCGCGGGCATGAGGAGGCGCTGGCTTTCGAGTTCGCCCTCGCCCAGTCGCGATTTCAGCTTCTCGAACATCACGCGCTCGTGCAGCGCATGCTGGTCGATGATGACGACGCCCTGCTCGTCCTGCGTCACGACGTAGCTTTGGTGCACCTGCAGAATCCGCTCGGCGGCGATGGGCGCTGGGAGCGACGGGTCGGCCGGTGTCGCCGGCGCGGCGCGGGCGGCTTCGAGGGCGGCCCGCTCGCGCTCGACCGCCTCGCGCTCGGCGACGACGGCGGCGCTCAGGCCCTCGTAGTCGAACGCTTTGCCGTCGGTCTCGCTGGGGACGAAGCGCTTGAAGTAGTCGACGAAGCGGTCGCGCGTCGGTTTCGAGGTGTCGATCAGCGGATCTTCGCCGATCGGCGCGATGATGCTGGAAGTCGCGCTCGGGCGCAGCGGGAAGATCGACGCGCTGCTCGCGGGCGACGCGGCGCCGATCGCCGGCGTGAGGTCGGCGCGCTGCAGCGTTTCTCGGACGGAGCGCTGGATTGCGGAGTGGATCAAGCCGCTGTCGCGGAAGCGGACCTCCGCTTTCGCGGGGTGCACGTTCACATCCACCGCGCCGGGGTCCATCACCACCATGAGCACCGCGGCCGGGTGCTTGCCCGGCTCGATCAAGCCGCGGTACGCCTCCTTCAGCGCGTGCTGGATTGTTTTGTCGCGGATCGGGCGCCCGTTGAGGAACACGTGCTGCCACTTGGTGGTGAGGCGCGCGAGGTTGGGTGTGCCGACGAGCCCCCACATGGCGATGCCGCGGGCGTCGTCCCACTGGTCGATGGAGACTTCGAGGTACTGGCTCTCCATCTCACGCCCGATGACGGCGAGGGCGCGGTCGCGCGGCCCTTGGTCGGGCGGGAGATCAAGGGTCACGCGCCCGTCGACGCTGAGCGTGAAGCCGATCGCGGGGTGCGACATCGCCAGCGCGCTCGCCGTCTCGACGCAGTGCTGCTGCTCGGTCGCGGGTGTGCGCAGGAACTTGCGGCGCGCGGGGGTGTTGAAGAACAGGTTGCGGACAGTGACGCTCGTGCCGATTGGCCCGGCGTCGGGACGGATGGGCGAGATGGAATCACCCTCGGCCTCGAGGCGCGAGGCGCCGACATCGCCGGCGGTGCGCGAGCGGAGCGAGAGGCGCGAGACGGACGCGATGGACGCGAGCGCCTCGCCGCGGAAGCCGAGGGTGCCGATGCGGTCGAGGTCCTCGGCGGAGCGGATCTTGCTGGTGGCGTGCGGCGCGAGGGCGAGCGTGAGTTGCTCGGCGCGGATCCCGTGCCCGTTGTCGCTGACGCGGATGAGCTCGACGCCGCCCGATTCGATGTCGATGGTGATGCGGGTCGACTTCGCGTCGATGGCGTTGTCGACGAGTTCCTTGACGACGCTCGCCGGGCGCTCGATCACCTCGCCCGCGGCGATCTGGTTCACGAGGAGCGTGGGCAGGACGCGGATGTCGGGGGCGGCGGAAGCGGGCGTTGCTGGCGAGGACGCTGGACTCATCGGGTGGAGATTCTACGCGGGCCGGTATGGGACCAGGGCGGCAGGGAACCCGCACGATACGGGCGGCAGACTCAGTATCCTTGAGCCATGCCCGACTCCATCTTCACGCGCATCATTCGCGGCGAGATCCCCAGCCACAAGGTGTACGAGGATGCGCACGTCTTCGCGTTCCTCGATATCAACCCCATCGCGCGCGGGCACACGCTCGTCGTGCCGAAGGAACCGGCGGCGACCCTCGACGCGCTCTCCGATGAATCGGCGGCGGCGATCGGGCGCGTGCTGCCGAGGCTCTGCCGCGCGGTGATCAATGCAACCGGGACGAGCGCGTACAACGTGCTGCAGAACAACGGCCCGCTCGCACACCAGGCGGTGTTCCATGTCCACTTTCACATCATCCCGAAAACCACCGACGCCGACGGGCTCGGGATCCGCTGGCCCGCGGGGAAGCTCGACCAAGCGGAGGGGTCGGATCTGGCGCAGCGCATCGCCGCTGGAATGTAAGCCCGATGGCGCACGAGCGACGCTGACCTGAGGAGAAGGCCCGCCGCGCGCGGCAACCGCACGGTTTCGCGCGACAGGCACGACTCTGCCCAACTCGTGTTCGCTGCCGCGAGATGTCGCCGCCTAACTCCAGACCAGCATGCCCGCTCGGCCCGGCGATTACGGGCAGACCGTCGCCCAGTTGCTGGTGATGATCGCGATATCGCCCAGCCCGATCACACCGTTGCCGTCGAGGTCGGCGGCGGCGGGCGCCGGCGGCACGCTCAACGTCCAGTTCGAGGTCACGACCGCGATGTCCGCCAGCCCGACCTGACCGTCGCCGTTCGCATCGCCCGGGCACGCCGGGGTTGCGATGACCGTCAGCATGGGCATCGGCGTGTACGCCGCGCTCGCCGGGTTGCCGTTGGATTGCGTGCGCCCGATCTTCACGCCGCGGGGCGTCGACGCCGCGAACTTGGCTTCGGCGCTCGCCGACAGCGCCGGCGTGACGGACCCGATCCCGGTCGCCGTGAGCTGGATGCTGTAGAGCACGCCGGGCGACGAGAGCCCGATCATCGGGCTGGTCGAGTGGCCGTTGAGCCGGCGCACGCCGAGATCGCCGCTGACGCCCTGCGGCACGCGGATCATGGAGCGTGTCGTGGTGTGCAACCCGTCCAGCACGCCCGCGAGTTGGAACACGCCGCCCGTCGAGAGGGCGAAGTCGTGCACATGCTGCATCACACCGTTCTCTTGCGCGGGCGAGAGATTCGCGCCGCCGGTCACCTGCGCGAGCACCTCGATCGTCACCGCATCTCCGACCTGGATCGTGCTCGCGGTGCGCCCGGGAGGCAGCACAAGGTTCGTGCTGATCGTCACGGCGGTCCCGGCGTTGGAGTTCAGATGCACGTTCCCGCCGCCGGCCGGCGTGGGCGTCGCACTGTCATAGGTGCGGCCCACCACGCGTCCGGTGGAGTTGCCCTGGAAGTTGAGCGTCCACTGAAGATCGCTCGGCTCGATGCCGTTGTCGCCGGTCGCGTCGACGTCCCACGGGCGGGTCTGCGCCGCGGGATCGCCCGAGTCGCTCTCCGGCGCCATCTCGAAGCTGTTGGAGAAGATCCAGTCGTTGTCACCGAAGACGTTGGCGAGCTTGGTGATGTCCTCGGCGTCGCAATCACCGTCGCGGTCGGTATCGCCCGGGATGAAGGGCACGGCGAGAGGGTTCGTGCGCCCGGCACTGATCAGGAAGTTCATGAACGTGCTCGTCCCGGTCCCGAAGGTGGCGTACGAGACATCGGGCGCGGTACCGTCAAAGAGCCAGCGCGGCACGTGCGTCTCGAAGGGCTGGGTCGCTTCCGGGTCGGTGTTCGGGAGGTTCGAGAACCAGAACGTGATGCCGGCGAACCCGCCGAAGCCGGAGTTGGCGCGGGCCGACTCGCCGCGCACCCACTGCTCGGTCGCGGTGTCCTGCCAGTTGTTGCCGTTCGGGAGCTGCCCCATCGCGCCGGGGGCGGGGGGCCAGCCCGGGCCCTTGGTGCGGTAGTCGACGCGCACCAGGCAGTCGGGGTTGATCGACTGGGGATCGTCGAGCGCACGGACATCGCGCTCCGGGTAGGGCTGCGTGGTGCTGCCCACGTCGACGTTGCGATCGTCCTGCTGGTACTCCCAGCCGCGCTCGTGCTCGTAGGAGATCTCGTCGACGATCTCGAGATCATCGCTGATATCCATCGGCGTGGACGCGCCCTTCAGGTCGAGCGTGAACCCGCCCAGCCCGTTGGCTTCGCCCTTGTCGATGTTGCCGTCGCCGTACTGGTCGTACATCAGCCCGTCCTGCGGGTCGATCGCCGGAGTGATGAGCTGCGCATCGCACTTGATGTCCTTGCCCCAGCGCAGCCCGGCGGGGTGCGTGGGGTTCGCCTGCGTGCGCCCCGGGCGGTTGCGGATGAGCAGAATCGTGTTGCTGCCGTCGTTCTCCAGATTTCCCGGCAGGTCGAGCAGCCCGTTCCAGATGGGGTTCGCCACCCAGCTCGGGCGGACGGCGGAATCGCTCACGATGGTCGGGAAGTTGCCGGCCGCCGAGATGCACAAGACGAGGATCCCATTCTGCCCGATCGTCAGCCCATCGAGACTGAAGAACTCGTTGATCTCAGGATCCGGGATCGGTGCCGGAGGGATCGAGCCGAGCGGGTAGAACTTCAGCAGATTCCCGGAGAGAAATGCGACCGCGTAGCCGTCGAGCTTCTTGCCCGGCGTGCCCGCCAGTTCGATGAACTCGTAGGTGTCGTCGAATGAGCCCGAGCCTGAGGGGTTGATGAAGACCTCGCTGATGTAGACGGTCGCGTGGCTGACCGAAGTCAAGGTTCCGGCGGCGAGTATCGCGGCGAGCAGGTGACGGTTCTTCATGTCTCTCTCGGGCCTCTCGTTTGGTGGGCAGCGGTAACGGTCAAACTTCGCGCAGGCTGTCTCCGCGCGGTTAAGCAATCTCGCTGACGGCGCGCTCGCGCCATGTAAATGCAACGTGAAGTTCTTGTGAAACCAATCGACGCTCTCACACCCCGTGGTGTGCATCGGGCACTATCTCGCGATGCCCACGACCTGCCGACGGACCAAGCGTCACGCCGCCGCGTGGGCGTGCGCCCTGATCGCCGGGTCAGCGCTTGCTGCTGTGGCCGAACCCGCGTTTGTCGAGTTCGAGCCGGCGGGAATGATTGACCTGCCCGGTGCCGAGATCGTCGCGTTCGATCGAGCAACCGCCCGGGCTGTGGTCACCGGGCATCGCGGCGTCTGCATCGTGAACTGGAACTCGGGCGGCGCCCCGCGGATTGATCGCGAGGTTGATGCCGCGGGTGCCGCCGCGCTGCCGTTCCTGATGGAGGGCGAGGTCAGTCACGCCGCCATCGACCCGCGCGGGCGCGGCGTGGCGGCGGCGAGCGTGATCCCGCGCGACCGCGCAGGGCTCCCCGGGCGCGTCGTCTTCATCGACCTTTCGAGCGGCGAGCCGCTGGCCAGTATCGTCGTCGGGTATGCGCCCGATTCGCTCTGCTTCACACCGGATGGTGCGTTCGTCATCGTCGCCAACGAGGGCGAGCCGGCGGCGCTCCCGGGGGGCGGGCTGAACGACCCGCCCGGCTCAGTGACCGTGATCCGCGTCGAGAAATTCGACCGCGCCTCCGGCTTCCGCCGGCTGAATCAGCGCGATGCCCTCACGCTCTCGCTCAGCGGCCCCGCGTTCGAGGCGGCGCTGTCCGCGTCGGAGCCGGAGCGTCAGGTGCGCGTCCACCCGCTGTGCCGCGCCGGCGCGGCGCTCGATCTCGAACCCGAGTCCGTCGCCGCCGACGCCGAGCGCGCGTTCGTCACGCTGCAGGAAAACAACGCGGTCGCCGTCCTGCGGCTGCGCCCGCTCGAATGGGAGCTCGTCGCGCCGCTCGGCACCGTCGAGCAGCGCGTGATGGTCAGCGCGAGCGGTTCTGAAACCATGTCGGTCCACGCGATGCCGATGCCCGACCAGCTTTCGCTCGCGCGGATCGGGGATCGGGCGTTGCTCGTGACGGCGGATGAAGGTGAAGACCGGGGCGAACTCGGCGAGCCCGACGCCCCGCTCTTCGCCGATGCCGCGCGCCTGAAACACCTGAACAAGTCGGGCCGCATGTCGCCCGCCTCGTGGCGCGCGATCGCGGACGCTGGCGACGCCGGTACGCGCCTGAAAGTCTGCGCCTTCTCGGGCGATACGGACGCCGACGGCCTGATCGACCGCCCGACACTCCACGGCACGCGCTCGATCAGCGTGTGGGACCCCGCCACGCTGCAGCGCGTCGGCTTCGCGGGCGACCAGATCGAGCAAGCCATTGCGCGCGAGTACCCCCGCCTGCTGAACGCTGACTCCTCTTCGCCGCCGTTCGTCGCGGGCGCCCGCTCCGACGACCGCGGCCCGGAGCCCGAGGGCATCGCGCTGGCCCGAGTCGGTTCGGCGACGATTGCGTTCGTCACGCTCGAGCGCCCGGGCGGCATCGCGGCGTTCGACCTCTCGCAGCCGGAACGCCCCATACTCGTTGGACTGCGCATGACTGCGGCGGAGGGCGGGCGCGGGCCAGAGGGAATCACGTTCATCCCCGCCGCCGACAGCCCCACCGGGCGTGACGCTCTGCTCATTGCGTTCGAGAGCAGCGGGCAACTCGGTGTGTTCCACATCACCCTGAAATCCGAACCGGGAGCAACCGCGCCATGACCGACCGACCCCGGCGCACGCCGCGCCGCGCCTTCACGCTCATCGAACTGCTGGTGGTCGTCGCTGTGCTGGTGATCCTGATCAGCATCCTCGCGCCCTCGCTCGCCGGCGCCCGGCGCGCCGCGCAGCAGTCGCAGTGCTCCAGCAATCTGCGCCAGTTCGGGCTGGCCGCCAACGCGCACGCCAACGACAACGACGACCTCCTCTGCACCGGCCGCTTCAGCAACGCCCGCAACAAGAACTGGGGCTCGATCATCCAGAAGGGCTGGGTCGCCGACTTCGTCCGCGGCGAGTACGCCAAACCGGGCGGTATGTTGTGCCCCTCCAGCGTCGCGCAGTCCTGCCAGACACTGAAGATGAACGAGATCAACGCCGGCGCCTATGCGGACCCGGCGACCGGCAGCGCCTTCACCCGCAACCGCGTCGACGAGATCATCCGGCAGGGCTACAACACCAACTACACCCAGTCGTGGTACATGGCGTACACGGGCGTGCCCGACCACGCGACGGGCGGCGCGGGCAGCGACCCCGGTAAGACCAGCGGTGTGCTCGGCCCTCTCAAACGCTCGCGGCTCTCGCGCGTCAGCCCGTCGATCGTCCCGCTCCTCGGCGACGGGCGCACCGGAACCAACGATACCGGGCAGGTCGGCAACCGCCAGCTCCGCACCGTGAAGGACCTCACCGACGGCCCAGTCCCCGGTGGCGACGGATTCGCCTGGGGGCGCCAGGACTACGACGACTTCGGGCCTTCGCACGGCAAGGGCACCTTCATCAGCTCTCTCTTTGCCAGCGAGAACAAGGGGCACGACAGCAGCATCGCCAATTTCCTCTTCGCCGACGGGCACGTCGATTCGTTCCTCGATGCCAACCGCGACGGTGAGTTCGCTTCGCGCACGGACGAGAACGGCAAGACCGTCTACGACGATCTGGAAGGCCGAATCTTCGGCGGGTGGCTGACGCAGAGCGGCGTCAATCAGTGATCCGCAGGCCGAAGCTTCGGTTTCGTCGGGCGTCGATCACGGGCACACCGCCGCCCAGTTCGTGATGAACACCGCGAGATCGCTCAGCCCGATGTCGCCGCTCGCATCCAGATCAGCACTCGCGCACGGCCCCGTTGGCGGCATGGCCCAGCAGGTGACGATCCCCGCGATGTCGGAGAGCCCGACCATCCGGTCGCCGTCGACATCGCCCGGGCAGGCGGGCGGCGCGGGCGGGGTCCACACCGCGATCGAGCGCGGCGCGATGCCGCCCGTGATGTTGATCGGGCCGTTGTGCGTGAGAGAGCCATCGGCGGCGACGCGGAACAAATAGATACCGGTCAGCCCGTCGGTCGTGTTGGAGTTGTCGGTGACGAACATGAGCCCGCGCCCGCCCGCGGCGCCGCCCGCCGCAGGGGTTCGAGATCGCCGGGCGCGTGCCCGTGACGACGCGGTTGATGAACTCGAGCGAGCCGTCCGTCGCCAGCTTGAAGGCGGTGACGGAGCCTTCGAGGTTCCCGTTGTTCGACACGAACACGGCGGGCGTGCTCGACTGCGCGCCGGCGATCCCCGCGAGCGCGAGCACGGCGAAGCTTTGAACGGCGGCGTGTCGGTTGATCCGGTTCATCGAATGCCTCCTCCGAGCGCGGCGGTGTCCGCCGCTCCCGCATTCACCCTACGCCCGCGCGGCGGGAAGCTCAAGAGATTTCCGGTCGCCGAACCCCAAGATGCGACAACCGGGTGAAGTCAAGGGGAACGCTTTTCGTCACCGGCAATTCGTCGCCCAGTTGCTTGTCACGATCGCGATATCGCCCAACCCGATCGTTCCGTTGCCATTCTGATCGGCGGCGGGTGGCGCGGGGGGCACGGCGAGCATCCAATTCTGTGTGATGATGGCGACGTCCGCCAGCCCGACCAGCAGATCGCCGTTGACGTCTCCGGGACAGGCGGGAGGGAGCGCGGTGATGGCCGCTGGCGCGCTGGGGATGAAGCCGCAGGCGTTCGAAACGACACAGCGAAACTCGACGGGCGTTTGCCACGCGGCGGCGAGCGCGCTCGGCGTGATGCTCGCGCACGCGCTCGCCGCGCCGACAACCATACCGATGGTCTCGCCGTCGCGGATGATCGGCCCGTCCACAAGGTCCACCCAGCCGCCCACGACGGACGGGTCACTCACCTGCCAGCGCGGCATGAACGGGCCGTTGCCGCTAGCGGCGACGCACAACATCGCGCCGCCAGGGAGTTGGATCGTCTGAGGCACGGGCTGCGCATCGATGAAGACCTGGCAGAACCAGTAGTCGAGATCTCGCGCGATCGATCCCACGCCCGAATCACCCGTCGCTGCGGTGCCGAGCATACGGACGCGGTCGATCCGGGTGCCCTCGGGCAGAGGGAACTGGAGGTGCTCCTCAAATATCGCATCGCTCGGAAGGTTGACGTGGTGCGCGCCGATGTAGGTCGTCTTGGTCAGCGGCCCGCCCCCGCCGCAGAATCCGACCATGGCGTTGGCGTACACAATCGGTCCGGCGAAATTGGCTGCGGCCTCCTCGCGCCCGTTGACGAACACGCGCAGGATGCCCGTCGATTCATCAACCGACCCGGCGAGGTGGTACCACACACCCGGAGCCATCTGCGACGTTCCTGTGACTCCGACAAAGCCGGGTGATTGGTCGCCGACGGCGAGCAGCACTTGCTCATCCGACGAGACGCCGAAGATCCATCCGCGCCCGTCACAATTCGATCCCAGCGGGACGTGCGAGATGATGCACTGCGCGGAGGTGCCCTCGGCGCTCAGCTTCATCCACGCTTCAAGCGTGAAGTTCTGGAGTTCGTGCTTCAAAGTCGGGAGTGCGGAGTTGTACGCCATCGACCACTGTGGACCGACTACGAGTGACGTGCCGCCGAAGACATGCCCATCGCCCGAAACCGGCGCATCGCTCGCGAACGACAACCCGCCGGCGATCGTGAGCGGCAGCGCGGCCGCGAACCCCGACGAATCGGCGAGCAATCCGGGCGGCGCTTCGCCCGCTTGGAATTCGTACTGCAAGACCACCGCCGGACCGCCACGCGCACCGGCGAGGTTCGTCAGAACGAGCATCGCGGAGACTTGAACGACCGCGTGAGGCCAGAACCGGTTCATCGAATGCCTCCTCCGAGCGCGGCGGTGTCCGCCGCTCCCGCATTCACCCTACGCCCGCGCGGCGGGAAGCTCAAGAGATTTTTCGAGTCTCCGGCACGGAACACGCGGAACACCGGGTAATGGCGTTCGCGTGATCGCACCAGTCGCGTCTCAGAGCAGACGCGACTGGTGGCACCCGAATGGAGATTCATCGCGCGGTTACGGGCAGCTCGCGCCCCAGTTGTTCACCACGACGCTGATATCCGACAGTCCGACGAGACCGTCGCCATCGAGGTCGCCCATCGTGCCTTCGGGGACGGACTGGCCCCAGCCGTTGATGACGACCGCGATGTCGGCGAGCCCGACACTGCCGTCGCCGTCGGCGTCGCCCGGGCAGGCGGGGGGCGTGCCGTTGATCGCGAAGGCGATGGGGCTGGCGTCGAAGCCGGTGTTGCCCTGATTGTCACGCGCGACGACGCGGACCTTCGCGGTCTGCGTGTACACGTCGGGGACGGTCCAGGTGAAGAGCCCGTCGTCGGCGGTGGCGCTGGCGATGACGGTGGGCCAGGTGGCGCCGCCGTCGGTCGAGAGTTCGATGTCGACGTTGACGACCTGCACATCGTCGTCGGTGATCCAGCGGATGTCTGTGTTCGCGCCGGGGTTAAGAGCGACGCCCGCTCGCTGGGTGCGGAGGTACGCGACGGGGATCTGCCCGCCGCCAGGCGCACTCGCGCCGAGCGACTTCGGGACGTGCATGCAGATGCAGTGCATCACGCCGGCGGCGGTGATCATCGCCTGGCAATCAATGCCCACGATGGTCTTGCCCGGCAGCGCGGTCTGCCACGCGGTGAGCGCCTGAGAATTCAAGCCGCTGGCGCAGGCGGCGGTGTACGTCGGCACCAGCACCACGTCGTTGCACATCACGACGTTGGTGTACGTGTAGTGCGCGCTGGGGCTGCACGGCGAGCGGACGGCGGGGATGCGCGTGACCGTCCATCCTTGCCCGGCGAGGAGCGTTGCCGTGTTGTCGCAGACCACATCCTGCGAGCTGCCCGACTGCGTGGGCCAATCGCTGATCATGATGGAATTGTCGGCGTAGACCTGCGCCCACATATCGATGTGCTGCGTCGAGTCCACCGCGGTCGTGAAGGGCGTGAAGAGGGTGGTCTGCACGTTCTGATAGCTGAGCCAGTGGTTGATGATCTGCGATTCGGTCAGCCCCGGGTTCTCGTTGTTGATGAGGCGCGTGGCGAACGAGGCGCCGAGCCCGTTCAGGTGGAAATTGCCCCCGCCGTGGATGAGCGGGATGCCGTAGTACGGGCGGCGCTGGACGTTCGACCAGAAGGTGGGCTGCGTGTCGTCGTTGGGGCGCGGGCGGTTGTAGATGTGATCGACGACGGCGCGGACGTTGCCCTCGTAGATGTAGCGCGGGCCGTAGTCGCGGATCCACACGGTGTCGGTGTTGACGATGTAGTAGCTCACGCGGCTGAGGTTGATGCCGCCCGCGGCGGCGAGCGCGTTGGCGGCGGTGGTCTGCTCGCTCGCGCTATCGACCATGATGTACGCCTGCGCGTTGCCCGTCGTGGTGATCTGCCGGACCATGTTGGTGATGATGGGCGTGAACTGCTCCCACGCGACCATGATCCCCTGCATCGGCTCGTACTCCCCCGGGCAGCGCACCGGCCCCGTCGGCGGCGGGGTGGTGGCGCGGTCGAACGCCGCCGGGTTGATGGGGAACTGCTTGAGGAACTCGCGCTCGACATCGGTGAGCGACGCGGGGATCTCCGACCCTTCGGGATAGACGAGTTGATCGCCCTGCCGGATCGGCTCGGTCACAACTTGCGGCTCGGCGGCGAGCGCGGTCAACGACGAACCGGCGAGAAGAACGACCAGCGACACGCCCCGCGCGACAGTCAGCGGCATACGACGTTTCCTTGCTCCGACGGCACGGGTTGAGCGTGCCGACGATCGATTTCCGAACGCTCTTGATCGGCCCGTTTGGACACACGCCCGACCGCGAGCCTCCCCTGTGGGGGATGAATGGACACAAGACCCGTTCAGAAAACTACCCCACGGGAGGGGCCGGCTCAAGGAGAACCCTCGGTAGGTTTGGAAAATTGCGGCAAAATTGGTGACTTGCGGGCAAAAACCCGCTTCCCGTCAGGCACGGCCTCGCACTACTCCGCCCAAAGCCGCGGAGTAGTGGCATCGGGAAAGTGTCCGCCGTCACGCCGCCTCGTGCGCCTTTGCCGCCGTCACCGGCTTCCCCTCCACGCTGATCCCCAGCATCGCCAGCGGCCCATGCGGCTTGCTCTCTTCTTCTTTCAGGCGCTTCGTCGCGCGCGGGCTCGCGTACGTGTTGAACACCATCGCCTTGATGGTGCCCCACAGACCGCCGAAGCTGGAGAAGGTGTGATCGACGGCGCTGGGTTCGTAGCCGCAGTGGACCATGCACTGCTGGCAGCTCGGGTTGCCTGACGCGCGGCCGTAGCTCTCCCACTTCGTGGTTTCGATGAGTTCCTTGAAGGTGTCGACGTAGCCGTCTTGAAGCAGGTAGCAGGGTTTTTGCCAGCCGAAGATGTTGTAGGTGGGCAGGCCCCAGGGCGTGCATTCGTACTCGCGCTTGCCCATCAGGAACTCAAGGAACAGCGGCGATTGGTTGAAGACCCAGCGCTTCTTGCGGTTCGAGAGGATCATCTCGAACAAGTCGTTCGTCTTCTTGCGCTCGGCGAGGAAGTGTTTCTGGTCCGGCGCCTTGGGGTACGCGTAGCCGGGGCTGACCATGACGCCCTCGACACCCAGATCCATCATCTCGTCGAAGAACTTGCGCACGGAGTTGGGGTCCGCGCCGTCGAAGAGCGTGGTGTTGGTCGTGACGCGGAAGCCCATCTTCACCGCGAGCCGGATGCCTTCGACGGCTTTCGCGTACGTCCCCTCGCGGCAGACGGCGAAGTCGTGGTGCTCCTCCTGCCCGTCCATGTGGACGCTGAAAGAGAGGTACTTGCTGGGCTTGAAGATGCCCGCTTCGAGTTTCTCTTTCAGCAGCAGCGCGTTGGTGCAGCAGTAGACGTATTTCCGGCGCGCGATGAGCCCTTCGATGATCTGTGCGATCTGCGGGTGGAGCAGGGGTTCTCCGCCCGGGATGGCGACGACGGGCGTGCCGCATTCCTCGGCGGCGGCCCAGCACTGCTCGGGGGTGAGGTCGCGCTTGAGGATGTGGGCGGGGTACTGGATCTTGCCGCAGCCGGCGCAGGCGAGGTTGCAGCGGAAGAGGGGCTCGAGCTGCATGACAAGGGGATAGCGCTTGTTGCCCCGGAGCTTTTGGCCGAGGACGTAGGTGGCGACGGTCCACATCTGGCTGATCGGGACGCCCATCGATGCTCCTGGGTGGCCCGGCACTCGGTGCTGGGCGGCGTGGCGATCCGGCGTTCGCGTATGTGCGGCCGGGCTGGGAGTGTAGCGGGGATGGGGCTGGTTGGCGTCAGGTCAGCGCTGCTGCGAACAGTGTCGTTCGGCTACTGGAGGGCCTGCCCCAGCGGGCAATGACGGGGCACGAGGACGAGGCGGCTGACGTGCCCCGGCGGGGCTGAACTCCGCTTGGGTCGTATTACACTGCACAGATCGAGGAGCCTGTCGGATGGAGCAAGCACCTGGGTTTCGTGGACGGTCGCGGCTCACATGCGCAGAGAAGTCGGCCACGCTGGTGATCCCGCCGCGCCGACAGATCGGGTTTGTGGTTGCGGCCGCGGTGATCTGGGTCATCGGGCTGGCGATCGTCTGGAAGTCCGCCTCGCCGGCCTCGTCGGGCGGTGGGCACATCACGCGGCTTCTTCTCTGGGCGCTCTCGCACCTGCCCGCAGGGTGGGCGTTTCCTGTGGCGCTCACCCTCTTCATCGTGCTGACGCTGGCTCTCGCGTGTGCGATCGTTTATTACGTCTGGCGCACCGAGACCGTGGAATTCACGCCCGACCACCTGACGCTGCGGATGACCGTCTTCGGTCGGCTGCTGGAGCAGCAGTGCTACCCGGTAGCCGATGTTCGGGCCATGCGGCTGGCGGATGACAACGACCGCAAAGAGGCCTCGCTCCTCGACCGCAACGCGTGGGACGACGAGGGTTCGTGCGCCTTCGACTACGAGTCATCGACAGTAATCTTCGGCGCCAACTTACCCCGAGCGGAGGCGCGGCGCGTGCTGGAGTTGGTGCGCGATCAGATGCCGGGGTGGGGACAGCGTTTCGCCCTATAGGCGACTAAGGCACGGCGCGATTCGTCAAGCACGGTGGGGATTGCTCAAGGGCAACTCTCTCCCCAGCGCGAGATGACGGCGGCGATATCACCCAGCCCGATGTCGCCGCTGCTGTCCTGGTCGGCGGCGGGGTTGCAGTTCGCCGAGAGGGTCCAGCAGGTGATGATGGCGGCGAGGTCGTCGAGCCCCACGTTGCCGTTGCGCGAGACATCGCCCGGGCAGGCGTTGGTGGGACGGGTCCAGAGAATCGGGTCATCTCTGTCCCTGAGAGAGTTGCGAGCCCAACCGGCGACGTACGTATTCGCCGCGTCTTTCCAGATGAATCGCGCAAAGGAGCCGGTGTAGTGGCTGGGCAGGAACGCGTGCAGGCTCTCCCACGACTCGGCGGTGCCGGCCCAGATGACGGCGCTGAGACCCGAGGGAAGCTCGGCGTACCCGACCTGCTCGCCGTGGCACACGGAAAGAGCACTGCTGGAGCCCGCACCGGGGATGTGCAGGTTGACGAACGACGCGGCGCTCCCGCGCCACAGCGCGGCTTCGAGAACGACGTTGCCCACGTCGCCGCACTGCTCGCCCGCGCTGATGCCGAAGGCAAACGACTGCGCGTACCCCGCGGGGTGAAGGTCGACGTGCGACTCGGGCGTGCCGGACCACAGCGCGGCGTGCCCATTGAGAACGCCCACCTGCTGCCCGGCGTCCACGCCGTACGCGATACCGAACGCTCCGGGCGGGGTGAGGATAACCATCGACTCGGGCGTGCCGCTCCAGAGGAGCGCCTCGCTGTTATTGCGTGTGCCGACCTGTTGAACGCCGTCGGTAGCAAACACCGTGGAGAACCCGCCCACGAAGTAGTCGAGCAGGATGACGACGTCGTTCGGGTCATCCGAGTTCCACAGCGCGGCACCGACGCGCTCTGGATCGGGAAACAAATAGAACGCATGGCCGACTCGTTGCCGGCCGCTCATCGCGTGCAGCACCGAGGCGCCGAAGAGTCCTGGAGGAAAGAACCGAACAGCAGATTCCGCCGAGCCGCTCCATGAGAAGCCGATCCCTTCCTGCGGTTCGAACGAGGAGGCGGCGTAGCCCACTTGGCGCGACCCGCTGCCGCCCACGGCGTACATGTTGCCGGTCCACCCCGGCGGGAGCAGGCTGACCGCCGTCCACTGGGCGAGGGCGGGCGTTGACGCCGCCAGCGCGAGGCACGCGGCGGCGGCGGTGATGCGCTGGTGATGACGCAAGTTCGGCATGCACTGCTGCTTTCTGGGGCGGCGGGTGCTCGTCCCGGATGACCCAATTCACCGTACACCACACCCGATCCGAGTCAATCCACTCCCGAGAAAAGTCGCTCGCTGGTGCGATTATTCACTTTGGGGGCGGGGCGTCTCTGCAACCGCCACGACTTGGCGGGTCCGATTGGCGTGCCCCGGACGCTGAATCGGCCGATGAAGATCGGCGGAGAATCACCTGCATGCGTTTGCTCGCCCTCATCCCCCCCGGCACGAACTCTCGCACT
Source organism: uncultured Phycisphaeraceae bacterium (assembly GCA_964391865.1). Lineage (GTDB taxonomy): Bacteria > Planctomycetota > Phycisphaerae > Phycisphaerales > UBA1924 > DASZQL01. Next base: position 32,032 of record CAYMNQ010000004.1, read on the forward strand.
ATTTTTCTCGACCTGCTGCGCGGGGCGCAGCTCGCCGGACACGCGGTGTTCTTTGAGGACCTGTCCGCGTTCATCGTTGAGCAGCAGCGGATGCTACGCGACTCGGGGGGCAAGCAGACGCCGTCGCTGCAGGGGATGGCGACGACGTACGCGCGGGCGCTGGAGAAAACCTTCGCGGCGCGCGGGTGCGACGCGATGATCACGCTGTGGGTCGATCCGCTGATGGCGCTGCCCTTCGGGCAGCCGGACGCGAAGTCGGCGCATCTCGCGAGCTTCACGGAGATGTTGGGCATCCCGGCGATTCACTACTGGCTTGATGCGCCGTTCTGGGCGTACGGCGGGCGGATGCTGCCGCACCTTGATAAGGATCGGTTCACGTCGCCCTTGCACTGCCACATCGTGAACAATCCGGGCACGGCGGAGGAAATGCGCCGCGTGCTGGGGTTCAAGAATGTGATCGACCTGCCCTACGGCGTGGATGAAGCGGTGTTCCGCCCGTGGCCCGTGGACCGGATGTACGACCTCGCGATCAACGCGGGGCCGGGGGATGAGCCGCCGACGGAGTTGATGCGCGCGGAGTTGTCGAAGGATGTACCGGATGTTGAAGCGATCCGGCGCGATCAGGCGGAGCGGGCGCGCGGGCCGCTGGCGACGATGCTGAAGTCGATCGCGCTGTCGGCGACGGAGGATGCCGCACGGGCGCTGGCGGGCGCGTGGCTGGATGAACAACTGGCGAATCCTGATCGCCCGATGCTTGAGAAGCTCCACGCGGCGGCGGGGCGCTCCCCCGGGGCGCCGCCGATGGTCGACGCGCTGATCGCGTACCCCGGCAGCGCGGCGCACTGGTCGAACGCGGGCGCGATGGTGCGCCGGGTAGAATCGTGGCAACGCGCGTTCATCTCGGCGTATCTGTCGCAGCGGTTCAAGTGCCTGATCGTGGGCGACTGCGGCGAGGTGTGGAGCCGCGCGGGCTGGGACTTGCGGGGCGATCGCGTGGGATCGGTGCCGTACCACGAGCTGAGTTTGCACTACAGCCGCTGTGCGGCGGGGCTGAACGTGATGCGCTATCAGGATGATGTGGGGAGCAACATTAAGGGGCTGGAATGCGCGGCGAGCGGGTGTGTGCCGCTGCAGCGCCGGCGCGTGGGGATGGAGCGCCTGCTGAACCCGGGTGTCGAGACGCTGCTGTTCGATTCGCCGGTGCAGGCGCGCGACGGGCTGGCGGGCCTGCTGAAGTCGCCCGATCGGCGGCATCAGATGGCCGCCGCGTCCCGCGGGGCGGTGGAAACCCGGAATACCTGGATCATCCGGGCGGGGGAACTGCTCCGGCAGGCGGGGAAAAATCTGTCTTTCCGTGCGTGATCGGGGCGAACGCGGGAGTTCCTAGGACGTATATCAGGAAGACAGGAAGCCACGGATTGCACAGATTGCACGGATCAGAAGTTTTCGTTGATGGAGTCCGCGGCGGATTTCGGCTGAAGTGATGTGAAGTCGAAGCAGGGCGTTTGATGCACGATTGGGCCGAACGCACCGACGAGGAACTAGTCGACGACTACGCGTCGGGCGAGTCGGCGGCGTTCCGCGCGCTGGTCGAACGGCATCACGACGCGCTCATCCGTTTCCTATTCCGGCTCATGGGCAACCGGCAGGCGGCGGAGGATGTGTTTCAGGAAGCGTTCCTGCAGGTACATCAGTCGCTCGACACGTTTGACCGCACGCGTCGGTTCAAGCCGTGGCTGTTCACGATCGCCGCCAACAAGGGGCGCGATGCGCTGCGCAAGAGCGGTCGGCGGCAGATGCTCTCGCTGTCGTCCAGCGTCGATGCCGGGGAAGGCGGCGCGTCGTTCGTCGACCTGATGGCGATCGACATCCCCACGCCCTCCAACGCGATTGAAGAGCGCGAACTGAGCGAGCAGGTGCAGTCTGCGATCGACGACATGCCGCCGAAACTGAGGGAAATTCTGCTGCTGGCGTACTTCCAGAAGCTGACGTACATCCAGATCGCCGACGCGACGAAGATCCCGCTGGGCACGGTGAAAAGCCGGCTGCACTCGGCGGTGGCGACGTTCGCGAAGAAGTGGCAGGAGCAGAGAGACGAAGCGGAGTGGAAACGGAGCGGGAAGAAGGTTGGGGAGTAGAAGACGGGTTCCGGGGTCCGCGTTTCGGGTTACTGTCAAAGGCCCGACCCCTGACCTCCGACCCCGGATCCCGGCCCCCGGACCCTGGCGTCTCCCGACTTATCACCCCTTCCGACGACGCAAAACCCCGCCCGACAGACCGAACACGCCGCCGACGGCCGACGTAGAACCCGCGAAGCATGCCGAACTCTGACGATTCCCAACTATTCTCTCCTCCTCTGAATGAGCGCGACCGCCTGTCGGTGGACGCGCTGGCCGACGCGGGCTTTGACGTGGCCCGCGTCGGCGGCCCCCGGAACCCGGCGGCCACGCTGCTGGGTTTGCTTGATCGAACTGGCGGGGCAGTGGTGGGTGGTTCCCGGGGGTCCGGGGGGCCGGCTCTCTTGACTTCCTCCCAAGAGGCCGACCGCCGGGCCGCCGGCACACTGATCGATGTGACCATCGCCCGAGTGATGCGCGATCGCTCGTCGCGGGCGGTCGCGGGCAAGCTGGGCGATGAGCCGCTCGGGGCGACTCTGTCGGCGGCGGACGCCGGGGCGATTGATGAACTGATCGAGAGCGGGTGGAGCGCCTCCCCCGCCGCCGCGGACGCGCGGGGTGTTCGGGCGGCGTCGCTGCTTGCGCTGATCGGGGCGGCGCCTTCGCAGGACGTTTCCGTGTCGCTGATCGATGCGACGCTCGAACGTGTGCAGCGCTCGGTGGACCGCGATCACAACACGATGAAGCTCTCGCCGGTCGAGCCCCGGTTCGGCGAATCGCGCGGGTTCAGCTTCCGGCTCGCCGACCTTGGCGCGATTGCCGCGATGCTGGTGCTTGGCGTGATCGTGCTGTCGCCCATGCTGGCTGGCGTGCGCGAGCGGTCGCGCGAACTGGCGTGCATGGGCAATCTGCAACGGGCCGGCGGGGGCTTTGATCAGTACGCGCGCGATCACGACGGGCGGCTGCCCGCCGCCGCGCAGGCATCGCTGTTCGACGGCTCGTGGTGGGATGTCGGGCAGGAGCGGCGCTCGCACTCGGCGAATCTCTTCGAACTCGCGCGCCGGCAATACACCACGCTGACCGATCTCTCATGCGCCGGCAATCGGCACGCTGTCACCGGGCAGGTCACCGATCCCGGGCAGCGCGACTGGCGTCAGCCGGAGGATGTGTCGTACAGCTATCAGTTATTCCAAGGTCAGCCGCCGCGGCTGATGACGCAGGCGCGGATGGTGGTGCTGACGGACCGCTCGCCGGTGGTGGAGCGCTCGCGCCGGGGGGAGAACCCGGACCCCGTGGCCCCCTCGGGGAATCACGACGGTCGCGGGCAGAACGTGCTGCTGAACGACGGCGCGGTGATGTTCCTGTTCACGCCCTTCCTGCCGGGGACGAAGGACAACATCTGGCTGCCGCGGCAGCTCAACGATGAACTTCGCCCGAAGCTGGATGGCAAAGAAGCCCCGGCGGACGAGCAAGATGTGTTTGTCGGGCCGTAATCCCTTTCAAAGTCCAAACGAAACGAGCCGGCGGCGGGTGATTTGAAGGTCTGCGGGTTTTCCGGTACCCTGCTCGGCTCGCTTTTCCGCGGCCAGTGCCGCCGTGAGTGTCAACCATGCCCAAGAACAAACCGCACAAAGGCCTCCTCAAGCGCGTCCGCATCACGAAGTCGGGCCTGGTCCGTCACGCAAAGGCGGGTTTCCGGCACCTTCGTCAGGGGAAGCGCAGCAAGCGTCTCCGCCGGCTGAGCCGCGGGTCGTTCATTTCGACCGCTGAGACCAAGCGTTTCTCGAAGATGCTCTACCGGCGTCTTCGGGGGCGCGAGCAGCCCCGGACGGCGATCAAGCGGAGCCCGACGCCGGCGCAGCGCGCCGCGAAGCGGGCCGCCGCCAAGGCCGCCGCCAAGTCGGCTTCGTAAAGAGCTGTTGAGTCGTTTTCACTCGGCCGCGGCGTGATCTGCCGCGTGAGCCGTGTTCGCACCGCCCGCCGGGAATGCAAGCCGGGTTGATCGAAAACCCGCCCCGCCGAGCCTTGTTCAGGAGTTCGGATCATGCCTCGCGCCAAGAAGAGCACAGCCCGCCGTCAGAAGCACAAGCGCATCCTGCGCCGGGCCCGCGGGTACTACGGCGCCCGCTCACGGAACATCTCGGTTGCCAAGCCCGCGCTGATGAAGGCGGGGATGTACGCGTGGCGTGACCGCCGGGCGCGCAAGCGCGACATGCGCCGGTTGTGGATCACGCGTATCACCGCCGCCTGCCGCATGCGCGGCACGCGGTACTCGCTGTTCATCAACGGCTTGAAGTTCGCGGGCATCCTGCTGAACCGCAAGATGCTGAGCCAGGTGGCGATCGAGGACCCCGCCACCTTCGACAAGCTCGTTGACCTGGCGAAGAAGGCATCGACCGCCACGCCCGCGAAGGCGTGACTCCGCGGTTTCACTCGGACCGAATCCACGATTCACTCAAGCCCCGCGACACGCGGGGTTTTTCGTTGCTGTGCTCACGACGTTGGCATCGGGATCGGCGGCGGGACACCCTTGTGACGGAGCGCCGAGTAGGCGTCGATGGCGGCGGCGATCTGGCGGTGCGCGAGCCGGTGATCGTTGATCCACGCGCGGGCGCTCGCGCCGAGGGCGGCGGGGGCACCGGGCGTTTCGAGCAGCTTCCTGAGCGCGGCGGTCCACGATTCCGTCGCGCCATTCGGCACCGCGATCGCCGTCTTGCCGTCGATGATCGCTGAATTCATCGGGTCGGCCCGCGCGACGATTGGCGTGCCGTGCGCCATCGCTTCGAGGAGCAACGTGCGGTGTTCTCCCGCCGCGGCGGGGTTGATGAGCAGGTGCGTCTGCAGCACGAGCGAGCGGCGGCCTTCCATGTCGGGGATGGTCGAGAGCCGGTCGAGCAATCCGAGCGACTCGGCGTGACGCCAGAGTTCGGGCGCGGCTTCGGTGGTCCCCGCGTCGAGGAATACGAGCGCCTCGGCGCCCCCGTCGCCCGGCGCTCGGGTGACCTGCGATAGCGCGGTGAGGAGGTTGCGGCAGGAGGCGAGATCGCCGGCGGACGACATGACGCTGACGGCGATCGGGCCGCCGATGGGCCATTCGGCGCGCTCGCCATCGGGGAGGTGAACGCCCCAGCGCGCATCGCGGCAGCCCCAATACCGCGCGACGCGCGATGCTTCACTGCACATCGCCTGATCGGGCGTGAGCCATAGCGCGCGAGCAGCAAATCCGCCCCGGCGGCGGGCGCGGCGCTCCGTGTCGGCGATGCGGCGCATCGCGGCGCGCGACCAGCACTCGAACGCGAGATCCGCGCCGGTGAGGTCGGCGAGTTCGAGGGCGTCGCTCCACAGCGACTCGCCCCAGACGTGGATTACGTCGATCAGGCGCCCGTCCTCGCTGGGGGTTTCGAGCGCGTCCTGCGACGACAGCGAGCGCTGCAGGATGCGCGCGAGCGACTGCCCGGCGAAGGGGATGGGCGAGCGCTCGTAGCGCACCAGCGCGTCCAGCCCCGTCGGGAGTTCGTCCTCGACGCGGCGCGTCTCAACGGGGGCGGCGCGCACGACGTGCAGCCCCTCCGCGATCAGCCCGATCTCCAATCGGCGGAGCATCGACGGCTCGCGCTCGGCGAATGATCGATCGGCGAGGAAGAGCACACGCATATGCGCAAGAGTATCGGGCCGTCCGGCCGCGTGCCCCAGAAGCTGGCCCGCACGAATGCGAAGAATCGTGCCAATCCGAGTGCCTCGTCCGGGGTTTTTCTTGAATGCGCGATGGGTCCGGTTAGAGTGGACTCAGAGGATCGGTCCGCAGAACGGGCGAGGAGATGCCCGGGCGAAAACGGACTGACCACGGAGAGAGACTCGCCATGATGACTTTCGGCTTCGTTCGGCGCGCGGTTGCGACGGTTCTTACGGTGTGCGGCATGCTCTCCGCGGGTGCGCACGGCGCGGAGGTGACGGTGCAGAACGACAGCCTCGCGCCGGGCGGCACGGGCACGATCCAGGCGGGCTTCGCCGAGGGCGAGCGGGCGGCGGCGTGGCTCACTTCGCCCTGCAACGGCAACATTGTCGCGGTGCAAGTCTTCTGGCGTTCACTCTTCGGCGGCGAGGTGCCCATGCTGGGCGACGTCATCGAGATCTACGGCAACGGCACGTTCCCGACGCCCGGCGCGCTGCTGGGGAACAACGGTGATCCGCTGACGCCGGCGCAGCTCTTCGGCCCGGTGATGACGGACGGCGTGATCAACGAGTTCCGCTCCCTCGACGAGCAGATGGCGATCCCGCTGCGCGTGCCGGTTGTCGCCGGGCAGCGCTTCGTAGTGTCGTTTCAGTTCTTCGATCCCGTGGGCCCGCTCGGCCCGAGCGTGGTGACCGACAGCGGCTGCCAAGGGCAGAGGAATTCGATCTTCGCGCTCCCCGGCGGGTGGCTGAATTCGTGCTCGCTCGGCCTGTCGGGCGATTTCGTCATCCGCGCGGTGATCGACTGCGAAGAGCCACGTGGAGCGTGCTGCCTGCCCAACGGCTCATGCACAAACAATGTGACGCAGACCGCCTGTCAGCAGCAGGGCGGCATCTACCGCGGCAATGGCACGATGTGTGCGACGCAGGTGTGCCCCGAGTTTCCCCGCGCGTGCTGCTTCGCGAGCGGCGGCGGGACGTGCCAGAACCTCACGCCGTCCACGTGCGTCGGCTTCGGCGGCGTGCCCGGCCCGGCGGGTTCTACCTGCGCCACGTTTGTCTGCTTCCCGATGGGCGCGTGCTGTCTGCCCGATGGCTCGTGCCTCGGGCCGGTCAGCCCCGCGCAGTGCGATTCGTTCGAAGGCACGTTCCAAGGAAACATGACGACCTGCGGCGGGACGAACTGCCCGCAGCCCATCGGTGCGTGCTGCTCGGCCACCGGGTTCTGTGCGGAACTCAGCGCCATCGCGTGCAACGGCATCCCTGGCGCGACGTGGCAAGGCCCCGGCACCACCTGCGCGGACCTGAACATGAACGGGCAAGCCGACGCGTGCGAGACACAAGCCCCGTGCCCGGGTGACGCGAACGGCGACCGCACGGTCGGACTGGCTGACATCGCGGTGATCACTCAGAACTGGGCGCAGACCGTGCCGCCCGCGCCGGCTGGCGCTGATCAGGACGGGAACGGCTCCGTCGGGCTTGGTGATATCGCGGTGGTGACGAGCCACTGGGGCGTGGTCTGTCCGTAAACCGAGCGGTGCTACAATCGAAGTGTGAGTTCCACCGCCGCCTTCAGCGCTCTGTCGTCGTCGTCCGCCCAGAGTTCGCGCGATCAACAGCGCCTGTCGCAGCGGCATGTGCTGGGGATCGACCAGCTCACGCCCGATGACATCCGGCTGATCCTCGACCGGGCGGAGGAGATCAAGCAGTCGAGCGATGCCAAGCGCGACCAGTCGGCGACGCTCTCCGGCCGGACGCTGGTCAACCTGTTCTTTGAGAACTCGACGCGCACGCGCGTGTCGTTCGAACTGGCCGCCAAGCGGCTGGGCTGCGACGTGGTGAATTTCGACGTGGCGAATTCGAGCTTCGCGAAGGGCGAATCGTTGCTCGACACGCTGCAGACGATCCAGGCGATGGGCGCGCACTTCGTGGTGATGCGCCACAGCCGCGCCGGCGCGCCGCACTTCCTCGCGCGATATGTCTCGCAGGCGTCGGTGATCAACGCGGGCGACGGGGCGCACGAGCACCCGACGCAGGCGCTGCTCGATCTCTTCACCATGCGCGAGGCGCTGGGGCGGATCGAGGGTCTGCGCGTCGCGATCGTGGGCGACTGCCTGCACTCGCGCGTGACGCGCTCGAACATCAAGGCGCTGACGAAGCTCGGCGCGAAGATCGTGCTGGTGGGGCCCACGCCGCTGGTGCCGGATGAGCTTGAAATCCTCGGCGTCGAGGTAAGGCACGAACTGAAGCAGGGCATCGAGGGCGCGGATGTGGTGTACCTGCTGCGCATCCAGCTCGAGCGACAGCGCAAGGGGCTCTTCCCATCGCTGAAGGAGTACCGCTCTCGCTTCGGGCTCGACGCGGCGGCCCTCGCGTGGGCGAAGCCCGATGCGCTCATCATGCACCCGGGGCCGGTCAACCGCGGCGTGGAACTCACCGACGAGATCCTCGAATCGCCCCGCTGCAAGATCACCACGCAGGTGACCACCGGCGTCTTCATCCGCATGGCGGTGCTCACGCTGCTCGACGGTTCGGCGTGCTGATCGCCGCGTGGAATTCCCGGTACATTGCCCCGATGCCGAGCGAGCCGAGCCATCGACTGGCCACCGACACCGACAACGGGATGCTGCTGATCATCAGCGGCCCGTCGGGCGTGGGGAAGACGACCATCACGCGCGCGATCGAACGCAGCATCCCCGACTCCGTGTTTAGCGTGTCGTACACCACGCGCCCACCGACGGGCGTGGATGTCGAGGGCGTCGATTATCACTTCGTCACGAGCGAGGAATTTGATCGGCGTGCGGCGGCGGGCGAGTTCATCGAGACGGCGGTTTTCGCGGGGAACAAGTACGGAACGCCGCTTGGGCCGATCACCGCGCAGGTCAGCCGCGGGCGCTTGATGATCCTCGAGATCGACGTCGAGGGCGCCAAGCAAGTGAAAGCAAAGCTGCCCGACGCGTTCGGGCTGTTCATCCTGCCGCCCAGCGAGGACGTGCTGCTCGGGCGCTTGCGCGACCGCAAGCGCGAGCCTGAGGACGTGATCCAGCGCCGCTTCCGCTCCGCGCAGCAGGAGATCGCGGAAGCCCGTCGCTGCGGCGCGTACGACCACTTCATCATCAACGACGACCTGCAGCGCGCGATCGGCGAGGCGCTGCGCCTCGTCAACGAACGCCGCGTGGCGACGGCGGCGGCGCGTCGTTCCAAGCGGTAATCCCCATGCAGGACGTCCTCCACACCCTGCTCGACGGGCGCTCGCTCAGCGAGAACGAAGCGGAGCGCGCCTTCACCATGATCCTCACCGGGCAGGCGAACGAGTCGCAGGTCGGCGCGATGCTGGCGCTGCTGGCTCGGAAGGGACCCTCGCTCGACGAGATCGTGGGCGGCGCCCGCGCGATGCGCGCGCATGCGACGCCCGTGCCGATCGATGGCCCGGACGCGCCGCTCATCCGCGAGCGCCTGATCGACACCTGCGGCACGGGCGGCGCGCCGAAGACGTTCAACATCTCGACGGCAGCGGCGATCGTCGCCGCCGCCGCGCGCGGGGCGAAGGGCGAGCGCGTCTACGTCGCGAAGCACGGCGGGCGCTCGCGCTCAGGGCGCGGCAGCGCCGAAGTGCTCCAGTCGCTGGGCGTGAATGTCGACGCCCCGCCGAGCGTGCAGGCGGCGTGCCTGCGTGAGACAGGCGTGTGTTTCAGCTTCGCGATCCACCATCACCCGGCGATGAGGTTCGCCGCCGGGCCGCGGAAGAGCCTGGGGTTCCCGACGATTTTCAACCTGCTAGGCCCGCTGACGAACCCCGCCGGCGCGATGCGTCAGGTGATGGGCGTGTACGACGCGAAGTTCGTGCCGCTGGTGGCGGAGGCGCTGGCGCGGCTCGGGGCGCGCGACGCGATGGTTGTCCACGGGCTGGACGGGATGGATGAGATCACCACGACCGCGGGCAGCGTGATTGCACGTGTCGGACCCGCTGGCGCGGCGACGCAGACGTTCGACGCGGCGGCGCTCGGCGTGCCCCGTGCGCGGATCGAACAACTGACGGCGGACTCGCTCGACCGGGCCGCCGAGTTCATCCGGCGCGTGCTGGCGGGCGAGCCGGGTCCGGCGCGTGAGATCGTGGAAGTGAATGCGGCGGCGGCGCTGATGGTTGGCGGGTCGGCGGGCGAGTGGCACGGGGCGCTCGACTTGGCACGATGCGCGGTCGATTCCGGCGCCGCGGGGCGGACGCTGGAGGCCCTGGCGCGGCACTCGCACGAAGGAGGAACCTAGTGCCGACGCCGCACGAGGATCTCGAGCACGCGGGAATGCACTTCCGGGCCGGACGTTTGGAGGAGGCGCGGACCGCTCTGAATCGCGTGCTGCGCAAGCGGCCGGGGGATGGCGCGGCCAACCACCTGCTCGCGCTCATCTTCATCGCGCTCAAGCAGCGCGAACGGGCGTTCGGGCCGGCGCGGCTGGCGGTGAGCGCGTTGCCCGAGGATGCTTCCGCGCGGAACACGCTGGGGCTGCTGCTGCTCGGGCGGCGCGAGTACGCGGCGGCCGAGGCGTTGCTGCAAGAGGCGACACGGCTCGACCCGTCGTCTTGGCGATGCCGGGTGGGGCTTTCGCGCGTGCTGCTGGCGCGGAGCAAGGCGGACTCCGCGCTGAGCGAGGCCCGCGCCGCGATCGCGCTGAATCCTCATTCACCGGAAGCGCGGCAATTGGCGATCACTTGCCTCCTCAACTCCGGGCGAGCGAGCGAGGCGGTGCGTGAGCTCCGAGTTGCCACTGAGGTGTTCCCAGACGATCCCGAGTTGTCCAGCCTGCACTGCCTCGCGCTGCACTACCCGAGCGATGCCAAGGCTGCGGAGATTGCGGAGGCCCACCGCCGATTCGGTGATCTGGCGGCGAAGGCCGGCGCGGTGCGCGGGCGATCCACGTTCGACAACGATCGATCGCTCGACCGGCGGCTGCGCGTCGGCTTTGTGTCGCCCGATCTTCGGGCGCACTCAGTGGCGTACTTTTTCGAGCCGTACATCGAGCACTTCGATCGTGGCGCGATCGAGACGTATTGCTACAGCACCAGCCCCCACGCCGATGCGACGACGGCGAGGCTTCGCGCGCACTCGGATCACTGGCGCGAGGTCGGCCCACGCAACCCGGAAGGGTTGGCGCGCGAGGTCGAGCAGGACCGGATCGACGTGCTCGTCGATCTGTGCGGGCACATGCAGGATCACAGCCTGTTGGCGTTCGCGCGCCGGCTCGCGCCCGTGCAAGCCGCGTGGATCGGCTACCCCGATGTGACCGGGGTGCGTGAGATGGACTACCGGCTCGTCGACGGAGTGACGGAACCGCCGGATGATCCGGAGACCGCGGGCTTCGAGCGAAGGATCCGTCTGCCGCGGTGCTTTCTCGCGTTCCGCCCTGATGCCGCCGCGCCGAACGTCGCCGTGTGCCCGGCGGCTGCTGCGGGGCATATCACCTTCGGCAGTTTCAACGCCGCGTCGAAGCTCAGTGATGCGTGCCTCGATCTGTGGGCCGGGGCGCTGCGCGCGCTGCCGGGGTCGCGGTTGATCATCAAGTCCGACGGCATGAACGACCCGGGCGCTCGTGCACGGGTCATTGCCGCGCTCGCGGAGCGCGGCATCGACGCGGGCCGGGTTGAGTGCGTCGGGTACATCGACGCGGTGGATGGGCATCTCGGGTTGTACGCGCGCGTGGATATCGCTCTGGACACAATCCCGTACCACGGCACGACCACCACCTGCGAGGCGTTGTGGATGGGCGTGCCGGTGGTCACGCTCGCGGGGCGCACGCACGTTTCGCGCGTCGGGGCGAGCCTGTTGGGTGCGCTGGGGCTCGGCGCGCTGGTGGCGCGCGACCCGGCGGAATTCGCCTCGCTCGCCGCGCGGCTGGCCGAAGATCACGATCGGCGGCGCGAGCTTCGCGCGGGCCTGCGCGAACGGTTCCACGCATCAGAGCTTGGCGACGGACCAGGGCTCGCCCGCGCTGTCGATGGCGCATGGCGATCGATGTGGCGCGAATGGTGCGCCGCCGGCCGATGAAATCACTGTCCCGCTCATCTCACCCGCGCGTGATAAACTCTTCGAGGTACGTCACGGTGTCGTGCAGCTCGCGCGCGTCGTGAGCGTTGAGGTCGCCGATCGAGACCAGCCCGATCGCGACGCCCTCATCATCGACCACCGGCACGTGCCGGATGCGGTGCTCGCGCATCGCGCGCCGAAGGTCGGCGATGGGCGTGTTCTCGCGGCAGACGATCGGGCCGATGGTCATCACGCCGTCAATGAACGTACCCGCGGGGTCGCGCCGCTCGGCGACGATCCGGGTCAGCACATCGCGCTCGGTGAACATGCCGAGCACGCGCCCGGCGTAGTCCACGACGATGACCGACCCCACGCGGCGCTCGTTCATCAGCCGCGCGGCGTCGAGCGCGCTGGCGTCGCGGTGGATTGTCAGCACGCCGTCCGTGCTCATGCGTTGCTTTTCGTGCAGGAGAGTTGCGGCGGTAGCCATAGCGGGCTCCTTGTATGTTCAGGCGGGGTCCATCCGCCGAATCGGGCCGCGGGCGCGAACTCTCTCCAACACGGTGCAGTGTGTGCCGGATTCGCGGCGTTGTCGAGTGCTTTCTTGCTGGAATCCTGCTCGGGCGCGTTCGTTCGTAAGATGTTCGTACTGGTGAAGCGAATACGCGAACGCCAAAGCGGCCGGCGCGTGAGCGCCGGCCGATTGAGATTGTTCCGGGGTTGATCTTGAACGAAGCTCGGCTCAGTTGCGCGGGCGGCGGCCGCGGCTCTCCTCGGGGGGTGAGGAGGCCTCATCCTCCCGGCTTGAGCGTCCGTTCGGGCGTTCGTCGCGGGCGGCGTCACGTTCCCGGGAAGCCTGAGCACGCGAGCGCGTGAACGTCTGCGGCGCGCCTTCATCGGGCGGCGGGGGCTCGACCACCGGCGGGCTGCCGCCGGCGACGGGCGCGGGCGGCGGATCGCCGGGCGGCGTTGCAGGCTGCGGGGGCTGCGGGGTGCCGGGCGACGGCGGCGTCACCGGCGCGGGGCGCAAGCGGTTCAGCATCGCGGGCATCTCGACGCGCAGCACGTTCGCGATCTGGTTGTACTGATCGCGGTCCGCCTCGCGCGGGATGTAGTCCCAGAAGAGCACGCCGTCGGCGCCGGCTTCGTACGGCACGCGCAGCACCATTTCGAGGTCGACCGGATTGATCGTCTGGAACCCGTATAGCCTGTTCACATCCGCGTAACGCAACCATGCGAACGGGACAACAGGACGATCGCCCGCCACATGCCGGGCGTACTCGATGTTCCCGCGCAGATACGCCTCGAACTCGGACGCCAGCTTCTGGCCCGGGCCCGGTGTGCCGCTCGGGATGCTGTAGAAATCGCAGTAGCCGTGCGGGAAGAACGCGGTCATCTCGTCGTACAGAGGGCGCATGCGCGCTTCATGCGGCTGGAGCCCGATGAACGGCGCCATGTACTTGCCCCACTTCGCGTTCGGGCGGAGCTGCTTGCAAAGCCTGATGGTCTCGAGCAGGAAGCGCTGGGCGGCAGTCTCGAAGTCGATCTTTGCCTGCGCTTCGAGTGCCGGACCGACGAGCGTCGGGTGTCGCTGACGGGTCCACGCGAGCGAGGCCTGATAGGTCTCTACCGGCACATAGAAACGCTCCCAGATGAACGTCCACTGCTCGTAGTCGATAATCGCGTAGCCGCTCCAGTTCGGATCGGGGATGAAGTACTCGATGTCAGCCCGCACCTTGTTGAGATGCGCCGTCATGTCGGTGTTCTGAGGGATGCCGCCGTGCTCCGCGCGCCCGCCGTAGAAACGCGGGTACAGCCCGAACTGGTGCTCATACAGCACGACCACATCGCGTTGGATCGGCACGCCGCTCAGGTCGACCGACGGCTCGTACCGCCCCGTCACGGCCCAGTGATACGTGTAGTTGAACTCCTGCTGCGGCTGGGTCGGCGCCGGCGGATCAACGCGGGCGAGCGCGCCGGGGGCTACGGTCCCCAGCAGGCCGGCGAGCGCGAGCATGCCGGCGGCGGTGGTCGTCAAGAAGCGCGGCGTGGTGGGCATCGTCGTCCTTCCTTCCATCCCTGCGAACAACTCACGCGGCGCGCCGATCGCGTCGCTGGAGTCCAGCATCGGAACCTTTCTCCATCGAAATCAGCGCGGAACGTGGCAAACCGGGCGACGCGTGTGAAGCCGCAACGGGCCCGCGCTCTGGCCCATCCGGGACGTCCGTATCACGCGAATCGCGCGGGAGAGTTCGTCAAGCGCCTTGGCGCGAATCCGCGCAATCGCGCGTGAAACCCTGCCGAGCGTGACGGCTGCGTAGACTCCCCGCCCATGCGCGGCTTCGCCGGTTCCATTATGCTCATCGCGTCCGCGATCGGCTTCGGCTTCATGCCGCTCTTCCGCTCATGGGCCCAGCAGGGCGGCTGCGGCTTGTACGCGATGCTCTTCTTCCGCTTCGCCGCCGCGGGCGTGCTGCTGGGCATGTGGTGCGCGCTTGCGCGGAAGCGACTGCCCCGCTTATCGGTCCTGCTTGTGCTGATCGGCATGGGCGCCGTGCTTTATGTGGGCGAATCATTCGCGTACTTCAAGGCGCTCGACGTGGGCACTTCACCCGCCCTGGTCGCGTTATTGCTCTATGCGTACCCGGCGATCGTCACGCTGCTCTCGCGCGCGCTGTTCCGAGAACCGCTGTCGCCCGCACGACTCGCCGCCGTCGCGCTCGCGATCCTCGGCACGCTGCTCGCGGTGTGGGGGCCGGTGGAAGAGACGCCCGCGCTGGGCATCGTGCTGGGCTTGCTGACGGCGGTGACCTACGCCGCGTACATCCTGATCGGCTCGCGCCTGCCGCGTGACCTCGACCCGGCGGTGTCGTCTGCGGTCGTGATCTCTTCAGCCGCAATTGTCTACGCGGTGCTGACCATTGCGACAGACTCGCCGCGCCCCGCCGCGCCGATCGGCTGGGTGGGCGTCGCGTGTCTGGCGATGATCTCGACCGTCATGTCGCTGACACTCTTCCTCGCCGGGTTGCGCCTGGTCGGGCCGGTGCGCGCATCCACGCTCTCCACCGTCGAAGCCCTGTCGGCGGTGATCGTCGCGTGGGCGTTCATGGGCGAACCGCTGACGGCGGCTCAGATGGGTGGGGGAGCGATGATCATCGCCGCCGCCGTCTGGACGGCGCGAACCGCGGCGCCGAAGACCGAACCCGAAGCGATCTGACGAGAGGCTTCACACAATTCTCAATCATCGGCGTGTCCCAACACCGCCCGCGGCGAATTACGCTACCGCCACGCACCCCGATTCGGAGACTATTCATGCACGGACCACTCGATCGTCGCCAAGTGTTGAAGACGCTCGCCGGGGTCAGCGCGGCGGCGATTGTGCCCGGCGCGCTGACGGGCTGCGCGAATCCCCATCGCGGTGGAACTTCCGCCACGGCATCGACGCGCCGCGCGATGCGCATCGCCCACCTCACCGACATCCATATCCAGCCGGAACTCGGCGCGACCGAGGGCTTCGCGCGATGCCTCGATCATGTGCAGTCCCAGCCCGACCGCCCGGACCTCATCATCACCGGCGGCGACCTGATCTTTGACGGCTTCGAACGCGACGAAGCCCGCACGCGTCTCCAGTGGGAACTCTTCACGAAGACGCTCCGCGATCACACCAGCATCCCGGTCCGCCATTGCCTGGGCAATCACGACATCTGGGGATGGAACAAGAAGAAGAGCGGGACCACGGGGAGCGAGCCCATGTGGGGCAAGAAATGGGCCGTCGAAGCGCTCGAACTCGAGGGTCGCTACCACTCGTTCGATCAGAACGGCTGGCACATCGTGGTTCTGGACTCGACGCACCCCGACCCGGAGAATCCCGACGGCTACATCGCCCTGCTCGACGACGAGCAGGCCGACTGGCTGGCGCGCGACCTGAACGGCCGGCGCGCGCGCAACGTGATGGTTGTTTCGCACATCCCGATCGCGAGCGCCGTGGCCCTGTTCCCATGGGTCACAAAGAGCAACACGGCCGCCGACAAAGCTGTGCAGCGCCACCGCGAGCTCAACGACGGCTGGATGCATACGGACAATCACCGCATGAGAATGCTCTTCCGCGACCATGGGCAGGTGCGGCTCTGTTTGAGCGGACACCTCCACCGCACCGACCGCGTCGACTTCGAAGGGTCAACCTACCTCTGCGGCGGGGCGGTGAGCGGCTCATGGTGGAAAGGCCCCAACGATCTCACCCGCGAGGGGTACAACCTCGTCGACCTTTTCGACGACGGGTCGTTCACCTACCACTACGTCGAGTACGGCTGGACGGCGAAGGCGTGATCCGATACGACCCATAACCGGCGTCCCGAGCGGCAAATCCCGCAAAATCGCGCGCGGGCGCTTGCATTCCGTCGGCCCGGCTTCACTCTTGAGTCAGGCGGATGCCGCGAACCATCGCCGGCCATCCGCAGGGATACACCGCGCTCCCACTTCCGGGCGCGCCAAGAGCAGGGAGTCCAAGAGATGTCGATCGCGTTCGCGCTTTCCGTCGCCGTCACGTCCGGTGTTCTCGCCGCGGGCCCGGTGCAGAGCTACAGCCGCTCGCCCGACCCGTCGCGTTCCGAGGGGCTGCGCAGCGCGCGCCCGTTCCTGCCCATCGCAGACCCGCGCCCGGGCGACCGGCTGCTCTCGCCCGCGCCGTGGCCCGACAACCGCACCGATGATCCCCGGCGCGAGCAGAATGGGCGGCTGTGGTACCCGCGCGTCACGGTCGGCACGCGCTCGCCGCTCGCCGAACTGCCGCTGGGCACGCCCGGTGCCGCGTCGTTCGGCGCTTCGCCCGAGGGCAACGACCAGCTGATCTTCGTCCGTTCGTCGCCGCGCCTGCCGATCGTTGCGATCAGCCCCTTTGTTGATGTTGATGCGCGCACGACCGACGAGATCGAGCGCGAGGTGCCGCTGATCGGCCGCGTGCCCACCAAGCTGCGCTCCGCGCAGATCCTCCGCGAGCTGAAGGAAGCGCAGCTCCAGTGGCTCAAGGAAGAGGGCTACATCCTCTCCGTGCGCACTCACGCGAACCCGGCGGCGATCATCAAGCAGCAGCAGACACAAGAACGCGCCGGCGGCGAGCACGCCGCCGCCGACGAAGCCGCAGAATCGCCCGAGCCCCGCGCCATCATGAAAATCCGCGAACGCGGCACCGGCGAGCCCCCAACACCCATCGCGGGCGGCACCAACGTCGAACGTCCGACGCTGACAGACGCGAGCGCCCTCACGCCGAAGAAAGCGCCGATCGTGATCGTGCGGCACGCTCTTCCGACTGCAGAGCAATCCACAACACCGGTCGCAGACTGACCCGAAGGTCCCAGGCATATCGACATGGGGCGAGAGCCTTTCGTCGCGGCGGCGCGTAGTTCGAGACCTCCAGCACGCCCGCGCCACATCAGCCGCTCGCGGCGAACGACGGCTGACGCCCAGACGATCTCCGGCGTCTCCTTGACCTCGCCCGGTCACGGCGACATCGTCGTCAGCGCGCCGTACCTCAGCGGCACGCCTGTGCGCTCCGGCGCGCGCACGCTCCCCGACGGCTCCCGCCCCGGGTTCGTCCGAGTCCGCTCGAGCGGCAGCACAGGGCCACGGCCGAGAACACGGTCCATAAACCTCCCACGAGCTCGCCGCTCCTCCACACGCACACAGCCGGCGAGCGAACCCGCTGGGGGAGAGAAACCCGAGCGCCCCGCTCCATACGGACTATGCCGATGGAATGGGGCGTTTGGCGATTTTGGAGTTCGATTCGTCGAGCAATCAAGCGCTTCACGAGAACGGATTGACGATCTGAACGCCGTCGATCACGCGTTTGCTTTGGAGGTCCTCGGTGTAGAGCTGCGTGACCCCGGCGTCCGCGCATGCCGCGATGAGCAGCGCGTCCCACGGCGAGACTTGATCATCTCGCTGGATTCGGAGAGAGCGATCGAGTGATGAAATTGCGGGAACAACAATCGGGAAGCACGCGCGGAGCGATGACACCGCCTCTTCGAAATTCCCTTTGAACCGCCCGGTGTTTGACATCGATCGGATGACGGCGGCAACCTCGCACGCCACCTGCCACCGGATGATGGTCTCTCCGAGCGGCAGCGACTCGATCAACTCCAACGATCGGCGGCGTTTCTTCTCGTCCGCCGCATCGATCGAGTAGATCAGAATGTTCGTATCAACCGCGTTCATGCATCTCGTCGCGCGTTAAACGGCGACCGCCCGAGTTGAACGCGCCCGACTCGCCGATGCGACGGATCGCGTCGATGGCGCGCCGGCGCGAGGGCATGTCTCCCATGCCTGAATCTGCTCCCGCATCCCGGATATGCGCGATGCCGCGGGTCCCCTCGGGCAGGTCTACGGGCGCTTCGGGCTTGAGCACGCCGTTCTCATAGATGAAAGGGATGTCCTGCTCGCGGTCCATCCGTGAAGTATATCGGCTACGGCTGACCGGATCGATACTCGTGCCCCGCTCCATACGGACGACGCCGATGTAACGGGGCGTTTGGTGTTTTTGCGCTTGACCTGCTTGGTGCGTCCGGCCGGCGCTCCGAATCAAGGAACCAACGATCTCGATCGGGATGAACGACAAATGAAACGGCGAGGGCTTCAGCCCTCGCCGTTGGGTGTGGATTCATGCAGACCGTTGAACTCAGCGCTGCGCGCCGCGCCGGCCCGGGCGCTCGCCGGAGTCCGTCGCGGTCGCGGGCTTGGCCTTCGCTTTGGCGGAGATTTCCAGTTGCTCCTCACTGACGGCGTCGCCGTCGGAATCAACGCCGCCGCGCGTGGACTTCACGATGGGGCTCGAAATCTCGACGCCTGTCCGGTCGTCGGTGATCTTCACGACGGGCGCACCGGAGTATTCGTAGCCGCTGGAGCAGCTCGTGTTGATCGTGACCACCAGCAGGCGGTTTTCACCGGCTGATCCGCCGCAGTCAACCTCGAGTTCGATGGTGTAGCCGGTGATGTGGGCCGCCGCGCTGGACCCGTCCGATGGCTGGGCCCTGCGCTCGTTGGACTGGTTGGACTTAGTTTTCTGCTTGGTGACGAAGACCGGCCCCACCGTGCCCGAGCCGCCGCTCACGGGCGAGAACGTGATGCGCTCGGCGGAGCCGCCCGGGTGCTTCTTGACGACGATGCCGATGCCCGGGATGGGTTTCAGCGACTGGACAGGCTCCGGTCCCGAGCCGCTCGAGACGAGCGTGCACTTCAGGCGGGCCACGGGCACCACCTGGCCCGTGCCGGTGACATCGCACGAGAGTTCGCAGGTTTGGGACCCGGCGCCGGTGATCGACGCCCGGTCCGGCGGGCCGAAGGTCACTTCGACGGGGGCGCGCTCCGCCGGGTTCGTGACGGGCGGAGCGGCCGGCGCCGATCGCGCTGCGGGCGTGCGGGGTTGAGCGGCGTCAGGGCTTTTGGCCAGAACGGGCGTCGCGGCCAGCGCGAGGGCGGAAGCGATTCCGACCACCGAAACGAGGCGGGCCGACGATGCGAAGGGGACCATGAGAAACTCCTTGATTGAGCGCTCGCTGGGGCGTGTTCTGGAATTCCCAGAATTTGAAAGACCCGGTCGATGCGCTGGCGTCTTGCCGAGAGGGAGAGCGAGCAATGCCGGCAAGACGCGCGATAAACTGTGTTAAGAACGGGCCAAGCGAAACCCGGCGGCTTATGAAACGGCACCAGTCGGGCGGCGTCTCGCGGGCCATGAATGGCGGATGATCCGAGTTCCGCGTTCGCACTGGGAGGCTTTGATCCGCTCGGCCTTATCGGATTGCCCTCGCGGGCCGATTTCCCTACACTCTCGCCCTTGAAGTCTCATTTATCCGTATATCCGGATGAATGGGACGATGTTCGCCGAAGATTCGCACCCTGCGCGGGGCCTTGTGGTGGGCTCTCGTGCTCCAACCGCCGACGAGTGAATGACACATGCCGAATTACCTCTTCACGTCTGAGTCTGTCTCGATGGGCCACCCGGACAAGGTCGCGGACGCGATCAGCGACGCGGTGCTGGATGCGATGCTGGCGGGCGATGCCGGCAGCCGCGTGGCGTGCGAGACGCTCGTCTCGACGGGCATGGCGGTGGTCAGCGGCGAGGTGACGACGAATACCTACGTTGACATCGACCAGGTCGTGCGCGACACGATCGCGAAGATCGGCTACACGGACGCCGACATGTGCTTCGATGCGAAGAGCTGCGCGGTGCTGATCACGCTGAAGAAGCAGTCGCGCGATATCGCGATGGGTGTCGACCGTGAGGGCGCGGGCGACCAGGGGATGATGTTCGGCTTCGCCTGCCGCGAGACGGAGAAGCTCGAGGCGGGCACGTTCATGCCGCTGCCGGTGTTCCTCTCGCACCGCCTGGTCGAGAAGCAGGCGCAGGTTCGCGCGTCGAACGGCTTCCCCGGTCTGCGCCCGGACGCGAAGAGCCAGGTGACGGTCGAGTACAACGAGAAGGACGAGCCGGTGCGCGTGAACACGGTGGTGCTCTCGACGCAGCACCACCCGATGTACAACGGCGCGAAGCAGGAAGAGCTGCGCGGGCAGGTGCTGCACCACATCATCAAGCCGACGCTCGGCTCGTGGTGGCACGACGGCATCAAGGTCCACATCAACCCGACGGGCCAGTTCGAGATCGGCGGGCCGCACGGCGACTGCGGGCTCACGGGGCGCAAGATCATCGTCGACACCTACGGCGGCATGGGCCGGCACGGCGGCGGCGCCTTCAGCGGCAAGGACCCGACGAAGGTCGACCGCTCGGCGGCGTACATGGCGCGGTACATCGCGAAGAACGTGGTCGCCGCGGGCCTTGCTGATAAGTGCGAAATCCAGCTGAGCTACGCGATCGGCGTGGCGGACCCGACGTCGATCCACGTCAACTGCTTCGGCACGAACACGGTCGATCCCACGAAGATCGAGCAGGCGATCCGCGAGACGTTCAAGCTGACGCCGCGGGGGATCATCGAGTCGCTGAACCTGCGGACGCCGATCTACTCGCCGACGGCGGCGCACGGTCACTTCGGGCGCAAGCCCGGCAAGGTCGAAGTGGGTGGCAAGAGCTACGACACGTTCACGTGGGAGAAGACGGACAAGGTCGACGCGCTGAAGAAGCTGTGCGGGTAAAGTCGCGGCTTCGCCGAGGCTGCCGAGATCAGCCGCCGAGTTGGTCGAGCTTTCGGCGCGCGGTCGCCAGATTGTCATTTGCGATCTTGTGATAGTGTGGGAACGCGTCGGGTGTCCACACCGTGAGCGCGGCTTCGTAACTCCGGATTGCTTGGCGAAGATTCGCAGCGTGGTCGCCGGTGGGCA
The DNA here is from genome assembly GCA_964391865.1 of uncultured Phycisphaeraceae bacterium. Classification (GTDB taxonomy): domain Bacteria; phylum Planctomycetota; class Phycisphaerae; order Phycisphaerales; family UBA1924; genus DASZQL01. The sequence goes on from CAYMNQ010000004.1 coordinate 53,165, forward strand.
GTTCTCCCCATGCTTCTCCGAGATTGTTCTGGTTCATCGCCCATTCGGCGGGGTGGTCGCGCTCGGTGTACACCCGGAGGGCGGAGGTGTGGCAGTCGATGGCGTTCCTGATATTCGCGGCGCGGTCGCCGATGGGCAGCTTTTGCCACGCTGCACCGAGATTATTCTGAGTCATTGCCCAATCAACTGGATGGTCGCATTCAGTGCGGACTCGGAGAGCGGCTGTGTGGCAGTCGATGGCGTTCCTGATGTTCTCGGCCCGGTCGCCCGTGGGCAGGTTGTCCCATGCGGTGCCCAGGTTGTGCTGGGTCATCGCCCAAGCGACCGGGTGGTCGCGCTCGGAACAGACTCGGAGGGCCGCAGAGAAACTCTCTATGGCGTTTTTGGTGTTCAAGGCGCGGTCGCCGCTGGGCAGATCACCCCACGCTGCACCTAGGTTGTTCAGTGTCTCTGCCCAGTCGACTGGGTAATCGCGCTCGGTGCGGACGCGGAGTGCAGCGGTGTAGCAGTCGATGGCGTTCCTGATATTCGCGGCGCGGTCGCCGGTGGGCAGGTCGCCCCACGCGGTGCCGAGGTTGTTCTGAATCATCGCCCAAGCAACCGGGTGGTCGCGCTCGGTGCAAACGCGGAGTGCGGCGGTGTAGCAGTCGATGGCGTTCTTCACATTCGAGGCGCGATCGGCTGTGGGCAATCGACGCCAAGCGGTGCCGAGGTTGAGTTGTGTGAGAGCCCAATCGACCGGGTATTCGAGCTCGGTGCGGACCCTGAGTGCGGCGGTGTAGCAGTCGATGGCGTTCCTGATATTCGCGGCGCGGTCGCCGGTGGGCAGGTCGCCCCACGCGGTGCCAAGGTTGTTCTGGGTCGTCGCCCAGTTCGATGAACCGTCGTGTACAAGTGTTAGTGCGCGGGTGTGGAGTTCGATCGATGATCGCTGATGCCCCGCGATCGAGCCAAGACGACACTGGCTGTGCGTGACTGCAAGACGCTCAATGGCGCGCCAACTCTCCGGCGCGAGATGGAACGCCTTTTCGTAGTGCGGCAGGGCCTCATCGTAGCGCCCTTGGAAGTAGAAGAAGTCGCCCTGCAGCGTGAGAGCATCGAAGGCCTGCTTCGTCAGATCCTCGCGCATCTTCGGCAGGAATTCCGCCGCGGCGGCGAAGTCGCGTTTGGCGATGGCGGCGGCGGCCTTGCTCATGGCGTCGCCGGTGCGCAGCGCGCGGTCGATCAGTTCCTGCTGCTCGGGGGTGTACTCGGGCTTGGGAAGAGGTTGCGGTTCATCCGTGCGCTGGGAACCCTCAGAAATGCTCTGCTGCTTCTGACTATCAAGAAGCTGGCGGAGGAGGCGGTGCGTTTCTTCGTCGCGCGATTCGCTCGCCGCGAAGCCGTCGTTCAATGATTGCTGGATCGCCTTCGACTCGACTTGGACGGCGGCGAGGATGATCCGGGTTTGCTCTTCCTCGGACTTGTTCTGCTCGGCGCGCCAATTCGCCATGAAGTCGGCGATGGCGAGGGTGATCTGCAGGTGCTCGCCCTGGCGCTGCTCGAGCTGTTCGAGGCGGTCGCCCACGCCGTTCATGGCGTCGAGGAGAACTCGCGCGCGGGTTTGGGAGGCGAGTTCATGGCTGAACTGGCCCCGCGCGATCGAGCCGACAAGGTCCGCAAGCCGCGCGTCGGGGTGCGACATGGCGAGTTCATCGAATCGCGCAGTGAGCCATTCGATCAGCTCACGCTGCTGGGCTTCGCCGCTGGCGTAGTCGGCGGCGGTCTGCGCGATGAGCGCCGCCGCCACGCCACCGATGAGCAGCGAGGTGTCGCAGTCCGGCACCGCGGCGATAGCGCCGGCAGCGAACCCGCCGGCGTTCTTGAAGAACGTGGAAATCACCCCAGATTTCGACATGCTGGGAGTGTAGGCGGGGCGTATGGCGACATTCAATGCGCAGAAAACAAAGGGGCGACTCGATGCGCCCCGTGTTCCCCCGCTCGCTCACGCTCGGGGCTCGTTGCTTACGTTGTTGGCGTACTTAGCCGTTCTCGTTCGACGTGCCGCCCGGCGCGTTGGGCGGGAGGTTCTGGGTGATGTGCGCGAGGTCGGCGAGGTTGATCTGGCCGTCGTTGTTGACGTCGAACTCGCTGGAGAAGTTGTTCTGGCCGGAGGCGGCACCCCAGCGGGCGAGGACGCCGTCGATGTCTTTCTGGCCGAAGACGCGCGGGGCGGGTTGGCTGGGAGTGGGGGGCGTGGGGGCCGCGGGGGTGTTGGCGTTGGACGCGGGGAGTTCGCTACGCGCGGGCTCGGTCTTCTTCGGCTCCGGCGTGCGCGGCGTGGGGCGGGTCGGGGCGGTGTCGGAATTCGCGTTGGCGCGGGCTGCCGGCGATGGAGCGCTCGGACCGGCGGCGTTCACTTCGGCGCGTGAGCGGCGGGTGTAGATCGTGGCGCTCGGCTCGCGCGCGCCGCCCGGAACGAAGGCGTCGGCGAGCGCTTTGAGAGAGGGCGTGCGCGCGCCGGGGGCGCCGGCGGCGGTGGGCGGCGTCCCGCCGGCCCCCCCCGGTGTCTGCGTCAGCGCGGCGCTCTTCTTCTGCGGCTTGAGCGACTGGAGCGAGGCTTGGGCAGTGAGGGTGTCGGGATGGACTTTCATGGTGCGTCCCTTTCTGTGGGTATTCGTGAGGGCGCGCGACAGAGGCGCACGTCGTGCTTCAGAGCACGGGACGCAATCGGGGTGCCAGTCGGCGGCGCTGTCGCGGTGGTCGATGCGTCGCTGCGCGGGGCATCGCGCGGGGGTGCATGAACGAATTCTCGGCGCGCATCGGCTCGTGCGAGCGAGAATTGCGCCGGTGAGGGGTGCGGGTTGCGCGAAAACACCCTGAGCGTCAACGCACGCTCAGGCGTCCATGATGCGGGGATTCGGTGTGGTCATCGCGGGGTCGATCGGGCAGAGGCGCGGGCGGGGGCACGCGCGACCGATCACTCGCAAAGAAAAAGTGGAGCTGACCGGGGTCGAACCGGCGACCTCTTGCATGCCATGCAAGCGGGGGAACTCGCTGAAACCCTGAAGTCTCTCGGGCTTCTCGCGTAGTTTCGGCCCAGAATTCCGCCAAAGCAAGCGAGTTCCGGGACACGTCAGATTGCGGGGAATTCTTGAGCGCACGGCTCGAAAACCGGTACATACCGGTTTTCACCGGTAGTACCTAATCGGCTTGTGTGGGCGCGGGATTCGTTTCCTGTCCCTAAGAGGTGGGGCGTGCAGGAAACGAATTCCGGCGGGTGGATCATCCGGTTCGTCGGTAGCGGAACGGTTCGTTCTTCCGGCCCGAGCCGAGTTGTTGCCATCGGTGCGCGTCGGCACCGTTCTTCAGGTCGAGCCGGAGCGTTCGTTCACCGGGCTTCGGTTCCGTCGGCCATGCGGCGAGCAGTTCCTCCACGGTCAAGCCGTCGCCGCCGCTCGGGATCAGACCCGTGAGAATGTTGAGCCGATCGGACTGCCGCACCTCGGCTTTGTCGCCCACGATGAAGTACCCATCGTCCCGGAGTTCCAGCACCGATTCAGGCGGCGTTTCCTCCCATCGGGAGTACGCGCGCAGCACCCGCCGCCGGTCGTGATGATCCTCGGGTGAGTAGCGGCGGAACTCCAAGATGGTGTCCACCGCACCGGGCAGCGCGCCCGATCCTCGACTTGCTTGACCCTCGGCGGCATCGCCTTTGCGCGGGTGATGGATGAGCAGCACCGCCGCGCCCGCTTCGGTGAGCGCGTGCAGGGGCGTGATCGCCGCCATCACGTTTGCAGCGTCATTCTCTTCGACCACGGGCCAGCATGACGCGAGCGTGTCAAAGATGACCGTCGAGTAGTGATCCGATCCCACTCGGGCCGCGAGCGTGTCGATGAGTGCCGACCACTCGGCCGGGCTTGAACGCGACTTGAACGGGCGCACGAGCAGGTGGACCGACGCGCCGAGATTCAGGTCGTCGCGCCGACGCATCCACAGCGACGATCCCTCTTCGGTGACGATCAGGGTCTTTCCATTCACGGGCGCAGGCACCAGCCCGCCGCCCGCTTGAAGGTCGTGGATGAGGTGCCCGATCAGCGTTGACTTGCCCGCCTTCCACAACCCCGTGAGCAGCGTGATATGACCACGGGCGATGTAGCCGGGCCAAATCCAATCGGGCGGCGTGGTCGGGCCGAGTTCCGTAATCGGGACGGGCACCCATTCGTTTCTTGCACGCTCGCTCTCTATAGGTGCAGGAAACGTTTCCTCGGGCGCATGGAGCGCGAGCGATTCAATCTGCGCCGCGATCGTCTCGGATTCCATGCTGTCCCGCGCGTCGATGTAGTCGGCAACGTCGCCGCCCTCCCCGGCGGGAAGTCCGGGCAGCCGGACGATCCGCACCGACTTCGCGCCCGCCGCGTGCGCCAGCCGCGCGACTTCCTCGGCGTAGCGCTCGCCGGGGCCGTCGGCATCCGGGAGGATCACCACGTTCAATCCCTTGAGCGCCGACCAATCGGAAGCGCCCGCCGCCTTTGCGCCGCCCGCCGAGGTGGTGGCGATGAAGCCGAGCGAGCGCGCGGCATCCGTCGCTCTCTCGCCCTCGCATAGGAACACCCGCGCGCCGGGCGCGCACGCGAGCAGATCGGGCAGCCGGTAGAGCGGTCTCGGCGTCGGCATCGCGCCGATGCGCCAGCCCCCGGACGCTTCCCGCGACAGGGGCCGGTACGTCTTCCCGTTCGGCGTCTCCCAGCGGGCGACGATGCCGCACGGCTCGCCCGCGCGATCGTGATAGGGCCACACGCCGGAGCGCGCGCCGAGCGTGCGATCGAGCGATTGCAGCGCTTCATCCGCCGATGCGAACGTGGGACGTTGCGAATCGCTTGGGCGCGGCGTCGTGCCCTTGTGTGGCGTCGGCGCGCGGGCCGGGTCGGGCGGCATCAAGTCCGCGAGAGAGAGTCCCAGCGCCGCCGTGATGGATTCAGCGGTGCAGCCGTGATCGGCATGGCACCGCACCAGCGCCCGCCCGTTCTCGCCCTCGGCGATGGAGAGGCTCGGCGTGCGATCATCATGGGACGGGCATCGGCACGACCAGCCGGAGCCGGAGCGCTTGGGTTCGATGCCGTGGGCGCGCAGCGCGTCGATGAGTTTGAGGATGGGCGTGTTCATCGGCTCACCCCCTCGCCGATTGCCGCGAATTCGCGGGCGACGTACACACCGGCGCTCCGCCCGCTCGGAGTCGGGCGTCGGCGATTGGTGCGGACGACTTCGCCGCGCTTCTCCAACTCCCAGCGACGGGGAACCTCGGTGTCCGACGAGAGTCCGAGCGCCGCTTGAGTCTCGCGGTCGGTCGCGCCGAGCGCTCCGCACGAGCGGATGAAGTCATGCACGCGGGCGCGGAGCATGCCGCTCGCGTGCAGCATCGACTGCGCCGCCAATCGGCTTGTCGCCGGTGCGTTGCGGCGGGAGGGTGGTAGAATTGAGTACGACGATTCACTGGTGCGCCCGTTGTTACCAGCGCCGGGCGCGCATTCGGGGAACAGGAAGGTGTCACTCATTGACCACCTCCGCCGTTCGGCGAGCGTCAATCGCACTCAATTCCTGCCGCAACATCGCAACCGCTTCGCGGTCATACAGCCTCAGCCTTCCAGCCTGTGCCGACGGCTGAATGTGCGCTCTGGTGCGTAGAACGTACAGCACACGATGCAATGGTTCGCCTAGGTCAGTCGCCAGCACACCCGGCGTTCGCAACTTCGGGACGGGATTCTTCACGGTTCGGGTACTCCGAAACAAGCTGCACCATGCAGCCGTTTCAGGTACGCGCTCGCGTGCGCACGCACCCCGAAACAACATGATTTCCCGAAGAACACTGACCGCGCGCGCGTGCGCACGCACCTACGCCCGCTTGTGTTGCAGCACCTTGCGGGGACGCGCGCCGGGCTTGTCGGGTTCCAACGGGCTTAGCTCATCGTCTAGGTTCTGCGATTGATACGTCGCCACCAGCGCCCGGCGTCCGGCGTCATCTAGGGCGTTCAACTTCGCCCGCTCATCGGGCTTTGCTTGGTCGATCAGCCGGGCCATCGTCGCTTGTATGTCGTCATCGGGTAGAAGATCATCGGGGGCCGGCTCCGTCGTCTGCCGCGCGTTGTCCCTCACCACCGCGCCCAAGTCGGTCGCTTTCGGTGCGGCCTTTGCTCCCGCGCTTCGGGCTTGCCACCCTTTCAATGTCGCCGATTTGTCGATCGCCTTGCGGATCGTTGCGTCCGAACACTTCAACTCGCGGCACAACTTTCGGAGACTGGTGTACGGCTCGTCCCGATCCCGCTTCGCCAATAGCAGCCCTTGAACGTCTTTCCAATCGGTGTCCGTGCCGCCGATGCCGGGGGCGTCGCGTGTTTCCATCGCTTCCACCGCCTTCGCCGCCGCCCGCTCGGCTGCGCGGTCGATTGCGTCATGGTTCCCGTGCGCCGCAGGGGTAGTGTCTCGATTGACCCAACCGTCCACAGGATCAGGATTCACGTTCCGCGCCGTGCAAAGCTCATCAGCCTTCGCCTGCAATTCCATTTTCAGCGTTCGCGCTTCGCCGCATGCCCAGCGTGCAACATCGAGCATCGTCGAACCTTGGCTCAGCTCGAAGTCGAGTCTGCATATCACCTCGCCTGTCCGCTTGAGCAAGGCGCGTATGTCATTCGTCCAACGTCGGGTGCCTGGACTAAACGCCCGGTCAGCGACCAATCCGCCATCGCTCAATAGCGAAGTACCCACAGAGTTCGTCAGCGTCTGAAGTTCTGCGATTGCCTTGACAATCTCGCCGCGTACATGATCGGTTGGAATCCCCCGCGTCAGCCCGTCCGCGAGCGCCTCGGCGTAGCTGCCGATGAGTTGAAGCCACGTAGGCATCATCATCAAGTCCGCCCAGAGCGTTGTGGCCTGACTATTCCGTAACTCGGAATGGTTAGGCGACTTCGCTTTGAACAACTCCACCGCCCTATCTAATCGGTCCGGCAGTGAAGCATCCACGCGAGCATCTTCGCGGGTGACGAGTGGATTCTCGCTTTGATAGAGAACGCGGCCGCCACTGCTGATGCCAAGCTGATCCACAACGCCGATGATGAACTCAACGCTGACCGGTTCTACGCCAGTCCAGACATGCAGCCAGAGTGCCTCCGGTGGAACATCCTTTGGTCGCGGGGTCTGATACCCATCCGGCGGATACGACGCATGAATCGTGAGGATGGCTCGATGAAGAGGCTCTTGTGCGCGCGTCAACGGGCCATCGCAGCCGGGGCCTAGGACTAGATTGCCGTTGCGGTCCGGAACGCCATAAGCGCGCATCGCGCTCGCCAGTTCCTTGATTGCCTGCGCCGCCTGTTGCGCGAGCTGCCGAACAGCGCGCCGATCGGTGTCCCGAATCCTCGCGGCGTAGTTCACGCGCTCATGCGCTACCGCCTCACGCTCGTTGCGCGTCGTCATCGGTCAAACCCTCGGCGGGTGGAACCGATCGGCACGCCGGGGAGGGTTTCACCCGGAATGCCGACCGATCACTTTCGCCGCGCGCGCCCGTCGGCAACGCTCGGGCACCCACGATTAGGATAACGTGACCGTAAGCTGTAACAGCGCTGGCCGGGCCGGAGTGAGTTGAGTCCCGCAACATCGGCACCCCGTGTGGCCGGGGAGCGTCGGAAGGACCCGCGCCGGGGGGTGGGGGACTAGGGGGCGGCTTGCTTTGCGGAACGGCTTGTCGGCTTGCTCGATGAGCCGGACGGTGACACTCTGCCTGTGGTTTGGCTACACTTCACAGTCGTCTCGCGAGCGATGGATCGAGCGTTGCAGCCCGTTGAATCCGAAACCTTCATGTTGAATCTGGTAATAGATTGGAAACGTCCCCCCGTCATCGAAGTGGTGCTGGGAGTGCAGTTCGCGCCACTCCCGAACTTCCACAACGGGCATCTGGGCTGGTTCTGGCGATTACTTCAAAAAAATTATCCACACGCCTCCGACTCCGCTCCTATCGATGTGGTGTTGGAAGGATTTGGCAATGAACCAGAGTTCGGATTTCCGTCGATTGGCTTTGCACCCATTCGGGGCGACGCGCGGCTTCGCATGATTTCGGGAGGCGACAGTTCGCGGATGGTCCAACTCCAGAATGGTTGGCTTGTTGTGAACTGGATGAAACGAGAGGGACAGGGCTATCCCGGCTACGCTGGAGTCTTAAGGGAGTTCGAATCCGTCTTTAGCGAGTTCGAGAAGTTCGCGCGCGCGGAAGAACTCGGGGACGTGACGCCGAATCTGTGGGAAGTCACATACATTGACCACATACCACGCGGCACGGTTTGGCAGAATTTCAGCGATCTGCCGAAGGTTCTGCCGGGTCTATTGGGAAACTGCGGAAGTCCGCATGGGCATGTCGATGCTCTCTCGGCAAGATGGAGTTTTCGGCTTCAGCCCAGGCCCGGGCGATTAAATGTGTCGATACAGACGGCTCGTTCGTTAGCCGATCCGCCCACGGATATGTTAGTGATGACCAGCACCGCCCGTGGTCCGATAGACGTGAGAGGCGTGGACACGGTCAGAGATTCGCTGAACTTTGGAAAGACTTGTGTCGTAGATACCTTCAACTCCGTGACTTCAAGTGAAGCGCGGGCTTACTGGAAGGGTTAGGGCCATGTCGATGTTGGCGTGCTCATCGGCAGGGGGAGTTTCGCTCGCGGACTATCTATCAAGCGAGTCCATCAGGCCTGCGGCAATAGTGCAACCTGCTGCGGGACCAAGTCCAAATCGCACTGATCCGAGGGCGATAGAAGTTGCTTCTTGGATGCAGGACTTTAAGCGAGCCGAGAACACACTCTTCGGCTGGCTTCGTGACCCATCCGCCCTTGAAGATGATGAGACAAATGCCCCTTCACGAGACACGATTCGCCGGGCGCTGTCATTGCTTCGAAACCTCGCGGCTGCGATGGAACAGCAGCCCCGTGACGGGCGTTTGCCACCCCCTCCGCATGCCGTGACAGTCGGTAGCGGCGGAGCGATCAGTCTAGAGTTTGTCCGAGGTCAATTAGCCATTACGTTCGTGGTGAATCCCGACGCTTCGCTCGAACGCATGTACTTTCTGGAGAACCGACTTCGCTATCGCGACTCGATACCAAGCGGTTGACGCCGGGCGGGTGGCCCGTAGACACTGCTGGCACATTGGACACTCTCTCTCCGATTCAGCCCGAAGAGATGATTCTTCGGCGCGTTACTCAGGACAAAATGGACTTCGAACGCAAGTCGGTTCGGCGCAATGCTTTTGCGCCGAAGCTGCCGGATAAGAAGAGGGAGAGCAAAGGTGACATTGATGGGCTATCGCTATTCCGCGAACTATTTCACACGCCCGAAGAGGTTGGCCGCGTTTTGCGAACCCAGGGGACGACGCCAGCGTGGGTTGCTCGCCTTCGTGCCTCCGACATTTTCTCGCTTGGTCTCTCGCTCGTCCCGAACCCGCTCGATGAGTCCAAACATCCGAACGGGGTGGCTCAGCCGGGACATGTGCTAATACCAGAGATTTCAGTAGCAACAGCATCGAGTAGCGAAGTGATTGAACTTCAGCAGCGTTTGGCGGCGTTAGTCACTAGCGAGAACCTGCTCGGGCCGTTTGATCCGCCACTGCGTCAAACCATCGGCTTTGCTGCCAGATGAACACTGCTTGTTCGATTCGACGGGACTGCCGTACGTCTTACCCGCACGCCATCGCCACCCGCTTCGCCAGTTCCAGCGAGCGCTCGGCGTAGATGGTCGTGACTTCCAGCCCGTTGTGCCCGAGCACCGCGCCCGCGCCGTCCAGCCCGAATCGCGCCCGGGCTTCGGTCGCCGCCGTGTGCCGGAGTTGGTTGGGCGACCACTTCGGCACGCCAGCCTGTTCGCACGCCCGCGTGATCGCCCGCGCATAGCTGGCCGTGGTGTACGCCGAGCCGAGCCGGGCAGAGCGCCGCCGGAGCGTGCGCCCGTTGCGATAGCCGGGTCGGTTGCCCGCGTTCATCGGTGTCACCCGCTCGGCGTGCCGGACCGCGCGGCGGAGTGATTCGCTCTCCGCCGGGTTGAAGAGCGGGGCGCTCAGGTCGGAACGGAAGTAGCGGCGGAGTATCTCTTGGGCGCGCGGGCCGATGCACACGACGCGCTCTTTGCCGTGGTGCGCGGTTTTGTGGTGGGCGGGGCGGTAGACCCATACGTCGCCGCTCGCGTCAATCTCGCCGAGGGTCATGGCGCACACCTCGCCGGGGCGCATGCCCGTTGCGCGCTGCACGCGGACCATATCGGCCACCACGGGCGGGAGGTGGGGGAGGGTGGCATCGACCACGGCATCGGCCACGGGCCGAACCGGTTCGCTCTCACGGGCTTCGGTGCGGCCAGCACGCAAGCCGGGGACCACCAGCAACGAGTGCCAAACGCTCGCGGGCAGCATGCCCTCAGCCGCCGCCCAGCGGAACATTCCCTTCACGCGGGCGGAATAAGCGTTGACCGTCGCGCGACACAACCTCGAAGATTCGCGGGCTTCCGTGTCCCGTTCCGCGAGCAAGGATTCCCGGAAGGCCCGGAACTGGAGCGCGCCGAAGTTCGCCGCCGGAGTGGGGCCGTAGAGTTTGCAGAGCCGCCCGGTGACTTGCCGGAGAATGTCAACCTCGGACGTGGTGAATCCATCGCGGGTGTAGTAGCGGCGTGAGCGGGCCATGAACGCTTTGGAGAGTTCGGCCACGGTCAGCGATCCGCCCTGTCCCTGTTCAGGGGTCCGCCGCCCGGACACGAGCCACTCAGCGGTGAGCCGGTCATAGGCTCGGCGCGATTCACGCGAGCCGTATTGACCGAGGTAGAAGTCACGCCCGTTGAGAGTGACGACGGCCTGTCCGCTCGGCTTGTGGCGGCGGTACTTGGGGAGTCGGGCGGGATCGGAGTAGTGGGGCATCGGGGAACCTCCCGAAGCCCGAAACCGGTAATTACCGGTTTTCTCGGTTCACTTCAGGGGTCCAAACCCGACGCGGGTCCGGCGCACAAATGCTTGATTCAGCGGACGTTCCGAAAAGTGGAGCTGACCGGGGTCGAACCGGCGACCTCTTGCATGCCATGCAAGCGCTCTCCCAATTGAGCTACAGCCCCATCACAAACGATCAACCAGATTGTCGGACAACAGGGGAACTAGGATTTGAACCTAGACTAACTGATTCAGAGACAGTTGTGCTACCGTTACACTATTCCCCTAACACCGGCGGGCCGCCCCTGTCGGGGCGGTGTGGGCCGGGCGGGCAATAGTACCGCGCTTCGGGCGTCGGGCAAGTCGGGTCGGGGACAGCTTGGAGCTTTGAGCTTTGAGCCAGAAAAGAGAACGCGCGGCGTTTTGGTCGCCGCGCGTGTCGGGGTGCATTTCAGTGTTTCGGGCTTCCGGTCCGGCTCCAAGCTCCGAACTCTGGACTCCCAACTCGCTGCTCGCTCAGAATCCCTCGGCCGGACGCATGAGCGGGCGAGCGCGGAGCGGTTGCGGCTGGTTGTTATTGGGGACGTTGGGGACGGCCGCCGGGCTGGAGTAGGTGGCGGGGACTGGCTGGGGCTGCGCGGTGGCCGGGCGCGTGGACTGGGTCAGTCGGCGGCTGCGGGCCGCGTCGATGCCCTGGTCGAGCTTCTGCAGGATGTTTTTCACCTTGCTGAAGTTTTCCGGCGAAGTAGCCATCAGTCGTTCCTCCTTGAACACCGCTCATATCGGCCCCGCGGTGCGCTCGCTCGATGGCATCGAGGAGTTGAGCATCGTGCGAGGGCCGGTTGTGCTGACTGTGCGATGTGGCGGAGTTCTGCGGCGCTCGTGTGCGCGCGCGCCCTCTCGCGCTGCTACGCTCTCGCGCGCATGCCACAGGTCCCGCTCGCGTTCTTTGGTGATGTGGTCGGCGCCCCCGGAAAGGCGGCGTTTTTGCGCGCGGTGAAGGAACTCCGTGAGCGGCACGCCGGGCTGCGGGTTGTGGTCAACGCCGAGAATTGCAAGAACGGCAGCGGGCTGCACCCCGAGGGGTACCGCGATCTGCGCGCGGCGGGGGCCGACGCGCTGACGCTGGGCGATCACTGCTTTAAGGACACGCGGATCACGCCGTACTTGGATGATGCGAGCGAGCCGATCGCGCGGCCGGCGAACTTGTCGGCGCTCGCGCGCGGGCGGACGTACAGCCGGATTGATCTGACGAACGAGCCGTCCGACCCGCGGTTATACATCGTGACGGTTCTCGGACGGCTGTTCATGTCGATCCCGACGAACGACCCGTTCGCCACGGTGGATTCGGTGATTTCGTCGATCGCGGCGGAGGACGACGCGGGGCTGGTGCTCGTCGAGATTCACGCGGAGGCGTCGAGCGAGAAGATCGCGATGGCGTGGCACTGCCTCAAGCGCTGGCCGCGGAAGGTGATCGGCGTGGTGGGGACTCACACGCACGTGCAGACCGCCGACGCGCGACTGCTCCAGCAATCGATGGCCGCGATCACTGATGTGGGGTTCTGCGGCGGGCACGGCGGTGTGATCGGACGCACGCACGAATCGGTGCTGCACGTCATGACGACGCAGAACCCGGTGTCGATGGACGTGTGCGACAGCGAAGTCCAGGCGGACGGGTGCATCATCACCATCGACACGGAGTCGCGGTGTGCGGTGCGGATCGAGACGTTCCAGATGTGATGGGCGAACCCGCGCTTATGCCGCTTCGATCTTGATGTACTGTTCGACGCTCGCGAGGTCGGGGGCGATGTGGGGGAAGTACTTGATGGTCCACGAGGTGCCGAGCGTGGGCTTGGCGTACTTGGTGGAGCGCTCGCGGACTTCCCAGGGGCGCCCGCCGCGGCTGCGGATGTAGAGCGTCTTCATGCGGTAGGTGCTGGCGTCCTTCAGGCGGCGCTTAATGTCGTCGTCGAAGCGCATGAGGCGCGTGACGGTGCTGACCGACTTGTGGGTGAAGGGCGCCTTGATGACGGTGCAACGAAGGCTCTGGCCGGGTTTGAAGGATGAGGTCGCCATGGCGAAATACTCGCGTGCGGAAGTAAAGGCGGGGTGACAGGATGCGGTTCGCCGGACGCCCACCAGCGCCGGGGTGCCCTCCAGAGAGGGGCGGAGATTGTAGCGAAATGTCCGGCGGGTGCCAGTCGGCCAGCGTGGCCACCTAACAACACTCAAATTTCATGGGATTCAGGCCGAGAATTCGAAGCGCTCGGGCTACACTGCTGCCCCAACCGAACCGGCCTACTGGCCCGGAGAACGCAATGGCCGACCCGCAACCCGCCGTCTTTGATTCAAACGCCCGGCACATGCAGAGCCCGAAGCTGCGCCCCGTCCGCGCCTTCGGCGCGCAGCAGCAGGACGGCAAGATGATGCTGGGGCTGGCCGACGCGCGGCAGATCACCGATCAGATGATCTTTGTCAGCCCGGCGTTCCAGACGATCCTTCCCATGATGACGGGGGAAAAGACGATCGACGCGATCGTCGCGGAAGTCGGACGCGGGCTGACGCGTACGGTGATGGAGAACCTGGTAGCGCAGCTCGATCGGGCGGGGCTGCTCGAAGGGCCCACCTTCGACGCGGTCCTTTCGAAGATGCGGAAGGAGTTCGATTCGCTGGCGCACCTGCCGCCCGCGTCGACGGCCGCGATGGCGGACACGCTCGTGCAGCAAGAGTTCGGCGAGCAGACCACCGACGCGCAGAAAGCCGAGCACGCCCCGCGCAAGCTGCGCGAGATGCTCGAGTCGTGGACCAAACAGGTGATGGACCAGGTGCCGGATCCAAGCTTTGATGTGCTGCCGCGCGCGATCATCGCGCCGCACCTTGACTACTTCCGCGGCTGGCCCAACTACGCGCACGCGTACGGCAGGCTGCGGGTTGTCGATCGCCCGGACCGCGTGGTGATCCTCGGGACGAATCACTTCGGCATGGGCACGGGGGTGACGGCGTGCGACAAGGGGTTCGAGACGCCGCTGGGCATCTGCGAGTACGACGCGGCGTTCGCGGACCAGCTCAAGCAGAATCTCGGGCGCGAGCACGCCGAGCAGTTGTTCCAGAACCGGTACGACCATGAACGCGAGCATTCCATCGAGCTGCACATCCCGTGGGTGCAGCACGTCTTCGCGGCGAAAGGCGGCAGCCACCCGAAGGTGTTCTCGGCGCTCGTGCATGACCCGTGCCCGAACAACGGCGAGAGCTACGACAACAAGGGGCTTGGCATCCTGCCGTTTGTTGATGCGATGAAGAAGACCATCGACGGGATGCCGGGGCGGACGCTGATCGTCGCGTCGGCGGACCTGAGCCACATCGGCGCAACATTCGGCGACCAGCAGACGTATGTCGGCGACACGGACGAAGCCAAGGCGTTCCGCGAGAAAATCCATCGGCACGACATGGAGATGCTCCAGCTCGTCAGCGAGGGGAAGGCGGAGGAACTGGTCGCGTCGATGGCGTGGCAGCAGAACCCGACGCGCTGGTGCAGCGTGGGCAACATCGTGGCGGCGATCAAGATTACCGGCGCGAAGAACGTGAAGATGCTGAACTACATGGCCGCCGGCGACGATCAGGGGCAGGCGCTGGTCAGTTCGTGCGCCGCGGCGATCGTGTGACCGCGTGGGGCTCGGCGCGATGCAGTACGCGATGCTGGCGCTCGGAGCGGTGCTCGTGCCGATGAGCGCGTGGCTGTTCTGGCGCGGGCGGCAGCGGGCGGACGACGCGCGCACCGCGCTCATGGTGCCCTCGATTGGCGCGGTGAGTACCACGACGTGCCTGGTCGTCGGGGCGGCCGGGTTCGCGACGGCGTATCACCTGGTGGTTCATGCGCTGGGGTACACGCAGTTCCGCGCGCCGCTGCCGGTGGCGCTGGGCGTGGCGGCGGTCGCGGTGCTCGCGTCGTTCGGCGCGGATGCGATGGAGAACCGCGCGGGGCGGGGACCGGAGTAGATGCCGTGCGGAGTATTCGCGGGCGGCATAGACGGGGAACTGCTTAACCATGTCGCGCCTCGCATCGCACCGGGGCGTGGTTGACCAGGGCTCGGACCACGGCACCCATCGGGGCGAAGGTCACTCACGTTGGCGCTGCTTCGGCGCGGGTTTCGATCCACCCGCCGTTCTCGAAGCGGTATGCGCGGTTGGTCGCGGGCCAGCCGGTGGCGTCGGCGAAGCGACGCTGAAGGTCGGCGGCGATCTGCGCCGGGTTCAGCGTCGTGCCGCGGTAGTCGACGGGCGGCAGGAAGCGCACGCACGCTCGGCTGGTGCGCAGCAGCGAGCCCCACGCGGTCTGGGCGTAGGGCGCGCCGTCGATGACGGCGGGCAGCACGCGCGCCTTGCCCTTCGCGGCGAGTACGCCGATGCCCTCCTGGAATGCGAGCAGTTCGCGCGGCGGGCGCTCGATGTGTCCCTCGGGAAACACGCCGATGACGCCCGGGCCCGCGGGGTGCCGGTCGCGCAGGTGGCGCAGCGCGGCGCGGATCGAGTGGCCATCGCCGCCCTGGCGATCGACGAAAATGACTCTTCCGTACTCCCACAGCGAATCCATTGCGGCGACGCGCATGTCCGCCGCCATGATCCAGCGCACCTCGAAGGGCAGGACCGCCTGGATGAGCAACGGGTCGATGCCCGCGGTGTGGTTGGCGACGATGATGAGCGGCTCGGCGGGCGGCACGTGCTCGACGCCCTCGGCGCGGACGCGGTGCATGAGACGCGTGTAGGTCTGCAGCAGCCGGTAGAGGAATTGCCCGGCGAATTCGCCGCCGCGGACGGGTGCGCGCGTGATCCACACCGCGAGCGCGGCGAGGGCAAGCCAGAGAACCGCGCCGATGGGCAACGCGAGCCAGGCGAGCGCGCTCATGCGCTCGCTCCTGGGACCGAGAGGCGCTCGGCGGGCCGCGCGATCAGCCGTTCGGCGGCGACTAGCCCGCTACGGATCGCGCCTTCCATTGTGCCGGGGTGATCGATCGAGCAGAAATCGCCGGCGAGATGCAGGCGGGCGGGCGCGCCGGGCGAGGCGGCAAGGCCTGTCGAAAGAACCGGCGCGGCAGCGGTGAGCTGCCCCGGCGCGGGGAACGCGGCACCGCCGCCCGACCACTCGTCGCTGGTCCAGTCGATGAATTCGGTGTGGCGCGCGGCGCGGACCAAGCCCGGAACGACCGGCTCGATCGCGGCGTGGAGCGCGCGGGTGCGGCGGGCTCCCTGGCGCATGCGGTGCAGTTCGGCGGCGGGTCCGGCGATGAGCGCCGCGACGGCGCGCGGGCCGTTGGTGAAATCGGGCGCGGCGGCGTACACGCGGCCCGCTTCGCCCTCGGTCAGCGCATCGATCGGCGCTCGCGGCGTGGTCGGGCCGTCGAGCACGGTGAGCGATTTCACGCACGGGCCGGTGCGGATCGCGGCGGCGTCGGGCAGCGCAGGGGTGAACGCGATGCGCCGCCACACCGGCGGGGGCGCGGCGAGGATGACATGATCGCACTCGATGCGCCCCGCGCGCTGACTGGTGACGACCGCCGAGCGCTCGCGCAGTTCGATGCGCGTGACGGGCGATGACAGCCGCAGTGCGCCGAGGGGCAAACGGGCGGCGAGGCGCGCGGCGAGCTGATCGTTCCCGCCGACGATGCGCGATCCGGCGAGCGGGTCGAGCCAGTGGTCCGGGCCGGCGGCGAGGGAGAGGATGCACGCGAGCGTGCTCTGCTGCTGGGGCAGTGCGGCGTGCCGGCTCGTCAGGAGGGCGGTGAGTGCGCGCCGCGCGGGGTCGGAGATGTTCGAGCGGCGGAGCCACTGGCTTGTGGGCCAGTTGTCGAGCGACGCCGCATCGGCGGCGAGCCACGGCGGGTCATGTGCCAGCGCGTGAACGTTGTTGCCCAGTTCGCTCAGCGCGGCCCGGAGCTCGGCGAATAGGGCGCGCTGATCGGTCGGCGGCGAAGATTCCGCGGCGAACACGAAGCGCGGGTCAGAGGGGGCTTGGCGCGCGGGCTGCAAAGGAAGGCTCATCCGCTCGGCGAGCGCGGCGGCGGCGGTGTGATGCGGCGCGATAAAGTCCGCGCCGGCTTCAACCGGGACGCCCGGGATCAGGTCGCGGCGCGTGTGGACCCGCCCGCCCGCGCGGCCGCGGGCCTCGAGCACGGTGACGACGAACCCCGCTGCGACGAGGCGCTCGGCGGCGGAGAGCCCGGCGAGTCCCGCGCCGATGACAACCACGCGCGGGCCGCCGGCGGGCGCGGTGCGATCGACCGATCGGCAGGCGATCGGCATCGCCGCCGGCGCGAGCGCGACGGCGGCGGCGCGGCGCGCGAACTCACGACGGGTGATGCCGGGTTGGGCGCGGGGCGCGGGCATGGGGGCAGGGTATCGCGCGGTGGAGCGTCGAGGCTGATCGGAGCATCGGGCGCGGGACCCGACGAGAATCTGCGAGCTCGGGGCGCGACGCACCGACTGGTCAGAGCAGCAGTTGGTGGCACGAGATGTGGGCTACAGATCGAGCCGGCGTTCGCCGCGGGAGAGTGCCCGGGCGCGGACGGCGATCATCAGGACGGCGCCGATCCACACGCCGATGCAGTTGAACGCGAAATCGTCCCACGCGGCGGTTCGGCCGAGGATGGGGATGAGCTGCGTGCCCTCATCGATCCCGGCGTACACGACGGCGACGAGATGAGCGGCGGCGATGTTCCGCCACGAATTCCACGGGCCGAAGAATCCGCCGGCGATGAGGAGCGCGGTCCAAAGCCCGAAGGCGATGAGGTGCTGGAGCAGGTCGGCGCGCTCGATCGGCGCGACGTCGAGCTTGAGCTGCGGCCAGTGCGTCGCGGTGGCGAGCATGATCGCGAAGAGCGCGAACGCGGCCCGCCAGAGCTGCTGGCGCGGTCGGGCGTCCGGGCGCGGCAGCGGCGATTCCGAGGGCGCGGCTCGGCTCACCGCGTGCGCTCCAGCGATTTGGTCGCGGCGGGTGTGATGGTCGGCGCTGGTGGATTGCCGTTGGCGTGACCCGTTTCAGAGCGGCGGGCGAGCAGCTTGTCCCACTCGTCGGTGAGCGACCGCGCGAGCGCGAGATAATCCACCGCCCCCGGGCACGTCGGCGCGTACTCGAAGATGGTCTGCCCGAAACTGGGGCACTCGGCGAGCTTCACGTTGCGCCGCACGGCGGGGCGATAGACGCGCGCGCCGCGCCACGGCACGTCCTGTTCGCGCGCGGAGCGGAAGAATTCTTCGATGTCCGCCACCACTTCTTTGGAGAGTTTGGTGGTGTCCTCGTGCATGCATAGCATGACGCCCGAGACGCGCAGGCGAGGGTTCACGCCCTGACCGACGAGCGTGACGGTCTCGAGCAGCTTGCCGAGTCCTTGCAGTGCTAGGTACTGCGCCTGCATGGGCACGATGACTTCGCGCGCGGCGGCGAGCCCGTTCAGCGTCAGCAAGCCCAGTGACGGCGGGCAGTCGATCAGGACGAACTCGAACTCGCGCTTCAGTGTTTCGAGCGCGCGGGCGAGTCGCTGCTGCCGATCGGGGAGGTTTGCCAGTTCGGTCTCGGCGGCGGCGAGGTCGGTGACGGCGGGGATGACTCCCAGATGCTCGCGCGTGCGCACCACCGCCGCGGCGGGATCAATCTCGCCGGTGGCGTCGAGCAGCAAGTCGTACACGGTGGTCGCCACGGCGTCCGGCTCGATGCCCAGGTGCAACGTCGAGTGCGCCTGGGGGTCGAGGTCGATGAGCAGGGTGGAACGCCCCAGCCGGGCAAGCCCGGCGGCGAGATTGACGGCGGTGGTGGTTTTGCCCACGCCGCCCTTCTGGTTCATCAGAGCAATCATCCGGCTCATCGGATGAAGGGGCGTGGTGAGTTCGGGTTTGGGCGTTGGGCCGTCGGGCATGAATGGGGGAGTGTATCGATGCTGGGAATCGGGAACGCCGAGTGAAGAAGGGTGGGAATTCCTGCCGAACATTGGCGGGCAAGCGCGGATTCCCCTCAATCCCCCCCGATTCGTGGCCGATGATTCTCCGGTCCGGGCGATGCGGAGGTTGCTGCGTGAAACGTCGGTGTGAGTTGAGCGCTCGGGAAGTCGAGCACATGCATCAATCGTTGATGCGCCGGCTGGGGGATACTTCGGTACCCACGCTGCCGCAGGTCGCGGTGCGCGTCATCGAGTTGGTCAGCAACCCGAAGTCAACGATCAATCAGTTCGCGGAAGTGATCCGCACGGACCAGGCGCTAACGGGGCGGCTGCTGCGGATGTCGAACTCGGCGTACTTCGCGCAGCGCGAGCCGATCACCAAGCTTGAGCGTGCGATGGTGCTGCTTGGGCTGGACCGACTGAAAGCCGTCTCGCTCGGCTTCCACCTGAGCAAGCTGGCGGTCGGCGACGACGGCGAGTTTTCAGTGAAGAAGCTCTGGACGCAGTCGCTCTTTCGAGCCTGGGCCGCGTTCCGCGTGGCGGAGATGTTCGATAAGTCGCTCTCGGGCGAGGCGTTCATCGTCGGGCTGATGAGCGACGCCGGGATGCCCATGATGCCGAAGCTGGCGGGCGACGCGTTCATGAAATCGGTGGACCCGCGCGACCCGCCGGCGAAGCAGTACCTCTCCGAGTTCCGCAAGCTCGAGTTCACTCATGTCGATGTGGCGTCGTGCCTGTGCCAGATGTGGAAGCTGCCGGAGCTGTTGACGAAGCCGATCTGCCTGCACCACGCGCCCGCCGGACCCGCGATCATCCGCAACCGCGAATCGATTCTTCATGCGACCGCGTTCTATGTGAACACCATCACGCTCGACCCGAAGGCACGCGAGACTGCCGACGGCGCGTCGGCGGCGCTGGCGCAGAAGCTTTTCAACAAGTCGCCCGAGGACATGGAGAAGGCGTTTCAGCTCGCGGGCGGTGATTTCCGAGCTTCGCGCGAATTGTTCAGCCAGGTGCTCGACGAGAACATGGGCGTCGAGAAGATCCTGCAGCAGGCGAACGGGCAGCTCAGCGAGAAGGTCGAGGAACTCGTCGTGGAGATCAGCGAACTCGAACTCGGAAGGCCGGAGTCACGTTTCGAGCTGGACGGCATGATCCTGGAGATGGAGTCCGGCGACAACAACCGCGTACAGGTGTACATCGCCGACTCGGCGGGGAACCGGATCGTCTCCGAGCAGATCGACACGCGAAAGCAGAGCAAGGACGAGATCAGCTCGCGTCTGTTGCTTGACGGCGCAGCGCCCGATGTGATCGCGTCAATCTTCACGCGGCTGAACCAGCTGGCCGCGTAGACACTCGAATCGCAGAAGGTCTTCAGGGCGATCGCGAGTCAAAAACTCGCGAGCTTTGGCCGCCGAAACTCCATGCGTGACGGGATGTTCCGCAGCAAGGAGTCTCTCAATGGCCCGTTTCGTTCGCTCCGCGTTGCTCGCTGTTCTCGCGTACCCCTTGGCGCTCGGCGCGCTGAGCGTCGCCTTCGTCGGCTGCAAGAGCGACGGTATCGCATCGTCCAAAGCCGCCGACATGAATGAGAGGTCGCTCTATGAGCGGCTGGGCGGCCAGCCCGCGATCACCGCGGTCGTCGATGAATTCGTCGCCCGCGCGGCCTCAAATCCAAAAGTGAACTTCACCCGCAAGGGTCACGCGAACGGGTGGGATGCCGCTCCCCGTAACGTCGAGAATCTCAAGGGGCATCTGGTGACGTTCGTCGCGTCCGCGACCGGCGGCGCGGAGAAGTACATGGGCCGCGATATGGCGAGCGCTCTCCAGGGCATGGGCATCACGGATGCTGAGTTCGATGCCATCGCCGCCGATCTTCGGGCGTCGCTCGAGAAGTTCAATGTGCCGACAAAGGAGCAGAACGAACTGATGACGGTCGTCGGCACGACCCGCAAGAGCATCGTGGGGATGTGAATACGACGAACAAGGGCATGTCCAATAACTGCTTTGGGATGCCCGGTTTTCTGGACTTACAGCCAAAGTGCGGCGACTGATTCCCTTGTGAGTGATAGGGCTGGACACCGCTGTATGCGGATGCTATCTTGAATTATTGGATCAGAGCTCTCCGCACAGGGAGTCGCAGTTATGCCCCGCATTTCCCGTTCGTCGGTGGTCATCGCGTTGTCGTACCCGGTCGCAGTCGCGGCGTTGTGCTTTGCTGTGCTGTACAGTGATTCGCGCGTTGGATCAAAGGATGCCACGGCTGCCACGATTCAAATTGTGGTTCAGTCGCAGCCGACGACGGTTGAGCTGATCGGTGTAGCGCTCGCAGGTGCTTTGTGACCGTTCGAGCGGTGATGGCCCGGCTCACCGCCGGGGCCAGTCGAATGTGCCGGCATAGACGTTCTCCGCCCCGCCGTTCATCCGCACGCCGTCGTGATCGCTCTTCCATTCGATGATGACCTCCCCGCCCGGTTGGGAGATAGTCGCGCGCCGGTCGAGCCGGCCGGTGAGGACTCCAGCGACCAGAACGGCGCATGACCCGCTGCCGCAGCCGCGTGTCTGCCCCGCGCCGCGTTCCCAGGTGCGCAGGTCGGCGTGATCACGCGACGTGGCTCGGGCGAGATGGACATTCATGCGCGCGGGGAACGCCGCGTGGGACTCGAACTTCGGGCCCAGCGCGTGAATCTCGCGGGTGAAGTCGAATTCTGGCGACACGAAGACGACCATGTGCGGGTTGCCCATCGAGACGAAGACGGCTTCGATGCCGTCGATGCGGTACGCGTGCTTGCGCGGCGTCGGCGCGAGGCGTGCTATGTCCACGGGCACGCGCGCGAGGTCGAGCTCTGGTGTGCCCATGTCGACCGTGACGCGCGCGACGGTGCCGTCGCCGCGGCGCTCGGCGGTGGCGCGCAGGTCGCGCGTGCCGCAGCGGAGCGCCAGCGAGCCGTCGGGCGCTGCGCGGCAGTGCCCGCGTTCGAGCATCAGCCGGACAATGCAACGCGCCCCGTTGCCGCAGACCCCGCCGTCGGACCCGTCTGCGTTGTAGATGCGCATGCGGGCGGCGTTGGGGGAATCAGCGCGGGCCATCACGATCACACCATCGGCCCCGATGCCGGCGTGCCGATCGCTGGCGAAGCGGGCGAGCGCCGGCAGGTCATCGCGCGCGTCGAGCGATGGGTCAGCCGCCGCGTCGAGGACGACGAAATCGTTGCCCAGCGCCTGCACTTTGGTGAATGGGATCGTGTGGGTCATGGGGATGCCTCGCTGGCGGCGGCGGTGCGGGTGATCGGCTTCTCTCGCTCCTCTGGGAGCAGGAACCACGCCCCGAGTGTGAGCAGCATGAGCAAGGCGGCAGCGAGTTTGAGACGGCGAACCGAGCGGTCGATCGGCAGCCGAGCCGCGTCGCGCCCGAGGAGCGCGCCGATCCGCCGGCAACGCCCGAGGATCGACCCGTGGCGCCAGGTGAACTTGCGGGTGGAGATCGAGTTCAGCCGCGCGACGCTCATCAGTGCGCCCGCCATCGCGGAGACGGCGTCGTGCGTCAGCACGGCGCTCTCGCCCGGCGCGCGGGCCGACCAGCCGCTGAGATGCTGCACCGCGAACGCGTCGGCTTGCTGCTCGAAGACTCGGCTGACGTGCCCGAAGACCAGCCAGCCGACGCCCAGCGCCGCCAGCAGCCCCAGCCCTCCCACGGCTTCCGCGCCGGTGCGCAGCAGCGCGTCCGGAGCGAAGAGCAGCAGGAACGCCCCGCCGACGGACGTGCCGAGCCAGACCAGCATGGTCGTCGCCCCTAGTGCGCCGATGAGCCAGGGCAGGTGCCTTCTTCGCGCGTGCCCTACCTCGTGCGCCATCACCGCTTCGATCTGGTCCGGCGGCAGGCGTTCGAGCAGCGCGTCCGTCAGCAGGATGTACCGTGTCCACGGCACCAGCCCAATCATGGCGCCGTTGATCATCGAGCCGTGCGTGCGCCACACGAGGTACTCGCGGCAACGCACGCCCTGCTTCCAGCAGAGCGCTTCGAGCCGATCGCGCAGCACGCCCGGCGCTAGCGGCACGGTGTCCCACACCCGGCGCAGGACCATCGGCATCACGAGGATCAGCACCAGCACGCCCGAAAGGTGCGCGGCGCTCACCAGCCACTCATGAGCGGCGACGCGGTCGTTCCCGATCATCGCCGCGAGCGCGGGGCGTGCCCAGCGGGCCGCCGACTCCGACCACGCGGCGAGGATCGCGATGGGCACGAGCACCAGCGCGATCTGGTGGCGTGTCTGATCGGCGACGTACTGCGCGCGGGTGCGAAAGGGGCGGACGGGCTCGCCGCGGTCGAGCGCGCCAATGAGCGATGCCTCGGCGAGGCGTTGCTCGATGCCGTGGAACGACGCGTACCCCGCGACGATCGCCAGCACCGCCGGGGCGGCGGCGAGGGCTTCATCGAGCAGCACCTGATCGCCGACCGCGCCGCGGACCACGTCGAGCCACCCCAGCCCCAGCACGGCGGCGGCGTGGAGCGCAAGGACCAGCAGGCGCGAGCCGTCGAGCACGAGGTCGGCCAGCGTGATCCAGCCCGATCGGCCCGTGCGATCCAGTTGTGTGCCGCAGCGCCCGATTGCGAGATGCGCGGCGAGCGCCAGCCCGGCGAATGAACCGAGCACCACGCCGACGACGACCAGCGCGGGCCAGCCCTCCCACAGCGGGAAGAGCCAGAAGCTATCGCGCGTAACGACGACGATCACGATGGCGATGAGGACCGCTTGGAGCATTGAAGTGCATTCTTCGGCTTGATTGAGCGGAAAGCAATCGTAGCGGCGAGAAGGGAGCGTCTGCCAACTCGGCAGGGTCGGCGGCGGCGTGTCACCAAACAGCACGCGAAAGAGGGCCAAGCCGCGTTGAAATCGCTGGTTGGGGCGCGTCGCCCGTTGGCCTGCTGCGTGCACTGATGCCTCAACACGGCGACCATTCCGTCGCCACGTTCGTGCCGAATGGAATCACGCATGATGAGCCTGATCCGCCGCTGGAGCCGCTCGCGGCTGCTGAAGAAGCCCTTCCCGCGCGAGTGGGATTCGATCATCCGCGCCCGCGTGCCGTACGACCGGCGATTGAACCCGGCGCAGAAGCGCCGGCTGCGCGACCTCGTGCGCATCTTCCTCGCGGAGAAGTACTTCGAAGGGTGCGCCGGGCTGAAGATCACCGACGAGATCCGCGTGAGCATCGCCGCCCAGGCGTGCCTGCTGCTGCTCGGTCGGCAGAGCGACGATGTGTACCGGGGCTTGCCGAGTGTGCTGGTGTACCCGCGCGTGTATTCCGTGCATGGAAAGTCGATCGGCCCGGCGGGGCTGGTCACCGTAGGCGAGGGCATGCGCTCGGGCGAGAGTTGGAACCACTCGACGGGCTGGGGCGGCACGGTCGCCGGCCCGGTGGTGCTGGCGTGGGACCAGGTGGTCAAAGGCGCCGCCGACCCGCGCGACGGGCACAACGTGGTGTTTCACGAATTCGCGCACCAGCTTGACGGTCAATCGGGCGGCATGGAGGGCGCCCCGCCGCTGGACTCAAAGGAGCAGTACGCCGAGTGGTCGCGCGTGATGAGCGTGGAGTTCGAGAATCTTCGGCGCGCGAGCGCGATGGGGCTGCCCACGCTGCTGAACCCGTACGGCGCGACGAGCCCGGCGGAGTTCTTCGCCGTCGCGACGGAGGCGTACTTCGAGCGGCGGGAGGAGCTGCGCGCAGCGCACCCCGAGTTGGCGGAGCAGTTGAACCGGTACTACGGGTGAGCGTGTGCAGTCATCTCAACTCGCCGAAACAGCGATTGAGCCCCGGCATTCGCCGAAGCCGATCTTTCTGTATCCCTCCCGCTCGCACCATCCGCGCATGATGACCTCGTCACCGTCTTCGAGGAACGTGCGTTTCTCGCCGGTGGGGAGCTCGATGGGTTTGCGGGGTTTGCCGGGGCCGTCCCAGGAGAGTTCGAGCATGCACCCGCGGGAGTCGGGGGTGGTGCCGCTGACCGTGCCGCTGGCGAGGAGATCGCCCGGCTGGAGGTTGCACCCGCCGCTGGTGTGATGGGCGATGAGCTGCGCGAAGGTCCAGTACATCCCGTCGAACGAGCCGCGCGAGAGGCGGATCGGCGGGAGGTTCTTGTCGCGCATCTGCTTGGAGGCGAGCAGCACTTCCAGCGTGATGTTGAAGCCGCCGGCGCGTTCGTTCTCGTCGCTGCGCAAGTATTCCATCGGCGCGGGGTCGCCCGCGGGGCGCTTGAACGCCGGGCAGCGGAAGGGCGCGAGCGCCTCGGTCGTCACGACCCACGGCGAGATCGTCGTCGCGAAGTTCTTCGCAAGGAACGGGCCCAGCGGTTGGTACTCCCATTTCTGCATGTCGCGGGCCGACCAGTCGTTCACGAGGCACAGCCCGAAGAGATGGTCCTCCGCCTGCGCGATGGGGATGGGCGAACCGATGCGGTTCGCAGGGCCGATGATCGCGCCGACCTCGAGTTCGTAGTCGAGCATCTTGCACGGGCCGAACTTCGGCTCGGGGGCGTCGTCCGCTTTCGTCTGCCCGCTGGGGCGCGCGATGGGCGTGCCGCTGGGCACGATCGAGCTCGCGCGGCCGTGGTAGCCGATGGGCACCCACTTGTAGTTCGGCAGGAGCGGGTTGTCCGGTCGGAACATCGCGCCGACGTTCGACGCGTGGTTGATCGACGCGTAGAAGTCGGTGTAGTTGAACATGCTCACCGGATGGACGAAGCGCAGCTCGCTCATCGGGCGCATGCACTTCTGGCGCAATCGGCGGACGGACTGCCCTCCCGCGGCGTCGGTGCGGAGGAACGACTGCATCTTGCGGCGGATCATCTCGGGCAAGCCGGGCGTCATGCCGACGGGCGTCCAGAGGGGGATTCGCGCGAGGTAGCGCATCTCCTCGTCGGGGTCGTTCTCGAAGTAGCCGGCTTCGCCCATCATGGTGACGTCGAGCACCTGGTCGCCGATCGCGACCCCGAGGTGCGCGTGCGAGTGGTCGCCGTGCTGGACGATGAACGCGCCGAGGGGCAGGTTCTGGATGGGGAAATCGGTCGCGGGGTCGTTGGCGGACTCGACCCAGCTCTGCATCTTCGGATCGTGGGTGTCGTTGATGTCGCGGCGCATGGCGTGGAAGGGTACTCGTCCCGCTGGCCGGTCCTCCGGTCAGTGGTGGTCGTTCGTGCAGGAGCGAAAGGTACTGACCCGAGGACGGGTCGGTGGCACGTTGAATCTGGTTCACTTCTGAGGCGGCGTGGTCACCGTGCTGCCCGCCCATTGCTGAACAGCACGGAGAGGGAAGAGCGCAATGTCCGCCCCCGCCCAGAACGGGCCGCTGAGCAACTCCCATACTTGCGCGCCGGGCTCAGCGCCGAGGTTGAAAGCGCTGTCGGCGGTGGGGTGCCCTCCGCGCTGGCGGACGGTTGCGTTCGCGTAGCGCGGCTGCATCTGCGTGAAGTGGGGGTGATGCTCGACGGTGTCCTGCGGAACTCGGATCGTCGTGGCTTCCCAATCGGCGCGGTCGATCGTCGTCAGCGACGGCCCGCTCGCGGGCGAGAGCTTGACGGCGTTCCCGCCCTCGTGATCGGTGCAGGGTGTGACGTGCTCACCGCCGACGGTCAGGCGGTCGTTGTTGATCGCGCTGCAGCCCTGCCCGAGCCAGAGCGTCAGCGTGCAGAGCGGGAGGAGGACGAGTGAACGGCGGACGATGGTTGAAGCTTGCATGCGCGGCCTCTCTGTGAGTGAACGCAGTGTAGCCGCCGGGGAAGAACGGCATTGAAGGCCGGGTGCCGTGCAACGCCGCTCTGGGCGATGCACGCTCCTGCTTCGACTCCATTGCGTCGCCTCGCTCTTCTTCGCGCGGCCGTCACGGCTCACGGTCGCTTGGTCCTGGGCCGGAGAAGAGTGCCCGAGGCCGGAACGAGCGTCGATCGGCCTCAACGCCGGCCGATCCGCGGCACCCGGCGTACTCCATCACTCCCCGAAATCGCCGCCCATCGCGCGGCGCACCGCTTCTTCGCAGGTGTCATCATCAAAGCCGCGCCGCGCGAGCGCGCCGAAGAGCCGGCGGGCGCGGGCGGCGGCGTCGAGTGTCTTGGGCATCGCCGACAGCTTGGATTCCGCGAATTGCACCGCGTCCTGCATCGCCGATCGGCCGGCGAAGCGGTCTTCCAGCACGCTCACACGCGCGGCGGGGCCGATGCGGCGTCTCGCGATCTTCGCTTCGACCGTCGCGCGGGCCTTCGGGCCTCTTCGCTCGACTTGGCGCGCGATCGCGTCGGCAAGCGCGTGGTCATCGAGGAACCCAAGCCGCGCCATCTCATCGGCGGCGGCCCGTGCGTCGCCCGGCGTGCAGGCCTTCGCGACGAGCCACTCGATGAGCTCCTCGGTGCTGCACGCACGCCGGTCCAGACGCGACGCCGCCAGGCGCTTCGCACGGTCCAGCCCTGATTCGCTCTTCGATCGCGTCTGCGCCATTGCGTCACCCCCCGAGCGATTCGAGATACGACGACAGTTCGCTGAGCGCTTTGCCGTTACGGGCCGCGTCGGCCCGGTCAATCCCCACGCGGAGTGCCTCAATCGCGATCGGCGTTTCGCCCAGCAGTTCCAGCGCCTTCGCCTTGTGGTAGTACGCGTAGTGGTAGTCCGCGTCAGCGGCGAGGCATTGGTCGTACCACGAGGTGGCCAGCCGCGCATCGCCGAGCTTCATGTATTCCTGCGCCATCATGTACATGACATCGGCGTCGCGCGGGTCGGCGGCGTGGAGCTTTTCGAGCTGGGGCAGGCGGTTCATTGACAACAGTGTAGATCGGGAAGCGGGGTGGGAGGCGGGTTGGAAGATTGGCGTCATGGTTGATGCTTGAATCGGGCATGACACCGGCGCGATCGCACCAGTCGCCCAGAGCCGCGACTGGTGGCACCCGATCTTGAGAACCGCTGCGCCCGTGAAACTCAGAGTAGTCTCATCCGTACAACCGGCTCGTAAGGAGGGCGGCATGAATCGGATCATTCAACTCGCGCGTATGGCGGTGGTGGTCGGTGTGGTGTTCGCGTTCTCGTCGCCCGTGGCCCGGGCCGCGGGCGAGGGGGCGAGCGCGATCGCCGGGCACTGGGTCGGCTCGATCAAGCTGCCGGCGCAGGAACTGCCAATCGACATCGACTTCACCGCCGACCCGGCCGCGGGCGGCGCGATGCTCGGCGACATCTCGATCCCGCTGCAGGGCGTGAAGGACCTGGCGCTGACGGAGATCGCCCTCGCCGAGGGCAGGTACTCGTTCAAGTTCCCCGCGGCGCCGGGCGGCGCGATTTTCTCCGCCGAACTCGCCGCCGACGGCTCGGCGCTGACGGGCGAGCTCGCGCAGGCGGGGATGAAGTTCCCCTTCGAAGTGAAGCGTGCCAAGGCGCCCGCCGCGAGCGCCGCCGAGGCGCTCGCCGATTTCGACGCTGTGGTCGAGAAGGTGCTGAAGGACTGGAAGGTGCCGGGCGTGGGCATCGCGATCGTGAAAGACGGCGTGACCGTCTCCTCGAAAGGCATCGGCTTACGCGATGCGGAAAAGCAGCTCCCTGTCACCGGAAAAACGCTCTTCGCCATCGGCTCGTCGAGCAAGGCGTTCACCACGTTCGTGCTGGGGCAACTCTCCGACGAGGGCAAACTCGATCTCGACAAGCCCATCATCGAGAAGCTCAGCGACTTCAAGCTGTCCGACGAAACCGCGACGAAGCTGATGACGCCCAAGGACCTGGTGACACACCGCAGCGGGCTGCCGCGGCACGATGCCATGTGGTACAACGGCTGCCACACGCGCGAGCAGATGTTCCAGCGGCTGCGCTATCTCGAGCCGAACGCGACATTCCGCGAAATGTGGCAATACAACAACCTGATGTACCTCACCGCCGGGTACCTGATCGAGCGGATCACCGGCAAGCCGTGGGAAGACAACGTGCGCGAACGCATCTTCTCGCCGCTCGGCATGTCGCGCTCGAATTTCTCCGTGAGCGAGAGCCAGCTTGATGCCGACCACGCGCTCCCCTACGCCGAGCGTGACGACGTGGTGAAGCCCATCGCGTTCCGCGACATCGCGAATATCGGGCCGGCGGGGTCAATCAACTCGTGCGCCGACGACATGGCGAACTGGGTCGTGGTCCACCTCTCAAGCGGCCTGTTCCGCGGCAAGCAGATCATCGAGGAGGCGACGGCGGAGATGCTCCACACGCCGCAGATGACGATGGGCGGCGGCACCCCAGAGCACGGCATCGTCCCCGTCGGTTACGCGATGGGCTGGTTCGTCGACGTGTACCGAGGGCACCGGCGCATCCACCACGGCGGGAACATCGACGGCTTCTCCACACAGGTCGCGTTCTACCCCGAAGCCCAGCTCGGCATCGTCGTAATGGCGAACATGAACGGCACGCCCGTCCCCAACATCATCACCAACCTCGCCGCCGACCGCATCATCGGCCTCGAGCACAAGGACTGGTCCGCCGAACTGCTGACGAAGAGCAACACCGCGAAAGCTGCCGCCAAGGAAGCCGGCGACAAGAAAGCGGCGACGCGACTCCCGAGCGCGCCGCCCTCCCAGCCCCTCGGCAACTATGCCGGCGAGTACGAGCACCCCGGCTACGGCATCATCGCCGTCGCCGCCGCCGATGAACGACTGAGCATCACCTTCAACAACATCACCAGCCCATTCGAGCACTGGCACTACGACGTCTTCAACGGGCAGGAGACCGACTCCGAAGTCATCGCGAAAGACATGAAGGTGCAGTTCCTCATGAACGTCCGAGGCGAGATCGACCGGCTGGAAGCGCCGCTCGAGCCGAGCGTAAAGCCCATCGTCTTTACCCGTCGCCCCGACGCGAAGCTCGCCGAGCCGGCGTACCTCGAGCGCTTCGTGGGCGAGTACGAACTGCCCACGGGGGTCATCTCGATCTCGAGGCGCGACACGATGCTCGTCATGACGGTGCCGGGCCAGCCGCCGTACGACCTGGTGCCGCTGCGCAACGACACCTTCAAACTCAAGATCGTCGATGGCTACGTCGTCCGCTTCATCATGAACGCCGATGGCACAGTGAAGGAACTCCACTCCGACCAGCCGAACGGCTTGTTCATCGCGACGAGGAAGACCAGCTAGTTGACTTGATCGAGTCGCGTGTCCGCGACCTTCCCCAAGCCCCGACGCCCACTTGCACAATCCGCCCCTCTCCGTAATCGTAAGATGAATGAGCGATCGGGGGCCGAGCGCGACTGGGGATGAAGCGGGCACCGGCGCGCCGCGACCGGCGCGGCGCGCGGTGTGGGCCGTCGCGGTGTTCTCCGCCGGGCTGTCCGCGGCGCACTGGGGCGCGATCTGGCCCGGCGTGTGGTCGCTGATCGCGGCGGCGATATTCGCCGGGGCGGCGATCCTGTGCCGCGGGATTGTGGTCCGCGTGGTGCTCGCGCTGGCGATGTTCACGCTGGGCGTCGGTGTATACCAGTCCCGCATCGCCGAACTTCCCTCGGACTCGATCGCGCACCGGCTGTCGCGCGAGGGAGCGATCATCACGCTCGAGGGCCGGGTGGCGACCGCGCCGCGCGTGACCCCGGCGCTCCGCGGGCGATTCGCTGAATTCGCACGTCCCGATGCCCTCAAGCCAGTCACGCGCTTCGAGCTCCGTGTGCGGAGGCTGATCGATGAGGGCGTTGATGCCGGCGGTGCGGCGCACGAGCGGTCCGTCAGTGGACGGCTCTGGGTTCGAGTGGACAGCCCGGCGATGGATCTGCGCGCCGGTGATGCCGTGCGGATGACCGGCGTCGCGGCGCTCGTTGATCCTCCAAGCAACCCGGGCGAGCCTGATCACCCGGCACTCGCGCGGCAGCGCGGCATCGTCGGGCGCTTCTCGGTCGCGAATGCTGATTTGGTCTCACCGATTCCCGGCGACGGTGGGTGGGCGGGCCGATCTCACGCCGCGATCATCCGCGCACTCGCGTCGCTCCGCGCCCGCGCCGGGGCGTGGCTTGAGGAACCGATCGAGGCGGGCGGCGACCGTACGAACGATCCCGAAGCCCGCGCGCTGCTGCTCGCGATGCTCCTCGGCGAGCGCCCGCCCGACGTGCAGGAGCTGAGCGACGCATTCACGCGCCTCGGTATCGCGCACGTCCTTGCGATCAGCGGCATGAATCTCGTCGTCCTCGCCGGGGCGGCGACATTGCTCCTGCGGCTCATCGGCGAGCGCCCCGTACTCCAGCCCATACTCGTTGCCGCGTCGGTGCTGGTGTACCTGCTGCTCATCCCGGCGGAGTCGCCCATCCTGCGGGCCGCGATCATGGTGCTGGCGTTCATGCTCGCCGACGCGTGCGGGCGTCGGTACGACCGGCTCACAATCCTCGCGTGGACCATGCTCATCACGCTGCTCTGGCGCCCGCTCGACCTCTTCGCGCCGGGGTTCCAGTTGAGCTACGCGATCGTCGCGGGGCTGATCCTCTTCGCGCACGCGACGCGCGAGCGGCTCTTCGGCGCCCGCCCCGAGCGCGACACCTACGGCGTTATCCGCTGGGTGATCGAGGGAGCGAAGGATCTCGCCGCCGCGAGTCTGGTGGCGTGGGCGATCGCATCGCCCATCGCGGCGCATCACATGGGCACATTCTCGCCGCTGGGCGTGCTGACCACGCTGCTCATCGCGCCATTCGCGTCGCTGCTGATGGCCGGGGGGTACTTCACGCTGATCCTCGGCATCATCTCGCCGGCGCTCGCGGGGCTGGTCTCGCCAGCGCTGATCGCGCTCTCATCGCTCACCGCGCGGGGTGTGCGTGCGCTCGACGGCGCGCCGGGGACCGTGCTGTACCTCCCAGCGCTGCCGCTGTGGTTGACGCTGCTGGTGCTGGGCGTGGTGGTGTGGTGGCTCGTGCCGCGTGACGCGGCGGCGGTCGACCGCGCGAAAGAGAACGCGACCGACTGGGCCGCGATGCGCCGGCGGCTGCTCATGCGGAGCGCGGCGCGACTGGTGGCGACGGTGCTGGCCGCCGGTGCTCTGGCGAGTTCTCTGGTGTTTCGCGCTGTGCCAGAAGGATCGGTGTTGCGCCTCGACGTCTTCGACGTGGGCGACGGCTCGTGCTGGCTCCTCCGCTCGGGCCATGAATCGATGCTGTTCGACGCCGGCTCGAACTGGCCGGCGATCGGGGAGGCGGAGCTGCCCCGGGCGATCCGTGCGGCGGGGGCGTGGCGCGTGCCGAGGGTGATCGTCTCGCACCCGAATCTCGACCACTACAACGCGCTCCCCGATCTCGCGGACCGGCTCGGCGTGCGCGAGGTGCTGGTGAACCCGATGTTCAGCCGGGCATTGCTCGCGCCGATCGCCGGCGCGAACTCGCCGCCTGCTCCGAGTGCGCGGGGGGCGATCGAACGGCTGTCAGCCGAGCTGAAGCGCCGCGACGCTCGCCAGTCGCCTCTCGCCGCCGGCGACACGCTGACGCTCGGCAGCGCGGCCATCCGCGTGCTCTCGCCGCGCGCGGACGATGAGTTCCGCCGAGACAACGACACCTCGCTCGTCCTGCTGGTCACCATCCCAACCGAAGACGGAGAACGCCGCCTGTTGCTCTGCGGCGACATTCAGGACGAAGCCATTGCTCTCCTCGCCGAACGCGAGCCCGATCTCCGCGCCGACATCATCGAAGCCCCGCATCACGGCAGCGCGCGTCCCGCCGGAATCGAATTCGTCGGGCAAGTCACGTCGCCCGGCGCGGTGGTCGTGCAATCGACCGGGCCCAGCCGTCTGAACGATGATCGCTGGGCCGAGGTGCGGGCCGAGCGCCGCTGGCTCTGCACCGCGGCGGGGGGCGCGGTGACGGTCGAAGTCCGCGCGAGCGGCGAGATCGTCTCGCGTTCGCTCCGCGAGCCTCAAGCGTCCGGCGGCCGCTGAGCCGTCGATTGCCGCCCTGCCGCCCGAAACAACTCAAGTCCGAACTACAATCGTGCCGTTATCAGTGCGTCAATCGCCCGCGCCGCTGTCACCCGGAGCCCCGCCACGATCCCCGACTGGCTCATCCACACGCTCGCGATCGGATCGCTGACGCTCGCCGCCGCCATCCTCGGTGGGGAGATGGCGGCCCGGCCACGCCGATGGACGAGGCTCACCACCGTCGCGCTCGTCGCGTTCGCGCTCGGCGTGCCGCTCAGCGCCGGCGCCTGGCTCGCCATGAAGTACGGCGCGTGGGCATCGCGCGAGATCGCGGTCGATGAAGCGATCGGGGCGCGACAGATCGTCGCCGAACGCGAAGTCCGAGACGACACCACCGGCGCGCTGCAGTACACCGAGTACGAGTTCATGATCAACGCCAGCACGCCCGACGGCGGCAACTTCACCCTGCGCAGCTACCCCTTCCGCCCCGCGTGGCAGCGTCTGCCCATGTGGGCGCTGATCGGCGGCGCGGGGTTCACGTTTGTCACCCTCGTGATCTGGCGCACGCGACGCCGGCGCGAAATCTGGTGAAGCGCACCGGGCGCGTCACAGCCCCACCTTGCGCGACCACTTCGGCCCACTGGGTGTGTCTTCCACGATCACCTTCAGCGCGTTGAGTTCATCGCGGATCTTGTCCGCCTCGGGCCAGTTCTTCGTTTTCCGCGCTTCGGTCCGCCGGCGGACAAGGTCGTCGATATGGGCATCCTCTTCCGATCGCGCACCGCCCGCGCTGGCATCGATCTTCGAGAGCGACAGCACGCCGAGCACGCCGTCAAAGTGCCGCATCAGCTCCGCATCAGCACGAGTTGGCTCCGACAAGCGGTTCATCCACGTGTTGATCGCGCCGATCGCGCCCGCGACGTTCACATCCTCGTTCATCGCCGCCGTGAACGCGCCTGCGGCGTCCCGGCTCATCGCCCCCGCGCTCGCCGAAGCTTCAGCGCGGGAGACAAACTCACGCCAGCGCTCGACCATGCGCCCGGAGTCCTTCAGCCCCTGCTCCGTGAAATTCGCATTCGATCGGTAGTGCGTCTTGATGAGTTCCAGCCGGATCGCCGCCGGATCAAACCCCTTCGCCACCAGATCGCGGATGGTGAAGAAATTACCCTTGCTCTTGGACATCTTCTCACCCTCGACCATCAGGAACCGCGCATGGAACCAGTACCGCGCGAACGCCGGCCGCCCCGTGGCGCTGCGCGACTGCGCGATCTCGCATTCGTGGTGCGGGAAAATGTTGTCCTCACCGCCCGAGTGCAGGTCGATCTCATCACCCAGCCGCGCACGCGCCATCGCGCTGCACTCGAGGTGCCAGCCCGGGTACCCCTCGCCCAACGGGCACGCGGGGTCGTTCAACACCTTCTTGGGGTCCCAGCGCATCAGGTGCGTGGGGTCGGGCTTCCACAGCATGAAGTCCGCCGGGTGCTTCTTCACGCTCTGCGCCGAGGCGTTCACGCGCCCTCCCGCGCCGCTGCGGATTTTGTCGAGCGTGTTGCCCGAGAGTTGCCCGTACTCCGGGAACGACTGCGTATCGAAGTAGCACACGCCGTCGGCGGCAACGTACGCGTTCCCCTTTTTCAGCAGCGTCATCACGAGTTCGAGCTGCTCGCGGATCATCCGTGTGGGCCTCGGCATGACGGTGTCGCGCGCCCGCTCGTCGCCGCCCGCCTTCGCGACGGCGGCGTCGGCATCCGCCACGACCCTCAGCCCAAGCAATCGCGCATCCTCAAGAAACGCGCCCGCGTAGAAATCCGCGATTGCGTACGGATCGTTCGGATCGATCTTCGCCGCCACTTCCGCCGGCAGCTTGCCGCTCTTCTTCGCTTCGGCCAGCCGCTGCGCCGCGGCTGCCATCTTGTCCTCGCCCCCGCCGTCCGCCGCCGAGTCGTCCACCATATGCCCGACATCGGTGATGTTCATCACCTGCACGACAACACGCGGGGCGGCATGGGTTTGCGTTCTCGGGGTGCCATGCCCGAGGTTCGGCTCGACCATGCGGGCTCCGCCGCCCAGTTCACACAGCGGCGACTCAATCCACCGCCGCAAAACATCTGCTGCCAGGAACGACCGGAAATTCCCGATGTGGGCGAAGTCATACACCGTCGGCCCGCAGGTATAGAACGTGATCCGCGACCCGCTCGGGTCCAGCGGCACAAATTCCTCCAGCTTCCCGCTCAGCGTGTTGTACAGGCGCATCGGCATAGCCCGACAGAATACAAGCCCGCCGCGCGTTCACGCGGGCAGCGCCGAGCCGTCCATCGCGCTCTGCCACAGCAACCGATGCTGCGCCGCGCCGACGAGCCTGAACCGCAGCATCGCCAGCGCCAGTTTCGCCGACCGGTCGCGCACCGCCGTTCGATCGCCCGGGATCTGGAATCGTCGCACTTCAACAGGCGCCGCATCGCCGCGCTCCGCCAGCCCGATGAACACCGCGCCCACGGGCTTCGCGTCCGACCCGCCGCCAGGCCCGGCGATGCCGGTGATCGCGAGCGAAAACAGCGGCCCGCCAGCCTGCATCCGCTCCGCCGCACCGATCGCCCCGCGCGCCATCGCCCCCGCCGTCTCCGCGCTCACGGCCCCGTGCCGCTCGATCACCGCCGGATCGACCCCCAGCATCCCGCTCTTCAGTTCGTTCGCGTACGACACCACGCCGCCGAGGTACGCCGCTGACGAGCCGGGCACCGCGGTGATCATCGACCCGAGCAGACCGCCGGTGCATGACTCAGCGGTGACGAGCATGGCCCCGCGCGCCCTCAACTCGCGCACGACCGCGTGCGCCAGCGTCTCATCGCCATCGCCGAAGATGAACGGCCCGAGCGCCGCGCGCACGCGAAGCTCCAGTTCATCCAGCTCGCGCCCCGCCGCGGAAGCATCCCCCTCGAACCGCAGCCGGCAGGTGATGACCCCGCCGCTCGCCGTCGTGCCGCAGGAGGGGTTCCGCCCGCGCTGCATCAGTTCGCCGAGCATCGTGCCCACGTCCGCCTCGGGCAGCCCGATGGTGTGCAGCGCCCGCGTCGCGATCGTCTTCCCAGCCGGCGGGTTCAGGCGCGCCGCGACCTCGCGCTCGAACATCGGCTTCATCTCCAGCGGCGGACCGGGCAGGCAGAAGACATCGCACCGACCGCCGACCCGCGCGTACAGGCCCGGTGCCGTGCCGTTCGGATTGGGCAGCATCAACGCCGATTCGGGGCGCAGGGCCTGCAGCCGCTGCAGATCGGACATGGTGCGCCCGCGCTTCTTGACCCACGCGTCGAGGTGCGCAAACGCCGTCGCGTCTTCGACCAGCCGCTCACCGAGCAGGTCCGCGAGCGCTCGGCGCGTCAGGTCGTCGAGCGTCGGGCCCAGCCCGCCCGTCATGACAACGAGAGGCACGCCGGCCCGCACCGCATGGTCGATCGCCGCACGGATTGCCGCGCCGTCATCGCCCAGCGTGACGTGCCGATCGATGTGAACGCCGATCATCGTCAGCCGCTCGGCGAGCCACTGCGAGTTTGTATCGAGTTTCTGCCCCAGCGCGAGTTCGTCGCCGGTGGAGAGAATTACCGCGGTGTGATGCACGACATCCGTCATGCGGCAAGGATACGTCCCCCAGGGGCGGGGGCCAGGGTGCGTCGGCGCTCAGCGTTCGACCACCATCGACACGGCGTTCCCGCCGCCGAGGCACAGCGACGCCACGCCGCGATTCTTGTTGGTGCGGATGAGTTGGTGCAGCAGGGTGGTGAGGACCCGCGCGCCGGAGGCGCCGATCGGGTGCCCGAGCGCGATCCCGCCGCCGCAGATGTTGAGCTTGTCCTGCGGGATGCCCAGCGCGCGGATGTCGGCGAGCACCTGCGCCGCGAAGGCCTCGTTCAGCTCGAAGAGATCAATGTCGCCCACGCCCAGTCCGGCCTTCTTCAGAACCGCGCTGATGCCGTCGATCGGCGCGTCGAAGAGTTCCTTCGGCGCCACGCCCGAGGTGTGGTACGCGACGATGCGCGCGAGGGGCTTGATGCCCAGTTTTTCCGCCATCGCGGCGCTCATGACGGCGACTGCCGCCGCGCCATCAGAAATCTGGCTGGCGTTCGCCGCCGTCACCGTGCCGTCGCCGTTGACGGGGCGCAGCGCCGCCATCGTCTGCGCCGTCGATTCCGCCCGGATGCCCTCGTCCGCCGAGACGCCGGGCGACTTCTTATCGAGACACTGCTCGCCGCTGATCGCGACAATCTCGCTCTTGAACCAACCGTTCTTCGTCGCCTCGGCGGCGCGCTGGTGCGACTGGGCCGCGAACGCGTCCTGATCCGCGCGCGAAACGTTGTGCTTCTTCGCCGTGTGGTCGGCGGCGTTCACCATGCCCCAGTTTTCGAAGGGGCACCGCAGCCCGTCGTACTGCATGTGGTCGTCGAGCTTCGCCTCGCCGAACTTGAAGCCCGTGCGCGCGTAGGTCATGTGGGGCGCGAGCGTCATGTTCTCGAACCCACCCGCGATGACTACCTGGTTGTCGCCCGCCTTGATCGACTGGGCGGCGAGCATCACGCTCTCGAGACCCGAGCCGCAGACCTTGTTGATCGTCTTCGCGCTCAGGGTGTTCGGCAAACCCGCCTTCAGCCCCGCCTGCCGAGCCGGGTTCTGCCCCAGCCCAGCCTGCAGGACGCAGCCCATGATGACCTCATCGACCTTGTCCTTCAGCGCCGGGACCTCGTCGAGCAGCGATTTGATCGCGTACGACCCCAGCACAGGCGAGGGCACCTTCGAGAACCCACCAAAGAACTTGCCGATCGGCGTACGCTTGGCGGCCACGATGACGGGCGTGTTCTCGGCGGGCAGATGCGGGGTCGGCATGGACAAGCGCTCCTGGATCACACACAACCAATGAGATGCGGCGGACACTCAGCCGCTTCTGGAGTATACGATTGACTCGGGCGATCTGATGCAAATGCGCCAGTCTTTTGTGCGGTTGCACAACACAAATGACTGATCCGGGGGGAGACTCAGAACGTCGGCGGGAAACTGGAGAAGACGTCGTGGTCCGATAGTGGGGGATCGCGGCCTCGCGGGTGTGGGTACGCTGCGGGAATGAGTGGAGCCGGGCCGTATCCGTCGTTGATCGAGGGGTGGGAGATCACGCCGACCGAAGCCGAGCAGGCCGTTCGGCGGCGGGGGTCTGAGGTGATCCTGCTGGACTGCCGCACGCCGAAGGAGTGGGCGACGGCGCGGATCGCCGGCGCTATTCATGTGCCGATGCAGGACCTGCCGGCCCGGCTGCCCGAGCTCGAACAGTACGCCGACACGCCGCTGATTGTGTATTGCCACCATGGGCGCCGGTCGTTCAGCGTCACGGAGTTCCTGCGCAAGCAGGGATTCACGAGCGTGATGTCGATGGCGGGGGGGATCGACCGTTGGTCGGTCGAGGTGGATGCGTCGGTGCCGAGGTATTAAGTTTGGACCTCCGCTCAACGACGCGCTGATCTTGCGGAATTTCACTTCACGCGGGTGCAGTTCAACCGTAGAATTTCAGAGTCGATCACTTGTACGTGTCGACGAAGCGAAGGGGGTGATGGGTGCCAACCGTCATCGTTCGAGATCAGTCAACGGCGGGGATCGGCAGCGCGTCGAGCACCCTGGAGTTCCCGTCCGAGCATCTCACCGTTCGCGAGCTTATCCGTGAGCGTGTGTACCAGGAGGTGCAGGACTACAACCGCCGTAGGGACGGTGCGTTCCGCGGGCTGATCCAGCCTTCGGACGCCGAGGTGGCGATAAACGGATACAGACTGAAGCCGGGACGCGAACTTGATTGGAAGCGGCAGTTTGAGCGAGCGTGCGAAGCA
The DNA here is from genome assembly GCA_964391865.1 of uncultured Phycisphaeraceae bacterium. Lineage (GTDB taxonomy): Bacteria > Planctomycetota > Phycisphaerae > Phycisphaerales > UBA1924 > DASZQL01. The sequence continues at coordinate 91,758 of CAYMNQ010000004.1, forward strand.
TTCAACGCGCGCGGATTCCTGCTTCTCATCGGCGATCGTCAGACGACGAGTCTCGATGACGAAGTCACGCTGAGCCGAGGGGTTGAGGTGACCTTTCTGCGACTGGTGCCGCTCGTGGGGGGGTGAGTACGATGGAGTCTGGGGGCGAAGACGTCATCAGAGCGGTCAAGCATGCAATGGAACAATGGCCGCTACGGCACGGGTGGCCACACTCATCGGCACCGCAGATTGTCGCATTGCTTCACGGATTGACGGAAGACCAGCAGGCTGCAGCCGCGCTGATCGCGCTCAATGCCGGTGTCGATCGGCCCGATCCGGCACTGAAACCGATCCAGCGCCATGCGGAGATCGGGATTTCCATCGCTCGAGCACTTCTGGCTCGGCGACTGGCGTGCACGGATGAGTTGTTGGCACAACTGCTTCGCCGCTGTCAGAATGTCAGCAGTTACCATTCGGGAATTCACTCGGGCCTGATTCGTCAGCTCGAAGCTGATCCTGAGCGGGTGCGTGCCAACGAGACGCTTCGGCGCGCGGCCCATGCGTACCTTCTGACGCGGCATGAGACAGTTCGTTCACACGATCGCACGCAGGTCGGTCGTCTTCGAGCATTGCTTGAGCTTGAGCAACGTCTGCCGCTTGCAGCCGGCGAGGCGTGGTCCGATCGCGCGCTCTCCGACATTGAGACCATGCCGCCTGAGAAGCGTTCGGCCTACTCAAACCTTCTATGTCATTGCTCGTGCGCCAGTTCGTCGGTGCCCGCGTCGAAGTGGCTCCGAGAATCGCGTGACATAGTCTCCAGCATTGGTTCGGATGATGTCGCCCGCTACCTCCTGGATTGGTTCCCGCTGGTTGACAAGCCGCGTCCTGTGCCGTTTGTGCGGCACAACGAGTACGAGACCGATCCGACTCATCTCATTGTTGACCCGCACATGGATGTGCTGAAAGGTCTGTGTTGGCTCGCGCCGGAATTGGGCGGACCGGAGATCGCCCGTGCGCTCGGCAAGCTCGCAATCTCCGCGTACCGAAAGCTGCCGGGGATCGGGCCGCGCGCCGTACGCGTCGGCAACGCGGCGGTGTACGCGCTGGGTCAGATGCCCGGGATGGATGCGCTCGGGCAGCTCGCGATGCTGCGCGTGAAGATCAAGTTCGGAACCGCGCAGAAAGGGATCGAGAAAGCGCTGAAAGCGGCTGCCGAGCGTGCCGGCCTTCCTCTTTCGGAGATCGAGGAACTCGGCGTGCCCGCGTACGGTCTCACCGAGATCGGACGCCGCGTGGACACGCTCGGCACGCATGATGCCGAGTTGTCCGTCGTGGGCATCGGGAAAACCGAGTTGATGTTCGTACCGCGCGAGGGGGCGCGAGCGGGCAAGCGAATGAAGTCTGTGCCCGCGGCGGTCAAGGAGGAGTTCGCGGCGGATCTAAAAGAGCTCAAGTCGGCCGCGAAGGACATCAGCGCGATGCTGACGGCCCAGCGCGACCGCATCGATGCGCTTTTCCTAGAAGAAAAAGTGTGGCGGGCTTCCGAGTGGCGAGCTCGGTATCTCGATCACCCGCTCGTTGGCGTGATCGCGCGCCGCCTGATCTGGCAGATCGCCCCTGCTGCCGACGCGAGTTGGGATGAATCGCGAAGCGCGATCCGGCTGGAGGAAACTGGTGCCCTCGTGGACCAGCGTGGCGAACGGGTCGAGATCGACGACGAGCGCGCCGCGGTCAGGCTCTGGCACCCGGTCCACGTCGTCCGTGAGGAGACTCTCGCGTGGCGGCGGTACCTGGAGGAGCATCGGGTACGACAGCCCTTCAAGCAAGCGCACCGCGAGGTGTACCTGCTCACCGACGCCGAGCGTCGCACCGGGACGTACTCGAACCGATTCGGCGCACATGTGATCAAGCAGCACCAGTTCAATGCGCTGGCGCGTGGGCGGGGATGGAAGAACAAGCTCCGGCTGATGGTGGATGACGAATACCCGCCCGCGTCGAGAGAGATCCGGGCGCACGGGCTCCGCGCCGAATTCTGGGTCGAGGGGATCGGCGACCACCACGGAACGGACACCAACGAGTCCGGCGTGTTCCACTACCTCGCGACCGACCAGGTCCGCTTCTATCCCGCAGATGCCGCGCAGGCGTCCGCGCACGCGTACGGCGGTGGGTACGGGGCGTGGCGTACCAGCGACACCGCACCCGGCCTTCCGCTCGAATCGATCCCCGCGCTGACCTTCTCGGAGATCATGCGCGATGTCGATCTCTTCGTCGGCGTTGCGTCCGTCGGCAACAATGCCGAGTGGAATGATGGCGGTCCTGGAGGTACGCACCGCGACTACTGGAACCGCTTCTCCTTCGGCGAACTCAGCGGGACGGGAGAGGGCCGGGCCGAGTTGCTCAAGGGTCTGATCCCGCGGCTGGCGATCGCCCCGCGCTGCTCATTCGACGGGAAATTCTTGCGGGTGAGGGGCGACCTCCGCGAGTACAAAATTCACATGGGCTCCGGCAACATTCTGATGGAGCCGAATGATCAGTATCTGTGCATCGTGCCGACATCCCGCGCCGGCGATATCGCCGGAGACGGAAAGCTGTTTGTCCCGTTCGAAGGCGATCGTACGCTCGCGATCATTCTGAGCAAAGCGCTGATGCTCGCCGAGGATCGCTCTATCAAGGATCCGTCGATTGTGCGGCAGATTGGGCCTGCGTGAGACGGCGGTCTTTTACTCGTCATCATCAAGCCGACGGTGCGCGATGAACTTCGCGCGTCCGATGGTGGCGTGGGGGTCGTCGAATTCGAACGTGAAGCACTCCCCCGTGCGGAGTTCATAGCGCCCGCCCAGCGGGCCGTGGATCAGCGCGCCGATGAGCAGTTCGAGCTGCGGGTTGTGGCCGACGAGGGCGAGATGATGGAGGCGTGTTTGTGCGCCGCTTGACACGCGAGGAAGCGACTGAACCCCCTCCGCCCTCGAAGACTCGTGGACGTCCCCCGATCCCGCGGGGGAGGAGGCAGCGATCACCTCCGCCGCGTCGGAGACGCTGTTGCCGACTTCGAGGCGTTCGTCGAAGACGAGCGGGCAGCCGAGGGCGCGCTGGATCAACTCGGCGGTCTGTCTTGCGCGCGTGAACGGGCTGGCGACGATCAACGTCGGCGGGCGCGTGCTCGCGGCGAGCTGCTCGCCCAACCAGCGCGCCTGGCGCTCGCCGCGCGATTTCAGCGCGCGGTCGCGGTCGAGGCCCGTGGGCGAGTCCTGCTCGGCCTTGCCGTGGCGGATGATGTGGAGGAAGGAAGGCATGGGGGAGGAAGGGACCGAGGGATCGAGGGATCAAGGGATCGAGTGAAGGCGGGAGGCATTGGGCACTGGGCATTGGAACTACAAACTGCAAACTCCCAACTGCAAACTCAAAGCCTCCGACTCCCCGCTACCCTACCCGTGTGAACCAACTTTCGCCCAGCCCGATCCCCGCGATCCGCCAGGTGATGATGCCGCAGGACACGAACCCGCAGGGCACCATCTTCGGCGGCGTGATTCTCTCCCTCATCGACCAGGCGGCGTTCGTCGAAGCGCTGCGCCAGGGCAACCACCGCTACGTCACGGTGGCGATGAACACCATCGAGTTCCACAAGCCGGTGCTCGTGGGCGACATCCTCTCGCTCTGGGCGACGGCGACGAAGATCGGGCGCACTTCCGTGACGGTGCATGTCGAAGTGAAGGCGCAGCGCCCGAGCGCGAACACCGAGATCGCGGTGACGCAGGCGGACGTGGTGCTCGTCGCGGTGGACGAGCACGGCACGCCGGTGGCGGTGAAAAGTTAGATGTCGGAAGGGCGGAAGTCGGAAGCAGAACGAGCGACATGCGCACCATCGAACTCATCACGACCGGCGGCACGATCGAGAAGGTCTACGACGAAGCCGCCCAGCAGCTCGTCAACCGCGGGTCGATCGTGCAGCGCATGCTCCGCCGGCTGAGGCTCGAGGATGCCCGCGTGCACGTGCGCGAGCTGCTCAGCAAGGACAGCCTGCATATGACCGACGACGACCGTACCCTGATTGTTCGCGCGGTGAAGTCGGCGACGGAACTCTCGGGCGGCGTGGTCGTACTCCACGGCACGGACACGCTGTGCGTGACGGGCGAGGCGCTGCAGCGTGCTTTTCCCGGCGCGGGGCCGCGCGTGCCGATCGTATTGACGGGCGCGATGCGTCCCTACGAGATGAAGCGCAGCGACGCGCTGCAGAACCTGACGGAAGCGATCTTTGCCTGCTCGGTGGTCCTGCCGGGCGTGTACGCCGCGGCGCACGGGCGCGTGCTGAAGTTTCCCGGCGTGACGAAGGACGCGGCGCGGGGGACGTTCGTGGGAGGGGCTTGAGGCTTGGGGCTTGAGACGAAGAGTCAGCAGAGTGCCGGGGCATGCGGCGTTGGGCGTGCCCCGTTCCTGCGATTTCCGCGCGATCTTGGGGCGCGGTCAGAGCACCGTGCCCCGGCACCCGATTGACTTTCTGGCGCACCGCGCACCGCGCATCGCGCACAGCGCACGACGGTCCCGCTCTACTCCGCGTTGCGTGACGCGCCGATGTCGTGCCCGCCTCGGATCAGCGTTTGCTCGCGTCGCGCGAGTTCAAGGTCGTGCTCCACCATCATCGCCGCGAGTTGCTTCACACTGACGCTGGGCGACCAGCCGAGCACCGCGCGGGCTTTCGACGCGTCGCCCAGCAGCAGGTCGACCTCCGCGGGGCGGAGGTATTTCTGGTCGAAATCAATGAACTGCTTCGCGTCCAGCCCCGCGTGCGCGAAGGCCAGCTCGGCGAACTCGCGCACGCTGATCGAAACGCCCGTGGCGATGACGTAATCATCCGGCTTCGGCTGCTGGAGCATGAGCCACATGGCGCGCACGTAGTCACCCGCGAAGCCCCAGTCCCGACGCGCGTCGAGATTGCCGAGGTAGACCTTCTTCTGCAGCCCGAGCTTGATGCGTCCGACGGCCCGGGTGATTTTGCGGGTGACGAATGTCTCGCCGCGCCTTGGTGACTCGTGGTTGAACAGGATGCCGCAGGAGGCGTGCAGCCCGTACGCCTCGCGGTAGTTGACGGTCGCGTGGTGCGCGAAGACTTTAGCGCACGCGTAGGGCGAGCGTGGGTAGAAGGGGGTCGTCTCGCGCTGCGGCGTCTCGCGCACCTGCCCATACTGCTCGCTCGACGACGCCTGGTAATACCGCACATCGCGCTTCGAGCGGTCGCGGTAGTCGCGCACCGCTTCGAGCATCTTCAGCGCGCCCAGCCCGGCGGTGTCGGCGGTGTATACGGGCTGGTCGAAACTCACGCGGACGTGCGACTGCGCGCCGAGGTTGAAGATCTCGTCCGGCGCGAGCTCGTTCATCAAGCGCGACAGGCCGCCCGCGTCGGTGAGGTCGCCGAAGTGCAGTTTTAGCCGCGCCCCGCGCCCCTGTGCGAAGTGCGGGTCCTGATAGAGATGGTCGAGGCGCGCGGTATTGAAAGAGGACGATCGGCGGATGATGCCGTGGACGACATAGCCCTGATCGAGTAGGAACTCGGCGAGGTACGAGCCGTCCTGCCCGGTGATGCCGGTGATGATCGCTCGGCGGGGGTCTGGCATAGCGGGGGAGTGTAGAGAATCGTGGCGTGAGGACGGGAAGGCATCGAGCCATCAAGCCATCGAGGCACCGAGTGTTGGGATTGGGGGCGCGGGAAGCATGGTCAAGAATTCGTGAGTGAAGGTGTTTGATCGCCGGTGGCGCTTGACTCGGCGGGGCGGCGCGCGAATACTCCCGCTCGATGAACCCGGCCCGAGTCCAACTTGGCTGTGCCTGCTGCTCGCCGCGAACCGCGGCGGCGTGGTGCGCTGAGCGGATGATGACGGCGCACGGGCATCGCGGGTGTTTCGGCTGCTGCCGGTGCGTGCGAATGCGCCGGATGTGCGGCTGAAATCCTCGGCTTGGTCGGCCCATCGCGGCCGCTCAACACACCAATTTCATCGCTGCCGAGCCTGATGCTGATTGCGGCATCGTGGGCCGGCGGTCAAGGACCCACGGGATCATGTCAACCTACACGCTTGTCTTGCAGACCATCTCCTCGCTCACGGGCATCGCCACCTCGACGAGCATGATCATCGCGTACCGGCAATGGCGGTTGGCGACGCGCCACACCCAGACCACCTTCGAGGATGCTCTGGCCCGCGAGTACCGGCAGGTGTCTCATCGGCTCCCGCTCAAGGCGCTGCTGGGCGAGGAACTCGACGCGGCGGAGTGGAACGCGACGCTCGCGACCTTCTACTGGTACTTCGACCTGACGAACGAACAGGTGTTCCTCCGCCGGAACGGGCGTCTGTCGGAGCAGACGTGGCACAACTGGAGCGACGGCATCCGCACGGTGATGCGCCTTCCCGCGTTCGCGCGCGCGTGGGGCGAGATCAAGTCCCGCGCGCCGGGAACCTTCGCCGACCTCCGCCGATTCAGCGGCGAAGGCTTCGCGGGCGATCCGGCAGCGTGGGGGTCCGAGGAAGTGCCGGACGGTCGCGGACTTATCGAGCCTCGGCAGGATGGTGCTCGCACGCAATCGCCGATTCGACAGCCCGCCCCTGGCATCGCATGATGAACGCATGCAGCACGCGGATCGAAGCCACGGCGGGGCGACGTTCGAATCGGCCGGGCTGTCCCTCGCACTCGTCGGCGGCGGGGGGCACGCGCTGGTCGTCATGGAGTCCGCCGCCGCAGCGGGGTGGTCGATCGCGGGCGTCTATGACGACGACGTGAACGCGCGCCTGATCGAGATCGCGCTGCACCTCGGCAAGATCGCCGAAGCGTGCAGCGGCGAGGATCCGGAGCAGCGCCGCTACGTTGTCGCGGTGGGCAACCTCGAAGTCCGCGCGCGGCTGGTCGAGCGGCTGCACGGGCCATGGGGCGTGGTGGTGCATCCGCGCGCGTGGGTCTCGCCGACCGCGCGCATCGGCGACGGCGCGTTCATCGGCGCGGGCGCGGTGGTGCAGGGGCGCGCGGAGATCGGCCGGCACGCGATCATCAACACCGGCGCGATTGTCGAGCACGATTGCTCGGTGGGTGAGAACGCACACGTCGCGCCCGGCGCGGTGCTGGGCGGCGACGTGCGCGTGGGGCCGCGCACGCTGGTGGGTCTGGGCTCGCGCGTGCTGCCGGGCGTGCGGGTCGGCGCGGGGTGCGTGATCGGCGCGGGAGCGGCGGTAATCCGCGACGTGCCGGACGGCGCGACGGTCGTGGGGGTGCCGGGGCGGGTGATGCGGTGAAGGTCAGGGCTGCGGCGAGGGACTTATATTCAACGCGAGCGTGACCACCACGCTGACGTCCTTCTCGATGGTTGAGGTGTCGTACGAGCCGTAGTCGCTGACTTCAGTGGAGTCGGGGCGGGTCACCTGGATCACGCCAGAGCGGGCGTCGAGCACTGCGCCGATTTGACAATTCGCGTTCTTGGCGATGAGGTCCGCGCGAGAGCGGGCGTCACGGGTTGCTTCCTCAAGGACGCGAAGTCGGATTTCGGCGAGTTTCGTGCAGGAATACGCCGGCGGGTCGGAGATCACCGGGACGTTCTCCTTCAAGAGGATGGTCACCCGCTCGGCGGCGCGGGCGATGCGCTCGACTTCGGGTGAGCGGATTACCAGCGAGCGGTTCAGCGTGTATTTCGCGGTCTCACCCGTCAGATTGCCATCTTTGTCGCGTTTCTCGTACTCGCGGGTTTCGATGGCATCAAGAGAAATTTCGGCAGGCGGGATCGAGGCGCCGGCGAGGAAATCGCGCAGGCGTGCTTCGCGCCGGTCGAGCGCGCCGTAGGCATCGGCGAGCGTCGGGCCGTCGGCGGCGACGCGCACCCGCCAGACGGCGAGGTCGGCGCGGGTGCGTTCGCGCGCGGAGCCCCTGACGGTGATCTGGCGCGCGGCACCGGCGGAGAATCTCCGCCCCGATTCGTAGGCGCGGGCCGCGAGGACGGTGCTGGTGATTACGCTGACGACGAGCGCGGCGGCGAGCACCACGGCGCTGGAGACGACGTTGACCCGGATGGATCGTTCCATGTGATGGACCTCGGATTGTGGGAGTGTTCGCGCCGGCGGGCATCGGTGCCGTTGACGCGGGACGAGATCATCGACGCGCGCGGGCGGGCCGGATCAGATTTCGTCGGTGCTTTTCGTGGCGATCCGTTCGCGGTTTCCGAGGCGCTGTGCGTGGCGTCACTCCGGCTTCGGTTCCGGCGCGGGTTCGAGTTGCGTCCGCAGCGCCCCCGCCCGCTCGATCAACCCCGCCGGATCGTCATTCACCGGTTCGAGCGTGAAGTGCCAGTCAACGCGCGTGGGCTTCTTCGCTGGGATCGCCATCGCCGCGAGGTCCACGCCCGGCTGCTCGTGCATCGGTGCCTTTGCTTCCGCGCGGGTGGTCAGCGGCTCGTAGCCCGGCTTGCGCAGGCGGACGTCGTAGACGCCGAAGTAGGTGAAATCGACCTCGACCGGCGTCACGCCCACCTCGGTATCGTTCAGCCAGACCGTCGCGCCCTCCGGCTCGCTGGTGATGAACATACGGCGTTCGATGCAGCCACCGAGCGCCAGCGCGGCGAGGCAGAAGAGACAGAGAAGAGAAGCAGGAACCAGAGGTTGGGGAGAGACGGTCGGGACGCCCGTCCCACTCGGTTGTGGAGAGGGGAAAGTGTGCCTCATTGCTTGTTCGCTCCCGTCGGCACGCCGGCGCGTCGCTCGCGCTCAGCGGTTGAAGACGCACCCGCTCGCTCACGCTCGGGGCTCGCTTGGGCATCGAACTCGTCGCCCCGGAACAGCGAGCCGAGGTAGTGCTTCTTCACCAGTTCGTCGTTGATGATCTCCTTCGGCGTACCTTCGCGCAGCACGTGCCCCTCGTTGATGATCGACGCCCGGTCGCACACGCGGAGCGTCTGCTGCACGTTGTGGTCGGTGATGAGGATCGCGATACCCATGTCCTTCAGCCGTCGGATCTCCGCCTGCAAATCCTCGATCGCCAGCGGGTCGACGCCCGAAAAGGGCTCGTCGAGCAGGAGGATCTTCGGGTCAGTGACGAGCGCCCGCGCGATCTCGAGCTTCCGCCGCTCGCCGCCCGAGCAGGTGCGGGCCTGATCTTTGGCTTTGTGCGTCAGGTGGAACTGCGTGAGCAGTTGATCGGCCCGCTGGTTCCGACTGACGCGCGAGAGCGGGCATGTTTCGAGGATTGCCATCAGGTTCTGCCGAACCGTCAGGCGCTGGAAGACGCTGGGCTCCTGCGAGAGATAGCCCATCCCGAGCCGGGCGCGCTGGTACATCGGGAGCCGAGAAACCTCTTTGTTGTCGAAGAGAACGCGCCCGCCGTCCATGTCGATCATGCCCATGACCATGCGGAAGCTGGTGGTCTTGCCCGCGCCGTTACGCCCGAGCAGCCCGACGATCTGCGCGGGCTCGACGCGGAACGAAACGTCCTCGACGACGGTCCGGCCGTTGAACGATTTCACGAGATGCTGGGCTTCGAGCAGTGCCACCGCGTGGAGTGTAGCGGGGTCGCTCAGGCGCGCGGCGAGGCGGAGGGGCCTGGCCCGTCCGGGATGAACCGGATGCACATGGGGTAGCGGTAGTACTCGCCGCGGTTGGCGGCCATCGCGCCGCGAATGGTGCCGAAAAGGTTGAGCGCGATCAGCGCCAGCGCGCCGAGCACCGCAGCCGGGGCGACCAGCACCGCGCCGATGCCAAGGGTGATGATCGAGAAGACGATCCCGACCGGGATGCTCATCAAAACGTACGCGATGAGCGAGAGCTGGAAGTTCACCGCCTCGCGTCCGTGATCGTCCAGATACGGCGACTCTTTGCACTTGATCCGCCACATGATGATCGAGCCGATCACGCCGACCGCCGGCACACCGCCGCTGAGCAGCGAAGTCAGCCCGACCAGATGGTTGAAGACGGCGTACGTGCGTTCAACCTGGGTCGCTTCTTCATCGCGCAGCGGTTCGTACGCGCGGGGGCCGGCGTTCATCGCGTTGGGGAAGGTGTGGTCGGGCATGGCGGCGTGGGCTGGCATGGTTCCGAAGCGTTGTTCGGAAAAGCGGATTGCGGGTTTTGCAGCGGGGAGAACGGCGGAAGTCGGAAGGGCGGAAGGCGGAGGAAGAAAAGCAAAGAGGCTGAGGAGAGACGGGCGGGACGCCCGTCCCACTAGGGTACGTAGGTCTCTAAGATCATCGGCATGCCGACCCGAGCGACGCAAGCAAGTGGGGGAGAAACGCCGGGCGGTGTGGCTGCCCACCCGACGATCGGCGTCACGATGGGGGATCCCTTCGGCATCGGGCCGGAGGTGGTGCTCAAGGCACTCGCCGACGAACACCGCCGACGAGCCGCGCGGTTCGTGATCCTGGGTTGCGAGTGGGCGATGCAATCGGCGGCGGCGGCGTGCCGCGTCACGCCCTTCTGGACCACCGTGAAACGCGGCGAGCCGATCGATGCGGCAGCGCTCGAGCAAGGCGTGGTTCTCATCGACGACCCAACCCCGAACCCCGAAACCCGAAACCCGAACTTACCGCCGACGGCGACCCCCCTCGGCGGCGAACTCAGCTTCCGCTTCGTCGAAGACGCCATCGCGTCCACCCGCGCCGCCCCGAACTCACTCGGCACGCCAATCCCCGTCGTGATGCTCGACGCCATCGTCACCGCGCCGATCAGCAAGGAAGCGTGGGCCTTCGCCGGTCACGCGGAATTTCCGGGGCACACGGAACTGCTCGCCGACCGCTTCGGCGCGAAGAACACACGCATGATGTTCGTCGCGCCCAAACTCAACGTCATGCTCGTCACCACGCATATCCCACTGGCGAAGGTGCCCGGCGCGCTGAGCGTCGAGCGCATTCTCGGCACGATCGAACTCGGCGCGGCAGCGTGCGCGAGGCTTGGGATTGCTGCCCCGCGTGTCGCGGTCTGCGGCGTGAACCCGCACGCGGGGGAGAACGGGCTTCTGGGCGAGGAAGACGCGCGCCTGATCGAGCCCGCGATCCGCGCCGCGCGAGAGAAACGCATCGACGCGAGCGGGCCGTACCCCGGCGACACGATCTTCGGCGCTGCGCTCGCGGGGAAACACGATCTCGTGATCGCGATGTACCACGATCAGGGCTTGATCCCGGTGAAGCTGCTCGCGTTCAACTCCGCCGTGAATGCGACCATCGGGCTGCCGGTCGTCCGCACCAGCCCGGACCACGGAACGGCGTTCGACATCGCGGGCCAGGGCATCGCTGACCCCGGCAGCATGATCGCGGCAATTGACCTGGCGGTACGGCTTGCCCGACAATGAACCCTTCATCGCTGGAATGCAGCGGAAGCGGAGCCGACTGGATGGGCCATCACATGTGTCGGAGAGCGCCCTCGATTATCGCGCGAACCGCTGCTTTGCTCACCGCCGCGCTATCAGCGTGCTGCTCGACGCCCGCGAGAGAGCCGTCGCCACCGTCGCCGCCCGAGCGCATCGCGGTCGACATCACAACTCCCGAGGGCCTGGTTCTGCGGGACACGGCCCTCGGCACGGGCGAACTGGTGCGCGCCGGCGACACCATCACCATGAACTTCACGGCCAAGCTCGCCGACGGCACGGTGTACGACTCCTCCGACGAACGCCGCCGCCCGCTCACTATCACCCTCTCGAACCCCAACCTGATCCGCGGTCTGCGCGAGGGAATCCCCGGCATGCGCGTCGGCGGCACGCGCGAGCTCCGCATCCCATGGAGGCTCGCCTACGGCGAGCAGGGCCGCTCGCCCATCCCGCCCAAGACCGACCTCAAGTTTGAAATCACGGTCATTTCGGTACGCTCGCCCTGATGCCCGCACGACTCGCGATCATCACGGGCGCTTCATCAGGCATCGGCGAAGCCGCCGCGCGCGAATTCGCCCGGCGCGGCTGGCGCACCGTGCTCGTCGCGCGCCGGCACGAACTCCTCAGCCGGCTGGCGGCGGAGCTTTCCCCGAAGGCGGAGTCCGTGCCTATCGCGGCGGATTTATCTGATCTCGCGGCGGTCGAGCGGGCGGCGGGAGAATGGCTCGCCCGCTTCGGCCCGCCCGATGCGCTCATCAACAACGCCGGCGCGAACGAGCTGGCCCCGTTCGTCGAGCGCGAGTGGCGCGAGCACGAAGCGGTGTTCCGGCTGAACTACGACGCGCCGGCGCGGCTGATCCACGCGCTGCTGCCCGCGATGCTCCGCCGCCGGGCGGGGCATGTGATCAACATCTGCTCGATCTCGGCGAAGATGGGCCCGTGGGGGCATTCGAGTTACGCGGCGGCGAAGGCGGCGATGGTCTCGCTCACACAGACCCTCGCCGCCGAGCACCAGGGCAGCGGCGTGCGCTTCAGCTATGTGAACCCGGGCATCGTGCGCACGCCGTACTTCGAGAAGCCCGACTACCGCGCGCTATGGGAGATGCAGAAGAAGCGCGCCATCGAGCCGGCACTGGTTGCGAGCGGGATCGCCGATCTGATCGACCGACCGCGTCTCGAACTCTGCGTGCCGGCGTACTTCCGCGGGCTCGACTGGCTCAAAGCCATCAGCCCCGCGTGGGCGCACGGCATCGTGGCGAAATCAAGCCGGCCGAAGCGGTAAGGCCCCGAGTTCACCTCGGGTGGAGATACCCGAGGTGCAGTTCCGCGTGCCGGAGGTTGAGCTTGATCCATTCTTCGTGCGTCATCGGGCCGAAAATGAGGTTGGGCAGCGTCGGCGCGTTGTTTTCAAGCCGCTGCCACGCGGCCGCGTACTGCCGCACGCCCTCGTCCATCGGAATCGGTTCAAACGAAAGCGTTCCTCCCGGCACGCCGGGGATCTTGATGCCCCGCGGCATCGATTGGTTCAGAAACTTGTTCTTCCGCAGCTTCAGCAACCAGCGGATGAAAAACGGCGGCGTCTTCAGCGGGAAACCGTCAAACGAATAGTTGATCCACGCCGCGAGGTGATTCAGGTTCTGCCCGAGCGTCCAGTTGCCCGATGTGCGCAGCGTCCCTGCGCGCTCCGCCGCCGCCAGTTGCTCGACCTCGCGCAGCACATCGCCGGGCGAGTTGAAACGCAGCGTTCGGCGGTCCTTGACTTTGCTCGTATCAACAGGCATCCCGAAAGGCTAACGCGCCTCGCATCAAGCAGCTTGCGGCGGGGCATCACCCCCCGGACAATGCCGCCGCCATGGCCAAATCATCCACCGCCGTCGATCCGAAGACACTTCTCTCCTACAAGCTCTCCGAGTGGGCGTGCTCACTCACCTACGACAGCCTGAGCCCGCAGGCGATCCAGGCCGCCAAGCTGTTCTGGTACGACTCGCTCGGCTGTGCCGTCGGCGGCTCTCAACAGGAAGACGCCCACATCCTGATGGAGCATCACCGCGAACTCGCGGGGCTCTCGAACGATCACCACGCGAAGAGCAGCGGTCCCTGCACCTGCTTCGTCTCCGGCTTCAAGACCAACCCTGTTGATGCCGCGTTCCTCAACTCGCACATGGTGCGCGCGATGGACTACAACGACATCTACTGGAAGGCCGACCCCTGCCATCCGAGCGACATCATCTGCGGCCCGCTCGCGCTCTGCGAATATCTCGGCAAGTCGGGCAAGGACCTGATCCTCGCCACCGTCATCGCCTATGAAGTCGAGCAGCGCCTCTGCGAATTCGGCGTCCCCGGTGTGCGCGAGTACGGCTGGCACCACGCGACGCTCACCGCCTTTGCCGCCCCCATCGCCGCCGGGCGCGTGCTGAACCTCGACCCGATGCAGATGGTGCAGGCGATCGGCATCTCCGCGTCGCGCACGTTCACTCCCGGTGCCGTCACCGCCGGCAAGCTCACGAACATGAAGAACACCGTCGATCCGTGGGCCACGCGCATGGGCGTTGAATCGGCGATGCTCGCCAAGCGCGGCTACAGCGGCCCGGAGCACATGTTCGACGGCAAGGAAGGCCTCTTCCACGTCTTCGGGCACGTCCACTACAAGGGCGCGCCCGCGAAGTTCGACGCCGCGATGCTCCTCGACGGGTTGCCGCACTGCGCGGGCTGCCACTACCGCATCCTCGACTGCGGCATGAAGAGCTTCCCCATCGAAGCCCTCAGCCACGCGCCCCTCACCGCGATGATGAAGATCGTCAAGGAACACAAAGTGAAGTGGGAAGACGTCGCCGAGATCAAGGTCGAAGTCATCGCCCGCGCCGCGGACATCCTCGGCGACCCCGCCAAGTACCGACCCACCGGCAAGGAAACCGCCGACCACTCGCTGCCGTACTCGCTCGCAGTGGGGCTGATGGACGGCATGGTGACGCCGCTGCAGTTCAAGGATGAACGCATCCGCGACCCGCGCCTGATCCCGCTGATGGACAAGATCAAAGTCGTACCGAACGACGAGTTCGAGGCGCTCTTCCCGAAGTTCCAGCCCAGCCGCGTGACGATCACGCTGAACGATGGCAAGAGCTTCCAGCAGCGCGTCGACGTCCCGAAGGGCGACCCGCGCGACCCGATGACACAGGACGAAATCAAGGTGAAATTCGACGCTCTCGCCGCCGGGATCATCGGGCAGAAGAAGTGCGACGAGAGCGCGAAGCTCATCATGGCGATGGAGCACGAACCCAAGGTGGACCGGTTGATCTCAGGCGTGCTCGCGTGATTCCCGCCCGCCGGTCGCCCGCCTAGCATCAGTGGCGCTGGTTCAACTGAAGGAGGTCACTACATGCAACTGGGCCGAAACGTTGGGTCCATCGACCGAGCCATCCGCGCCGTCATCGGCATCGCCGCACTCGTGCTGGCGTTTACGTCGCTGGGAGTCATGCAAGGCCATATGCTCGGCATCGTTGCGGCGGTGGTGGGTATCGTCATGCTCGCGACCGCCGCGATGAGCATGTGCCCCCTCTATCTCCCGCTCAAACTCTCGACATGCAACTCTCGAAGCGGGAAGTGACCCCTCTCCCCGCTCGCCGCATTCCGATTCGGAGCAAAGCGATGCGTACACAGCGATTCGCAGGAAGGCTGCCCTTCTTCACGATGGCGATTCTAAGCATCGCAGCCGCAGGCGGCTGCAGTTCAACGCTCGACCGCCAGACCGTGGGCATCGCCGCGCCTGTCCCCGAGTTGAAGGGCGAGTTCAATAACATCTCCCGCGACGGGCGACTGTACTTCGCCGGCGAGCCAAGCGAGGAAGCCATCCGCGAGATGGCCCGCCGTGGCGCCACCGTCGTCGTCGACATCCGCCCCGAGGGCGCCGCGCGCACGCACCAGTTCGACGAGCGGGCGCTGGTCGAGTCGCTCGGCATGGAATACATACAGATCCCCATCAGCGCCGAGTCCTTGAGCGCCGCTGACGTCCGCCGATTCGCCGAAGTGATGCGTGAGACCGATGGCGAGATGCTCCTGCACTGCCGATCCTCGAACACTTCCGGCGGCCTGTGGGCGGCGTACCTCGCCCGCCACAAGGGATTCCCGCTGAACGACGCCATCGAGCGCGGCAAGGCGGCGGGGCTTGCCCGCCCCGACATGATCGAAGCCGTAACCCGCGTCGTCGCCGAGGAACCCGTGAAGTGACCTCGCCCTTCGCCTCCGCCATCCTCATCACCTGGCGCCGCAACCGCGACTACGCCGCCAGGCTCGTCGCCGATCTCTCCGCCGCGCAGATGCTGGCGCAGCCCGTGCCCGGCATCACCATGAACCACCCCGCGTGGATCCTCGCGCACCTGTCGGTGTACGCGCCGATCGGCGCGTGCCTCGCCTCCCGCCGCCCCTTCGCGGACCCGCTCGAGCACCGCTACGGCCAGAAATCGAAGGTCATCAACGACCCCGCCGAGTACCCCGCGCGCGACTCGCTCATCGCCGAGTACCTGTGCTCCCACGACGAGTGCCAGTCGGCCCTCGAAGCCGCCGATGACGCGGTGTTTCTTGAGCCGAACCCGCTCGAGCGCTGGCGCGCCGTCCACCCGCGCGTGGGCGACATGCTCGTCACGCTGCTCGTGAAGCACGAGTCGGGGCACCTCGGGCAACTCTCGGCGTGGCGCCGCGCGATGGGGCTCCCGGGCGTGCCGATGTGAAGGGAAGTGGGACAAGGACTGTGCCACTGACCTGTTCCTGCAGGTCAGTGTGTCTTGAGCCATCGCGCATTCGCACTGACCTGCAGGAACAGGTCAATGGCACGACAAGCGCCACGCTACGATCTCCGGCATGACCGACCTCCGCGCCCGCATCCTTTCCGACGCCGCCACTCGCGCGGACCAGATGCTCCGCGACCTCGCCGCCCACGTCGCCATTCCCACCGGGCACAACCACACGCCGGGGCTTGATGAGTACCGCGCGGTGATCACCGCGCGCCTGAAAGACCTCGGCGCCACAGTCGAACTCATCCCCGGCGACCCGCGCCCAGCGTGGATCACACCCGACACCACCGACGAAGACGTGGCCGTTGGCCCCGTGCCCCCAACCGCCGTCTGCCGCAGCCCGGCGATCCGCGCCCAAGCGAGCCGCGACCGGGAGGGAGCGGTCTCTCCGTCTTCTCCCCGCCTCCTCCTCTCGGGCCACCTCGACACCGTCTTCGCGCCGAGCGAACCATTCAATCAACTCACGCTCAGCGCCGACAAGAAGACCGCGCTCGGCCCCGGCATTGTCGACATGAAGGGCGGCATCCTCATCGCCGTCAACGCCCTCGAAGTCCTCGCCGCCCACGGCATCCATCCCGCGTGGACCTTTATCCTCAACTCTGACGAAGAAACCGGCTCGTTCCACTCCCGCGCCGCCCTCGAAGCGGAAGCGAAACGGCACGACTTCGGCATCGCCTTCGAGCCGGCGCTCCCCGGCGGCGCGATGGCGATCGAACGCAAAGGTTCGGGCCAGTTCTTCATCGAAGTCCACGGCCGCAGCGCCCACGCCGGGCGCGACTTCGAGAAGGGCGTCTCCGCCGTCTACGCCCTCGCGCGCGTGCTCACGAAGATCGAAGCCATGAGCGATCTACCCCGCGGCACCACCGTCAACGTCGGCCCGATCGACGGCGCTGGCGCCACCAATATCGTCCCCGACCGCGCCCGCGCCTGGGGCAATGTGCGCTTCACCGATGAACCCGCCGCGCGCGACATCGAGAAGCAACTCGACGCTCTCGCCACGCCCGAAGGCTCCATGCCCCGCGCCATCGTGCGCCAGTGCCTGAACCGTCCCGCCAAACCGAAGACCCCCGCGACGGAACAACTCGCCCTCACCGCCCGCGCCGCCGCCGAGTCACTCGGGCAGCAGCTCCCCTTCACCTCAACCGGCGGCGTGTGCGACGGCAACATCCTCCAAGCCGTCGGCCTGCCAACCATCGACAGCATGGGCGTCCGCGGCGGGGGACTCCACACCCATCAGGAATGGCTGGAGGTGCCGAGTCTTGTGGAGCGATGCCAGTTTCTCGCTGTTTTGTTCGCAAAATTTTCGGGTGTCGCCGTTTAGAACGGCCTTTCCGATCGCTTCCGACCGGGTTGGATCGCTACGATGATCCACCGGCCCGCATCGGGCCGATCTTTCAGTTCCTCGAACCGGCTGGTTCTGGCGGTCCGGTGGCTCGATCGTTCGAGACCGGCGGGAATCGCTGCCGACTCGGGGCGCACCGGCGGCCGTCCCACTTCAACCGGGCCGCGCCGGATATCGAGGTTGTGACCCATGACATCCGCTATGACCAAGCCCGCGACATCCCCGACTTCATCTTCGTCCGCCGGTTCCGCCGCGAGCGCATCGAGCCTCGCCGACCAGTTCCGCAACAGCCCCGCCGTGAAAGGCGCCGTGGCGACCATCATCAGCGAACTGAAGGCGAAGCAGTCGCAGATCACCGACATCCGCGGCCCGCGCGACCCGAAACTCCGCGAGACCTTCGAGAGCACGATGAAGCGCGCCGCCGAGGTGCGTGGACGCCCGCTGCTGTACCCCTACCTGGGTTCGGGCCTCGGCAACGGCCCCTTCGTCGAACTCATGGACGGCTCCGTCAAGCTCGACATGCTCACCGGCATCGGCGTTCACTTCTTCGGGCACTCCGATCCCGATATGGTTCAGGCGGCGGTCGAGTCCTCGCTCAGCAACACGCCCATGCAGGGGCACCTGATCCTGAACGACGACGCGATCAAGTTCAATGACACGCTCGTCTCGCTCGCGTCAAAGGTCAGCCGCCTGAAGCACGCGTTCCTCTGCAACAGCGGCGCGATGGCGAACGAGAACGCCCTGAAGGTCTGCTTCCAGAAGCACGCCCCGGCCAGTCGCGTCATCGCCTTCAAGGACTGCTTCATGGGCCGCTCGTGGGCGATGGCGCAGATCGGCGATTCCGCCGCTGGGCGCCAAGGCCTGCCGTTGAACGTCCTCGTCGACTACATGCCCTTCTACGACCACGTCGCCGCCCGCCGCATGAGCGCCGGCGACGTTTCCGGCTCCACACGCTTCATCGACATGGCCGTCTGGCACCTGCGCCAGTACATCGAGCGCTACCCGGCGCAGCACGCCTGCTTCATCTTCGAACTCGTGCAGGGCGAGGGCGGCTTCAACACCGCGCTCCCCGAGTTCCACCGCGAACTCATGAAAGTCTGCAAGGACGCCCGCATCGCCATCTGGGACGACGAGATCCAGACCTTCGGCCGCACACCCAGCATGTTCGCCTTTGAAGCCATGGACCTGGGCGACATGATCGACGTCTGCTGCGTCGGCAAGATGACGCAGGTGTGCGCCGCGCTCTATACCGACGAGTACAACCCCAAGCCCGGTCTTCTCTCCGGCACATTCCTCGGCTCCACCGACGCGCTCCGCGTCGGGCAGCGCGTGCTCGAGCGCCTCTCCACCGGCAACTACTACGGCCCGGCCGGCTCCATCGAGCGGCATCACAAACTCTTCACCGAGCAGGTGCGCTCGCTCATCGCAAAGCACCCCGCGTGGTTCCCCCACGTCGCGGAGGTCCCCGACCTCGTCGGCGGCTACGGCGGCATGATGCGCTTCACCCCCTTCGCCGGCGACAAGGACACCATTATGAAGCTCTGCAAGGTGATGTTCGAGGAAGGCCTCATCGCCTTCTACTGCGGGCACGGCCCGTACCACGTCCGCATGCTCCCGCCCCTCGGAATCCTCGACGAATCCATCTGGCCCCGCGCGTTCGCCGTCATCGAAAAAGCCATGACCCGCGTGGCGGCCGAGATCAAGAAGTAAGAATTCTCCACAGAGAACACAGAGGGGGAAAGGATTGATTGAAATAATGAACGAGAACACCGAAGCGAGAACTCATCGCTGCAATTGACAATCCATGTTTCTCTCACTTCCAACTCTGTGATCTCTGTGTCCTCTGTGGTGAATATTCATGTTCCTGATCCGACGAGTCCAGAACGACGACCTCGACCTGCTCTTCAAGCTGTCGAAAATGGTCTTCTTCATCAATCTGCCCGCGGACAAGGACATCATCGCCGAGAAGATCCGCCGCGCCCGCGCCAGCTTCGAAGCCGCCGCCACCGGCCGGCCCCTCGCGCTCGGTGAAGAGGGCAAGGGCGCCGTCAAGAATTCTCCCCTCTACATGTTCGTCATCGAGGACCTCACCAACCGCACCGTCCTCGGCACGTCGATGATCGTCGCGAAGATGGGCACCAAGGGGCACCCGAATCTCTCCTTCCAGCTCAAGAGACGTGAGTGCTTCTCGCGCGATCTTCAGGAGGGGCACACGCACATCACCGCGCAGCTCTTCCTCGATGAGAGCGGCCCGACCGAGATCGGCGGCCTGATCCTCAGCCCCACCGTCCGCCGCCACCCGCTCAAGCTCGGCAAGCAGCTCTCTCTCGTCCGCTTCCACTACATGGGCATGCACCGCAAAGCCGTCTCCGACCGCATCATCGCCGAGATGATGGCCCCCCTCACCGGCGACGGCCGCAGCCCATTCTGGGAAGCGCTGGGCCGCCGCTTCATCAACCTCTCGTACCGCGACGCCGATCTCTTCTGCCAGCACTCGCGCGAGTTCATGCTCTCCCTCCTCCCCCGCGAGGAGATCTACCTCAGCCTCCTGCCCCCCGAAGCACGCCAGGTCGTCGGGCAGGTCGGCGCCGACACCGCCCCCGCGCGCCGCATGCTCGAATCGATCGGCTTCACCTACCGCGACCGCGTCGATCCCTTCGACGGCGGGCCACACCTCGAAGCCGAGACAGGCGAGATCAAACTCGTCAAAGACACCCGCCGCGCGAAGTTCGCCGGCACCTGCCCGCCCGCCCAAGCCAAGACCCCCGGTTTCCTCAGCGCCGAGACCGACGACGGCGACTTCCGCGCCCTCTACACCCACGCCGCTTTCGGTGACGCCGGCAAGTCGCTCAAGCTCCCGCGCGAGGCCGCCGAGGCGCTGAATCTCGAGCCCGGCATGCACGTCGGCTTCACGCCCTACGACATCCACGCGGGCGAGAAGCCCGCCGCCGAAGCCGCACCCAAGGCCCGCCAGCGCGCCCGCGCCCCACGCTGATCATCATCACACTCGTGTGTCCGCGTTTGTGCGCGCGCCGGTGACATGTCCCCGCCAAGAACGGCAAAGATCTCAGAAAAGTCCCTATTCCTTGTCACGCCGAGAGTTAGGCGCGCCCGAGCCGCACGCAAGTTCACCTGGGTGCGCGCGCCGGTGGCCTTTTTGCCCATAGGTGGAGGACCCGCGCGTGCCCACAAGCACCCGCGGGCGCCCCCCCGCGATCGGTGCCGACTGGCCAGCGACCGCCGCCCGCGCGACTCATGCCCGTTGCCGATGCGCGGTCTTCGATCCTTCGAAACCGCGCCATCGTCACGGCGGCGAAAGCCGCCGCACATCTCAGCCCGCCGGCGGGTTTTTCTGACGCGACATCGAACTCACAGCGACGAGCCACCTCAACACGCCACACCGACGCACACGACCGCACCACCAATCCTCAGGCGACCAGCCTCACGCGGAACCCGCGCGTCGGACCAACCCGGCCACGCCGGAAGCCGCGCGGCGCGATCGCCTACCATGAGTTCTCTATGAAGCACGCTTCACTCCGGAACGAGCCAAGCGATCTTATCGCGGGCCAGGTCATCCCCATCCCGGGCCAGCGCCTCCTCTCGCACAACCCCGCGCGCCCCGCGGATATCGTGCATGCCTGCTCGCCGCGTGTGGAGCATGCCGAGCTCGCCGTGCGCGCCGCCCGCGCCGCGCTGCCCGCGTGGTCGTCGTGGCCCGTCGAGCGCCGCGTTGAGGCGCTGCGCGCCTACCAGTCGCTCGTGAAACAGCGCGAGCCCGCGATCGCCGAACTCATCTGCGACGAAGTCGGCAAGGCGATGTGGGAGTCGCAGGCCGAAGCGAAAGCGCTCGCGGAGAAAGTGGACATCACCCTCGCCGAGGGACCATCCACCGGGCGCTCGCGCGTCGCGCCGTTTGACGTGAAAGTCAGCGACACCCGCGCGGGTCGCTGCGTTTTTCGCCCGCACGGCGTGATGGCCGTCGTCGGCCCCTTCAACTTCCCCGCCCACCTGCCCAACGGGCACATCGTCCCCGCGCTCCTCACCGGGAACACCATCGTCCTCAAGCCCAGCGACAAGACGCCCGCGATCGGGCAATTGCTCGCCGAGCTGTTCATCGAAGCGCTCGAATCGAGCGGCGCGCCCCCCGGCGTGGTGAACCTCGTGCAGGGCGGCGCGGATGTCGCCGCCGCGCTCGTGAACCATGACGATATCGACGGCATTCTCTTCACCGGCTCCTGGCCCGTCGGGCGGCGCATCCTCGAAGCGAATCTCGACCGCCCCGGGCGCATCATCGCGCTCGAACTGGGCGGCAACAACCCCGCGATCATCATGCCCGACTGCGACTTGAAGCAGGCGGCGATCGAAGTGGCCCGCTCAGCCTTCGCGACCACCGGGCAGCGCTGTACCTGCACCCGCCGCGCCATCATCCACCGCGACATCGCGCCGAGCTTCATCCCGCTGCTGCAGAAACTCGCGAGCAACCTGCTCGTGGGTGATCCGCGCGGCGTGGCGGGTAACCCCGTCTTCTGCGGCCCGATCATCCGCCGCGAATCGATCGACGCCGCCCTCGCGTTCCAACGACAGGCCGCCGCGCTCGGCGCGCGCGTGCTCCTCGAATCCACCGCCATGGAGTCCGTCTCGAAGGGTTACTACATCACGCCCGGCATCATCGAAGTCCCCGGCTTCTCGCTCGCGGACGACCCGCGCGCCGATGCCGGCGCGGATTTCGAGGTCTTCGGCCCGCTGCTGCGCCTCGCAGTCGTTGACTCGTTCGACGCCGCGTTGAAGCAGGCGAACACCACACGCTACGGGCTGGCGAGCGCGATCTTCACAAGGAACGCGGAGCACCAGCGCCGCTTCCTCGCCGAGAGCCGCGCCGGCTGCGTGAATGTGAACACGGGCACCGCCGGAGCGTCGTCGAAACTCCCCTTCGGCGGGCTGGGCCGATCGGGCAACCACCGCCCGGCCGGATCGTTCAGCCTCGACTACACGGCGTACCCGGTCGCGTCGCTCGTTGAAGCGAGTGATGCCGTCAGCGTGCCGACGGGGATGAGGTGGGAGGAGTCGTGGGCGCGATGACTGTCAGTCCAAGCAATACCGGCACACGTGAAAGCGCGGGTGCGTTGCAAGAGGCACGCAACAACGATTCCTCCCGTGCGCGACTGTTATTGAAGGCGGCGGGGATCGTGCTGCTCGGGGCGTCGATCGGCTGGGTGTGGCTCGGCATCGTCTCGATCGCCAGCCTGATCGTGTTCGTCGTGATGCCGCGCGGCGAGAGTGTTCCGGTGATGGATGTCGGCGAAGCGGCCGAGCCGCTGGCGGAGTTGGTGCAGTCGGCGTTGCTATTGCTCTTCTTTGTGGCCGTCCATTGGCTGGGATGGCATTTGGCACTCTCAAGGCGCGGGTTCGCCGAGCGCCTTTCCCGGAGGCTGTATTCATGAATCATCGCGTCTGGTTCACTCTCGTCGTGCGTGCGATCGGGCTGTTGTTCGTCGGATTCACCGTCGGCAGCCTGCCCGGCTTCGTGAGCCAGGTGATCGCTCACTCGCAGAACGATTGGGGCGAGTCTCGCTTGTTCGCGATCGGCCCCGCACTCTTGTGGACCACGCTCGCGTATCTCGGCACGTTTGTCCAACTGGGGCTCGGGCTGTATCTCCTGCTCGGCGGCAAATGGCTGATCGACCGCTGCCTCATCGACGCCGGTGCCGAGCCCGGGAACATCGCGCGGACTGAGTCACCCAAACCCGCGTGAACACAAGACAAGAAGTGGCCCCATGCTCAAGTGGCTCCTCATCATCGCCGCAATTCTCATCGCTATCCCGCTGATTCTGTGGATCATCGGCTCCCTCATGCCGCGCGACCATGTTGTCTCGCGCACGCTGAGACTCAAGCAGCCCGTCGACACCGTGTGGGGCGTCATCAGCGACTACGACCGCCACGCCGAGTGGCAGAG
The DNA here is from genome assembly GCA_964391865.1 of uncultured Phycisphaeraceae bacterium. Lineage (GTDB taxonomy): Bacteria > Planctomycetota > Phycisphaerae > Phycisphaerales > UBA1924 > DASZQL01. The sequence goes on from CAYMNQ010000004.1 coordinate 115,135, forward strand.
CGGTTACAGCAACGTTAAGCGCGGGCCCGACCGGAACGGCAAGCCCATCTACACCATGAACGCCGGCGGCATGGCGATGACGCTCGAACTCACCGAGATCGCGCCGCCCAGCAAACTCACCAGCACCATCGCCGACGACGCGCTCCCCTTCGGCGGCACGTGGACCTGGGAACTCGCGCCGACCGATGAGGGCTGCTCGCTCACCATCACTGAGCGCGGGGCCGTGAAGCCCGCCCTCTTCCGTGTCATCGGCGGGCTCTTCATCGGGCATGACGCCACCATCAACAATACTCTGCGCGACCTCGCGAAGAAGTTCGGCGAAGAACCGCGCATCTCGTGACGGCGCACACCGCCCTCACCCGCCGAACAGACCCATCTGCCCCGCTTCCAGCAGCGTGGGCCTGCGGAAGTGCGCGCTCGTCAGCGGCGGCCAGCGCTTGTTCAATCCCAATCTCGCCGCGAACACCTTGAACGCGCGGCTGATCTGGTCCGCGTAGGCCCCCTCGCCGCGCATCCGCGATCCGAAACGCGGATCGTTCAGCTCGCCCGCGCGCACGGAGCGGATCAGCGACAGCACCTTCGAAGCCCGTTCCGGGAACTCGCGCGACAACCATTCCGTGAACACATCCTCGACCGCGAAGGGCAGGCGCAGCATGACATACCCCGCGCCGACGGCGCCCGCTTCCTGCACGGCTTCCAGCAGCGCGGGGATTTCTTCATCGTTCAATCCCGGGATGATCGGCGCGGTCATCACCGTCACCGGCACGCCCGCCGCGCTCAGCTCGCGCACCGCGCGGAGCCGCTCGCGCGGCACGCTCGCCCGCGGCTCCATCTTTCGCGCTAAGTCCGGGTCAAGCGTCGTGATGCTGATCCCCACATGCGCCGCGCCGAGCTTCGCCAGCGGCGAGAGCAAGTCAATATCGCGCGTCACCAGCGCACCCTTGGTGATGATCGACACCGGCTGCCCGCACTCGAGCATCACCTGCAGGCACGCGCGCGTGATGCGCAGGTGCCGCTCCACCGGCTGGTACGGGTCCGTGATGCCGCTCATCGTGATCGGTTCGCCGACCCACGACTTCCGCGCCAGTTCGCGGCGCAGCAGCACGGCGGCGTCGGTCTTCGCATACAGGCGCGACTCAAAGTCCAGCCCCGCCGACAAGCCGAACGTCTCGTGCGTCGGCCGCGCGTAGCAGTACGAGCACCCGTGCTCGCACCCGCGGTACGGGTTGATCGTCCACGCCATCGGGATGTCCGGGCTGCTCACCGGGTTGATGACGCTGCGGCTTTTGTCGTGGAACACGCGCGTGCGCAGCGCGACCTCATCATCGCCATCACCCGCCGCTTCGCGCTCCAGCCGGATCTCATCAAGATGCTCACCCAAGACATGCAGCGAGACCGTCTCGAAGCGATTCGACGGGTTCACATGCGCCCCACGCGCCCGCGGCGGGGCGTGCGGCAGCGCGCCCTCGTACGTGTGATCGTGCCCCGCGCCGGTGCTTCCATCCCGCATGAGCCAAGCGTAGGCGCGCCGCGGCTACTCCAGCGCCTGGATCGACACGATCTTCTCCCGCGGCACGACCAAACTCGCCGTCCGCAGGCCGCGCGTGACCTTCATGATCGCCCATTCATCCGTAATGCGCAGCTCGGTGACGTCCTTGATCGGGCTGCCGATCGCGTTCGGCCCGTCGGGGGTGAACATCACCTCCACATCAAATTTCCCGCGGCAGATCAGGATGCCGTCGTCACGAATCGTCTGCGGCGACTGCGCACTCGTCGGCGACGCGGCCAGCCACACGCCAACACCAGCGGCGGTGATCAGCACGAACGATGCGAACACTCGGCGGTTGCTCATGGGACCTCCTGTAACAATGGTTGTTCAATGATTGGCGTACTGTACTTCGCGCGGCGACCGGGGAACGCTTGCTCACGCGGCGCGTCTCGTTCCGGGCTGGCTCATGCTCAACCACAACAGTACCGCCGCTGGCTCAAATGGTTCGGCTCGCCGCGAGTCCGCGATACGCACGCTGCTCCGCGCGGGCCATATGAGTACTCATCGACCCGAATCACAACGAGACCGATCGAAAGTCAAGCGGAGTCCGCACGGCTCACCTGCCTTGTCATCCTTTCAAATCATCCCTCTCCGCGCTCTCTGCGTCTCTGCGGTGATTCTTATTCTTCTGTATCGCTGAAGCGAATCGTCTCTGTGCCCTCTGTGTTCTCTGTGGTGAATTCTCCGCCGAGTCCGTACTCTGTCCGCATGACGAGTTTCCGCACCACGCTGGTTAACCCGCGCGAGACGCCGCGCTACGCCGGCATCCCGACGTTCTGCCGATTCCCGCGCCTCAGCGATGTACCGCCCGCGCAGTCGCCGGTCGATTGGGCGATCTTCGGCGTGCCGTTCGACTCGGGCGTTACGTACCGCTCCGGCGCCCGCTTCGGCCCGCGCGCCATCCGCGCCGAATCGCAGTACGTCAAGCCGTACCACATGGAGCACGATGTCAACGTCGCCGAGGTGCTTAGCCTCGCCGATGCGGGCGATGCGCCGGTCGAGCCGTTCGATCTCGAAGTGAATGTCAACAAGGTCGCCGATTTCGCGCACACGCTGGGCGACCCGAAGCACACCAAACTCTTCGCCGTCGGCGGCGACCACTCGATCGCGCTCGCCAACCTCCGCGCCACGCACGAACGCCGAGGCAAACGGCCTCTCGCGCTGATCCACTTCGACTCACACCTCGACACCGTTCCCGATTTGCGCGGCGAGAAGTTCAGCCACGCCTCCCCATTCATCCGCGCCATTGAAGAGCAACTCATCGACCCCAAGCGCATGCTCTCCATCGGCATCAAGGGGCCGCTGAACACGAAGGACGACCTGAAGTACGCGCGCGATCAGGGCATCACCCTCGTCACCTTCGAGCAGTGGAAGCGCGAGGGCACGAAGACCATCGACGCGTTCCTCTCGAAGCTGGGCGACGCCGAGGCGTACCTGACCTTCGACATCGACTGCATCGACCCCGCCTTCGCCCCCGGCACCGGCACCCCCAGCGTCGGCGGCTTCACTTCCGCCGAAATCCTCGCCCTGCTCCGGCACGTCGCGTCATACAAACCCAACACCCTCGGCGCGGATGTCGTCGAAGTGCTGCCCGACCGCGATGTCGCGGGCAACACGGCCCTGCTCGCGGCGCATGTGATCTTCGAGATTCTGGCGATGGATGCGCTGCGGCGGAAGTCCTGAATCTGATCAACGCCCCTTCCGCGCCACCGCGATCGTGATCCGCCCCATCAAATTCGCCCGGCACAGCATCCACCGGATGTGCCGCCGGTGGAGTTTCAGCACGCCCGCGTATTTCGCGCGGAGCAGGTGGCGGCGGACACTCAGCCACAGGAACGGGTACAGCAGCGCCGTCGGCAGCCACGCGCTGCGACGAATGCGGTTCGTTGTGAGTTCGATCAACTCGCCGCCGTTGCGTTCGACGTTGAACAGAATCTGGTGCAGCGCGATGGGGTTGATGTGCTGCATCCAGTAATCCTCGCGCCGCGGGTCCAGCGGCGTGGGGGCGCAGTCTGTGTAGCCCGTCATCAGAAAGTGCCATCGCGACGGCACGCTCAGCACGTTGGGCGTCGTGAGGATCACCGTGCCGCCCGGCTTGGTGATGCGGAACATCTCCTCGAAAAACCGCTTGTGATCCGCGAGATGCTCGAGCACCTCGATCGCCACCGTGCAGTCGAACGTGCCGCTGTCGTAGGGCAGATTGCGCGTGATGTCCGCCGCACGGAACGGCACGCCCGGCACCATGAACAGTTCCTCCTCGAAGTCGCACGCTTCGATGGAGAGCCCGCGCTCCTTCGCGAGCTGGCAGAAGTACCCCTGCCCAGCGCCGACATCGAGAATGCACGCGCCAGCGTGCGTCGGCAGCAACTCGAGCACGCGCGGGTAGATGTCGGGCTGGAACGTGATGCCGCCCTTGATTGCTTCCCCGGCGCCGGGCGATGTGCCTGACCCGCGCGCGGCGCGCGATGCCGCCCGCGCCTTCACCAGATGCGCGGGTGCTTCAACCCGCTCAGGCGCAGCGGCGCTCACCACTTCACCTCGCGCAAGCGTCGGCACGCTTCTTCCAGTCGATCCACTTCCACCGTCAGCGCGATGCGGAAGTAGTCCTTCGCCGACTCGCTGAACCCAGCGCCCGGAATCACGACCACGCCCGCTTCATCAAGGCACTTCCCCGCGAAATCCCATGATGTGTACCCCTTCGGGCACTTCGCCCAGCAGAAGAACCCCGCCTTCGGCGGCTGCACGTCGCAGCCGATGGCGCGCAGACCGGGGATGAGCGCATCGCGCCGAGCGCGGTACATCTCGCGCAGCCCGCCGATCTCCGGGTGGTCGAAGTGGTCGAGCGCGAAGGCGCCCGTCTGCTGGATCGCCGCGAACACACCCGAGTCGTAGCTGCTCTTCACCGAGGTCAGCGCGCCGATCACCTCCGGGTGCCCGACGGCGAACGCGATGCGCCACCCCGTCATGTTGAACGTCTTGCTCAGCGTGTGGAACTCGATCGCGGGCGTCTCGTCGAGCGTCGCGCCGCGCGCCTGCCAGATCGAGACGGGGCGTTCCTCGAAGAAGATCTCCGAGTACGCCTGATCGCTGATCGCGATGATCTCGTTCGCGCGGCAGAACTCGACCAGCTTCTCATAGAACTCAACTCCCACGCACGCGCCCGTCGGATTGTTCGGATAGTTCGTGTAGCACAGCCGCGCCCGCTTCCGCGCGTCAGCGGGCACCGCGCTGAAATCCGGCAACCACTCGTTCGCCGCCGTCGTCGGCATGAAAATCGGCTCGACCGACGCGAAGCGCGACGTGTTGCTGTAGACCGGGTAGTGGATGTCCGGCACCAGCACCGCGTCGCCCGGATCAGTCACCGCGATCGGCAGATGCCCGAGGCCCTCCTTCGAGCCGAGCAGCGCGACGATGTGACGCTGCGGGTCACACGCCACGCCGAAGCGAGTCTGCATGAACCGCGCGGCGGCTTCGCGGAACAGCTTCGTCCCCCCGCCGTAGGCGTAGGGATGATTCGCGGGGTCGTAGATCGCCTTCGCCATCGCGTCGACGATGAACTTTGGCGTCGGCTTATCGGGGTCGCCGATGCCGAGGTTGATGACGTCGACGCCCGAGGCTTTCGCCGCCTTCTGGCGCTTGTCGATCTCGGCGAAGACGTACGGCGGGAGCGACGACAGACGGTTCGATCGGATGCGCATCCCGCCAGTGTACGGCGATGCGCGAACGCGCAAACCGCACTACTTCGGCATCGGTCGCACACCCTCAACGTTGAGTCTCACGCGGTACAGCCCGGTGTGCGCGGCGAGGTAGAGGGTCTTTCCATCCGCATCGCCGAACGCCATATTGTGGACCGGCTCCGGCCCCGCGAGCGTGCCGAGGTGCCTGCCCTCGGGCGAGACGATCCACACGCCGCCAGGACCAGAGATGTAGACGTTGCCGCGCGTGTCGACTTTCACGCCGTCGATCGCCTGATCGCCCGGTTGGCTGGTGAGATCGAAGAAGGTCTTGCCGCCGGAGAGCGTGCCGTCGGGCATGACGTCGTATCGCGTGACGGCTCTGTGCTGCACATTCCAGTCGCCGACGTAGAGGTGCTTCTCATCGGGCGAGAGCGCGATGCCGTTCGGCCCCATCAGTTCCGGCACGACGAGCCTCAACTCGCCGTCCTTGAGGCAGTACACGCCGAAGTGCGGCTGCTCGCGGCGCGGATCATCCGCGAACTTGGGCAGGCCGAAGGGCGGGTCGGTGAAGTAGAGCGCGCCGTCCGAGCGGTACACGAGATCATTCGGGCTGTTCAGACGCTTGCCGTTGTAGCGATCGGCGAGGACTGTGAGCGTGCCGTTCTTCTCGAGGCGCGTGACGCGACGATTGCCGTGCTCGCAGATCGTGAGCCGTCCCTCGCGGTCGAACGTCAGCCCGTTCGAGCCGGGCTGACGGTATTCGCCGATATCAAGCCCGCCGTAGCCGCTCTTCGTGCGATAGGTCGACACGTCACCCGGCGGCTGCCAACGATAGATCGTGTTCGCGTTCGGATCGCTGAACAGAAGATGCCCGGCGGGGCTCCACACCGGTCCCTCGGTGAAGACGAATCCCTCGCCGATCTTCTCGATCTTCGCGCCCGGCGCGATGATCGCGTCGAGCGCCGGATCGGCGCGCGTGATCATCGTCTCAACGAATTCGGGCGGGCTGAAACGGCCGGGTTTGTAGACGTCGAGCGTGCACGAGCGGATCCAGATGTAGTTCGCCGGTGGGTCGGAGAGCGGCCCGTTCGCCACGAAGACGGCGATCGCATGCCGCGCGCCGGGTGTTGCGTTCTCGGTGACAACAACGCGGTTCGGCGCGTTCCACCCTTTCACGAGGTGCCCGCCCGACTGACCCAGCGTGGTGCTCAGAGTGCCGTCAACCCACACCTCGGCGTAGTCGTCGGCGACGATCTCGAACACCAGCGTCGAGCCGCGGGTGTCGATCGAGCCGATCTTCTCAGGCACGGTGAAGTGCAGGCGGTACCAGCCGAACGCCGTCCGTCCGGTCGAGCGGCGTTGCTCCAGCGTGTCCGCACCGATCACTTCCCACGATGAATCATCGAATGCGGCGGCGCCGGCCTTGGGCGCGATGTCGTGCGTCTTGATCGGCGCGCCCGAGGGCTTGTTGTCGGGCCCCGGCGCGCGGTGATCGACCTCGGAGATCTCCGCGTCGCGGTACCGCCACGTCGCGCCGACGGCCTGGGCGCCGTCGATCGTCCGCAGATCCGCGACCGCATCGGCCACGTTGGCCGACGCCTCGGGGCGGGCCGGCGCGCCGTGCGCGATGCACGCGGCGACTCCCACGATCGCGGTTCGCAGCAGAGAATTCAGCACGGTCTTCATCGATCAGTTCCCTTCACTTGATGGCTTGACGCCTCGATGGCGTGGTGGCTTGCACGCGGTCCCCTGGTCCCTGCTTCAGTGACAGTTCCGCTTGACCAACCCGGGCCAGTTGCGGTCCGCCTTCGCGAGGCTCGCCGCGGCGTCTTTGTTGAACAGCTCGTACGCCTTGGGCGTGTGCTGCAGCACGAGCCGCCCGTCGATGATCTGATAGATCGTCGGATCAACCGGCGAAAGCTTGTTGATCGACGCGGCGTAGCCGCAGAATCCCCCGAATGACGGCTCGTACTTCGTCGGGTCGCTCTCGAACGCGCTGCGGTGCGCTTTGCTGGCGAACCAGTACTTCGCGCCGTTGTAGGTGGACTCTTGATCGGGAGTGCCCTTCACCGGCGTGCCGCCCTCGAAATACGAGATCACGTCGTACCCGCCGAGCGCTACGCCGTCTGTGTCGAGATTCAGCAGGCGCGCGCCCGCGAAACCGTTCTTCTCGACCAGCGACGGCCAGTTCGAGTCCGCCTTCACGATGTTGCCGGGCACGTCTTTCACCCACTCATCCCACGCGCCTTTGTTGTGCTGCAGGACGAGCCGGCCGTTGAGTATCTGGAACCACTGCGGGCTGATGGGCGAGACCTTGTTGATCGACGCCGCGTAGCCGCAATAGCCGCCGTACGCAGGCTCGTACTTCGCGGGATTCGCGTCGAACATCGCCTTGTGCTCGGCGGACGCGAACTGGTACACCGCCCCGTTCGCTGTCGATGTGAACGCCGCGTCGCCCATGACGGGTTTGTTGTCGGTGAAGTACGCCACGGGGTCGTAGCCCTGGAGCGCGACGCCGTTGCGGTCGGTGTTGATGAGCTGCTTGCCGGCGGCGGCGCTCGCGCCGCCCGCGGGCGCGGTCATCACGCAGGTCTTGTCGACTGAACCGCAACCGCCGAGCATCGCCGCGGCGGAGATGACTGCTATCGCCCAAGCTGTACGCATTGAATTGCTTCTCCTGTTGGAATGAGGTTCGATCACGGATCGATCTCTCTGCGCGCTGGCTCGTGGTCGCTCGCGCGTGATGCATGAACCAATCGCGATCTCGTGTGTCTGAACTCAGTGCTCTCCGTGTCTCTGTGGTGAGTTGCCTTCACGCGCCCGGCGGCGCGGGCGGGCCGACAAAGCCCGCGTCTGCGACCATCGCCGGAGCGATCGGAGCGAGCGACGTCGTGGTCGGAGCGCCGAGCGCGGCGGCACCTGCCGTCGCGACCTCTTCGTCCTGCGCCGCGCTCGCGGCACCGCTGACGCCCACCGCACCGACCACCTGCCCATCGGCCATGATCAGCACGCCCCCCTGCAGCGGCGTGAAGTCGTTCATCGCCACCATCGCGGTGCGTCCTTTCGCGATCGTCTCCTCGAAGAACTTCGTGGGCTTGCGGAAGCGGGCCGCCGTGCGCGCCTTGCCGATCGCCACGTCGCTCGCCGCCGGGAATGTGCCGTCCAGACGATGGACGGCCAGCACATTCCCTGCCGAGTCGACCACCGCGATCGCGCCGGTGTTCGAGCCCTTCGCCGCCTGCGCCTCGGCAGCGGCCAGCACGGCCCGCGCGCCGTCGAGTGTCAGCATCGGCGCGGACACCACATTCGCGGCTTGTGCGGCGAGGGACAACGCGGGAACCATCAGCGCGGTGATCGCGCCGGTGAATCTTCGATTCATCGGGAACTCCTTCACGGGTCGGCTTGACAGCGCGCCAGGCTCCACGCCGGGCCGGACGCGCCGATGGATTCAATCTCGTTCGGCCGCCCCTCAGAGCGAACAGCGGGCGGCGACATCTCGTCCGATGCCGCCGCCCGCGCGTGCGTTACGCTCAAATCTCACCCGGAAAGCACCGGAACCGGCGCTATCGCATCGACGAGCCACGGATCACCAGCTTCGCCGGCAGTCGCACCTGTTTGAGCGGCATCTCCGGGTGCGCCATCCGTTCCTGCAGCGTCGCCCACGCCAGCCGGCACATCTGCTCGACGGGCTGGACCACCGTGCTGATCGCCGGGTCGGTGTATTCGCCGTCCTCGATGCCGTCGATGCCCACGATCGCCACGTCCTCGGGAACGCGCAGCCCGAGGTCGCGCACACCGCGGTAGGCGCCGACCGCGAGGTCGTCGTTGATGCAGAAGAGCGCGTCGGGGGGCGTGGCGCGCTTGAAGCGCTGCTTGACGGCTTCGCGGGCCCCGGCGCGGGTCTCTTCCGTCGCAACGATGAGGTCGACGGGCAGCCCGGCTTCCTGGAGCACGCGCTCGTACGCGCGGGTCCGCTGGCTGCGCACGGGGCTGATCGAGCCGTTGGCGGTGACGTGCGCGATCCGCCGACAGCCGCGCTCGAGCAGGTGCCGCACCGCCTCCTCGCACCCCGTCTCGTGATCGCAGCCGATGTAGTCCGCATCGAGCGGGTAGTCGCTCGACAGCCCGACCAGCGGCGTGTGTTTCGTGCCGTTGTTCTCCGAGTGCTCGTGCGCGATGTGCTCGCGGGCCGCCTTGGCGCAGTCGGCGGCGATGATCCCGTCCACCGGCCACCCCGCCACGATCGGGCGCGTGTGCGGCATCTCGGGGATGCCCGCCGGCGGATCGGGCTGCTGAACGAAGGCTGAGAGAATCGTCTCGTACCCGTCCGCCCGGGCGAGGTCGTGCAACGCGCGGACCATCTGGGAGTAGTAGGGGCGGTCGGGGTTTCGGATCCACAGGCCGACGACCTGCGTCTTTCCGGTCGCCAGGCTCCGGGCCGCCCGGTTCATCTGGTAGCCGAGCTCGTTCGCCGCCTGGAGCACCTTGGTCCGCGTGCCCTCGGAGATAAACTGACTGGGCTTGCCGGAAAGTACCCTCGATACGGTGGCCTGCGACACATTCACGCGACGAGCGATTTCAAGCATCGTAATCGCCATGATTGCTCAAGCTCCTTTCGCCCCTCAAGTCCTGTAAGCACAGGAACTTACGACAACTTCATCGGTTGACGCAAGGGGAATCTGGCAATTTGGCGAAGCGAATCTGCTGATACGGATATGTAATCGAATGCCGTACTTGCTATCACGGGCGTTTCCGCAGGATATCCACACGAATCGTAAAGAAGTCAGCCTCCACGGCACAATAACCCATTTAAAAATGGGTATTCAATCGGTGCAATGCCACGCCTGTCGAAGCGTTGCTATTGATTGCGCGTTGATTCAGGACGCCTCGGGGGCGGCGGCTGGGCCGGCTTCGCGCTCCGCCTGTTCCTTGCGGCGGCGCTGCAACTCGGCATCGATAAACGGATCGAGGTTGCCCGCGAGCACATCCACCGGCGACCCGGACTCGTGCCCCGTGCGGTGGTCCTTGACGCGCGAGTCATAGATCACGTACGAGCGGATCTGCGTGCCCCAGCCGCGGTCGATCGATCCGCCGGCGGCTTCCTTGATCTCTTTGTTCCGCCGCTCTTCCTCGATCTGCTCGAGCTTTGCCTGAAGGATCGCGAGCGCCTGCTTCCGGTTCTGCGGCTGCTCGCGATACGTGCTGCTGACGACCATGATGCCCGTCGGCTTGTGCACGACGCGCACGGCGGAGGCCACCTTGTTCACGTTCTGCCCGCCCGGGCCGCTGGCGCGGACGAAGGGGGTGATTTCAAGGTCCTTGTCGGGGATTTCGACGTTGGATTCCTCGAACTCGGGCGTGACATCGACGGTGGCGAAGCTGGTCTGGCGCTTGCCCTGTGCGTTGAACGGTGAGACGCGCGCGAGCCGGTGCGTGCCCCGCTCGCACTTCAGGTAGCCGAATGAATTCGGCCCGCTGACGCGGAGGGTGACGGAATCGAGACCGACTTCCGAGCCGTAGGATTTTTCGATCTCCTCGACCTTCCACTCGGTGTGATACTTCTCGAAGAAGAGCAGATACATGCGGAAGAGCATCTCGCACCAGTCGTTGGCCTCGGTGCCGCCGTCGCCGGCGGAGATGGTGAAGAAGCAGTTCCGCTGGTCGTGCTTGCCCGAGAGGAGCGAGAGGAGCTCGATGCGCGCCATGCGCTGATTGAGGTTGAAGAGCAGCGCGTCGGCCTCGGCGAGGAGATCCTTGTCGGGCGTGCCGGGCCCGCCGAGTTCCTTCGCCATCTCGTAGCCGGCCTTCGCGTCGCCGAACTGGCCGAGGGCTTCCTGCAGCGGCGCGACGACCGCCTTGAGCGATTTCAATTCATCGACGGTTTTCTTGGCGGCTTCGGGCTTGTCCCAGAAATCCGCGGCCCCCATCTTCGCTTCGAGCTGCGTGAGCTGGGCGAGTTTGGCGTCGTAGTTAAAGAGAGTCGCGGATCGTTGAGATCCGCGCCTCGAGATTGTCGATCACGGGCTGGTGCGCGTCGTAGTGCATGGGGCGGATCATAGCGGAGAAGTGGCGACGGCGGGAGTGCCGTCAGACTGGGCAATTTGGGCGTTGCAGGTCCCTTGTTCTCGGATCTGCATAGGAAAAAAGTCAGTCCGCCTGACGATCAAACGTCCGGTTTGGAAGGGATTGCCGCTCTCCTTCTTGGATTTCAAGCGCATATTCGGAATAGGAGAAGCGCCCATGAACGCCCGCCAGTCGAGCATCCATCGTTTGTTCACCGTGGTGGTCACCGGGATGGCCGCGGTGCTCGTGACCGCAGTCAGCGCGTTGGGGGCCAGCCGGGCCATCGTCGTGACCGGCTGGGATCCCAAGCAGGCGAACCGAGACGCGCTCACCGCGGAGGCCGACCTCGCGGAGAGCATCTATCGCGCGAAGGGGTACGCGATCACCCGCGTCAACCACGTGTCGAAAGAGGCGTTGCTGACGCTGCTGTGCCAGGCCGACGCCACGCACCTCTTCTACGCCGGGCATGGCTGCGTGGCGAACGACGCGGGCGATGGCATCGCGCAGCTCGAACTCGTGCCCGGCGCGTTCCCGGGCGGCTACTTGTATTTCCAGGAGGTCATCGATCGCGTGCCGCTGAACTGCCGCCAGCGCTTCCGCCAGGTGGTGCTGAACGCCTGTGCGCAGCGGCAGGTCGGGTGGGCGGTTGCATTCCCGGGCGCGCTGGTCTGGGGCTTTGATACGCCCATCACCAACGCCACCTGCAAGAACGACCTGCAGCAGAACGGCGCGGCGCGGACATCGCCCAAGACCTCGGCCCCCCGCGGTGGCGATGAAGAGTCCGGCACGTCGGGCCTTGCGCCAGCGCCGATCGTCGACCCGCGCATCGTTTCGGCGATCCCCGTGAGTTTCGACTTCGGTTCGCGCACCTTCCGGGCCGACGGCTGGTGGGATTACATCGACATGCCGTGGCGCATGAGCGATACGCTCGGCGCGGCGATCGGCGCAAAGCGATTCAACGTGTTCCTTCACAACGACGAGGGTGGCGTGACCCTGCTCAAGGGCATCGAAGTCTCGGGCGGCGAGGTGGTCGCCGAGCAACTGGGTGCGTTCGCCGACCCTGACTTTCTGGTTGACTTCACGGGCGCCGCGTTCGAGGCCGCGACCGCGAACATCGACTCGCTGCCCACGCTCTTCGCCGAGGGTTCCGCGATCATCACGTCGAACACCACAGGGTTGCCCGACAGCGTCCTGTTCGAGGCGGTGTCCGCCGTCATGTTCGGCAAGGGCGCGGTCGTCCCCGTGTGCGAGGGAGACGCGGACGGCGACGGCGTCATCGGGTTGGCGGATCTGGCGATCGTCATCACGCACTGGGGCATCAGCGGCGTGCCGGGGCAGCTCGGCGATCTGAACCACGACGGCTCGCGCGGGCTCGGCGACGTCGCGCGGGTCATCGCGAATTGGGGCGAAACCTGCCCGTAGTTCAGCACCCACGATACGGCCTTCGGTATCCGACTTTGCGGAGATTCTGACACGGCAACCCGGCGAACACGCCGGGTTGTTTCCATTCGGAGAGAATGCACGCATGAAAGCCGCGATTGCTCAGATTGCCCCGGTGCTGCTCGACCGCGAGAAGACCACGAAAAAAGTCATCGACGCCGTGCGCGACGCGGGGGCGAAGGGCGCCGCGCTCGTCGCCTTCGGCGAGACGCTGATCCCGGCGTACCCGCTGTGGCTGTGCCGCACGGACGGCGCGCGGTTCGACGCGCCGGACCAGAAGGAACTCCACGCGCTCTACCTGCGCGAAGCGGTATGCATCGAAGATGGGCACCTCTCGGGCGTGTGCGACGCGGCGGCGCGGGCGAAGATCGCGGTGGTGCTGGGCGTCGCCGAGCGACCGCGCGACCGCGCCGGGCACACTATCTACTGCTCGCGCGTCTTCATCAGCCCCGCCGGCGAGATTCTCTCCGTCCACCGCAAGCTCATGCCCACGCACGAGGAGCGCCTCAGCTGGGGCATCGGCGACGGCGCGGGGCTGGTGACGCACGAAGTGGGCGAGTTCGCCGTCGGCGGGCTGAACTGCTGGGAGAACTGGATGCCCCTCGCGCGGGCGGCGCTGCACGCGCAGGGCGAGACGCTGCACGTCGCGCTCTGGCCCGGCTGCGAAAGGCTGACGCGCGACATCACCCGCTTCATCGCGCTCGAGGGGCGCAGCTATGTGCTGTCGGCAAGCGCGATCATCCGGGCGAGCGATGTGCCGATGGGCGTGCCGAGCCGGGAGCGGATGTGCGCGGGAGAATCGATGTTCTACGACGGCGGGTCGTGCATCGCCGGGCCGGATGGGAAGTGGCTCGTCGAGCCGGTGGTGGGGCGGGAGGAAATCATCATGGCGGAGTTGGACCCGGATGCCGTGCGGCGCGAGCGGCAGAACTTCGATTTGTCGGGGCACTATGCCCGGCCGGAGGTGCTGGAGTTGAGGGTGGATCGGCGGAGAGGCGGTGGGGTGAGATTCTTGGAGGGGTGAGCGCGAAAGGGAGATGATGAATGCGTTGTATGGTGAGTTTGTAGGCGATTCTCACCTACAGGAGGTTTCTTCGATGAGAACCACTCTTGCTCTCGTGGTGATCTTTGGGATCGGTGTTCTGTGCGGCCAATCAGCGGTCGCCCAGGATGTAAACAAATCAGACCCAACGCCCGCGCCCCAGAAGGCGAATCCAGAAGCGGCTAAGTGGGCACGCGAGCAGTGGGACGCGCAACAGGATTCCATGCGCCGGGGCCAACTGCGTTCACTCGCAGAGGCCAATCCCCTGAAGAAGCCGGTCACGATCGATTTCCTTGGCGGATCGATCAATCAGTACATCGAGGCGGTTCAGGCCGCGGCGGGTGAGCGTCGAGTCATCTCGTTCGTGAGTGATGACGTCAAGGTTCCCAAGACAAAGCTTGAAAATGTCTCGATGATCTCCGCGCTGCTGATGCTCGAACGCTGCGACGCCAGTCCAGTCGGGCCGAACGCAATCGTCGTGCTCGATCGAGAAGACGATGCCGTGTACGTACGAACAGTAAATCGCGGCGCACCTGTGTTTCTTGAAGAGACGCGAGTCTGGTCGATTCGTTCAATCATCGACGCCGAGGGCGGCGTGCGCGCTGAGGATGTACTCGCGGCGATGCAAGCTGCATTGGCCTTACGCGCGGAAAGCATTCAGGTGTCTTTCCACGCCGAGACCGGGCTGGTAATGGCGATGGGGCGTTCGGACCAGATGAGTGTCATCAACGCCGTCATCAGCACGCTTCAAGAAGATGCGAGAGCCAGGGCTGCATTGAAGCGAGCCGCGGAAGAGAGGCTCGACTCCGAGATTCAGCGGCTCAAAGGCGCGCAGCTAGAGCTGGAGAAGCGCCTCGCCGAGACTGTGGAGAAGCTGAGCCAAGAAACCGTGCTGCGACGATCGCTCGAAGAGAAGCTCGCCCTTCGCGCGATCGGCCGGTAGTCATATCCTCGCAAGATCCGTCTGATCCAGCCTTGCTCGTACAAGATCCCGGAGCCCCCCGCGCGTGGCGATGAGCATCGCCGAACTCACCGCCGCCGTCGCCGCGGGTGATCCCGCGGCGTTCGGCGCGTTGTACGAGGCGCGGTTCAACAGTGTTTACGCGATCGCCCGGCGGGCGACCGGGCGCGACGAGTCCTTCTGCCTCGACGTGACGCAGGACGCTTTCATGCGGGTCATCAAATCCATGAAGCCGATGGAAAAGGAAGAGCAACTCGGCGCGTGGCTGCGCCGCGTCACCATCACCGCCGCGTACGACCGGCTGCGGCGGGAGCGCGCGTGGCATCGGCGGCACCGGGAACTCGTGCCACTGACGGGTCCTCCGGTCAGTGCGATTGCGCCGAGAACCTCAAGTCACACTGACCTGCAGGAACAGGTCAGTGGCACGGGGGGGGAGTTGTCACCCGCGGGCGCGATGTCTGACGATGAGCGCCTCGCGTGGCTGCGGCGCGAACTCGCCGAGATGGATGAATCCGCGCTGTTCCTTCTCGAAGCGCGGCACCGCTTCGGCTGGACGCTCGAACGCATCGGGCGAGCGCTCGGCATGAAGCCTGGCGCGGTGGACGGGCGGCTCGGCCGCATCACCGCGTCGCTCGAACGAAAGGCAGCGGAGGCGGGGCATGAGTGAGCACCCCATTAACACGACAAACAGCGACAGCGCGGTTCCCGCGCTTTCGCGCGCGGGTGAGGAACGGCGCGCGGCGATTCTGTGCGAGCTGCTGGGCGAGCTCGAATCAACCAGGCGCGGGCGCGCAGCGCGGAAGCGCCTCGGCACGGCGGCAGGGTTCGGCATGCTCGTCACCGGCGCGGTGGTGATCGCGCTGATGCAGTCGCGCCCCGGCGTGCCGGCGGGCGGTGCCGGTTCCGCCGGCGCGCCGATCGCGCGCGACATCGTGGATGAAGGGGTCAAGGCAACAACGCCGTCGGAGCAGACGACCGTTGCAGAAATCATCCACGGCGTGCGGATCGTCCGCGCGGATCCGTCGATCGTGGATCGCTGGCGCGCCGAAGCACCATCAAGCGGCGCCGTGATCGCGTCGAGCGAGGCGGCCTCTTCGCCGCTCCCCGCCGTCCGGATCGTCACGTCGGCGGGAACATCGCTCGCGGACTTCGCGCCGGACCCGGCGGCGATGGCGCGCGTGACGATCCGCTCGCTCAGTGATGAGGAACTCATCGACGCGCTCGCGGCGATCGGGCGGCCGGCGGGGATCATCCGCATGGGCGGCAAGGTGTGGCTCTCCGCCGCGGTGACGGATGAGGAGATCGAGAAGGAACGCGAGCGGTCGAGGGGGTAGCCGCCGCGGCGATGTTGCGCGTACAGTCAATGCGTGGAGCCGCATCCGGGCCAGCCCTCCGACGAACTGCTGATCCGATTTCTGTCGGAGCGGTCGCCGAATTGCCCGGTGTGCAAGTACATCTTGAAAGGGCTGACCAGCGCACGGTGCCCGGAGTGCGGATCAGAATTCCGTTTGACGCTGCAGGGCGACTCGCTGCCGGTGCGCGAATGGATCATTGGCGCGATCGGCGCGAGTACGGCGTTCGGCATGACCGTGATCTTCTGGATCGGCGCGATCCTGGTGAATCTGCTGGGGAGCGGCGCGAACCCGCCGATGGGCGGCTTGCTGATGATGTTCGCGGCCTTTGCCGTGGCTGGCGTGACGCTCTGGTGGTGGTGTACGCGGCATGTGCGCATCCGTCGGTGGTCGAGGAACAAGCGCTTGTTGGGATCACTCGGGTGTTGGTTTGTTGTGACCGTGCCGTATTGGATCGGTTGGCTGTTCTACTTTCTTTGATCGGCATCGCGGACATACTCTGTGCGCATGCCCTCAACGCCGACCGACCCCATCACCCGCGCCGCCCGCCAGCACCTTGAAACCACGCGCCTGCTGGGCGTGGACTTCGTGCCCATCGCCGTCGGCTCACCCGAAGCGGCGCCTCCGGTCTTGAGCCCCAAGCCCCAAGCCTCAAGCCCCTCCCGCTCCCGCGAAGAGAAGGCCAAGCTCCTCGCCGAACTCCATGAGCGGCACGACGCCACCTGCCCGCACTGCACCAGCGTGACGTCGCACAACCGCACGGTCTTCGCCGATGGCGACCCCGCCGCTGAGCTGATGTTCATCGGCGAGGCGCCCGGCGAAGAGGAAGACAAGCAGGGCATCCCGTTCGTCGGCCGCGCGGGGCAGTTGCTCAACGACATGATCAAGGCGATGGGCCTGAAGCGAGAGGACGTCTACATCGCCAACGTGCTGAAGGCCCGACCGCCCAACAACGCGACCCCCACGCCCGACGAGGCCGCCAAGTGCGGCCCGTTCCTGAAAGAGCAGATCGCGATCATCCAGCCGCGGGTGATCGTCACGCTCGGCAACCCGGCGATGCACTACGTGCTGAACACGACGAAGGGCATCACGTCGGTGCGCGGCACGTGGCAGGAGTACAACGGCATCCCGGTCATGCCTACCTATCACCCTGCGTTTCTGCTGCGCCAGTACACGCCCGAGAACCGTTCCAAGGTCTGGTCGGACTTGCAGCAGGTGATGGCGAGGCTGAAATCTCCCGGTGAATGATGGGCGATGCTGAGGGCCGCGAGCAGCGTGGGCGGCAGCGAATCAGCACCGAGATGCATGGGAGTTCGCGGTGTATTCACGTCCGGCGGTTCCGCTTCCGCGTGAGCGATGAAGCGAATGCCGGCAGTGAAAAAATCGCGCTGGAAAAAATTCCTTTGTGACAACCATCGCAACCGTCGCGCGTCTGAAACGGTATAGAGCCGAGTCCGAAGAAGAGTCCGGACAAAGCTCGCGGAACAGAGGGCGGGAACCCATCGTTCCGATCAGTCTGAGCGTTTCACCACCGACCCCCACGAGGCCCGGCGTTTGACCAAGGTTAGGCGCTGGGCTT
This sequence comes from uncultured Phycisphaeraceae bacterium, assembly GCA_964391865.1. GTDB lineage: Bacteria > Planctomycetota > Phycisphaerae > Phycisphaerales > UBA1924 > DASZQL01. The sequence goes on from CAYMNQ010000004.1 coordinate 132,798, forward strand.
TTTCGCGCGCTCGTTTTCACCACGGAGACACGGAGGGCACGGAGAAAGCAGCTCCTTTTGTCGCGAAGAGCACCAAGGGCGCGAAGGTCGCAAAGAATGGCAATCAGGAATGAACCTGCCGGGCTCTTCGCGTTTTCTGCCTTCACCTTGCGGCCTTCGCGACAAAAGTTTCCCCTCCGTGCCTTCCGTGTCTCCGTGGTGAATGCCGGCGGCTCCCGGCACTACACTCGCGGCCCATCGTTGGGGCCGTGACTTGATCGAACGACCGCATCCGAAACGCGACCGCTTTCTGGCCGGCTGGGCCCGGCTGGTGTGCGCGCGCCCGTGGCTCACGATTGTCGTGTGCGCTTTGCTTGCGGCGGGGTCGGTCGCGTACACCGCCGCGCGGCTGGAGTTCAAGAGCGACCGCAGCGATCTGGTTGATCCGACCACGCCGTGGCAGCAGCGCTACGCCGCGTTCAAGCAGGCGTTCCCGCGCTGGGACGACGCGGTGGTGGTGGTCGATTTGAATTCCGCCCCGGACCCGGCGACGGGCGAGGCGTTCATCGCCGCGCTCGAATCGAGATTGCTTGCCGACGCGGCCCATTTCAAAGCGGTCACCGCCGGGTTCGATCGGCAGTCCGCGCCGGCGGGGCTGATCTACGTCGCACCGGTCGAGCGCGTGCGCGAAGCGGTGGGGGGGCTGAAGAAGGCGGCCCCGGTGCTCTTCCAGCCCTCGCTGCCGGGGCTGCTCAGCTTGGCCGCGCTTGATGTTGAAAAACTCCCGATCCTGAACCGGTTCGCGGATCAACTCCGAAGCCCCGAAGCGGCGTCGGAACTCAAAGCCCTCCTCGAACGCATCGCCGCGTGCGAAATCCAATCTCAGCGAGCCCCGAGCGGGAGCGAGCGGGGGCGGGTGGGCGATGCGGTTGACGAGATTTCAAGAGACCCACTCGCTGCCGGTCGGGGCTCGCTTCCCAGCGTCCTCGGCACCGAACCGATGGTCGGCGTCCAGCGCCTCACCACCTCGACCGAGCGCCTTGCAACATTGCTCGTCTCCCTGCGCACGCAGAACGACAAAGATGTTGACGGGCGGGGCGGCGCGATCAGCGCCCTGCGCGGGCACATCCGCGATCTACAGTCCGAGCCGCGCTTTGCCGCGATCAAAGCCGGAGTCACCGGCGTGCCGGTGCTTGAGTCCGATGAGACGGTGCAGTCCACGCGCGACGCCTCGCTCGCGGGGATCGTTTCGCTCGTGCTGATCGCGGGGTTGATGCTCATCGTCTACCGCGGATTCGTCGTGCCGATGCTGGCGGTCGTGTCGCTGCTCGCGGGGATGGCGTTGAGCTTCGCGTGGGCCACGCTCGTCGTCGGGCACCTGCAACTTTTGTCGGTCACGTTCGCATCGATGCTGCTCGGTCTCGGGATCGACGTGGCGATCCACATCATCGCGCGGCTGGAGCTTGTCCATCCGGATCACGCGCACCTCGAACCCGCGATCGAGGAGACGTTCAAGGGCGTCGGGCCGGGGATCCTCACCGCGAGCATCACCGTCGCCGCCGCCGCGGGCGCGATGGCGTTCACATCGTTCAGCGGTGTGGGTGAGATGGGCATCATCGCCGCCGGCGGGATCATCCTCTGCACGCTCGTCATCATGAGCCTCTTCCCCGCGATGCTCATGGTCATCAAGAACCCCGAGCGCCGACTGCTGGCGCACAACGGCGGCGTGTCGCGCCCGTTCATGGGCCGCTTCGGCGTGGCGTTCCACCGGCGCGCCGGGCTCGTCGCGATCGGCGCGGTGGTGGTGTTCGCCGCCGCGGGCGTCATCGGCTCGCGTGTGCGCTACGACCCGGACCTGCAGAAACTCCTGCCCACCGGCACCGAGAGCGTGGTGTGGCAGGACGCCCTCGAAGCCGACGACGCCAAGAGCGTCTGGCACGCAGTGGTCGTCGCGAAGGATGAAGCCGAGGCCCGCGACCTCACGCTGAAGCTCCGGGCGCTGCCCGAAGTCGCCGATGTCTCCGGCGCGGGCGTGCTGTTCTCATCCGACGAAGTCGCCGAATCCAAGCGAGCCATGCTCCGAGGCTTGCCCAAGCTGGAGCACGAGCACTGGATCGCAGAGTCCTTGTTCGCCCCGCCCGAGTCCATGCTGGCGGAACTGCGCGCGTCGGCGAAGTCCATCGCGACGGCGTGGCAGGATCGTGACGCCAAACTCGCCGACGCCGCGCGGCGCGTCAGCGAGCTCTCCGACGACGGCGCGACCCGCGCGATCCGGTCGTACATGTCCGATCGGCGCCTGCTTCACGGGGCGGTCGCGGCCCTCTCCGCCGCCGAGCCGCCGAGCGTGAACGACCTGCCGCAGGCGCTGAGGGACACCATGCTCGGCACCGACGGCGAATTGCTCCTGCGTGTGTACCCGAAAGTCACCAGCCGCGCCGCGACAGAACCCTCAGCACTCAGCACTCGCTCCTCAGCACTCTCCCCCCTCGCCCCCGAGCGCCTCAATCCCTTCGCGCGGGCCGTTCTCGCCGTCGCCCCGCGCGCCACCGGCCCGACAGTGCAGATCTACGAATCCACGCGCCTCATCACCAACGCCTACGCGCAGGCGGGCGTGTACGCGCTGCTGGTGATCATCATCTTGTTGTTGTTCGACTTCGGGCTGACCCGTTCCGGCGTTCTCGACACGCTCTGCGCCCTCGTGCCGGTGCTGGGCGGCGCGGTGCTGCTGCTCGCGTGGATGGTCATCGCGTCGATCGAACTCAACTTCGCCAACATGATCGTCATGCCGCTGATCGTCGGCATCGGCGTCGGCTGCGGCGTTCACTGCGTGCGTCGCTGGCGATTGCAGCCGAACGACGAACCCCTCGGGCTCGCGGGCGGCAGCGGGCGCGGTATGACGCTCACCACCCTCACCACCGTCATCGGCTTCGCCACCATGACCATCGCGCAACACCGCGGAATTCAATCGCTCGGCTTCGTCATGTCCGTCGGGCTCATGATGGTCTGGGGTGTGACCATCCTCGTTCTGCCCGCACTGCTCACGCTGCGCACGCGGCTGAAGGTGTGAACGTCCTGCCTCAGTGCGGCACTTCCTTCACCGCGTTCCGGTTCCACGCCGGCACGCGGACCACGATCGGCCCGTCGCCGTGGATCACGCACTGGCAGCTCAATCGGCTGTTGCGCTGCAACCCCGGCGCTTCCTCGACGCGGTCCTCCTCGGCTTCCGTCGATTCGCTGACCTGGTTCATCCCCTGCTCGACGTACACGTGGCAGGTGGAGCACGCGCACACCCCGCCGCACGCGTGCTCGATGTGGATCTCGTTGTCGTCGGCGACTTCGAGCAGGTGCTCGCCCTTCGATGCCAAGCAGTGCCACTCGCGCTTGTCGGTCCCGGTCAGACCCTCGGGGTCTTCAAGGATGAAGGTGACGGGGACAACCTTTGGACCGTGAGCATGTTCGGAGTGTCGGAGGTGCATATGGTGGTCGGATGCCGGAATTCGGTGTGGCGCGTTCGGAAGTTGGGTCGCAATCATAGGCGGAGTGAGCGGCAAGTTCCCGCACCCTGCCGGAGCACCGCACTCCGCGCGGCGGACACACGCCACTCCGGCTTGAAGCTCCACGCCCCAAGCCTCCGGCCCATCCCCCCGAAATCGCCGATGATAGAACGCCATGAGCACGACCCCGAGCGAAGGACCGCCGCACGCCGCCCCGTTTGCTGATCCGTCCAGCGCGCCCCCGCCGCCCTTCACCGAATCGCAGCGGCTGGAGCCGCCGGGTGGGCGTGACCCGGGCGGTGCGAAGCTGATGCTCACGTGGCTCGCGTTGATCGTCGCCGCGGCGCTGCTCTTTGTGCCCGCGAACATCCCCACCGGCCCGGCACCAGTGCCGGAAGTCAAAGACGTGCAGAGTTGGCAACTGCGGTTCATGGGCCGCTACGCCGTCGGCACGAACGCGCTCGGCTCAAGCTTGGGTGCCTCCAACCCCGGCGCGGCCGGTCAACTCGTCGGCATGATCGAGGAGCAATTCGACCAGCGCAAGTTCGACCCCACCGACCCGGCGGCGAAGCGCGAGCACGATGTCGATTACCTCCGCGCCACCGCGATCCTCGCCGAGTTGACCGACGCCGAGCAGGCGATGAAGCGTCTCGACGAATTCACCGCCGCCGCCAGCTTCGACCCGGAACTGAACGGCGACGCCGCGGCGCTCCGCGCGATCTACTCCGAGGGCCCCGCGGCGCTCGACGACGATCAGAAGAAGCTCCTCCGCGAGCGCCACGGCTGGTTCGCCGATCTCGCGCTCACCTTCGGAGCTCAGCCTGCGGATCCGGCCCGCGCCGGCGCGCTCTCGCCCTGCTACCGTGCGCTCTTCGGCGTGCTGACGCTCGTGGGCGTCCTCGTCATCGCCGGGCTCGCGGGCTTCGTGCTGCTCATCGTCGCGATTGTCCTGGGCGCGGGCGGCAAACTCCAACCCCGCTTCCAGCGCGACATCGGGCTTACCGAGCGTGAGAACCGCGCGCTCCTGGAAACACCCGTCGTGCTGCTGCTCGGGCTGGTGCTCATCCACGCGGCGGTCGACTACGCGGGCGGGCACTCATCGCCCGCGATGCAGGCGCTCGCCGGGTTCGGGCTGCCCCTGCAGTTCGGGCTGGCGATCTGCGTCCTCTGGCCGCTGCTGCGCGGGTTCTCGTTCACGCGGCTGCTCCAAGCCTACGGCTGGCACTTCGGCCGCGGCTTGTTCCGCGAGCTCGGCGCGGGGTTCCTCGGCTACCTCGCCGGCTTGCCGATCGTCGCGTTCGCGCTCGTCGTCACGTTTATCCTGCTGACAATCCAGACGGCGCTGTCAAAGAACGCCGCCGCCCCGAGCCACCCGATCGTCGAATCGGTGGGCGAGGGCGGCGTGCTCGGCGCGCTCGCGATCTACGCGCTCGCCTCCGGCTGGGCGCCGTTTGTCGAAGAGACCACGTTCCGCGGCGCGTTCTATCGGCATCTGCGCCGATGGGTCGGCCCGGTCGCGTCGGGCATGCTCACCGGTTTCTTCTTCGCGGTCGTCCACCCGCAGGGCTGGGCCACCGTGCCCGTGCTGATGGCGCTGGGGTTCGTCTTCGCGATGCTCCGCGAATGGCGCGGCTCGCTCGTCGGCCCCATGCTCGCGCACGCGCTGCACAACGGGTTCATCGTCACGCTGATCCTCGTGATCCTCGTCTGACTCGATCGCCACGCCTCACGGGCACGCGAGCGTCCAGTTGCTGATGACGATCGCGATGTCCTCCCGCGCTTGTCCCCGATCCTGTTCCATTTTCATGGGATGATCCCTTCTCTCTCTCCACCAATAGACACCGAGGCCTGCGCCTCCTCGGGGGAAGCTCAACCGTACATTCGCCCGGATACCCAAGCAGGGAAAGCCTGAATTTCAACACAGCCGACTCAACGGGGTCCGAGTTGGATCGTTGCTCGTGCGGATCGGCGCCGAGCAACCGCTTCACGCCACCGTCACGCTCGTATCCAGATACACGTCCTGCACCGCGTGCAGGAGCGCCACGCCGTCCTTCAGCGGCTTCTGGAACGCCTTGCGTCCTGAAATCAATCCCATGCCGCCGGCGCGCTTGTTGATCACCGCGGTGACGACCGCTTCGTGCAGGTCGCTCGCGCCCTTGCTCTCGCCGCCCGAGTTGATGAGCGGGATGCGCCCCATGTACCCGTTCGCCACCTGGTATCGGCAGAGATCGATCGGGTGCCCGCCCTTGCCGGTTTCGTCCGAGCCGCAGAGGTCGGTGTAGACGCGCTTGTCCCACTTGCCGTAGCTGCTGCCGCCGCTGTTCAGCGCCGCGTACCCGCCGTTGTTCACGGGGAGTTTCTGCTTGATGATGTCCGCCTTGATCGTCGCGCCGAGGTGATTCGCCTGGCTCGCGAGGTCCGCGCTCGCGTGGTAGTCGGTGCTCTTGCCGTCCGCGCCCTTCACCTTGAACGCGTTGCTCCGCGTGTAGCACCACAGCACCGTCACCATGCCCAGGTCGTGCGCCTCCTCGAACATGTCGGAGACGTACGCGATCTCCTCCCGCGAGTCCTCGCTGCCGAAGTAGATCGTCGCGCCGACGGCCGCCGCGCCCATCTCAAAGCACTGCTTCACGCTGCCGAAGTACGACTGCTTGAAGATGTTCGGATACGTGAGCATCTCGTTGTGATTGAACTTCACGAGGAAGGGAATCTTGTGCGCGTACTTGCGCGCGACGGACGCCAGCACGCCCACGGTCGACGCGACCGCGTTGCACCCGCCCTCGATCGCCAGCTTCACGATGTTCTCCGGGTCGAAGTACTCGGGGTTCGGCGCGAAGCTCGCGCCGGCCGAGTGCTCGACGCCCTGATCGACCGGCAGGATCGACACGTACCCGGTGCCCGCGAGCCGGCCCGTGTTCATGATCGTCTGGAAGTTCCGCAGCACCTGCACCGGGCGGTCGCTCTGCGCGACGACCCGGTCGATGAAGTCCGGCCCCGGCACATGGATCGCCGAGCGCGCGATCGTCTTCGACTCATGGTTCAGCAGGGCGGCGTCGGGTCCGAGCAAATCTTTGATCGCGGGCATGGGTCGGTCCTTTGTCATTCACCGTCAAACGGGAGAACAAGAATACGACATCCCAGCCCTGTGCCAAAGCGCCGGCCGCGGCTATCTTCCCTGAGTTATCATCGATAAATCCCGCCGATGAGGCGATCAATCCTCGTCGCCTTCGCCGCCGTCCTGGCTCAGCGTGAAATCGACTTCCTTCGCCGCCCCTTCGGGGTCCGTCAGTGACTTCTGCATTAGCCGCCCGAGCTTGAACTTCACGGTCTTCTTCGCCGGCACGACGACGCGCTGCAGCGTCTTGGGATTCTGCGCGGTGCGCGCTTTCCGCTCGCGGATCTCGAACACGCCGAAATCACGGAACTCCAGCCGGTTCCCGCGGCCGAGCTCGAGGATCACGTGGCTGAGAAAGGTTTGCACAGTTTTCTGCACAACCACCCGCGGCTGCTTCGTCTTCCGCGCCACGATTTCGATCAACTCTCGTTTCGTGATATTGGCCATTGCGCTCCCGCCCTAACAAAAGCACGAATCGACGCACCGTCCGGCTACACCCGCAGACGCGCGGCAGCGATACCGCTCCCGGTCCCCCAGAGTATGACAATGACGCAAGTATCGGTCAATGATGGACTTGAGGATTCACGTGGACTTTGAAATAGTCCAAGATGCTGGCAAATCGAGCCCGGGGTATAGCCTCAGCGCTGCTGCCAAACTCGGAATCGAATCGGAGCCTCGTACGGAATATACTCGGTCCATTCGCGCGTCCCGAGCAACGGCGTTGCGGTGCGTGCCCCGAGCAGTTGATCCCGCCGAGTGAACTCGAACCGTTCCCGAGACGCGGATTCAGTATCCCGGTCGGCGAGGAACACCGCCGTATTCCCCGTCGGACCCGGTTCATACACACCGCGGTCCGCGCGGTGATTGATCGGAGCGCAACCAACCCCCACAATCGAAGGGGCGATTATCGCCATCATCGGGAGCGATGGTCCGATACGGTTTATTCGACTGAGGCAGTTCACTTTGTGCAGGTTGCAACATCAATGCCGCCCTGTCCAGCCCGCGCGGCTGGGCGTTGCACGCCGCATGCGATGCGTGGCATCAACGCTCGTTGCCCCGGCGCGACGCCCGAGAACCTGAAATCGAGGCCCCCCGCCGATGCGAGTGATCGACCACGAGCCACCAAGATCGCGCGCTCGTACACCGGATCTCGGTTGAATGAGCCGCGCATGAAAAAACGCCGACGCTCGTCGGCGTTCTTCGTTCCAGTCGGTCCGCTCGCGCCAGTTACTGCGGCTTCGCGGGTGTCGGCGCCGGAGCCGGCATCGGGTTCGCCGGCTGTGCCTGCGGCTTGGGCGCGTTCGGGTCGCGCACCATACCCGTGAACGACACGCGGAACTCCGGCTCGTCGGCGACATCGGTCTTCAGCAGCACGTTACCGCGGATGATCCCGGCCGTCGGGCCGGTGTTGCCCGAGAAGATGACCTTGTAGCCCTTCACGCCGTTTTGCTCCGCAGGCTCATACTTCACGTTCAGCCCCGGCAGGTTCGCGTTGACCGCCGTGGCGCTGGTGATCTGGAACGGCGTGCCCGAGCGGCGGGTGATGAATGTCTCTTGCACGAATTCCTTGTTCGGCTCGGTCGCCAACACGCGGAGGTTCGCTGGGTCGGCCTTCAGGTCGCCCACGATGTTCGCGAATGCGTTGATCTTCAGTTCCCACTCCTCCTGCGGGGCGCCGGGCGTGGGCGACGCGAGCGCCTTGATCGTGATGATGCGGAGAAAGCGCCCGACCGGCAGGTTCCCGTCGAACGTGATGTCGATCGCGATCTTGCCCGGACGCGGATCAGCGTTGCCGCCGGCGCCGTCGGTAGATTCCTTCGCCGTCACCATCTCGCCGTTCACGTCAATGGACTTGACCTTCATGTCTTTGTCGTCGGAGACGAGCACCACGCGCTCGACGCGCTCCTTGCCGCGGACCATCTCGCCGAGTTGCAGCGTCGGCGGCTGGACTTCGACCGCTTCGTACACCTCGGCCTTGATGTTGAGCATCGTCTCCGGGCCGTTCTTCCCGTTGTGGATGACTGTGATGCTCTTTGCCTGCGTGCCCTTGCCCTTCGGGTTGAAGGTGATATCGATCGTCGAACCCTGGCCCGGCTCGAATTCCTTGATGTCAAGGGCGGCGGCGGTGCAGCCGCAGCTTGTCCGAACCTGCTGGATGACCAGCCGCTCGGTGCCCGTGTTCTTGAACGCGAACTTGAACGGCTGGGGCTTGCCCGACGCGATCTTGCCGTAGTCGTGATTCAGTGTCTCGGGGGTGAACTCGGCGTTGGTGGGAGTGGGCATTTCCGCGCCCGGCATCTTCGCCGTGGGGGTCGGCGCGGGGGTCGCCGTGGGGGTCGGCGCGGGCGGCGTGTTCGTCTGGACATCGCTGGTGCTCATCGGCTTCACGCCGTCCTTCACCGGGGCGGCGTCCTTCGCCGGCGTCTGGTTCTGAGCGATCAGCGAGCCCGAAAGCATCGCCAGAAGGGCCACCGAAGCAGCGAACAGTCGTTTGTTGGACATGGGGTCTGGACCTCGTATGGAAAAGGGATCGGATACCGAATCTGCAGCAAGCGGGTTATTGTCGGCGGATCTTGCGGCGCTCGCCCAAAGCCTGCTCAGGGTGGGCAAAAAGAAACCGCGGCCGCCGAAGCGGCCGCGGGTCGGGATCATTAAGGCATATTGAATCAGCCGCTTACGGGCAGGTATTGCCCCAATTGCTGGTGATGACCGCAATATCCGCAAGGCCAACCGAGCCGTCGCCGTTCAGGTCGCCGGCCGGGCCGGCGGTGCCCCAGTTGCTGGTGACGACGGCGATATCGCTCAGACCGACCATGTTGTCGCCGTTCGCGTCGCCCGGGCACACCGGGACTTCGCAGAAGACGCAGCCGGGGACCAAAGCACAGAAGCCCGCCTCGTCGGCGGCGTTGACGACCATGTCCCCGTTGATATCGCCCGCGGCGATCTGGCACAGCGGGTATTGGGTGTTGTACGACGCCGGGTTGTTGACCGCGAGATCGAAGATCGCGCAGTCGGAATCATTCACCAGCCCGTCGCAGTTCATGTCGCCCAGCACCGGCGCCTGGCAGAAGAAGCAGCCCGGCACAAGCGCGCACATGCCGGCTCGGTCGCCCGAGTTGACGAAGCCGTCGTTGTTGATGTCGGCGTTGTTGATGTCGCAGCCGGGGAACGCGTTGGCATAGCCGATCGGGTCGGTCAGCGCCGTACCGAACGGCCCGCAGTCGTTCGCGTCGACGTTGCCGTCGCAGTTCATATCGCCGTCGAGCGGCGGCACGCCGATATCAATCGTGAAAGTGCGCGTCGGCGAGGTCGACATGCCCAGGGCGTTGCTGGCGATCACGCGCCAGCGCCACGTGCCGTTGCCCAGCGAGCCGGTTGAAACGTTGAACTCGGTGAAGACCAGCCCGGGCACATCGACGTCGGGGCTGGAAAACGCGACGTTGTCGTCGATCTGGATCCGGTAGGAGTTGGCGGCGGTTGCGGGCTGCCAGCCGAACGCGATCGTCGTCGGCATGTCGTAGAAGTCGCCGTTGGTCGGCGCGAGAAGCACGACCGCGCCGGGCGGGCTGCCGGCGGTGGTGAACGACGCGACCGCGGGGGTCGACGCCGTCTGCCCGTTCATGTTGATCGCCTCGACCTTCCAGTAATACGTGGTCGCCGGCAGCAGCGGGTTGCCGCCGGTGGACAGGCTGGTTAAGCCGCCCGTCACCTCGTTGAACCGCGGCGAGCCGAAGGCAGGATCATCGTCCACCATGATGCGGTAATCATCCGCGGCGAACGAGACATCCCAGTCAAAGAACGGCGACTGGCTCACGCCCGTCGCGCCGTTCGCCGGCAGGGTGAGGTTGAACGGGCCCGGGACCGCAGCGGTCCCCGTGATGCTCACGTTGTCGATCAGCCACACGTCGCCCGACGTGCTGTTCGCCAGGTTGCGGAAGCGCAGGCGGAAGCCAGAGTGCGAAGCCTCGGGCGGCAGGTTCACGGTCTGCAGAGAGTAGGTCGTCTGCGCGCCGCCGGCGGTCGAGACCGTGCGGACGATCACCCAGGCTCCCGACGAGTTGAAGTACTCGCACACCAAGCTCTCGCCGGCTTCGGGCGGGTTCAGCCCGCCGCCCGCCTGCGCGTGGAAATTGACGACCATGTCGGTCGTGGTCGAAGTATTGATCGTCGCGGTGCGGATCGAGCGTGTGCCGTTGATCGCGAGCGAGTTCGGTGCGCTGGGCTCGTTCACGCCCGAGGTGCTGACCGCGACGCCCGCGTCGACGCCTGTCCACTTCATCGCGTCGATGCTGGTGCTGCCGTCGAAGTTGTCCATGAAGGGCAGAGTGGTTGTGCCCGACTCGGAGGCCGCGAGGCACGTGCGACTGTTGCGGAAGCTGATGATGCCGTCGGCGGTACTGGGCGAGCCGCTGTTCAGGAACGTCAGCGAGCAGGTGATGCTCGGGTTCATCGTCGAGCTGCCGCAGCTGCAGTGCGGGGCGCTCCACTGGTGGCCGAGTTCGTGCGCGGTCAGGTCGGCGGCGCAGTTCAGCGAGCCGCAGCAGTCCGACTGGACCACGCTGTACCCGATGCTGTTCGAGCAGATGCCCGAGAGGAACGCGAGACCGATCGTCCCGCCGGTCGGTTCGGCGGTGAAGAGCTGCACCGCGTCGCGCACGACGCCCGTCTGCTGCGTCTGCCAGTGGTTCGAGAGCTGGTTCAGCAGGGTGTCGATGCTCGGACCCTGGTACGGATCAGGTTCCGCGGAGCGGACGATGATCGTCACGATCAGATGCACGATGTTCGTCTGCGCCTGGTACTGAACGTTTGCGAGGTTGATGACGCTCGTCACGCGGTTCTGCACGTTGACCACGCTGCTGCCGCGGAGGGTGTAGTAGGTGAAGTCGCAGTCCACGCCGAGCTGTGCCACGCAGGGGACCGCCTGCCCGCAGTTGCTCAGGCCCACGCCGCGTTCGTCGGCGGTCTGCCCGTTCTGCTGCGCCGCTTCCAGCGCCTCGGCCTCCATCGCGGGCGTCACGCCGCAGGTGCCGGGGGCACCGAGCGCGTCCTGCCCGCGGTAGACGATGTAGTCATCCGCCTCGGCGCCCTCAATGCGCTCGCCCAGCGGCTCGATCCAGTACGACGAACCGTCGGGCAGCATGATCCGCGCCTCGACGCCCGTCTCTTGCAGCGACGCGCCGACCACCGCGCCGGGGATTTCTTCGACCGAGCCCTGATAGGTGTTCGACGGTGGGGAAGGCACCACCTCGTAGCTGCCGTCCGCCTTCTGAACTTTCAGTTCGTAGTTCGGCGCGAGGATCGAATGCGGGTCGAGCCGCACCAGAACCACCTGGTCGCCGATCGGCGCGAGGAACTCGAACGGCTGGCCGACCTCGCCGCGCACGTCGAGCTTGGTGATGACGCTTTCTTTGACGCTGAACGCCGAGTTGACGCTGGCGCTCGCCACCTGTGGCTTCTCGGGCGAAGCCAGAATGCCGCGGCGCTCTGGGCCCGCCCCCAGCGCCGTTGCGCATACACCGGCGGTCAGCGCGACCGCCGACGCGAAACACCTGATCTGCATGTCAGTCTCCCTGAACGTGAGGAAGGAACTCTCTCCGGCGTACGCGCGCTCAAGCCGGGGATCACCCAAGCCCGCGCCGCCCGATGGACACAACGGACACCACGATGTCAGCCCTCACTGTCCCCATCAAGGCATCCTCGGGACAGCAAGAGCATCGAACCCCGCACACTGAATACTAATGTCGGCTGAGCGAACAGCAAGGCAAACCTGCGGAAACAAATGCGAGTTGATAACTGGACCCAAGCCGGTTCGCACAATTTCGACGCCGGTTCCTGATAATCGGGTTATGATCGGGTCAAATCTTCGGAGTCACGGGCAAACGGTGTCCCACGCCTGGATGATCTGGGCAATATCGCCCAGGGCGACTTCGCCGTCTTCATCGAGGTCGCCCGGGATGCGCGGAGCGCCGACGTTGGTCCAGTTCGCGATCACCACCGCCAGGTCCGCCAGCCCGACCACGCCGTCGCCGTTCGCGTCGCCCAGGCAGGGCGTGGGGATCAGCGCCGACCCGCGGATCGTTCCGCGCACGCGCACCGTGCCCAGCGCCGGGTTCAGCGGGTCCAGCGGCGTGGTCTGATCGATCATCGACACGATCGTCACCACGCGCGACGCCGAGGTGATCGTCCCGTTCAGCATGTCGAACGTCCGCGGATTGTCCGCCGACAGGTCCTGAGTGTCCACGCACGGCAGCATCGAACTCTGCAGCGCCGTGCAGACCAAGCCTGTCGCGGTGTAGTTCAGGCCTCCGAAGAAATTCGTCGGCACGCCGTTGAACGTGAACGCGTCCGAGACGATCTGAACCGGCCCGATGTCCGTGCCCGGCTGCGCGGCGGTCATCTGGAACCCCGTCACCGTGCTGTTGAACGCGCCGAGGAACCCGAAGCTGATGTTCAGGGTCAGCGTCTCCGTGAGCTGCACGTTGAAGTCCGAGATGAACATCTCCGTCGGCGAGTTCACCGAGCGCAGCTCGCCCGTGAAGCTGCCCACCACCGGCGAACTGTCCGTCGCCGACTGCCCCTGCAGCGTGAGCGTGATCATGATGCTCGACTGCGACTGGTCGATCGGGATCACAAAGTCCTCCGCCAGCACAGGGGAGACGGCGGACACGCTCAACGCCGCACCCGCGGCGATCATCGTCAGCTTCTTCATGGCTCGGCTCACTCTCTCTCAAGGTTCACGCGGCAACCAGTTTCACGTTGCATCAAAGATACACACGCCTCGCCGAAAACCAACCGGAATCACCGAGAAATCCGCCGAATAACCTGCGAGACACTGATCGGGTGCCGGGGCACGGTGCTCTGGCCGTGCCCCGCGTTCGCGCGAACAGCGTCCCGGCACACTGAAACCCAAAACCCGTTCGACCTCACGCCTTACCCGCCGTGTGCAGCCCCGTTGAGCCAAACCCGCCCCCGCCGCGCGCCGTTTCGTCGAGATCATCGACCACTTCAACCGTCACTCGCGCCACCGGCGCGATCACGAGCTGCGCGATCCGCATCCCCTGCTCGACCGTGAAATCCGCCGGCCCCAGATTGATCAGCGGCACGAGCACCTCGCCCCGATAGTCCGCGTCGATCGTCCCCGGCGCGTTGGGCAACGTCACGCCGTGTTTCGCGCCGAGCCCGGAGCGCGGCCGCACCTGCCCCTCGAACCCAGCAGGGATCGCGATCGAAATCCCCGTTGGGATCACGCGGATCCCGCCGCGCGGGATCAACACCGGCGCGCCGCCCTCCAAGCACGCGGCGAGGTCCATCCCCGCCGCCAGTTCGGTTTGATAGCGAGGGATCGAAGCGCCGGGGCGCAGCACACGCACACACAGTCGTTGGGTCATGGGTGGCACGATACATCGAGGGATCGACGAATGCCGGGTTTGCTAGACAGCCCGTTTCGCCATCCCGCTCATGATCGTGCCCAGCATGCGCACGCGCCCCCAGCGCGGGAGCGGCTTCAGAGACAGTTCGAGCGCCTTCGACAGCCAGCCCGGCCGGATGGTCGATCGGCGTCCGAGGGCGTCGAGCGTCGCTTGCGCCACGTCGACCGGGCGCTGCGCGAACCCCATGGTCATCCGAGCGCGGGCCGCGAAGCCGGTATGAACCGGCCCCGGCGCCGACGCGAGCACGCTCACGCCGAGCGGGCGCAACTCGTGGTGCAGACCCTCGGCGAGCGACTGCACATACGCCTTGGTCGCCGCGTAATTCGCGGCGCGCGGGACACCCTGAAACGCGAGGAGCGAACTCAGCAGGATGATGCCGCCGCGCCCCCGATCCTTGAATCGCCGGGCGAAGTGCCAGGAGAGCGCCGCCAGCGATCGGCAGTTCACGTCGATCATCGCCAGTTCGTCATCAATCGCTGAGTTGATGAACGGGCCGGAAGACCCGAACCCGGCGGCGCACACCAGCAAACCGACATCGAGACCCGATGTCGCGCGTTCGATGGTCTCGATCGCGTCCGCGAGCGACAGGTCGGCGGCCACCGCCAAATTTGCAGTCCCGTGCTGATCGCTCAATTCTCGGCAGAGCAACTCAAGACCCGCCGTCTTCCGCGCGATCAGCACCACACCAATCCCCGATTCACCCAAGCGCAGCGCGATCTCACGCCCGATCCCCGACGAGGCGCCGGTGACCACCGCCCACGGGCCGTAGCGGTCACGGAAGCGAGTGGGTTTGGCGGAGCCGGTTCGATGAATCTGCGGGGTCATTGTTGCTCCAGCGGGCTTGGTCGACCGCGCGGACTCTGCCCGACCGCGGCGACAGGATCGTAGGCGTATTACTTGCTTTTTGCAAGTGAACAGCGCTACCATGCCGGCATGTCGCACACTCGGAAGAAGAAGTCGTCCCGATCGCCCCGCTCGGCCGCGGTTCTTGCGGCGGGTGTGCTGCTCCTGGTTGTCACGGTGATCTGGCTGCCCGCGTGCGAGATGCGGACCTCGTTCCGCGGCCCCGGGTACGACCGCGCCAAGGGCGTCACGCTCCCGGACGCGCCCCAGCGCGTCGTCGTCGCGCTGACCTACGCGACACTCGACCGCGCGACGCGCGGCCCGTTCGATTCGCACTCGGTCGGCATCGTCAAACGCATGGACGAGCATCCGGGACTCATCGGGTACTCGGTCAGAGTGCAGTTCTTCGGCGACGAGATCTGGACCATGAGCGTGTGGCGCGACCATGAGAGTGTGGATGCCTTTGTCGCATCACGAATCCATCAGGACGCGATCGACAACGGCATGCCCGCGGTGCGGGTCGCCAAGTTTCACCGGTTCGAAGTGCCCGCCGAATCGATCCCGCCCTCGTGGGCCGAGATCGAGCGTATTCTCGCCGAGTTGCCCGCGAAGGACTACGAAGTGCGCGAGTAGCCGCGGGATGATTGGAGGAACGAGCATGAAGCGCGCCCGCAAGCGATCGGTCTGCCCCGTGGCCTGCACGCTCGATCTTCTGGGCGACAAGTGGACGCTGCTCGTCGTGCGCGACTTGCTCTGCGGCAAGACGCGCTTCAAGGAGTTCCTCGGATCTCCGGAGGGGATCGCGACAAACATCCTGACCGATCGGCTGAAGCGGCTGGTGGGCGCGAACCTCGTTCACACGCGGCCATCGGCCGAGCGCGAAGGCGCGGACGAGTACGAACTCACAGAGCGCGGGCTGGCGCTTATGCCCGTCCTGAGCGCGATCCGAGATTGGGGGCTTGCGAACGTGAAAGGCACGTCCGCCCGGTTGCAACTCGCTTGATTAATGATGGCTCGGATTCGTGCAAGTCAAGCCGGACCGAAGCCGATGCCGGCCGGCGGCCGAGTCTTCACCGTCCGATCGTCACCACCACCTCAACACCCGCCCGCTCGATCGTCCGGTCCAGCGATTCGATCATCTTGCGGGTCGACGCGATCGCCCGCTCGAGCGACGACTTGCCGGTGACGGCTTTGAACGGGTCCGAACGGCGCGACTTCACCAGTTCCCGCTCGCACTCGGCTTTGGCGGCGAGCAATCCCTCAAGCACCGCCGCCGCGTGGGCCCGGCTGGCGTGAGCCTCGTCCAGCAGACGTTGACGGTCGGTATCCGCAGCAAGCGGCGCGTCCGCGAGAGTTGGGACCATGCTCTGTCGCGCTCCGTGGGAGGCTCGCTTCACGGCAAACCTCCGGTGAGGGGGACGGATTCCGGCCGAGCGCTCGGCCGGTCCTCTCCACGATGGGTCGGTATTGTCCCGACCCCGGCTCCACAATCAAGCCGCGACGGTCTGGAATGTCGCGTCGGTGGATGATCTATTCAGTGTTTGTACGTAATTCGCGATCACGCGTTGCACGATCACGGCATCTTGTGCCGCACGAACCGCTGAGAGTTCGGCAATCATTTGGGTAATAAACCCCGGATCGATTTCATCGCGATCGTCGCCCGACCACGCCATCACGCCGTCGGCTTCGGTGGGCGACAGTTCCTCCGCCGGGTACGCGAGTTCCTCGTGCAGCTTCTCGCCCGGCCGCGCGCCGGTCACGGAGATGCGGATCGCAGGCCCCGGCGCGGCTTCACTCCGGCCCAGCGACACTGGGAACCGCGGCGAGAGCCCCATCGAGCGCACGAACCGGTCCGCGAGATCGAGAATCTTGATCGGCTCGCCCATGTCGAGGACGAAAACCTCGCGATCGCCCGCGCCCCCGGTCCCCCGCGTCGCGTCGCCGCGCGCCAGCGTGCCGGCGTGGATCACCAGCGTCGCCGCTTCGGGGATCGTCATGAAATAGCGTGTCATGCGCGGGTCGGTGACGGTCACCGGCCCGCCCTCGGCGATCTGCCGCGCCCAGATCGGCAGCACCGAGCACGCCGACCCCAGCACATTCCCGAAGCGCACCAGCGAGAACTTCGTTCCCGGTCCCGCGCGTCCGCCACGCGAGCGGTTCAGCGAGCGGATGTACAGCTCCGCGAGGCGCTTCGTCGCACCCATCACGCTCGTCGGATGCACCGCTTTGTCGGTTGAGACCATGACGAAGCGCTCAGCGCCGACGGCGAGCGCCGCATCGGCGATCGATTTCGTGCCGAAGAGGTTGTTCGTGATCGCCGCCCCGGGGTGATCCTCCATCATCGGCACATGCTTGTGCGCCGCCGCGTGGAACACGACATCCGGTCGCAGCGCGACCAAGCGGCGCAGCGTCGCCTCGGCGTCAACCACGTCGTGAAGCACGGTTTGCCGTGAAACCTGCGGGAAACGAGCCTTGATCTCGCGGTCGATCTCGAAGAGCGGGTTCTCCGCGCGGTCCATGAGGATCAGCGCCGAAGGTTCGAGCGCGGCGCACAGGCGCGCGAGTTCGGAGCCGATGCTCCCGCCCGCGCCGGTGATCAGGAGGCGCTTCCCGCTCAGCACCGCGCGGGCCGCGGGCTCGTTCAGCCGGCGGCTCTGGCGCCCGATGAGCGCCGCGAAATCAATCCCCGCGCCGGGCGCGAGCAAGGCGCGCATCGCGCCGGTCTCATGCCCGCTCGACCCACCGGGAGTCGTTCCGCGCAGCACATCATGGATCGTCGGCGAGTTCCGCTCCGCCACGCCGAGCGCCCCGAGCGCGGAACGCACCCGCCCTGCCGCAGCCGACATCACCGATGGGATGCTGACGATCGCACTGCGGAACCCGAAGCGCGCGTGCAAGCGCGGCAGGTCATCCACGCTCCCGAGTAGCGGCAGGGGGAGCGCGCTCGCCGCCGCCGCGTCCGCCGGACTGAGGACGACGGTGCCCAGCACCTCCGCCTCACTCATCGGCACCGGCGCGAGCTGCGCCGCCAAGCCGGCGAGCGACTCGGGTGTCCCGATCAGCACAACCCGCCGGTCCAGCATCGAGGTCGCGGTTTCGTTTGAAGGATTCGGCATGGCTTGCCTCTCCTTATCGGTCGCATCGCGGGCTCAGTTGCCAGAAACCGCGAACTCAGCCGCTCGCCCCCGGCGAACCGCCCACCCCCGGCGGCTGGCTTTCCGGGTCGATCTCGCGCAGATACGCCCACGAGTAGATCCCCGTGTCGTGCCCGTCCGAGAACCGGATGCGGATCGCGTAGTTCCCCACCATCTCCGCCGACTCCGCGACCAGCGGCCCCGCGGTCTGTTTCCGTGAGGGTGGCAGCACCGTCAGCGGGTTCTTCTTCATTTCTTCGCGGAGTTGCTTCGCTTCGGCGGAAGGCGACATCCGCCGGAGGTAGGCGATCGAGTAGTACGACGTCGCCCCGTCGGCCCATTCGACCGTCAGGCCCTTGTCTTTCTTGAGGTCGAGCTTGGAGGGGGAATCCATGGGAGTCGTGAGTCTTGAGTGGTGAGTCTTGAGCCGGAATGGTCTCGCGCCCTGCGTCTTGTGCCAAACCCGAGACCCCAGACCCGAGACCCGAGGGTTCTGCCGTCTGCTTTCCGCATTCCGACTTCCGTCCTTCCGCCGTCTCAACCCCTCCTCCCTCCGGCGGTAACAAGCCTATCCTGTCTTTCCCCGTCGGCGTTGCCGATGGAAGAAAGGATGATTCTCGCCGGAGGTGCCGTGCTCGACCGACTTCGTTCCGCTGCCGTTCGCTCCGCCCTCGCGCTGGGCGTGAGCGCGTTCATCATCGCCGGTTCGTTGGCGATCGCGCAGCCCGCCGGCACGCCGACCAGCAACCCAGCCCCATCCACGCCTGCGCCAGCACCGGCACCGGCGAGCGAAACCCCCGCGCCGGCCGAACCCCCGGCGCCCTCGCCGCGCGTGCCGCCGAAGCTCGAGGGCATCACGCCGCTGGCGCATGTTGAGGTTTCGGGCAAGGGCCCGGTCCCGATGGTGCTGATCCCGCACTGGACGATGGATTGGACCACGTGGCAGGGGTTCATGCAGCGGAACCAGGACCGCTACACGATGTACGCGGTCACGCTGCCTGGCTTCGGCGGGAGCGATGCGCCGCCGCTGCCGATGGACGCGCTGCCGAGCGACGGGCTGTGGCTTGATAACGCCGCCGCCGCAGTCGTCGATCTGATCAAGAGCAAGAACATCGACAAACCGGTGGTGGTGGGGCACTCGCTGGGTGGGAACGTCGCGCTGCGCATCGCGATGCTCGCGCCGGAATCGATCCGCTCGGTGGTGTCGATCGAAGGCTCGCCTGCGCTGCCGATGGCGATGCCGGGTCAACCGCCGGTCGAGAAATCTATCCGAGCCCGGCTGGTCGATGAGCGCCTGCGTGCGCAGCAGGAAGCGATCACCGACGAAGCGTGGCTGCCGCTGGTGCGCAAACGGGCGATGGAATGGACGCGCGATCAGACTCTGGGCCGGCGGATCGCCGACGCCGCGGGCCGCGTGCCCAAGACTGTCGCGTCGAACTACATATGCGAACTGATGGCGTCGGACCTGAGCGCTGATCTCGCGGGGATGCGGGTGCCCGCGCTGCTGATCGCCGCCATCCCCGAGACGTCCCCCGCGCCCGGACTCTCGCTCGAATCCATCCGGCAGAACTGGCGCAACGTGCTAACCAGCGCCGTCAACTGCCAGCTTGTCTTCTTCGAGGGCGGCAAGCACCTCTTGATGATCGACGAGCCGGACGCCACCGACCGGGCCCTCGCCCAGTTCGTCTCGGGACAGCCGGTGCAGGGAAAGCCCGCCGCCGCGGGGCGGTGAGGAACGAACACACAACTCAACCGCTCGCTCGTGTCACGCGGCGGGATTCATGATTGACCGGAGATTCAGCATGTCGAGCATGATGCGGCGCGCGGGCGCGATGATGATGGTGTCGGCGGTCGGCCTGTGCCTCTCGGTCACGAACGCGCAGGTTGCCACGCCGCCCGCGCAGCCGAGCGCGCCCGCCGCGCCGGGGCGCGTGCCCACCCCGCCGCCGGTTGATCCCGCGAACGCGAAGAACCTCCAGCCCACGCCGCAGGCCGACACACCCAACACCGCGCCCTTCGGGCACATCGAGACCCGCGGCAGCGGCGCGACCACCCTGGTGCTCATCCCAGGGCTGGCCTGTGACTGGACGGCGTGGGACGATTTCATGACCCGCAACGCTGAGAGATATACGATGCTCGCCGTCACACTGCCCGGCTTCGGCGGCTCGCCCGCGCCGGCGGTGAAACCCGGCTCGAGCTTCGCCGACCTCGCGTGGCTCGACAACGCCGAGTGGGCCTTGTTGCAGTTGCTCGACGCGAAGAAGATCGAAAAAGCGGTGCTGATCGGGCAAGGGCTGGGCGGGCAGATCGCGCTCCGCTTCGCGGCGCATCACGCCGATCGCGTCTCGGGCGTGATGAGCCTGCACGGGCACCCGGTGTACCCGTTCCGCGGCGCTGTCATGCCCACGAACACGAAGGAGCAACGGGCCGCGTTCATCACGGCGCAGGGCGCCCCGCGCTTCGAGGCGATGAACGACGAGTTTTTCAACCAGATGGTCGAGCAGTACAGCAACGGGCTGGTCACCGACTCGGGCAAGGCGCAGAAGCTGCTGCCGATGCTGAAGAAGGTCGATCGGCGCGTGTGGACGCGGTACTACTTCGAGTACCTCGCGGAGGACGTGTCGGGCGATATGTCGCGCATCACCGCCCCGATCGTGATGGTCGCGGGCATGGAGCCTTCGCCCAACGAAGAACTGGCCGCCGAGCAGCGCCGCAACTGGGAAGGCCTGATGGCCGGCGCGCCGAAGACCCGCTGGGTGTTCCTCGACGAAACCCGCGACCTGATCCAGGCGGAGCGTCCGGCGGACGTCGACCGCGAAGTTGCGGCCCTCGTTGAGCAGATCAAGGGCTCGGGGAACTGAACGATCGGATCGGCGTGGTCCTCGCTCGTCCACGGCACCCGCGCACGGCAAAGAGCGGGGCGTGCTCAGAGCCGCATGCCCCGGCACCCGAATGTGATCGATCAAGCACATCAGAGAAAACGCGGCCCGCTGATGTGCCGGGCCGCGTGTCATTCAACCGTAAGGTGCTCGACGATCCGAGAAAGCCAGGAATCAGACGCCCTTCGCCACGAGGAGCGGCTGCGACTGGCCCGAAGAGCCGATCGCGGTCCGGATGGCGAGCCGCTCGAAATCGCCGGGCTGGAGATTCTCGATCTGGAGCGTGGCGATGCCGGCTTTGGCGGCGAACTGCTGGAGCGAGCGATCGTCGGCGCCGCCGCTGCCGCGGATGACGAGGGTGTACTCCTGCACGTCGGCGGGGAGCTTGTCGCAGAAGAGATATGCCTTCTTCTTCTCCGGGTCGAAGTAGAGCTGGGCGGCGGGGGACTTATCGCCCGCATCCTGCGCCACCGGGGCGGCGGACGACTGGGCCGGGGAGAACGCCACCACCTTGAACCGGGCCATGCCGCTGGTGAAGTTGGCGCCGTAGGTCTGGCTGAGGATGCCGATGCCCTGCGCGTTGCTGGCTTCGAGGCTCATGCTCGCGTTGAGACGGTTGAGCCAGCCGACGTAGCCGGCGAGAACAAGCGTGGCGGCGGCGAAGCCGATGCAGGCGGCCCGCCACAGCGGGCCGGTGTTCCAGCGGGTGATCCTGGCCGATCCGGGGCCGATTCGCGCGATCGGTTCGAGCTGAACAACGCCGATCGCTTCGCGCACGGCGTTCAGCACGCGGGTCTTCAGGCCAGCGGGGGTCTCAACCACGGGCAGAAGCGAATCGAGGTCCGAGTAGCGGAGCTGTTCGCGGCGGATATCAGCCTGGACGGCGGGGTCAGCCCCGCGGAAGGCGCGCTCGAACTCGGAGCGCTCCTCGTCGTCGAGCAGGCCGAGCACGTCCAGTGCCGCGAGTTCGTAAAGATCCTTGGTCGTCATGCCGTCAACTCCTCCCCGCTACCGCGCTCCCGAAGACGCACAAGAGCCCGACTAAGGGCGGACTTTATCGTCCCAAGAGGTATACCGAGTTCACTTCCGATCTGTTTCAATGTTTGGCCGTTTAGATAGGCCCGTTTCACAACTGTTTTTTGCAGCTCAGGCAATTTTTCAATTCGCTCCATCACCAACGCAAATCGTTCGCTGTTCTCGATCTCGGACCCCATCGGCACGTTATCGGCCGGTGGCGACCACCCTTCTTCCAGGGTCGAGGGTTTTACCCGGGCCCGGGACCGACGCAGTCGGTCAACGATGTGCCGACGGGAAATCAACATGACCCACGTCACCAGTGACGCGCGCTTGGGGTCGTACCGTCCGGCGGTACGCCACAAGCGGATGAAAACTTCCTGAACCACTTCCTCCGCATCGGAACGGCTCGGCATGGCTTGATAGGCCATCCGGTACACGAGCGAGCCGAACCGGTCATACAGCCGAGTGACAGCTGCTTCATCATCCGCAGCGACGAGTTGCATCAATTCGAGATCAGTCTCTGATTCGGGCGAGGCCATGGCCCGATCCTTTCGTCCCGCACACGTTCCGGTCAAGCTATACGCTGGAGAATTCTTCCTGTTGCTGGCTGGTGGAAAAGTTTAACCGGCCGACATTTGTATGGATTATGTACGGAATCATTATAGAAGTCAAGTGGAAATCCGATGAAAAAGTACTGGCCTTGACGGGTTAGTGTTTCTATATTGAATTTGTCGTTGGGAATGGTTCAAAGCTGGACCAACCCGGAGACAGCGGAAAGGAAGGCCGCCAAAGTGGGGTTGCCGACCGTGAAGAGCCATGCTCGTCATCCTCGCGTGGGGTTTACCCTGATCGATCTATTGGTATCGATCGCGGTGATGGGTGTGTTGGTCTCGCTGCTGCTTCCCTCACTGAAATCCGCGCGAGAGTCGGCTCGGCGCGTGAGCTGCGCGTCGAACATCCGGCAGGTGGGTTACGCGCTGCAGATGTATGCATCGGACAATAAGGGACATCTGCCGTCGTCGGTTTTCTACTTGTCGCAGTCGCTCGCTGAGTTGGCCGCCGTGCAGGAGACAATGGTGCTTCGCGTTGATGGTGCGCAGCGCTCGTTCGATCGTGCCAGCGGGCTGAACCGCGTCATGTGGGACGGGCTGGGCCTGCTCATCAAGCTCGATTATCTCTCGCACCCCGGCTCGTTCTACTGCCCCAGCCATCACGGCGAGCACTCCTTTGATACGTACCGTGGTGCCTACGCCAGCATGGTTGGCGAGGTGTTCGGCAATTATCAATACCGCCCGGTCGTTGGGCAACGCTCCTCCCTGTCGCAGATACCGCCTAGTTCCTCGCTGATCGTTGACGGGCTCCGAACCAAGAGCGACTTCAACCACGTCATCGGCGCGAATATTTTCCGCGCCGATCTCAGCATGACGTGGTTCAGCGATACCGAGGGTCAGGTATACGGCTCGCTCGCGCAGTCGTCGGCTGATCTGGCCGGCGCCAGCGCCGGCGTTGCGTTCGCGTGGGATCAGATCGATCGCTCGACGCCCGGAGCCGGCTCGGGCGGCATATCGACCCCGCCGCCGATCTTCGCGGGTCCGGGCGCGTTGCGCGTTGGTCGGCTCCCGAGCCGCTGACTCTCTCGCTTTCATGAACTCTTGCCGATGGAAAGCGTCACTCTCCTTCGGGTATGGTGCGCGCTGCTCTGGTGCGCGGGCCGTGTCTGGAGCGAGGAGCCTGGCCGGTATGAGGGTTCGTCGAGCGTGGTGCCGCTGTGAACTCATCGCGCCCGTGATCGGGCTGTTGGTCAGCACGTCCGCGGTGGCCCAACTCTCGCCCGAGCGTGCGTACTACGGTGTGAACCGCGCCGCGCCAATGATGCTGAAACTTCCCGACGCGACGAGCGACACCGCCGCCGCGCCGATCGAGCCAGTGATCGAGTTGTACGAGCCGCGGAATCCCAAGCCCATCGCCAGCGCGCCGGCGGCGGCGGGACGCGTCGATCTCGCGGCGCTCTTCCCCATCCTGTGGACCGGCGACGCGCCGAGGGTGTTATACGCGCAGCTCCGCGCGGGGGATGAACTGATCGGCCCGCCGGTGGTGTTGCAGCCCATGCTCTCGCCGCGGCGGTCGCAGAATCAACTGATGGCGGCGGTGTGGTCGGTGTTCGAGAGGGGCAACGCGGGCGACTTCGGAGCGCTCTTCCGGCTGTCGGAGCGCGAGCGTACGCGGATGCGCCGCGCGGTCGAGCTTGAAAGCGGTCCGACGCCGTTGAGCGCCCCGGTGCGCGTCTTCACCGGTGTGCGCGCGTGGGTCGATCGGCATGTCGTGCTCGACACCAGCGCGGGTGTGATCGAGTTCGCGCTGCGCCCAGACGCGGCGCCGAACACCTGCTGGCACTTCCTTTCGCTGGTCGACGGCGGGTTCTACACCGACATCGCGTTCCACCGCGTGCTCTCGTCGAGCGCCGGCGCCGGCGGTAAGCCGCTGCTGGCGCAGGCGGGCGACCCGCTGGGCACGGGCGTGGGCGGGCCGGGGTTCATGATCGACTTCGAAGCGTCAACCCTCGCGCACGACTTCGGCGTGGTGTCGCTGGCGCGCCAGCCGGATGATCCGAATACGGGCGGCTCGCAGTTCATCATCAGCCTGTCGCGCGACGCCGGCCCGCTGCTCGACGGGCAGTACACATCGTTCGCGCAGGTGGTGACGGGGATCGAGGCGCTGCAGACGATCGCGGCGTCGCCCGTCGGGCCGCTCGACGTGAAGGATCCGACCTCGGCGCGGGAGAAGCCGCTGCAGCCGATCGTGATCAAGTCGGCGAAGAGCATCGCCGCCCCGCCGTTTGGTACCGGCCCGAAGCCGATCACGCCGGCGGACGCGAAGCCGGTGGAGCGGTAGTGCGGGAAAAGTCGGAAGGGCGGAAGGGCGAAAGTTGGAGAAGAGCCTTTCCGTTGATGAAGGCGGGTTCGCTCAGCGATCGTTCCGGTGCAGTTCGCGCCATTTCGTGACGGCTTCGGGCTCGCGCGGGTAGATGGGGAGCAGCGCGACGGGATCGGTCGCTGCGCGCCCGAGCGAAGCGGCGAAGACGTGCCGCGCGTCGAAGCGGGGCGGGTAGATGCTCACGCGTGATACGTCGATGGCGCGCTCGCGCAGCAGGCGCAGGAACTCCGCATCGGCGATGAGCGACGACACGCCCTCCGCCGCCGCGCTCAGTGACACGATGCCGCCGGCGTCGAGCGCCGACCAGCCGTCACGCGTCGCGTCGAGCGTGAAGCGCTGCCGCCAGACATCATCGCGCTTCCACGCGAGGCACACGCCAACGATCGCGCTTGTCGACTCGTGAGACAACTCGCCCGGCTCAAGCCCCAGCATCAGCGCCTCGGCGGTCGGCACGCCGACGCACTCGGCGCCGGTCGCTTCCGCGATCAGCTTCGCGGTCATGACGGCGATCCGCAGCCCAGTGAACCCGCCCGGCCCAAGCGACACGGCGACGCGAGCCAGCCCGCGCGGCTGAACGGCGTGCGCTCGGCACAGCCGATCGATCGCCGGCATCAGCGCATCGTCGTGACGCGACGTGGGCGCCAGCGGTTCGCCGCCGAGCCATTCCGCGTCGGAGGCGGACGACCCGCGGCCCAGCCCAACCGCCATGATGGGCGGCGCGGCAGAACCCGCACCTTCAGCCCCGCCCCCGCTCGTGGGGTTGCTGGTTTCGATCGCGAGCGTGATCGGGCGATGGTCGGGCACGGCGGTAGTGTAGAGGCGCGGCGGTGGTTTTTTGGATGGAGCCCCCCGCGCGAGCGGGGGGTGCGTTGGGAACCATGTTCGAGCGACCCCCCGCTCGCGCGTGGGGCTCCATTTCTGTGCATGGTCGCCGCTGGGCGGGTCGATAGGTAAACTGCCGCACGTTCGCCGGGGAGTTCCCGCAACCGCCCGCCCGATCCGCACGAAGATCACCGCTCCCGTGGAATCGAACTCGAAACCATCCCGCTTCACTTGGCTCGGCGGCCTGCGCCTGCGCGCGTTCTTCCTGGTCGTCGGTATCCCGCTGGCGGCGGCGGGGATCATCGCGCTCAGCCCGGCGTGGGCCACTCTGCCGGTGGTGGGCGTCGCGGTCGCGGCGGTGATGACGTCGCTCAGCAAAGTGACGCAGCGATTGAGCGAGAACACCTGTCTCACATGCGGGCACGACCTCTCGAGCGAATCGCCCGCGACGCACGGCATCATCTGCCCCGAGTGCGGCTCGCTGTACCAGCGCGCGGTGTTCGACCCGCCGGGGGAACTGGCGGCGGTGGATGAGGAATCGCCGACGAAGAACGCGTGAGGGCGCGGCGGTCGGCGGTTGCGCTCGATCAATCAGTTTGGCAGTTGGAGCGTGAAGGGCTGACCGTCGGGGGTCTGCACGTTCTTCATGTTGTTGAGCGCGGCGGAGACTCCGCTCGACGGAACAAACTCGACGCGGCCATCAGGTCGCAAGATGTGTATGCCGCGAGGATCAACCTCGGGGTTCTCGAACGCGAGCACTGCATCACGGCTGAGATGATCGACGCCGGAGCAATAGAGGTACGCATGACTTCGCTCCGCCCACGCGGGGTAGGGCGAGACGAAGTGCTCCGCCACGCTTGGATAGACACTTCGCAAGCGGTCAATCAGATCGGCTCCACGCTCTGGATAGCTACTGAATCGCGCGTGGTATAGATCGAGAGCATTCCCGATCTGGCGCAGTTGGCTGCTGCTCTTGACCTGCGTGCCGCTCCGCTCAACAGGACGCAGAGCGAATATCGTCAACGCGACAACGCACAGCAGCACAGCGACAATGATGCCGAGAATAAAAGCCTTGGACCGACGAGGCGCATGTCTGATTTGTGTCGGTACCTCGGCCGTGGACATGAAGGCCCCTTGGAAGCGAAGACGCTTTGGCACGGCCCAAGAATATCAGTGTGGCGTTTTCGACCTAGAAGTGACTGGCCGCGGCTGGGTTACTCCTGATCAGTTTGGCAGTTGGATGGTGAAGGGCTGACCGTCGGGGGTCTGCACGTTCTGAACATCCTTCAGCGTGCTCGCGATGTCGGCGGCGGGAATGAACTCGACGTGCCCGTCCTGGTACAGCACGTTGATACCGACGCCGTTGATCGCGGGATTCTCGAACATCAGGATGGTGTTGGCGTCGAGGGCGTTCGTTTGGCCCGCGCAGTACAGATACGAAACCGTTGGCGACCCCGAGTCCACGAACGGCGAGGCGAAGAGCTCCGCGGGTGCCTCGCTCACGAGCCGTTGAGTGATATCCGCGCCGACCTCCGGGAATGCCTGGTCATATGACTGCGAATAGGTGTGCAACGCGGAACCGATGGCGCGCAGTTGCGTGCCGCTCTTTAATTGGTTCGCGTTCAAGCGCGCCTTGCCGAGCGCGGGCAGAAGAACGCCGGCGGACATCGCGAGCCAAAGGACACCCGCGAGCATCCCGATCCCGCCGAGCACGACGCCCGCCGTCGCCATCGGTTGGCCGCCGTAGGTGTCCGGATGCTTGCTCGCCTTGACCAGCGCGATGATGCCGAGGATCAGCCCGACAATCGCCAGCGGCGTGACGCACAGCCCGACAAGGCTCAGCACCATCGCGGTGACGGCGAGCCCGGTGCGCAGCGTGGGGCGAACGGGCGCGAAGCCGCGTTCGGTGGGCGGGGACATCTGTGACATCGGCGGCTCCTCGGAAGAGTGCGTGAGCGGCACGATATCACGGGGCGATCGGAGAAGGAAGGGGAGGGAGAGGAGACAAGGCAGGTGCCCTCACCTGGCCTCTCCCAGAGGGAGAGGGAGGCGGAGTTGGATCAGCGGCGCATCGCAGGCGGTTTGAGATACGTCATCGTCCTCCACAGCCATTCCATCGGGCCCATGCGGAAGCGCGAGAGCCAGAGGAGGCTCCAGGTGATCTGCAGCGCCCAGATGCCGAGGACCACGCCGAAGACTTCCGTGCGCGACAGGCTTCCCCAGTAGCCGAGGCCCCAGCCGAAGAAGATCGCGCCGCAGAGGACGCTCTGCGTGATGTAGTTCGTCAGCGCCATGCGCCCGGCGGCGGCGAGGGCGGTGGTCGCGGCGCTGAAGAATGGTGACTTGAAGAGTAAGGTGAGTGCGCCGATGTGCCCAAAGGCAACGAAGAAGCTGCCGATGTAGTTCCATTGCCAGCCGGTCAGGAACGTGCGGACGAAGTCGAAGTCGTGCGCCAGCGCGTCGCGGTAGCCGAGGTAGACGATCGGGATTCCCAGCGTGTAGCCGGCGAGGGCCATCGCCGCGTAGGCGCGCGTGGAGAGTTTGCCCGTGAACACGCCCCAGCGCATGCACGCGGCGCCGATGAGCATGTAGCCGGCGAAGCGCCACAGCGAGAAGGTCCAGAAGATGATGCCGACTTGGAATTCGAGTGCGCCGGGGGCGCGCCGGCGGACGACGTCGGTGAAACCGCCGAGGGTCGCTTCGCGCTCGGCGGCCTGCTCCTCCCGCGAGGGGTTGAAGTCGGCTTTCGCTTCGAGCCAGGCTTCAAGCGTGCGTTGCTCTTCGTCCGTTGGAGTGCCGCCCGATTGCACGATGGATTCGATGCGTTCCGCTTCGTACCGGAAGAACCACATCCCAGCGCCGGTGAGGTGCGAATTCGCCGCGCCGATCGAGAATGCGAGCACACCGATGAGCATGAGCCAGTGCGCGCGGAGTTTGCGGAGCGGATAGATCAGCAGCCCGCACACGGCGTAGGTCCACAGGATGTCGCCGTACCACAGCAGGTACGCGTGCACGATGCCGAAGATCGCCAGCACGCCCACTCGGCGCAGGAACATCGGCGTGAGCGAGCGCCCGGCGGCGACGGCGCGCTCGCCCAGCACGATCAGCCCCGCGCCGAAGAGCATCGAGAAAATCGACTGCATCTTCATGTCGAAGACGATGCGGTTGACGAGGTAGACGGCGCCGTCGATCCCGCTGATCCCGCCCGTGCGGGGGTCGAAGAAGTCGGTCTCGGGGAACGCGAAGCCCGGGATGTTCATCGCCAGGATGCCGAGCACCGCGAATCCGCGGAGTGCATCCATCACGCGCGAGCGCTCGCTCGAATCGATCGGGCGGAGGGGTGGTGGGGGGGGTAGGTGCTGCTCGTCGCGGATGGTCAGTGGTTCAGCAGCCATCGCGAGATCTCCTCGGTGTCCGAGAGGTCCTTCACCGCGCGGTCCGCGCCGGCGGCGGCGAGGTCATCGGCGCTGAACTGCCCGGTGCCCACGCCCAGCACGCGGCAGCCGTGGGCCTTGGCGCACGACACGTCGTGCGGCGTGTCGCCGATGATCGTCACCTGTGATCCGGGAATCTCGCGCCCGAATTTCGCGCGATACCTCGCCATGCCCACCGGGGGCAGGTGCTCGCGTGCCGGTTTCTCGTGCGGCGAGTCCTCGCCCCAGACGCAGATCGTGAAACGGTCGGGGTCCACGCCGCAGGCGGAGAGCTTGAGCCGGCCCGTTTCCGGGAAATTGCCCGTCAGCAGCCCGAGGACGTGCGTGCGTTGATCGGCAAGCCGATCGAGCAGTTCGATCACGCCGGGGCAGGGCTTCGCGTACCACCCGGTTCTCAGGAGGCGATCAAGGTGCACGCGGTACTGCCCGCGGAACTCGCGCACCGCGTCGTCGTGCGCGGGTTGCTCGTGCAGCGTCAGCAACTCGCGGATGATGACGGGGTCGAGCCGCCCGGCGTACTGCACGCGCCCTTCATCGAAGGAGGGGCCGAACAAGGCGCGCCCGGCGTCGCCCATGGCCTGGATGCCGCAGCGTGCGGTGGTGATGAGTGTGGCGTCGATATCGAAGAGGATCAGCATGGTGGTGTACGCAGTGATACGCCGCGCGCGGCGTGGATGAAGTGTCGGCCGGTGTGTGGATAACTTGTCGGGACGTGGTGGAGTGTTCTATCGGAGAATCTCGAAGTGCGCGAACTCGCCCCGCGCGGGCTGGTCGTCGCGGGCCGCGTTGATGATGTTTCGCCCCAGTTTCACGCTGATTTCAGCGAGGAAGCGGTCGAGCTCGGCGCGCTCGCCCTCGGCGACGAGGCGCACATTGCCGTCTGGCTCGTTGCGCACCCAGCCCGTGACGGCGAACTGGTTGGCGATGTGCTTCGTGGTGGCGCGGAAGCCCACGCCCTGCACTCGGCCGGTGTATAGAACTTCGTATCGACGGGCGCTCGACTCGGGCATCGTCAGGGGTTCCCCGCGCGAGTTGTGCGCGATCTCGCTGATTTCGTCACCGACTTCGGTGGGGGCTGCCAAAGTTCATGCAGAACTTCAAGACTTTTCTCTGCAAACGTTTGACGCGCGTAAAAGGTGGGATAAGTTTGATGATAGGAATCCGTCGCCTCTCCTCCAGAGCCGCTGACTATCGGTTATTGCCAAACTAATACCGAACCGGCTTGCAAATGATTTCTTGAGGCAAGCGTATTCCAAGGTTGAGTGGTCCGCACCCGGGATCGTGGCCCGGCACGGATGATTGGTTGGCCTTTTCGTCCCTCTCCTCTCTCGCCTCTCGAACCGGAGTTTTCTCGCACGTCGGAAGAGCGTGTTCGCGGCCTTGGCTTTCGCAAGGTCGGCGGTGCTGTCGTCGCCGCCCGCTTCGGCGGGTCTACGATTCGAGCATCGTTCACTTCTCTCGTTCGTGCCGCTCCGGCGTGGCTATGGATGGCTTTGCGTGGTGCAGGTCGCAGAACAGTTCGACAACCGGCGGAGAGTTCTCGAAGCCACCGACATCGTCGGGCTGGTGGGCGAGCATCTCTCGCTGCGCGCCAAGGGGCGCGAGTTCGTCGGGCTCTGCCCCTTCCACGACGACCACAAGCCGTCGATGAGCGTCGTGCCGCACAAGCAGATCTTCTGCTGCTTCTCCTGCGGCGCCGCGGGGAACGCGATCGACTTCGTGATGAAGTATCACGCGATGGACTTCCGGCAGGCGCTCGAATTCCT
Organism: uncultured Phycisphaeraceae bacterium; assembly: GCA_964391865.1. Classification (GTDB taxonomy): domain Bacteria; phylum Planctomycetota; class Phycisphaerae; order Phycisphaerales; family UBA1924; genus DASZQL01. The sequence goes on from CAYMNQ010000004.1 coordinate 163,645, forward strand.
CGCCAGCCGCGCGGGGATTGAACTGGTCCGCCCGAAGTTCACCGCGCGAGAGGACTCCGCCGGCGGATCATCGAAAGACCAACTGCTCGCCGCCGCCGCCACGGCCCAGAGTTTCTTCCGCGGCATCCTGAAGCACGCCGAGCACGGCAGCGCGGCCCGCGCGGTCATCGAGTCCCGCGGCATTTCGCCCGAGATGATCGACGCGTTCGAACTCGGTGCCTCCCCCGATCGCTGGGACGGGCTGCTCAAAACGCTGCAATCGAAAGGGCTCGATCAGCAGGCGTTCCTCGACGCGGGGCTGCTGAAATCCCGCGAATCGGGCGGCGCGTACGACGGCTTCCGCAACCGGCTGATGTTCCCGATCTTCGATCAGATCGGGCGCGCGGTCGCCTTCGGCGGGCGGAAGATCCGCGATGAAGATGATCCGAAGTACCTGAACTCCCCCGAGTCGCCCGTCTTCGATAAGGGCGGAACGCTCTTTGCGCTGAAGCAGGCCTTCCGCGGGGTCCAGTCGTCGCGCACCGCCGTGATTACGGAGGGGTACCTCGACGCGATCACCTGCCATCAGTTCGGCTTCACGAACGTGGTCGCCACGCTGGGCACGGCGCTCACGAGCAAGCACGCCGCGATCCTCCGCCGGATTGCCGACACGGTGATCCTGCTCTTCGACGGCGATGAAGCCGGTCAGCGCGCCGCCGATCGCGCGTTCGAGGTCTTCTTCGCCGAGCCTGTGGATGTAAAGGTCGCGATCCTGCCCGACGAGCTTGACCCGGACGATCTCCTGAAGTCGGAGGGCGGGCCGGAGCGCTTCCGCGCGGTGCTCGCCGGCGCGATCGACGCAACGGCGTACCGCTACCAGCGCATGACCGCCGCCCTTGACGCCGCCGGCCGAGCGCCCGGTTCGGCGGCGAGGATCAGAATCGTTCAGGACGACTTGGCGCGTCTCGCGGAACTCGGTTTGCGCGATATCTCGCCCATCCGCCGACAAGCCATGGTCCGGCAACTCGCTCGGATCGCCGGTGTTGATGAAGCGACTGTGTCGGCATCGATGCCGACAAGCAAGCCGCGTGCCAACACCGCGAATTCATCGGCGCCGACCGGCAAGGCGAAATCCGCCCTTGCCGCGTCGGTTTTGCCGCTCGATCACGCCCTCGGCTGCCTGCTGCTGGAGCCTGATCTGGTCCAAAGTTTTTCGTCGGATGCGGAAGAAATCCTCAAAGCGCACGCCTACTCTTCCGGCCCATTCCGGGGCGTCGCGGAGCGACTGCTGCTCGCGTCGAGCACGGGCGAGCGCGTGGAGACGGCGTCGCTGCTCGCGGAGATCGAACACGAAGAGGACCGACAAGCCGCCGCCGCGCTCATCGCCAAGATCGAGCGCGAATGCCGCGACGACCGCAACGACCGAGTGATCGACTTATGGAACGACTGTGTGAAGCGCTTCAAGCTTGAACAATCAGGCCCGTCGATCACGCCCGCTGAAATCGGCGGCGCGGCTGAATCCGCCGCGACCGCGGCGGCATCGATTGCTTCTCTGCTCGAGCATGTCCGGCAGCGCCACCAGCAGCACGGCGGCAATCCGCTCGCGCACCCCAAAGTTTCCCGCATCCCAACGGGCTGATCGCCCGTACTTGAACGTCCCCTGTCGCTGTTTCGCTCTGATCTGCTTCCCAACCGAACGCACCCAAGATCGGTGAACCCTCGGAGAACCTGTCAATGATCTCAGACCTTCATCCAGCCGTTGCGGAACTCATCGAACTCGGTCGCAAGCGCACCTGGCTCGCGTACGAGGAGTTGAACAACACCCTTCCGGACGTGCTGGTTGACCCCGACAAGATCGACGAGGTGCTGATCCACATCGATTTCCACTCGATCGAGATGGTGGATGAGCGCGAGTTCAAGGCCCGCCTGTGGCGTGCCTCGAAGAAGAGCGCGGCGGATGCCGCCGCCCCCGCCCCGGTGCCCGCGAGCAACGGCCATGCGAAGAACGGGCACGCGAAGGCGTCGCCCAGGCCGGTGGTGAAGCATCTTGATGAGGGCGTGGACCACGAAGTCGAGTTGAAGCCGAAGGATCTCGCCGCCGCCGCCGCCGCCGCGCTCGCCGCGGGCGAGGGTTCGACGAAGCGGATCGACGACCCGGTGCGGATGTACCTGACGCAGATGGGCACGATCCCGCTGCTGACGCGCGACGAGGAGATCCGTCTGGCGAAGAAGATCGAGACGACGCGCATGATCTTCCGCCGCCGCACGCTCGAGTCCGATTTCGCGATGAGCGAGGCGGTGAAGATCCTCGAGCAGGTCCACTCGGGCGAATTGCCCTTCGACCGTACGATGCGCATCTCGACCGCGGAGACGAACGCGAAGGAGAAGATCGCCAGCCGCATCCCCTACAACCTTGAGACGATCAAGAAACTGCTGGAACTCAACCGTCAGGACTGGGAGGCGATGAACGAGCTGCGCCCCTCGAAAGACGCGGAGAAGATCGCGGAGCTGAAGGCCCGCATCCATATGCGCCGGCGCAAGATCGCCACGCTGGGCGAGGAAATGTGCCTCCGCACCAGCCGCATCATCCCGCTGCACCGCAAGATGCGCGGCATCGCTAAGAAAATCCAGGAAATCCAGGGCGAACTGAAGAAGGCGGAGAAGTACCCCCAGCGCTTCGATCCCGAGGACCTCTCGGTGATGAAAGAGGAACTCGCCGGCCTGCGCACGCTGGTGGTCGAGGAACCCGACGAAGTCGTCGCCCGCGTCAAGCGGCTCGACACCGTCTTCTGGGAGTACGAGCAGGCGAAGCGCGACCTCTCCGCGGGCAACCTGCGCCTCGTGGTCTCGATCGCCAAGAAGTACCGCAACCGCGGATTGTCCTTCCTCGACATCATCCAGGAAGGCAACACGGGCCTGATGCGCGCCGTCGACAAGTACGAGTACAAGCGCGGCTACAAGTTCAGCACCTACGCGACGTGGTGGATCCGCCAGGCGATCACCCGCGCCATCGCCGACCACGCCCGCACCATCCGCATCCCGGTCCACATGATCGAGACGATGAGCAAGCTGCGCAACATCCAGAAGATGATGCTGCAGGAGCTGGGTCACGAGCCGACGATCGAGGAGCTCGCCGAGCGGGCGGCGATGTCCGTCGCGGAGACGCGCCGCGTGATGAAGATCAGCCGGCACCCGATCTCGCTCGACCGCCCGGTCGGCGAGAGCGAGGACAGCTACTTCGGCGACTTCATCGAGGATGAGCGTCAGGAGGCGCCGAGCAACGTCGCCGCCAGCGACATGCTCAAGCAGCGGATCGAGAGCGTCCTGAAGACCCTCACCTACCGCGAGCGCGAGATCATCAAGCTCCGCTATGGCATCGGCGACGGCTACACGTACACCCTCGAAGAAGTTGGCCGCATCTTCAAGGTCACGCGCGAGCGCGTCCGCCAGGTCGAAGCGAAGGCGATCCGCAAGCTCCAGCACCCCGTCCGCTCGCGAAAGCTCGTGCCGTTCCTCGAGGGCAGCACCGAAGCCGAGCAGCAAATGGCGAGCACCACGTCCTCGACCGCTGTCGCGCCGGTCGCCGCCGCTGTACCCGCGATGGTGTGATCCCGCGGCTCAATTTTGGCATGATCCACACGCAGCCCCGGCGAGCGATCGCCGGGGCTGTTCGTTTTGCCTATGATCGCGGCTCTCGACGGAGCGGAGGACCACGCGTCATGACCATGAAGGACCAGATCGAACGTTTCGCCGCCGGCGCTGGAACGCCTGCCCGCGCGATCGTCGGGCTCAGCGAGGATGAACTCCGCGCCTTTCCCGTCCCCGGCACATGGTCGATCCAGCAGATCGTCGTCCACCTGCTCGAGAGCGACCTCGTCGCGACGCACCGGATGCGCCGCATCGTCGCGGAAGAGAAGCCGCTGCTGATCGCGTACGACGAGACGGCGTTCGTCCGCGAACTCGATTACCACGCCGACGACGCGAAGCAGGCGGCTGAGCTCTTCAAGCTGAACCGCGAGTTCACCGCCGCGTGGCTGCGCCGGCTGCCCCTCTCCGTCGCCGACCGCGTGGGCGTCCACAACCAGAACGGCATCGTCTCGTTGGCGCGGATGATCGAGATGTACGTCAACCACGTCGACCACCACATGACCTTCCTCCGCGCCAAACGAGAGAAACTCGGCAAGCCGCTGGGGTGGTGACACTCCGGCTGGCTGATGATGACGGGTGCCGTGGAACGGCGCTTCGCCGATCCACGCTCCAGCCGCGCATTTCCCGTCGTCCGTCTTCCGATTGCCGCCCTCCCGCCCGCTCTTCCTTCGCACCCCGCAAGCCGCACCCCACCCCATGCCCCTCCGCTACAAAGCCCGACTCCTGAAGCACCTCGCGCACGACGCGTACGTTCCCTCGGCGATCGAGCAGCTCGCCGCTGACCTGCGCGTCCCGCCGGGCGAACTCGAAGACTTCCGCACGGCGGTGCTCGACCTTGCGAAGGCGGGGCAGCTTGTTCACGACAAGAACATCGTTTCGCTGCCGCCCATCGGGAAGTTCTTCACCGGCACCTTCCGCAAACACCCGAAGGGCTTCGGCTTCATCGTGCCGCGCGATCCGACCGCGCACGGAGACCTCTTCGTTCCCGCCGGCCGATCGGGCGACGCGCAGAGCGGCGACATCGTCAAGGCCCGCGTCCGATTCAGCGACCGTCCGCAGGCGCAGGGCAAGTCACCCTACGTTGGCGAGATCGAGGAAGTCCTCGAACGCAAGAAATCCAACTACACCGGCGAACTCAGGAAACGCGGCGGTCAGTGGCTCGTCTACCCCGACGGCAAGGCGTTCCCCGACCCCATCGTCGTCCGCGACGCGGAATCCAAAAACGCTCGCGAGGGCGATAAGGTCGTCATCGAGATTCTGAACTACCCCGAAGGCAACACGCTCGGCGAGGGCGTGATCGTCAAGGTCCTTGGCGACGCGGGAAAGCCCAACGTCGAGACGCAGGCGATCATCGAAGCGTTCAACCTGCCCGGTGAGTTCCCCGAGGAATGCGTGGAGCAGGCACGCGAAGCCACCCGCCGATATGACGAAGAGATGGCCCGCATCGAGCAAGAGGGGCTTGATCCGAACGTCCGCGAGGACCTCCGCAACGACTACATCATCACTATCGACCCGCCCGATGCGAAGGACTACGACGACGCGATCAGCGTCGAACGGCTCGACAAGCTGCCGAATTCGAATCAGCCGGGGTGGAAGCTGGGCGTCCACATCGCGGATGTGTCGCACTTCATCCCGCCCGGTTCGCCGCTGGACCGGGAATCGCGCGAGCGTGCGAACTCGGTGTACCTGCCGCGCCTCGTGATCCCCATGCTGCCGGAGATCCTCTCCAACGGTATCTGCTCGCTGCAGGAAGGCGTGCCGCGATACTGCAAGACCGCGTGGATGCTTTACGACGACGAGGGCCGAATCCGCGGCACTGCCTTCGGCGCCACCCTCATCAAATCCGCCAAGCGCCTGACGTATATCGAAGCGCAAGCGCTCATCGAGGGCAACGTCGAGAAAGCGAAGCAGCACGCGAAGACCGAGGCGAAGTACACCCCCGAGCTGCGCGACACAGTGCTGAAATTTGACCGCCTGGCGAAAGCAATCCAGCAGCGCCGGCAGAAGCAGGGCATGATCCACCTCGACCTGCCCGAGGTGGAACTCGTCTACGACGCCGAGGGGCACGTGATCGACGCGGTGCCGGAGGATGATTCCTTCACGCACACGCTGATCGAGATGTTCATGGTCGAAGCGAACGAAGCCGTCGCACGCCTGTTCGAGGACCTGCGCGTCCCGCTGCTGCGGCGGACGCACCCGGAGCCGGTGCCGGGTGATACGGGCAACCTGCAGGATTTCGTCCGCGTCGCGGGGTTCAAGATCCCGAAGAACCCGACGCGCGAGGACCTGCAGGGCTTGCTCAACGCGACGAAGGGCAGCCCGTCCGCCCCCGCGATCCACATGGCGGTGCTGCGCACGCTCAGCCGCGCGGAGTATTCGCCCGCGATCATCGGGCACTTCGCGCTCGCCAGCGAAGCGTACGCGCACTTCACCAGCCCGATCCGGCGCTACGCCGACCTCACCGTCCACCGCGCGCTGACGGAGTTCCTGAGCCTCACCCGCAACGGCAACGACCCGCCCCGCGACGAGCGCGAAGCGAAGAACCTCGGGCGCAAGCTGCGCGAGAGCGAGATGTGCCCCGACGAGGGCGAGCTGATCTCCGTCGGCTCGAACTGCAATTTCAAGGAAGAGAACGCGACCGCCGCCGAGCGCGAGCTGCGCCAGTTCCTTGTGCTGCAACTGCTGACGAACCACATCGGCGAATCGTTCCCCGCGATCTGCACCGGCGTCACGCCCAACGGCGTGTTTGTGCGCCTCGACAAGTTCCTTGCCGAGGGGATGTGCAAAGTCGAGGACCTGCCCGTCGTCGGGAAAGAGGGCAAGCCGCTCACGAACGTGCGCCCGGATTGGCGCATCGATCCGCGCTCCGGCGCGCTCGTCGAGCGCAACAGCGGGCGCTCGTACGCGATCGGGCACCGCTTCGAAGTGACGATCGTTGAGATCGACCTCGCTCGCCGGCAGATGGACCTCGTCGTCACCGACTCGGAAGCGCGCGGCAAGGGCAAGGTGCAACGCCTCGCCGACAAACTCAAGTTGGGTGGTGGCGACTTCGCGGGAGGTCTCGATTTCGACGAACGCACCGGCGTCGACAAGCGTGCCGCGCGCAGCAAATCGCGCGAACGCAACAAGCAGGATTTCCGACAGGACCGGAAAGACAAAGGGAGACGTTAGAGCGCCGAACGTCCTCTTCCGCGACAGTTTCCGCTTGTAAAGTGGTGAATTTCAGCCACTTTCATGCATGCGATGGCCGAGTAGGGTGGCCCCTTTCTTGGGGAATTTCTGAGGCTTGGCACGGCGAGCGCCCGCCGAACAGAGAGAAAATGGGGGATTTACGGGCCGGTTCGCGCCTGCGCAACGTGCGGCCAGCATGCGTGTTTCTCTCGGCTGCGTCGCCGCTCTTCCGGTGAAACGCACCCTGATGCGTGTCAGTGCCGAATAAGATTCTGTGCTTCTATCAACAATGCAGTGCGTTCGGTTTTGTTCATCGTTCCCGATGAAATGCGGGGGTTCGCACCCGGACCGAGGGGGCCATTGATGGAAATCGAATTCACTCTCGTCTACATTGCGTCGGGGTATCTGCGTGAGTCGTTCTTGATCAATGGTGAGTGTTTCTCTGTTCATCGATCGGCCGTTCGTCGATCGAGGATGCTCGGTGTGCGGTTGCCATGAGTCGCTCGTCCCATTCTGAACACATCAGCTCGGTGCTGGTCGCCGATGACGAGCATCTCGTCGCCGCGGGTATCGCGTCGAGCCTGCGCGCGCTGGGCTACGAGGTCATGGGCCCGTTCTCCGACGGCAACGGCGTCCTAGCAGCGGTCTCCTCGGGCAAGCTGCCCGATCTCGCGATGCTCGACATCCGCATGCCCGGCGCCGACGGGCTTGAGATCGCGCAGACACTCTGGTCCGAGTTCGAGGTCCCTTCAATCATCATCAGCGCGTTCAGTGATCAGACCTACGTCGACCGCGCGCGCCAGCCGGGCGTCTTCGGCTATCTGCTCAAGCCCGTCACCACCGAGAACCTTCGCACCACCATCGGCGTGGCGTGGTCTCACGTGGGCGTCGAGCGCGAGCAGCTCCGCCGCGTGGCGCAGCTGGAACTCACGATCACCCAGCGCCGCACCATCGAACAGGCCAAGTGGGCGCTCGTGAAGCAACGGGGATTGTCGGAGACCGATGCGCACAACTACCTCCAGCGGACCGCCCGCAACGAGCGCCGCCGGCTGATCGATGTCGCCGAGGACGTGATCCGGGACTCGGAAGGCAAGACCTAGGCCGTCACCTGACCATTGAGCCCAGCTGCAGATCTCCTATTTTTGCAACACAGCCCCCCTGAACCGGGTTGTTGTGCGGTCGCGTGAGCGAGCTCGCCAGATTTTATTCTGATTCTCGCGGCTGAATGGCTGACAGCCCCTGACATGGTGGTAAATTATGCGCGTGTGGGTCGCTGGAGCGTGAGTTCCATTCACGGTGTTGACAGCGGTCGGTGGGAAAACCCCGGGCGACACATGTCGCCGATCGCAGCGAGAAACCTTGAGTCCGTCGGGCAGCGGCCGTTCTGGCCGTGGTGGATGTAAAAGCAAGCGAGTCGGTCGCGGAGCCTTGAGTAGCGTTCGGAGGAGGCGCTTCTCGGTTCGGGCCGACTCGCTTCTTTTTTGCCGCGATTTCCCGATCGGGTTCGTTGGGGGCCGGATATCCCGTCGGCGGACGCAGAGTTTCCGGCACCCGCGCTCAGGTCCGCTTGCTTCGGACCCGAAACTATCGGGGTGACGGTTCTCGCGCGGGTCTCAAGCCGGGCGCGGGGGCAGTCCGATAAGGGTTCGGCGACAGGCCGAGCCTGGGCGGCGGGACGGAGTCCCGACCCCCCCGCCACCCGCAGACGAGATCTCCCGGCGGAGCCGATCCCGATTCAAACCGCCTTTTTCCGCCGAACCCGGCGATCGAGCGATCGATCGCGGGGCTGGAGATTTCGAGCCATGGCTCTGAACACCGCCGCGTCGCGCTGCTTGCTGGTGTCGTTGGTTGCTCTCGCGGGGACGATCGGTGCATGCGCGTCGGGGGATTCGACGGAGCGCGCCGATGCTCCGCGCGGTGCGGTCGATGCCGCCGCCGCCGCGCAGCCGACCGTCGCGCCCGCTGAGACGGCTGAAGCGCCGAACGCGCCGGTTCGCCCGCTCGCCGCCGCTGGCGTGCCGGGGCTGGAGCTTGGCTTGCCCACGTCCCGACGCGCGGAGTACGACTCAACGGACAACCTTCGGCAGGTGTCGGACGCCGCCGAGGGCGCGGACTTTGATCCGGCCCTGACGCCCGACGGCGACCGCGTGGTTTTCGCCAGCACGCGCCACGCCGCCACCGCGGACCTGTACATCAAGAGCACCGACGGCAGCGCGATCACGCAGCTCACCGCGCATCCCGGTCAGGACGTCATGCCCGCGGTCAGTCCGGACGGCAAACGGATCGCCTTTGCGTCGAACCGCAACGGATCTTGGGACATCTATGTCATGAGCATCGACGGCGGGCAGGCGACGCAGCTCACCTCCGACACGGCACACGAGTTGCACCCGTCGTGGTCGCCCGACAGCGACAAATTGACGTTCTGCCGCCTGAATGACTCTTCGCAGCGGTGGGAAGTGTGGGTCACCAGCGCCGCCCGCCCGAGTTTCCGGCAGTTCCTGACCTACGGCATGTTCCCGGCGTGGCAGCCGAAAGGCGACCGCATCGCGTTCCAGCGGTCGCGCGAGCGCGGCGATCGGTTCTTCTCCGTCTGGACGATCGAGTACACGGGCGGCGAGGGCAAAGCGCCGACCGAAGTCGCCTCCAATCCCCGGCACGCGGTGACGAATCCCACTTGGTCGCCCGACGGGCAACTGCTGGCGTGCGTGAGCATCAACAATCCCCCGCCCGCCGCCGCTGGCGGAGAGTCCGGCTCGCGGCCCGAATATGCCGATATCTGGGTTGTGACCGCGGACGGCAGGATCAAGACGAATCTGACGGGCGCACGGTTCGTGAACCTGATGCCCGCGTGGGGCCCCGGGAACATGGTCTATTTCGTATCGGATCGCGCGGGACCCGAGAACATCTGGTCGATCGACGCGCGCCCGGCGATGCTGGCGGCGGGGATCGCGTCCTCGGGTGGAACCATGACCGCGACGGCGGAGCCTGCCGTTCACGAGATGATGAAGCAGCCGATGAGCGAGCCGGCGATGACCGGGCACAGCTCGCCGAACACGCCGCAGGCGCCGACCCGTGCGCCGCGCTCGTACCGCGCGAATCGGAACACTCATTCCGCGCCCGCCGCTGAGCCCGCTCCCGCGGCGACGCCCGAGCCGGCGTCGCAGACGGCGGACGCCGCCCCGGATTCTGGTGCGGATGATCCCTCGCATCCCTGAGCGGTGCTCGAACTGCTGTCGCGATGTAAGAGGCGCGACAGAGATTTGACAGCCCGGTTCACGTGCTCGGCCGATGGATGCGGCCGGTGAATTCGGGGACTTCCCGCCGGCCGGAGGCCGCGGGGTTGAAGGCAGGACGCCATGACAACCGCACAGCGCATGCTCAATACACGAGTGGTCCGCGCGGTCGGCGCGTGGGCCGCGATCGGTTCGCTGCACGCCGTCCTCTTGTTCACGCTGCTCTGGCTGATCGCCGGGTGCGGCACGAATGGGAATCGGAATCCGTCGGTGCAGGCTCCCGCGTCGCCCTACGGCGAGTCGGGGGTGGTCTGGGCCGTCGCACCCGTCCGCAACGAGACGGGCACGAGCGTCTTCGATGAACTCGCGTTCACCGACGCGCTCGTCGAGCAGCTCTCGGAAGTCGAGGGGCTGGTCGTGCTGCCTACGAATCGCGTCATCGGCGCGATGCGGGCTCTGGGGCTGGCGTCGATCGACACGCCCGACCAGGCGTTCGTCCTCGCCGCCGCGCTCCGGGCGGACGGCGTGATCGTGGCGACCGCGACGGCGTGGGACCCCTACGACCCGCCCAAGATCGGCGTGACGCTCGGGCTCTTCGCGAGATCGGACCGGATGAAACTGCCGGCGCTCGAGCCGGTGAACCCCGAGCAACTGCAATCGGCGGCGAGTGAGCCGCGGATCGCGAGCGACTTCAGCCGCAGCGGGCCGGTGTCGCTGGTGTCGGCGATGCTCGACGCGTCGGACACGGCGGTGCGGGGCCGGATCAGGAGATACGCCGAGGGCCGGTACGACCCGGTGTCGGCGCTCGGGTGGCAGAGATACACGGCGAGCATGCGTCTGTACGCGAAGTTCGCGTGCTTCGAGATCGTCGAACGGCTGATCGCTTCAGAGCGGTCGCGGGTCGGCGGGAGTGAAGCAGGCGGGGCGATGGCTCAACATCGCTGACGAACGGTCCCTCCGGGCCGCTCGTCAGCGGTCTACGGAAGGACGTTCGGAATGCCCGGATCAGGACACAACCAGCAGCCGCCGAAGCACATGGGAGAGGGCTCCCGTGATGTGGCGCGTGACGGGTCGCTGAGCTTCACGATGGTGAAGGGTCGGCACACGTGGCGCTTCGGGTGCGCGCGGGGCGAGGAGCACCTGCTGGTGAAGGCGGTGGTGCGCCTGGCGCGCACGCCCGGCAGCGGCCTTGAGATCGCCGACGCCGCCGCCGTATCGCAGCGTGTGGTGCGCGCGATGGGCTCCGAACTGCACGAATTCACGGGCGGCGACAAGAGCCGCCCGGCGACGAACCACAAGTCCCAGCTTCCCACCGACCCCCGAGAGAGATCCTGAACGGAGTGTCGTTCACCATGAATAGCATCCCCCTGATCGAACAGTTCCTTGCGTATCTGACCGACGAGCGGCACTTCAGCCCGTACACCGCCCGCTGCTACGGCGCGGACCTGCGCCAGTACGCGGAGTTCGTGGTGGACTCGCTCGGCATCGCGGTGAACGCGGATCACGAGAAGAAGGCGCTGACCGAAGCCCCCGGCGCGGCGAAGGGCGGCGACCACGTCGTCGCGACCATCCGCCCGCATACCGTGACCGGCGCGATGCGCGGCGCGACGACCGACTCGATCCGGCAGTACCTCACGCACCTCGCCGACCAGAGCTACTCGGCGGCGACGATGGCGCGGAAGATCGCCACGCTGCGCAGCTTCTATAAGTGGACGCACCGGCGCGGGTACACCGAGAGCAACCCGATGACGATGATCCGCACGCCGCGCCAGGCGAAGCGGCTGCCCAAGGCGATCACCGTCGAGCAGATCGAACAGCTCCTCGCGGCGCCGGACGATCACGACGTGCTCGGCGCGCGCGACAAGGCGATGCTCGAGACGCTCTATTCGACGGGCATCCGCGTGAGCGAGCTGGTCGATCTCGCGGTGGACGATCTTGATGAGCCGAGCGAGGCGCTGCGCGTCCGCGGCAAGGGGAAGAAGGAGCGGCTTGTGCCGCTGGGCTCGCACGCGCTGGCGGCGATCAAGCAGTACCGCGACGTGCTGATGGGCGACGAGCGATTCAACAGCGCGTGGTCGGGCGAACGCACCAATCGCCCGCTCTTCGTGAACAAGCACGGCGGGCGCTTGTCCAGCAGATCGGTCCGCCGCAAGCTGGATAAGTATCTCCGTCAGGTCGGGCTTGATCCGACGATCAGCCCGCACACGCTGCGGCACTCGTTCGCCACGCACCTGCTCGACAACGGCGCGGACCTCCGCGCGGTGCAGGAACTGCTCGGGCACCAGTCGCTCAGCACCACGCAGGCGTACACGCACCTCACGACCACCCGCATGCGCGCGGCATACGATCAGTCGCACCCGCGGGCGGAAGCGGGCTGATCGCGGGGTGCGGGGTGCGGGATGCGGCTTGCGGTGTGCGGCAAGAAACCGACGGTGCGCCGCAAGCCCCAAGCCATGACTTTTCGAAGGAGGCGTCCTCGGTGGGAGGCGCCTCTTTCCTATTTTTGGTCGCGTGCGAACGCTCGCGCAAACGTTGAATCGCGGTGGGTGGATCCTGCGGCCAAAAACTGGCAGTACCGGACCATCGAATCTCAATCCGACACCACCGCCGCGGCACTTTCGGCGTGACGGGCACATGGCCCGGGTCACGCGGCGCGTGAGCGGTGGTGCGGGGCGTGAGCGTCAACGCCCTTGTTTCTCTCACCAACGAGAGCGAGTTTCCGCCGCGCCGGCGGTGCGCGCTCATCTTGACTTCACAGGAGCATCAGACATGAAGACCGTTCGCCGACTGTCGTTGCCCGTGCTCGCCCTTGCGGCGGTGTGCGGGTCGTCGTTCGCTTCGAGCCACCGCGAAGCGCCGTTCATCACCGAGATGCCGAAGCTGGACTCGACTGATTTCTACATGTTCCGCAGCTACGAGCCGGGGCGTGAGAATTTCGTCACCATCGTCGCCAACTACATCCCGTTCCAGACTCCCTACGGCGGGCCGAACTTCTTCACGATGGACCCGGAAGCACGCTACGAGATCCACATCGACAACAACGGCGATGCGCAGGAAGACCTGACGTTCCGCTTCCGCTTCCAGAACGCACTGCGCAATCTCGCGGTGCCGTCGGGCGATGTGAACCAGCCTGTCCCGCTCGTGAACATCGGGCCGATCGGACCCGGCATCACGACCCGCGGCGCGCTGAACGTCATCGAGACGTACACCATCGATCTCGTTCGTGGTGATCGAGAGACGGGCACTTCGCAGCGACTCGCCCGCATCGGCTCGAACAGCGCCATCTTCAACAAGCCCACCGACAACATCGGTGCGAAGAGCATTCCGAACTACGAGGACTACGCCCGCGCGCACATCGCCAACTTCACGATCCCCGGCTGCCCGACCCCCGGTCGCGTGTTCGTCGGCCAGCGCAAGGACCCCTTCGTCGTGAATCTCGGCGAGGCGTTCGACCTCTTCAATTTGAACCCCGTCGGCCCGGAGAACGCCAAGCCCGATTCGCTCGCAGATGACAACTGCACGTCGATCATCATCGAGGTGCCGATCGCGTGCCTCACCAGCGGCACGGAGCCGGTGATCGGCGCGTGGACCAGCGCCAGCCTGCCGCAGAACCGGCAGCTCCGCAGCAACCCCACGTTCGGCGCCCCGGCGCTCGAAAGCGGCCCGTTCGTGCAGGTGTCGCGTCTGTCGATGCCGCTGGTCAACGAGCTGGTGATCGGTCTGAAGGACAAGGACAAGTTCGGCGCCAGCGAGCCGAAGGACGACGGGCAATTCCTCAGCTACGTCACGAACCCAACGCTGCCGACGCTGCTGCAGATTCTCTTCCCGATCGTGATGGCACCCTGCACGCCGCGGAATGATCTGGTCGCGGTGTTCCTCACCGGCGTGCCGGGCTTGAACCAGCCGTCGGGCGTGACGCCCGGCGAGATGATGCGCCTAAACACGGCCCTCGCCGCGACCCCGAAGGGCATGCAGAACCGGCTCGGCGTGATCGGAGGCGACCTCGCGGGCTTCCCCAACGGCCGTCGCCCCGGTGACGACGTGGTGGACATCGAGCTCCGCGCGGTGATGGGCGTGCTGATCAGCGACCCCGTGTGCGCCCCGAGCGGTGGGCTCCCCTACACCGACGGCGCGTTCGTCGACGACAGCAACTACGACGGCGTGTTCCCCTACCTGCGCACGCCGGTCGCGTCCTCTCCGGTCGTCACCAAGTAACCAGCTCCTTCGCCGCGCCTCATGAGGTGTTGAGGCGCCGGATGGGCCGGCCGACAGGCCGCCCCATCCTTTCACAGGGCATCCGTGGAACCAAGCAGCCACAGACGACCCAGATGGACACAGATGGATCAAACCATCGCATGCTCTGATCCGGGTTCATCTGGGTCATCTGTGGCTGATTCTTCTCCGGTTTTGCACCGGCTCCGGTCATCCGCATCACACCTCATGTGCGAGACTCATCATGCGACACCTCCTGCTCTCGGCCGTCTCGGTTGTCACGGTTTTCACCGCTTCCGCGCTGGCGCATGACTTCTGGATTGAGCCTTCGTCGTTCCATGCAGCAGCGGGCGATGCCGTGAAGCTATCGCTCCGCGTGGGCGACTTCTTCCCCGGCGACGCCGTGCCGCGGAACCCCGCGAAGATCGAACGGTTCTTCACGGTCGGGCCGAAGGGCAAGCAAGACGTCGCTGGGCGCGACGGTGTCGATCCCGCCGGCACCTTCACAGCCGACGCCGAGGGTCTCTGGATCGCCGCCTACCGCAGCCGTCCGTCGTCGGTCGCGCTCGGCGCGGAGAAGTTCGAGGGCTATCTGCGCGAGAAGGGGCTGGAGCACGTGATCGAATCGCGTGTCGCCGCCGGGCAGTCGAAGGATGAAGCGAGCGAGATTTACTCGCGCTGCGCCAAGACGCTGATCCGAGTAGGAGAAGGGACCGGGGGCGAGGATCGCTCGATCGGGCTGCGCTGCGAGATCGTCGCCGACGGCGACCCGACCGCGCTCAAGCCGGGCGACACGCTCCGGCTGCGCGTGCTCTACGAGGGTCAACCCGCGCCGGGGCTGCTGGTCACGGCGCTGAACACCACGGGCGAAGCATCGAACGCGATCGAACCCGTGCGCACGAACGCCGATGGCCGGGCCGAGATCGGCATCAACCGACCCGGGCTGTGGATCGTGAACTGCGTCCATATGGGCCGCGCGCCGGCGGAGAGCGGCGCGATGTGGGAGAGCCTGTGGGCGTCGCTGACGTTCGACGTTATTGCGCCCGCCCCCCAGATGAAGAGCGATGAGGTGGGCCGATGAGCCGCGCGATGCGATTCCTGCTCGCGGCGCTCGCGTTCCTCGGCGTGATCGCCGCCCCGGCGCTGGCGCACGAACTCGGCGCGCTGAGCGTGAGAATTACGGTCAACGACGCGGGCGCGTGCCAGATCGAAGCGACTGTGGATACCGAGCACCTGCCGCCGAGCGCGAAACCCTTCCCGGCGGCGGAGTTCATCCGCGATTCGTCGATCCTCGCCGACGGCGTGGCGCTCCCGATCGCGCTGGTTCAGCAGCCATCAAGCATCAACGCCGAGAGCGCGGAGTTCCTGCACTTTTCGGCGGAATTGTCGCTCCCATCCGGCACGCGCGAGATTCGATGGCGGCAACCGATCGCGCTCGGGCAGTACCTGCTCACGCTGCACGATGCCGGCAGCGACGAGCCGGTGACGCAGTGGATCGTGGGTGCCGCCGATGGTGCGCCCATCGCGCTCGGCCGCGCCGCCGAGCCGCGACCGATGACCGAGACCATCGCGAAGTATCTCTGGCTCGGGTTCACGCACATCGTGCCGCACGGGTTGGACCACATGCTCTTTGTGTTCGCGCTGTTCCTGCTCAGCCCCAGCCCGCGAGCCCTGCTGGCGCAGGTGACGGCGTTCACGCTGGCTCACTCGCTCACGCTGGCGCTCGCGATGAAGGGCATCGCCACGGTGCCCGCGTCGATCGTCGAGCCGCTGATCGCGCTTTCGATCGCGTGGATGGCGCTCGAGAATGTCTTCACGAAGCAGTGCCGCCCGACGCGCACCGGGCTCGTCTTCGGCTTCGGGCTGCTTCACGGGATGGGCTTCGCGGGTGTGCTGAGCGAACTCGGCATCCCCGACGGGCAATTCATACCCGCGCTCGCGTCGTTCAATGTGGGCGTCGAGGCAGGGCAGTTGTCGATCGTGCTGCTCGCGTACATCGGGCTGGCACGCCCGTGGGGGCACCGGCTGTGGTACCGCGGGCGGATCGTCGTCCCCGCGTCGCTGCTCATCGCGGCGGTGGGGGGGTACTGGACGGTCGAGCGCGCGTTCTTCGGTTAGCGGTTGGCACGCACGCAGCTTTGGGCGTGCGTGTGTCGCCGTGCCACGACAATCCGGTTCCTCCGGATTGTCGTGCTCCAAGCCCACGGCAACGGCAGCGCACGACAATGCTCAGAGAAGCATGGTCGTGGCACGTCGAACCCCGCGTGGCCGGCGGACTGCACGTACGCCCAAAGTTGCGCGCGTGCCGCACGGAAACAGTCAAAATCTCGGAACCCTCCCCCGCCCCACGCCGAAAGTGCGTGTAGAGTGATGGAGTGGGGTTCGCCGTTGGTATGGGTCACCAAGGACGAGTCCAAGGGTCTGCATCGCTGCGGAGTGTCCGAGCATGAAAAGCCGAGCGTTCGTTCCGAACCGGGTCTCCCGGTGCGTGATGGTCTTCGCATCGTTGGCCGGGCTGCCGATGTCGGTGGCGCTGGCGCACGAGGATGAACCGTTCGAGCTGGACCGCCTGCCGCATGTCATCGCGCCGGCGTACCGGGCGGCGGAGCTTGATCAGCTCGGTGCGAGCGAGCGCGGGGCGTTGCCGAGTTTCCAGTCGCGGAACGTCGTGCTGCTCAGCTGGCTGCCGCTGAACCAGTTCTCGCCCACGCTCACGAGCGGCGCGGTGGTGGAGGGCTACGTGTCGCCCAGCGGGCGCGAGTACGCGCTCTTCGGGCACTCGGGCGGCAGCAGCTACGTCGAAGTCACCGACCCGGACAACGCGCGGATCGTCGCGACGATCGCCGGGCCGACCAGCCTGTGGCGCGACATCGCCGTGTATCAGAACACCGCGTACGTCGTCAGCGAAGGCGGCGGGGGCGTGCAGATCGTTGATCTGTCGAACATCGACCTCAACATCGTTTCCCTCGTGGGTTCGATCAGCACGCCGAACACCTCGCGCACGCACACGGTGCATGTGAACAAGGAAAGCGGCTTCCTCTACCGGTGCGGCGGGGGCAATTGGCAGACGCCGGGGCGCGCGGGGCTGCGCATCTATTCGCTCGCCAACCCGCTCGCGCCGGTGGCCGTCGGGCAGTGGACGCCGCGGTATGTGCACGAGTGCCAGGTGGTGAATTGGACCTCGCCGCCCTTCGCGGGGCGCGAGCTGGCGTTCGTCTACAGCGAGGACACCTCGGGCGGCACGAACCCGAAGATGGAGATCCTCGACGTCACCGACAAAGCGAACATCACCACCGTCGGCAGCGCCGCGTGGGCCAACGGCGTCTTCTCGCACCAGGGATGGCTGTCGCCCGACCGGCGCTACGTGTATTTGAACGACGAACTCGATGAATTGAACGCCGGGCAGCCGTGCATCACCCGAATCGTGGACGTGCAGAATCTCGCGGCCCCGGTGGTGGTCGGCTTGTTCGGCAACGGGCTCTCGTCAATCGATCACAACGAGTACACGCGCGACAACCGTCTCTTCCAATCGAATTACCGCACGGGCCTGCGCGTGTGGGATACGACGAACCCCGTCGCGCCGATCGAAGCCGCGTGGTTCGATTCGTTCCCCGATTCTGACAGCCAGAATTTCAACGGCCTGTGGGACAACGACCCCTTCCTGCCCAGCCGCATCGTGCTCGGCAGTGATATCGAGAGCGGCCTGTTCATCTGGTGGGTGGGCGACCCGCAACTCGCGTACGCTTACCCCGACGGACGGCCCGAAAAGTTCCGGCTCGCCGGCGAATCGTTCCGCGTGAACATCGCGGCGCAGAACGGCGGCGTGCTCGACGGCGCCAGTGTGCGCTTCCACTACGACGCCGGCGCGGGCTTCGTCTCGATCCCGCTCGTCAACATCAGCGGCGATGAGTGGCGCGCCGACCTGCCCACGCTGCCCTGCGGCACGAAGATCAACTGGTATCTCGCCGCTGATTCGAACCGCATCGCGTTCCGCGATCCGCCCCTCGGCCCGCTTTCGCCCTACAGCGCGGTGGTCGCGACCGCTTCGACAGTGGGCTTCTCCGACAACATGGAGACCGCGACCGGCTGGGCCGTCGGCGCAACGGGCGATACCGCCACCGGCGGCGTGTGGGTCCGCGCCGACCCCGTCGGCACCACCGCGCAGCCGGAGAGTGACGCGAGCGCCATCGGCAACATCTGCTGGATCACCGGAAACGGCGCGGTCGGCGGCGCGCCGGGCGCCAGCGACGTCGACGGCGGGCGCACCTCGCTCGTCAGCCCCACCTTCTCCGCCATCGGCGCGACCGGCACCGCGTATCTCTCCTACTCGCGCTGGTACAACAACAACGACGCGGGCGGCGTGCCCGATGATTCGCTCACCGTGCAGATCTCCAACAACAACGGCAGCACCTGGGTGGCGCTCGAAGTGGTGAGCAACACCGAGGGCCGCTGGGTGCCGAAACTGTTCCGCATCGCTGACATAATCGCCCCCACCGCGCAGATGAAGATCCGATTCCAGGCTTCAGACTCCGGCGCGGCGAGCACCGTCGAAGCCGGCGTCGATGACGTCCGCGTCTCCTTTATGCGGTGCGACGACCTGCCGGGCGACACTGACGGTGATTGTTCGGTGGGCCTCGCTGATATCGCCGAAGTCGTCGGCGGATGGGGCGCGATGGTCACCCCCGGCGCCACGGGCGACGCCAACAACGACGGCGTGATCGACCTCGCCGATATCGCCCTTGTGGTTCAGAACTGGTTCGGCGTCTGCCCGCCGTGATCGGCGGGTCATCGGTCTCGGTGAATCCAGGTTTGAATTCTCCCCGAAATGGTATATAGTTCTGGCATCGCTTCAGCGTTGATGGCCCAAGTGGCGGTCCGCTGATACCCCCGTTTTCAATTCAGTTCGACTCAGAATTGATCTGAGAAGGCACAGCATGACCAAATTTGGTAGTATGTCGGACAAATGAATCCTATGTATCCGCCCGTCCGAACTGAATTCTGTCGCCGCGATTCCTAGTCGCGGCGGGGAGAAAGGGAACCCAGCTGTGTCGGTTCCCGGTTCGGCGGGCCCTGTTGGTCCGAGCGCGGTTTCGTCGGTTCCGATGCCGTGAGACTCCCGGTTTGGGTGATCGCCCCCGCGGCGGTGCGGCGTGATCAAGAAGAGGGTGGAGCAATCCAAATGCATCTGGGCGACGAAGACCTGCTGCTGAGGATCGCTGGGGGTGACGATCAAGCGTTCGCGGCGTTGTACGACCGGTACTCCGCGCGGGTGTTTGGTCTGATCAAAAAGATCCTGCGAGACTCGGCGGAGGCGGAGGACGTGCTGCAGGAGGTCATGTGGGAAGTGTGGCGGAAGGCGTCGCACTTCGAAGCACGGCTGGGCAGCCCGACCTCCTGGATCCTGATGCTCGCCCGCGCTCGAGCGATCGACCGGGTGCGCTCGCTGCAACGCCGCGCCAAACACGCGGCGGATTTCGCGCTCGAAGCGTCGGAGGAGCCGGTGTTTAGTCATGAGACCATGCTCGAAGGCACCGCGGCATTGAAGCTG
This sequence comes from uncultured Phycisphaeraceae bacterium, assembly GCA_964391865.1. GTDB lineage: Bacteria > Planctomycetota > Phycisphaerae > Phycisphaerales > UBA1924 > DASZQL01. The sequence continues at coordinate 183,436 of CAYMNQ010000004.1, forward strand.
CTCGAGGCGCTGCCCGAAGAACAGCGGACCGTCATCGCGCTCGCGTTCTATAATGGGCTGAGCCGCGAACAGATCGCGGAGCTTCAGGGCATCCCGGTGGGCACGGTGAAGACACGCATCCGCAACGGCGTGATGCGGATGCGGGAGATGATCGAGGAGGGTACAGCGGCGACGGCATGACGAACCCGGCGGACAAGCTCGACGCGCACGAAGCCGCGGCTCTTCACGCCGCCGGCGCGCTGTCGCCCGCCGAGGAGTCGGAGTTCCTGTCGAAAGTGCTGGGTGGTGACGCGGAGAATTCCCACGCATTCGACGAGTTCGCCCCAGTGCGCGAGTCGCTCGCACAGAATGTGCAGCCCGCGAAGCCGCCCGCGAATCTCCGCGCGGTGTTGCTTCAGCGAGTGCAAGCCGGTGCATCAACGAGACCCAAAGACCATGCCGAGGACCCCGAGCGGTTGGTGATTGTCCGCGCACCGGAGGTCGATTGGCAGGAGAGCGGCGTGCCGGGCGTGCAGTGCCGCAAACTCTTCGCCGATCCCGCGACGAACCGCATGACGATCCTGTTCCGTATGGCGCCGGGCACGGTCTTTCCCGACCACGAGCACGGCGGGGTGGAGGAGTGCTACGTCCTCGATGGCGACCTTTCGATCGCCGGCACGGTGCTGCGCCGAAATGACTACATCCGCGTGCCGGCCGGCGCGCGTCACGGGGAGCCGCGCACCTCCGGCGGGGCGCTGCTGCTCATTACATGCCCCCTGATCGGCGAAGCGGCGTAACTCCGCTCAGAAGACAATGCGCGTCGTTCGTCAGTCCTTGACTGTTTCCTTCACCGCGCCCGCTTCGCGCATCAGGAAGATGGTCTTGCCGTTGTCTGCGTCGCGCTCGCCGGTGGCGCAGGCGACGATCACCCGCGCCACATCGTCGGGCGAAAGGCACAGCTCGGGCTTGAGCTGCTGCGGCGACCACATCGAGCGGAGCATCCCCGTCTCGACCGCGCCGGGCGCAACGGCGAAGGCCTTCACGCCGATGCGCGCGCCCTCTTTGGCGCAGGAGCGGGCCATGGAGTTGACGGCGGATTTCGCCGCCGCGTACGCGAAGAAGCCGGGGAAGGGGTCGATGGTGCCCTTGGTCGAGGTGTTGATGATGCGCCCGGATTTCTGGCGCGCGAAGACGGGCCATGCGGCGTGGATCGCGTACGCCGGGCCGAGCGCGTTGACGGCGTAACTCCGGGCGAGTTCCGCCGGGCCGGTCTTCTCGATCGGCGCGAGGAACGCTTCGCCCGCGTTGTTGATGAGCGCGTCGATCCGCCCGAACGCCGAGTCGGTCTCACCGATGAGGGCGCTGACGGAGCCGGGGTCGGCCACATCGGTCGGCACGCAGCGAATCGCGCCTGCGAGCGACGGACCGTCAGCAATCAGCTCCTCGGAAGTCAGCCGCAGCTTGGATTCCGAACGCCCGGCGAGCACCACGCGCCAGCTCAGCGCCAGAAGTTGGCGTGCAACGGCGGCCCCGATGCCCGAGCCGGCGCCGGTGATGATCGCGACGTGGGATGATGATGATGATGATGATGGGGCGGTGCTGGGCATGGTGTGCGGCTTGCGGGGTGCGGAGTGCGTTACGGGTTTTGAGTCTCGCGCTCGAGGCAATCAGCTGAGATCGATCAAAGAGTCAACAGCAACATCTACGGCATCAACAAATCCACCGACCCGGACCCCCGACCCCCAGACCCCACCGCGCTTCTCCTCCCCTCGGTGCGTCATCTACTCTATGCCCATGAATCTCTACCGCGTGTTCGTCCTGCTGTCGTTCGCCGTCGTGCTCGGCGTACCGTTCGCGTTCCGGCCGACGGAGGCGAAGGTGCCCGCAGGCGCGGAGCGGCTGGTCATCATCACGCCGCACGGCGACCCGATCCGCACCGAATTCAGCATCGCATTCGACCGCTGGCACCGCGCCAGATTCAACGTTCCCGCCGTAATCGACTGGCGCGTGCCGGGCGGGACCAGCGAGATCCGCAAGCAGCTCCAGGCGATCTACACCCGCGCGGTCCGCGACGGGCAGATCAAGCCCGACGGCTCGCTCGCCTTCGGCTCGATGCCCTTCGACCTGCTCTACGGCGGGGGCACCTTCGAGCACGGGCAGATGAAGCGCGGCGTGAAGGCAATCCCCCCTGGCGGGGACAAAGAAGTCAGCGTGCCCATCGCCGCACCCGCCGGGTTCGAGCAGGCGCAGCTGGATGAATGGTTCGGCGAGAACGCCGTCGGAAGCGGCTTGCTCTACGAGCCGGAGCAATACTGGATCGGCACCGCGCTCTCCGGCTTCGGCATCGCGTTCAACCGCGACGTGCTGAAGCGCCTGAGCTTGCCCGAGCCGAGGAGCTGGGAGCACCTGACCGATGCGCGCTACGTCGGCTGGCTCGGGCTCGCCGACCCGCGCGCCAGCGGATCGGTGCTGACGACCTTCGAATCGATCATGAACGAGTACGGCTGGGAGCGCGGCTGGAGAACGCTCCGCGCCATGGGGGCGAACGCGCGGTACTTCGCCAACTCATCTCCAAAAGTGCCGCTCGACGTCGGCTCGGGCGACGCGGCGGCGGGGCTGGCGATCGATTATTACGGGCGATACGAATCTCAGGCGCTGATGAAGCCGGGCGAGACGCCCGAGACCGCGCGCGTCGGCTACATCGACCCGCCGGGTGAGGTGTTCATCGATACCGACCCCATCACGCTCCTCCGCGGCGGGGCGAACCCGATCATCGCGAAACGATTCATCGAGTTCACGCTGACGGAAGAAGGGCAGGCGCTGTGGAACTTCCCGGTGAAGTCAGGCGATTCTTCACTTTCTCTCCCCCAAGCCTCAAGCCCCAAGCCCCAAGCCCAACTCGGTCCCGAGCAGTACGAACTCCGGCGCATGCCCGTCCGCCGCATGATGTATGAGAAACACGCCGGCGTGATGATCGACAAGGTGAACCCGTTCGAAATCGCGTCGACGACGAAGCCCAAGGGCTGGCGCGAAGCGATCGGGTTGATGATGGGCGCGTTCAGTATTGATATCCACCCGGAGCAGGTCGCCGCGTGGCGAGCGCTGAACAGCGCGAAAGCCGCCGCTCACCCGCGCGCGGCGGAGATGGAGCAACTCTTCTATTCCATGCCGACGCACCGGCTGACGGTAAAAAACGCCGACGGTACGAGCGAGACGAAGGAGCTGCCGCTGAACCCGGAGAATTACAAGGCGATCGCCGCCGACTGGGCCGATGCGAAGAAGACCGGGCGGCTGGATTCGATCCGCGTGCGGTACATGGCGTTCTTCAGAGCGCAGTACGCGGCGATCGTGCGGATGGCGGCGGAGTGAACCATGCGGCGGTGGGTGACGCGAAGCCTGATCTGCCTCGTGCTCGGCGCGGTGACGACCGTGCTGGTGGCGTGGGGGCAGATCGCCGCCGCTTGGCGGTCGGTGAGGCTATTGAGCTTCGTGCCCGCGTACGCGAGCGACGATCCGCCGGCGGCAGTGCATTACTACTTCATCTATCGCGCCGAGTACTACTCCGTGCAGTATGGCACTAGTGGATTTGGGGGAGTCACCGTGTTTAGCGATATCGGTCCCATCGTGCCATTGGAATACGACAATCACGCACCGACGGGGGATGGGCCACTTGGCGTCAGCGCCAACGTCGACAATCGAAACAGGCGAGTTCTTCAGTGGCCCGATTGGGCTTTTGCATACACCCCTGACTATCCGAGTCGCTACTTGGGAGGGGGATTTCGCGCTCAGGCCGCTGGCTGGCCCATGCTTGCCCTCGTCTCGTGCGTCGATACGGCGAATGCACTGAGCACGCCGACTGGCGATCCGAATCGCATCATCATTGACGGCATCCCGGTTGACGACGCCCTGCTGGTGAAGCACAGCGGAACCGGATACGCGGTTTTGCCGACCCGTCCGTTGCCGCTCGGATTCGCTGTGAACACAGTACTTGGCGCCATTGCTTGGCTCGTGCTGTTCACGGGGACAAGGGTCTTTGTTCGCGCATGGCGCCGTCGCCGCCACCATTGCACGCACTGCAACTACGACCTCCGCAATCTCCCCGATACAACCGACAAATGCCCCGAGTGCGGCACCACCCGTCCGCTCTTCAGCGCGAAGCCTGCCTCCGCGCTCTCCGCACCGCCGCAATGAGTATTCTTTCGGCCCATGCCGCGCGATCACGAACACCCGCCGCTCACGAAGATCCTCGCCACGCTCGGGCCGGCGACGGATGACCGTGTTGTGCTGCGCAAGCTGGTCGACGCCGGCGCGACGCTCTTCCGCCTGAATTTCTCGCACGGGATGTTCGATGAGCATCTTTCGCGCCTGCGCTCGGTGCGCGCCGTGGCGGAGCACCTCGGCGTGCCGCTGGCGGTGGTGGGGGACTTGCCGGGGCCGAAGATCAGGCTGGGCACCGCGCCGGAGCAGGGGATCGTGCTGTACCCCGGCCAGGATGTGATCGTCCGCGCCGCCGCGCCGGAGTGCGTGCCGGGCGATGGGGATCGGCTGGTCGTCCTCGGCTGCAACTACGCGGGGGTGGCGCGCGAGGTGCAGAGCGGCGAGCGCGTGCTCATCAACGACGGCGCCATCCGCATGCTCGCGATCGAGCCGACGAACGCGACCGAGCTCCTCTGCCGCGTGAAGGTCGGCGGGTTGGTCACGAGCCGCAAGGGGCTGAACCTGCCCGACTCGAACCTCTCGATTCCCGCTCTGACGGAGAAGGACCGCGCCTGCGTTGAGTGGGCCGTGCGGCACGGGCTTGAGTATCTGGCGTTGTCGTTCGTGCGCCGGGCGGCGGACGTCGTGCAGCTCCGCGAGTTCATGAAGCCGCTGATCGAGAAGCAGTGGGTGGGCACCGCGCTGGGCGAGACACTCACGCCGGGCGCGCCACGCACCCCCGCCACGCCGCACGCGAGTATGCGGATCCCGATCATCGCGAAGATCGAAACGCCGCAGGCGGTGCAGGCGATCGAGGAGATTCTCGAAGTCTCCGACGCGCTGATGGTGGCGCGGGGCGATCTGGGGGTTGAGATGGATGTCGCCCGCGTGCCGATGATCCAGAAGCGGCTCATTAACGCGGCCCACGAGTTCGGGCGTCCGGTGGTGGTCGCGACGCAGATGCTCGAATCGATGATTGCCGCGGCGCACCCGACGCGCGCGGAAGTCAGCGACGTGGCGAACGCGATCCTCGACGGCTCGGACGCGATCATGCTCAGCGGCGAGACGGCGGTGGGCAAGCACCCCGCGCTCGCGGTCGAAACGATGCGCCGCGTGGCCCTCGCGACCGAGGAATCGATCCGCGAGCAGAACGCCGAACCGAACCCGCCCGAGCGCCTGCGCAAGGCGCACCAGCGCGTCCCGGCGCTGGCGCACGGGGCGTGGCACATGGCGCACGATGTCGGCGCGAAGCTGATCGCGGTGTGGTCGCACGACGGCGGGGCTGCCCGCTACCTCTCGCGCAACGGGTTCAACGTGCCGATCCTGGCATTTTCGAGCGACGAGATCGCCGTCCGACGGATGGCGCTGCTGTATTCCGTCTCGCCCGTCCTGGTCAGCGAACTGCCGGTGCATCGCTCCGACTTCGCCGCGATGGTGGACCGCTTCGTCATCGAGAACAACTGGGCGCAGCGGGGGGACCAGATGGTCCTGCTCGCGGGCAAGCCCTTTGATGACCCCCGCGCGACGAGCACGGTGGCGATCCGCACGGTGGGCGAGCTGACGCCCGAATAGCGCGTCCCGCCCTACAATCGCCGCCATGCCCCGGCGGACGGTCTATCTCGAAACCTTCGGCTGCCAGATGAACGAGCTCGATTCCGAGCTGGTCGTCGGGCAGCTCCGCGCGCTGGGGTACGCCTTCACGCCCGATGACGCCGGCGCGGACGTCATCCTCTACAACACCTGCTCGGTGCGCGACCACGCGGAGCAAAAGGTCCGTTCCCGTCTCGGCGAGATGCGATTGCGCAAGGAAGCGCAGCCCGGGCTGATCGTGGGCGTGCTGGGCTGCATGGCCGAGCGCGACGGCACATCAATGCTCGAACGCTTCCCGGTGGTGGATGTGCTCGTCGGACCGGGCGAGCTCGACAAGCTGCCGGGGCTGCTGGATAACGCGGTGCGCACGCGCGAGTCGATGCTCAGCGAACCGGGCGCCACGCACGCAGCTTTGGGCGCGCGTGGCTCGACTTTCAAGCCCCAGGCCCCAGGCCCCAAGCCCCAGATCGCGCTGCAGGGCAACACCTCCCGCCGCTCGGCGACGCTGGCGGCGGCGGAGGACACGCTCGAACTGCTGGACCTCTCCCGCGCCGTGTCGCCCGACGATCACTCCGGTTCGGCGTACGTCCGCATCACGCGTGGGTGCAACAAATTCTGCACGTACTGCGTCGTTCCCTACACGCGCGGCGCGGAGATTCACCGCCCGCCCGATCACATCGTTGATGAGTGCAAAAAGCTCGCCGACGCGGGCGTGATCGAGATCACGCTGCTCGGTCAGACGGTGAATCATTACCGCTTTGAGCACGGGGCGGCAGTCGCAGAAAATGGGCACATTCAGCCGCAAAAAGGCCGCAGCTACGCGGGCGGGCACACGCGAGATCCCTTCGCGGGCGCGAATACGACGACCTTCGCCGACCTGCTCCGGCGCATCCACGAGGAAGTGCCGGCGATCCAGCGGCTGCGCTTCGTCACGAGCTACCCGCGCGACTTTGGTGATGATGTGCTGGAAGTGATGCGCGACTCGCCGCGGATCTGCCGGTACCTCCACGTGCCGGGGCAGACCGGCAGCGACCGGATGCTCAAAGCGATGAACCGCGGCTACACCGTCGCCGAGTACCTCGAATTCATCGACCGCGCGCGGGCTCATCTGCACCAGCCGGAGATCGGCAGGCCCCTGACCATCGCGGGCGACATCATCGCCGGGTTCTGCGGCGAGACGGAGGAAGATCACCTCGCCACCGCCGAGATGCTCCGGCGCGTGCGCTACAAGAACTGCTTCATTTTTAAGTACTCGCCCCGCCCCGGCACCACGGCGTACGACAAACTGCCCGACGATGTTCCCGAGGAGACGAAGCGCCGACGGGTGAACGAACTGCTGGCGATCCAATCGGAAATCTCCGACGAGCTCTCACGCTCGCACGTCGGCATGACGCTGGATGTGTTCGTACAGGGCTTGAGCGCACGGGAGCGCAAACGCCGTCCCGCCGCCGAACGCCCGCTGAAGTCGCCGGGCGCAGTCTCGCTCACGATCTCGGGCCGGGGTACGGAAACGGAGTGCTCGGACGACGAGTGCGGGTGCGACGGGGCCGAGTCATCGGTCAACTCTGACGGGGCTGACGGTTCCGTGCCGGTCCAGATGACCGGGCGAACCGAGGGCGACCTGATTGTGGTCTTTGACGCCCCGCCAGGGATTGCACCGGACGCCCTGATTGGGCGGATCGAGCGCGTACAGGTGGAGTCGGCGTCGAGCCTGACCATGCTCGGCAGGCTCATCCGCTAAGATTTTTTCGAGATTAACAATGTAAATCGACCAGTACGGCAATCGGTTATCCGTGATTTTGTTTGTATTTTGTTTGTGTTTTACGGTTTCTTTTGCGCCAAGCGGATGATTTAGGCTTGCACGCCCTGCATTGATGATGTAGATTCAACCTTGCACAGGGGCTGTACTTACAGCTCTCACATCACAGGGATTTGTCGCGGGCACGTTTGTGTGTTGCTGCGCGGCAAGAGAGAGATCAACCGCCTTTGCACAGGGGCGGCACGAGAGGAGTCAGAAAGATGCGCATTGGAACGACTTTGGGCGCGACCGCCGCATTGGCGCTCGCCGCGGGCAGCGCGAACGCTGCAATTTTCTTCACCTTTGACGATCCGTCGGCGGCACTCGAAGTGTCGTACCAGCAGCCCACGGGCCCCGCTGACACGGGCGATCTGACCTACAGCGCGACCATTCCGGTCGACCTCGTGGCCGACGCCACCGAAGAGGGCGCCGCCGCCCCGGTGACGTTCCAAGCGTACTACTCGACGGCGACGACCGTCGGCGCGGTGACTCAAGTCGGCCCCGGCGCGTACATCGCCCCGGTCAGCGGCGAGTTTTCCTTCCGCCGCGCGGATAACGACCAGATGATCCTGTCCGGCTCGTACTCGGGCGCGACGCTGTTCATCACCAGCCAGGCGGGCTCGCTGCTCGCTGACGGTGCGTTGGAAGGCGGCTCGCTGGTCTACTCCGAGGGCCCGGCTCTGACCGCCGGCCTCGCGGGTGTGGGCTACGCCCTCCCTGGCTTCGACCTCGATCAGCCGGCCGACGCCGTCTGGACGCTCACCTCGATCACGGGCATCAACCTGATCAGCTTCCAGCGTGGCGGTCCCCGCTTCCTCGGCAACTTCAACGCGAACGCCGCCTACACGGGCACCGTCCGCGTCATCCCGACCCCGGGCACCGTCGCCCTCGCCGGCATGGCCGGTGTGGCGGTCCTCGGCGGCCGTCGGCGTCGCTAAGACGCCCCGCGAACTGTGCGGAGTCGGTTCGTCGGGTGATCCCTGCCTGACCCGGGCCGATCAACAGTGAGAGATCAAAGGCCCGCGGCTCATCCGAGTCGCGGGCTTTGTTTTTGGAATTTTGATGGATTCTTGATGGGGATTGTTGCAATTCCCGAAGAATCATCGATATTCCCGCGATTCTCGCCTCAAGGCCGGGCCCCCGTTGGGTGGCCGGCAAGGGCTCCATAGGGCTATATGGTCCATCCCGACACGCAGCTTCGTTTCATCAACCACGACATCGGATTCGGAGTGGTGGCGACGAAGCTCATCCCGCAGGGCACGATCACCTGGGTGCTCGACGAACTCGATCAGTTTCTCCCTCCCGAGCGCGTCGAACGACTGTCCGAGGTGTTTGATCCGTTCATCGAGAAGTACGCGTACAACGACTCGCGCGGGAACTACATCCTGTGCTGGGATCACGCGCGCTTCATTAACCACTCGTGCGAGGCGACGTGCCTGTCGCCCGGCTACAACTTCGAGGTCGCAGTGCGCGACATCCAGCCGGGGGAGCAGCTCACGGACGACTACGGCACGCTGAACCTTCGCGAATCGTTCCGCTGCCTGTGCGGCTCGCACCACTGCCGCGGGACGATCGGGCCGGCCGACTTCGAGGCGCACTCGGGCCGCTGGGACCGGCTGGTCCACGACGCCTTTCCCGCGATCAAACGCGTGGCGCAGCCGCTGTGGTCGCTGGTGCGCGAGAAGGAAGTGGTCGAGGCGGTGCTGGCCGGCAAGACGACACCCGCGTCGATCCGCACGCATTATCACGCGAAGCAGAACGGGTTTGCGCGGGCGTGAGCGTGGCGCCGTGCTGTTGCTGATGCTCGTGCCGCATCGGGCGACCGCGTCAGGCCGACTGCGGTCAGGTTGCTGTTGGCGCGGGCCGCGCCGCAGTCATCGGCCAGAGTGTGATGTTTTTCCTCGGCTCGAGCCCGCTTCAATTCCCACTCGCGGCGCCGGTCGCGGGCTGTGACTGGCGGGTGATCCACTTGTCGATCACTTGGACGATTTCTTCCTGGACATGCCAGATCGCGTTGAGCGTGACGTGGTTGGGCTTGTCGTTGGCGATGATGGAGAACGCGACGCGGTGCGAGCCGTCGGGGCCGGTGACGTAGCCCGAGAGGGACGACACGCCCGAGATGTAGCCGGTCTTGGCGCGGACGTCATTCTTCAGCTTGATGTTGTGCTGGCGGAACCGTTTGACGAGCGTGCCCTCCTTGTTCGCGAGCGTCAAGCTGTCGATGAACGCCGGGGCGATGCGGGGGTCGGATTGCATCGCGTGGAGCCAGGCGGTGAGCATGCGGGGGGTCACGCGGTTCTCGCGGCTCATGCCCGAGCCGTCGGCGACGGTGATCGACTGCCCGGCGGCGGGGCCCAGCTTGTCGAGCAGGACCATGCGCGCGACCGTCGCGCCGTTCTGCCACGAGCCGGGCGCGCCGGTGACGGCGCGGCCCATCGCTTTCAGCAGGCACTCGGCGTAGAGGTTGTACGAGTCCTTGTTGCAGCGTTCGAGCACGCGCGCCATCGGGGTCTGAATGATGTGGATGACGGAGGCGCCGGAGAAATCCTCTTCCGCGCGAGCGACGCGCGTGCCGGCGGCTTTGACGCCGTCGTCGGCCAGCCGATCGCCGATCAGGCGCGCGACCAGCTCGGGCACGTTTTGAAGGCTCACCTCGACAGGGTCGGCGGCGTAGCGGGCATCGCCGCTGAGGATGAACGAGTTCGGCTCGGGCGTGCGCGCGACCCACACGGTGTGCTGCCCGGAGTTCACGCTTTTGGCTTTGTTCGCGATCTGCAGCCACGGGGCGCTCGGCTCCAGCGCGAGACGCGGCGGGAGGCCCGGTTCGCGCGGCGTGGTGTAGATCGCCAGAAGGTTCGTGTGATAATTCAGCCCCGCGACCTCGCAGCAGTACCAGCGATTGAGCTGGTCGGTGGGCCAGGTGGGGTGCACGAACTGCCGATCGAAGACGCGGTCGTCGACGATAATCTCGGGACGCTTCGCCCCGGCTTTCTTGATCGCGTTGGCCCACGCGTCGAAGAGGTCGTTCGGCTTCATCCCCATCGCTTCGAGCAGCTTGGCGTCGCCCAGCGCGGGGTCGCCAGAGCCACGGAGGATGACCTGCTCGGGGCGGCCCTCGGCGGCGGGGAGGTAGAGCAGTTCGGTTCTGAAGACATACTCCGGGCCGAGCGTGGCGAGCGCGGCGCCGGAGGTGATGAGCTTCATGTTCGACGCGGGAATCATCGGGCGGTCCGCATCGCGCGACGCCATCGCCGAACCCGTTCGGCAGTTGACGATGTGAACGCCCAGCTTCGTCGCGCCGATGCGGCTGTCGGCGATCACCATGTCAAGGCGCGACTGGAGGGACTGCGCCAGCGCGGCGAGGGGCAGCGCGAGCGACGCGCCAAGCGCGACAATCGCGGTCGTGAACTTCGATGAGCGGCGGCGGGCGGCGGGGACGAGGGCGGGGGGCATCGGCACGGAACAATCTCCGCGGGAGGGTCGGCGAGGGAACGGGAAAAAGATAGGCGTGGCGGCGGCGGGCCGCGAAGAGAGTGATATCGGATAGGGCGCGGAGCGGGCTGGAAAGTCCGGACCGTCGGCGCCGACGGCTTTGCTCGCCGGGCGGCGAGGCACGGTCGGAGCTCCGTGCCCCGGCACCCGACGCCGATCGTGGCCCCGCTACAATCCCCGCCCCGCGCCCCCGGGCGTGCGTGGATCAAAGGAGCCGAGCGATGGCCGAGCCGAAGCCGCCGATCACGTTTGATGAGTTCGCCAAGGTCGATCTGCGGGTGGCGAAGGTGCTGTCGTGCGAGCCGCACCCGAACGCGGACAAGCTGTTCAAGCTGCAGGTGGACGACGGCAGCGGCACCCCGCGGCAGATCTGCGCCGGCATCCGCGCGTACTACACGCCCGAGCAACTGGTGGGGAAATCGATCGTCATCGTGGCGAACCTGGCGCCGCGGGTGATCCGCGGCGAGGAATCCCGCGGCATGCTGCTGGCGGCGAGCGACGTGCCGAAGGACGCGGCGGAGGCGACCGGGGCGATCCGGAACGTGGTGGTGCTGACGCCCAGCGGGGATGTGCCGGCGGGGGCGATTGTCAGCTGAGGCCCGTCTGCTCGCATGAATCCTTGGGTTGGTCGAATCGCACCCCGCGCGCTTGACGCACGGGGTGCGGTCATGTGCTGGCTATTGGCGGAAGTTGGCGGCGGGGTTGGTGAGCGTGGCCAATCCCGTGGACGTGACGAGAGGGGCGACCATATTGAACGCGCCGGCCTCGATGACGTTGTCATCCCAGAGCGTGAAGGTGTTCGATGTCACGATGTTTGCAGAGCCGTTGATGTCCAGCAATGTGACCCCCGAGCTGAACGCGTTGGCGTGGATTCGGCCGTTGCTTCCGATGACCGACATTGCGATATACATCGTGCTCAGCCCGCTGATGCGGCACTCAGAAACGTCACAGCGCTCGCCGATGCGGACTCCGATGCCGTGGTTCGAGTCGATGGTGCAACGACGCATGATGCTGTCCTGATCGAGCCACAGGCCGCCGCTGTTGGCGGCGGCGGATTGCCGCCCGTTTTCGAGAATTCGGCAGTCGTTGATCTCGACTTTGCCCGAGGTGGAAATAGCCTCGATCCCGTATCCGCCGTTGGTGCCCATCCCGTTTCGTGCGATCATGCAGCGCGCGACGGTGAGCCCGCCCACGGCATAGATGCCCACGCCCCGGTGGGGCCGCACCGATGAGCCGTTCTGCATGATGGTGCAATCCTCGATTGTGACGAAGCCGCCGGTGACTTGAATGCCGCCGCCGCTGGCGCGTGAGGCGTTGTTGCTTGCGATGCACTGTGTCACGCGCGAGCCGAAGCCGACAACGATCCCGAAGATCCCGTTGTCATCGGCACGGCAGTTCTCGATGATCGAGTGCCCACCCGCGCGGAGGCCGTCACCCAGGCTGCCCCGGACGAGGAGGCGTGAGATGTGAGAGTTTGAATTCTCGGCAACGACTCCGCACTCGCACGCACTGATCGTGCCGTTCGTGATCGTGATGCCCGATTCGATGCCGACGGTGATTCCCACGGTGGAGTTGTTGCCGATCAAGGTGAAGCCGCCCAGATCGAGCGTGACGCGACTGGCGCGGATGTCGATCAGAGCGCCGGACATCGGTGGGTACAGCGCGGCGTTGAGATTCCCGGCAAGTCGGTACGAGCCGGGCTGGGTGATGACGTAGGGGATGCTTGTCAGGTGAGCGGGAGAGATGATCGTGACGCCCGTCGGGGAAATCGGTCCCGGGGGCGGGTTGATTTCACCCGCGGGCGACGGGGCCGCGATGAGCGCGGCGAGGGACAAGGCGAACGCGACGAATCGGGGAGCGACGGTCATGGGATGACCTCCAAGGTTGTGCTGCGGCTCGGCGCGCGAACGACTCAACACAACGCCGACCAACATTCTGAGCGTTCGATCCAGCGCGAGGTGGGTCAAGGGCGTGTATGAAATCCATCGCTATCAACGGCATCGGGAGAGATGAGGCGCGATTCGCCGCGCCGATCGTTGACCCGGCAGTGCAGAAGAACACCGCCCACATCGTGCGATGGGGGTGTGTTCACTTGGCTCGATTCGGAAGTTGCCTGCACGCCGGGTGGAGTTACGGGCAGACCGCGCCCCAGTTGCCGATGACCACGGCGATATCGCCGAGGCCGATGCTGCCGTTGGCGTCGAGGTCGGCGGCGACCGGCGCGGGCGGGACGGTGAAGGTCCAATTCGAGGTGATGATGGCGATGTCGGCGAGGCCGACCATGCCGTCGCCGTTCACGTCGCCCGGGCAGGAGGGGACGAACATGACGAAGCGGGTGGGATCGTCGAGGTTGACCCAGCCGATGTTCTCGCCCCACGCGTAGCCGAAGAGGCGGAGGTTTCCGGGGTAGACCTGCGCGGGCTCGGGCGGCGTGGCGAGCGCCCCGCCGCTGAAGTTGATCCAACCGACGTTCTCACCCCACGCGAAGCCGGTGAGTTCGCCGGTGACGGCGTCGCGGTTCACGCCGAAGTCGGTGCCGTTGATGTTGGCATAAGAGACGCCATTGACGGGAGTGCCGTCGCCGAGGTTGATCCAGCCGATGTTCTCACCCCAGACGAAGCCGGAGAGATAGGTGGCGTGGAGGACGGCGCCCTGCGTGCCGCCGTTGGCGTCGCGCCAGTTGAGCCAGCCGCAGTTCTCAGTCCAGGCGAACTTGTTGGTCGCATCAACGGTTTCCGCCGACGCGATGGGTGCGGCAAGACCGGCAACGGCGAGGAAGGCGACGAGACAGTTGCGATGGTTCATGGTCTTTCCCTGTCGGATTGGGTTGGTTCAATCATACATTTCGAGAAGCCCTAGTCCAGAAGAAATCGCATCGAAAGCACGATCGGCGGCTCGACAATTCTGAAATGTCGCTCAAGAACGACAATCTGGCGAATTCAGCACCGCCCCGGTCAGAAAAAAGCACGTCGGTTGAGCCGCGGGATGCGGCCGCGTTGCGTGAGTTTGTGTGCTGATTTCGTCGGCCATGGGTCTGGAGTCCGAGACCGCCCCGGATCACACACATACCCCAGAACCCCATTCAGAAGGAGATTCGCCATGTATCGCGAGCTATCGATGCGCGCTGTTGTGTCCTGTGCCTTGTTCACCATCGCCGCCACGTCGGTCGCGTCAGCGGGATCGCTGATGCCGCCGGTCGGGCCGGTGGCGCCGACCCCCGGCCCCGAGCCACGTGTCGCCATCAACCTCATCAACACGCCCGGCGATGCGAACAGCGTCTACAAAATCACGCAGCCGGGCAGTTACTACCTCGCGGGCAATCTCAGCGCGCCGGCGGGGATGGCGTGCATCGAGATCGACGCCGATGACGTCGCCATCGATCTCAATGGCTTCTCACTCGTCGGCGTGTCCGGCAGCTTGTCCGGTGTCGCCGATCGGACCACGGACTTGGTCCCGCCAGTCCTGAACATGACCGTGCACAACGGAACGATTACCGGCTTCGGTCGTGGCATGGACCTGAACGAAAGCCGCAACGTCAAGATCGATTCGATCATTTTCCACGGGAACTCGAACGGCATCGAAGTCGGCTCGGGTTGCGTTGTCACCAATTGCATGTTCCGGGAGGCGACCGGCTACGGCATCTTCTCGCAGGGCGGTGCACTGGTATCGCAGTGCATCGCGTTCGATACCGACATTGGCTTCAGCGTCGATGACGGTGTGGTCGTTGACTGCGTTGCGAAATCAAACAGAATCGGCTTCGCGGGTTCGAGCACATCGTTCACTCACTGCGCGGCCATCTCGAACTCGGAGATCGGGGTGGACCTCGGTACGAACTCGGTGCTCCGCGACTGCACGGTCGAGACGACCAAGGTTGGTGTGGCGATCAACGGCCGGAGTACGCAGGTCCTTGACTGCTCGATCAGTACTTGCACGTCCGCCGGCATCCGGATGACGGGCCTCGGCTCCGACTCGCGCCTCGTCGGCAACACGCTCAGCGACATTGTGAACGGCTCCAACCCGTTGGTCACCGCGATCGTTGTCGGTGCCGGGTCGAACCGCGTGCTGATCGAACGGAACACGGTGACGCAGATGTACGGCGCCTTGCAGGTCAGCGGCAGCTCGTGCGTGATCGTCGGTAACCGATTCGGGAACTCCCTCAGCCCGAGCAACTTCGTGATGATCACGATCGCGCCGGGGAATCGGTTTGGGCCGTTCGTCAAGGCCGGATCCAACGGTTCGCTGCTGAGCCTCACCACGGCTGCCGCATCGGCGCCGGGATCGGTGAGCACGACCGACCCCAACGCGAACCTCTTTTGGTGATCCGCGGCGGGTGGATTCACGCCGATCCCGCTGATCACTCTTGGCGCCGCTGGTTCATGACGCCGGGGCGTGCGGTCGAACCGCCCGCTCCGGCGATCTCCAGGTGCGCGAGTCCAGGCCCGTACGCTGAGATCACCGCCGAAGCCGACGTCCCCCGTCACGCATCATTCGCCCACTCACCCCGATCGAAGGAAAGCCTGCAGTGCCGTACGCCGTCTCCATTCTGTTCGCCCTCGCGGGTGTGTTCGCGTCGTTGCTGATGCTGGTCCTGCTGCTCGCCGGCTCGCCCAACTCCAGCCCGGAACAGTGGGCCCAGATGAAGACACTGATTCTCAGTGTTGTGTGCGTCGGGGCGGTCGGGTTGATCGGCGCGGTCTGGGCGATGATCGAGTCGCGACCTTGGATTGGGTCGGCGATCGGCGGGTTCCCGGTGCCGTACTGCGTGATGCTCTTCGTGTTCTTGTACAAGCAGACCGAGATCCACGCCGGCACCTCGATCGCACGGGCGCTCGTGTTCGTCATCTTCGCCGGCTTCGGGCTATGGCTCGCCGGCGTGGGCGTTGCGCAGCATTTTCAGCAGTCGCGTCTGCTCGCCCATGCCCGTCCGATCACGGCTCGGATCGTGAAGTCCGAAGTGATCCGCTCGGAATCGAGCGACAACGACCCCGACGACCTCGGTGATACCAAGACGTACTCGTACCGATCCGAGATCCGATTCCGCTACGCAGTCGGCGGCGCCGAGTTCGAGAGCGACATGCTCCGCCCGACGATCATCGTGCGGGGTTACGGCTCGCACGAAGCGGCGGCGCGCGAAGCGGGGGAGTACCCGCTCGGCGCGAGCGTGACGGCGTACGTCGATCCGCGCGAGCCCGAGAAAGGATTCCTGAAGCCCGAGCGGAGCGCGCTGCCAACCGGGTTCATCATCGTCGGTCTACTGATGGTGCCGATCATGTGGTTCGCGGTGAAGCTGATCTGATGCCGTGTGCATTACAGTCAGGACGACTTCGGCGGAGCGTCGATCATGATTTCGGACGACTCCGGCCCGCCAAGCGCGCCGGAGTTCTCGCGCAGGTTGGGCATCTCGTTCTCGATGACGGCACTGGGGAGCACGATGGTGAACCGCTCGCCAACGGCGAGGGCGGCGAACTCGCCCATGTGCCCGGAGGTCGTCCGCCGGAGGTGCATCGCGGCCCAGGGGATGGAGGCGGACACGCCGCCGCCGATGACGCCCTTGGAGTGGGTGAGGTGCAGGCAATCGTCGTCGATGGTCCAGCGCCAGTCGACTTCGGAGCCGCGTGAGTTGCCGAGGGCGATCACGCCGCGGGCCCCGCCGCGGGCGGCGCCGGGGTGCGGGTCGAGCGCGGGGAATTCCTCGGCGAGTTCGCGCAGCGCGCGGGGCGTGCGCGTGACGAGGTTGCTGAGTATCGACAGCAGCGCGATCACGCCGATGACGAGCGTCATGATGACCCAGACGGCGGTGGTCATGGCGTCACTCTAGCTCGTGAGCAAAGCCCTGCAATGCACCGAACATGTGAAACTCGGCGCTTTGTGGATCGGCGCGATGGGCGGTGCGGAGTGGATCGCCGGTGAAAGTCCCGGAATTTCTGCTTGGAGATAGGCAAATCGAATCGTACGCTCGATCCACGGCGCCGAGTTTGGCGTGCGGATCGGACCGTGTGTTCCTAAGGAGAGATGTGTATGAATCGCGTGACGTGCGTGTGTGGTGTGGTCGGTTCGTTCCTTCTCGCGTGTACGGCGGTCGCCGGGCCGTTGGTGCCGCCGGTGGGAGCGGTGAGCAGCACGAGCAAGCCGCTCGGCGAGATCGAGCCTCGGATCGCGATCAATTCAGACAACACGCCGGGTGACGCGGATAGCGTGTTCCGCATCTCGTCGGGCGGGAGCTACTACCTGACTTCGAGTTTCTTCTTTGGCGTGGGGCGGAACGGCATCAAGATCGACGCCGTCAGCAACGTCACGATCGATCTGAACGGGTTTACCGTCGCTGGCTTCGGCGGGCTGGACGGCATCCGGCACACGGGCCTTGCCAGTCATATTGCGATCAAGAACGGCAACATCATCAACAGCGCCAACGGCGACGGCATCGATCTCGCCAGCACGGAGTTCGCGGTGATCGAGAATGTCAACGTCACCGGCAGCACCGGCGTCGGCATCCTGACGGGCGACCACGCCCGCGTCGTGAATTGCACCGCGGGCAACGGCGTCAACGATGGGTTCCGAGTCGGCGCGGGCAGCGTGATCCGCGGCTGTATCGCCAGCGACAACAATCAGGACGGGTTCGACCTCGGCGCCGGATGCACGATCTCCGACTCCGCGTCGTATCTCAATTCCATGAACGGGATCATCGGGAGCGCGGGCATCACCATCGTCAATTGCGCGACGAACGAGAACCTGCAGATCGGGATCGCCGTGGCTCAGGCGTGCACGATTACCGGCTGCACTTCATCGCAGAACGCGCTCGATGGCATCCGCAACTTCGAGAACGGCACGGTGCAGAACTGCACCGCGTCGCGAAACCTTCGGCACGGGATCGTGGTCGGGAGCGGCTGCACCGTGCGGGCTTGCAGTGCTTCGATCAACGGGCTCTCCGCCGACGGCTCGGGGATTCTCGTCGAGGCGCTCGACAACCTGATCGAGGGCAACAACTGCACCGGCAACGACCGCGGCATCCGAGTCCAGAGCGCGGGGAATTTCATCACCCGCAACGTCTGCTCTTCGAATCCGGTGGCGAACTGGGACGTGGTGGCGAACAACCGGATCCTGGTCATCAACAGCGCCGCCGCGGGCGCGATCCTCGGCAGCTCCGGCGGTGTGTCGCCCGGCTCGACCGATCCGAATGCGAACTACTCGTATTGACGCAATCTCCGCGGGCTGATCGCCGGGCGCAGAGTGTCCAGATTTTCATCGAACTCGCCGATCCGCGAAGTGCCAAGTTTTTGGCGCTTCGCGGATTTCTCCTTGCCCGGATGCATATTGGTCGTACGCTGAGTACGGCGTGGCGGGGCGACGCGCCGTTCGAAGGAGACTGAGCAATGAATCGATGCGTTGTTGCGATCGGGTGCGTCGTATCGTGCCTCGTGACCGCTGTGTTCGCCGGCCCATTGAACCCGCCCGTCGGGCCGATCGCGCCGACGCCCGGCCCCGAGCCGCGGATCGCGGTGAACGCGGTCAACACGCCGGGCGATGCAAACAGCCTGTTCAAGATCACCCAGTCCGGCTCCTACTACCTCACCGGCAACATCGCGGGCGTTGTGGGCAAACGCGGCATTGAGATCGTTGCCAGCGGGGTGACGCTCGACCTCAACGGCTTTGATCTTGTCGGCGTACCCGCGATGGGCGCCTTCGACGGCGTGGGCACTCGAATCAACGGCCTGTCGAACATCGCCATTCTCAACGGCGCGGTCCGAAACTGGGGCCAAGACGGCATCAATCTGGGCGATTTTGACGCCGTCGCTTGCCGTGTCGAGGGGATCCGCACCAGCGGCAATGTGCGGAACGGCGTGTACGCGGGCCAACATTCGGTGGTCTCGAAGTGCACCACGACGGGTGGACAAATCGGCGTCGTGGCCCGGATCGGCTCAAGGCTCGCCGAATGCTCGGCCACCGCCGCGGGCGTCGCGGGCATCGCCGGGCAAAGCGGTAGCACGATCTCCAACTGCTCGGCGATCCTCAATAGTCGCATCGGTTTCGAAGTAGGCTCCGGAAGCACGCTCTCGAACTGCACGGCGTCCTTCAACGGAGACTCTGGCATCAGAGTCGGCCTCTGCTGCACGGTCTCCGATTGCTCGGCGTACGCCAACTCCGGCGCCGGGATCTATGCCGTCTTCGGCTGCACAATCACGAACTGCACAACGAACGTCAACGACTTCAGCGGGATCAGGGCCGACAGTGCCAGCACGATCTCCAACTGCACGGCGTCCACTAACGCCGACATCGGCATCAGCACTCTTGACGGCTGCACGGTCAGCGGATGCACAGCCGCGAACAACGGGACCGGAATCTCGGTTGGGAACGGCTCCGCCGTCCAAGCCAATACCTGCAAATCAAATGGCGGCAGCGGCATCATTGCAACGGCTCGCTGCAAGATCCTGCAGAACACCTGCACCGAGAACGGGACAGGGACCCCCGACGGTGCCGGCGTTCTCATCACCGGCAACGACGGGCACATCGACGGCAATCACTGCAGCCTGAACGACTACGGCGTTCGCGTGACCGGGGTGGGCAACATCGTGGTCCGCAATACTTGCCAGGGCAACCCGGCCAACAACTTCAGCATCGTCGCCAACAATCGGGTCGGCGCGCTGGTCGGCCCGCCGTTCAGCGGCGCGATCAACGGCAGCACGGGCGGGGCGGGGGTCGGCGCGACCGATCCGTACGCGAACATGGCGTATTGAGCCTGCTCGGCGATGCCGAGAGATCGGAACAACCGCGAGTCCGGACTACAAAGGGAGATGTTTGTCATGCGATCGAATTTGTTCACCGTGCGTATGTTCATCTTGTCGGCACTCCTTCTCAGCCCAGCGGCGATCTTCGCCGGCCCGCTGACGCCGCCCGCCGGGCCGATCGCGCCGACCCCCGGCCCTGAGCCGCGGATCGCGATCAACTCGACGAACACGCCCGGCGACGCGGACAGCCGGTTCCAGATTTCGCAGCCCGGGTCGTACTACCTGACGGGCAACATCATGGGCGCCTTCGGGCGTTCCGGGATCGAGATCGTCGCCAGCGGCGTGACCATCGATCTGAATGGGTTCGAGCTGGTGGGTGTCGCTGGATCGCTCGACGGGATCAAGGGCGACCCGGCGATCCAGAACGTGCGCATCCAGAATGGGACGATCAGCGGGTGGGGCGATCACGGCGTCGACCTCGTTGGAGTTGAACGCTGCCACGTGACGAATGTGATTGCGACGGCGAACACCGGCAGCGGCATTCAACTGGGCAGCGGGTCGTTCATGTCAGGCTGCATCGCGTCGTTGAACGCCGGCTTCATCGGGCTGAGCCTTGACGACGGCTGCACCATGGTCGATTGCACGGCGTTCGGGAACACCGGCCGGGGCCTCGCGGTCGACGCCGGCGGCACGATCACCAACTGCACGGCGTATGCCAACGGTGCGGAGGGTATCGTCGGCGGGCAAGGCGCGACCATCCAGCACTGCACCTCGCGTCTCAACACGTCTCACGGCATCCGCGTCTCCAGCGGCTGCACGGTCCGCAACAACACCTGCTACCGGAACAGCTTTGGCGGCGTCGGCGCCGGCGTGAGCACGACCGGCGGTGACAACCGCATCGAGGGCAACCATTGCGCCGCGGGCGGCATCGGCATCGAAGTCAACGGCACGGGCAGCATCATCATCCGCAATACCTGCGCCGGGAACACCACGGACTGGGACATCGCGGCGGACAACATCTTCGGCCCGATCAT
This sequence comes from uncultured Phycisphaeraceae bacterium, assembly GCA_964391865.1. GTDB lineage: Bacteria > Planctomycetota > Phycisphaerae > Phycisphaerales > UBA1924 > DASZQL01. The sequence continues at coordinate 204,249 of CAYMNQ010000004.1, forward strand.
CGACCGGCGCACGCCCGGCAGCGCCGCGGTGCTGGGCTTCGCTGCCGCCGGCACGCTCGGTTCGACGGATGCGAACGCAAACTACTCGCACTGAGGTCGTTGGACATCGGCGCTCGCAAGGTCGGCGCGGTTCCCCGGATTCACATTCCGAAGTCTGAACGATCACAAAGAGCCGTGCTCGGCTCTTTTTCATTGGATTCGCCTTGATCACGGGGTACCTTGAGTGCGGCGAGTGCTGTGTTGCGCGCTGCCCCAGCCCCTGGCCTTGTTACCGGGCCCCGGCCGAGGCGCTGATTCTCACTCGTCGGCGTTTGAAGGAGTCAGTCATGGATCGGAGGAATCTCGTCATTGGCTTTACGGCACTCCTGGGTGCTGCGGCGTCTGCCGGCCCGCTCAACCCGCCGGCCGGCCCGATCGCACCGACGCCCGGCCCCGAGCCGCGGATCGCGATCAACTCGACGAACACGCCGGGGGACGCCGATAGCGTCTTTCGTATCGGGCAAGCGGGGAGTTACTACCTGACGGACAACATGCTCATCGGCCCAGGCGATCGCGGCATTGAGATCGCCGCCAGCAGCGTGACGATCGACCTCAACGGGTTCCAGATCGCCGGGTTCGGCGGGCTGCAGGGCATTGTCGCGTCGACGACGGCGATCGAACGCATCACGATCCGCAACGGCTTCATCGTCACGTGCTCGGGCGGCGGGGTGGACCTCGCGTCGATCCCCGGCGTCATTGTGGAGGGCGTCAACGTCGAGGGCAGCTTTGGAACCGGGGCCGATGGGATCGCGGTCGGCGCCAACTCCACCGTGCGAGGGTGCATCGTGAAGAGCAACCAGGGCAACGGCATCCTCGTGGGCACGAATTCCACGATCTCGGGCTGCACGGCGGCGGACAACTCGCTCAGCGGGATCAACGCCGACGGCGGTTGCACGATCACCGACTGCTCGGCCGCTGACAACTCTCTCCTCGGCATCGATGCGAGCCTTTACGCCACGATCACGAACTGCTCGGCATCCAACAACGCCCTGACCGGCATCGATGCGAGGAGCGGCTCAGTCATCACGTCCTGCACCGCCTCCAACAACATCGGCAGCGGCATCGTGACGGAAGCCCAATGCGTCATCACCAACTGCACGGCAAGCAGTAACGACATCAACGGCATCACGACAGATCTTCGGTCCACGATCACCAACTGCACGGCATCCGTGAACTCAGGCAACGGCATCGAGACCGATGCCGGCTGCGTGATCACCACCTGCACGGCGTCCTCGAACGGTGGCCACGGCATTTCCACCGTCGGCAGCGGCTGCATCGTTACCGGCTGCGTGGCCCTCTTCAACATACTCGACGGGATTCGCGTGACCAGCTTCTGCCGCGTTGCCGACAACACGTGCCAATCCAACGGGAACGGGGCCAGTGTCGGAGCAGGAATTCGTGCGACTTCGTTCAACCGAGTGGAAGGCAACCACTGCGCCGCGAACGACACCGGCATCGATGTGGGCGGGGCCGACAACATCATCATCCGCAACACCTGCTCGACCAACACCGTCAACTGGGACATCGCGGCGGGCAACAAGTGCCTGGTGGTGCTGGGCGTTGACGCCGGCGCGATCTTGGGCGACTCGGGCGGCGCTTCGCCCGGTTCCACCAATCCCAACGCGAACTTCACGCATTGACGAAGTCATCGGGCATCGGGCAACCGACATCCGGCCACCGCCTCGCCCTGCGTGGCTCACAAAGACGAGAACACGATGCACACGCGAATCAAGAACTTCGTCACGCTCGCCGTACCCGCGCTCCTCTTCACCGGCGCGTGGCTGCACGCCGGCCCGCTTGTGCCGCCCGTCGGCCCGATCGCGCCGACGCCCGGCCCGGAGCCTCGGATCGCGGTGAGCGCGGCGAACACGCCGGGCGACGCCGACAGCCTGTTCCGAATCACCCAGCCCGGCTCGTACTACCTCGCGGGGAACATCGCGGGCGCCGCGGGGCGGCACGGTGTCGAGGTTGCGGCGAGCGGCGTGACGCTCGATCTCAACGGCTTCGATCTCTCCGGCGTGCCGGGGTCGCTCGACGGTGTGTTCGTCAATGTTGGGTCGCCCGCGAACATCGTGGTGATGAACGGCTCGGTCCGCGCGTGGGGCGGCGACGGCGTGGACCTGCAGACCGCCGGAGCGATCAATTCGCGCATCGAGCGTGTGCGCGCCGGCGGGAACGGCGGGCACGGAATCTTGGTTGCCGCGAGCACCGCGGTGGATGGCTGCACCGCTGGTGGGAACACGCTCAGCGGCATCAACACGCAGAACGGGTGCGTTGTCTCGCGCTGCGCGGCGCGGGGGAACACCACCCAGGGCATACTTGTCGGGAACTCGTCAACGGTCAGCGAGTGCGTCGCCGAGCTCAACACTGGCATCGGCATCTCCACTGGCGGGGGCGTGGCAATCGTCGGATGCACCGCGCAGAGCAACAGTTCGAACGGCTTCTCCTTGGGCGCCGGAGCGACCGCGACGGGGTGTGCCGCGCGATTGAATGTCGGTGACGGCATATTTGTTGATTTCGGCAGCGCGGTGATCGGTTGCTCGGTCACATCAAACGGCGGTCACGGGATTCAGGCGGCGTCGAATAGTCTGGTCTCGGAGTGCACGGCTCGCGCGAATACGAACGACGGCATCCGGCTGGTGAGCGGGTGCATCGCGCGCGGCAACGCCTGTGCCGTGAACGGCAACGGCACGGCCGATGGCGCGGGGATCCACGTGGTGGGGTCCGATTGCCTGATCGAGGGCAACAACTGCGTGACCGCGGACCGCGGCATCGACGTCGACGCCGCGGGGAACACCATCATCCGCAACGCCTGCGCGGGCAACACCACGAACTGGACCATCGTTGCCAACAACGTCGTCGGTCCGATCCTCGACCGCACCGCGCCCGCGAGCGCCGCGATCAGCGGGAATTCCGCGCCGAGCAGCCTGGGCACCACCGAGCCGAACGCGAATTTCACATACTGATCGCGGCGCTCGCCCCTTCCCTTGAGACCAAAGGAGAAACCCATGCTTGCAGCACGACTCGCAATGCTCTCAGCAGCCAGTTCACTGCTCACCGCCGCGCACACGCTCGCCGGTCCGCTGAGCCCCCCAGCGGGGCCGGTCGCCCCAACCCATAAGACGCTCACCGAGGTCGAGCCGCGCATCGCTGTGAACGCGATGAACACGCCGGGCGATGATGACAGCCTGTTCAAGATCACTCAGCCCGGGTCCTACTACCTCACCGGCAACATCACGGGCGTGATCGGCAAGCACGGGATCGAGATCGTCGTTAGGGGTGTGACGCTCGACCTCAACGGGTTTGACCTCATGGGCGTGGCCGGGATGGGCGCCTTTGACGGCGTCAACGCAGAGGTGGGCGGCTTGGTAAACATCGCGGTTGTCAACGGCTCGGTCCGCAACTGGGGTGACGATGGCGTGGACCTGAACGCCGCGTCGAACAGTCGCATCGACGGCGTGCTCAGTTTCGGCAACGCTGGCGACGGCATCGTCACAGACCTTGGCAGCACGGTCTCAAACTGCTCGGCGCACTCGAACATGCGCTTCGGCATCGCCACCGACAGCGGTAATACGGTCTCGAACTGCTCGGCGCGCGAGAACGGAGGCACCGGCATCATGGTCGGTTTCGGCGGCACGGTCTCGAATTGTTCCGCGCTCCAGAACGTCGGCACCGGCATTAGCGCCGGCAATAGCTGCACGGTCTCGAACTGCACGGCGGCCAGCAATGCTGGCAGCGGCATCGGCGCCAGCGGCGGCTGCACAGTCGCCGACTGCACTGTCGGGAGCAACGTGCTCGACGGTATCAGGTGCTTTGCGTCTTGTACGATCCGCGGAAACGTCTGTTCGAGTAATGGCTCCGGTGCCAGCGACGGCGCGGGCATCCGTGCCACCAGTTCCGACAACCGCATCGAGGGCAACAACTGCATCGGTGCCGACCGAGGCATCCGGGTGGACGTGGCTGGCAACATCATCATCCACAACACCTGCTCGGGGAACACGACGAACTGGGACATCGCCGCCAACAACGTGGTTGGCCCGATTCTTGACCGCACGGCGCCAGCGAGCGCGGCGATCCTTGGAAACTCCGCGCCGAGCAGCCTGGGCACCACGGAGCCGAACGCGAACTTCACCTATTGAACATCCAGCGACCCGCGCGGCGTGCGTGTGTTGTGATGCGAGCCGTCAGAATCAGGCCAATTCACGCGGCATGCGATCAGCGCTGTCAAACCGGGCAATTCTCATCTCTTGCGATGAGCGGTTGGCTGTGGCTTCTTTCGGCAAGTCTCGGGAAAACGGTTCACATCGACGTCGGCGTTATGTACGTTGAATGACCGTCCGAGCCTGCCGCGCGCGGTCTGTCGCGATGGCCGGAGTGTGCGATGTGCCGTAGCCCTTCGCGCGAATCGCCGAATCGCCGACTCTCTGGAGAATCGCCATGCGTTCACTCGTCACCGTGCTGTCCATGCTGTGCTCTTCGGCTGCTCTCGCCGGCCCGCTGACGCCGCCGGTCGGGCCGATCGCGCCGACGCCCGGCCCCGAGCCGCGGATCGCGGTGAACGCGGCGAACACGCCGGGCGACGCGGACGCGACGCCCAGCCTCTTCAAGATCACGCAGCCCGGCTCGTACTACCTCGCGGGGAACATCACCGGCATCGCGGGGCGGCACGGCATCGAGATCGCGTCGAGCGGCGTGACCCTTGATCTCAACGGGTTCGATGTGGTCGGTGTTGCCGGTTCGCTTGACGGCGTGGTCGTCACGCCGCTGAACCTTGTGAACATCTGCGTGCGCAACGGATCGATCCGTTCGTGGGGCCAGGCGGGGATCAACCTGCTCGACGGCGCGACGTCCGCCACCAACATCACCGACATCGTCGCCAGCGCGAACACGGGGGTCGGCATCCGCATGGGCTTCGGCGGCGTGATCACGCGCTGCACCGCGTACAACAACACCGCCGGCGGCATCGGCGGTGCCGCCGGCACTGTCATCACCGAATGCGTCGCGTACACCAACGGCGGGGACGGCATCTCCACCGCCTCCGGCTGCACGGTCAGTCGTTGCACCGTCCGGTCCAATGTGGGTGACGGCATCGATGTGTTCAACGACTGCCTGGTCATCGACAACGACTGCAGCCTCAATGGCAACGGCGCGGGCAACGGCGCCGGGATCCGAATCACCGGCAACGATTGCCGCGTCGAGGGCAACAACTGCACCGACGCGGATCGCGGCATCGAGGCGGTCGTCGCGGGCAACGTGATTGTTCGCAACACCTGCTCGGGGAACACGACCAACTGGGTCATCGCCGCCAACAACGTCGTCGGTCCGATCCTCGACCGTACCGCGCCGGCCAGCGCCGCGATCAGCGGCAACTCGGCGCCGAGCAGCCTGGGCAGCACGGACCCGAACGCGAATTTCACCTATTGAATCGGGGCTCACCATGCGATCGCTCGCACTCTTCTTGATTATGCTTGGCGTCCCCGCGCTAGCCGGACCGCTCACGCCGCCGGCTGGCCCGATCGCGCCGACGCCCGGCCCGGAGCCGCGGATCGCGGTGAGCGCAACGAACACGCCGGGTGATGCGAACTCGGTCTTCCGCATCGCGCAGCCAGGCTCGTACTATCTGACGGGCAATGTTGCTGGTGCCGCGTCGCGCCACGGGATCGAGATTGAAGCCTCGGGTGTGACGCTCGACCTGAACGGCTTCGAGATCGCGGGCGTCGCCGGCGCGCTCGACGGTATCAGCGTGCCCACGCCGGGAACGGCCAACATCACAATCATCAACGGGCTGGTCCGCAATTTCCCCGGCGACGGCGTCGATGCGTTCAACGCGGCCGGCGTGCGGCTTGAAGGCGTCACCGCCGCGAGCAACGGCATGGAAGGCCTGATGATCGGGGATGGCGCGATCGTGACTCGATGCATCGGGCGCTCGAACGGCGTCAGCGGCATCCGCGTCACGAACGGCTGCACCGTCACCGACTGCAGCGCCACGGGCAATACGACGCGTGGGTTCATCACCGGCTCGGGATGCACGGTGGCGCACTGCTCGGCGCTCTCCAATCCCGGCTTCGGCTTTGTCGTGGCGAACTCGACCATCACCGACTGCGCGGCGCACAACAACGGCTCGGCAGGGATTTTCTCCGCCGGGCACGCGACCATCGCCCGCTGCACGATCCGCAACTCCGGTGCCGACGGCATCCAGGTGGGCGAAGCGTGCGTGATCGTCGACTGTGTGTCGCGCGCGAACGTGGGCGACGGCATCGAGGTGTTCAGCGACAGCCGCGTGTCGGGGAACGTCTGCGACGACAACGGCACGGGCGACGGCGCGAGCATCCACGCCCTCGGCACGCGCAACCGCATCGAGAACAACCGCTGCGCCGGCGCGGACCGCGGGCTGGATATCGACGCCGCAGGTAACACGATCGCGAACAACGTGGCGGTCCAGCACACGGACAACTATGCGATTGCCGCCGGGAATCAGGTCGAGGTTCTGCTCGGGCAACTGCCGGAGCGCTTCGACTTCCCGTGCAATGTGCGGCTCTCTGGATCGCTGACGGGAGTCGCGAACGACGATGGAATCACAATCGCATCGGGTGATGTGACGATCGACTTGGCGGGGTTCTCCTTGAACGGTGTGCCCGGCAGCTTCAGCGGCGTGGTGGTCGGCCCAACGGCGATGGCCTTCGGCATCTCAATCCGCAACGGGTCTATACGGGGATGGGGGCGAGATGGTGCCGAGATGACGAATTCGAGGGGTGCACGATTCGAGAACGTCACGTTCGCCACGAACAGCGGCTCAGGACTTGTGCCGGGCATCGGCGCGGTGATCCAACATTGCACCGCGATGAACAACGTCGGCAATGGATTTTTCGGATCGGGGAACGCTGCGTATGTCAACTGCTCGGCGTCCTCCAACGGCGGCACGGGGTTTATGCTCGGAAGCGGGACATCGACGGAAGCATGCGTCAGCCACTCGAACGTCGGCCGCGGCTTCAGCACGGTGATCGGCAATACAGTTCAGCGCTGCATCGCCAGCTTCAACGGTGAGTCCGGGATCTTTGTTCAGAGCGGCTGCACGATCGTCGGCAACACATGTCACTCCAACGGGCTCGACGCGGCGATCTTCGGCGCGGGCATCGAGACCGGCCCCTCCGGCGGTACGGGCTCACGGATCGAGGGGAACAACTGCACTTCGAATGATGCCGGGTTCAGCCTGCTAGGCTTCGGCGTGCTGCTGCTCCGCAACTCGGCCCGCGGCAACGGCGTGAACTACTCGATCGCCCCCGGAAATTCATCAGCGCAGATCATCAACGTCAGCGGGATCGTCGGCTTCGTCTCGACGGATCCGAACGCCAATCTTGCTTACTGAACCGCTGTCGAGTTCGCGGCGGTCTCATCGATTGCCGAGCGCAGGGACATTTCCTTCTTCACCATCGCCCCCGGCACGAAGAGCGCGAAGCCGCCGGCGTCGATGCGGTATCGGTCGCGCTTCAACTCCGTGATCTCCGCCTCGCCCCAGGGAATCGAGAGGTCCGGGTGTGCGAGCGCGAAGGGCATCGCCATCGACAGGTGCAGGTGCTCGTCGTCGGCGCACCATTCGATGCAGTTGTTGTAACGCAGCCCGGCCCATCGGAGCGCGACGGACGACAGAGTCTGGGCCGGTTTCGCGCCCCTCGGCCGCGCTGGGAAGCGCGCCGCGACTTTGCCCCAGCCCGAGATCGAGCCGAGCAGCAGCATCACCGGCGGCAGGAACGCCACCGGCGCGAGCAGCAGCGCCCCGCCCGTCGCCAGCCCGGCGAGCGGGTGGACCGTCGCGCCCATCAATACGCCGATCATCAGCGCGTCGATCACGCAGATGATGAGGAGGAACGCTTTGATGCCGGTGCGGGTCATGCGAGTGGAGAATACGAAACTGGCGATTGCCGCGAGCCGTGCTGAGAGACAAAGTCCAAAGTCCAAAGCATCACAGTCCAAAGTGCGGGTGACTTATCGCATGTCCGAAGTGTTTGCTCGGTAGCACCATCGGTTCATTTGAACTTTGATGCTTTGCACTTTGGACTTTCCTGTCTTCACCGCTTCAGCATCGACGCCAGATACCGCCCGGTGTGCGACGCCTTCACCTTGCACACATCCTCCGGCGTGCCGGCGGCGACAATCGATCCGCCGCCCACGCCCCCCTCCGGGCCCAGGTCGATGATCCAGTCGGCGCACTTGATCACGTCGAGGTTGTGCTCGATGACGACGAGCGTGTGCCCCGCGTCCGCGAGCCGGTGTAGCACGGTGACGAGCTTCCGCACGTCCTCGAAGTGCAGCCCCGTCGTCGGTTCATCAAGGATGTAGAGCGTGTGCCCGCTCGCGGCCTGCCCGAGTTCCGTCGCGAGCTTCACGCGCTGCGCCTCACCGCCCGAGAGGGTGGTCGAGGGCTGCCCGAGCGTGATGTAATCAAGCCCCACGTCGTGCAGGCACTGCGCGAATCGCTGGATTTTCGGGTGGTTCTCGAAGAAGGTCGTGGCGTTCTCGATGGTCATGTCGAGCACGTCGCTGACGCTCTTGCCGCGGAAGTGGACCTCAAGAGTTTCACGATTGAACCGCTTCCCCCGGCACACCTCGCACTCGACGAACACATCGGGCAGAAAGTGCATCTCGATCTTCTTCGTGCCCTGCCCCTGGCACGATTCGCAGCGCCCGCCCTTCACGTTGAAGGAGAAGCGCCCCGGCTCGTAGCCGCGGATCTTCGCTTCCTTCGACTGCGCGAAGAGCTTGCGCACGTCGTCGAACAGCCCCGTGTACGTCGCCGGGTTGCTCCGCGGCGTGCGCCCGATCGGCGTCTGATCCACCTCGATGATGCGGTCGACCTGGTGTAGCCCGTTCACCTTGTCGTGATCCCCCGGCTTCACGCGCGAGCCGAGCAGGTGCTTCTTCGCCGCGAGGAGCAGGATGTCGTTGACCAGCGTTGACTTCCCCGACCCCGAAACCCCGGTGACGCACACGATCCCGCCGAGCGGGAACGCGGCGTCGATGTTCTTCAGGTTGTTCTGCCGCGCGCCCTTGATCGTGATCGCCTTCTTCTCGCTGAGCGATCGCCGCTTCGCGGGCAACTCGATGCGCCGCCGCCCCGCCAGGTAATCGCCCGTGAGCGAGCCTTCGCACGCGCAGAGCTCCTCCACGGTCCCTTGCGCGACGACCCTCCCGCCATGCACGCCCGGCCCCGGCCCGATGTCGAGCACATGGTCAGCGGAACGGATCATGTCCTCGTCGTGCTCGACCACCAGCACGCTATTGCCGATGTCGGTCAGGTGCCGGAGCGTGGCGATGAGCCGGTCGTTGTCGCGCTGGTGTAAGCCGATCGTCGGCTCGTCGAGCACGTAGCAGGCGCCGACCAGGCCCGAGCCCACCTGCGTCGCGAGCCGGATGCGCTGCGCCTCACCGCCGGAGAGCGTCGCGGTCTTGCGGTCGAGCGAAAGGTACTCAAGCCCCACGGACGCCATGAAGCCCAGCCTGGCGCGGATCTCGCGCAGGATCGGGTCGGCGATCTGCTCCTGCTCGCTCGTGAGTTTCAACGAGTCGAGAATGGTTCGCGCCTCGGCGATGTTCAGCCGCGCGAAGTCCGCGATGTTCAGCAGGTGCGCATCCCCCGTCAGCCCGCTACGTCGGCGCTCGGCGAGCGCGTGCTCGGGCAGTTTCTCAGTGCAGGGGATGAAGATGGAGAGCGATTCGATGCGCAGCCGGTCGCCGAAGCAGGACTTGCAGGGCGTCTGGCTCATGAACCCACTGAGCCATTCCTTCACGCCCTCGTTCTCCGTCGAGCCCCACCACTGGGTGATATTGGGGATGACGCCCTCGAACTTGGCGCGGCGTTTCGCCGTGTCGGCGTCAGTCGTGCCGTGCAGGAGGATGCGGAGCGCCTCGGGCGTGAAGGTTTTCACCGGCGCTTCGAACGAGACGCCGAAGTCCTTGCAGAAGCGCTTGAGCTTGCGGTTGAACCACGCGCGCACCGGCCCGTTCTTCGCCCACGCCGTCACCGCGCCTTCCGACAGCGAGAGCGAGTCGTTCGGGATCACGAGCGCTTCATCGAACTCGAGCAAGGTGCCAAGCCCGCTGCAAGTGGGGCACGCGCCGAAGGGGGAGTTGAACGAGAAAATGCGGGGTTCGAGTTCTTCCAGCGCGCACTCGGGATGCTCCGGGCAGGAGTGCTTTTCGGAGTAGGTGGTGATGGACCAAGAGGAAGAGTCAGAAGCAGAAGAAGACAGAGGCTTGGTAGATACCGTCGGGGCGCCCGTGCCATTGGTTTGAGCAGCCGGATCGGAGCCCTGCTCAATCGCGATCGAGACAATCCCCTCGCTCAGTTTCAGCGCCGTCTCGACGCTCTCCGCGAGCCGCTGCCGCGCGTCCGGCTTCACCACAATGCGGTCGATCACCGCCTCGACGGTGTGCTTCTCGTAGCGCCCGAGCTTCAGCGGGTTGTCGTTCGATGCGTCTCTCAGCACCTCGCGAAGTTCGACGATCGTGCCGTTCACCCGCGCTCGGATGAACCCTTTCTTCAAGAGTTCATCCATGACATCGCGATGAAAACCCTTCTTCTCGCGCACCACGGGCGCGAGGACCATCAGCCGCGTCCCCTCCGCCATGCGGCTGACCGCTTCCGTGATCTGCGACGGGCTGCTCGCCGTGATCGCCCGCCCGCAGCGCTCGAGGACCGTGCCGTCCTTCTTCACTTTCGTCGGCGACCAGCACACCGGTTTGCCGCAGCGCGCGAATAACAATCGCAGATAGTCGTAAATCTCGGTGCTGGTCGCGACGGTCGAGCGCGGGTTGTGCCCGCTGGTTCGCTGCTCGATCGCGATCGTCGGCGGCAGCCCTTGAATATCCTCGATGTCCGGCTTCTTGAGCTGGTCGAGGAATTGCCGCGCGTACGCGGAGAGCGACTCCATGTACTTCCGCTGCCCCTCGGCGAAGATCGTGTCGAACGCCAGCGAGCTCTTCCCCGACCCCGACAAGCCCGTGATGACCACGAGTTGATCGCGCGGGATATCGACGCTGAGCGATTTCAGGTTGTGCTCGCGCGCCCCACGCACGCAGATGCACTTCAACGCCGCGGGGTTGAGGCCCGCTTGCGGCTTTCGGCTCGGCGCGTGCGGCGGGGCAGAGACGCCGTCGCGCGCCGACGCCGCCGCGCGCTTCGGCTCAACAGGTTTGATCTTCGCGGTCTTCACGGTCGGCGTCTTCGTTCCGGCGTCGGGGCTGGTTCGATCGGGCTTGGCGGCAACGGGCAAGGCGGGCCTCTCCTCTCACTCACATTTCGAGCGGGGATCATAGATCGCTCATTCGGTGTGCGCGTCGCGCGAAGCTCGATCAATGAGCGCCGCGTCCGAACCCCAAGCCTCTCCCCCGTTCACCGCCCGGCGAACAGATCATCCACCATCGCCCCCTCGTGCTCGAGCAGCCAGCGCTTCATGGGCAAGCCCCCGCCGTAGCCCGTGAGGGAGCCGTCCGCGCCGATCACGCGGTGGCAGGGCACGATGATCGCCACCCGGTTCGCCGCGTTCGCCATCCCGACGGCCCGCGCGACTCCCCGCGGCCGCATCGCCGCCGCGACCTGCGCGTAGTTCCGCGTCTCGCCGAAGGGGATGTTCATCAGCGCCGCCCACGCGCGGCGTTGGAACTCCGTGCCGGGCGGGCCGATGGGCAGGTCAAACTCGCGCCGCTCGCCGTCGAAGTATTCGTCAAGCTGCTTCGCCGCCGCCGCCAGCACGCGCCGCACCGTCGCGGGCGCTCCGCTCTCGGTTCCGCGCCGCGCCCGCCACGTCGTAATCTCCACGATCATGCCCTGATCGTTCGCGAGCACCGCCATCTCCCCCAGCGGCGTGTCGATGCGTTGCACGTGCGGCGTCATACGGCGAACCAGCATATCGCGGCGATCAAAAGCACCGTCACACGATTCAATCCCATATTCTGATCTGTCTTCACCCAGATGCCATCTCGTCGTTTCGTCGCCGCCTCAACCGCGCCTTCAACACAACCCCTGTCTTCCTCTGTGTCCTCCGTGTCTCCGTGGTGAATGTCTTCGATGGCTAAGAAACCCCTCAAACCCGACAACGAGCCGACGATCGAGAACCGCCGCGCCCGCCACGACTACGCGATCGGCGAGACGTTCGAGGTCGGCATGGCTCTCCACGGCAGCGAGGTGAAGAGCGTCCGCAACGGCGAGGTCTCCCTCGCCGAGGGGTACATCATCGCCCGCACCGAGCCCTTCCGGCTCGAGCTCCTGAACGTCAACATCGGCGAGTACGCCCCCGCCGGCACGGGCAAGTCGCAGCACGCCCCCAAGCGCGGCCGCATCCTCCTCGCCCACAAACGCGAGATCAAAAAGCTCGAAGCCGCGACCCAGGCCAAGGGCGCGACCATCGTGCCCCTCAAGCTCTACTTCAAGAACGGCTACGCGAAACTCCTCATCGGCATCGCCACCGGCAAGAAGGAATTCGACAAACGCCAGGACATCCGCACACGCGAGACCGACCGCGACATCCGGCGGGCGATGAGCAAGCGCCGGTAGCACTCGTAACGAGCCCCGAGCGTGAGCGAGCAGGACTCCGAGCAAGACAACAAACCGTGCCACCGAGGACGGTGCTCTGACCGTCCTCGGTGTCCGATCGCACGACCGCGCCGATCAGAAAGCACCGAGGAGTCTCAGAGCAGCCTCCTCGGTGGCACGACGATCGCCCTTCCGCCTTCCGCCCTTCCGGTTATCCGACCAAATCGTCATCCGGCAACCCCGGCGCCGCATGGCTCGACACCGCCGCCAGCAGCGCCGCCCGTGCGATGTCGGGCCGCGCAAGACTCCCGGTCCAACTCATCCGCTCGCACCACTCGACCGAGCGCCACACCGTCGTGCCGCGCTCGTCGGTATCCTCGAACACCAAGCCCCACATCGAAATCCGTACACGCCTGCCGCGCAGGCTGATCGACTGGGTTTTCGCGGGTTTTTTGCCGAACAGGCCGAAGCGCATCACGTCCACGCGCCCGGGCGCGAAGCGCAGGTACGCCGGCCGCACCCACGCCAGCGGCAGGCGAGCCACCATCATCCCCACGATGATCGTGAAGTAGTTCAACCGCAGCCAGCCCCCCGTGAAGACAACCCACACGCCCTCGAGCACGCCGATGCCCACGACCAGCACCGCGAGGCGCAGCAGCAGATCCTCGCGCGTGGGCCAGCCCGCGTGCGGCTTGGGTTTGCCCGCCGAGCGCTGCCGCTCGCTCTCCGATGGCTCGCGCGTGAAGGGCAGCGCGAAGACCATCGGCTCGAAGAACTCATCGCGCACCGTCTCCAGCCGCTTCGCCTGCGCGGGCGTCGCGAAGACGCCCACCCGCGCGCTCTCTTCCATTCGCAGGGGCGTGCGCTGGTACTCCATGCTCCGCTGGTACTGCCGCCACAGCAGCCATGCGCCGACGATCGCGCCCGGCACCCACACCGCCGCGAAGAGCGCCCACCTCGGCACCGCGCCCCCAAGCCCGACGATCCCGAGCACCCGCCCCGCGCCGAGCGGCACAATAAACAGCACCGCCGCCGCCGTCACCAGCCACACGTCGCCGTGCAGACTGCCATTCACGCGGATCACCGGCGCGCACTGATTGAACACGCCAAAGCCGGCAGCGCTGGGCTGGCTAAATGCGACGGCTTCACGCGCGGGCGAAATCGCACCCGGCTGCTCAAACCGCTCAATTTCCCCGGCGATTTCGCACATTCAGCGGTCTCCCTCGGGCCCATTCATACCTTCGGAGAACCGGCCCGATGCGTGCTTTTCGCCTATAATGATTGTCTCTCCGCGATCGCACCCGTCGGCGTCCTAGCGCACTCCAAACACGCGAGATCGGCGAGCGGTTCGGGCGAGCCTCTTTCGTCCGGCCGAACAAGGGACCAGAAACCGTGACCAAGGCCCCCACGCAGCCCATGCCCGCCCCCAACGCACCCAAGCCCGCCGCCATGAATCACAACGCGCACGCCAGCGGCTCGACCAACCCCGCCGGCGATTACGGTGCCGACCAGATCAAAATCCTCGAAGGGCTCGACGCCGTCCGCAAGCGCCCCGGCATGTACATCGGCGACACCGGCCCGGGCGGGCTGCACCACCTCGTCTACGAAGCCGTCGATAACTCCATCGACGAATGCATGGCCGGGCGCGCCACCAAGGTCGAGGTGAAAATCCACCCCGACGGCTCCCTCAGCGTCGCCGACGACGGCTCGGGCATCCCCGTCGAACCCAAGAAACACGAGAACCCGCTGTACGACGGCAAGCCCGCCATCGAGTTGGTGATGACCCTCCTCCACGCCGGCGGCAAGTTCGGCGAGGAGAACTCCGCTTACAAAGTCTCGGGCGGTCTCCACGGCGTGGGCATCTCGTGCGTCAACGCCCTCTCCGAGCGCGTCGATGTCGAGGTCATGCGCCACGGCAAGATTCACCACATCGCCTTCGAGCGCGGCAAGACCGTCGAACCGCTCAAAGTCATCGGCGAGGTGCCGGCGGATCTGCCGCGGAAAACCGGCACCAAAGTCACCTTCAAACCTGACACAGAGATCTTCCCGGACACGAATTTTAGTTCCACCACCCTCTCGCACCGCCTGCGCGAGCTCGCGTATCTGAACCCGGGCGTGGTGATCCGCCTCGTCGATGAACGCGTCGGCCCCGACGGCAACGTGCGCGATGAAACCTTCCGCTTCGACCGCGGGCTGGCGGAGTTCGTCGAGTACCTCAACCACAACAAGCAGACGCTGCACGACATCGTCTTCCTGAAGGGCGAGGACCAGGCGAACAACTACACCGTCGAGATCGCGATGCAGTACAACGACAGCTACAACGAGCTGATGCTGTCGTTCGCCAACAACATCCGCACGGTCGACGGCGGCACGCACCTCTCCGGCTTCAAAACCGCCCTCACCCGCACGGTCAACACATTCCTCAAGCAGTCGGGCCTCATCAAGGAGAAAGACCCCGTCCCCACGGGCGAGGACCTCCGCGAAGGGCTCGCCGTCGTTGTGAGTGTGAAGCTCCCCGACCCGCAGTTCGAGGGCCAGACGAAGGGCAAGCTCCGCAACACCGACATCGAGGGCTTCGTCTCCGGCGCGGTGGGCGAGAAACTCACGGCGTGGCTCGCCGAACACCCGAGCGAAGCGAAGAAGATCGCGCAGAAGGGGCTCATCGCCGCCCAGGCACGCGAAGCCGCCCGCAAGGCCCGCGACCTGACGCGGCGCAAGAGCGCCCTCGAGTCCGGCTCGATGCCCGCGAAACTCCGTGACTGCACGACGAAAGATGTCGGCCGATCTGAGATGTTCATCGTCGAAGGCGACTCCGCAGGCGGCTCCGCCACCCAGGGGCGCGATGTCGAGACGCAGGCGATCCTGCCCCTCCGCGGCAAGCTGCTGAACGTGGAGCGCGCGCGGCTCGACAAAATCCTCGGTTTCGAGGAAATCCGCACCCTCATCTCCGCCCTCAAGTGCGGCATCGGCGAGGAGTTCGATGTCGCCAAGCTCCGCTACGGCCGCGTCATCATCATGACCGACGCCGACGTCGACGGCAGCCACATCCGCACGCTGCTGCTCACCTTCTTCTTCCGCCAGATGCCCGAGCTGATCCGGCGCGGCAAGGTCTACATCGCCCAGCCGCCGCTCTATCTCGTCGAGCGCGGCAAGAAGTCGCAGTACGTCCTCAACGAATCGAAGATGAACGACACGCTCGCGGAGCTTGGGCTTGAGGGCGCCTCGTTCCTGATCCGCGATGTGAACGCCGCCGAGCACGGTGCAGCGCCGAAGGTTGTGCGAACGATCGAGGGCGAGGAGCTCCGCAAGCTGGTGCGCGATCTCCGCCGCCTCGCGGAACTCACCGAAGTCGCCGAGCGCCGAGGCGTCAAGTTCGTCGATCTCCTAGCCGCCCGCGATCACGATCCGGAGCAACGCGCCCAAACCGGCCGCCTCCCCACGCACCGCATCGCGTGGCCCGGCGGCGAGGCGTGGGCCTGGAGCGATACCCAGGCGAACGAGGTGCTTTCGAAGCACGGCCTGACGCGCTGGACCACGGAAATCCAAGCCAAGATGAACGAAGGCCCCTCGCCCTACGACCCCAAGTTGCTGGCCCAGGTCCGCGAACTGCACGAAAACCGCGAGATCACGCTCCTCATCGAGCGGCTCTCGAAGTTCGGCATCTCGATCGACGATTACGCGCTGCAGCAGGAAGAAGCAGTCACCGGCGAGTTGATGCCCACGAAATACGCATGGAGCACGCCGCAGCGGGCGGGCCCGAAGCGTCCCGGCGGCGCCGAGAGCGCCGCCGATGCCGAGGCGGAGTCCAACGCCGCCGGATCCGCGGACGATGCCCCCGCCAACGCAAAAACGGGGAGCCCGGACGGGCACCGCGTGATCGAATCGCCCAACGTCCCCTCGATCCTCTCGTCATTGCTCGACGTCGGCCGTCGCGGCATGGAGATCAAACGCTTCAAGGGTCTGGGCGAGATGGACCCGGCGCAGCTCTGGGAAACCACGATGGACGCAAGCCGTCGCACGCTGCTCCGAGTGAACTGGGACGATGCCAGCGCCGCTGACGAACTGTTCACCATTCTGATGGGTGAGAACGTCGAGCAACGCCGCACGTATATCGAGGAGCACGCGCTCGAAGTGAAGAGCCTCGACGTATGAGCTTTGTGCGCCAAGGAAACTCCGTGTTTGCCCCACATGTCAGCGTGTAACGCGTCGTCGGCGAGCGTCGGCAAAACAAACGCGAGCCGATTGTTCAGATCGCGCTAAGCCCAGCTGCATTTCGGCAGTGAGTCGTTGCACACAGCATGGTCACGATCCATCCTTCCGTGGGGAGCGTTGCGCGCCCCATCATCAGCAGGAGGAAGAAACATGTCGATTCGTTCCGTTGTTGCATCCTCAGGTTTGGCGTGCGTACTGTCGGCCAGCGCCCTCGCCCAAGGCCCTTCCGCCATTCACTCCACGGTCGTGGGTCAGCCCAACGCGGATGTCCCCGGCTTCCCAGGCCTCCATTTCAGTTCATTCGATCGCCCTCAGGGCAGTCAGAGCGGCGTCAACTGGATCATGCTCGCCCGAACCGACTCCGGCAGCACCGCCAACGACGCCCTCTACATGACGGGCAGCGGCATGCTCGGCACCGTCCGCGTCCGCGAAGGTGTCACCGAAATCGAGCCGGGCCGCGTCGCGGAGAGCATGTCCGACCGCCGCGTCAGCATTCTTGACGACGGGCGATACGGCTTGGCATTGAATCTTACTGGGGCGACGACCGACGATCAGGTCGGCGTGCTCGGCAACGGTCCTTCGCTCTCTATCGAGTTCCGCGAAGGTCAGTCGGTTGGCGGTATCGGCGGCGCAACTTGGGGCTCCGCCTTCGGCGATACGACGATCGACACGACGGGCAAGCTCGCCGTCCGCGCCACCAGTCTGGGCGGTGTGCCCAGCACTGCCAACGCCGCCGTGCTTCTGCAGAACGGGAATATCTCCGCCGCCCAGCGTGGATTCACCATCCCCAGCGGCGGTGTCTCAGCGCAGACAATCAATACCTTCTCGTTCGGCTCGGTGTACACCAGCACCGATGCGTCGAGCTGGCTCTACAAAGCCGACCTCAACGGCCCGGCGGCGAACAGCCAGATTCTCGCCGTCAACAACGTCATCCAGATCCAAGAGGGCGTCACTCTCAGCTCGCACGCGAGCGTCGTGTCCAACATCATCAGCGAGAATATGACCGCGAACGGCGACTGGTTCGCCCGCGGCGAGAACGCCGACGACCAAGCGTGGATCGTCCGCAACGGTGTCACCATCGCGGCCTCGGGCGGCAACGTCCCCGGCGGGCTTCCCGGCGAGCAGTGGAGCAACGTGCCGTGGAACGTCTCCAACGGCAACACCTTCGGTCTCCACACCGGCAACAGCCTGGGCGATTTCGTCGTCGGCGGGTTCACCAACTCCGCCGATACCTCGCGCCAGTACGCGATCGTCCTGAACAATTCGAGTGTGGTGCTCCGGGAGGGCGACGCGGTCGACCTCAACGGCGACGGGTTGTTCAACGATGACGCCTTCTACGACGTCACCGGTCTCACCGGCGCGTCGCTCGACAACAAGGTGAGCAACTTCTTCCTCACCGACGATCTCTGGCTCTACGGCATCATCGATCTGCGAAACAGCGCCGGCGCTGACATCGGCGAAGCCTTCGTCCGTTTCCAAGTCCCTGCGCCGTCCGCGGCGTTCGTGCTCGCCGCAGCCGGCCTGCGCGCCAGCCGCCGTCGTCGCTAACCAATCTCGGTTCGTGACTACCACACCGCGCCGCCGCTCAGATCACTGAGCGGCGGTGCTGTTTCATCCCCGCGCGACAAAAATAAAACCGCCGACCGGGAGCTCCGATTCCCGATCGGCGGAATGCCACGGCGTGAAGCCGCAGGCCAAGACTGTGGTACGTTGTGCACGGATGTTCGAAGCCGCCGGCGGGGGTTCAGACCGCCCGCGAAATCCAGCGCTAGCGTAGGCATCTCGATCGCCTGGTCAAAGCGCCAGTCCCAAAACCAGAGCAACTTCCAAAAGTTGTTGTAACCCGCTGATTTAAAAGGCTTTATGCACGATAACCGCGCCCCGGACCTGCCCGCTCGCATCGTCGAAGTCGGGATCGGCATCGTCGTGCGCAATTCGCCTGACAAGAGCCAAAAACTCGGCGAAAACTACGAGATTCTCGTCACCCGCCGCAAGGCGGACACCGTCTTCGGCGGGTACTGGGAACTCCCCGGCGGGAAGGCAGACCCGGGCGAGCCGATCGACACCTGCGTCGTCCGCGAGCTGCTCGAAGAGGTCGGCGTGATCGCCCGCGTCACCGGCGCGCTGCCCGAAGTCGAGCACGTCTACCCGCACGCGCACGTGCGCCTGCACCCGCGCCTGTGCGCGCTCGCGCTGGAGTCACCCGAACCACGGGCGCTGCACGTGGCGGAGTGGGCGTGGTGCCCGCTCGAACAGCTGCACGAGTACCGCTTCCCGCCCGCGAACGACGCGATCATCAGCGCGCTCCGCGCGCGTCTGGCCGATCACGAGCCAAGTGCGTGAGCGAACCGGCTTCTCCGGGATCGGGTGCCACTGGTTGGCACTGCAACCAGTGCTACTCCTACTACCGCCACTCCATCGTTCGGAGTCGATTTGCTCCAACTGGTCGTGATCTCGCGAGAAAGGTTCCGGGCGCCACGTGTTGATCGTCCGATCAACACCAACGGTCTGGCACACTCCGAGCCGCCCCCGGAATGGGCCCCGCACTCGAACTCAATTGGCCGTGAAGCTCAGAACAAATCGCGCAGCAGCAGCTTGTCCAGCCGCGCCTTGTACGCCTCGATCCGCGCGCCGAGAAGCGGGAACTCCTCGGGCTTCTTGCCCGCCGCCGTCGCCGCTGCGGTGCGCACTTCTTCGAGCTTCGCGATCGCCGCGCGGAGCGACTCCTTGGTGTCCTTCTCCGCGAGTTTCGCCGCGTCATCGATCGGCGCGCTCCACGCCGACAGCCCGGCGTCAAGCCCCGGCACTTCCGCGATCGGCGCGCCAGGCGGGGCTTCGATGGTCACCGGAGCGCCTTCCGGGCTCGACGGTGCGGTGGTTGGCGCGGCGGCGGCATCTCCCACGACTCCCGCTGGATTCTCGGCGGGTTTCGCGGCGTTCTGGGCGTGTTCCTTCGCCAGTTCACTTTTCGCAGTCGTGCTCCCCGCCGTGGGCGTGGGCGATGCGGAGCGCGCGATCAGCGCGATGTAGAGCAGCCCGGTGCCCATCAGCGCGCACGCCGCCGCTGCCACCAGCAGCAGCCCGCGCAGCTGCGCGTTCTGCCGGCGGAGGGCCCGCGCGCTCGCCAGCGATCCCCCCGGCGCGCCAGCGCCGTTCGCATCGGCGGGGATATCCAGTGCCTGCGCCACGCTCATGGGCGTAGCGCGAGCCGTCGCCGTGACCGCGGCGCTCGCGGCCGCGCCGCTGCTCGCGCGGTTCACGGTCGTCACCATCGGCACAGGCATCGCACTCGCCGACCAATTCGCGATCGCGCCCGGTGCGCCGCCCGCGACACCCGCCGGCATGCTTACCGCGCCGGGGATCACCGGCACCACCGGCGCGAGCCCCAGCGACTGACGGTCCGTCGCGGGCGTCAGCACCGCGCCGCACGCGCGACACATGTATTCCTCCGCCGACACGCTCCCCCGGCACGAGTGGCACCGACCCATGAGCGCCGCCACCCCCGGCACGTCGATCGCGAATGACCAGAACTGATTCGTCGTCGGCCCGCGGATGATCGACGCCGACGTGATCCTGCCGCGCGCCACCATCATCTTTAAAACGTCGTACGAGAACCCCGGCGCGAAGGGCTTCGCCGCGTCACGCAGTTGCCAAGGACCCATCGAATTCTGCGTCGCCTGCCGGCTCAGCGGCTCAAACAGCCCCTTGCACTGCTCGCACTCCTCCGCGCCGCTCTGGAGATGCCCGCAGTACGGGCACAATTGCCGGGCGAGAGGAACGCCCGGTGTGCCCGGAAAAGCGGTGGGGGAGGGAACTCTCGCTGGGGCGGCGGCTTGGGTCATGCGGGTGAGGGGGTGGCTCGGCGAAGGGCGCGGTCGTAGTCTGATCGGCGTGACTCCAGAGTATCCGCCGAAAATGCCCAAGCGGTTGCCGCCCACCCGCGAAGCCGACCGCGTCTCACCTCTCCCGGAGCGAATGTTCATGCCGACCGTCAGATTGTTCGGCTTGTTGTTGGGACTCGCCGCTCTCGTCGCCATCACCCCCCTAGGCGGCTGCGCGAACTCAGGCCCGATCGAATCGCGCGTCACGCGCGGCTTGGACCGCACCGACCGCTACCTCGCCGAGCAGCCCCGCCCCGGCCCCGAGCAGACGGTCCGCCGGGTCGAGTCGCGCCCCGTCGCGCTCATCGACGGCGCCGCGCTGAGCTGGGACGATGTGCGCGACTCCCTCGCCGAAGCCGCGGGCGGCGCGGTGCTGGAGGAATTCATCCTTTCCCGCGCGCTCGAAGCCGAGTGCGCCGCGAAGAACATCGCCATCACCGAAGCCGACCTCGAACGCGAGCGCCGGCTGGCGCTCGACTTCCTCAGCACCGGCGGCGAGTCAACCACGGAAGACGCCGAGCGGCTGCTCGCGCGCATCCGCGCCGCGCGGGGCTTGGGCGACAAGCGCTTCGCCGGGCTGGTCCGGCGCAACGCCATGATGCGCGCCCTCGTCGCGGGCGACGTCTCGATCACTCCCGCGGCGATCGATCAGGCGTACCAGCTCCGCTTCGGCGAGCGCACCCGGGCTCGATTGATGGTCCTAGGCTCCTCCGCCGAACTCGCCCGCGCGACCGAGCGATTGAACGCGGGCGAGCCCTTCAGCACCGTCGCCGCCGAACTGTCGAGCGACCCCAGCGCCGACCGCGGCGGTCTCATCGAACCCATCAGCCAGGCGGACGAAAGCTACCCCGTCGGCATCCGCAAAGCCGCGCAGGAAACCGCCATCGGCAGCGTCAGCCGCCCGGTGCTGCTCGACGGGCGCTACGCGCTGGTGATGGTCGAATCGAAGATTCCCGCGAGTGAGCCGCCGGGCGGTGACGGACGCGACGCCGCCCGCGCCGAGCTTGAGCGTGATGTGCGCCTGCGCCAGGAGCGGCTGTTGATGAACACCCTCGCGCGTCGCCTGCTCGCCGGCACGGAGGTGCAGGTGCTCGACCGCTCGGCGGAATGGAGCTGGCGAAATCGGCGGGAATAAACGCTCAACCGAACGACCGAACTACAATTCGGCCATGCCATCAACCCGCCTCGCGTTACTGATCCTTCTCGCGCTGTTGCCGGCGTTCCCGGGTTGCCGCGCGCAGCCGAAGGACTTCGACAACGAGAACGACACGCTCCGCCGGCGTGTGACCGAACTCGAAACCGATTTGGCGCGCATGACCGCGGAGCGCAACGAAGCGTCGGCAAAACTGGCGGAGATGTCGCGCGTCGCCGCCCAGGCGGGCGGGCTGTCTGAAGAAGCGCGCGAAGCACTGCCGCGATGCGCCGGCGTGCGCCTCGGGGCGCTCAGCGGACCCGTGGACGACGACAACACCCCCGGTCTGGACGTGATCGATTTCTACGTGCAGCCCTTTGATGGTCGCCAGCGCTTCGTGCCCGTCGCGGGCACGCTGAGCGTCGAAGCCACGCTGATCCCGAAGCCGGGGGCGGGGGGCGGGGCTTCGAAGCCGCGCTCGCTGGGGAGCATCACTCTTAGCCCGGCGGACCTGCGCGAGGCGTACCGCTCCAGCCCACTCGGCACGCATTACTCGGTCCGCTTGAGCCTCACGCCGCCGAACGCGCCCCTTGAAGGGTCGGTGGTCCTGACGGCCCGGCTGATGGACGCGCTGACCGGGCAGAACTACGACGCGCAGCTCATCAAGCCCTGAGCCAGCATTGTTCCGGGTGCCTTTCCGGGGTGCCATGCATCGCGGCTCTGAGCAATGCATGCTCCTGTCTTGGCCTCCTCTCGCTCTGCTTTGCTTGAACGCTCCCCCGCAACTCAAACCCGCCACCCGCTACACTCCTCCCATGCGAGCAACCGCTCACTCTTCATGCCGATTCATCCGCACAGTCGGCGTATTCTGGGCCGTCGCGGTGCTTCTGCCCGCCGTCGGCTGCAGCAAACCCCTGTTATCACCAGCGGAAGTCCGCAGCCAGTACGACAGGTACGACCGCGTCCGGGCCGAGTATGCGCAGCAATACGTGGAAGACGAGTTCGGGCGCAAAAAGCCCAACATTCGCGGGCGATTATCGCCGAAGGACTGATCGGATCGTCGGGAACGACGACGAGTCCGCCGGGTCCAATAATGACTTCTTGTGGTCGAAATGTGTTGTGTCGCCCGCACGGACCCTTCCTGTATCGTAAATTTACAAGTGCGGCACACAAGAGGACCGATCCCTTGTGAGCCGATTCGGCGTCAGGATTCCCCCAGCATGCCCGACCACCCCGCCGCAGCACCGACCAGCACCATCGTCCGGCGCTTCACCCGCGCTCAGGCGGTGTGGTGTTCGCTGCTCGCGGGCATGACCGCCGTCGGCGGCGGGCTGATGCTGCTGCAGGGTCAGGGCGTCGCCGCCCGCTCGAACGCACAGCCGCTCGTGGCCCTCGAATCGACGAAGCCCGCCGAGGATTGGAACGCGATACTGAACCCCAAGACCCCGGCACAGCCCGGGCAGTGGAAGGGGATCGTGATCCACCACTCCGGTTCCGCGATGGGTTCCGCCGAATCGCTGACCAAAGAATCGCTCGCCCGCGGCTTCCGCAGCCTTGGGTACCACTTCGTCATCGGCAACGGGCAGGGCGCGACCAACGGCACCATCGCCGTCGGCCCGCGCTGGGACGAGCAGCTCGCCGGCGCCCACACCGCCGGACCGATGAGCGAGCACTACAACCGCACGACCATCGGCATCTGCCTGATCGGCGACGGCGAACGCCGCAGCTTCACCCGCGAGCAGGTCGAGTCGCTCAAGCAACTCGTCAAGGCGCTGCAGAAGCAGTACGGCATCGACGACGCGAACGTCCACCTGCACCGCGACGTCGCCCCGACCACCAGCCCGGGCCGGCTCTTCCCCGAAGCCGGGCTGCGCGAGTTTCTCGCCGCCGGCGCGTGAGCCGCGTTCGGTAGACTTCGGGCGATGTCGCAGCCAGTAAACCTCTACGACGGAACCTACCGGCACTTCACCGAGAACGTGCTGGACGCGGTCCGCAAAGAGACGTTCGGCACGGACATCGGGCAGAACAGCTGGCTGACAGCCGACGAGTTCGATCGATTCCTCCTGATGCTCGGCTTGTCGCGCGACTCTCATGTGCTCGAGGTCGCCAGCGGCTCGGGCGGCCCCGCGCTCCACACCGCTCGGACCATCGGCTGCCGCGTCACCGGGATTGATTTCAACAATGAGGGCGTCGCCACCGCCGAACGCGCCGCGCGAGAGTGCGGCGCCGCCGACCGCGTGCGATTCCTCCGCGCCGACGCCAACGCTCGCCTGCCCTTCGAGGATGCCGCCTTCGATGCGGTGCTGTGCATCGACGCGATGAACCACCTGCCGGACCGCCTCGGCGTGCTGCGTGAATGGTGCCGAGTCCTTCGGCCGGGCGGCAGGGCGTTCTTCACCGACCCGGTGGTGGTGACCGGACCGATCACCAACCTCGAGCTGGCGCTCCGCGCATCGATCGGTGTGTTTCTCTTCGTCCCTCCCGGGATCAATGAGCGATTGATTGCCGAGGCGGGGTTGCAACTGATCCGTCAGGACGATGCGAGCGAAAACGCGGCGGTCATCGCCGGGCGTTGGCATCGCGCGCGGGCCACCCGTCAGGACGAGCTCACCCGACTGGAAGGGAGCGAGCAGTTCGAGGGCGTACAGCGGTTCCTCAAAGCCGTGCACGACCTGACCCGTGAACGCCGACTGTCGAGATTCGCCTACCTTGTCCGGAAGTGACCCGTTCGGACCCCGGCTCCCTACCACCAATCAGGGAGTGGTTCTTCACGCCCCCATCCTCCGCCGGCATGCCGAGTCTTCCGCCGCTTTCACCCAACATTGAACTTTCCCGCAAACTGGCCGATACTGGTCCTCCCGTGTCCGGGGATCGTGGTCGGGTCACTTGTCCACTTCGGCACGCTGCGGGCCGGGGCTGGTTCCGGTTGCCCGCACGTCGCTCGACGGGGCGGCGGTGGCAAAGAGTCAAGCGCCGGCTGACCGTCGGATGTGTTGAAGGATCGGTCGTGTTGCTGTTGGGTGGAATCGGAATCGAGTGAAGCATTACGAACCCGCCAAACCCGGAACCAAGCTCGTCGGCTACGACGTCATGGCGGAGATCGGCCGCGGCGCGGCATCGATCATCTACATCGTCCAGGACCCCAAAAGCAAGCAGATCTACGCCCTCAAGCACGTCGAACGCGCCGACCCCAAGGACGACCGCTTCATCAAACAGGCCGAGATCGAGTACGACATCGCGCAGCGCGTGAAGCACCCCGTCATCCGGCACATCGAGCGCGTCATCAAGCAGCGCGCCATGCTCATCACGCTCAAAGAGCTGTACCTCCTCATGGAGTACGTCGACGGCGTGAGCATCGAGCGCAACCCGCCGCGCACCTTTGAGGACGCCGTCAGCGTCTTCAAGCAGGTCGCGATGGGCCTGCACCACATGCACTCGAAGGGCTACGTCCACGCCGACATGAAGCCCAACAACGTCGTCGTCAACGACAAGGGCATCGTGAAGATCATCGATCTCGGGCAGGCGTGCGCCATCGGCACCATCAAAGAGCGCATCCAAGGCACACCCGACTACATCGCCCCGGAGCAGGTGCACCGACGCGAGATCACGCCGAAGACGGATATCTACAATTTCGGCGCGACAATGTACTGGGTGCTGACCCGCCGGAACATCCCCACCGCGCTGGCGAAGGGCGATTCGCTGCAGCAGACGATCGACGATTCGCTGATCGAGAAGCCCACCCCGCCGCGGCAGCTCAACCCGCGCATCCCCGAGCAACTCTCCGATCTCATCATGCACTGCGTCGAGATCGATCCGGAAAAGCGCCCGGTCGATATGTTCACCGTCGCCGAGCGGCTCGACCTCATCTACGCCATGCTCAAAGCCCACGGCGAAGCGATGATGAAATCCGGCGGCCCCAGCGCCAACCAATCGCCCGACGACACCACCATCATGGAACGCGCCCCCGCCCCGCCGGAAAGCGCCAAGTCGTAACATCAGTGTGCCACGGGTTTCGCCCGCTCGAGGGCGATACCCGTGCCTCTCCCGTGCCACCGAGGTCGGTGCTCTGACCGACCTCGGTGTCGATCCGTCTTTCGGCTCAGTATCGCGCATGTTCTCATTTGTGCGCGCGCCGGTGACGTGTCCCCGCGCCCTTCACGAGAAAAATCAAAGATCGCGCAAGCCCGGGAAATCACAGTACTTCCGACCCGCGTTGCCGCGCGCAGGTTCCCGTTTGTGCGCACAGGCGTGACGCGAACCGGGATAGGTAGAGGGCCGCTTCACCGCGGCGCCTCGCCGGGCCGACGCCGACCTGCAGGCGCGCGGCGGCCCGTCCGGATGCCTTGTGCAGCGGGCGCGCCCGCCCTCTTTTGTTCCACGCCTCCCGCCGATCGGATCACGCCGCGTGTTCAACGGCGGAAGCGAACAAACAAGGGAACTCTTGAGGACCATACCGACCAACCGCGCACACTCGTGACACCAGCGCCGAGCAATCAATATCAGCCCCGAGACCTCAAGGTCGGCCAGCGCGCTCGCGCGCTCCGCCGTGCCACCGCAGGCGGCAGCTCGGGGCCGACTGCAGTGCGAACCACGGCGCATGCTCCACCATCACTCCGGCAAAGGCGCGCGCGGCTCGCTCGTGAAGGACGCTTCACCCCGCAGCCGGCGCGCGATGTCCGCGAGAATCCGGGGATCGGTATGCGCGCCGAGGTGCGCCGGCTGCAGCGCCCGGTTCGTCACCCACCACGCCGTCTGCCCCGCCGGCGCTGCATTCGCCACGCCCACCATCGCGTCCCCCAGCCGCACATACGGCACCAGCTCATACCCCGCGCCCGGCAGCGCCTCGTCGAGCCGCGACAGAAACTCCGAACCGGCGCGCATGCCCAGATGCCGCGGATCGAGCGAGGGCCACTGCGCCAGGTTCGCGCCGCGGTGCGGCGTGGCGACCGTAAACAGCCGCACGATCCGCAGCGTCTTCACGCGGTCGCCAAGGTCAATCGCGGCGTACCGCGACACCAGCCCGCCCATCGAGATGCCGACGACATCAACCTCAACCGTCGCGCGATCGTCGCCCGAGGGGAAGCGCTCCTCCACCTTCTCGATCACGCGCGCTCGGCAAGCGTCAAACGTCGTCGTGGTTAGCAGCGGCACCTCGATCACCTGCGTCGGCTCTGTGGTGAGCCGGCGCAGCGCCGCCGCCGCGACGGCGACCCCGACCCCCGGATCGAGATACCCCGCGACCACCACCACGGGACGATCGAACGGGCGTTTCCCGCGCTCGATCGTTTCGAGCGCCAGCTCGGCCTGCTCGACGCTCACGTTGAACGAAGGATTGCCGGGTTCGTTCGCGCAGCCGCCGAGGGTGAGGGGAAGGATGGACGTCATAAGAATCACCAGCGCCGCGCGCATGCGCGAAGAAGTGTACCGGGCACGCCGCGCGGCACGGTGCTTATGCGGTCGCTGGTCCTACGCGTGCCACGACAATCCGGTTCCCCCGGTTGCTCGTGCCCTGGGCGCCGTCGGCGTCAATCGCCAAGGCTTCTCTTCACTCGAACACCCATCGGGACTACGCTAAACAAATATGACGCAGGCAACCATCGATCTCATCTGGTGGATCGGCGGCGGGGTGGTCGCGGTGCTGGGGCTCGCGCTGCTGGTGTGGGCGCTGATCGGCGACCGCAGTCGCGGCCGCAAGCGCTGCCCGAAGTGCTGGTACGACATGAGCTCCGCGCCGCGCCGGGAGGAGGGGGAGTTCGCCGGGTGGGTGTGCCCGGAGTGTGGGAAGCGCACCACGCGCGAAAGAGAACTCGGTCGCACGCGCCGACGCAAACGGTGGGTCGTTTTTGCGACCGTGCTGGCGATTCTCGGGATATTCGCAGCCGCCCAACCGCGCGTGCTGAAACTTAGATGGTGGTCGGTCGTACCGGCGTTTGTGCTGGTACCGCTGGCGACTTCGATTGAGAGGTCAAATCCTGTCGCCGAGAGCTTATTCAAAGATCTGTACCGTCGTGCGCCGCTCGGCGGGCTCTCTGAATCCCAGCGCATCGCGCTCGGCGTTGCTGTATTGCCGGACTTGATCTACCTGCGCGATCGTTGGCCTGCCAAGGTCCCGGTCCAAATGTACGCACGTCCTCCGTACTGGTTCGCGGCGACGTCGCCGGTGCGCATGACCCTCACACCGATCGGATCTCCACTGGAGCAAGTGTCGATCGTTGCAAGTGGCTGGTTGGTTCGGCCGGCGGCATGGAGTAATCGGTCATACAAACGCGGTTGGAGTGAGTTGGGCACGCTTCAGCCCGGGTCACACCTGCTCAAGTTCGACTGCGTGATTGAAACCGGATCGACGCCTGAACACAGCAATCATCCGTTCGAACCAGAGCGAGTGATGTGGCGGGGCATCATCGAGCGGCAAATCGAGATCACGCCCAATCGATCAGATGTGATGAATGCTTTCTCCGGCACCGAGGCGGAATCGGCAGCCCGCGCGGAGTTGGTTGTGACTCTTGCAAACCGAGAACACGGCGCGATCGTGGCGACAGTTGGACGGAAAGGCACGCCCGCGTGTGCGGATACAACGTTCGCATTGAGTTTGACTTTGGAGCAGCCAAACCAGGTGATTCTCTTCGATGAGCTTCTGGTCTATGCGCGGAATGGACCGCCAGCGCAAACTTCGACCTACGTCAGAATGCCGCCGCTTGACACCCTCGATTCAAGCTGGTTTGTCCGGGTTCGGAGCGTTCCTGATCTCGCGCTCCTCGACACCAAATCGGTTCGCTACTGGAAAGGTCAGTTCACCATCCCGCTCTCAGAAGTCATAGCTGGCCCGCCCAGTGACAAAAAGGGCAAGGACGATCCTGAATCCCCACCCGCTCGCTGACGCAGCGCCTCTCGTTGCGTGCTGCTGCTCAACTCTCCTCAAACAACCCCACCCCGCTCGCATTCACCACAATCTCCGGCACCGCAACCCCCACATACTTCCCGCCGTCGGCGGTGAGCTGACGCCCCCGCCGCGTGCGCGCGAGGAACCCGATCTGAAGCAGATACGGCTCGACCACATCTTCCAGCGTGCCGGCGTCGTCGCCCATCGTCGCCGCGAGGGCTTCGAGGCCGACGGGGCCGCCCTTGTACGTCGTCGCAAGCGACTTCATGTACGCGAGGTCGAGTTCGTCCAGCCCCAGCGCGTCGACGCCTTCGAGCGCGAGCGCTTCATCAACGATCGCGCCGCCGATCGAACCGTTGGCCCGCACCTGCGCGTAGTCGCGCACACGCCGCAGCAGCCGGTTCGCGATCCGCGGCGTCCCCCGGCTGCGCCTCGCCATGCTCATCAAGCACTCGACCGAAGATTCGATATTCAGCAGCCGCGCGCTGCGCGTGAGGATCTTCAGCAGTTCCTCCGGCGGGTAGTATTTCAGGTGGTGCGTGATCTCGAAGCGCGAGCGGAGCGGCGCGGAGAGCAGCCCCGCGCGGGTCGTCGCCCCGATCAGCGTAAAGGGCTTCAGGTTGATCGACACGGTCCGCGCGTTCATCCCCGAATCGATCGCCACATCGATCCGCAGGTCCTCCATCGCCGGGTAGATGAACTCCTCCACGGCGACGGGCAGCCGGTGGATCTCATCGATGAACAGCACATCATGCGGCTTGAGCTTCGTGAGCGCGCCGACGAGGTCGGTGCCCTTGGTGAGCGCCGGGCCGCTGGTGGTGTGGACCTGCGAGCCCATCTCGGCGGCGATGACGTACGCGAGCGTGGTTTTGCCGAGTCCGGGCGGGCCGTGGAGCAGGATGTGCCCGGCGGGCTCGCCGCGTTGTTTCGCGGCTTGGATGGTGATCCGGAGGCGCTCGATGAGATCGGACTGTCCGACATACTCGTCGATGCGCGTGGGGCGCAGGGACCAGTTCTGCTGCTCCTCCTCGGGGCTGGCGGGCTGCGCGGCGATCCATCGGTGCGTGGCCATGCTGAGAGTGTAAGAGAAGAAGATTCACCGCAGAGACGCAGAGAACGCGGAGAAAGACGAGGATTGGAATTGTGAGCAGCACAGCGACTGGAAGGTGGGTGAGTCGTGGGGCTGCCGTGCGCGAACGAGTCTTCCGCCTTCCGGCTTCAAGCCCCAAGCCTCAAGCCCCAAGCCCCTTCCCCGACTACTCTCTCTTCATGCCGACTCC
The DNA here is from genome assembly GCA_964391865.1 of uncultured Phycisphaeraceae bacterium. Lineage (GTDB taxonomy): Bacteria > Planctomycetota > Phycisphaerae > Phycisphaerales > UBA1924 > DASZQL01. The sequence continues at coordinate 234,202 of CAYMNQ010000004.1, forward strand.
CACCTACTCCTGGCGTCTCCTCCGCTGCGGCTCGTTCCGGCTCGACGCCGGGGCGATGCTCGGCATGATTCCCCGCGTGGTTTGGACGAAGTGGTTCCCTGCCAGCGGTCCCGAGGCGATCGACGACTCGAACCGCATGGCGCTGCAGCAGAATTCGATCCTGCTCGACGCGGGCGGCGGCAAACTCGCGCTCATCGAAGTTGGCATCGGCGACAAGCTGGCGGGCAAGGAGCAGGCGCAGTACTCGCAGGAGCCGCGGACGATCGTGGATGCGCTGCACGAAGTCGGCGCAGCGCCCGAGGACATCTCGACGGTGATCGTGACGCACCTGCACTTTGATCACGCGGGCGGGCTGACCCGCCGAGCGCGCCCCGGCTCCAGCGCGCCGAAGCACGCCGATTACGAACTGACCTTCCCGAATGCGGAGATCGTCGTGCAGAAACAGGAGTGGGAGGATGCGCTCGCGAACAAGAGCACGATGCACCGCACCTACCTGCGCGATCACATCAACGACTTGGTGCGCGAGCGGCTGCGGCTCGTCAGCGGCGAGACGGAAGTCCTGCCGGGCGTGCATGTCTGGAACATCCCGGGCCACACATGGGGGCAGCAGGCCGTGCGCTTCACCAGCACCGACGGCGTCACCATCGCGTACATCCCCGACGTGCTCGCGACGCGGTTCCACTGGCGCTCAACAACGAACATGGCGTACGACGTCGAGCCGTTCGTCTCAATGCACGAGCGCCCCAAGCTGCTCCGGCGCGCCTTCGAGAACCAATGGCGGCTGATCCTCGACCACGAGTTCGGCCCGCCGATGTTCGAGGTGGAGGAAGACCCGGAGAAAGCAGGCACGCACCGGATCCGCGTGGTGGAAGAGGTCTTCTAACCCCCTCCCCCTCAGGGGGAGGGCCGGGGAGAGGGGTTCTTGTTCAAGCCCTCTTGCATTTCCCACTGCCGATCGCTGAACTGAACACAATGCCACCGGGCGGCAAAGCACAACCCGACCCCCGCACGCGCGGCCGATGGCGCTGGGCGCGTCGCGCGATCGTCTGCCTGTTCATCGGCGCGGCGGTGAATGTGCTGGTGGCGTGGGGGTGTGCGCTATGGTCGCCGATGACGGACCAACTCGGAGGCGAACACGGCAATGCCCAAGACATCGCAAAGCGCCATGGATTGCCGGAGGACTGGGTTCCGTATTGCGAGGCTCGTCAGTACTCTGCGTATCCGGTCGAAAAATACCTCGTTGGTGCGGGAAAGCGCGGCTTCGTTTCCGGCTTGTCCCACGAGCATTTTGCCGCGTTGAGATTTCCAACCGCGGATATCGGATCGCTTGTAGTGACGAGCGGTTGGCCTTGGCCGTCGATGCGATGCAGCTATCGGTGGGATCTTCGGCCGACGGAACTCGGGGGGCCGGGCTGGTCGCCGAACAATGTGCAGGCGAGTTCGAGCGCGCTGCTTCCAATGCCGATGTGGTTGGAGCCCGCACCAATCACTTCGTTCGCGATTGTTAGAAGTGTCGCTCTTGAGCCTGGACTGCCGTTGCGGATTCTCTGGGCCCCGTTTCTTGCGAGCGCGTTGCTCTACGCGCTACCGTTATTGGTGGTGGTTGTTGCGATTCCCGAATGGCATCGGCAGACTCGCATGAGCGCTGGGCGCTGCGTGCGTTGCGGCTATCAACTCGATGGGTTGGCGATTGGGTCGTGTGTATGCCCCGAATGTGGCACGCGGCGAGCGACTCGCGCGTCTTGACGGAGCCCGCCGCGCGAGCGGCGGGTCGTTGCGTGTCGCCGATGTCGAGCGACCGCCCGCTCGCGCGGGTGGCTCCATGGTTTGCGTTGACTCGATCAACGTGCCACCGCAGGCGTCGGGGCTTTGGCCGACGACTGCGGTGCGGGCTGGTTGCTTGGCGACGGGCGCACCGCAGTCGGCCCAGAGCGGCCGCCTGCGGTGGCACAGGGGGTTTGGATGCGAACGATGAAATGTGCGGGACTGCGTCGCCGGTGTCCCTCTCCCCAACCCTCTCCCAGAGGGAGAGGGGGTCAGAGCCCCCTTATCCTCGGCAGCGCCGGCGTCGCGTTCCGGTCGACGAACTTCACCCACACCCAATCGACCAGCCGCACGCCGGCGAAGGAGCGCACGAGCGGCGTTGCGATCAGCCACGCGATCGCCACGCCGATCACCACGTCCGATGGGTAGTGCGCATCGAACGTCATGCGGCAGAAGCCCACCAGCGCGCACCACGCGAAGACCAGCGGGCGCAGGCGCGGGTACAGCGCCGAGAGAAATACGGCGGCGACGACCGCGAGGGCCGTGTGGCTGCTGGGCATCGACCACAGTTCGCTCACGCCGCGTTTCCAGAATTGCCAGGAGTACGCGGGGGCGGCGGTGTCGGCGCTGCCGACCATTGCTTCGCGGAACGGGCCGAGGAAGACGAATGGCTCATCGTGCTTCGGGCGCATGCGTCCCGCGCCGACCTTCACCGCGAAGACGGCGAGCCACGTCACTCCCGCGGCGAGGAGGTAGTCGAGCATGCGGCGCAGGCGGCGGCGGTCGAGCAGCGCGATGAGGATCGCGACGAGCGCGATCGTCGAGCCGGAGCCGAACTGCTGGAGGACGTTGAGTTCGCGCCGAACGTCGCCGCGGATTGGCAAGCTGCTAAGCGCGTCGCTGATGGCGCGGTCGAAGGGGAGCAGCACGCCGGCGAGGATGATCGCGCCGACGGCGACAATTGCGGACCGGGCTGGAGCGCTCGCGGGCACCGCTCGTTTATAGTCGATCCGCATGGGAGCACCAAAGTGCCCCGCCCCCGGCCCTACCCGGAGTGTTCCGCGGAATGACACCCGCAGCAGCGAAGCAACCCGAATGGTCGAATCAGCGAGCTCGCCGCGCCGGGCTGGGCGGCCGCTCGGCGTTCGCCGACCGCTGGTCGCGCGGCGGTGTGGTGCTCGTCGCGCTGTGCCTCGCGCTCTACTTGCCGGGGCTGTGGTCGATCCCGCCGGTGGACCGTGATGAATCGCGCTTCGCGCAGGCGAGCGCGCAGATGCTGGCGAGCGGGACGGTCGAGGGGTGGGTCGTGCCGCGGATTCAGGAGAAGCCGCGGCTGAACAAGCCGCCGCTGATCTACTGGTTGCAGGCGGCGAGCGCGTGGCTGTGCGGGGTTGAAAGTGGGATTCACCACAGAGGCACGGAGGGCACGGAGGTCGGAGAAGAGAAGAGTGGATTGATTGAAGAGGAGAAGAGTGGTGGAGGCGCGGTGCGTGACGCGCGCACGTCGGCGTCTTCTCCGACTCAACCGAGTGGCACGGGCGTCCCGCCCGTGACTACACAACCTCAGTCTTCTTCTTCTTCTTCTTCTTCTTCTTCTTCTTCTTCTTCTTCTTCTCTAGGTCCCTTGCCCACCGCTGGCATCTGGGCGTACCGCGTGCCATCGGTGTTGTGCGCGATCGCGTCGGCGCTGCTCACATGGCGGCTCGGGCGGCGGATGATTGATGCCCGTGCCGCGTGGCTGGGCGGGGCGCTGATGGCGGCGTGCGTGATGCAGTTGTGGGATGCGCGCCAGGCGCGGGCGGATCAACTGCTGCTCGCCACCACCACCGCCGCCATGTTCGCGCTGTGGAACATCTGGAACGCGCGGCATCGCTCGGACGCCGGCGGCGTCGTGCGGGCGGCCGTGTTCTGGCTCTGCCTCGCGCTGGGCGTGATGAGCAAGGGGCCGATCACGCCGCTGGTCGCGGGGCTGACGGTGCTCGCGCTGGGTGTGGCGACCGGCGAGTGGGCATGGATGAAACGTCTGCGCCCGCTGATGGGCGTGGCGATTGTGCTGGCGGTTGTGCTGCCGTGGGTTGGGCTGGTGATGCACGAGGTGGGTGCGGCGAAATATCTCTCGCTGATTTACGACGAAACGCTCGGGCGCAGCGTGAGCGCGAAGGAAGGGCACTGGGGCCCGCCGGGGTACCACACGGTGCTGCTCGCCGTGATGTTCTGGCCCGGCTCGCTGCTGACGCTGGCGGCGGTGATCCGCGCGGTGCAGCGATCAAGACAGGGATTCACCACAGAGGCACAGAGGACACAGAGAAGAGGGGAACAGAAGAAGGGGAATTGGTTGGCGCGTGCGCGATCCGCGGTTCGACTGAGCGGCTCGCGCGTCGAGACGTTTCTGTTGTGCTGGGTCGTGCCGGCGTGGGTCGTGTTTGAGCTGGTGGGGACGAAGCTGCCGCACTACACGCTGCCGATGTACCCGGCGATCGCGCTGCTCTCCGCCCGCGCGGTGTTCGCGGCGGAGACGGGGAAGCTGGCGGGAGCACGCGATTTTGGCGCGAAGATCGGATGGGTGGTGTGGATGCTCATCGGGATTGTCCTAGTAGTGATACTCCCCGTCGCGCGAGAAAGTGTCATCTATGACATGGCCGATCACGTTCGGCGGTGGGCGGATACGCACGGGCAGCCGACGCCTGAGTTGGATCGCTTTACCGTTGTTCGAGCGTTGCGAGCAGGTGCGCCATTTCTTGTTCTCGCGGTGCTCTTGCCTATCGCACTCGCGCGCAGACTGCGGAGAGGGCGGTTTGTGCGCGCTCAGTCGGAGTCGATCTTTCATGTGTTGATCATCTCCGCGCTCATCTTCCAAGCAGTGCTGCCGGCGACGCCGTTCTTCTGGCCTACCGCTATGGCAATCGGAAGAACCCGCGTGATCGACCCCGTCGGCACGCGCCCGCTCGCCGCCGTCGGCTACGGCGAGGACAGCCTCGTCTTCATGACCCGCGGCACGGTCGATCGCTTGACCGCCGAGCAGTTGCCCGAGTGGTTCGACGCGAACCCGCGCGGGCTGGCGATGATCTCGAAGCCTCGCGACGAATTGGTGGACTCGTATCGCGTGCTCGGCTTTGTGCGTGCGTTCAACTATGCCAAAGGGGAGTGGGTGGAGCTTTCGATCGTGGAGCGACGGGGCGGCGAGGGGTGAAAGCTGTGAGGCGTGAACAAGGGTGTCCCTCTCCCCTTCCCTCCCCCAGAAGGGGAGGGGGTTTGTTGCTCGCGATTCTCGCGCGATTCCGCGCGAGGCAGCGATCAGCATCGCGGCCGGCTCCGAGCCGTCGGCTGTAGTGGCATCCGGCATCCAGAACACTCAATCTGCCTCGAATCCAACCTCGGCCCGCTGGGGCTATGATGGTGCCCTGTCCACCAGTCTCTCCCGGCCCCCCCGCCCCCCGGATTCCCGGCCCCCGGAGCCGCCGCGTGACCCGAGCCGTTCACAGCGCATCGTCCGCGGCTGATCCGAGCGCACCCGATGCCATGACGTCGATCCCGAGCCGCGCCAATTCGTTGCCCCCGCCGCGGGCGTACAAGCGGACGCTGACGGAGCGCCTCGAGGCGTACGTGAGCCGCCTGTCGACCAAGAACAATTTCTGGCACCGCGTGTGCTCGCTCGTGTGGCTGCCGTACGCGTTCAACTCCGGCATCCGCATGCGCCGTCTCGACGGCAACACGTTCACCGCGGTGCTGCCGTTCCGGCGCTTCAACAAGAACTGGTACAACGCGATGGCCGGCGCGGCGCTCCTCGCCAATAGCGAGATCGCCGGCGGCATGTACCTCTTCGCAAAGGTCGGCGAGGGGTACACCGTGGTGTGCAAGGAACTGACGTACAAGTTCCTGCGCCCGTGCCTCGGCCCGGCGGTGTACCGCGTCGAGCCCTTGGGCCAGATCGACGACCTGATCGCGGCGGGCAACGAGTTCAATGTCGAGGTCGAGCTCACGGTCTACCAAGCGCGACTGCTGCCCGGAGCGCGAAAGTCACGGCGCGGCAAACGAGCCGCGAAAGCGGTCCCCGTTTCCGCGGCGAGCGCGGCACCCGAGTTCACCGAAGCCGAGCCGGCGGGGAAGGGCGAACGCGAGATCCGCGTCGGGCGCGTGCGCGCCGTGTTCCACGTGACGCCCAAGCGGCACCACAAGGAACGACGGGAGCGGCGCATAAGCGACGAGTGAGTAGGACAGAATCGGCCTCTGACTGCCCAGACAGGCACGGACTTTGACAGAAGTCTCTCTTGTGCCATCGAGTATGTCTGTTCGAGTCGTCCGTGCTCGTCGATGCTGGCTGTGTTAAGTTCTTCCGTGTTTTATTGATCACGTAACAAGTCCCGAGCGTCGCTCGACCGGCGCGGGCCGATGTGCTATACTTGTTCCGTCCACGGTTGAGCACATTGCCGCCACGTGGGTGATCCGGCCCTTTTCCGCTTGCGAAGCGGATCCGAATTCTCGGGGGTCAGGATATTTCTGCGAGCGGCTGTGCCAGAACGGTCACGGACCCGGCGATTGATCGCCGAGTACCGGGCGATCAGTCACCGGGATGAATTTCCCTGAAAGAGGTTTCATGCAGTTTGATGATCTGATGTTGTCTGAAGCGGTCCTGCGCGCGGTGCGCGACGAGGGCTACACGACCCCAACCCCGATCCAGCAGCGGGCGGTGCCGCCCGTGCTCGAGGGACGCGACCTCCTGGGCTGCGCGCAGACCGGCACGGGCAAGACGGCGGCGTTCGCGCTGCCGCTCCTGTGCCGGCTCGACCGCGCGCCGGGGGCCCACGCGAATGAGAAGCAGCCGCGGGCGCACCGCCCGATCCGCGTGCTCGTCCTCGCACCGACGCGCGAACTCGCGCTCCAAATCCAAGAAAGCTTCAACGTCTACGGCAAGCACACCGGGCTGCGCTCGGGCGTGATCTTCGGCGGCGTGGGCCAGAACCCGCAGACCCGCATGCTCCAGCAGGGCGTCGATATCGTCGTCGCCACGCCGGGGCGACTGCTTGATCTGATCAACCAGGGGTACGTCGACCTCTCGAAGGTGAAGGCTCTGGTGCTCGACGAGGCGGACCGCATGCTCGACATGGGGTTCATCCACGACATCAAGAAGATCATCGCGAAGCTGCCGAAAGAGCGGCAGAACCTGATGTTCTCGGCCACGATGCCGCGGGAGATCACGTCGCTCGCGTCGAGCATCCTGCGCGACCCGGTGCGCGTCGAGGTGGCGCCGGAATCGACCACCGCCGAGCGCGTCACGCAGTCGGTGTACTTCGTCGAGGGCAAGATGAAGCAGGACCTGCTCCGGAAGCTGCTTGACGATGACTCGGCGATCGAGCGGGCACTGGTCTTCACCCGCACGAAGCACGGCGCCGACCGCGTCGTGAAGCGGCTGAAGGCTTCGCACATCCACGCGGAGTCGATCCACGGCAACAAGAGCCAGTCGCAGCGTCAACGAGCCCTCGCCAACTTCAAGCGCGGCTCCGTCCGCGTGCTGGTGGCGACCGACATCGCCGCCCGCGGCCTGGATATCGACGAGGTCTCGCACGTCATCAACTTCGACCTGCCGAACGAGCCCGAGAGCTACGTCCACCGCATCGGGCGCACGGCGCGGGCGGGCGCGTCGGGCATCGCCGTCTCGTTCTGCGACTCGGGCGAGCGCGGGTTCCTGCGCGACATCGAGCGCACCATCCGCGCGAAGGTGCCCGTCTCGAAGACACCCGACGGCCTCGAATCGATCAAGCCGCTGCACCACAGCGAGGACGGCGACTACCGCGCGCCCGAGCGGCCCTACGGCCGCGGCGCGTCGCGCGGCGGGCCGCGCCCCGATCGCCCCGCGCGTTCCGCGCCGGCGGGCCGCGGCGCGCGGCCGCACGCGGACTCGCGCGGCGAGCCGGCGAGGCCCTCCAATCACCGCGGGCAAGGCCCCGCGAAGCCGCACGCCGACCATCGCCCGGCTCACAGCCCGGCACGCGGCGAGGGCTCGGCACGTCCCCCCGCACCGCACGGGCATGCCCGCAGCGCGGGCGACGGCGCTCGACCAGGCGCCGGAGCGCACGGCCGCGGCGGAGCGCCGCTCGGCGCGCCGGGCAAGAAGTCGGCGCGGTCGTTCATGGCGAACGGGCGCGGCAAGGGCCGCGGGCGGTGATCCGCGTACGCTGTGGCGCGCATGCCGCCCGGTGTTTCGCAGCCTGATCCAGCGCTCCCGATCCTCCTCCGCCGCGCGGAGATCGAGTCGGCCATCGCGCGCCATCAGATCGTCGTGATCTGCGGCGAAACCGGCTCGGGCAAGACCACGCAACTGCCGCAGCTTTGCCTCGCGCTCGGTCGCGGCAAGGCGGGCATGATCGGGCACACGCAGCCCCGCCGGCTCGCCGCCCGCGCGGTCGCGGCGCGCATCGCCGAGGAAATGGGCGTGCGCGTCGGCGGTGTCGTCGGGGTGAAGGTCCGGTTTCAGGACCAGACCGCGCGCGATACCAAGATCAAACTGATGACCGACGGCATGCTCCTCGCCGAACTCGCGGGAGACCCGAAGCTCGCCGCATACGACACGATCATCATCGACGAAGCGCACGAGCGCTCGCTGAACATCGACTTCCTGCTCGGCTGCTTGCGCGATCTCCTACCCAAGCGCCCGGACCTGAAGCTCATCATCACCTCCGCCACCATCGATCCCGCGCGGTTCAGCGACTACTTCGGCGGCCCGAGCGTCGCGCCCGTGCTCGAAGTCTCGGGGCGGATGTTCCCCGTCGAAGTGCGCTACGACACCGCCGGCGCTGGTGATGACGACTGGGAATCGCACCTCGCTCACCGCGTCGCCGACGCGGCGGAAGAACTCTGCCGCCCGAGCAAGCCGCCGGGGGATGTGCTGGTCTTCCTGCCCGGCGAACGCGAGATCCGCGCCGCGGACAAGCTGTTAAAGCAGCGCGGCATCGACGCCGACATACTACCGCTGCTCGCTCGGCTCACGAACGAAGAGCAGGACCGCATCTTCCACCCCGGCCCGCGCCGGCGCGTGATCCTCTCGACGAACATCGCGGAAACATCGCTCACGGTGCCGCGGATTCGCTACGTGATCGACAGCGGCCTCGTGCGCCTGAGCCGCTATGACGCGAAGCGCAAGGTGCAGACGCTGCCCATCGAGCCGATCTCGCAGGCATCGGCGAAGCAGCGCGCGGGCCGATGCGGACGCGTGGCGGAGGGCGTGTGCGTCCGCCTCTACAGCGAGTCAGCGCTCCGCGACCAGCCCGCGTTCACGGAGCCGGAGATCCGGCGCTCGAGCCTCGCCAGCGTGATCCTCCAGATGAAATCGCTCGGGCTCGGTGCGATCGAGCAGTTCCCGCTCCTCGACCCGCCCGATTCCGGCGCGGTCCGCGACGGCTACGAGACGCTCTTCGAGCTCGGCGCCATCACCCGCGCGGCATCCGACGGCGCACTCACCGAGATCGGCCGTCAACTCTCGAAACTCCCCGTCGATCCGCGCGTCGGGCGCATGCTCCTCGGCGCCGAACGCGAAGGCTCGCTCCGCGAAGTGCTGGTCCTCGCCGCCGCGCTCTCGATTCAGGATGTGCGCGAGCGCCCGATGAGCCGGCAGGAAGAGGCCGACCGCGCTCATCTCGTCTTCCGCAACGAAACCAGCGATTTTCTCACGCTCCTGAACATCTGGGACCAGTACCACCACGCGGCCGGCGAGCGATCTAGCGGCCCGCTCTTCTCGTGGTGCCGGGAGAATTTCCTCTCCGCCGCGCGGATGCGCGAGTGGATCGAGACGCACTACCAGCTCCGCGACCTCGCGCGCGAACTGGAACTGAGAACGAACCAGCAGCCCGCGGCGCCGGATCAGATCCATCGCGCGCTACTCACCGGGCTGATCAGCCACGTCGCCTGCCGGACGGGCGAAGCAGGCTCATTCGACTACCGCGGCATCCGCGGCAACACGCTCACCATCTTCCCCGGCTCCGTCCTGTTCAAGAAAGCCCCGAAGTGGATCATGGCGGGCGAGGTCGTGCAGACCACGAAGCTCTTCGCGCGCACCGTCGCGCGGATCGAGCCGGAGTGGATCGAGGAACTCGCGGCGCACGTCTTCCAGCGCCAGATCACCGACCCGCACTGGGATTCCGAATCGCAGCAGCCCGGCGCGTGGGAGCGGATCAGCATGAGCGGCGTGGTGGTCGTGCCGCGTCGGCGGGTGGCCCTGGCTGCGCATGATCCCGCGGCGGCGCGGCGGCTCTTCATCGCCGACGGGCTGCTGGGCGGGAAGTGGGGGAGCGGCGAACCGTTCATGCGGCAGAACCGCGAGGCCCTCGCGCGCGCGGCCCGCGCAGAAGCCAAGCTCCGCCGGCGCGGCGTGACCGCTCCGCCCGAGCAGCTCGCGGCGTGGTTCGACGCGCGCCTGCCGAAGCACGTATGCGACCCGGCATCGTTCGGCGCATGGTGGAGGGACGCTGCACGCGACCACGCGCGCCGACTGGAACTGAACGACACGGACGTGCTTCTGCCCGCCGTCCGCGAGATGCTCGATTCGGCCCTCTTCCCTGACGAGATCGAACTCGCCACTGAATCGCGCGAGACGATCGCCCTCGAATACGCCCTCGCGCCGGGCAAGGACGAAGACGGAGTGACGGCGACCGTGCGCGTCGCGCAGCTGCCGATGCTGACGTCGGAGCGTGCGGCGTGGCTCGTGCCGGGGAATCTCGCCGACCTTGTCCTGGCGCTCATGAAGACGCTGCCGAAGAGCGAGCGCGCGAAGGTCGAAACGAAAGGCGACCTCGGCGCGATCGCATCCGAGTGCGCCGGCGTGATCGAGTTCGCGCGCGGCCCGATCGGCGCGGCGATCAGCGAAGCGATCGAGGTGCTGCACGGCGTCACAATCCCGCCCGGCGCGTGGTCGGTGAACGCCCTGCCCGCGCACCTGCGCCTCCGCGTTCGAGTTGTGGATGACGCGGGCAAGGAACTCGGCGTTGGTCGCGATCTCGCGAAACTCATGCAACGATTCGAGGGGCGTATCCGCAAGGCGCAGTCCGCGAACGCGCGGCGCACCTTCGAGCGCGAGGGCGTCACATCGTGGGACTTCGGCGATATCCCGGCGGAGATCACCATCGAACACGCGGGCGAGCCGATCACACTCCATCCGGCGGCGGTCGATCGCCTCGCGTCGGTGTCGCTGGAACTGCATGAGTCCGCTGCTCGCGCCGAGTCGCTCACGCGCCTCGGCGTGCGACGCCTCTTCGCGATCGCGATCCGCGAGGAAATCGACCATTACCTGACCACTCTGCCGCAGTGGGGCGAGATGGTGCGCCACTACGCGAACTACGGCAACGCGAAGCAACTCGGTGACGATCTGTCGTGCGTTGTCGCCGACCGCGTGTTCCTGATCGGGCAACCGTCCGTGAGAACCAAGGGCGAGTTCGACGGACGTTCGAGCGCGCACTGGGGGCGATTGTCGAGCGTCACACGCGAGACGGCGGAGATCGTCGCGAAGATCCTGGAGCCGCGCGCGCGCGTGGCGCACCGCATCTCGGGCGGCACGCCGCGATTGTGGGCCGCGAGCGTCGCCGACATCCGCGAGCAGGCGGCGTATCTCGTGCCCGCGGGGTTTGTGCGCAACACGCCCTGGGAGCGGCTGCGCGAGTTCCCGCGCTATGTGCAGGGGATGCGTGAGCGCCTCTTTGCGCTGCGCGAGGACGGCAGCGGCTCGGAGTCGGCGGCGCTGGCGCGCTTCGCGCCGTACTGGAAGGCGTTCACTGGCTGGGTGGCGGCACGAATGAGCGACGAGCGACGGTCCGCGGAACAGAGCGAAATGGACCAGCCGCCGAAACCCGGCGCGAAGAAGAGCTCCGTCCTCCCTCTGCCCGCGGCACGCCGGCGCGGCGTGGTCGTCAATCTCGACGCGGGCGAGTGGGCCCAGCAGCCCGGCGCGATCCCGCCAACTGTGGCGGAACTGCGATGGACGCTCGAGGAATTGCGCCTTGCTCTCTTCGTCAGCGGCAACGCGGCCGAAGCGGCCAGGCTCGAAAGCACGGCGACGAGATTGATCCGCGAAATCCACGCGGCGACGTGATCGCACGCCCGATCAGATCACCGGCAAGCCGCCCTCGAAGCGGGCGATTTCCTTCGACCCGAGCCGGAATCCCGTGATCTTCACGCCTTTCGTCGGGCGGAAGATCAGAATGAGCGTCTGGTCGCGCTTGCCCTTGGTGAGGTTTGGAATCTGGCTCATGGCGCGAACCGGCTCCTCGGGCTTGAAGCTGATCTCGATCTCGCCACCCTCACGGTACACGTAGCCGAGCGCCTCGTACGACCGGCCCGCCTCGTCGATCAGCAGCGGTGGCAGGATGTCCTCCGCGACTTCGACGCTCTTGCCCAGAAGCGTGCGCCGCCCTTCAAGCGAGAGCGTGAGCTGCACGATGCCGGTGTCTTTCGTGGTCTCGAACCTGTCGACGCGGAGTTCCTTGCCCAGGCCGCGGGCTTCGGTCTCTTCCTTGGTGAACTTCGATGCCCCGCCGCGGACGCCGTTCTCTGCGCCGAGCTCGAGCCCCTTGGCGTTCGACTTGTTGATGTTGATGTTCAACGGGAGGATCGGGTTGGTTGATACGCCCTCGACCTGACTCCCCACGGCGATGTTGATGATCCCGCCGCCGCCGGATGCCGAGCCGCTGGACGTGCCGCCGCCGCTCGACGCGGTGGACCCGCTCGAGGGCGTGCTCGGTGCCGCGGCCGCGCTGGCGGGGAAGATCGCGCGGGTGCGCACCGCGAGGTCACGGTCGGCGACGTTCTTGTACGCCGTCAGCGCCGTGCCCGAGATGTCGAGCCGGATGTTCTTCACCAGCAGGTGCGTGGGCGACGCGCCATCGGGGAGGATGAACTCGAGCCCGAAGTACGACTCGGAGCTGCCGCCGACCGACGCGATGAACGGTTCCTTCGCGTCGAAGCGGAATCGGTACAGCGTGGTGCTGATACCGTCAGGCGCTGCGACGGCGGCGATAGGGTGAATCGCGAACGAACCTCCCTCGGCGTTGGTCCCGATCAGCCGCACCTGCCCCGGCGTGATGACGACATTGCCGCCCTTCTCCTTCGCCCCGGAGCCGAAGCGGACCACGTAGCCGCGGAGCGCGCCGCCGCTGGGTTTCGAGCCGTCGGGATACACGACGTTCTGCTTCTTGGGCGAGAAGCTGTCGGCGGTGAGCGCGTCGAGCGTGCCCTTCACCTCGTACGCTTTGATGACGCTCGCATCACCCGGCTTGATCGTGACGCGGCTGGCGTCTTCATAGGTCATGCGGAGCATCCCGCCCTGCTGGTGGACCGCGGGCTGGAGTTTCGCCAGCGGCGCATCGGTGGCGAACGCGCCCATCGAGAGGTGCGAATACAGCCCGGCGACCGCTTTGTCAGCGGGGATCCACAGCCCGCCGTCGGCGACCATGTTGCCATTCTGATCGCTGACGGCCTGGTAGCCCAGCAGCGCACCCGGCAGACGCATGAACGAGAGTGACAGCACCACAATCCCGGCGGCGATGAAGCCGGAAGTCGCGCCGAAAATGATGCCGCCCACGGTATTGGCCAGATCGCTGAACTGCAGGTTCTTCCGCACGAAGACGTCCACCGACAACCGAAGGACCAGCAGCGAGAGCGCGAACGGCGCGATGAGCGCGATGCCCCACGCGTTGTCGCCGATGAACCCGCCGAAGCCCGAAGTGCCGGTCTTCTCGAGGATGAGATACGCGAGCGGCTCCCACGCGCCGAACGCCACCGCGCCGGCGGCGATCACGCACACCAACGCGAGGAACGCGGAGAAGAGCCCGAATCCCTTCGCTTTGCTCGCCCACGTGGCGGCGCCGCCGAGGATGATGAGGATGACGACGAAGTTCATGATCATGGGGAAGCTCTGGCTTGGGGCTCGGGGCTTGAGGAAAAGACGCAGCCGATTAAGTCGCGGCTTTGGGCGCGGCGGTGGGCGCACTCGGGGCGGCCGGGGCGGCGGGCGGCGCGGTCACGCGCATGACTTCTTCGATCGAGGTGTCGCCCTTCATGGCGTGCTGCATGCCCGCGGACTGCATGCTCTGCTGCTTCTTCTGACGGACCAGACCGCGAAGCCCGGTCATGTCGTTGGTGGCGATGAGCCGGCGCTCGTCCGGGCCGAACGTGTAAACCTCGAACAGCCCGAGCTGCCCGAAGAAGCCCGACCCGCCGCACACCGGGCACGTCTGCGGCTTGTCCTTCACCAAGACCTGCCCGCCCTTGCGGTGGAGCTGCTTCGTGTCCGCCGGCAGCCCGACTTTCTTCAGCATGTCGGGCGTCGGCTGGAACGGCACGCGGCAGTTGGTGCACAGACGGCGGCACAGCTTCTGCGACACCACGCCCCGGAGGCTCTCGGCGGCGGCGGCCTGGTCGCCCACCGCGCGGGCATACTTCTGGATCGCCTGCATCGCGCCGTCGGCGGGGAAGCTCAGATACACGCGCGTCCGCGAGTGATCCGCGCGGGAGACTTCCTTGCCCGTATTCTCATCGGGCATCTCGCCCACCGCGACGACCTCCGGGTCACGCCGCAGGATCGAGCGAACCGTGGTGCTGTACTCGGCCTTGTCGGCGGCGGGGTCGAACTTGTTTTGCCGCACGCCCTCGATCGCGCTCTGGATCTCGTATTCGATGGTCTGCACGTTCGTTGTATACGCGTCGTGCGCGCGGACGAGCGCATAAAACGTGCTGGTCCGCCCGCCGTCGGGCGGCGCCGTCTGCAGCACGACGCCCTTCTCCGAGATCAGCGACTTCAGATCGGCGAGCTGGTTCTCGATCAGCCCCAGGTCTTCGATCTTGCGTTTCACCTGATTGTCCGGGTCGAGGAGCAGGGTGATTTGCACGCCGGCGCTCGAGCCTTGAGTCGTGGCGCGGACCTTGGTCCCGCCGTCGACGTTGTGGCTGACGGTGAAATCACCCACCTGCTTGCGTCGCCGGTCGGTCATATCCAGCCCGGCGGCACCCTTGAAGATGTCGATGATCGCCAAAGCGCGCTGCGCGGGGAACTGCTCGGCGGGCTGGCGCACACCGTCGATGAGAAAGCTCGCGCCGTACGAGCCGTCCTTGATCGGCCCGATGTCGATCTGCGAGCCGTGCGCCTCGACCAGCTTGTTGACGAGCGACTCGGCGGCGATGCGGATCTCGAATTCCGGGGCGTCTTTCGCCGGGGCGGCGAGCACGCCCTTCGGTCCTTTGAGCACGAGCGTGGTGGTCTTCTTCGCCTCGGCCTGCTTCTTCGCTTTCCCTTCGAACAGCTTGGCCGGGTTCAGGCTCCACTTCGCGCTCGCGGGCACTTTCTCATCGGCGTTGCGGATGAAGAAATACGCCAGCAGTTCCGCGCCCAGAATCGCCGCGAGCGCCGGACCCGTAATCAGGAACGAGAGCGGCAGGAACAGCACCAGCGACAGGGCCAGCACGCCCACCGCCACGTGGATCCCGTTCCACATGGTCCGCTTCAGGTACCAGCGGGCCGCGTCCTTGTCGTAGATCGTCGAGATCACCCACGCCCACAGCGCGAAGGTGACCACGAGCAAAATGGGCTTGTACCACGAGACGAGGAACTCACCCCCGGCGGCCAGAACGATCGGCGACTGCGGTTCGATCATAGATGGGTGAGTGTAACGCCGACGCGCGCCGATCGCCGGTCACACGCCGAGACGCGGCTTCGCGGAGACATCCGGGGGGGGGCGGGGACGGGAGTCGTCGGGGGTGGAGGGGCCGGCGGCGCCTCAACCGCCAATCTTCTTCAGGCGCATCTGGAGTTCGTCGGGGTTGGGGGTGGTTTCCATCGCCGTGCGGACGTGGATCATCTCGGACTCAACGAGTTTCACCAGCGAGCCGTTGAAGTCGATCATGCCCGACTGCTGCGCTTCCTGGCTCCGGATGACGTCGATCAGCTCGTTCTCGCGAGCCTCCATGATGTACTTGCGGACCACGCCGTTGTTGATCAGCACCTCGAGCGCGGGGATGCGCTGGATCTCGGGCTTCAGCGTGGGCAGCAGCTTCTGGTACACGATGGCGCGCATCTGGTACGCGAGAATCTTGCGGACCTGCTCGCGCTCGTCCGGCAGGAACAGGTCGTAGATGCGCCCGAACGTCTGCGAGCAGCTCGACGCATGGATCGTCCCGAAGACGAGGTGCCCGGTCTCGGCGGCGTGCAAAGCGGCTTCGAACGTCTCGGAATCGCGCATCTCGCCGATCAGCACGATGTCAGGGTTCTCGCGCACGAGCGCACGCAGCCCGGTCTTGAAATCGAGCACGTCAATGCCCACCTCGCGCTGGTGGATCGTCGCTTTGCGGTCCTCGAAAATGAACTCGATCGGGTCCTCGATGGTCAGGATGTGGACCGCTTTCTTCTCGTTCACATAGTTCAGCATCGACGCGATCGTCGTGCTCTTGCCCGACCCGGTCACGCCCGCGAGCAGAACGATACCCTGCGGCTGCATCGCGATCTCCGACATGATCGGCGGCAGGTGCAGGTCCTCGAACTTCTTGATGTTGCTGGTAACCAGACGCGCCGCGCACGACAGCTTGCCGCGCGCTTGGAACAGGTTGATGCGGAAGCGGTTGCCCTTGTCGTAGTCGTACGCGAAGTCGACCGATCCATATTTGTGCAGATCGCCGAACTGTTCCTCGGTAAGGATCTGCTTGGCGATCGCCACGAATTCTTCACTGGACACCGGCTCGGTGTCGAGTTGCTTCAGGCTGCCGCGCAAGCGGATCTTGGGGATCGCGTCGGTCTTCACGATCAGGTCCGAGCCGGCGAACTTGATGGTCGCCTGAAGGAACTTGCCGAAGCGCGTGGCGTGCGGATCGTGCTTGCGGTCGGGGTCGAGGGTGCAGTGGTTGGCGATCGCCTCGCCGTGCATCGAATCGGTCATCAGGTTTGCGGCCATGGGTCTGCCTCTTGCTCGGGAGCGCCGTGGGTTCGGAATGTCAGACGCCGTTGCCGGCAGTGGGTTGCATCGGAACGCCGGCCCTGCCGCATCGGGAGGATCAACTCATACGACGCGCCGCGCGAAAAAGCCGCACCGATCGTGCAAAAACCCGCCGGGCCGCGCCGATCACCCCTATGGTACCAGCGGCCAACACGCCGCCAGAACACAAAGAGCGAAGTTTGTTTGAAGTTTGGTAGGATTTCGCGAGTCCCCAGCCCCGCCGTCAACGACATTGACGCCGAGCGTCCCGTATTGAACCATTGTGGGGAGCCAGGAATGGTGCCCGTGAACGTCCTGCGAGCGCGGTTGCCGCGGGACGCTTGATTCCGCAAAAAAGGAGAGTCACCCGATGAACCCGTTCTCCCCGACGTTCACCCGTTTCGCCGCCGTCGCCGCGGTCGCGTGCGTTGCCGCCGGCGCCCTCGCGTGGGTCCCGAAGAAAGACATCAAGGCAGAACGCGACGGCGCGACCAGCTTCAAACTCACCGGCACGAACTCGCTCGGCAAGCTCGATGTCAAAATCGAGGACAAGCACCTCTTCCAGGGCTTCAAGGGTGAAGGGACCAACGGCGAGAAGAAAGTCACCGTCGAGATTAAATCCCCCGGGCTCGGCGGCGGCTGGAAGATCGAGGGCAAAATCGGCGACGACATCATCGAGATGAAGGCCAACAAGGAGGGCGTCTTCAGCAAGGAATGGAAAGTCACCGGCAAGGTCGGCGAACGAAAGATCGAAGAAACCATCGACGGCGACTGGGACGTCGATCCGGTCATCGTCGCCACGCTGGTGGCGTTTGATTTCTGAGAGACCTGAGACTTGAGTCTTGAGACTTGAGCCGGAGCAGAGTTGGCACGGCGGTTGGCTATTCGCCGAGTGCGGCGATCAGGCCGGAAAGCACCCGCGCGCCTTCGTCATAGATGCCATGAAGCCGTGAGGCGGTCGTTTCATCGAGATAGCCGAGCCTCGCGGGGAGGCTGATGTGATACCCCGTCTCGCGCAGCGAGCCGAGGGCGACGCAGAGAAACTGCCTGAACTCGCGTTCGTTGGCGCGAGCCGACCCTTCGACGATGTTCGCCGCGCATCACACTGCGGCGCGACGCATCTGTGAACTCAGCCCGAACTGCTCATCGCGCGGGAACGCATGCAGCTTCCGATGATCCCGGCTCTTAGAGTCCCCTTCTAAAGGAAAAGCGGCCTGCTTGATGCAGACCGCTTGTGAGCACACCTAAACAATTCCAATCGCCGTCTCGGACCTCAAGTCTCAAGTCTCAAGACTCAAGTCTCACCTCACCACCCGAAGTGCGCGAACGCCTTGTTCGCTTCGGCCATGCGGTGAACCTGCTCGCGGGTCGTCATTGCCTTGCCCTCGCCCTTGGCGGCGGCGATCAGTTCGTCCGCCAGACGCAGCGCCATCGGCCGACCGCCCTCGTCGCGGCAGGACTCGATGATCCAACGGAACGCCAGCGAGATCTGACGCCGATCGTTCACCGACATCGGCACCTGATAGTTGGCGCCGCCGACGCGCTTGGAGCGCACTTCGATCCTCGGCTTGGCGTTGTTGATCGCGCGATCGAAGACTTCGAGGGCCGTCTTCGGCGCGTTCGGGTCGTTCATCTTCTCGAGCCGCGCCTGGATTTCATCCATCGCGTCATACACCACGCGCTGCGCCACCGACTTCTTGCCGTCACGCATCACGCAGTTGACGAACTTGGAGAGTGTGCGGTTCCCGAAGCGGGGATCGGGGCGCAGCTGCTCGGAACTCGCGGTAAATCGGCCGGCCATATCGAAACTCCTTTGGGCTCATCCGCCCGCGATCAATCATCGCGGGCCATCTGTTCACCCCGTCGGCGGCCAAGCCGGTCGGGATTACTTGCCAATGCGGGGTGCGGTTTGAGGCGTGCGGCCTGCGGCGCGGAACCCGCAACACATCTTCTCTTCACTCGATGGCTCGATGGCTGAACGCCTCGATGCCTTCACTTCTTACTTCTTCCCGCGCTTCGTGCCGTACTTCGAGCGGCCCTTCTTGCGCCCCTCAACACCCAGGCAGTCGAGCGAGCCGCGGACAACGTGGTAGCGCACGCCCGGAAGGTCGCGCACACGCCCGCCGCGGACGAGCACGATCGAGTGCTCCTGCAGGTTGTGCCCCTCGCCGCCGATGTACGCCGTCACTTCGCGACCGTTGGAAAGACGAACACGCGCCACCTTGCGGAGCGCCGAGTTCGGCTTCTTCGGGGTCACGGTACGGACCTGGAGGCACACGCCGCGCTTCTGCGGGCTGCCGACAAGGTCCTTGGTCTTCTTGAGCTTGACCTGTGGCGTGCGCGGGCGCTTGATGAGCTGGTTGATCGTCGGCATGGGGGTCGATTTCCGTCCTGCGTCAGTGAGGACTCGGTGGGAACAGCACGAACCAAACGGGAAGTCGTCGCCCGAGCAACCCCCACCGGGCCGCCGAGGCGAGCCGCGTAGTGTAGCGATCCGTGCGGGGGCTGCAAGGCGGGGTTTCCAACCCGATCGGAATCCGATCGGTCTTTCTGCTCCGTCCGCACAACGGTTATTCCCCGGAGCAACCTACCCTCCTCTCGTCGCGAATCGCAGTTGGTCGCACATCCGGCCGACGGAGAGAGAGTTCATGACGATCCGGCATTCTCATTCTGCCCGCTGTGGCTGCGCCGCCGCGATGATCTTCGTCACGCCGCTCGCCCCCGCGCAGCCTTCGTGCAGCCCCGGCCAGTTCGCCGCGCAAGTCGGCTTCCGCAACGCGCCGGCGCTCGACTTCAACGGCTCGTCGCACTTCGTCGATCTAGGAGACCCGCCCGAACTCAACATCATCGGCGCGATGACGATGGAAGCGTGGATCCGCCCCGACGAGATGTTCGGCGCGCACAACGTCTTCACGCGCGGCCCGGGCACGCTCAGCGGCGCGGAAGTCTCACTGCGCCTCGACAATAACGCGTACGAAGTCGTCAGCTTCGACCTCGCGGGCACCTACGGCACGCAGTCCACCAACACCTTCGCCGCCGACACGGGCACATGGGTTCATCTCGCCGCCACGTTCAGCCCCAGCGGCTGCACGCTCTACCGCAACGGGCAGATCATCGCGCAGAACGCCAACCCCACCGGCGCGGTCTTCGCGCCGGGCGGCTGGCGCATCGGCACGTGGAACGAAGACCCGCTCACTACTGTGCGCTGGTTCGACGGCGCCATCGCCGAAGTGCGCCTCTGGAACATCGCGCGCACCCAGAGCGAGATTCAAGCGGGCATGTTCGCCGGCGTCGGCGGCTCGCCCGGCCTGGTCGGCTCCTGGCGCCTCGATGACGGCGCGGGCCTCGTCGCGCTCGATTCGAGCGGGCTGGATAACCACGGCACGCTCGTCGGCCCGCCCGCGTGGATCAGTCTCTGGCGCGACGAAGACCAGAACAACATCCTCGACGCCTGCCAGCCGCCGACGGTCGTCACCCAGCCGCAGAACTTCACCGGCTGCGACACCGCGCCGCTGACGCTCCTCGTGAACGCGACCGGCACCGCCTCCGCCGGATTCTCCTACGCCTGGACTCGCAACGGCATGCCACTCGCGGGCCAGACGAGCCAGACACTGTTCGTCGAGCGCCCCACGCCGTTGGATAACGGCCTGTACACCTGCATCGTCCGCAACGGTTTGAACCCGGCGCTGTTCGAGCAGAGCGCGCCGGCGAGCGTCTCGGTCAGCACCAGCCTGTCGCTCGCCACCGCGTGGGGCCAATCGCTCGCGGGCGAGACGACAATCCCAACGCCACCGCCAGGCGCGCACTATGACGCCTTCGCCGCCGGCGCGCTGCACTCGTTGGCGCTGCGTTCCGACGGCGTGGTGATCGGCTTCGGCGCGAACATCTCGGGGCAGATCAGCGTGCCGCCCCTGCCGATGGGCGTGACCTACACCGCCGTCGCGGCGGGCGACCGCTTCAGCCTCGCGCTCCGCTCGAACGGCACCATCGCCGCGTTCGGCGACAACGCCGCCGGCCAGTTGAACGTGCCAGCGTTGCCGATGGGGGTCACGTACACCGCGATCGCCGCCGGGTTCTCCCACGCGCTCGCGCTGCGCAGCGACGGCGTCATCGCCGCGTGGGGCGACAACGGCTTCGGGCAGTTGAACGTGCCCGCGCCGCCCGGCGGCATGTCGTACACCGCCCTCGCCGCCGGCTGGCTGCACTCGCTCGCGCTCCGCTCCGACGGCGTGATCGTCGCGTGGGGCAACAACGGCTTCGGGCAACTCGCCGTCCCGCCGCTCCCGCCGACGCGCTCGTACCTCTCGATTAGCGCCGGCGCAGCGCACGGCGCGGCGGTGCGCAGCGACGGGCGCCTCGTCGCCTGGGGGTTGAATGACGTGGGGCAGTCCTCGCCCCCGATGCCGTCGATGGGCGCGGTGTTCACGCGCGTGGCGTGCGGCGCGTTCCACACCATCGGATTGCTCAGCGACGGCGGAGCCACCGCCTTCGGCGAGAGTGCCGACGGCCAGACCTTCGTGCCCCAGCTCGCGCCCGGCACACGCTATTCCGCGATCGGATCAGGCCCCACGGCCGACCACTCCTTCGCGGCGCGGCGCGTCATCGTCAGCACGCCACCGGATCGCGCCGCGGTCCAGGGGAGCTCGACCACGTTCCCCGTCTCAACACCCGGAATCCCCGGCGTGACCTACCGCTGGCGACGCAACGGCGCCGACCTCGCCAACGGCCCGACCGGCAGCGGCAGCTTCATCTCCGGCGCGACCACGACCACCCTGAGCCTTTCGAGCATCCAGCCCAGCGACATGGCGGCGTACGCGCTGCGATTGATCGGCCCCTGCGATACCGCCGAGACGGCGCCGGCGCAGTTGACGGTGCAGTCGGTGTGCCCGGGCGACGCCGACGGCGACCGCACGGTCGGTCTGCCCGATCTCGCTCTCATCATCACCTACTGGAGCAACTCCGTGCCCCCCGCGCCGATGTTCGCCGACCTCGATCAGAGCGGCTCGATCGGGCTGGGGGATGTGGCGCAGGTGATCTCACACTGGGCGACAAGCTGCCCGTGAACGCTCACCCGGCCGCAAACTCCGGCGTCTCACCGCCGAGCACCCGCGCTACATCGCGCACCACCCACGACATGTTCCGGTGCGCCGTCGCCGTCGCCGCCCCGATGTGCGCCGTGAGATACGCGTTCCTCAACCCCAGCAGCGGGTACGACGCTTCAAACGGCTCCGGCTCGTGGACATCAAGCACGGCGCGGGCCGAGCCATCACGCACCAGCAACCCGCGCAGCGCCGCGTTGTCCACCACAAACCCACGCGACGTATTGATGAACAGCACCCCAGGCTTGCACAGGCTGAGCAAACGATCATTCACAAACGCCCGATTGCTCGGCCGCCCGTCGATATGCACGCTCAGCACGTCGGCGGTGCCGAACAACTCCTCCACGCCGACGGACGCCGCGCCCGAACGCCGAGCCTCTGGGATTTCGGCCATGTCGTGGTAGATCACGCGCCGCGCCAGCGTGCCCATCGTCCGCGCCACGCCCGAGCCGACGCGCCCCAGCCCCAGCACGCCGACCGTCAAATCCGCGAGCTGCGTCGGCGCGATCAGCTCGGTGCGCAGCCTCTTCCACGCCCCGAGTTCGAGCGCCTCATCAAGAAACACCCGCGGCCGCAGCGCGTCGAGCGCGAACGCTGTCACCAGTTCGATCACCGCGCGGGTGTTCGCGTCGGGTGTGTACACCACGCGCACGCCCCGAACGCGGCACGCGGGCAGATCAACATTGTCCACGCCCACCCCGGCGCGCCCAACCACGCGCAGCCGCGGCGCACGGGCCAGCAAAGCGCCATCCACTTTCGTGTACGTGCGGATCACCAGACCCTCCGCCCGCCCGATCAGCGACGCGAACTCCGCACTCTCGCTCGCCGCGCGCACCACCTCGCAGCGCTGACCCAGCCAGCGCAGGCACTCGCCGTCGAGTTCCTCCGTGACGATCACCAGCGGCGGTGTCTCGGCGCGCGGGTCGCTCATCGCTCAGCCGCGCGGCCCGGCGGTGTCATCATCATCGTCCCCGCCGAAGTCGGCGGGCTCGAGGATCGCGCTCATCGAACCCGAGCAGTCGGCGACGAACACATCGCGCCCGAAGCCGTGGATCTGTTCGAGCTTCAACTCGGCGTGCTCAAGGTGCGTCGTCAGACACACCGCCCGGTTGTCCGCGTCCACCCGCTTGGCGATCTGGTACGCCCGCTCGACCGGGTGCGCGAATAATTTCTGCATCATCTCGATCACGTACTCATAGGTGTGATCATCATCGTTCAAGAGGACCACGTTCCACAGCCGGGGCTTCTCAACCCTTGGCTGGGACCGGGTTTCCGGCCTGCTGACGAGTTCGGTCGACATACCCGGGATTGTACCCGGGAGAACGTCAAGCTCGAGATTCATTCCAGCCAGATTTCCCAGAACGGCGTTGACACGGCCAACCGGCGCTGTATCGTCGAGAGCGAAGAGCAAGGATGTCACGCTCATTCCAGAGCGGTCCGCCCCTCCCACGCACCGAGGGTGGCCGATGCAAGGAATGTGTTCCGCATCGCCCGGACCGGGTACAGCCCACGCGCAGGAGACGGCGCAATGAACAAGGGCGAACTCATCGACGCGGTCGCTTCCCAACTGGGGGAGACCAAAACCGCCGCCGCTAAGATTGTTGACATTGTTCTCGAGTCGATCGTCACTGGGGTGAGCAAGGACGAAAAGGTCGCCATCGCCGGCTTCGGCACCTTCCGCAAACGCCAGCGCAAGGGCCGCACCGGGGTGAACCCATCGACCAAGAAAGAGATGGTCATCGAGCCGACAACCACCATCGGGTTCACCGCCAGCCAGGCGCTGCGGAATCACGTCTGATCGGTGGGCATGAGGCTTGGGGCTTGAGAAAAAGCTGGGTGCCGTGGCCGATGCTCTGATCGGCCACGATGCATCGACGCTCACGCCAGGAACGCGATCTCCGCCACCTCAATCGCGCGCATCATCGCCGCCGCCTTGTTCACCGTCTCCTGATACTCCGCCTCGGGCGATGAGTCGTACACAATCCCGCCCGCCGCCTGCAGGTGATACACCCACGTCCCGCCCGCCAGCCGCGCCGTCGGCACCACCATCGTCCGCAGCGCCAGCGCGATGTCCATCTCGCCCCCCAGCGACGCGTACCCAAGCCCACCGCCGTACGGCCCGCGCCGCACCGGCTCCAGCTCGTCGATGATCTGCATCGCCCGCACCTTCGGCGCGCCCGAAATGGTGCCCACCGGCAGCGCCGCGCGCAGCGCATCCCAGCAGTCAAGCCCGTCGCGCAGCTCCCCCGTCACCGTCGATGAAATGTGCATCACATGGCTGTACCGCTCGATCTCCATCAGCGCCGGCAGCTTCACGCTGCCGGCTCGCGCCACCACGCCCACATCGTTCCGCCCCAGATCGACGAGCATGATGTGCTCGGCCCGCTCCTTGTGATCCGCAAGCAGTTCACGCTCGAGCGCCCTGTCCTCCGCTTCAGTCACGCCGCGCTTCCGCGTCCCCGCCAGCGGGCGGTTCGTGACGATCAGCGCCCCGCCCTCCCGCCGCACGCGGCACAAGATCTCCGGGCTCGACGCGATCAGAATGCACCCTTCCGCCTGCAGGTACACCATGTAGGGCGACGGGTTCACCACGCGCAGCGCGCGATACACGTCAAACGGATCGCACGCGCTCGCGCGCTCGAACCGCTGCCCCAGCACCACCTGGAAGATGTCCCCCGCGCGGATGTACTCCTTCGCGCGCTCGACCATCGCGCGGTGCTGCTCGCGCGTCATGTTGCTGCGCCACGCGCCCGCGTCGCCCGTGCCGCCCGACCCGGCGTACAACCCCGCCGGCAGCGGCTTGCTGTGCGTCTCCAGCATCCCTACCGTCGATTGCAGCGCCGACGTTGCCTCATCGAACGCGCGCCGCGCCATGCGGGCATCGCCGCCCGTCGGCAACTCCACCAGCTTCACCACATGCACCAGCTTGGCGACGTGATCGAACACCACCACGCCGTCGTAGAACGAGAAGTGCAACTCCGGCAGCCCGCGGTCGTCCTTCGGCGCGCGTGACTCGGGCAGTTTCCCCGGCTCCGCGTACCGCACCGAGTCATACGCCGCGAACCCGAACCACCCGCCCAGCACGCACTTCGGCAGCGCGCCCTTTGATGCTTCTCCAACATCCGCGATCGCCAACCCGCCCGACATCCGCTTCATCAGCGCCAGCGGGTCCGCGATCGCAATCGTGCGCTCCGCACCGCCGTCGTCACGAATCCCCGCCGCCGAGTGAACCGCCCCTCGCAGCCCAGCCCCCATCCCCGCGCGAAACCGCAGCGTCACCATCCCACCCCGCGCGATGATCTCGAACACCGGGTGCGCGCCGAGAATCGAGTACCGACCCTGCCGCTCCCCGCCCTCCACCGACTCGAACAAGAACGACGGCTCCAGCCGTCGATCCGGCGCGACCAGCCGCCGGTACGCCAGCACCGGCGAAAGCTGATCCGAAAGCAACCGCACACCCACCGGCGCGTACACCACCCGCCCCGCCGGTTGACCCGCGGCGAGACGCCCAAACTCATCACCACTCAACGAAGTCGGCAGCACAAGCCCGAGTGTAGTGCGACGTGCGGCAAGCGGGATGCAGCGCACAGCTCGGCTTCAAGCTTCCAACTTCCAGCTTCCAGCCCCGAGCCCCAAGCCCCAAGCCCCAAGCCCCAAGCCCCAAGCCACTCCTATCATTCCAGTCCAGATGTCGATCCCGGGCCGAGCCAATCTGATCCCCCGCTGCCTCGCGCTCAGCGTGGTCGTTCACATGCTCGCGGGCGTCGGCTATCAGGCGGCCCCGAACTGGCTCGGACTCAGCACCGCGGGCCTCGGCGCGCTCCCCCGCCCGGACGACCGCGTCGCCATCACGTTGCCGCCCGCCGACCCGCCCGAACTGCCAAAGCCAGAGCAACCCAACCCCGAGCCGCGCCCCGAACCTCAAGTTCCGCCGCCGCCGCCGCCCGAGGCAATCACGTCCGCCGTCGGCGATCCCGACTCCACCGCCGCCGGCACCACATGGCTCGGCTTCCTCGAATACGAAGAGCACGCCTCACCCGAGCCGACGTTCCTCGACCAGCCGGCGCAGTCATTCGTCGGCGGCCCGCGCGGCGAGGAGATTTCATCGCCGCCCGTCGCGCCCTCGCCGGCGCTCACGGCGAGCGCTGCCGAAACAACTCCACAATCAGAACCCACGCCGCCCGCCGAGCCGCGCGCCGAAGCGTCGCAACCCAGAACGCCAACACCCGCCGCGCCCGCGCCTCAACCGTTGCCGACGGAGAACCCCGCCGTCGAAGCACGCGAAGCACAGCTCGAATCACCCGCGGCCCCGGAACCCATCCGCGCCCCCGAACGCCGCGAAGAGCCCCCGCCGCCGAAGTTCGAAGCCCCCTCCGACCGCCCGCCAGAGCAATCCGGCCTCAAGGAAACCCCGCGCAACGACCCCGAGCCGCCGCCCCCCGCGCCTCCCGAAGCCACACCCGCGCCCGAAGACGCTCGCCCAGTGAGCAACCAACCGCCGGTGGAAGAGACTCCCGCCGAACGCCGCGCTGAACAACCCGTCACACCCGACGAGCCGGGCGAAGCGGAAAAACCCGTGGAAGCCCTGTTGCCGCCCACATCAATCGATCCCGCATCGGAATCGATCCAGCCGCCGGCGACTGATCAGTCGAACGAACCCGCGCCTCCCGAGGGCGCGCCCCCCGCGCCCCCCGCACCGAACGCCGCGCCCGCCGAACCGTCGCCGCCGATTTCCCCCGGCGCGCCGGACGAGGGCGAAGCCGCCGACCGCGAGTCAGACTTCGCCGCGATCAAGAAGGCCGTCACGGTGCGCGCAGGGCAACCGGTTGCAACGCGCGGCTTGCAGATCAAAACCGTTCGCCCTCAGCTCAGCCGCTTTACCAGCGCCCTGTCCCCCATCAACGAAGCGATCGCGCGGGTGTCATTCAATCGTGAAGGCCGGGCAGTGAACGTTCGCATCATCAAGGGCACCGGCAACCGTGACAAGGACCGCCCCCTGGTCGACGCGCTCCACAAATGGCGTGCCGCAGGGAAAACACTGGAACAACTCCACGACGACCGCGACCCAAAATTCGTTGAGATCGAATTCCGCGTGATCTTTTGAACCGAAGAGGCAACCGCAACGTCTTATTTCCGTAGGAGTCTCTGTAGGAGAGACGGGGAATCGACGGTGGGTTTGCTCGTCGGGTGATCACGTGAAACTCAGTAAACGATCCGAATACGCCATCAAGGCGGCTGTCCGTCTCGCTCACAGTTGGGGGCGGGGCTATCTGCAATCCCGTGAGATCGCCGAGCAAGAACAACTGCCCGCGAAATTCATCGAGTCGATCCTGCTGGCCATGCGCTCGGGCGGATTCCTCGAATCGAAGGTCGGCGTCGGCGGTGGTTATCGGCTCCGCATACCCCCCGAACAGATCAGGATCGCTGAACTCATCGCGGCGATGGAGCAGTCCACCGAGGTGATCCACGAAGCCAGCCCCAAGCCGTCCGTCGGCGAGAAGGCGATGCAGGTTCTCAACGCCCGCCTCGCCGCCGCGATGGACGAAGCCTTCGGCGGTCTCGACCTCGCCCAACTCATCGCCGAGAACCCGCCCAAACGCGGCGCATCTTCGCCGACGTCCATGTACCACATCTAAAACTAAAGCCGTGCCCCGGTGATCGGGTGCCGATGATCGGGTGCCACTGGTCGGCTCTGCGACCAGTGCTCCCTCCTCTCCTCAAACTCACTTGGACTCGCGCTGCCGGGCTGACAGTCCACCCTCTCCCGGACCGATACACTTCTGAACCGATGCCGCCGACCATGATCCATCCCGCGCTCCGCTCCGCCGCCGCGATCCTGCTCGCCGGGCCCGCGATCGCGCAGGTCGGCCCGCAGCCGATCGCGCCGGTCCCCTCGGCGGTCGACAACGCCATCGCCGAGTCCGCCCGCCGGCTCGACGCGGGCGTCGAAGACACGCACTCTCTCCAGGTCAGCCTGCTGAACCAGCAGCCCGACCTGCGCCAGGACAACAACTTCGAGAACGTCTACCGCGCCGATGACGGGCGGCTGTACCGCCGCGCCGGCGCCACCGTCGCCATCTTCCTCGGCTCCGAATACGCGAACTACCGCGGGCAGCAACTCCCGCTCATCCCCGCCGGCACCGTCTTCCACCCGTGCGGATTCCCCGGCGCGTCCTGCGGCGGCGACCTCGCCCGCTCGCTCGCGCAACGCCCCATCGCGTGCGTCGATCCGCGCGGCGCGGGCTACGCCCTCGGCACACCCTGCGGCGGAACATCGCACGCGAACCAACTCCCCTGCGGCGCGGGCAACGCCCTCTCGGGAGGCTACGCGCGCGGCGAACTCCTCGGCCCCATCGAACGCCACGACCTCCGCTGCGTCAACGATCAATTCGCCGGCGCGGAACCCGCCACCCAATTCGCCACCCAGCGCGTGACGAACCGCGCGGCGTCCGCGGCCGACCGCGCGCCAACATCAACCACCCTCGACCGCGTCACGCTCGCCCGCGCCGACGCGGAACCGCAGCAGACGCAGCCGCAGCCGCAGCCGCAGCCGCGAGCCGCGAACACCAACGCCGAACCCGCGCCCGACCGCGCCGCGAGCCAGGCCGCCGAAGCGCAGGAAGCCGAGCGCGTGGCGCGCCTGCAGCGCATCGCGCAGCGGCTGATCAATTCAAACCAGTAGCTCATCGCCGCCCCGCCCCAACGAACCGCGAAGCGCGAGCGAGCGTACGGGCGCAGCCAACCTCAACGAGTCGCGATGCGTCAGTGAGCGGTCAACCAGTCAGTCTCAACGAGACGCGACGCGTCAGCGAGCGTTCAACCGTCGCCGCGCGCCGAAGGCCGAGCCCCCGGCTTCATCCCCAAAAAAATCTCGATAACCCTCAAAAAATCTTTACTCCAGCCCCGACAAGGACTTACGCCGAGTAAGGCCCCGCTTACGTTCGCGTGTGTGCGCACAGGAGTGACGCATCGAGCGAAGTACGGAGGCCGCGCTCATCGGCGTCCTCCCCGCCCCGAAGCCGACCGGCCGGCGAGCCGCGAGGCGGACACACTCAGGGCGCGGACCCGCGCGCTGGCACACACCAGCGCCCGACCGCGCAGTTCAAAGCCCGGCGAAAGCCGGGCCCACTTCCAACCGCCCATGCATGGGTTTTCGTCGAGTTCGTCGTCAGCGATCTCCAATCTCCAATCTCAAATCAGCAGTCAGCAGTCAGCAGTCAACAGTCAGCAGTCAACAGTCAACAGTCATCGGACTCCTGTTCGTGATCGCGCGACACCGTTCCGGCCCGCGAAGCGGGCCACCGATGGTTGCCAGACGCGCAGCGTGCCGGTGTGTTTCGAGTCTTGAAGCCCGTAAGACGGGCGCTCGGTGCATCGGCCGCCCGTTTCACGGGCTTCGGAGCGCCGATGGAGCGCGTGCCGGCGCGGAGTGGCGTTCACCAGACGCTCCGCTTCTGGCAACCATCGCGCGCCCGCCCCGCGGGCGAAGAATTTCAGGAGCGCTTCGAAGAGACGCATTCGATGGCTTTGCTGAAATCCTCTATTCCTTGGCCTGAAAGGCCGCGGGCACGTTGCCGGGGATTGAGCGAGTCTTCGAGCGAAAACCCCCGGATTCGTGCTTGTCGAACCCGAGAGCCCTGAAGGGGCGACGGTGCATTTCAGCAGAGCCGCATGCGATGTCAATCAGGGATCCGTATCAGCACCGCGCATCGCCGCGCACACAGCTCGATTCACCGCCGAGCGAGCTTCTCAATCTCCACCGCCGCGGCCGCCGCGCCATCTTCCCGCGCGATCGCTTCCGCGGTGCGCACGGAAGCAGCGCGCATGTCGGCGCAGCCCGCCGCTTCATCGAGCGCCGCCGCCAGTCGGCGCGTGTTCAGCGCCGAGCGCCGCACGATTCGCGCGCACCCGAGTGTCTGTGCCCGCGCCGCGTTATTGAACTGGTCGTGCGCGTGCGGCACGATCACGCACGGGCGGCCCGAGCGCAGCCCCTGCGCCGTCGAGCCGATCCCGCCGTGATGCACGCTCGCGGCGCTCCGCGGCATCAGCAGCGAAAACGGCGCATAGCCCACCGCGACCATCACCTTCGGCAGGTCGCGCGGCCGGTTCTCCTTCGATCCCGTCAGCAATATCGCACGCCGGTTCAGCTGCTTCGCCGCGCTCACCGCGACCTCGTAGAAATCCCCCGGCGCGTGCACCACCGCCGTGCCCAGCGAAAAAACCAGCGGCGGCTCGCCATCATTCAGAAACCGTTCGACCTCATCAGGAAGCACCTGCGAGTGACTCCGATCATGCCACGGGAAGCCGCAGATCACGCCGCGCTCCGGATCGCCCTCATACGGGCCGCGGAAGTGGGGGGACCACAATCCGAGATTCACATCCCCCGCGCGGCACTCCTGCCACAGCCAGTCGCGCCCCTTCGGGAATCCAAGCTCCCGCCGCAGCGCGTTGAACGGGCGATCGAACATCAGCGGCACGAGCGGGCGAAGGAGCGCCCCGAGCGTGATCGCCGCGAAGCGCGCCGCGCCGCCGGGGGATTTCTGCATCGGATGCACGGCGTCGCGCGGGTTCAGCCACAACTGCGGCGCGAGCACGCAGTGCGCCGTCGGCACACCCTTCCTCTCCGCGACCCAGCGCATGCCGAAGCAGATGTGATGGCACACGAACGCATCCGGGCGGCGCTTATCGATGAGCTCTTCGAGCGTGCGGCAGGCGCTCGGCGCGCCGCCGAAGATCAATTGGAACACACGCTTCCCGCCGCGGCGCGGGTGCATCAGGTCCGGGTCCTTCATCGCGCCGACGACGTCAAGCTCGGGCGCGATCGCGACGGCTTCGATCCCCGCGTCGCGCGCATCGCCGTGGAAATGCGGGTGAACGAGCAGCGTGACCTCGTGCCCGCGCGCGATCAGCGCACGCCCGAGCGCGAGAAAGGGGTGAACGTCGCCGTGGGAGCCGATGGTGGAGAGGAAGATGCGCATCGTGGGCTGTGTGCGGGGGACCAAGAGCGTAGGCGGCGCGGCGAGCGCCCGCTACTACAATCCCGGCATGCCACCACTGCTGGGCGTGAACATCGACCATGTCGCCACCATCCGTCAGGCCCGCTATCGCGCGGGGCCTGGCGGCGGCCTGCTCATCGGCGCGGAGCCCGACCCGGTGCGCGCCGCTCACGAAGCGGAGCTCGCCGGCGCGGACATCATCACCGTCCACCTCCGCGAGGACCGCCGGCACATCCAGGACCGCGATGTCGAACTGCTCCGCGAAGTCTGCCGCGTGCGCGTGAATCTCGAGATGGGTGCGACCGACGAGATGGTCGCGATCGCGCTGCGCCTGAAGCCGCACCTCTGCACGCTGGTGCCCGAGGGGCGCAACGAAGTAACGACGGAGGGCGGGCTGGAAGTCGCGGGGCAGCTCGCGCGGATGAAGGGCGTTGTTCAGAAGTTGAAGGGAGACCGGGGGGGCGCGATCGTCACCTCCGCCTTCATCAACGCGGATGAACAGCAAATCCGCGCGAGCAAGGACGCGGGGTTTGATGCGTGCGAGATTCACACGGGGCCGTACGCGGAAGCCTTCGCGCACGCGGGCGGCGATTTCTCGAATGAAGCGCTCACGCGCGAGCTTGAGAAGGTCAAGCGCGCGGGCGAACTCATCCGCTCACTGGGCATGCGCTTCCACGCCGGCCACGGCCTGAACTACGCGAACGTCGCCCCCATCGCGCGGCTCGACGGCATGGCGGAACTCCACATCGGCCACTCAATCATCAGCCGCGCGGTGTTCACGGGGATGAGAGAGGCGGTGGGTGGGATGAAGCGGGTGATGGGCGGGATGTAAACCTATGCGTCCATTTGTCTCACGCCGACTACCGCCTCAGGAAGTGGAGGACTTGTCGCTGCCATACAGCGACTACGAGTGGTCGAAGGGATTTCTTAAGTGCATTGTCGAACCCGCCGGCCAGACGCGCCTCGTCACTTGGTTACCCAAGTGGGGGCCGGCGTTGTGGCAAGGAGGATGGATCATCGGCGCGATATGCGGCATTGGTGCTAGCGTTTTCTTTGTTGTGAGCCCGTCAGTCCCGCTGTTCTTTCGAGTGTTCTGCGCCGTCTGGGGTGTGCTTGGACTTGCAGCGGTACCGTTCTTGTGGAAAGACACCAAGCGCGAACTGCCGCCGGTTGGAGTTGGACCAACAGTGCTCGGGGTCGAGCCCGCGATGTCTCGAATCACGCTCGCCGGCGGCCGCGTGTTCAGCGCCTCGAAGCTGCGGCACATCGAGGTGGTGCACATCGATCGATTCAAACACGGGAGCGAATCACGCCCGCCGGTCGCGCAGGTCATTGTCACGATCGAATCGGGCGCGAGTTCCAAGCGCGTTCTCGCCTTCTGGGGCCTAGGGTTGCACCGGCGACCGCTCAGAGCCTTCGCCGAACATCTTGGCATTCCTGAGTTCGAGATCTCGGAAGAGTTTCATTGGGGATCACGCACCGCTTGGCGCGCGAAAAGTGACGCCAGTACTGATCCCGGAAGTTTGAGCAGTGAACAAGAGCAAGGACCAAGACAGTAACGAGCGATCATAGTTTGGCCGCGATCTTCTCGGCCGTCTCTCGGCCCCGAAGGGGCCTCGGCCCGTTGCCGGTGGTCGGAGCGCAGCGCAGACCACCGGAAGCCGATGACTCCCCTCACTCAGTTCTCCTATTCTCTCCCCGCCCTGAAAGGGCGGAGGTTCCGCGTGGGCAGCACCTGGTCGCAAGTTCTATTGCACATCGTCTTCTCGACCAAGCATCGCGCGCCGCTGATCGATGCCGGGCTTCAGCCCCGCCTTTACGAATACATCGGCAGCATCATCCGCGGCGAGCGCGGCTCGCTGCTCGAGATCGGCGGTGTCGAGGATCATGTTCACCTTCTGCTGCGGGCGCGCACGGACCTCTCGATCGCCGAGCTCGTGCGACGGATCAAGGGGAACTCGTCATTGTGGGCTCACGAGACATTCCCCAATCGGCGCGCCTTCGCGTGGCAGGAAGGGTACGGCGTCTTTTCCGTGAGCAAATCGCAGGAAGACACGGTGCGCCGGTACATCCAGAATCAGGAGGAACATCATCGAGGGCGGGATTTCACGGCGGAACTGGCGGCGCTGCTCAGTGCGCACGGCGTGGTGTTTGATCCGAAGTATGTGTTCGAGTGAAGCGAGAGTGATGTCCCGCACCCCTTCAGGGTGCTCTTACTTCAAGGGCGTTTCCCGGAGGTCTCCGCTGCGCTGCGACCTCCGGCAACGGGCCTTCAGCCCTTCGGGCTTCCTGAGCCGAGGTGTGCATCGCTGGGTGTTTGCTTCTCTCCGCACTCGGGGCACTTTCTGTCGGGCAGACCGCGGAGGTCGTAGCCGCAGTGTGCGCAGCGGTGTTGCCATCCCGGCTTCCGTGCCGGGTAGAGATCGGGCATGAAGTACCACACAATCGCGCACGCGATCAGCAATGTGCCGACGCTGATCGGCGCGGACCATGGATCGTTGCCGAAGCGCCGCGCTGCAAGAAATGCGGCAATCAAAGCGGGCGCGAACACTATCGGAAGTGCAGTGGACAAGCTCTTCCGCCACAGAAGAGGCATGGTGAAGGTACTCGCGGCGAACCCGATCAAGGCTCCGAAGAGAAAACCAAGCGGCACATTGATGATGATCGAACCTGTCACTTTCCCCGAGACCGCCTTGCCGAACGCGTCAGCGACGCCGCAAAGCCCGCCGCTGACGAGAGTCCAGAACACAATACACAGCAGCCGTAGTGTGAGCCGGTGATCATTCACGACAAGATTCTAGTTCGAAGAACACTCGCACCACTGCCGCCGTAGGATGCCATCATGCTCACTCACTTCCGCACACTCCTCACTTACGAGCGCGAGGCCAACGCCCGCGTCATCGCGTCGCTCCGCTCGATCCCCGAGCCGAACCAGAAATCAGACACCGCGAAGCGGGCGCGCGGCATCTTCGGGCACATGCAGAACGCGCGGCATCTGTGGCTCTCGCGCCTCGGCGGGTGCAAGCCCCGGCCGTGGGTGATGTTCCCTGATCTGCCCATCGACGCGCTCGACGATGATGCGCGCGTGCTCGACGGCCTGTGGCAGAACTATCTCGCCGGGCTGAGCAACGCCGACCTCTCGCGCGACATCGACTACCAGAGCACCGACGGCTCGCGCTTCCGCTCGACCATGAGCGAGATCATCACGCAGATCTTCAATCACTCGAACTACCACCGCGGCCAGATCGCAATGCTCGTGAAACAATCCGGCGGCGAGAGTGCGAGCACGGATTTCATTGTGATCACGCGGAGGAAGGCTTGAGGCTTGGGGCTTGAAGCTTGAAGCTTGGAGCTTGAAGCTTGCAGCCGGAGACGGCGTGATCGATGACACTGGAAACTGCTGCAATTCTCGGCAATTCACACGACAATTCTCAGAGCAGAATTGTCGTGGCACGGGCAGCGCGGAGTGCTGAGGAACGAGTGCTGAGTGCTGAGGAGAGACATGGGTCTTGAGTTGCGATTTCTTCGCACAAAGCCGTTGCCCTTGTCCTTCCAGCTTTTCGCTCAAGTCTCTTCTCTGTGCCCTCTGTGGTGAATGTCTTCAGATCCCAGGTTCGTCGTAGCCGGTGTACGCCGCCGAGCCTCGGTAGATGATGCCCTCGCGGGTGCCTTCGCCGGTTTTGCGTGGGGCCGGGGCGGCGGTGGGGTGGGGGAGCGCGAAGGTTGGCAGGCCCGCGCAGTAGTCCATGATGATCTGCACGGCTTCATCGATGTCGTCGGTCGCTTTGATGAAGCGCAGGTCCTCCGGGCTGATGGTTTTGTAGTCACGCAGCATCGTGGAGTTCGCCCAGTCGCTGACGCCCTTCCAGAATTTCGTGTCGATGCAGATGACGGGGAAGGGGTCGATCTTCTCGGTCTGGATGAGCGTAAGGCTCTCGAAGAATTCGTCCATCGTGCCGAAGCCGCCGGGGAAGCAGACGAACGCCATCGCGTACTTCACGAACATCACCTTGCGGCAGAAGAAGTAGTTGAAGATCAGCTTGTGCGTCTGGTACGGGTTGGGCACCTGCTCGCGCGGCAGCGCGATGTTCAAGCCGACGGAGACGCCTTTCGCTTCGTACGCGCCCTTGTTGGCGGCCTCCATGATGCCCGGCCCGCCGCCGGTGAGCACCGCGTAGCCGCGCTGCACGAGGCGCGCGGCGAGCGCTTCCGCTTTCGCGTAGTTCGGATCGGTCTTGGGCGTGCGCGCGGAGCCGAAGATGGAAACCGACGGCGGCAGCTTGGCGAGCGTCTCGAATCCGTCGACGAACTCCGCCATGATCTTGAAGACCCGCCACGACTCGGCGGCGTTCATCTCGTGGTTGTGACTGCCGTTCGGAGAGTCATGCATGTCGGGGTTCCTCGGTGCGTGAGTCGGAGCGTGATCCAGAATCTTGACACAGATGGGGCGGCAGGACATTGATCGGGCCATTCGGCGTATCGCACGCCGCCGAAACAGGTTTAGAGTTATTGATTACTAACATTCATAAACACCTGAAAGTAAAGGATTTACAACGATTTTTGATCTGCGATTTGGTAAAGGACACGTCAACTGCTACGATAGCCCCTCCCATGGCAAAGACCGCGTCAAATTCGAGTAAGGCCGCCGCCAAGCCACGCAAGACCGCGGCGGCCGTGGAGGCGCAGCCCAAGAAACGCCCCAAGAAGCCCGTCGGCTTCGCGAGCTACCAGTCGGCGCTGAAATACATCACCGACCGCGTGGACCTGGAGAAGATCCACGCCGGGCGCGTGGACCCGAAGGTCTTCAAGCTTGAGCGCATGGTCAAGCTGATGGAACTGCTGGGCAACCCGCACGAGGCGCTGCGCTGCGTGCACGTCGCCGGCACCAACGGCAAGGGCTCGGTGGTCGCGATGACGAGTTCGTGCCTGCGCGAGTGCGGGTTCACCGTCGGCACGTACACCAGCCCGCACCTTGTTGACATTCGCGAGCGCATCTCGATCAACGGGCAGATCATCTCGCACCACTTCTTCACCGAGCTAATGGGGCGCGTGGCGCACGCGGCGGCGGAGATTCCCGAGCGGCTCGGCCCGCCGACGTTTTTCGAGTTGATCACCGCGCTCGCGTTCCTGCACTTCGCGGAGCAGGCGGTGGATATCGCGGTCGTCGAAGTCGGGCTGGGCGGCAAGCTCGACGCGACGAATGTGATTCGCCCGGAGGTGGCGGTGGTCACGCAGATTTCCTACGACCACACGCAGATTCTCGGCAAAACGCTGCCGCTGATCGCGGAGCAGAAGGCGGGCATCTTTAAGAAGGGCGTGCCGGCGATCACGATTCAGCAGGAGCCGGGCGTCGTGGACGCGATGCGCGCGGTGGCGAGCGCCGTCGGCGCGAACCTGCAGGTCGTGGGGCAGGACATCGAGTTCAGCTACCGCTTCGAAGCGAACCCGCAGCTCGGGCCGCACATGCGCGTGGGGCTGTCGACGGACCGCGTGACGTACGAGCACGTGCCGGTGCCCCTGCCGGGCGAGCACCAGGCGCTGAACTGCGGCTTGGTGCTGGCGATTATCGAGAAGCTGATGGAACGCGGGTTCGAGCTGCCCGAGCCGAAGATCGTCGCGGGGCTTGAAAAGACGGAAATCCCAGGGCGGATGGAGATGGCGTGGCGTCAGCCGCGGATCATGCTGGACGGCGCGCACAACCCGGCGGCGGTGAACGCGCTGATGAAGTCGATCGGCGCGCACGTGCCGTACGACTCGCTGATCGTCATCTTCGGGTGCGCGGCGGACAAGGACTTTGACCTGATGCTCGGCAAGCTGGCGGGCGGGGCGGACAAGGTGATCTTCACCCGCGCCTCGAACACGCCCCGGGCCGCCGACCCCAAGGAGCTGGCGCGCCGGTTCATCGAGTCGTCGGGCAAGATGGCGCAGGTGGCGGAGAACTTCGAGGAAGCGCTCTCGGTCGCGCGCCGCGCCGCCGGGCGCGACGATTTGATCTGCGTGACGGGCAGTTTCTATCTGGTGGGCGAAGCGAAGAAGCTGCTGGACGACAAGAGGGCGAAAGCCGCCGAGGAACCTGTGGTGGTGGTCGCGCATGATCCCGCGAAGGCGTTGCCGCAGCGCCGGCGGTGATTTTGAAGGCTCGCGCCCGGTCCCCGCTACACTCACGCCCCATGTCCGCGCCACACGCACAGCATGATTCGTCGAGCGCCCCGCGCTTCCGCTACACCGCCGCGCTCGCCGGGGAGATCGAGACGCGTTGGCAGCGCGAGTGGGAGTCGCGCGGCACGTTCGTGGTCAGCAACCCGGGTGACGCGGGCTTTGAGGCGTCGCGCCCGAAGTTCTACTGCCTCGACATGTTCCCGTACCCTTCGGGCGCGGGGCTGCACGTGGGGCACCCGGAGGGGTACACCGCGACGGACATCCTCTGCCGCTATAAACGGATGAAGGGCTTCAACGTGCTGCACCCGATGGGGTGGGACGCGTTCGGCCTGCCGGCGGAGCAGTACGCGATCCAGACGGGCGTTCATCCCGCGCAGACGACGCGCAAAGCGATCGACAACTTCCGGCGGCAGCTCCAGCGCTTCGGCTTCTGCTACGACTGGTCGCGCGAGTTCGCGACCATCGACCCGGAATATTACCGCTGGACGCAGTGGATCTTCCTGAAGCTCTACAACTCGTGGTACGACGGCGCGGCGGACCGCGCGCGCCCGATCGAGGAACTGATCGCGGAGTTCAAGAGCAAGAAGCGCGCGTTCGAGGTCAATCCTGACGCGGCGGAGTATTCCGGCGCGGGCGCGTCGCGCCCGGTGCTGAAGGCGAAATCGTGGGACGCCGCCGATCGCGCGGAGCGGCACCTGGTGCTGTCGAGCTGGCGGCTCGCGTACATCGCGGAAGTGACGGTGAACTGGTGCCCGAAGCTGGGCACGGCGCTGGCGAATGAGGAAGTGATCGACGGGCGGAGCGAGCGCGGTTCGTTCCCCGTCTTCCGAAAGCCGCTGCGGCAGTGGATGCTGCGGATCACGGCGTACGCCGAGCGGCTGCTGCGCGACCTCGACGGGCTGGACTGGCCCACCAGCACGCGCACGATGCAGGAGGAGTGGATCGGGCGGAGCGAGGGCGCGTACATCGATTTCCCCGCTGGGAACCGGCGGATCCGCGTCTTCACCACTCGGCCCGACACGGTGTACGGCGCGACGTTCATGGTCCTGGCGCCCGAGCACCCGCTGGTCGACGTGCTGACGCCCGAGAAGTTCGGTGAGACGATCGCGGGCGCGTGGCGCGGTCGGTTCCCCGGCGCGGATGAGTTGATCGCGCGCGGCGCGTCGCCCAAGGAGATGATCGCGGCGTACCGCGCCTTCGCCGGCGCGAAGAGCGATGTTGACCGGCAGGCGGACGCGAAGGAGAAAACCGGCGTCTTCACCGGCGCGTACGCGATCAACCCGATGTCGGGCGAGCGCGTGCCGGTGTTCATCGCGGACTACGTGCTGATGGGCTACGGCACGGGCGCGATCATGGCGGTGCCGGCGCACGACGATCGCGACTACGAGTTCGCGCGGCAGTTCGGCGTGAAGATCCGCGACGTGGTGTACCCGCGGCATGTGCTGGCGATGAAGTACTACGGCGAGCGCGCGACGCCTCAGGAAGCGGCGGGCGAGAAGTGGTTCGGTATGCTGGCGGACTTTCTGGGCTTGATCACGTCGCGCGGCTTGCAGCCGGCGGATTTCGAGGGGGCGCTCGACCTTGTTCGCGGCAATCCGCGCGAGCGCGAGACGGCGTCGACCACCGATGTCGCCATCGAGCCGGGCGTGGTGAAGCAGGATGTGCCGGGATGGATCGGCGAACGGCGCGGCGTGACAAAGCTCACCTGGCTGGACGCGATCGAGTCGATCGGCTTCAAGAGTTTCGACGAGATGCGCGAGTGGTTCCGCGGGGGCAGCTTCTACGAGAAGACCAACGGCGCCTTCAGCGGGCAGGGGCACGCGGCGAATTCCG
Source organism: uncultured Phycisphaeraceae bacterium (assembly GCA_964391865.1). Classification (GTDB taxonomy): domain Bacteria; phylum Planctomycetota; class Phycisphaerae; order Phycisphaerales; family UBA1924; genus DASZQL01. Next base: position 272,995 of record CAYMNQ010000004.1, read on the forward strand.
CGGAATTCACGGGGATGCAGACGGTCGAGATGAAGCCGGCGATCACCGCGCGGCTCGAGCAGATCGGGCACGGCAAGCGGCGTGTGAACTACCGGCTGCGCGACTGGCTCTTCAGCCGGCAGCGCTACTGGGGCGAGCCGTTCCCGATCGTGTACGACGAGGCGGGGCGCCACTACGCGATCCATGAGAAATCGTTGCCGCTGACGTTGCCCGAGTTGGTGGACTACACGCCCGAGGAGTCGGACGATCCGCGCCCGCTGCTGGCGAAAGCGAAGCAGTGGATGCACTCGACGGTGAGCGAGAGCGGGCTGCGCGATCAGCTCGCCGACGCCGACCCGCCGCCGGATGCTCCGGTGGTGCGCGAGACGAACACGATGCCGGGGTGGGCCGGCTCGTGCTGGTACTACCTGCGCTATGCCTCGCCCAAGGATGGCGCTCGGTTTGTTGGCGAGGCCGCTGAGAAATACTGGATGGGTCGGCACGGCGTGGACCTCTACATCGGCGGCGCGGAGCACGCGGTGCTGCACCTGCTGTACGCGCGCTTCTGGCACAAGGTGCTCTTCGATCTGGGCGAAGTGTCGGTGAAGGAGCCGTTCCAGAAGCTGTTCCATCAGGGGCTGATCACCAGCTTCGCGTACCAGCGCGCGGACAAGACGCTGGTGCCGACGGACATGGTCGAGGAGCGCGGCGAGGGCGGCGGGGAGTTCTTCGAGAAAGCAACCGGCGAGAAGCTGTCGCCCGTCATCGCGAAGATGAGCAAGTCGCTCAAGAACGTGGTGAACCCGGATGATGTGATCGCGGAGTTCGGCGCGGACACGTTCCGTTTGTACGAGATGTACATGGGCCCGCTGGAAGCGAGCAAGCCGTGGAACCCGCGGGATATCTCGGGGTTGTACCGGTTCCTGCAGCGACTGTGGCGCGTGGCGATCGATGAGGAGACGGGCGAAGTCCGCGCCGCCGCGGAGCCCGACGCGAAACTTGATCGCGAATTGCACAAGCTCGTCCACTCGGTGGCGCAGAAGATCGAGACGCTGAGCTTCAACACGGCGATCGCGGACCTGATCAAGTTCGTGAACGACGCGACAGGTGCCGGGGGCGCGGGCGGCGGGGCGCTGACGCGCGATCAGATTGCGCGGCTGGCGCTGGTGCTGTGCCCCTTCGCGCCGCATATGGCGGAGGAGCTGTGGTCGCGCGTGTCGCCAGCGGAGAGCGGCTTGGCGTCGGCGCAGGCGTGGCCCGCGCACGACCCGGCGATGCTGGTTGACGCCGAGATCGAACTTCCGGTGCAGATCGCGGGGAAGGTTCGGGCAAAGATCACCGTGCCGAAGGACGCCGACGCCGCGGCGGTGGAACGCGCGGCGCTGGCGGACGAGAAGGTGAAAGCCGCGATCGAAGGGAAGTCTGTGCAGAAGGTGATCGTGGTGCCGGGGCGGATGGTGAATCTGGTGGTGAAGTAGCCGTTTCGCGCTGATCCACACAGACGCGGAGATTCAGAGGGAGCGCAGAGAAATGCCTGTGTGATCTCGTCACGACCTGTCGCGAGTCGGGCCGGGGTTGCTTTTCCTCAAGCGTTGCGGACCGAGGCTGCGAGAGGCAGGCCACAGATGACCCGGACAATCCCAGATGAGTCTGCACGAGTCGTCACTGGCCGCACGAAAACACTCGTCTTGATCCGGGCTGACCTGGGTGATCAGTGGCTCACTGCGCTGTGTTTGGAGTGACTCTTCGCCAGAGCGCCTGTGCGCGGTTGGTCAATTCCTCGGCGCATCCTCACGCGTCACTGGTTCCATCGGCGGATCACGGCGTTCAGTCATCGTCGCGGGGTGCGATGCGCCGCCGACCATCGATTGGGCACGCTTTGCCAGGTCGATCGCCTTCTGCTTGAGTTTCTTGAGCACCACGCGCGCCCAGATGAACTCGGTGGCGAGGAGCATGAACCCCACGATCATGATGGGGATTCCCGGCACGCCCGGCAGGATGCCGACGATCAGGCCGAAGAGCACGATCGTGCCGCCGATCAGGAGGATGGCGATCTTGCGGCCGCGGCGCCAGGCGTACTCGGCGAGCTCCGCCATCTGCTCGATGGGGGCTTCTTCTTCGTGCTCGCGCGGCGGTGCGCCGGGTTGTTCGCCCGGCTTCGGCTCGGCCGGCGCGACGAACGACGCGAGCAGTCCGGTCGCGATCAGCCCGCCCACCACCGCGAGCGACACGCCCGTGGGGATTTTGTACCAGTGCTCGATCATCATCTTCACGCCGATGAACGTGAGGACGAAGATGAGGGCGGTTTTCACATAGCGGAAGCGGTGCAGGATCGCCGAGAGGGCGAAGTAGAGCGAGCGGAGCCCGAGGATGGCGAAGACGTTGGAGGTGAAGACGATGAAGGGGTCCTTCGTCACGCCGAAGACCGCGGGGATCGAGTCGACCGCGAAGATGACGTCGGTGAACTCGACGACGATCAGGACGACGAACATGGGCGTGGCGACCCGCTTGCCGTTCTCGCGCGTGAAGAAGCGCTGCCCGTCGAAGTGATCGCTGACGGGCAGGACCTTGTGGACGAGCTTGACGAGCTTGTTGTCGGAGAGATCGTGCGCTTCCTCCTTCGTCACCAGCAGCTTGACGGCGGTGATAAGCAGGATCGCGCCGAAGACGTGGATCATCCAGTGGAACTGGTTGAGGAGCGCGGCGCCGACGGCGATCATGATGCCGCGCATGGCCAGCGCGCCCAGGACGCCCCAGAACAGCACGCGGTGCTGGTGGTGGGGCGGCACCTGGAAGTAGCCGAAGACGAGCGCGAAGACCATGATGTTGTCGAGGCTCAGCGCGTACTCGACGATCCACGCGGTCAGGTATTCGCTGGCGGCCTTCATGCCCGCGCCGGGCGCCGGATCGACGCCGGCCATCCCGAGGAAGTTGGTGTCGTAGATCCAGTAGACGCCCGCGCCGAAGGCGAGCGCCAGGACGATGCACACACCCGTCCACGCGAGCGATTCGCCCGCGCCGATGGCGTGCGCCTTGCGGTTGACGACCAGAAGGTCGAGCAGCAGCATGACGATCACGAAGCCGACAAAGCCGATCCACAGCCACAGGTGCATCGCGGTCTCCGCGCCCGGGCATCCGGGCGATGAGCGCGCGATGATACCCGCGAGGAAAGCGGGGCGGGCGTTACTTCTTCCTGGGCAGCTGCTCGAGCTGGCGTTTCAGCAGGTCGGCGTTCTGCTTCATGAGCGCCTGCATCTGCTGCTCGTTGGCGATCAGGCGCGTCTCGAGGAGTTGCCGTTCCTTGGCGCGCAGGCTGGGGAGCGCGAGCTGCTGGCGCATGCCGTCGATCTCCTGCTGGAGCGAGTCGATCCGAGCGACGATGAGCTGGCGTGCGTCGGTCAGTTCCTTGACTTCGATCTTGCCCTGCTCGGGCTCGCCGATCTGGATGACGTTGACCATGCCCTGACCGCCGGCGACGATCTGGACCGCGCCGCCCTTCGGGTCGAACTTGAGCGCCTGCGCGAACTGGTTGCCGCGGTTCAGTTCGACTCGTCCCGGCAACAGCCCGGCGGGGCGGGCATCGCCCGCGATCGATGGCGGGTACTGCGAGCGCGGGCGAGCGCGGTTCCACACGTCCGGGTCGAGGTTCGACGTGATCAGCGGCGGGTCCATGTCGGACAGGCCGAGCTTCGCCGCGCGGTTGGGCCACGCTTGCAGCGCCACCTGTTGGCGCTGCGCCGGCACCGGGTGCAGGTCGTCATAGCTGCCGAGGGGCACCCTGACTTCGAGCGTTTCGAATTCGAGCGGCGGCGGTGCGTCGCCCGCCATCGCGTTGAGGTTGTTCCCCGCGTCGAGCCGCGCCGGGCCGATCGGTCGGCGGATGCGCAGCGTGATCTGATCGCCCGGGTTGCGCGACACGACGTAGCTGATGAGTTTTTGCCGAACCGGGTCGTTCATATTGAACACGGCCCGCGCGCGCACCACCGGGGCATTCGGGTCGGGCTTCGGCGCGAGCTCGATGCCGTCGACGGCGTCGATGCGGTCGCCGGCGCGCAGCAAGCCGAGCTGCCCCGCCGGGAAATTCGGGCGGGCTTCGTCGATGATCGCCGGCTCGGTGCTGGTGCCCGGCGCGAACTGGATGCCGATGGCGCCGCGCGGGGAGTTGATGAACCGCTCGCGCACCGCGCCCGCGAGGCGGCGGCGCTGTTCGAGCGAGAAGGCTTCGTCTTTCGCGAGGGCCGCGAGCCGGTCCTCGGTCGCCGCCGGGTGGGCTTGCAGCTCGCGGAACGCTTCCTCGCGTTCGGCCCAGGATTCGGAATCGAGCCGCGTGATGAGCCCCGTCATGCCTTCGATCGTCCCCGGCACTCCGGGATTGTGGCCCGGCAGGCCGGCGGATTGCTCCGCGTCGCGGATCATCTCGGGGGTGACCGGATTGACCTGTGCCAGAGCCGAGCCGGCGAGCAGCAGGAACGCGGCGGAGGCCGAGCTGATGCGGGCGGTGCGTGAGTGCGTCATGCGGAGCAATCCCTTCGTCACAGCACACCCTCGATCAAAACTTGAGCGTTCGTCTGGAGCCAGCGGACCTTCCGCTCCACCATTCTCAGGAACGCCTGCCCATCCATAGTGCCAAATCTGCCGGTCGTTGCAATAGGAAAAGCGGCTTCGGCGATCAGCGCCTCGATCATCAGCCACGGGATCGCGCGGACCTCCGCCTTGGCGACCACGCAGTCTTTCGTTGAATCATAGCCACCGAAGAACGCCCGGAACCGTTCGGCGTCCGGCTGGTCCGGCCACGATTCGGGCGTCTCGCCGGCGTGAATCATGCTGAATTGCAGCAGCCCGTTCGCCAGGTCGATCACCCGTGGCTGCAGGCGGACGGTGTCGTAGTCAAAGACGGCGGCGACTTTGGCGTTGTGGAACAGCAGGTTGCCGGGGTGCCAGTCGCCGTGGATGAGCTGGAGGGGCCACTCGGGAAGCCCGGCGTTATCGGCCTGCTCGGCGGCGTCGGCGGCGGCTTTTGAGAGGAACTCCGTGGTGGGTTGGAGCTCCGGCGCGCGGAGCTTGCGGGGGATCACGCCGAGCGCGTCGCCCAGCCGCGCGATGCGGTGGTAGCTGCCGGTGGGGGGTTTCCAACTCGGCGTGAATGTGCTGAGCAAACGGTGCAGGATCGCGAGCGTGCGCCCGGCGTCGGCGGTGGCACCGGGCGAGCCGTCGTAGGGCATGCCGCGGGAGTACTCGAAGACTTCGTAGATGCGGCCGTCAACCTGCACGAGCGACTCGCGGTGGCGCGCGGTGAGGATCAGCGCGGGGAGGGGGAAGCCGAGTTGGTACAGGTGCTTCTGGATCTGGTGCGAGCAGGCGACGCGGACCGGATCATCGCGCCCGAGCGCCCGGCGCTTGAGCAGGTACTGCCCGCGCTCGGCCTTGATGAGGAGTTTCGGTGACGCGCGCGACCCGCCGCGGAACGGATGCACCGACGCGATCACGCCGAGATCGTAGTGCGACAGCACGATCGCCAGTTCAGCGGGATCAAAGCTGGCGGGGGCGGGCGGTACGGTGCTCATGCGCGGCGGGAGCTCGTGGGGTCTCTGTTTCTGAGGGCGCTGACGTTGCGCGAGAGAAATGAATCGAGAAGAGCTTGCCACAGATGGACACAGATTGAAGGCAAGAGAGTTTGATTTCATCTCTGTCCATCTGTGTCTATCTGTGGCAAGATTCCGAGGGATCGAGCACGCGGACGGGACGCGGCGGATCACTCCACATTCTGCACCTGCTCCTTGATGCGGTCGATCGCGCCCTTCGCTTCCACGATCGCGCGGCTGATATCCGCGTCGGCGCTCTTGCTGGCGATCGTGTTCGCTTCGCGCAGCATCTCCTGCGCCAGGAAGTCCAGCGTGCGGCCCATCGGGCGGTCTTCCTTCGGCGCGAGCATGTCCTTGAACTGGTCGAGGTGCCCCGTCAGCCGCGCGACTTCCTCGGAGATGTCGCTGCGCTCGGCGTACACCGCGACTTCCTTGATGAGGCTCACGGTGTCCACCTGGATCTTCGCGTCTTCGAGCAGCGTATCGATGCGCTGGCGGAGGCGCTTCTCGTAGTCATCGCGCTGGCGCGGGGCGGCGACCTTGATTCGTTCGAGCGCGCTGATGATCACGCCGTGGTGCGACATCAGGTCCGCGACGAGGAGCTTGCCCTCCTTCTCGCGCATGCGGATGAGGTCGGCGACGGCTTTGTCGAGCAGCTTGGCGAACACGCCGCGGGCCTTCTCGAAGCGCTCTTCCTCGTTCGACGGCGGCTGCAGCACGCCCGGCAATGTCAGCAGCGGGCCGATTTCGAGTTGGCATGAGCCGTCGGCGATCTGCGGCGTTTGGCGCAGTTGTTCGATGTAGCGCGCCAGCGCGGGCGCGTTGATCTCGTACGCCGCCCCTTCGGAGGAATCGCTGCATTTGCCGATGAGCGTCACCGTGCCGCGCGTCAGTCGGCGGCGGAGCTCCGCTTCGAGTTCCGGTTCGAGCCCCTGCAACGACTCGGGCATGCGGATGGTGCCCTTGAAGTACTTGCCGTTGAGGCTGCGGACTTCGAGGGAATAGTGCGCTCCGTCGATGTGAGCCGTCGCCTCGCCGAAACCGGTCATGCTCCGGATCACGCTCAATCCTCCGCCGCCCGAAGACCCGAAGGCCCCCGAGGGAATGATTCCCTGCGGCCGAACTGTCGGCCGGCGCACCAAGTTATAAGACCACATCGGCCCGAACGCACACCCGCTTCAGGCCAACCAGCCAAGCGGCTCGCCGACGCCGGTTTCACGCTCGGACTTCAGACAACAGGACGCGAAACGTCAGCACGCGTGAATCGCCGCTCGCTCTCGCCGCGCTGCGGAGCAAAAATCCCGGATCACTGAGGCTTCGGCTGCTCGCCGCCGTCGCTCGGCGCTGGGGCCGGGGTTGGTGTCTCCGCGGGCTTCTCCGTCGCAGGAGTCGGGTTCGACGCGGGCGGCGTCGCAGGCTGCGCCCCCGCGGGCGCGGGGATCGTGATCTGCCCGCCGTCGGCTGGGAGTTGGATGGGGATCGCCGTCTCCTGCGACGAGCCGGGCAGCACGGGCGTCTCGACCTTCATCGATGGCGAGGGCGTCTCGCTCGCCGGCGTCGTGCCCGTTGTGGTCTCGATGGTGGCTTGCCCGGCGTCGGTTGCCTTCGGGGGGCGGACCGCGTAATTCAGCACGATCGAGACCAGGATGAACACGACGAAAATGCCGATCGTCGCGGTGGTGAGCGCGTCGCCCGTCTTGGCGCCGAAGGCGGTGTGCCCCGAGCCGGAGTTCGAGCCGAAGGCTTCGCTCAGCCCGCCGCCTTGCGGGCGCTGGATCAGGATCACCAGCAGCAGCATGAAGCTGATGATCACGAAGACCGCGACGAGAATGCCGACGGCGATGGGGGGCAGATTGAGTTCGAACGCGAGCGTGCTCATGATCGGGGTCCTGATCGGCGGCGATGCCGATTGGGTTGTGTTCGGCTGAGCCGGGCCGAGCATTCTAGCGACCAATCGCTCAGCGGTCAGCCCCGGCGACGATCGCCATGAAATCCGCGGCTTTCAGCGACGCCCCGCCGATCAGCCCGCCGTCGATATCCGGCTGGGCGAAGAGTTCGGCGGCGTTGTCGGGCTTCACTGACCCGCCGTAGAGAATCCGCATCGACGATGCCGCTACTTCGCCCAGAATCGCCCGGACCACCGCGCGGATTTTCAGATGCGCATCCTGCGCGTCGGCGGGGGTCGCGGTCTTGCCCGTGCCGATCGCCCATACCGGCTCGTACGCGGTCGTCACCCGCGCCGCGAGTTCAGGCGGCATGCCTTCGAGGGCCGCGCGGGTCTGCCGCTCGTTCACCGCGTCGGTGCGACCGGCTTGGCGTTCGTCGAGTTTTTCGCCCACGCACAGGATGCAGTGCAAACCGGCGGCGACGGCCGCGCGGGTCTTCTTCGCGATGAGTTCGTCCGTCTCGCCGAGGACGTGCCGGCGTTCGGAGTGCCCGGTGAGGACGATCGTCGCGCCGATGTCCTTCAGCATCGCCGCCGAGATTTCGCCGGTGAAGGCGCCGTTCGCTTCGTGGTAGAGGTCCTGCGCCCCGAGCGCGATGCGCGAGCCTTTCAGCGCCGCCGCCACCGCGTCGAGATAGACGAAGGGCGGGCAGACGGCGATTTCGACGCGCTCCGCGTGCGTCGCGCCCGCCTCGGCGACTGCGCGCGCCAGCACCGCGGCGCCGGCGCGGTCGGTGTTCATCTTCCAATTCCCGGCGACAATCGGGCGGCGATGGCTGCTCACGCGGGGCTCCTTTCAGCGGGGATCGCGAGTATAGAGGCGGTCGTTCCGCGAACCCGTCGCCGCGCCCGTGCGTTGACGCCGCCCGCAACTTCCCCCATGCTGCCCGCATCTATGAATACTCCCCGTGCCGCACGCGCCGCGTTGCTTGTTTTGATTGCCTGTGCCGCGTTGCCGCTGGCGGGCTGCGGCTCGTCGTCGGCGTTGCGCGTGCAGTCCGCCGTGCAGGGCACGTACCTCGAGCCGGAGTGGCTCACCAACATCTTCACCAACCCCGACCGCGAGACGACGCAGATCATCCTGAGTGATCTGTCGCCGGATGATCTCCGTGCCGCGCTCAGCGGCACCGCGGGCGGTGCGGCGGGGAACATCGTGACCATCAACATGTTCGTGCGTCCGAAGGCGGGCAAAACCCCGATCGACGACACCGCGTGCAACGCGACGATCACGCACGTCGTCCTCGCCGGCAGCGGCTACGGCGTGTACGGCGGGGGCGGGTTCGTGCTCCCCTCGAGCAGCTTTGAGGACGCCGAGTTCAACGCGCGCATGTCGCGCGCCACGCTGAAATTCCTCGCCTCCCGCGGCGGGTTCACCGACCAGCTCGAATCGTCCGAGATCGGCGGGCGCATCGGCGCCACGCGTGAGGATGCGCTGACGAAGGAACTCAGCTCGTGGTTGACGGTGATGCTGGGGCGCGGATTTCACGCATATTGATGGAGCCGCCTGCGCGAGCAGGCGGTCGCTGAGCGCGAATCGTCGAAGCGAACGCCGGTTGCGGCGATCGAGTCCAAGAACCCTCGGCTCGCGCCCAGGGCTCCATCAGGCGCGCGCCATGTTCACGGATGCTCCGCCCACCACTTCTCAATGAGGTTCCCCGCCGCGTCGTGGTACAGCACCTTGCGCAACTCCATCGGCACCACACGGCAGCGCAGGTCCGGGGCTGACATGTCGTCGTACTTGGACGGGTCGACCATCTTCAGGTCCTCATCCGCGATTGGTGAGGGTCCGGCGTAGTCCGTCTCGAAGAACGTGCGCAGTGTGTAGTAGCGGCTCGCGTAGAGGTCGAATGCCTCCTCCGGCGTGTTCGCCTGCGCGCCTTTGAACGCGTTCAACTTGTCGGAGCTTTTCAAGTGGTCTTCGAGCACCACGATGTCGGAGCCGAAGAGGATGCGCCCGCGCCATTTCTCGAGGAACGCGATGAAGCGCTCGGGCGCGTGGCGCGAGAGCTCGCGCACCATCCACTTGGTCGCCGACGTGTCGAGGTGCAGGTTCGAATGGCGCGTGAGGAGGCCGTCGAGGAACGCGAGGTCCTCGGGCCAGCCGCCCATGTGCGCGATGATCCACTGCACGCGGTACTCGTCCGCCAATCGTTCGAGCGGCTCGTATTGGTCGGCCTTGGTGCCGTAGATGGACGCGTCGCGGTACTTGGTTTGGAAGTAGGTGTCGGGGTCGGCGATGTGGGCCATGAACATCATGCCGAGCGACGCGGCGTGGTCCATCTGCTCGCGCTTCCAGGGCGTGTCGAGGTCCATCAGGTTCGGCTCGCCCAGTTCGCGTCCGTAGTCCCGGCCGCGGGGCGAGCACCACCATTTAACCATGCGCGCGCCGAGCGCGTGCCACTGGTTGATCGTGTCGATGTACCCTGATTTCATCGCGTGCCGCCGATCGGGCGCCATGAACTGCGGGAACGCGATGAAGCGGACCGTGTCGCCCAGCGCGCGGACCACGGAGTCCGCCTGTGGCAGTTGCGACATGGAGTAGGTGCGCACCACGCCGAAGAGCTCGCGGGCTTCGCGGTAGATGGCGGCGGCGCGGTCGCCGTTGATGTGGGTGTGGCAGTCGATGATGGGCACGATGGGCGGGCCGAGCCGCGCCGCTTCGGCGCGGTAGTCAAGCCCGAGCCGGTTGTGAATCGTGGCGGGTCGCTTCGTCGCGGCGGGGGAGTTCATATCGGATATCGTAGGCCCGGATCACGATATCGATGATGGTCAATATCGCAGCCCGTCGTCGCGCAGATGCACCGCCGGGCGTCCCGCGCGGTCCAGAATCCGGGCGGCGACGACTTCACCGACGAAGAACTCGTGATCGCTCTCGAAGTCAAGATGGCGCACCACGCGGCAGTCGAACGCCGCCATCGCGCGCGTGATCATCGGCGCGCCGGTCATCCACGACTCGGTCTCGATCGCCATGAAGGGATCGCCGGGCGGCATCTCTTCAGAGGTGAACCGCCGGTCGAGGAACCGATCGGTGCGCGCCAGTTGGCACAGCCCGAAGCAGTGCGCATCGCGGATCAAGGGGCCGATCATCTGCCCCTTGGGCACCGCGACGGTGATGAGCGGCGGATGAAAACCAGCCTGCTGCACCCAGTGGACGAGCAAACCGGCGCGGGTGGATTCGTAGGCGGCCGTGAGCACGAAAACACCCGAGGGCAGCAGCCCCAGCGCCTTCGCATGTTCCGGCACGCTCTTGCGGACCATCCTCGCGGCCTCCGCTGAATCGAACCCACGAGCGAACAACCGCCCACCCGCCGACGAGCTAAGTGCTTCTGGAACCATCGGCGTGTTCGGACGCAGGGACCGGCCAATCCCCCAAAGAGGCCCGAGAAAACCACCGATCGCGCAGTCATTGCGCTTCTTTGCGGTGTAAGAATCGCGTGGAAAAAGTGTCGCTTGAACAGAATTGTGTTGCGTTGTGGGGCGAAGTGGGGTACATTCCGCCTACCGATCCGCCCCGGAGTGCAAATGGGTGCTTTTCACCGGTCATTACGCTCACACGATCGACTCGAAGGGGAGGCTAGCGATCCCCGCGGAGATTCGGGCGCGGTGGCGGAGCGAGGCGGATGGTTCGGCGTGGTTCGCCGTGCCCTGGCCCACGGGGTGTCTTCGGCTGTACACGGAAGTGGACTTTCACAATCGGGCGGCGAGCCGCGCCGTCTCCCTCACGCCCAGCCCGGACGAGGCGGAGCTGCAGGCCACGCTGTTCGGCTTATCGGCGCGGGTGGAGATGGATTCCGCGGGTCGCGTGCGTCTGCCGGACGAGACGCTCAAGCTCGTTGGTCTTGGAACGGAAGTGGTCCTGGTCGGCGCAGGCGATCGTCTGGAGGTGAGAGACCGCGCTGAGTGGGAGAAGAGTAAGGCGGATCGTCTGGCCCAGATGCCGGACCTGATGCGCCGGATCGAGGAGCGCCGGAACGGGCGGGCCTCGGGGAGTGAGTGAGAGCGGCTCGCGTCCGCCCGGAAGGGCGGGTGTCGGGAATGTGAAGTGGCGCGGGCCACGGCTGGATTACGGAGCGGGCGGGGCAGTAACCCGCACCGCGATGGTGCGACGGAGGTTTCGAACGGACTCGAAGACTCATGCTGCGTGGATCGTCGAGCTCGTGCGCATGGACGCGTGCGGGAGGGCAGGCGCCGAGAGGCGCCGGGGCCGGCGACGGGAAGCGTGGTGTGGGGCCGCCGGAGCACACGAAGATTTCGTCCGATCGGATTCGCGTTCGATCGGGCGCTTCCATACCACCTCGTCGGCGGGGCGATCACCACCCCCCGCCGCACCGCCGCCCGTTTCGTCTTCACGCGGAACGGGTGATGTTTTTTGGTGAGGCGATGTGCGCAGGTCGCGGAGCGCCGAATTGTCTTGCGTGTTGCGCTGGAGTTGAAAATGCTTCGCTTGGGTCGACGGGCGGATGGCTCATCGCTCATCCCGAGCGTCAGAGCGTGCTCAGGCGTCGGGGGCCGAGCTCTTTGCGTCACATGTGGGAGCCCAGCGTTGCGAGTTCGGTGTTGAGCGAGGTGTCGCTGCTGGAGATCGGGTTGACGGTCTGGGTGTCGTGGTCGAGCCCGATGATGAGGGTGTGGGTGGCGCCTTCTTCGGGGTACGAGAGTTGGGCTTCGCCGCGGAGTTCGAATCGGGCGAAGCCGTGGATCAGCCCGGTGCCGGTGCCGTCGATGACGGGTGAGGCGGGGCGCGGGCCGGCGCGTTCGATCCAGCGGATGGTGAGGCGGTGCGCGTCGAGCGGGTCGTGGCGTGAGATGGCCCACGAGACTTCGAGTCGTCCGGCGACGGAGGAGAAGGCGCCGTGCTTCTGGCAGTTGGTCATGAGTTCCTGGATGACCATGCCGAGGGCGGTGGCCTGGCGGGCGGGGATGTCGGCGTCCGGGCCGTTGAAGAGGGCGCGGTCGCTCAGGGTGGGCGGGAGCATCGACGAGAGCAGTCGCGTGAGATTCACGCTCGACCAGTGGCTCGATGAGAGCATGGAGTGGACGGTGAGCATTGCCTGGACCCGCGCGTGGATGGCGGCGACGGCGTGCTCGTCGCGGCGGTCCTTCGACAGGTCGATCATTGAGAGCAGTCCGGCGAGCGCGTTTTTCACCCTGTGGTCGAGTTCAGAGAGGAGTAATCGTCGGAGTTCGCTCTCGCGCTGGAGATCGAGGGCGGCCTTCTTGCGCGCGGTGATGTCGGTGGCGACGCCCGCGACGCGGGCGATGCGTCCCTCGGCGTTCTTGATGGACACGCCGCGGTCGTGGATCCAGCGGACCTGCCCGTCGCGCCGGATGATGCGGTACTCGACGTCGTATTCGACGCCCGGGACCTGCGCGACCCATTGCTCGAAGATGCGCTTGGCGGCGGGGAGGTCCTCGGGGTGGACCGAGCGCGTCCAGACATTGACGTCGGCGTACAGCTCTCCCATCGGGATGCCCCAGATGCGTTCGAACGCCGGGTTCACGAAGGTGATGCGGCGGGGTTCGAGGTCTTCCAGCCACAGCACCTGATCGACCGACTGTGCGAATTCGGTGAACCGCGAGGTTGATTCCTCGAGCTCGGCGCGGACGCGGCTGCGCTCGGTGACATCGGTGGAGACACCCATCATCCCGACGATCGCGCCCGAATCGTCGTGGACGGGTGCGAAAAACGTCTCGAATATAAGCCCGGCGATGTGGACGGGCTCCGAGAATGTCTCGCCGGCGAGCGCCCGGCGGATCTGCGCCGCGACCTTTGGGTAGTTCTTCACAAACTCCCAGACGCTGGTGCCGACCACTTCGCCCGGCCCGAGATCGAACCCGCGGAGCCCCATGCCCTCCGACAGGGTGAATCTGCCGCCGGTATCCGCGGCCCAGAGCACGAGCGGCGAGTTGTTCACGACGGTGCGGAGCATCTCGGCGCTGCGCCGGGTTTCCTCGGCGGCGGCGCGGACCCGCTCGAGCAAGCGGAGGTTCTCGATGGCGCGGGCGGCGAGGTCGGCGAAGAACTCGATCCGGACGAGTTGTTCGCGCGTTGGTCGCTGCCCGTCGGCCGGATCGTTGAGCGTGAATCGCCCGAGCACGGAGCCGCCGGCGGAGCGGAGCGGGACGTACGCGAGGTCGCTGGGCTTCCAGGTGTCGCCCGGGCGGGGCGTGCGCTTGCCGGGCAGGATGTCGAAGGGGACGGCGAGCTCGCTGATCTGCTCGGCGGGGATGAAGAACGACCGGCTCAGCTGGAATCGGCTCATGCCGGGGCCGTACATCTCGCGGCGGCGCTCGGGGGTGAGCACGTTGGCGCGCAGGTGTTCGATCATCTGATCCGTGAGTCCCGCGTAGGCGGCGCGGTCGATGCTCCAGTCGTCGGTGTAGGTGAAGACGGTGACGGAATCCCAGCCGGAGCGGTGGATCGCGTCGGCGACGAGTTGGAGAACGGCGGGTTCGTCGCGAGCCTCGTGCAGCGGACGGGCGTCGGCGAGGAGTTGGGAGAGGGTCTGCTGGGCCTTCTGGGCCGCGGCCTCGGCGGCGCGGACCTCGCGCACCAGCGCGAGGAGTTCGATCGATCGGGCGGCGAGATCGGCGAAGAATTCAAGGCGTTGGAACGTCTGCGCATCGGGCTTGCGCCCGCTGGTCGGATCGGCGAGCGACACGCAGCCGATCACGCGATCTTGCCGATCGAGCAGCGGGACGATGGCGGCGTCGTGCGGGTCCCAGGCGTCGCTCGACGGGCGGGGGCGCGGCTGGGGAATGGCGCGGGCGGCCAGCGCGATGCCGATGGCTTCCGCGTGCGGCGCGGGGATGTAGTAACTGCGGCTGACGCGGTACTGGTCGGCGCCGCCCTTGAAGAACGCGGCGCGCGCGGTGGGCGTGAAGCCGCGGAGCCTGGCGAGTTCGAGGTCCTCGGGCGAGACGCCGGCGGACGCGAGACAGGTCATGTTCCACTCACGGTCGTAGAGGAAGACGTGGACGGCGTTCCAGCCCGCGCCCTGAACCGCGCGAGCCACGCGCTCCGCCGTGTCGAATTCGCTCTCCGCCGTGAGCAGGTCCGCGGACGAGAACAGCAGGTTCCGGATTTGTACGGCGGCTTCTCGATCGCGGGTAGCGAGCGCGAGCTCGGCGGCCCGTCGGCGTGCGCGAGCGGCGGTGAAGATTGCCGCCGAGATACACGCGCCCGTGAGAACCAGCGCGCCGTTCGTCAGTTCGGCCCGGTAGGTTTCCCACCAGCGTGGGACGCGCCCGATCAGCTCGCTGCCAGACGGGAGGAGTTCGCGTTTGATGTTGAACCTGCGGAGCTGGATTTCGTTGAAGAGGGCGGCGTTCGGGCCGTCGGTCACTGGGATGGAGGACGCGCGCTCGCCGCGGAGGATCCGGAGCGCCAGGTCGGCGGCGGCTTCGCCTTGCTTGCTCGCGCTGACCACCCTGCCCCCGACGTAGTCCGCCTTGATGTGCGAGTCGTAGAGCCCGTAGACGGGGGGCGCGTCGGGGGAGTTCTGGAGGAAACGCGTGAATTCATCGGTGCCGCGGTTGCGCTTGGAGTGATCCGAGAAGCCGAAGGAGAGCAGCACCGAACCGGGCGGGAGCGTTCGGCACCGCGCGAGCGCATCCTCGGCGCTGCGCTCGATGAGCCACTCGACCCGCGGCCACGGCGGGAGTTCCGCGAGCGCTTGTTCGCTGAGCAGCTTGAAGCGGTCGTTCTCGCGCCGGTCGGTGACGACGATGCCGAGGGCGGGGGCGTCGGGGTGCAGGCGGCGGATAATCTCGAGCGTGCCCTTGACGTCGAGTTCTTCGATGAGCCCGGTGGTCTCACGTCCTGTCGGGATGTGCTGCCGGTAGTCGCTGCGGAATGCGGAGAAGACGTGCGGCACGCCGGGCAGAGCGTCTTGCCCGTGCTGGAACCAGAACATGGCGGCGGGCGTGTCGGTGGTGATGACGAGTCTGATGTTCTGGTCTCGGTACTTCTGATGGAGATGATCACGGAGCGGGACCCCGCTCTCCGGCTCCGGTCCGCCTGTATCGACCATGTATTCGATGCGGAGATGTGGAAAAATCTCGTCGGCGGTGAGCGCGTCGCGGATGGCGGTGTCTTGCAGCCGCGTGAAGTGAACGAGCGGTTGGTACGAATGGAGAATCAGGACGGTGGGATGGTCGGCCTGCTGCCGTGCGTTCGCCAAGCGCGGCGACAGCATCGCCGTGAGGACGGCGAACATCAGCATGATCGATGGAGCACCGAGCCGCATCGGTCTATGAGCGTAGCACTTGGGCCCGATGCCGATCAATGGGGCACACAACCGGGAGGGCGGGCGATCAGCGGTTCCCCTGCTCGAACTTCTTCATGAACTCAACGAGCTTGCGGACACCCTCAATCGGGAAGGCGTTGTAGACGCTGGCGCGCATGCCGCCCACCGAGCGGTGGCCTTTCAGCCCGTCGAACCCGGCGGCGGTGGCTTCCTTGATGAACTTCTCTTCCAGCGCTTCGTTCGTGCAGCGGAAGGTGATGTTCATGAGCGAGCGGTCGGCGGGCTCGGCGGTGCCGCGGAAGAAGTCGGTGGAGTCGAGGTGGTTGTAGAGGACGTTGGCTTTCTGCTGGTTGTACTCGGCCATGGCTTTCAGCCCGCCGAACTGCTTGATCCATTTGAAGGTCTGGCCCATGAGGTAGATGCCGAAGGTGTTGGGGGTGTTGTGGCGGCTGCCGTCTTTGGCGTGGACTTTGTAGGAGAGCATGGTGGCGACGTCCTCGCGCGCGGTCTGCAGGAAGTCGTCGCGGATGATGACGAGGACGCTGCCCGACGGGCCGAGGTTCTTCTGCGCGCCGGCGTAGAGCATCGCGTATTTCGTTACGTCGAGCGGTTTGCTGTACATGTTCGACGAGCTGTCGCACACGAGCGGCACGCCGGCGGGGGGCGTGGGCTCCGTGCGCATCTCGGTGCCGAAGATGGTGTTGTTCGAGCAGTAGTGGCAGTATGCGGCGTTCGCGGCGGGGGTGTACTTGCGGTCCTTCTCGGCGGGGATGAACGTGTAGTTCTGCGGCTCGCTTGTGCAGGCTTCGTTCACCGTGCCGAACTTCTTGGCTTCCTTCAGTGCGCGGCGGGCCCACTCGCCCGTGTTGAAATAGTCGGCCGTCTTGCCCGCGTGCAGGAAGTTCATCGGCACCATCGCGAACTGCAGCGAGGCGCCGCCCTGCAGGAACAGCACATGGTAGTTCTTCGGGATGCCCGCGAGTTCGCGGCAGTCGGCCTCGGCTTCGGCGATCACGCGGTCGAAGGCCTTGCCGCGGTGGCTGTGCTCGAGGATGCCGATGCCGGTGTCGAAGATGTTCCAGAGGTCCTTCTGCGCCTGCTTGAGAACAGGTTCAGGAAGAACGCCCGGGCCGGCGGAGAAGTTGAAGATGCGGTCGGTCATGATTGATTCTCTTTCAAGCATTCACCACAGAGAACACAGAGTTCACAGAGAAGCAGAATGAACTGGAACAGGACCACATATATCGTTGGGACCAAGGACTTCTCCAGAAATCAGACATCCTTTTCCTTTGCTTTCTCTGTGCGTTCTGTGTCCTCTGTGGTGAAACTCCTAAATCTGATTCAACGCAACGCTCAGCACATGCGGCGAGCCCTTGCCGATCGACTCCATCGTCGCGCGGCCCGGCTCGCTGTCGAGGCGGATTCTGGCGCACGCCGCCTCGGCCCCCTGGTAGATGATGTTTTCCATTTCCTCGATGTTGATGCCGGCTTTGCCGATCTCGCCGATGACGTGCGCGAGCACGCCCGGGCGGTTCAGGTGGCGGACGACGAGGAGCGCCTTGGCCCGGCTCTTGGCGGCGAGATTCACGCAGTTCAGCACCGCGCCGGTGGCTTTGTAGTGCGCGAGGATGCGGACGGTCTCGTCGGCGATCGCCTGCTGCGCCTGATCGGTCGAGGCGCCGATGTGGTGCGCGCCGTAGACGTTCGGCGAGGCGGAAAGCTCGGTCTTCCAATCGGCGGTGGGGGTGGCCGGTTCGTTGTCGAAGACATCCAGCCCCGCGCGGACGCCCTTGTCCTTGATCGCCTTCAGCAGCGAGGGCTCATCGACCACGCTGCCGCGGCTGGTGTTGATGAAGAAAGCGCCGGGCTTCATCGCTTCGCAGAACGCCGGGCCGATGAGCTTGTCCGTGTCTTTCGTGGCGGCGACGTTGACGCTGATCACGTCGGCGCGCTTCGCCACGTCGATGGGCGAGGCGCAGAAGTCCACGCCGAGCTGTTCGGCTTTTTCAGGCGTGAGCGAGCGTGACCACGCGACGATGTTCATGCCGAAGGCGCGCCCGCGCGATGCGACTTCCTCGCCGATGACGCCCAGCCCGACGATGCCGAGCGTGCGGCCGTACAGCCCGCGGGCTTTCGCGTATTCCTTCTTGTTCCACTTGCCGGCGCGCAGCTCCGCCGTCTGATCCGGTACGCGTCGGTCGCACGAGAGGATGAGCGACCACACGAGTTCTGCGACGGCGATGGCGTTCTTGCCGGGGCAGTTGGCGACGAAAATGCCCTTGGCGCTGGCGGCGGGCATATCGATGTTGTCGACGCCCGCGCCGGCGCGGGCGATGAGGCTCAAGCGCTTGCCCGCGTCGATCGACGCCGGGCGGACTTTGGTGGAGCGGACAACGAGCACCTCGGCATCGCTCTCGGCGAGAGCGGCGGGCAGGCCGTCGGCGCCCGCGTCGGGTTTCAAGACCAACTCAAAGCCGAGTGTCTTCAGGGCTTCGACGCCGGCGGGCTCGAACTTGTCGACGATCAGGACTTTCATCACAGATGCTCCGACCGGCACGGATCATGGACATGATCGGGCGGGGGAACATCATTCTATCGGCGATGGCTGATCGCGCGATCGTGGACTACCTGCCACTCCTTCGACGCCGGCTCCCAACTGCCGCAGCGCCCGCGAACGCCGCACCTCCAGCCGGGGCTGGGATGACGAGCGCGATGTCAAAAGTTGCCGACCCCGAGCCGATGACGGTCCCCTGATATCCCCCGATGTAGAAGATCTCGAGGCGGTGATCCCCGGCGGTGAGCGTGCCGGTGTTGTTGAACGGGAGTGTCGAAGGGTTCGTGCTCGGATTGTAGTTGACCAGCACGCCTGTCGGGCCGCTTAAGCGGATACGGTAGTTGTTCCACGGCGAGTTGATCGGGAACGCAAAGGTTCCGCTGAGTGTGAACGGCATGCTCGAATCGATCGAGAAACTCACATCGAGCGAACTCACTCCGAAGCCGCCGCCCGAGCCGCCGCCTGAGAATCGATTGCGTCCCTCGACCGCGCCTCGCATGCGGATCTGCGACGCATCAAGAAGCGAGAATTGGCTGGCGATCCCCGTGCTGGGCGGCAGGCCATCCGGGTTGGCAAGTGACGCCGACACCATCCTGTCAAACACGGCGTAGTCGGGCGCCGACTCGCCGACGCTGCTGAATGGAAAGCCGCCCTGAACGCGGACGAAACGAGTCTGAGAGAGATACGTGATCTGAGCGGAGGCAATTGAACTACACATCGCCAGCGTCGCGACGACAATAAACGCGCCAAAGTAGCTGAAGTGCTTCATTCCCCGCCCCCTTTCGTGACGTGTGGGCCCTGTCTTCAAAGTACATCCCGGTGAACCTCTGTCAACGGTCTGGAGACAAAGTCACGCGAAACGAGCGCTGTTGGATTCAGTTCGTGTCTCCCAGCGTATGCACCACCAGCCCACTCCTCAGCTTCGGCTCGAACCACGTGCTCTTGGGCGGCATGATCTGCCCCGCGTCCGCCACCGCGATGAGTTGCTCGATGGTCGTGGGGAACATGCTGAACGCGACCGCAGCGCTGCCGGAGTCGAGGCGTTTTTTCAGTTCGCCCGGGCCGCGGATGCCGCCGACGAAGTCGATGCGTTTGTCGGTGCGCAGGTCGCCGATGCCGAGGATGGGCGTGAGAACGCGCTGCGAGAGCAATTCGCAGTCGAGCGAGCCGATCGGGTCGCGCCGGTTTATGGATGACTCGGGGAGCGTGACGCCGAGCCATGTGCCGTTGACGTAGACGTTGAACGAGCCGGGCGCGTTCGGAGTATCGCCCGCGTTCTCCGTCACCGCGCCGACGGTGCGGAGTTTCGCGATGAAATCGCCGGCGGAAAGCCCGTTTAGATCCGCGACCGCGCGGTGGTACGGCAGGATCGTCAACTCGCTCGCCGGGAACAGCACCGCGAGGAACCAGTTGTATTCCTCGTTGCCGGTGTGATTCGGGTTCTTCGCGCGGCGTTCGGCGCCGGCGCGGGCGGCGCTCGCGGTGCGGTGGTGCCCGTCGGCGACGTAGCAGTGGGGGACGCCTTTGAACGCTTCGACATACGGCTTTGCGTCGGCGGCTTTCCAGATGGTGTGCTTCACGCCGTCGGCGGCGGTGAAGTCGTAGAGCGGGGCGCTCTGCACGTCGCTCGCCATCAGCGAAGCGAGGCGCGATTCGTCCTGGTACATGAGGAACACCGGCTCGGCGTTCGCGTTCATTTCGAGGACGTGGCGCGTGCGGTCGTCTTCCTTATCCTTGCGCGTTTTCTCGTGCTTCTTGATGAGGTCCGCGCCGTAGTCGTCGATGTGGCAGCAGGCGACGACGCCGGTCTGCGCCAGCGTGCGCCCGAGCAGTTGCATCTCGAGCCGGTAGATGTAGATGCTGGGCTGCGGCTCCTGAAAGAGCGTGCCGTCGCGGCACATGTCAGCGAAGTTGTCGACGGCTTTGCGGTACACCGAGTCGTCGTACGCGTGCGTCGTCGGCGGCAGGTCGATCTCGGACCGGATCACATGCAGGAAGCTCCGCGGCAGGCCATTCGCCAGCTCGCGCGCCTCGGCGGTGTTGATCACGTCGTAGGGGACACAGGCGACTTCTTTGGCGAATTCGGGTTTCGGCCGCCAGGCGGCGAACGGGTTGATGCGGAGCATGGGGACCTCCGGGGGGTGCGGTTTGCGGGGTGCGGGATGCGGAACGAAGTCCAACAACGACACGGCGCGCTGTTCGGCGCGGGCGTCAATGTAGTGAAAAGTGCCTCCAGAGAAGCCGTCGCTGAGCCGCTTGGGGCGAAGCGACGGATTTCGGCGTCGTGAAAGAAAACAGACCCCACGCCCAACAACGGATTGGATCGCTCAACGCAAGCCGATACGATTGGTGGAGTGGCTTAGACCCGGAGCATCGGAGAACTCGCCATGCTGACGCTCGCTGACGAACTGGTCCCGATCTTTGGCATCGTGGGGAGCATGATCTTCGGTATGGCGTGGCTCGTGGTGTGGTTCTTCAGCGATCGGCGGAAGACGATCGAGCGCGAGCGGACCAAGCGCGAGATCGCGGCGTACGTCGCCGAGGGCACAATCTCGCCGCAGGACGCCGAGCGGATCATCGCCGCGCAGCCGAAGGATGATTGAAAGAGAGCGAGGAAGAAGGGCGACCGTCTGCGGACGGGTCTCGGGTTTGGGGCTTGGGATGCGCGTGCTGCAACGCGCGGCGCGTCGTCGCATCCGCCCCGGCTGAAGGCTCAAGAATCAAGTCTCAGGACCGATCCCGTTCACCGCCGACGGCGCAGGGCCGCGAGCCCTGCGATTGCCATCGCGCTCGCCGCGCCGGGCGTGGGGATTCCCGAGACTACGAATTCCAGCGTGAAATTCGTCGGCCCGTTGATCTGGTTGATCCAGAACGAGTAGGTGCCGGCGCCGAGCGGCGGGGTGAAGCCCGTGCCGCCGAAGCTCATCGGCAGCAGCAGGTCTTCGCCGACGGGGACCGCCGGGTCGCCGAAGTACGTCCAGCCGAGCAGCAAGCCGGGATCGGGAGCGGCGGGGTCGAGCGTCATCACCGGGCCGGGGACGACGCCGATGAACATGATGTCGCCGGGGGTGTCGAACGCGCGGACGAAGATCGCGTCGAGCATCGCGCCCGCCGGGAGTGTGATGCTCAGGTAGTCGAGGTCGCCGTCGACCGTGGTCGCGCTGAGAAGGAAGCTGCCGGGGACGAGGCTGAAGGCGTTGGGGTTGAACCGATCGTCCGAGAGATCGCCGTTGATCGCTTCATCCCAGCCCCCGGAACCGGCGGAGGCGATTGAAGCCGCGAGCGTAACAACGAGCGCCGACAGTGACAGATGGCACATCTCTTCATTCCTCCAAAAACCGGCCGTCTTCACGTTTCCGCAGCGAGCGGGTCTTCCAACCACTGCCGGTTTCCAAGAATGAGTCTAACCCGGTCGCGGCTCAGGGAAAGCTCAAAGTGCTAAGACGGCGACAGAATCGGGTTTGGTTCGTTCGAGCCGATCGTCTGGAGTGGCGTTTTTGTGCCGATACACCGGGGAGGCATTTATCGGGTGCGCGACACTGAGATTTCCCAGATTCTCGCATGGGGCGGTCCTGGGTTCTTTGGTGGATCCTCGATTATCCGCGGCGTCTGTTTCGAGACTGGGCCTTTGGCGGCGACTTGCCTGGAGATTGACGCGGCTTCGCCTTGGTTCGGCGCTTCGCCGGGCGCTCCTCGCCGGAGTCGGCGAGCCGTTCGATGACGTTTTGCTTGAGCGTGAACCGGAGCAGATCCTCGGCGGCGGCGTTGACATTGCCCTTGGTATACGACTTCGCGTAGAGCTCGAGCGCGGCGAGTTCGCGGCCGTAGACTGTGGCGCTGAGTTTCTTCGTCGGCTCTTTCGCCGGCGTGGGCAGCTTCGATTTGGCGGGTTTCTTTGGTTTGCGCGATTTCGCCGGCGCTCGTGCGGCGCTCGACCGCGCCGCCATCGCTCGCGCGCCCCTCGGCAATCCGGGCGCGACCGTCGGGCTGATCGGGCGGAGATAGCGCCAGACTTCCTCCGCGGCGCCCACACCGCTGATGTATGCGCCGTGGACGCAGAGCGGCTGGTAGCGAGCGCGATGCGCGGGTGCGGTGGCTTCGCCGGCCCAGAAGAGCGGTGCGGTTTCTGAGGCGTCTTTCAGCGCGAGTCGCGCTTGCGCCGGGGCGATGCCCGCCCCCGGAACGTGCGCGATGTACGAGTTCCCGCCGCGGAACAGCGGGTCGGCTTCCCAGTCCTGTCGGCTGAAATTCGGGGTGAACACGCCGCCCACGTTCGAGCCGACGAGCACTTGGGCCGGGTTCCACGGGCCCGCGGCACGATTCGGGTTCAGGATCTCCTCGATCGCGCGGAAGACGTGGCGCCACGCCTGATCGTCGTTCAGGTTTTTCAGCAGTTCGTGGTCGCGCCCCATGATCAGCCCGGTGAGCACGAACGGCCCGTTCGGCTCGCTGGGGAAGGGCGAGAAGAACGTCCGTGCATCGCCCTCGGGGTAGCTGAGGACGGTCATCTTCTCTTCGGGCCAGACGCGCCGGGCGAACTCGAGGCTGAACTTGGTGATTGCGCCCATGCGTACGACTCGGAGCGCCTGGCGTTTGCGCGGCGTGAGCAGCGGGCCGAAGATCGCGTCGCCGTTGCCGTTCACGGGGTCGAGCACACCGACGGAAAAGGTGCAGATCGCCGAGCGCGTGACGATGGGGCTGGGGTCGCCCTGTACGCTGATGCTCAACCCGTTGCCCGAGCGCTCGACGCGCGTGACGATCGCGTTCAAGCGGATGTCGCCCGGAACTCCCCGGCCTTGGCGCGGGTTCTCGAATTCCTCGGCGATCGCTCGCGGGAGCGAGTCGAAGCCGATGATGCGGATCGCGCCGCCGGCAGGGGCTTCGAGCCGTCGTTCGCTTTCTTCCATGAGTTGATCGGGGATCCAGTCGGCTTTCAATCCCTGGATGCTGATGTCATCGCGTGCGCCGTCGAGGATGCCGGGCGTGTGGGCGCTGAGCGCGTAGCGGGCCATCGTCACGCCGCGGCCCTTGAAGTTCCGCTGCGCGACGTAGCGCCCGACGGGCACGTCGCTCGCGCCTGAGAAATCGCTCACATCGTCGATGATGCCGTGCATCTCCCAGATGTCCGGGCAGTTGGTGAACATCGTGTCGACGAGGGTTTTGGGCTGCGCGAAGCCGCGGAAGAAGACACGGTTGTGCCCGTCGCCCATCCCCGGCCCGCCCCACTTGGGGAATTTGCCGAGGGTGAAGCCGTGCCGGCGGAGTTCGGCGAAGAACTCCGGGTAGTAGTCGGACATGGGCGAGACGTGGACGTACTCCGCGCCGGCTTCGAGCGGGTAGCGGGCGGGATCAACACCGGGCTTGCGCGCGAAGCCGCGCTTCGTGAACATGCGGCCGCCGATGCGGGCCGAGCCTTCGAGCAGCAGCACATGCAGCCCGGCGCGCTGCAAGTCGCGCGCGGCGGTGACGCCCGCGATCCCCGCTCCGAGCACGACGCAGTCGTACACCATCCCGGGCATGGCGGCCTCCTATGGTTGAAGAAGAGGCGCGCAGCGTATCGCCGGGGATGGGCGGTGTCACTCGTCGGAGACGATGAGTTTCGTGCCGAGACTCATGTGCACGCAGCGTTCCAATTGGAAATGACGATCGCGAGATCATCAAGCCCGCGCGTGCCGTCGCCGTTCAGGTCGCCGAACTGTCCCGGCGCGCCCGGTCGGCCCCAGTTTGCGATGACGACGGCGAGATCTGGTAGTCCGACCGTGCCGTCGCCGTCGGCGTCGCCGGGGCAGGCTGGCGGCGGGAGCAGGCGCGACACGAAGAATTCGAGTGTCGCGGCTTCGATCGCTTCACCGAGCGGGCCGTGCCCCGCACCGGAGACCTGCCGGTAATCACGGAAGACTCCCGCCGCGCTCAGCGCATTGGCGAGTCGAGTGCTCTGCATCAAAGGCACGACCGTGTCATTTGTCCCGTGCGCGATGAAGAAGGGTGGATCGGCCGGATCGACGGAACTGACAGGGTTCAACTGATTGCACAGGGCGACCAGCGCCGGGTACGGCGGGTTCGGATTGTTCAGGTTGGCGCGAATGTTCCCGATCCCCTGCCCCGGGTCATCCCAGCCCACCAACCGCGACTCCGCAGACCCGGGCGCGTCATGATCGAGGGCTGAGCCGGGTGGCGTCGTCACATCCGGGTTCATGTTCAGCAGGTCCGTTGGTCCGAAGTAGTCGGCTACGGCTTGCAGCGACGACGACTGGCCCGGGTTCCCGCCGACGGTCCCTTCGAGCGTTGGATCATTCCCGGAAGTTCCGGCGAGGGCGGCGAGATGGCCGCCGGCGGACGAGCCCCACGCGCCGAAGCGCGCCGGGTTCAGATTGTATGTCGCCGCGTTGGCGCGGAGGAACCGGATCGCGCCTTTCACGTCGTGGATCTGCGCGGGGAACGTGACCGACTCCCCGCCGAAGAGGGCCGCTTGGCTGGTCAGTCTGTACGTCACGCTGGCGACCGCGATGCCGCGCGGCAGCAACTGTGTCGCAAGCCCGGCTGGGAAGCGCGACCCGCCCGACCAACCGCCGCCGTGAATCCACACCACGCAGGGGAACGGGCCCGCGCCGGCCGGGACATAGACATCAAGCTGCAGCGCCCGCCCGCCCACGACCGCGTACGTCTGCGCGGGGAAGGTGGGCATCACTTGAGCTGATGCCGCGGTTGAACACAGGCCGACGAACGCAGTTAGCAGTACTCGTGAGAGCATTCGGGGCATGACTCGTCCTCCGCGATGGATCAGTGAATTCGATCCGTGGTGCGCATCCGAGAGATTTTTTTCATCAAGCGGCGTGTTTGAGTTCGGTTCTTCAGACGCAGGCCACGCACTCTCACCTCAACTCACGCTTAACCGCAGCATGAAAGCGATGTGTTCTACGGGCAGGTCGCGCCCCAGTTCAGCAGGATGATCGCCAGATCGTCGAGCCCGACGAAGCCGTCGCCCGTCAGGTCGCCGCTCGTCAGCGGCGTGACGCTGCTCGCCCAGTTGACGATCACAAGCGCCACGTCGGCGAGGTCGACCGAGAGGTCGTGGTTCGCGTCGCCGGTCGGGCCGCTGCCGGGGCCGCCCGGGATGATGTTGGCGTTCGCGGGGTTGGAGCAGGCGTCGAGTTCATCGCGGTCGAAGAACCCGTCGGCGTCGCGGTCGATGCCCATGCGCACCTCCGTGCCGCGCGGCACGCCGGTGATGGTCAGCGTGCTGCCGATCGTGGGGTTGGTGCGGAGCTGCGTGAGTGTGACGACTTCGCCCGTGCGGTCGCTCTGGAAGTTGCCGGCGGAGGTGTAGCTGAAGCCGCGGTACACGCCGTTGAACATGCCCTTCGCGATGATTGAGAGGTTCGACGGCGGGATGGTGCGGTCGGCCTGCGCCTGGAGCGTGTTCAGGAAGTTGATCGTCGCGGGGTCGTTGTTGTTGACGCCGTCGATCGTGATCTGCGCGCCGACGGCGGGGTGCGTCTCGGTGCTGAAGCACATGAGGAAGGCTTCGATGTCGCGGCGTTGCCCGTTGTTCATCGTGAACACCGGGTTCTGCAGGTACTGGAAGATCGATTCGTCCGAGCCGTCGTGGAGCATGCCGAAGCCGAGGTTGCCGCTGAGCGAGGCGCGGTTGAAGCCGACCTTTTCGTAGAGGTTGCGCAGGTGCGGGACTTTGAAGGTCTGCTGTTCGCCCACGAAGTTGCCGGGCATGATGGCGCGGTTGGTGCCGACGACGGGGTTGGCGTGGCAGACGACGCACGAGCGCACGCCGCCGACAGTGCCGTTGTTGCCGAAGACGATGCCGCCGGTCTGCGGGTTGCCGGTGAAGCCGGGGATGCTCGTGGGCAAGCCGTCCGCGAGGGTGCGGTTGGGCTGCGGCGGGAAGCGCATCGTCGCCACCATGTCGGTGAACTGTTGCATCTGCGGGTTGGTGGGCGGGGCGTCGTCGCCCTGCAGGCCCACGAACGCGCCGTTGAAGGCGGTGAGGTTCGGTCGATCGCCGCGCCAGTGCATCGGGCCGTTGCCGACGATGCCCTGCAGGGTCTGCGTCGCCATCGGGCCTTTCATGGGGTGGTAGGGGATACACGGCTGACCTTGGAAGGGCGGCGGGGGCAACGCCGCGGCGCAGCCCTGGCTGAACGGATCAACGCTTCCCGCCGGGTTGCCGAGGTCCCACGAGAGTTGGTCCATGCGGCCATCGATGTGGCAGCTCGCGCACGCGACCTGACCCAAGCCGCTGGTGAGATGCGTGTCGTAGAGGAACGGGCGGCCGGTTTTGATGACGTCGGGCGTGGGGTCGAAGAACGACAGCCGGCCCACCTCGCTGTTGCTCGCGGTATCGACGACCGAGATGGTGCCGTCGAATCGGTTGAGTACATAGAGGCGCGAGCGTGATTCGTCGAGCGCCACGCCGGTGGGGCCGGTTCCGAGGTCGAGGCGCGCCACGCGGTTGAGCGCGCTATCGAGCACCAGCAGGTTGTTCGAGCCCATGCCGGTGACAAACGCGCGCGTGCCGGCGGCGTTCCACGCGATGCCGCGCGGGTCGCCGATCGACTGGTCACGCTGCGCCTGCGGGATCGTGCCGGCGAGATAGGTGAGGTGCGGGTTGAGGTCCGTGGGCAGGCTGAGCGCCGGCGTCGCGGGGTCGAACTCAGCCGCGTGGACGCGGACGAACGTGCCGGTGAGGTTCGGCTCGAATCGGATGTGGTTCGTCGCTTCCTGCCCGACCACCGTGACCAGCCCGCTCGCGGGGTTCACCGCGATCGACATGTTGGTGGTCAGCAGGCCGCCCGCGTATGTGACGCTCAATGTGTTCGCGTCGATGATCGCGGCGTCGTGATCGTTGAGGTCCCACGTCACTCGGCTGGTCCAGTCGCCGCCGTTGTCGTCGAGCCACTGCGCGCCGGTCTTTTTCACGATCAGCGCGACTCGGGGCGGGACGCCCAGCCCGCCCGCGATGGGCGGGAAGAACGCCGCGCCGTCGTTTGGCGGCGGGTTCTGCCCGGCGTAGGGGCCCGTCGGATCGCTGACCACTTCGCGCGGGATGATGGTGGTCTTGTTCCCGCCGTCGAGGATGGCGGCGAAGACGCGCGTGCCGTCGGTCGCGAGAGCGCGCGGCTCCTCGCCCTCGATGTTCACCGTCTGCTGTGCTCCGAGCGGGTTCAGGGCATCAAGCACGCGGACCTGATTGCGCTGCGAGATGCTGACGAAGGCGCGCAGCGGCGCGCCGGCGAAGACGACGTCGCACGGCTCGTCGCCCACGTTCACGCTCGCCGTCACGCGCATCGAGGGGAGGTCGATGATGCTCACGTTGTCCGAGACATGATTGACGACCCAGATCTCAGAGTTCGTTCGCGCCCGGACGGCGACGGGTTCGAGACCTACGTCGATCGAGCCGACTTGAACGGGCCACGCGCCGGTGAGGTCGAAAATCTCGATGCGGTGGTCGGCGGTGTTCGCGACCAGCAGGCGCGAGCCGTCGGGCGTGACCTCGACGGGGTGGATCGGCGGCGTCTCAAAGTTGTAGAACCCGGTTTGCGCGGGCGCCGAGCCGGCGAGTGCGAACAGCGCGAGCGAACAGAAACCGCCGGCGCGGAGCGACAGCGTGACACCATGAGTGGACAGCGCAGCCATGTGTTGCCTCACTTTCAAACCCTCTGACCGAGACGCCCGCAGCGAGTTTCCCGGACGCACATTGGGAAGGCCCGCCCCCGGAGCCGGCTGGACACCGCCGCGGACCACACACCGGAACGGCTCGGCACAGCCAGTATTGCCCAATTTTCGGAACTCGCGGCGCAGATTCTAGGCTTTCGAGATGATTTTCTTTCTGCGGGGCCGGTCGGCGCGGCTTCGGCGAATGGATGAATTCGCTGATGCGACGGGCTGAATGAAAAACGCCCGGGAATACCGGGCGTTGTGAAAGATGTATTCACGATCAGCGGGTTGGCGATCAGCGCTGCGCGGTGGCGACCGCGTCCGCGCCGACCAAGCGGATCAGCGACTCGGTGCTCTGGTGCGCGTCGCCCATCGCCACCGCTTTCGCGAGGGCGGCGGCGGAGTCGTCGGTCTTGCGGCGGAGGTACTCGATCGACGCGAGCAGGAACCAGCGGTCCTCGTCGCGCCCTTGCTCGGCTTTCGCGCGAACCGAATTGGCAGCTTCTTCGAGCCGGGCGGCCATCGAATCGCCCAGCGGGACGAAGCCCACCGCGTCGGCGTTGGCGACGAAGGCGCGGCGCATGGCCCAGGCGGCGGTGTCCATGTCGCCCAGCATCGTCGCGGAGAGTGCGTAACCGACGCGGGCCGAGCCGTTGTTCTCGCCCGACGCCGCCTGCACGGCGAAGACCTTCGACGCCTGCTTGAAATCGCCCGAGTCGAGCAGTGTCCAGCCGTCCTGCTGCGCGAGCGCGGCGGTTGACTGAGCGGTCGAACTCACAGGCACGGCGGCGGGACGAGCGCCGCTGTTCGAAGCGAGCTGCGGGCGTTCGCGAGCGGGAGCGGCGGCAGCGGTTGCCGGGATGGACACGGCGGCGAGTTCGGAGTCCGTTGTCGTGCCGCCGACGGCGAGCGCGGTATTGCGCACGACGGTCGGCCTCGCCGCGGCGGTCTCGCTTTGCCAATCACGGTACGCCGACGCCTGGCTCGACGCGCCGGGGCGCGAATCGTTGCGGTACGTCTGCACGCTCGACGCGTCGGCGTGGTACGAGTCACCTCCGGAATAATCATCGCGGCTCGACCAGTCTTCTCGCGAGTAGCCGCGGCTGTCACTCAGGCGACCGCTGTACGAAAAGCCGACGGACCAGCCGCTGGAGTAGCGCGGGCCGCAGGAGGAGGAGTAGCGCGGGCGGTAGTAGACCGGCGCGCAAGACTCGTAGACGTAGGTTGGGCCGCAGGAGTAGGTGCGGCGCGGGGCGCACGATGAGTAGTGACCGCGGTAGTACCCGCCGGAATACCCCCCGTGGCGGTACCCGCCGCCGATGCTGATGGAGACAGACGAGCACCCGCCCGCGTTCGCGGTGGAGGTGCCCGCGAGCGCGACCACAACCGACGCCATGCCCGCAGTGACGAACCGACCAAGGACGGACCGGACCATATGGTTTGAGTCCCGAATGAGCAGGGAGCGAGTCGCCGCGGGTCAAGCCGCTTGGGCGCACGCGCTGCTCATGGCTAATAGTACGCTCGAACGGCGGGCGAGTGCCGGGAAAATACTCTTACAAAACCCGAATGTGTAAGAGTGCGCTGAGTTCGCACGGGGGAGGGAGTCTTGCGTCTTGGCTAGACGCAGGGCGCAGAGCGCGACCCCGCACGCACACTCAGAGTCTTGAGCGCGCCACCCGGTGAGTTGTGTGCGCGCCATCCGCGTTCGCGCTCGCCGTAGGATGCTGGCCGAATTCAACGCTGCCCGTGGGGCGCACCCGATAACTGAATGATGATCCGAGCCGGCCATGCCATCGCGTTGTGCGTTCTCGCCCTGCTGATGCTGGGCGTGGTGATGGTCAACTCGGCGGGGATGAACGTTGGCGGTCCATCGGCCGGGCGGGCGGTCACGCTTGAGACGGTGGTCTTCTCGAAGTCGGCGGTGTTCATGGTGCTGGCGCTGCTGGCTCTCGCGCTCGCGAGCCGGTTGCCGATCGATCGGCTGATCGGTTCGGCGGAGCGCGCGCGCTGGGTACCGATGCTGATCCCGCTGACGCTGATCGCGCTCGCGATGGTGTACATGCCGGTGATCGGCAAGGAAGTGAACGGCTCGCGCCGCTGGATCGTGGCGCCGGGGACGACGATGCAGGCCCAGCCGTCGGAGATCGCGAAGTGGGCGGTGGTGCTGCTCGCCGCGTGGCTGGTGGTCCGGCAGGGCGAGCGCGTGCGCGAGTTCTGGCACGGGTTCGTGCCGGGGGTGTGCCTCGTGGGCATCTTCGCGGCGGTGGTGGCGAAGGAAGACCTCGGCACCGGCGCGCTGATCTTCGCCGCCGGCTCGGTGGTGCTGCTCGCCGCGGGCGTGCGCGTGCTGCACTTCATGTCGGCGGTGCCGGTGGTGGCGGCGGGCTTGGTCGCGGCGATCATCGACAGCCCGTACCGTCTCACGCGGTTGACGACGTTCCTCGATCCCTTCGCCGAACCGGAGAAAGCCGGCTTCCACATGGTGCAGTCGCTGGTCGCCGTTTCCAACGGTGAGGTCTTCGGGCGCGGGCTTGGCTTCGGCTTGCAGAAATTCGGCTACCTGCCCGAGGACACGACCGACTTCGTGTTCGCGATCGTCTGCGAGGAGTTGGGCGTTGCCGGCGCGGCGCTCGTGGTGTTCCTGTACATCACAGCGCTGTGGAGCGGGTGGTCGATCGTCAGGCGCCAGAGCGCGCCGATGCTGCGGCTTGTCGGGCTTGGGGTGCTCGTGACCTTCGGCATGCAGGCGGCGATTAACTTGCTGGTCGTGACGGGGCTGGCGCCGACGAAGGGGATCGCGTTGCCGCTGGTTTCTTCGGGAGGCACGGGGTGGATTCTCACCGCCGGCTCGCTCGGGCTGCTGATGGCGATGGACCGTCTCGACGCGCGGCGGGAATCGGCGGCGGCGTTCGAACAACCCGTCTCTGCGGAGCTGCCGCGGATCGCGGCGCACCGCGTCTCCGCCGCGTGAACGCGCATGACGCCGCCGACGCGCACCCAGAACGTGTACCTGTTCGCCGGCGGCGGGACGGGCGGGCATCTGTATCCCGGTCTGGCGATCGCGGCTGAACTGCGGAAGATTGATCCGTCGTGCCGGTGTGTGTTTCTGTGCTCCGATCGCGCGATCGACGCGAAGATTCTTGATGTGGAGTGCGCGGAGCGGGTGGTGATCCCCGCGAAGCCGCCGACGGTGCGCCCGGTGGGGTTGATGAAGTTCGCTCTGTCGTGGGGGCGATCGATCCGCGCGGCGCGTGGCGTGATGAGGCGCGTGCGCGACGAAGCGCGCGCGGGCGGTGCGGAGGCGCGGCTGGTGATGGCGGCGATGGGGGGGTTCGTCGCCGCCCCGGCGGTGCAGGCGGCCCAGGCCGAGCGCGTGCCGGTGGTGCTCGTGAATCTCGATGCGGTGCCGGGGAAGGCGAACCGGTGGATCGCCAAACACGCGGCGGGAACGGGGGCGCGGCTGAGCGCCACAGGGCCGGCGGGCGAAGGTTCGCGCGTGCCGAGCGCGTGGGAGGCGATCCCGCCGATCGTGCGGGAGTCGGTGGTCGCGCGCGAGTCACGCGAAGCGTGCCGCGGGAAACTTGGGCTTGATCCATTGAAGCCCTTGTTGTTCGTGACGGGCGGAAGCCAGGGCGCGGGGTCGATCAACGCGCTGATGCTGGCGCTGGCGCGCGAGCGTGCCGACGCGCTGCGCGGTTGGCAGGTGTTTCATCAGTGCGGCATGTCGGGCGAGGAGGAACTCTGCTCGGCGTACGCGGCGGCGGGGATCGCGGCGCGCGTCGTGCCCTTCTGGAACGACATGGCGTCGGCGTGGGGGGCGGCGGAGCTTGCCGTCAGCCGCTGCGGCGCCGGCGCCGTGGCGGAAGTTTGGGCGAACGCGGTGCCGACGGTGTTCCTGCCGTACCCGTATCACAAGGATGAGCACCAGCGGATCAATGCGCTGCCCTTGGAGCGCGCCGGGGGCGCGGTGATCGTGCGCGACGACATCGATGCGGCGAAGAATCTCGCATCCGCCGGATCACGCATCATGGCGATGCTGTGCGATACATCACGGCGCGAGTCGATGCGCGGGGCATTGCGAGCGCTCGGCCCGGCGAACGGCGCAGCGGTGGCAGCGCAGCGTCTGCATCGCGCCGGGAACAAATAGAACAGGACGCGGGGGTCGCCCGCGTCCTGTCATCAATGCATCAACGATGAAGCGAACGGCTTACTTGACGTCGCCGCCCCACGGCACGCAGTTGGTCTGCCCGGCGCAGCCCGCCTGGCAGCCGTTGCTGTAGACGAGCCCGTTGGGGCAGATCACCGGCGCATAGA
The DNA here is from genome assembly GCA_964391865.1 of uncultured Phycisphaeraceae bacterium. Classification (GTDB taxonomy): domain Bacteria; phylum Planctomycetota; class Phycisphaerae; order Phycisphaerales; family UBA1924; genus DASZQL01. The sequence goes on from CAYMNQ010000004.1 coordinate 305,290, forward strand.
CGTCCGGGCAGATGCACGGACGCGGGCGCGGGCGGATCGCCGACGCGGTCGACGCGAACAGCCCGACGCCGATCACGCCGACGATCGAACAGACGAACGCGCGCTTCACGTAACGGTTGGACAGCATCATGCTTCTCCAGAAGAAAACAGGCACGACGAGCGCCCGCCCACGCGGCGGGTGTCGCACGAGCCGCAGCGATTACTCAAAGAAGATCGGGTCCCAGAACGGCACACAGTTGGTCTGCCCCTCGCAGCGCGCGAAACAGGAGTTGCTGTAGACCTGACCGTTGGGGCAGAGCACCGGGGCGTAGATCATCGGGCACGCGAAGCAGGGGGGCCGCACGATGAACGCGGCGGAGGCGGAGTACGCGCCGGCCCCGATGACCATCGAGACTGCGATGCCGAGACCGAGCTTGGCGAGGCGGAATGACTTCTTCATGTGATCTCTCCTTAAGAAGGAACTGAAACCTCAACAAACGTCGACGATCATCCGACAGATCTCGGGCCGACCGATTGTTCGGGCACGTGCGGGAGATCCCACACCGGAACGCAGTTCTTCTCTCCCGCGCACCGCGCGAAGCACGCGTTGCTGTAGACCTGCCCGTTCGGGCACTACACCGGCGCGTACACCATCGGGCATGCGCAGGGCGGCGGGGTGATCGCCGAACTGGTCACGGCGTGCGTGCCGACGGCGATGACGCTCGCGACGGCGAGCATCGTGACCCTCCGAGAAACACAGGTTTTTTTCACGGCTGTTCTCCACGAATCCGCGGCGTGAGCCACGGCGGAACTCGCGCAGCACGCCCACGCGGGCGTCGCTGGCGGCGAGCGGTGACACGGGGAGGAACACAACTGCGAGCGCAGCGCTACAAGCCTACCGCGCGCGGGCGGCTTGCCAAGCGGCACGCGGAGAATTCCGGCGAGATTTCAACGCGGCTCGCGTTCGCGACGTTTCCGCGGCACAATGCAGCCATGCGATGCGTGGTCCAGAGGGTGCGGCAAGCGCGGGTTACGATCGGCGATCGCTGCGCCGGTGAAATCGGATGCGGGCTGCTGGTGCTCGCCGCGGTTGAATCGGGGGATGCCGAGGCAGAACGGCTGTGGACCGCCGAAAAGGTGGTCAATCTCCGAGTATTCTCAGACCACGCTGGGAAGATGAACCGCTCGGTCATCGACATCGGCGGCTCGATCCTGCTGATCTCGAATTTCACGGTCGCGGGGTTGTGTTTGAAAGGCCGTCGCCCCGGCTTCGAGCACGCCATGAAGCCACCTGAAGCGAGGCACGAATTCGATCAGCTTCTTGCGGCGGTGCGGTCCCTCGCCGGGCCAGGCGTGCGCGTTGAAACCGGCGAGTTCGGCGCGGAGATGCAGGTGTCGCTCGTCAATGATGGACCGGTGACGCTGGTGGTCGAGACGCCGCGCCGCGTGCCGCCGAGCGTCCCCGGGGGTACGCTGGTTGCGACATGATGAACTTTCCCGCCACAATCCGATCGGCGCTCGGCATCGCGCTGCTCATAACGGCTATCTCCGCCGGCGCGTGCGCCGGCGGAGCGGGCAAGTCGGTGGTTCAGCCGCCGCCGAAGCTCGAGTACTTCATCGTGAGCACGACCGCCGGCGCGATCGTGCTCGAACTCGACGGCGAGCGCGCCCCGATCACCGTCGCCAACTTCATCAGCTATGCCCAGGCCGCCAGCTACGACGGCACCATCTTCCACCGCGTCGTGCCGGGCTTTGTGATTCAGGGCGGCGGGTACGAGCCGCCCATTGCGATGTCCGAGCGCGCAAAGATCGCGGCGGCGAACGGCAAGCCCGATGTGCCGATCGTCAATGAGTGGCGGAACGGGCTAAAGAACGTCCGCGGCACGATCGCGATGGCGCGCGAGACGGACCCCGATTCCGCCACGCGCGAGTTCTATATCAACCTCGCCGACAACGCGAAGCTTGACGTGCCGCGGGAGGTGGCGGGGGGCGCGGGTTACGCGGTCTTCGGGCGCGTGATCGAGGGGATGGACGTGGTGGACCGAATCGCCGCCAGTGTGACCAAAGACTTGCCCGATCGGGATATGAAGAATGTGCCGGTTGATCCGGTGGTGATCTTGGCGGTTCGGCGCGATTTCAGCCGCCCGGCGAAGCCCCAGTGAGCGAAGCGGGCATCGTGTCCCGGAAGACGCACCAGCGGGACATGCGATCGTTGGCCCGAATGCCAATACTCTGCCGATGAGTTCTGAGTGCCGCGAATCGGCGGCGCTATACTGCATCAACGCACGAGTTTCCGGCCCGCTTCCGGGGGCCGCAAGGAGAAGACGCATGTTCCGCACCAGCAACCCCGCCTTCCGCAACGAAGCCTTCCGCCCCGCGCAGACGTGGGACGATCTTCGGCAGCAGGGGCGGATCGACGAACTCCCCACCGCCGAGCCCGTCCGCGCGATGACTTCCGTAGGCGCGAAAACGATGACGCTGCAGGGCACGGTGAACAAGACGGGGTTCCTCATCACGCTGTGCACCGGCGCCGCCGTGCTCGGCTGGACCGCGACGCTCGAGTGGGGTTACAGCCCGATGCTGGTCCTCTTCGGCGGGATGATCGGCGCGCTGGTGGTCGGCTTGATCTGCTCGTTCGCGCCGAAGACTTCGCCGTTCCTGTCGCCGATTTACGCGATCCTCGAGGGCGGGTTCCTCGGCGGGCTGTCGGCGTACTTTGCCACGCGGTTCGGCGGGCAGGAGGGCGATGCGCTGAACACCGGGCTGATTTTCAACGCGATCCTGCTGACCTTCGGTATCGCGGGCGGCATGCTCGCGGGCTACTCCACCGGGCTGATCCGCCCCGGCCCCATCTTCCGCAACACGGTCATCGCCGCCACACTCGGCGTGTGTCTCTACGGCGTGCTCGCGATGATCCTCGGGCTCTTCGGCGTGACGAACCTGCTCAGCGTCTACGACCCGAGCAACGGCGGGCTAGTTTCTGTCGGCTTCTCGGCGTTCGTCGTTGTGCTCGCGTCGGCGAATCTGGTCCTCGACTTCGACATGGTCCACAACGGCGTGCGCAACCGCGCCCCGAAGTACATGGAGTGGTACGGCGGGTTCGCTACTCTCGTGACGCTCGCGTGGCTGTACGTCGAAGTGCTGCGCCTGCTGAGCAAGCTGCAGTCACGCGAGTGAGCCGCGGTGGGCCGCCCGGCTGATTCGGTGGGGCGGCGGTGTTACGATTCCGCCATGCCCAGCGCGACGGTCGAGGACTACACCAAAGCGATCTACGCGCTGCAGCGGGAGTCCCCTGCCGGCGAGGCGACGGTCGTGCGCCTCGCGGGCACGCTTGGCGTGACCAAGGGCACCGTCACTGCGATGGTGAAGAAGCTCCGCGGCGCGGGGCTGGCGAACGCCGAGCGCTACGGCGGGATCACGCTCACCGCGAAAGGTACGCGCCTCGCTGTCGACGTCATCCGTCGGCACCGGCTCATCGAGGTGTTCCTGGTCGAGGTGCTGCGCTTCGATTGGTCGGAGGTCCACGACGAGGCGGAGCGGCTGGAGCACGCGATGTCCCCCCGGCTGCTCGACCGGCTCGATGAGTTCCTCGGTCGGCCGGAGATCGACCCGCACGGCGACCCGATCCCCGACGCGCGGGGCAAGATCGCGCGACTGCCCGAGTTCCCGCTGCGCGACTTCGCGAAAGGCGAAAAGGGCGTCGTCTCGCGTGTGAGCGACCAGGACCCGGCGTTCCTCGAGTTCGCCGGCCGGCACGGGCTGCGTCCCGGCACGCGCGTGAGCGTGGTCGAGGTGTTACCCGAGGCGGAGTCGATCCGCGTCCGCGCCAGCGGCGCGAAGCCGGTGTCGATGTCCTTCTCGGCGGCGGGGAAGATTCTGCTGCGGCGAGCATGATGTCTCCGGCACGCATCGCGCGCCCTCCATGAACCGCCCGAGCGCTGCGGTTCTCGCCAACATTGACGGGTATGGGCGGCTGGAATAGTATGATTGATCAAACTTTCGATCAGCGAGCGGGCATACACCGCCGATCATCCCTTGAGCGGTGAACGCCCCTTCGCGCCGGAGCCAGAGCCTCATGCCGACCCGATCAGTCCGTGCCCTGACGCTTACGCTCGTGTCGCTGCTGGCGGCGTGGATTGCCGCGGGCTGCGAGGATCGCACCGCCCCCGCTCCGCGCGCACCGCCGGCCGTCGCAGAGAAAACCCCGCCCCACGCCGCCCGCCCCTACACCATCGTCACCACCGTCGGCATGGTCACCGACATCGTGCGCCAGGTGGCGCGCGATCGCGCGGGCGTGGTCCCGCTCATCGGTCCGGGCGTCGACCCGCACCTGTACAAGCCCACGCGCTCCGACATCGAGCGCCTGCTGTCGGCGGATGTCGTCTTCTATAACGGCCTGCTGCTCGAAGGGAAGATGACCGACTCGCTGGTGCGTGCGGCGAGCGCCGGGAAGAAGGTCCATGCCGTCACCGAGCTGCTCGACGAGAAGTTCCTGCTCGAGCCGGAGGACTTCGGCGGGCACGCCGACCCGCACGTGTGGATGGATCCGGCGGCGTGGGCGAAAGCCGTCGAGGTCGTGCGCGACAAGCTCGCGGAGTTCGACGCCGAGCACGCGGACATGTACCAGCAGAACGCGGCGGCGTACCTCGCGCGCCTTGCCGAACTCGATGCTTACGCGGCCCGCGTGCTCGCCACGGTTCCCGAGCGCCAGCGTGTGCTTGTCACCGCGCACGACGCGTTCAACTACTTCGGGCGGCGCTTCGGCTTCGAGGTCGTCGGTATCCAGGGCATCTCGACCGAATCAGAAGCGGGCGTGCGCGATGTCGAGCGACTCGTCGCGCTGCTCGTCGAACGCAAGATCCCGGGGGTATTTGTCGAATCCACCGTCTCCGAGCGAAACATCAGCGCGCTCGTCGCCGGCGCGAAGGCGCGCGGGCACACGGTCGTCATCGGCGGCGAACTCTTCAGCGACGCGATGGGCGACGAGGGAAGCTACGAGGGCACCTATATCGGCATGATCGACCACAACGTCACGCTCATCGCCCGCGCGCTGGGGGGCGAGGCGCCCGAGCGCGGGATGCAGGGGAAACTCACACCGTGACCGCCGACCGCGCGCCGAGCCCCGTCCCCGATCGAGCGCCGCATGCGAGCGGTGCGGTCTTCCAGCGTCCGGAGCATTCGGCGCACAGCCCGCTCTCGGTCCACGCGATGACGGTGGCGTACTCGCGCAAGCCCGTGCTGTGGGACGTCGATTACGACGCGCCGGCGAACCAGCTCATCGCGATCGTCGGCCCGAACGGCGCGGGCAAGAGCACGTTTATCAAGGCGTGCCTCGGGCTGTTGCCGATGGCGTCCGGGCAGGTCGCGTTCTGGGGCGAGCCGTACCGCCGAGCGCGCTCGCGCATCGGCTACGTACCGCAGCGCGAGAGCGTCGACTGGGATTTCCCTGTCTCCGCGCTCGATGTCGTGTGCATGGGGCGCTACCGGAAGATCGGCTGGTGCCTGCCCGTCTCGCGCGCGCACAAACGGGCGGCGATGGATTGCCTCGAGCGCGTCGGCATCGCGGCGCTCGCGCAGCGGCAGATCAGCCAGCTCTCCGGCGGGCAGCAGCAGCGCGTTTTCCTCGCCCGCGCGCTGGCGCAGGAGGCGGACCTCTACTTCATGGACGAGCCCTTCGCGGGCGTTGACGCGGCGACGGAGCGCGCCATCGTTGCGGTGCTCCGCGAGCTGCGCGACGCGGGCAAGACGGTTCTCGCGGTGCATCACGATATCCAGACCGTGCCCGAGTATTTCGATCACGTCATCCTGTTGAACATGCGGGTCGTCGCCGCCGGGCCGGTGGCCGACGTGTTCACGCGCGAGAACCTGCACAAGACCTACGGCGGGCGCTTGACGCTCCTCTCCGAGGCCGCCGAGGCCATCGCCCGCGCCGCGACGGGGGGGCGCTAGCGTGCGCGCGACCCTTGCCGAGGCTGACACGATCGCGCTGCGCGACGTGCTCGACACGCTGCTGCTCCGCGCGGGGTTCAACACCACCATCGTCATCCTCGGCACCACGCTGCTCGGGCTGGCCGCCGGGATCGTTGGGGTTTTCGCGCTGCTTCGCAAGCGATCGCTCATGACCGACGCGCTGAGCCACGCCACGCTGCCGGGCATCGCGCTCGCGTTCCTCCTCGTCAGCGTGCTCGGCGGCGAGGGCCGCTCGCTGCCGACGCTTCTCATTGGCGCGAGCATCACCGGCGTGTTGGGCGTGCTGTGCGTGCAGGCGATCGTCCGCCACACGCGCCTGCACGAGGACGCCGCCATCGGCGCGGTGCTCAGCGTCTTCTTCGGCGCGGGAGTGGTGGGGTTGAGCTACATCCAGGCGAACGCACCGAGCGGCGCGGCGGGGCTGAATACCTTCATCTACGGGCAGACCGCCGCCATGCAGCCGCACGATGCGCTGCTCATGGGCGCGCTCGCGCTCGGCGCGGTCATGGCGGCGACACTCTTCATCAAAGAGTTCACGCTGGTGTGCTTCAACGACGCCTTCGCGAAGGTCGGCGGCTGGCCCGTCTCGCTCATCGATCTGCTGATGATGGCGATGGTCGTGCTCGTCACCGTCGCGGGTCTGCAGGCGGTCGGACTGATCTTGGTCGTCGCGATGCTCATCATCCCCGCCGTCGCGGCGCGGTTCTGGACCGAGCGGCTGTGGCTGCTCGTCACGCTCGCCGGCGCGATCGGCGCCGCCAGCGGGTACGCGGGCTCCGTCGCGTCTTCGCTCCTGCCGCGCAAGCCCGCGGGCGCGGTCATCGTGCTCACCGCCGGTGCGCTCTTCGCGTTCAGCATGCTCTTCGCGCCATCGCGCGGCGTGCTCGCGTCAGTCCTCCGTCGCGCCCGCCAGCGCCTCCGAATCGCGGGCGATCACGTTCTCGAGGCTGCGTGCGAGCGGAGCCTCGGCGATCCCGCTTCATCGGCCGTGACCATGCCGAGCGCCGAACTCCGCCAACTCGCGACGCGGCGCGGCTGGCCCGCGTGGCTCGCGCCCGTTGTGTTGCGCTGGCTCCGAGCGCGGGGGCTCGCACGCCCAACGCCGGGCGGTGTGCTCATCACGCCCCGCGGCGCCGCGCGCGGCCGGCAGATCAGCCGCAACCACGCGCTCTGGACGCAGTACCTCATCAGCCACGCCGACATTGCCCCGAGCCACGTCGATTGGTCCGTCGATCAGGTAGAGCACGTGCTGTCCGATGAGCTGATCGACGAACTCGAATCGTCGCTCGCGCTGCGCGGCGTGAACCTGCTCGATTCCGATCGCACGCGAGGTGAGCCGTGATGCGCTTCGATCTCGGGCTTGATCTCTTCCCGCTGCTGTCGGCGGTGTTCGCCGCCGTGACGTGCGCCGTGCTCGGCAACTGCCTCGTGCTCCGCCGCCTGTGCCTGATGGGCGACGCGATCAGCCACAGCGTCCTTCCCGGGTTGGTGATCGCGTTCCTGCTCGCGGCGACGCGCAACCCGCTCGTCATGCTGCTCGGTGCCGCGATCTCCGGTATCGCGACGGTTGTCCTCGTCGAGCTCGTCAAGAAGCTCGGGCGCGTCGAGCCCGGCGCCGCGATGGGCGTCGTCTTCAGCGTGCTCTTCGCGCTGGGCGTGCTGCTGATCGAGAACGCCGCCGCCCGGCACGTCGATCTCGACGCTGACTGCGTGCTGCACGGGCAGCTCGAGACGCTCGTGTGGTACGGCGCGCCGCGTGAGTGGGAGACGCTCAGCGCCGGCGCGATCTTTGACGCCGCACCGCGCCAGGTCTTCATGCTCGCGGGCGCGTGCGTCGCGGCGATCCTGTTCGTCGCACTGCTCTTCAAGGAACTCCGCCTCGCCGCCTTCGACGCGGAACTCGCGACCGCGCAGGGCTTCAGCGCGCCGGCGCTGCACGGCGCGCTGATGGTCATCGTCGCCATCGCCACCGTCGCGTCGTTCGAGGCGGTCGGCTCGATCCTCGTGATCGCGATGCTCGTCTGCCCGGCGGCGAGCGCCCGCCTGCTCACCGACCGGCTCCGCCCGCAGATCATCGTGAGTGTCGTCGTCGCCGTCGCCGCCGCCGTGCTCGGGTATCTCGGCGCCAGCGCCATCCCCGCCGTGTTCGGCAAGGACTCCGTCAACGCCGCCGGCTCGATCGCGGTCGCGTCGGGCGCGCTGCTCGCCGCCGCCGCCCTCGGCTCGCCAACCCACGGCGTGATCGCCCGCGCGCTCCGCCGCCGTTCGCTCGCGCGCACGGTCGCGCTCGAAGATGTTCTCGGCGCTCTCTACCGCGCCGACGAACTGGGCCGACCTGCGATCGCGCGGCAAGCGCTGCTGCGCGATCTCCCCCCGCCCGCCGCCGGCGCGCTCGCGCACGCGTTGGCGCGGAACCTCGCCGTCGCGTCCGATTCGGGCATCGCGCTCACCCCGGCCGGCCGCACGGCCGCCGCCGAGGTCATCCGCCGGCACCGTTCGTGGGAGCGATACCTCGTCGACGAAGCGGGCCTCGCGCCGGACCACGTCCACCTCACCGCCGAGCAACTCGAACATACTGAGGTGCGCCCGCCGATCAGCGCCTCGCACGACCCGCACGGGAAGGAAATACCGCCGATGATGTGAGGCATTCGTCTCAGCTCAATCCGCCAGCACCCTGACGTGCCATCGAAGTCGGCTCGGCGACTTCGATGCGATCAACGCGGGAACATCGAAGTCTCAAAGCAGACTTCGATGGCACATTCAAATCAATCCGCCGGCACGCACCGCCCCGCCGCCCACGTGCGTAGTTCCTCCAGCCGCTCGCGCGCCGTCACGCTCAGCGGCGGCGAACCCTCGATCGCCCGCATCACCCGCGCCGTGTCGATGTCCGCCCCATCCGCGAACGCCGCGTGCAGCGCGCTCACGATCGCTTCTTCGATCTCCGCGCCGCTGAACCCCTCCGCCGCCGACGCGAGCGCGGAGATGTCGAACGACTTCGGCTCGCGCGAGCGCTTCCGCAAGTGGATCTCGAAGATCTTGCGGCGGACCTCCGCCGAGGGAAGGTCGACGAAGAAAATCTCGTCGAAGCGCCCCTTGCGCAGCAGTTCGGGCGGCAGCGCGTCGATGTTGTTCGCCGTCGCCACGAGGAACACCGGCGCTTCGCGCTCCTGCATCCACGTGAGCAGCGTGCCGAACATCCGTTGCGACAGCCCCCCGTCGGTCGAGTGGCTCGCCGCCGACGCGAAGCCCTTCTCAATCTCGTCGATCCACAGGACGATTGGTGCCATCGCCTCCGCTTGGCGCAGCGCCTCGCGCAGCCGCCGCTCCGACTCGCCCACGAAGCGGTCGTACAGCGCGCCGGGGTCGAGCTTGATCAGCGGCCTTCGGAACGCTGTCGCGATCGCCTTCGACGCGAGACTCTTCCCCGCCCCCTGAACGCCCAGCAACAGCACGCCCCGCGGCGGGGGAAGACCGAACTTCACCGCGTCCTCGCTCAGTGATTTCTGCCGCTGTGTCAGCCATTTCTTGAGGTTCGTCAGCCCGCCGATGTCGTCGAGCGACGCCGGCGCTTCGACCGCTTCGAGCACCCCGCCGCGGTGCAGAAGGCGGCGCTTCTGGCGCAGGATCGCGTCGGTGTCCTCCGCCGTCAGCGCGCGGTCCGTCGCGACGGCGTCGCGCACGAGCTGGCGCACCTGCTCGCGCGTCAGCCCCAGCAGTTGGCGCACGATCAGCTTCGATTCCTGCTTGCCGATCTCGACGCGGATCGGCTTCGCACGGTTCTCCCGCCGCAGCTCGCTGCCGACGATCGCTTCGATCTCCGCCTCGTCCGGCAGCGGGATGTCCAGCCGCGTCGCCGATGCCTGGATCGCCGGCGGGAGGCGATCCTCATGATCGATCAGGATCACACGCCCGCCCGTCTCGCGCCCGCGCGCGATCAGGTCGCGCAGCGCCCGCGCCGTCCGCGCGTCTTCAAGGTGTGCCGAGAGATCAAGCGTCACCAGCGTCGTCGGCTGCTCGCGCTGCGCCACCAGGTGCAGCGCCGCCGCCGGGTGCTCCGTGATCGCCCGCTCGCCCTCGTCCTCAATCAGCCCGTCCACCAACCCGCGCGACGCGGACCACACCGCCAGCGGCGGGTCCAGCCCCATCAGCGCCCCCTTCACCACCTCGAGCGCGTACGACTCCTCCGCCGTCACAATGGAAACGCACACATGCCCCGCCCCCAGCATCGCGCGCAGCCGCTCGCCCAGATTCAGTGATTCATACGGCATACTGGACAGTGTGCCAGAAGTCGCGAGGTGTCATTGCGCTATCAAGATCGGCTATTTCGGCGTGCTGCGAACGATCCAAAGAACGCTCTGCCGCTCCAAGGGGACATTCAGCAATCCACTCAGTCTCTCACAGACGGCTATCATCCGGCTCAGAAGAGACATATCGATGGTCGCCACAATCTCGCGAACACTGTTGGCTTGGTCGTTGGTTGAATAGTCAAGGCTTAGTTGCACAATCGGCTTCGATGTCGCGTTCAAGCCTGAGACAAAACGAATCGAACCCACGGACGCCGTAACGCGCGCGATAGCGTTGACCGGGATCGTCTTCCCGTTGACGACAACACTTTGCGCGGCAGTGTCATAGACCAACGGGTCGCCCCGCGCTCGACAGATGCGCAAGCGATACGAATGGAAGAAGCCGATCGCCAGGGGAACAATGACCGAGAGCATCCACCCGACGAGTTGACCCAGCTGTACTGATGGGTTCCCATTCGACGCGGCACTCTGCATGAGTGGGTTGACAACGAGAATGAACGCCAGCGGAAATCCGAAGATGGAGACAATTTCGACGGGTGATCCCCATCGGACCGGCGTGAGACGCCACTCATTTCCGACTTGTTTCAACTCAAACAGATCTGGCAACAGAGTCGGCAATTCCTCCCGAGTCACTGCACGCACGCTTAGGTCGGCTCTCCCTTTCTGTCTCGATTCTCTTCGACCGCGAGGGGGTCGAGTGGGAGTGCGCATGAATCATCTCCGCATCGATAGGCCCACTCGTCGCGCCCGCCGCGCTCAATTCCTCTTCGCGTACAGCTCCTCAACCTTCTTCCAGTTCACCACGTTCCACCACGCGGCGATGTAGTCCGGTCGGCGGTTCTGATAGTTCAGGTAGTACGCGTGCTCCCACACGTCGAGCCCGAGGATCGGCACGCCGCCGCAGCCCGCCGCGTCGCCGATGGCGCTGTGCATGAGCGGGTTGTCTTGGTTCGCCGTCGAGCAGATTTCGAGTTTGCCGCCCGGCTTCACGCACAACCACGCCCAGCCGGAGCCGAAGCGCCCCGTCCCTGCTGCGGCGAATTTCTCCTTGAACCCGCCGGCGCTGTCGAATGATCCGAACGATGAATCAATCGCCGCCGCCAGCGCGCCTGCCGGTTTGGCACCGCCTCCCGCGCTCGGCGGCGACATGATCTGCCAAAACAAGCTGTGATTGAAATGCCCGCCCGCGTTGTTGCGCACGGCGGCCTTTTTCTCCGCCGGGATCTCGGCAAGGGATTTGCAAACCTCTTCCACAGACGTGTCGGCCCACGCTGTGCCGGCGAGCGCGTTGTTCGCGTTCGTCACGTACGCGTTGTGGTGCTTGCCGTGATGGATCTCCATCGTCCGCGCATCGATGTGCGGCTCGAGAGCCTTGAAGTCGTACGGCAACGAGGGAAGCGTGAAGGGCATCGTGAATCTCCAGGAAAGGCCTGAGGCGGTGGAAGCCACCGGCAGTAAGGCGACGGTCAAACAGCCGATCATAACCCGATCAGCTCAAGCGATCGGGACCGAAAGGACGATAATCCCCAGAACCAGCAACCAGAAAGCCCGAACGACTCAGGGCACTGGGCGGAATACCCAGTGTGGGCACGAGAGAGAGTGGCGGTCTGAAGGATCGTAGCTTGTCCGCGTGCATCAGAATTACGGGAATAGTACGACGTTGTGCATGGTTAGAATAATTCAAAGACAGGGTGAACCGTTGGGAAGTTTGGCCGTAGAACTATCGTGAGCCGTCCTTTTTCCGGCTCCCTTTTAACTCCAACGACTTCCGAGCACCAGATTTTTTACCAACCATGTGCCGAACCTACCCGTATTGGGTGGAACGGAATTGCATTTGACGTATTTGGACCCACGATAGTGGGGGCGCACGAGCGGAGAATTTTCAGAACTTTTTGAAACGAACAACGCCCGGACTACGAAGCTCACCAAGCGACGCTCCGCAAGCCCTCGGGGTGGAAAGGCCAAGGCTGCCGATATGGAACTGAACACTCGATTCAACCCGAACTCGCCCTTGGCGCGGATCCAGCGCCGGCAGGCGGTGGCGCTGGCCGATCGGTCTGGCGCTCGCGAGACGGGCCGTGCCCGTGCCTCGCTGAGCGATGACGATCGCGCACTGCTCAAGCGCCTGCTCCAGGAAGAGCAGGACTACATCGACAACCCCGTCTTCAAGAAGAAGGATGCGGCGAAGCGCATCTACGATGAAGCGCCGGAGATCCGCAAGCCCGACGCGTCGTGGTACCACCCGGTGATGGACGACCTCGCGTCGGCCCGCGCCCGGCTTCCCAAGACGACGGATCAGGTCATCCTGACCGGCGCCGAGGAGAAGGTGCTGTTCCTCCAGCTCAACTACGCCCGCCGCCGGGTGTCGCAGATCCAGATTGGCGTTCGCGAGTCGGAGCGCGGCAAGCCCACCGCCGAGGAGGCGCGCGAGCTGTTGAAGTGGCACCGCACCGCCGAGCAGCTGCGCGAGCAGATCGCGGAGACGAACCTGGCGCTGGTGCTCGCGATGGCGAAGCGCACGCGGATGAGCGAGGTGGATTTCGCCGACCTCGTCAGCGAGGGGAACATGGCGCTGCTCCGCGCGGTCGACAAGTTCGACTGCGAGCGCGGCTTCAAGTTCTCGACCTACGCCTGCCGCGCGATCCTGAAGGCGTTCAGCCGGCAGGGGATGAAGCTGTCGAAGTACCGCCAGCGCTTCCCCACGGACTTCGACCCGAAGCTCGAGAAGAGCGATCATCTCGAGACCAAGCGGAGCGAGTTCGAAGCCGACGCGGCGATGGAAGTGAAGCGCATCGTCACCGAGAATCACGCCGACCTGTCGGACATCGAGAAGAAGGTCATCGAGCACCGGTTCCGCCTGCACGGCGGCGACACGGAGTCGAAGCCCATGACGCTCGAACAGGTCGGGCAGATCATCGGCGTGACCAAGGAGCGCGTGCGCCAGATCCAGAACAAGGCGCTGGAGAAGATCCGGCTTGAACTGGAAGAGAACTATCTGGGCCTCGAAGTCGACCGCTCGCACCTCGAAGAGGCGCAGCCCGGCGAGAAGAAGCTCGTCGAGGCGAAGCTGAACTGACCGGCGGCGGGCGACACCACCATCAACGAACCACAGGGCCGAGCGAATCGCTCGGCCCTGTTTCATTCAGCGCAACGGCGCGGGTTCGATGGAGCCGCCCGCGCGAGCGGGCGGGCCCTTGGGCGTAGCCCTTTGGCACACCCGACGCCCCTCGGCTCGCGCCGAGGGCTCCATGTCGGGGCGGGCCGCGCTCATATGCTCATGCCGTGCCCCGCGCGAATGACGCCAACTCAAGCGACGAACCCCCCGCCCGCTGGCCCGTGCGCGGCAATCATCCCGCCGTGCAGCGCGTCGTCCTCGCGTGGCGGCGGCTGGTCGCGGGCGCGCCAACGGCTTCCCCGCCGCGCACGCTCATCGCCTGCTCGGGAGGCGCGGATTCCACCGCGCTGCTGCTCGCGCTCGGCTCCGCGACCGATTCGATCGCCATCGCGCACGTCGTTCACGACCTTCGCCCGCGAGAACTCGCCCTCGCCGACCGCGATCATGTGCGATCACTGGCGGCGAAACTCGGCGTCGAATACGCCGAGCGTGAGATCAGCGTGCGAGCCGAAGGCGGCAACGCGGAGGCCGCCGCCCGGCGGCTGCGCTATGCGGCGCTGCTCGAACTCGCGCGCGAGCACCGCGGCGCCTTCGTCGCCACCGGGCATCAGGCGGACGATCAGTTCGAGTCGCTCATCATGGCGCTGATCCGCGGCTCGGGGCTCGCCGGTCTGCGCGGCATCGCGCCCCGCCGATCGCTGGGCGACGGAGTGAAGCTCATCCGCCCCATGCTGGGCGTGACGCGCGCGGATGCGGAAGACATCTGCCGTGCCGCGGGGGTTGAGTGGCGCACGGACCACACCAATCTCACCGGCGAAGGGCTGCGCTCGAAACTCCGGCTCGGCCCGCTGGCGCAGCTCGCGGCGATCCGCCCCGGCGCGCCGACCCGCGCGGCGCAGTCCGCGGATCTCATCCGGCAGGCGCACGCGATCATCCGGCGGCGGGCGTGCGAGGTTTTCGGCGACTCTGAGAACTGCTGGCCGCGCGAGCGACTCCGTGCCGAGCCGCCGATTGTCCTCGGCGTCGGGCTGCGCCGGGCGATGAAGCAGCACTGCGGCGATTCTGGTGGCATGGATCGCGTGGGTGCGAAGCAGCTCTCGCCGATCATTCGGTCTATCAAGGATCGTTCAACGGATCCTCGGGAGTTCCGTCTCGGCAACGGTACTCGGTTTGAAGTGAGCGCCCGCTCCGTCCAGCTCCTACGATGAAAACACACTTATGGAGAATCAGCATGTGGACGATGCGGGCGCTCGTGCTAGCGATCGGATTCAGCGTTTTCGCGGCGGGAGGCTGTGCCGCCGACTCGCTCGCCAAGCTTGATGGGCGCGCTCGTGCCGATCGCGTCGCGGAGGCGTACCGGAACCTGCGGACGTATCGCGCGACGTGGGAACTGAGCTCGAACGCACCCGAGGCAATGGACCCCGTGGGCCGCATCGAAGTGGCCTTCGATCGTAGAGAGAATCGGGCGCTCTTCTCCGCCCTCCAAGGACGGCTCGCGAACGGTCGATGGAAGTCGGGCGCTCGCGGCATGCTCGGCGTCTGTGACGGCGCGCAGGTGCGCGGCTCATTCGACATCAGCAAGGGAGCGGATGACTGTTCTGATTGGGCGAGCACGCCCGTGCAAACTCCAATGACAACCAAGGAATTGCTGAGCCTCGCGCCGTTTTATCCGCAGCCAGATCTGCATCTTCTGATTGCGCGCGAAAATCCCGATGAAGCTGAGTATTCCGGCGTGTCGCACGAGCACTCATCGCCGACGCTTGCGGATTATGCGTTCGGATACCTGCTCGGTCGGTACCCGTTGACATATCAAGCGGTCGATCGCGAGGTTGATGCCTCAAAGGCTCGACACGGCGTGGTGATTGTAAGCGCCACTCCTGACAAGCCAGCCGAGGCGATCCAACTCACGCTTTGGATCGACCCGAAAACCCTTTTGATTCGAGAAGCGATCCTGACCGATCGTAGCCCGTCTCTGGTGTTCAATGCGGTCTCAGCTGAGTTGAACCCCGTGCTGCCCGAATCGCAGTTCGATTGTGCGACGCAGCTGCGGCGGATGCGTACCCCGTAGCCTGGCCGCTTCGAGACATGCACTTTCTCGCATGAAACCGCCGGGTAGACTTTGCAAATGAATCGTGGACCGCGCACGACTTTTGGGCGGGCGGCATTCGGCGGCGCGGGAGCGCCCGCCGCGGAGGAGCATGCAGTATGGACATCTGGAAGAAACTCACCGGCGAACTGATCGACATCGTCGAGTGGCTCGATGATTCGGGCGACACCCTAGTCTACCGCTTCCAACGCCACCAGAACGAGATCAAGAACGGCGCCAAGCTGACGGTGCGAGAGAGCCAGTGCGCCGTGTTCGTGAACGAGGGGCAGATCGCCGACGTCTTCAAACCCGGCATGTACACGCTCGACACGCAGAACATGCCGATCATGGCGACGCTGCGCGGCTGGAAATACGGCTTCAACTCGCCCTTCAAGGCGGAGGTGTACTTCGTCAGCACGCGCCAGTTCACCAATTTGAAGTGGGGGACGCAGAACCCCATCATGATGCGCGACCCGGAGTTCGGGCCGATCCGTCTGCGCGCGCACGGCACGTTCGTCATCAAGGTGATCGACCCCGCCGCCGTCGTGCGTGAAGTGGCGGGCACGAACGCGCGCTTCACCGTCGAGGGCATCACCGACCAGCTGCGCAATCTGATCGTGTCGAAGTTCGCGGACGTGGTGGGGGAGTCGAAGATCCCGGCGCTCGATCTGGCGAGCAACTACGACGAACTGGGCAAGTTCATCACCGACCGCGTGAAGCCGCACTTCACGCCCTTCGGCATCGACGTCACGCAGCTTCTGGTTGAGAACGTCTCCCTGCCGCCCGAGGTGGAGGGCGCGCTCGACAAGCGGACGAGCATGGGGATCATCGGCAACCTGAACGCGTACACGCAGTTCCAGACGGCGAACGCGATCGGCGACGCGGCAAAGAACCCCGGCGGCGTGGCGGGCGTCGGCGCCGGGCTCGGCGCGGGGATGGCGATGGCGCAGCAGATGGCCGGTGCGATGAACGCGCCCGTTCAGCCCGCGGCAGGCGCGATGCCCCCGCCGCTGCCGAGCGTGGCGGCGTTCTTCATGGCGCTCAATGGTCAGCAGGCCGGCCCGTTTGACATGGGCGCGCTCGCGGAGCACGCCCGCGCCGGTCGGCTGACGCGCGAGACGCTGGTGTGGAAGCAGGGCATGGCGGGCTGGATCGGCGCGGGGCAGGTGGCGGAGTTGGCGTCGGTCCTCGGGGCCGTACCGGGAGCGCCGCCGCCGTTGCCGAGCTAAGCAAGGCGGAGGTCGGAAGGACGGAAGGCGGAACACCCGATCAGCCACACACGGCACAGACGGGCACGGGCGCGGAATCCGATTTCTTCTCTGAGTCAGGGCATGTCTGTGCCGTCTGTGGCAAGTTCCGACTTCCGGCCTCCGACGTCTTCATCCGTGTGAATCTGTGTCATCCGTGGCTTCTTTGCATTCTTCTCTTCAGTAGGAAGCAGCGTTGACGAACCCGCACGAGTCATCAACAACTCAAGCGAAGCCCAGCGTGGGCGATGGCCCTGCTCATGCCGACCCGCGCTACTCCTGCTCGAACTGCGGCGCGGAGATCGTCTTCCAGCCCGGCACCGATTCGCTCAAGTGCCCCTACTGCGGCACCGCGAACGAGATCGTCCCGCACGATCACCCGATCGTCGAGAACGACTTCGAGGCGGAACTCGCGCGCGTCGAAGCGCAGGCGGAAACGGCGGACGCGATCGTTTTGCACTGCAACGCCTGCGCCGCCGAGGTGAACCTGCCGGAGAACGTGACGAGTTCCGCCTGCCCGTTCTGCGGCACGCCGGTGGTCGCGACCGGGCGCTCGATCAAGCTCATCAAGCCGAAGGCGGTGCTGCCCTTCGAGATCGATGAGAAGCGCGCGCGGGAGATGTTCCGCACGTGGATCGCATCGCTGTGGTTCGCGCCCGGGCCGCTGAAGGATCAGGCGCGGATCGATGCGTCGCTCGCCGGCGTGTATGTGCCCTACTGGACGTACGACTGCACCGCGACCACTCAGTTCACCGGCATGCGCGGCGATGACTACTGGACGACCGAGACGTATACGACGATGGTCAACGGCAAGCCGCGCACCGCGACTCGCCAGGTCAAGCGCACCCGCTGGTCGCCCGCCGCCGGGACCGTCACCGACCGCTTTGACGATGTGCTCGTGACGGCGACGGCGTCGATCGCGCGCGAGCGGCTTGAAGCGCTCGAACCCTGGGACCTGCCCAAGCTCATGCCCTACAACGATGGGTACCTCGCCGGATTTCGCGCCGAGGCGTACGCTGTCACGCTGCGCGACGGCTTCGGACATGCGACCGGGCGCATGCAGGGGCAGATCGATTCCACAATTCGCGCCAGCATCGGCGGCGACCAACAGCGCATCACCGGCAAACGCTCCGCGTACCGGCAGATCACCTACAAGCACATCCTCCTGCCGGTGTGGGTGTTCGCGTATCGGTGGAACAACAAACCGTTCCAGATCCTTGTCAACGCGCGCACCGGCGAGGTGCTGGGCGAGCGCCCGTGGAGCGGCTGGAAGATCGCGGCGGCGGTGCTTTTCGGTGCCGCGGCCGTCGCGATGATCGCCCTTGTCGTGAGCATGGTGAAGTAGCGTGTGATCCCGCTCGGCGATTTGCCTACCATGCACGCGCCCAACCATTCAATCGGACCGGAGGACGCCCATGCCCCGCGTTGTTGTTGATCTTCAGTTCGGTTCCCGCTCCGCCGCTGTTTTCGCTGCGCTGATGACCGGCGCGCTCGTCGTGGGCTGCTCGTACACCGAGAAACGCCCCTTCGGCTCGGACAATTATGTCACCGGCACGGTCACCTACTTCGAGCGCATGGCGCTGAAGCCGGACGCGGATGTCACGGTGAAGCTCGTTGACGCGACCGCCTCCGAAGGGCCGGGCGAGGTGATTATCTCGCAGCAGTCGTTCCGCAGCGCGGGCAAACAGGTGCCGCTGAACTTCGAGCTGCCGTACCGCGAGGACCGCGTCAACCGCGAGCACCGCTACGAGCTGCACGCGCGGATCGTCGTCGGCGGCAGGCTGTCTTGGTTCACCCGCGCCGGTGTGCCGGCGCTGACGCAGGGCGCCCCACGCGACGACATCGAAGTCGTCGTCACGCGCGCTTCAGGGAACTGACGAACCGCGCGATCCGCCCGATCCCTTCGCGGATCGAGTCGTCCGAGCACGCGAAGGTGATACGCACGCACTTCTCGCCGCCCTTTCCGAAATCCTCGCCCGGGATCACCGCGACGTGCGCTTCATCGAGCAGCGCGTCGGCGAAGTCCATCGCGCAGGCGAGGCGTCTGCCGCCGGGCGTGGTCGAGCCGAAGTGGGCCGAGATATCAGGGAAGAGGTAGAACGCGCCGGTGGGGCGGGGGCAGCGGAATCCGGGGATCGCTGAGACGAGCGCGAACGCGATCTCCGCGCGGCGGGCGTAGTCCTGGCGCATGCGCTCGACGTCGTTCGCGCCGTTCAGCAGCGCCTCGCGCGCCGCGGGCAGGATGAACGTGGGGATCGCGGTGGTCGATTGCCCCTGCAATCGGCACACGCCCTTCGCGAGTTTCAGCCCGAACTCGCCGGGGCACGCGAAGTACCCGACGCGCCAGCCCGTCATCGCGTACGCCTTTGACAGCCCGTTGACAGTGATGACGCGCTCGGCGACTTCGGGGAAGCTGCCGATGGAGGCGTGCACGATCCCGCCATAGACGATCTTCTCGTACAACTCGTCGCTGATGACGAGCAGGTTCGGCGCGATGGTTTTCGCCGCGTTCGCGACCACCGCCGCCAGCGCACGGAGTTCGTCGGGTGAGTACATCGTGCCGCACGGGTTGTTGGGCGAGTTGATCACCAGCAGCCGCGCCCGCGGCGTGATCGCCCGCTCGAGCTGCGCGGCGGTGATTTTGTAGTCGCCCACCGCCGAAGTCTCGATCGGCACCACCGCGCCGCCGGCGAGTTCTGTGTGCGCTTCGTAGCTGATCCACGCCGGCATGGGCAGGATCACTTCCTGCGCACCATCGCGCGCACCTCCGACCCCCGGCGGGTCGATCAGCGCCTGGAACAACTGGTACAGGCTGTGTTTTCCGCCCGTGGAGATGACGACGTGATCGGCGGTGATCCCCGCGATGCCGTTCTCGTGCGTGAGCTTGTCGGCGATGACTTTCCGCGTGGCGGCGTCGCCCGGGATCGGCGCGTACTTCGTCTCGCCGCGTTTGAGCGATTCGATGGCCGCGTGTTTGATGAAATCGGGCGTATCGGCATCCGGCTCGCCAGCGGTGAACGCGATGACGTTCACACCCTTGGCGCGCAGGTCCGCGGCGCGGGCGGCCATCGCCAGCGTCACGGGCGGCTTCAGCGCGTTGACTCTCGCGGAGAGTTCCATCGGGTTCAGGGAGGGTATCGGCACAACCCCGCACGACCAACTGCACACACGCCCGCAATGGTCGGCCGCGGTGTCTTCCGCGAGGCTCTCTTGTCTTGGGTGGTGTTGGAAGGATAATGTTTGGTTCGCCGGCGGGACGGTGGCGGGGGAGAGGTTGCCCTTCCCGCTTGTCCGAGTTACGATCTGGAGTCCCCGCCCGGTTGTCCGGTGTTTGGGGATTCATGTCCTCATTTTAGGTAGAGTCGATCAGGCATGCCCATCTCCGCTGAACGTCGTCTGGCCGTCGTCAACGAGTACAAGACTCATCCGAAGGACACGGGCTCGCCCGAGGTTCAGGTCGCGCTCCTGACGGAGGACATCAAGGACCTCACCGAGCACCTGAAGCAGCACGACCACGACTACGCCGGTCGGCGTGGGCTGATCGGCATGGTGAACAGGCGCACCCGTCTGACGGCGTATCTTCAGAAGACGGACCGCGCGCGGTATCTGTCATTGATCAAGCGTCTGGGCCTGCGCAAGTAACCGCAGCGCCCGCAGTCATTCCGAAACGCCCGGCCGGCCGGCGACGGACGGCAGTCGATCACGAGCACACCATCCACGCCGACCGCCCAGCGCGAGACCCGTCTGCCCCTGATCTTCTGCCTCTTCGGTTCCCGGCCCCTCCGGCGAACACCCGCGGCGGCGCAGCGCGCTCCAAGCGCGAGCACCGCCTGCACATCCAGCAGGCAGGTTCATGAGCTACATCAAGGTTGAGCGTGAGATCGGCGGCCGCACACTGACTCTCGAAACCGGCAAGATCGCCAAGCTGGCGACGTCTTCCGTCCTCGCGACCTACGGCGGGACGACCGTCCTCGCCGCGTGCGTGCGCGCGAAGCCGCGACCTGGGCTCGACTTCTTCCCTCTCACGATCGACTACCGCGAGAAGCTCCCCGCCGCTGGCAAATTCCCCGGCGGGTTCCGCAAGCGTGAGGGCGCGCCGAGCGAGCGCGAAATCCTGACGATGCGCCTCATCGACCGCCCGATTCGCCCGCTCTTCCCCAAGGGCTTCATCGATGAAGTCCTCGTGCAGTGCTGGGTGATGAGTCACGACGGCGAGAACGACAGCGACGTCCTCGCCGGCACCGCGGCGTCGGCGGCTCTGGCTCTCTCCGACGCGCCGTTCGAAGGCCCCATCGCCACCGTCCGCGTCGGGCGCATCCACATGGACGACGGCCCGGTCTTCGTCATCAACCCAACCGTGACGCAGATGGAGTACAGCGATCTCGACCTTGTGCTCAGCGGGCACAAGGACGGCATCAACATGATCGAGGTCGGCGCCGCCGAGCTGCCCGAGGCGGACGTGCTCGCGGCGATGGAGTACGGCGTGGGGCACATCGAGCAGGTGCTCGGGCTGATCGAGGAGCTCGCGGACAAGGTGAAGCCTGAGAAGAAGCTCGGGACGCTGCGCCTTATTCCCGATGAGATCGCTGCCCAGGTGAAGAAGCTCGTCGGCAAGGAGCTCACGAAAGCCCGCCAGATCAAGGGCAAGAGCGAGCGCAGCCAGAGGGTTGACGACATCAAGACCAAGATGCTCGAAGAGCATTTCGCGGAGAATCCGAACGGCACCTACGGCGAGTGGAAGGCCTCCGCCGAGCGCCGCGCTCACGCCGCCCAGGCGTTCGGCGAGCTCGAGAAGAAGATCACCCGCCAGCTCGTGATCGAGGAAGGCATCCGCACCGACGGGCGCAAGTTCGAAGAGATCCGCCCTTTGGAGATGCAGGTCGGCCTGTTCCAGCGCACCCACGGCTCGGCGTTCTTCCAGCGCGGCGAGACGCAGTCGCTGGTCTCCTGCACGCTCGGCACGGGCAAGGACGAGCAGATCGTCGACGGTCTGATCCCCGAATACTCCAAGAAGTTTTACCTGCACTACAACTTCCCCCCCTTCTGCGTGGGCGAAGCCGGACGCGTCATGGGCCCCGGTCGGCGCGAGATCGGGCACGGCGCGCTCGCCGAGCGATCGCTCCTCGGCATCCTGCCGGGGCCGGAAGAATTCCCCTACACCGTCCGCGTCGTTTCCGACATCACCGAGTCGAACGGCTCGTCGTCGATGGCGTCCGTCTGCGGCGGTTGCCTCGCGATGATGGACGCGGGCGTCCCCATCAAGAACACCTGTGCCGGCATCTCTGTCGGTCGCTTCAGTGATGAGAAAGACGAGCGCGAAGTCTTCGTGACCGACATCATCGGCGAGGAAGATTTCTTCGGCGACATGGACTTCAAGGTCTCCGGTACCCGCGAGGGCATCACCGGCATCCAGCTCGATCTCAAAGCCCGCGGGCTCTCGCTCGCGCAGGTCGAGAAGATCTTCGAGCAGGCGAAACGCGGCCGGCTCCAGATCATTGACGAGATGGAAGCCGTCATCGCTGCCCCACGCGCCGAGATCAGCCCGTACGCGCCGCGCCTCGTTACGTTGATGATCAACCCCGAAAAGATCGGCAAGCTCATCGGCCCGGGCGGCAAGACCATTCGCTCCATCCAGGAGCGCTGGGGCGTCACCATCGAAGTCGAAGACGACGGCACGGTCATGATCGCAGCGCCCAGCGGCCCGGCGATCGACGGCGCCCGCGGCGAGGTCGAAGCCCTCGCCGCCGAGATTAAGGTCGGCACCGTCTTCAACGGCAAGGTCGTCTCGCTGAAGGATTTCGGTGCGTTCATCGAACTCGCCGCCGGCACAGACGGCATGTGCCACATTTCTGAGTTGGCCGAGGGCTATGTGCAGAAAGTCACCGATGTGGTGGCGATCGGAGACATGCTCCGCGTGAAGGTGATCGCCGTAGACGACCAGGGCCGAATCAAGCTCAGCCGCAAGGCCGTCATCCGCGAAGAAAGCGGCGGCGGCGCTCCGTCCGAGAAGAACGGCGGCGGCGGAAATTCGTCCGGGCGGAACTGATTTGGGTTGCTCTTCTCCGGATCATTGGTAAATTAGGGAAGTGCGTCGGGTTCGGCTCGGCAGGCGCTCTCGCGCCGGCCTGCGTTTGTCGATCCCGAGTGGGTTACGCACTGCGGCCGTCGGGCCGTGATGGCAGTGGGGTATCGCGGTCGCCACGCCGACTGCCCCAGTGTTTTCCGTGGTGTTGGCCGCCGGTGTCGTCCGGTCGGCGGCCTGTCGGGCGCGAGGCTCATCCATGGCCGATTCGGGCGGCGCAACTACGCTTGTCAACGTCGAAGGTACCGTGAAGTGGTTCGATCCCAAGAAGGGGTTCGGCTTCATCGTCGGGCCCGAGGGGCAGGACATCTTCATTCACTTCAGCCAGATCACGGGCGAAGGCTTCCGCGTGCTGAAAGACGGCGCAACGGTGCGCTACGACGCCGAGAAAACCGAGAAGGGCTGGCACGCGACCCGCGCCGAGCGGGTCGACTCGCCCGATATCAAGGTCCGCCCGCAGGCAGGCTATTCACGCTCGCCGCGCCGGTAGCGTGCCTCCTGTATTGTGATTGTCATGGAGTGGACCGGCATCTTGCTCGGGTTCGGCGCTGCCGTCGTCTTTGGACTGCCAGCCGCGATCTTCGAGATCAAGCGACAGACCCGCCGCGCCCGCGCCGCGGAGCGTCGCGCGCGCGATGCCGAGCGACTGGCCGAGATCGGCGCGATGACCGGCGGATTGGCGCACGAGATCAAGAACCCGCTCTCCACCATCGGGCTGAACGCGCAGCTGCTCGGCGAAGGCGTCGCGGATTTGCCAGTCGATCCTGGTGAGAAGGGCCGCTTGATCCGGCGCGTCGAGGCGCTGCGGCGAGAGGTCGAGCGGTTGCGCGACATACTGCAGGATTTCCTCCGCTTCGCGGGCAGCGTGCGCATCGAGCCACGCGAGACGGACCTGAATGTGATCGCGGAGGAACTGATCGACTTTTTCTCGCCGCAGGCACGCCAGATCGGTGCGACGCTCCGCGCGGACCTTTCGCCTGGCGGCGTGCGTGCGAGTATCGACCCGGGGCACTTCAAGCAGGCGGTGCTCAACCTGCTCATCAACGCCACGCAGGCGATCGAGGAGGAAGCCCGCGCCGATTCGCCGTCGCCGAGCGATCCGCGCGCGCCCATCGCCGCCGCCGGGAAGGAGATCATCGTCCGCACCGCGAAGGGCAAGAACCGCTACGGCCCTACGGCGATGCTCTCCGTCATCGACACCGGGCCGGGCATCCCGCGCGATCGGCTGGAGAGCATCTGGACGCCCTACTTCACGACCAAAGCGGGTGGCAGCGGGCTCGGATTGCCCACCACGCGCAGGCTCATCGAAGAGCACTCGGGCACGATCGAGGTCCACTCCGAACCCGGCCGCGGCACGGAGTTCACCATCGTGGTGCCGCGGAAGTAGAAGTCAGATGGTTGGCGCGGCTACACGCGCAGCCGAAGCCATCCGCCATGCAGGAATCGGGCGATGAAGATCGCGAGACGGGCCATGATTTCAAGGCACAAACCGACCCAGAACCCCGCGAGCGGGTGCAGGCCAAACCATTCTTGGAGCGGCGCGGGGTTGTGCAGCGTGCCGCCGCCGGGGAGGGGGAGGTCCACGCCGCAGCACAGCCATGCGAGCGGCAGGCGCAGCCCGAAGATGCAGAACCAGGTGATGTACATCGATGCCTTGGTGTCGCCCGCGCCGAGCATCCCTGAGCGGAGCACGATCGCCGCGCCGAATGGCGCCTGAACGATGCCGGTGACGATGAGCAACAGCGGCGTGACGGCGAGGTGCGTCGGTTGCTGTGAAAACAGCCCGACGATCGGCTTCGCGAAGACGGCCATGATGATCCCGCCGAGCGCCATGAACACCGCGGTGATCAGCGTGCATCGCAGCAGTGCGCGGCGGGCGAGGTGCGGCTGCCCCGCGCCGAGATACTGGCCCGCGAGCGCCGCCGCCGCCGTCCCCATCGCCAGCCCCGGCATGAAGCTGAACGACTCGATGCGCACCGCGACGATGTGCGCGCCGAGAAAACCGGGCGTCTTCATTAGCCCGACGAGCAGAAGCGCGAGCCAGTTGCCGAACCACATCGCGAACATGCTCAGCGCGTTGGGCACGCCGAGCCGGATGAGCCGGCGCATCGTGTGCCAGTGCGGGCGCAGCCGGCGGGCGCGGAGCTTCAAGCCGTGCGTGCCGCGCGCGAGGAGCGCGATGATCATCAGCGCCCCGACGATCCACGCGGCGAGCGTGCCGACCGCGATGCCGCGGACGCCCATGTCGAGGTGCATCGGCTGCGGGATCAGCACGGTACGGTGCACCTGCCCGGCGGCGTCGAGCTTCGACACCGCGATCTCCACGCCCGAGAGCAGGAAACTCACCAGCGTGTTCACCATATTCACGCTCACCATGATCAGCATGGCGGAGAGTGAATCGCCCGCGCCGCGGCAGCAGGCGGTCCCCGCGGCGAGAAGAATCTGGCACGGCACGCCGAACGCGACGATGCGCAGGTACGTCGTCGCCGCGGCGCTCGCTTCGGATGAGAGGTTCAGCGAGACGGCGACGGACGGCGCGAGCGCGAAGACGACCGCCGCCATCACCAACCCGGCAGCGAGGCTGCCCAGCACGCACTGCCCGACGACCGCGCCGGCGAGCGCGGTGCGCCCCTTGCCAACCGCGCGACTGACGAGGGCCGTCGCCCCGACCGCGAGGGCCGAGCCGATGATCTGGATGATCCAGATGAAGTACGAAGTCCCCCCGATCGCGTCGGCGGCGGCCTCGCTCACGCCTGCGGCGAGCGTCGTATCCACCATGCCCACGAGGGACTGCAACAGCGACTCGATCAGCACGGGCCACGCGATCACCCAGATCGCCGCGTTCATCGACAACCCGGCGAGCTTGCCCGAGCGGATGCGCCCCTCCGCGGGGTCGACGCTGACGCGCTGCTCGATCCGCGCGACGGCGGCGGCGTCCTGCCCCAGCCCGGATTCGTCGATCTCGATGTTCTTCTCGGAACGCATCAGGGCGGCAGTGTAGGCGCTGCGATCATATTGATCGGCATCAATATCAAGATCGCGATGAGAGCGGGTGCCATGGCCGAGGCTCGGCTCGACCAGGATGATCAGCAGAAGTCGAACGGAGTCGTGGCCGAGCAGAGCCTCGGCCACGGCACCCCCGTTACAGCGGACACTCGGAGAAGCTCCTACCGCAGCTTCAGCATCGCCAGCGCGACGGCGGTCAGCAGGATTGAGACGATCCAGAACCGCGCGACGATCTTCTGCTCCGGCCACCCGCCGCGGTACAGGTGCCAGTGGTACGGCGCGCAGCGGAAGATGCGCTTGCCGCCCGTCGCGCGGAAGTAGCCGACCTGCAGGACGACGCTGCCGATCTCGATGAGGAACACGCCGCTCATGATGAGCAGGACGATCTCCTGCCGGATCACGGTGCCGATGAAGCCGAGAATTCCGCCGAGGGCCAGCGCCCCGCAATCGCCCATGAATACCGCGGCGGGCGAGCAGTTCCACCACAGGAACCCGAGGCACGCGCCCGCGAGCGCGGCGGCGACGACCGCCAGTTCATCCCCCGCCGCCACATACGGCACGAGCAGTTGCCGGGCGGTGTCCTCGATCCCCGCGATGATGCACAACACGACCAGCCCGATCGCGACGATCGCGGTAATGCCCGACGCCAGCCCGTCAAGCCCGTCGGTGATGTTGACGGCATTGGACATCCCCGCCGTCATCAGCGTCATCACGACGACGTACACCGGCAGGCTGAAGTAGATCAATGACTCAGAGATCGCGGCCGTGGGATTCTCGTACGTCTTCTGGAACGGCAGGTTGAACACATGCGCCAAACTCTCGCGCTCGGCGGAGTAGCCTGCGTGGTACGCGAAGTAGCCGACGATCAGACCGATCCCGAGTTGGAAGACGAGCTTCTCCCAGGAGTGGAGACCCTGGCGCGAGCCGCCCGGGCGCGAGCTGGCGGTGAGCTTGAGCCAGTCGTCCACGCCGCCGACGATGCCGAGCCAGAGTGTGAGCACGAGCGCGAGCTGTACATAGCTGGAGCGCAAATCGGCGAGCAGGAGCGTGGAGACGAGGATCGCGCCGGCCATCAGCACGCCGCCCATCGTGGGGGTGTTCGCTTTGCTTGCGAGCGCGGCGGCGAGTGCGGCGGAATCGTGCTGACCCGTATCGCCGATCTTCTTCGCGCCGAGCCAGCGGATCACGGGCTTCCCCGCCGCCAGCACCAGCGCGAACGACAGAAACCCGGAGAAGAACACGCGGAACCCGATCTGGTCGAACACCATCACATAGCGGTACAGCTCGTTCCGCCGAAGCCAGTCCTGCAGGAGTTCGAGGAGGATGTAGAGCATGAGGAGGGGACCGAGGCATCAAGGCACCGAGGGATCAAGTGGAGGAAACGGCTGATGCGATCGTGCGTTCGCGCGCGTTCTGAGCGTGCGTATCAAATGCCGCGAGGAGGCGCTCGAGCTTCGCGCCGCGGGAACCCTTCAGCAGCACCGCGTCGCCCGGCTTGAAGACGGCAATGGTGTTGGCGATCGACGTTGCGTCGAGCGAGTCGATGAGCGCCACGCGGGGCTTCCCGCGCGAGCCGGCGAGCGCGGCGGCGGCGCGACCGGTGTGGGCCGCCAGCGGGCCGACCGCGATCAGCACGTCCGCGCCGTTTTCGCGCGCGATCAACTCACCGATCTCGTGGTGCGCTGCTTGGGCGTGATCGCCCAGTTCGAGCATATCGCCCAGCACGATGATGCGGCGGGCGGTGCCGGGCGTGACGGTGGCGAAGGTGCGCACGGCGCTGGCGGCGGACTCGGGGTTGGCGTTGTAGCAATCGACGATAAACCGCACGCCGCCGATCTCGCGCCGGTTTAGGCGCATGTCGGCGGGGACAAACGCCGCGAGTCCCTCGCGGATGGCGGCATCGTCGAGGGCGAATCGCCGCGCGACGGCGATCGCCGCCGTCGCGTTCAGCGCGTTGTGCTCGCCGATCAGGGGAGCTTCGAACGCCTGACGATCGTTCAGCGTGAAGCGTACCCGCATGGCAGGCTCATCCACGCTCGAGCCGGGCAATCGATCGGCGGGGTGCTCGACGTGGGTGATGCGAAGATCGGCTTCATCCGCTCTGCCGAAGGTAATCACGTTCGGCAGATTCTTCGCGCACTCGGTCAGTACAGGTTCGCCGTGGGGGAGGATCGCCAACCCGCCGGAGCGCAGTTCGGCAAAGATTGCGGCGTCCTCGCGGATGATCGCTTCCAACGTGCCGAAGTGCTCGATGTGCGCCCGGCCGACGCTCGTGATGACCACGATGTCCGGCTGCACCACCGGCGCGAGCGCCGCGATCTCGCCCGGATGGTTCGTGCCCACCTCGCAGATGAGATACTGATGATCCGGCTTTGCGCCGAGGATCGTCAGCGGCACGCCGATGTCGTTGTTGAAGCTCTTCGGGCTCGCCGACCCGCGCAGGCGCGTGCGCAGCAGCGTGTCGATCAGGCGGGTCGTCGTCGTCTTGCCGTTCGCGCCGAGCACGGCGACGACGCGCGTGCCTTCCAGCGTCCGCCGGTACGCGCCGCCCAGTTTCAGGAGTGCCTGCCGCGTGTCGGGCACCTTGAGCACGCCGACGGGCGCGCCGCCCGGCGTGATCGGCACCTGCACGTTCGCTTTCTCCGCGCTATCCACCACGAGCAGCGAGGCGCCGGCGCGGAGCGCGGCGTTCAGATAGTCGTGCCCGTCGAAATTCTCGCCGCGGAGCGCGAGGAACACCTGCCCCGGCTTGATCGCGCGGGTATCGGTGCTCAGCCCGCCCATGCTCGCCGGCTCAGCGGCGGGGCGCTGCAGCCACGCGCCCGCGGTCACGGACTTGATGTTCGTCGTGGTCCAGAAGGTCACGTGCTGAGCCTCCCGGCGCGGCCGGCCGCCGCGATTTCGACGCTCGGCGCGCCGGCGTCATGCTCCGCTCGATGGCGCAGCGCGTCACGCGCCACCAGCCGATCATCGAAATCCAGCCGAAGGATGCCGCCCCCGCCGTCGGGGATGAGTTGGTAGTCCTCGTGACCCTTGCCCGCGATGAGAATGATATCGCCCGGCTGCGCATCGTCGATGGCGCGCTGGATGGCGGCGCGACGATCGGCGTCCACGTGCACCGCGTCCATGCGCTCGCGCGGGATACCGGCAAGAATCTCGCGGATGATCGCGCTGGGGTTCTCCGTGCGCGGGTTGTCGCTCGTCACGATCACCGCGTCGGCGCCGGCGGCGGCGACGCGCCCCATGCGCGGGCGCTTCGTCCGGTCGCGGTCACCGCCGCAGCCGAAGACCACGCGCAGCTTCGCCCCGCGCCGCGGCAGCAGCGGGCGCAGCGCCGAGAGCGCCTTCGCCAGCGAGTCGTCGCTGTGCGCGTAGTCCACGAACACGCTGAACGGCTCGACCGGGGGCAGCACTCCGGCGAGCGCCTTCGCGCGCGTCCACTCGCGCGTCACCAGCTCCAGCCGCCCAGGCGGCGAGGTGAGCGACGACAGTTTCTCCTCGAATTTCGAGATGGGCACGCCCGCCGCGTGAACCGCCGCGATCGACTGCAGCACGTTCATCGCGTTATGCGCGCCGATCAGCGGCACGCGCGCGCTCACCCGCCCCCACGGTCCGATGAACTCCGCATCGAACCCGGTCACCGACGCCCCGTGCACGCGGACCGAGCAATCCGCCCGCCGATCCGGCTCCATCGTGCAGCGCAGGACTCGCCCCTGCCAACCGGCGATCATGCCCTCGGCGTGGGCATCGTCGATGTTGATCACCGCCGCGCCGTCGTTGGTGAGCAATCCGAACAGCTTCGCCTTGGCGGCGGCGTAACGCTCCATCGTGCCGTGGTAGTCGAGATGATCGCCCGTCAGGTTCGTGAAGATGCCGACCTTGAAGCGGAGCGCGCCGACGCGCTGCTGGTCGAGCGAGTGGCTGGAGACTTCGAGCGCCGCCGTCCGGTACTTGTGCTCCGTCATGCGCGAGAGGCAGTGGCTGACTTCGAGCGCCGGGGGCGTTGTCATCGCGGCGGGGGTCAGCCCGCAGCCGTCGTCGATGAAGACCGTGCCGATGAGCCCGCACTTCTGCTTCGCCGCGCGCAGCAGTTGGTAGGTGAGGTAGGAGACGGTGGTTTTGCCGTTGGTGCCCGTGACGCCGATGAGCGCGAGCTTCTTCCCCGGCTCGCCAAAGAACCGCTCGGCGAGGAGCGCGGTCGTCAGTTGAAGTTCGTGCGCGCTGAGCCACGCGACATCCTCAAGCCCGCCCGGGCGCGGCGCGCCCGTCTCCGTCAGCACTGCCACCGCGCCGGCCCGCACCGCGTCGGCGATGAACTGCCGTCCGTCGGACTTCAGCCCCGCCCGCGCGATGAATAGCGACCCCGGCAGCGCCGTGCGGCTGTCCTCCGTGAGGTCGCACACGCGCACCCCCGCGTGGCGCGGATCCGCGACTGTGATCCCCAGACCCTCGATCAATTGACCAAGCAACATGCGCGACCCTCTGGGCCGTTGGCGGCGGCGACAACGATACACGGAACATTATCGGCCCCGGCGCGCGCCAGCGCTGAGAAAAATCGCGGTCGCGGGCCGATCCTGATCCGATCGTGGGCGATTAGGGCAGGATCAGCATCGCGTCGCCGTAACTGTAAAACCGATACCCGCGCCCCACCGCCTCTCGGTACAACTCGATCAGCTTCGGCACCCCCGCGGGGAAGAGCGCGCCGACCATCGAGAGCAGCGTCGATCTCGGCAGGTGGAAGTTCGTCACCATCCCGCCCACCCACGCCCAGTTATGCCCCGGCGTGATGAGGATGCTGGTGTCGCCCGATGCACCGCTCTTGAGCATGGCCGGCGGCATCACCCGCGGCAGGGTCTCCAGCGTCCGCGCGCTCGTGGTGCCGACGGCGATGATCCGTTGACGTGAGTCGCGTGCCGCGTTCAAGTCCGCCGCCACCCCTGGCTCAACCCGGTACCACTCCGAGTGCATCGGGTGCTCTTCGACATACTCCGTCTGCACCGGCTTGAACGTGCCCGGCCCGACGTGCAGCACCACTTCCCGGCGTACCACGCCCATCGCGCCGATCCGCGCGAGCAATTCCGGGGTGAAGTGCAGCCCCGCCGTCGGCGCGGCGACCGAGCCGGCGGCGGACGAGTCGGCGTAGACATTCTGGTACCACGCGCGGTCGAGATTGTCGGGCGAGTCTTCACGCCGATCCTTCCGCGCCTTCAGAATGTACGGCGGCAATGGGGTCGCGCCCACTTCGCCCAGGATCTCTGCCGCCGAAGGGGTGGTCTGTGAGTCGTCCGTTATCGGCGCGACCAGAAACAATTCGTCATCTCGCCCCGCGATCCGCAACCGATGCCGGCTCGGCGCGCCTCGGGAGTCGAGCAGCCGGAGTACATGCCCCTCGACCAATCGGCTGCCCGAGCGGAGCATCGTCCGCCAGTGCCCGCACGCGTCGGTGGAGATGTAGAGCCCCTCCGCCGTCCCGCCGGTGTCCTCTCGCCGGGCGAAGACCCTCGCCGGGAGCACGCGCGTCGTGTTGAACACCAGCCGATCACCGGCGCGCAGATACTCGGGCAGGTCGCGGAACACGCGGTGCTCGAGGAACGACTCATCCGATCGCGAGACCACCATCAGCCTGCACGAATCCCGCGGCTCCGCCGGGCGCGTCGCGATCAGTTCGGGCGGCAGGTGGTAGTCGAGGTCCGTGGTGCGCAGCATGTCGCTCTGAATCATCGCTGTTGTCGAAACGCAACGCACCCGCGCGGGCCGCCGGGCGGGCGAACGAAACGGACCCCGCCGCACACGCGCCAATCCGCGATGTTATCGGCCCGCGTGTTCACGGTCCCGTCTGGCACGACCCACGCAGTACATCTAGCGTGGAAGTGCAGAGCAGACCAGATTTCGCAACCGGCATCCGTGTCGCACGGTTCGTGTCGTCCATCGTCCGCGATGCGTCGACGGCCGGCCTGCTCGCGGATGCGGCCCACACATCGCGCCAGATTGCGCAGACCGCCGCCGCCGTCGCCCACTCGCGCCAGCTCGGCGTGCCGCGCGTGACGCAGGCGCCCTCGACGTTCGATATCCCGTTCTGGCAGTGGGAAGAACAAAGCAACCGCCGGTTCGTCGACCCGGCGGGCTTGAACCGTCCGTCGCCAGCTCAGCCCGGCACGAGCGCCACTCCGACCGCGACTCGCGCCCACGAAGCACAGGCGATCGCGTACAAAGTTCGCGCCGCGATTCAGGATTCATTCGCCCGGAGCACCGCGCCGCGCATCGGCGATGTCTCCGCCGTGAACATCCAGCCGCCGCTGCGCCGGATCGATGTGATCACCATCCAGCGCACCTTTGGGCCGGCCGGGAATCTCGTTGATCTGATCGCGTGAGCAGCTCGGAATCCGGGGGGCACGAGGCTCTGATCGTGCCCTGTGTGTTGAGCCGCTCCTCACACTCAGTCACCCGCAGCCCCACGTCGAGCAGCCCTTGTTCTCCGCAGAATCGTGCTTGCGACCGGCATTGAGGATGCGCTCGCCCTGCTCGGGCGTCATGGTTCCCTCGGCGATGTACGCGGCGATCTCGCGCCGGCTCTGCTCGCGTAGGCGCGCCCGCGCGATCGCTGTCACGCAGCCGGTGACGATCGAGATCATCGCGATGCCCAGCCCGCCGACGATGGCCACGATCGGGATCAGCTTTGATGGGTCAGTGATTTCCGCCAGTGTGATCAGCACGGTCCGCCTCCTGAATTCTCGAGCGCACTGCGGCGCCGAACAGTTCAACATTCCTTCTCACCGGCGGCGAGGAGTTTCTCGCCCTGCTCCGGGGTCATCGATCCCTCGGCGATGTACGCCGCGATCTCACGCCGCGAGCGCTCGCGCGACAGCCGCGTGATGATCGACTCGGCCGTGGCAAGCACGACCCACAGCATGGCGATGCCGCCCATCACACTCCAGAACCAGTTGCCCGCGATCGCTTCGAAGAGTGTCTGCATGCCCGAGCCCTCCATCTGACGGCAGGCGATGAGTCGTGCGCCGAGCGCGCCGGAAGCAAGGCCGTCTTTCCAATCATTGGGCGAGCGTTCCGCGCTGTTTCATCGCCGCCCGTGTATTATGCCTTGAGGCTGGCGATGCTCCCTCGCTTTCGCCGGATCTTTGTTCCGATCGCCCAGGCGTTCGGGTTCGATCAGGGATTCCTTCCGACCCGGAACCTCGCGATGAGGCTCGAACCCTTCCTCAAACCCGGCAACGTTGAGATCGCCGAGGGCGTTCCCTCGCGTGATGACTTGCTCGATCGTCTGGCGAAGAAGGCGCGCGGGCAGCTCCCCGCCGCGCCCTTCGACCGACTGCTCCGCGAGTTGATGGACCGAGAGAAACGCTACCCCACGTCGATCCCCGAGGGCGTTGCATTCCCGCACGCGATTCTCGACACGATCGACCGGACCATGATCGTCGTCGCGCTGTGCCGACCGCCGGTGAGCTTTGGCGTGCGCGGGCACCGGCCGTGCGACCTCGTCTTCGGCATGTTCGGCAACGCCAACGAACCGTGGGAACACGTGCGCATGCTGGCGCGTCTGGCGCGGATCACGCACGGCTCCGGCGCGCTCGCGCGCCTGCGCGCGGCGAAGGACGCTCAGGAATTGTTCGATCTGCTCATTCTCGAGGACCGGAAGTATGGCTAGGAAACGCGCCCGCCAAGCACGACCCGCCCGCGCCGACCTCCGGCGAAAGCCAGCCCGCGCGCGTCAGCCCAAGACGCACCGCGCCGCCGGCTCGTCCGGCCGCGCGGGGAAAAAGCGCGTCCTGCTCATCGTCTTCATCCCGGGCAAGACGCAACTCGAGGGGGTCATCACCGGCTTGCTCGATCTGGGTCTCGCGGCGACCGCGCTGGAATCGAAAGGGCTCGCCGCCGTCCTGCGCGAGGAACTCCCGATCTTCGGCACGCTCGCGGAAATGCTGCCGGTCCTCGAAGGCAGCCGCGTGATTCTCTCGGCCACTACCCGTGCTCTGGCGGACCGAGCGATCGAGTGCGTCGCCGCCGAGGTAGGCAAGGGCGCGATCGCGTTCACTGTCCCGATCGACCGGATCGTTGAGACGGGCCGCTAGGGCCGCGACTGTTGAGGTGTGGCGATGAGAAACTGCACACAATCAGCCACAGATGGCCCCGGATTGACCAAGATGATTCCGCTTCAATCCGCAGCTGCGCTCACCGAATGATTTGTCTTGATCTGGGCTCATCTGGGAAACCTGTGGGTGGTTCCCGCGGCGCGTGAAGTGATTCTGCTCCATTGCCTCGAGCCTGAATTCAAGCGGAAAACGGCGTCATCCCCCACGATGGACGACGGCCCGCAAGCTCGCTACCATCCAAGCTCGAAACCAAGAACCGCCGGAGAGGTGCCAGAGCGGTTGAATGGGCTGGTCTCGAAAACCAGTAAGGCCTCCGGGTCTTCCAGGGTTCGAATCCCTGCCTCTCCGCTTCCGCTTGAGACTCGGCCGAATCGGGTCTCAGGCATTCCCTTGAATCGCGCGAATTTGCCGACGTGTGCGCGATCGGCGCGAGCCGAGAGGCGGCGAGTCTCTGAACTCGCGACCGTTCCGGCCCGACATGGCCTCCGGGTCTCTCGGCGCGATTTCGGGAGTGTCCTTTTGAGCAGGGCTTGCTCACGCGCGCGGCTCCGATTCATCGCCGAGCACTTCCGTGCCTTCGATCGCGTTTCAAACGCCCTTCGACGAGCGTTTGAAGGCGCGTTGAGGCCCGCTCATCGCGCATGACCGTTGTGCGCTCAATCGACCTGGTCCATGCCCACGAGCGCCTCCTGCATCCTCCAGTCGATGTGACGGGCCGCCGCGAGAAGGTCCTTGAGCGTGATGCGGACCGAGAGCCCGCCGGTGAGCGCCGCCTTCACGATCGATGGCGACAAGCGCGTCAGGGGGAGCAGCAGCTTGAGCCGCGAGAGCGCGACGCGGCGCTGCTTCGCGACCTCGCGCAGCGGGATGCCGTTCTTCATGAGCTGCTCCCTGACCGCGTACGCAAGGCCGATGGCGCGCACGAGATGCTCGCGCGGCCCCGCGGTCGATCCCGGCACCCGGCCGACGCAGAGGTCCTTCCCGTCGGGACCGAGCAGAAGGCGCCGCCCGTCGTGGCGCTTGATTTGGATGGCGATCACGAGCGCCACCACCGAACCCCGCTCCTCGACCGCCGGCGTGAAGCGGCGGGCGTGGCCGCTCGGCGGGCTCGTCCGATGATCGCCATCGGAACGATGAGTCGCCCGCGGCGGCATGGTGCACGCTCCCGACGTCTTCAGCGCGTCGACGCCGCTCCGGATAAGTTCGATCACGACCCGCTCGGGGGCGATCTCCACGCGCTGGACCACCTCGCGCAGGCGCTGGTCGCGTTCTGCGGGCTCCAGCGACCCGAGGTCGATGCCATGCACGGCCCCGAGATGACCGATCACCGCCGCGCGGACCAGATCGTCGACCATCCCCGCGTTCAGCGACCTGATCGGGCAGGAGGCGTACCCGAGCTTGATCGCCTTCTGGCTCACGTAGTACCGCTGCGGCCGAACCTCGCCGTCACCGCCCCGGGCCGGTCTCGGACGCTGGGTCGAGCCGGGGCTCATGGCGTGCCCCTCGAAGGTCCGGATCTTGCCCTTGAGCAGATGCGTGTGCGTCCATCGCCGGTCGTCCGAGCGCTGCGCCTTGACCATCTTCGCCTGAACTCGGTCCCACAGCGCACGGTCGATGATCGCCTCATGACGGCCGTCATGCACCTCGGTGACGACGGGAGCGCGCGCTGTGCCGACGCCCGCCCCAGCGAGCCGCCGGGTGTGGGTGATCTTGCCGATGTAGATGGGGTTGTTCAGCGCTTTGTAGAGGAAGCCGGTGCTGATGGATCGGCCGCCCCGGGTTCTGCCGCTCCGGCTCGTCGATCGCCTCGTCGTGTGCCCGGCTGCGCTGAGGCGCGCGGCGAGTTGCACCAGCGAGCCGAGCTCCACGTACCCCTCGAAGATGGCGCGGACGACGCGCGCTTCCTCGGGCACGATGAGCAGCGTCCGCTCGGCAGCGCCCTTCTCCCCCGCGCTGGGACGCCGGTAGCCGAAGGGCGGCTGGCCGGTGACGAAGATGCCCTTCCTGAAGGTGGCGGCGATCTTGTCCCTGATCCGCTCCCCCGCCACCTCACGCTCGAACTGGGCGAAGGACAGCAGCATGTTCAGCGTCAGCCGTCCCATAGAGGTAGTGGTGTTGAACTGCTGCGTGACCGAGACGAACGAGACGCCCTTCTCGTCGAAGAGCTGCATCAGCCGGGCGAAGTCGGCGAGCGAGCGCGACAGGCGGTCCACCTTGTAGACCACCACGACATCGACCCGGCCGAGCGCGATGTCCTGGAGCAAGCGCTGAAGCCCGGGCCGATCGGTCGATCCCCCGGAGTAGCCGCCGTCATCGTAGTTGTCAGGGAGCGCCACCCAGCCCGCGTGCTTCTGGCTCCTGATGTAGTCGGAGCCCGCTTCGCGCTGGGCGTCGAGCGAGTTGAACGCCTGGTCCAGACCCTCCTCGCTCGACTTGCGGGTGTACACCGCGCAGCGGACCGGCCCGACCGGCGCGTGGTTATCCGTCACGACTTGGTCCTCCTGCAGGTGATGCCGAAGAAGCGTGGGCCGCTCCACGTCACCCCTGTGATGAGCCGGGCGATGGCGCTGAGGCTGGTGTGCTCGCGGCCCGCAAAGCGGAATCGCTGCGCGTCGATCACCTCGACCTCATGGACGCGGCCGCGCCAGACCCGCACCAATCGCGAGCCCGGCATCAACTCACCGATGAGCCGCGTCGACCGCCTTGACGGCGAGCCGCGACTGGGGCGGGATGACCGGGCCTTCGTTGAGCGCGATGCCCCGCCGCCGCGAGAGGTGGGGGCGGGATGCGCATCGTCCTCAAGGGACTTGTCGGGGGGCGATGCCATCCTCCTCACCGCGGCCGCCAGCAGCCGGGCGGTCTCGGCGTCGAGACCGCCCAGCGCTTGCTCCTGAATCCGCCACGCCAGTTCCCGCAGGAGCAGGCACTTCGGCGGGAGAGGCGTGCCGCGCCCCGCGAGCTCCGTCCACAGGGCTCGAAGCTCGCCGAAGGAGCAGCGCGGCAGTGCGGCGAGTTCGATGCCGGATGCTGCGGACCACGCGGGTGACGGTAATGAAGGCCTCGAGGGCGGCGATGCGCCGCGCCTCATTGCCCGGCACCCCCGGAACCCCCGGAACCCTCGGCCCCTGCGGCATCGCGCGCGGCGGCCCGTTGCTGCCGGCGAGAACCGGCGGGCGCGTCAGATCGCTTCGTTGGGGCGGCGACCTCCGCGGGCCGCAGTGATCGCCGCGCCGAAGTGCCCGCCGCCTTGCCGTCGCGCTTCGCCGATGCTGCCAGACCGAACCGCCCCGGCGCGACGCGGCGGAAGCGCGAAGCGGACTGCTTCCGCTCGATCTCGCGGATCATCGCGGAGTAGAGCGTCGCCTCGGGCGTCTTCCCGCCCGGACTCGTCCACAGCCCTTCCTTCGCCAGCCGCTCGATAATGGCACGCGTCGTCAACCCCTCCGCGGTTGCTCGGGCGGGCAGAGAGGCGAGCAACTGCGCCGCCGCATCGAGAGCGCTGGGGCCACGCTCGGCTGGGATCGAGAGCCGGGAGGCGCGGGCCGCGCGAACGGCTCGTGATGTGCTCGTCGACGCGGCGGCGGCACCGCCCCGCTTGGCGGGGTCTGAACGCCGCGCGCCGGGCTTCGGCGCACGACGAGCGATCGCTTTCCTCTCGGTTGCCGCGGTCGTTCCCGCTTGCTCCTTGGCCTTCCCTGCTGCGCGTCCTTCAGGCCTGGTGACGCGACCGGTCGTGGGTCTGCTGATGCTCTTCCGGCTCATGGCGAATCTCCGCGGCGTCGGCGTCCGCCGCGGCCCGCCCAACACGGGCGAAGCCCACGCGAACCCCGAGGCCGCGGGCCATGAGGGCAAGATGTGGCGCGGAGATCAAGGCGAATCCGGGGGAATCAGCGGGAGTCGTTGCCACAATTCCAAGGCTCGAGTGCATGTGGGCGGTTGCCCACATGCAGCCCACTGCCCCGCATCGAAGATGCCGCGCTGCACACATGCTCTGGCCTCGTCGGAAGCAACGCCCGAGTTCCTGGCGAACAACGAATGACTCACTGCCGCCTTGAGCGACCGGTACACTCTGAGCGTTGGCCGCTCATGTCGCTATCTTCACCCCAGTTCAAGCATGTGGGGGAGGGCACGACGGCGGCTGAAGAAGGCGGCGGTTCTCCGAATGCGAAGAGTTCCACCAGTCAAGAGTGCCAGGCAGGGCGGATTCTGGGCCACGCTAACGAGAATCATTGGTGCCTTCGCTCAGAGATCATCGATCATCGCGTGGATGATCGCGCCGCGTCTCGGGTAATGATGGATTAGAGATCGAACCAGCGATGTCGAATGCACCCGCCCCCAACACCGATCTCGCCTACGCGGACACGCTCTGGAAGTCCGCCGACGCCTTGCGCGGCCAGATCGACGCCGCCGAATACAAGCACGTCGTCCTTGGCCTGCTGTTTCTGAAGTACATCTCGGACTCCTTTGAGGCCCGGCGTGCCGAGCTGAAGACGGAGCTCGAAGCCGACGGCATCAAGGGCAAGCAACTCGACTCGCTCCTGGAGAATCGCGACGAGTACACCGCCGAGCGCGTCTTCTGGGTGCCGCCCGAAGCCCGCTGGCCCAATCTCCAGAACCAAGCCACGCGACCGGACATTGCCACGCTCATCGACGATGCCATCCTCGCCGTCGAGCGCGACAACCCGACGCTCAAGTCCAAACTCCCGCGCGACTACGCCCGCCGCGGCATCGAGCCGGTGAAGCTCAAGGGTCTCATCGACCTCATCGCCGACATCGGTTTCAAGGGCGATCGCGGCAAGGCCCGCGACACGCTCGGCCGCGTTTACGAGTATTTCCTCGGCAAGTTCGCCGCCGCCGAAGGCAAACTCGGCGGCGAGTTCTACACGCCGCGCTGCGTGGTCCGCACGCTCGTCGAGATGATCGAACCATACGAAGGCCGCGTCTACGACCCCTGCTGCGGCTCGGCGGGCATGTTCATCCAGTCCGAACGCTTCGTCGAGGCCCACGACGGCCAACGCACCGACATCTCCATCTTCGGCCAGGAGTCCAACCCCACCACCTGGCGGTTGGCCCACATGAACCTCGCCATCCGCGGCATCGAGGCCAACCTCGGCTCCCAGCCCGCCGACACCTTCCTCCGCAACCTCCACCCCGACCTCCGCGCTGACTTCATCCTCGCCAACCCGCCCTTCAACGTCTCCGACTGGTCGGGCCAACTGCTCCGCGACGACGCCCGCTGGCGCTACGGCCCGCCCCCTGTCGGCAACGCCAACTATGCCTGGATTCAGCACTTCATCCATCACCTCGCCGCGCCCAACGGCCGCGGCGGCGGCGTCGCTGGCTTCGTCATGGCCAACGGCTCGCTCTCTAGCAACTCCGGCGGCGAGGGCGAGATCCGCCAGCGCATTGTCGAGGCCGACCTTGTGGACTGCATCGTCGCGCTGCCGGCGCAGCTCTTCTTCACCACCGGCATCCCCGTCTGTCTCTGGTTCCTCACACGCGACAAGACCGGCCGCAACATCAAGAAGGGCTGCCCCATCCGTCCCGGCGGCCGCAAGGGCGAGACGCTCTTCATCGACGCCCGCAAGCTCGGCACGATGGAGACGCGCACGCTCCGCCGCCTCACCGGCTGCGATGACGGCGAAACCCGCCTTGCCGACGGCATGGGCGATCCACACCCGACGACCGACATCGGCCGCATCGTCTACGCCTTCCGCCAGTGGCGCGGCGAACCTGCGCCGGCGTGGTGGGACGCGAAGCAGCACGGCGAGTGGAAGTTCAAGCCCATCCCCGGCTTCTGCAAGCCCGCCACGCTCGACGAGATCAAGAAGCACGGCTTCGTGCTCACCCCCGGCCGGTATGTCGGTGCGGAAGAGCAGGAAGCCGACGGCGAGCCGTTCACCGAGAAATACCCTCGTCTGCTCGCCGAACTGGAGGAGCATTTCGCCGAGTCGGAGCGTCTGACCCGAGTGATCCGTGAGAACCTTCGTCGAGTTGGCAATGGGGCGTGAGCCTCCGCCGCTGTGGAGATCGTCGTGACGAGAGTGCCGGTCAAGCCTGAACTCCTTCGCTGGGCCTGCGAGCGCGCAGGCAAGCCAGAGTCTGCGCTGGCCGAGAAGTTTGCCGGGTTCACAGAGTGGCTGACCGGCAAAAGAGCCCCAACGTTCAAGCAGTTGGAGGACTTCGCCAAGGCGACCCATACACCGATCGGCTTCTTCTTCCTTCAGCAGCCACCCGTCGAAAGTGTGCCGATCCCTGACTTCCGCACACTTGATAGTGCTCTACTTTCGCGACCCTCGGCGAACCTTTTGGACACCGTCTACCTCTGTCAGCAACGCCAGGACTGGTTCCGCCAGTACTCCTTGCTCATGGGCGATAAACCGCTGCGCTTTGTCGGTTCCGTGAGCACAAACTCTGAGGTACTCCAAACCGCCGCGAAGATTCGTGCTTCGCTCGATCTTGACGCCCGCCCTCTGACTCAGGCGCGCAACTCAGACGACGCCGTCGGGCTCCTGATGGCGCGATTGGACGAGCTTGGCGTGCTCGTCATGGCGAGCGGCATCGTGGGCAACAACACTCACCGGCCTCTCGACCCCGGCGAGTTCCGCGGCTTCGCGCTGAGCGACGACCT
This sequence comes from uncultured Phycisphaeraceae bacterium, assembly GCA_964391865.1. Lineage (GTDB taxonomy): Bacteria > Planctomycetota > Phycisphaerae > Phycisphaerales > UBA1924 > DASZQL01. The sequence goes on from CAYMNQ010000004.1 coordinate 345,815, forward strand.
CGCCCCGCTGATCTTCGTTAACGGTGCCGACACCAAGGCCGGTCAGATTTTCACCCTCGCTCACGAGCTCGCCCACCTCTGGATCGGCGAGTCCGGCGTGTCCGACATCACGCCTGCATCCTCACCCTCGCCGCGGCGCTTGGTGGAGTCTTGGTGCAACGCCGTAGCCGCTGAGGTGCTCGTGCCGCTGGCAAGCTTCAAGCGGTCGCTCAACCCCTCGGCCAAGCTCTTCGCCGAGATGAAGCGGCTGTCGGCGCTCTTCCGCGTCAGCACGCTGGTCATTCTCCGCCGCATGCGTGACGCGGGCCATCTGTCTAAGGATGAGCACGCTTCGGCTCACGAAGCAGAACTCGCCAGACTCCGCGACATCATGCGACAGCGAAAGGAACGGGAGGAGGGCGGCGGCGATTTCTACTACACCTCGCGCTACCGCCTCAGCCCGCGGTTCGCCGCAGCGGTCATCTCCAGCACATACGAAGGCCGTTCAACCTTCACCGAGGCCTTCCGACTGCTCGGCTGCCGAAGCGTCAAGACCCTTGAGAACCTCGGCCACAGCCTCAACCTTGTGAACCCCTCGTGGGCGGAAAGCGGGGTGGGCTGATGGCCTATCTGCTCGACACCAACGTCTTCATCGAAGCCAAGGCCTGGCACTACGGTATGGACTTCTGCCCGGGCTTCTGGCAATGGCTCATCAAGAGCAGCAAGGCGGGCACCATCGCCAGCATCGCCCAAGTGCAGGGCGAACTGCAGGACGATGAACTCAACGAGTGGCTCCCGAAGCTCGGCAAGGATTTCTTCCGCCAGCCGGACCTCGGCGTGCTCCAATCGATGGCCCAGATCAGTGAATGGGTCAACACGCAGAACTTTACCCCGGGGGCAAAGACCACTTTCCTCAATGCCGCCGACTACCACCTCATCGCCCACGCGCTGGCGAGCGATCATGTCGTCGTGACCCACGAGCAGATCGAGCACACCCCCGCCCGCATCAAGATCCCGAACGTCTGCATCGCCTTCAAGGTCAAGTACCTCCGCACACACGAGATGCTGCGGCGTGAGAAGGTGTGACTCGTGTTGGGGGGTGCCACTTGACGCTAGCGATGTTCCAGACTGCCCCGCCGGATTGGGAGCGCACCACGCTTGGCGATCTCGTGCGACGCGGTGGCGGCAGCATCCAGACTGGCCCTTTCGGCAGTCAACTCCACGCACACGACTACGTAGAGGTAGGCGTGCCCTCGATCATGCCCGTCAACATCGGCGACAACCGATTGGTCGAGCAAGGCATCTGTCGCATCACCGAAGAAGATGCGGAACGACTCAAGCGGCACCGGGTCACGGCGGGCGACATCATCTACAGCCGTCGCGGCGATGTGGAACGGCGTGCGCTGGTCAGGCCCGAGCACGAAGGCTGGCTGTGCGGGACCGGCTGCCTGAAAGTCTCGCTGGGGACAGGCGTCGTTGATCCTCCGTTCGCCTCGTTCTATCTCGGGCATCCCGAAGTGCGGTCGTACATTGTGCGACATGCCGTCGGCATTACGATGCCGAACCTCAACACGGAGATCATGCAATCGATCCCGTTCTTGCTGCCGCCTGCGGCTACCCAGCGCGCCATCGCCGCGGTTCTCGGCTCACTGGACGACAAGATCGAGCAGAACCGGCGGACGGCACGGGCGCTGGAGCGGCTGGCGCGGGCGATCTTCCGGGCATGGTTCATCGACTTCGAGCCCGTTAAGGCCAAGGCCGCCGGCGCGGCGTCGTTCCCCTCCATGCCGCAGGCCGTTTTCGACGCGCTCCCGACCACCTTTGCCAACTCCGAAATCGGCCCCGTGCCGGAGGGATGGTGTGTTGGCAAGCTTGGTGACTGCTGTCACATCAATCAGCGCACGGTGCGTTCGGGCGAAATCGACGGCGAAATCGAGTATGTGGACATCTCTTCCGTGACAGTGGGTCGGCTGACGGGAGTCCAGCGCGTGCCGTTCGCTGAGGCACCGAGCAGGGCTCGGCGTCGAGTTGGGCACGGTGACACCATCTGGTCATGCGTGCGCCCGAACCACAAGTCGTATCTGTTCATCCACTCGCCGCCTGAACGCCGCATCGTCAGCACAGGCTTCGTAGTGATGTCCCCGGGCGAGTTCGGGGCATCGTTCTTGCACGAGGTCACAACCCAACCGGAGTTTGTGCACTATCTCGTTTCCAATGCTGACGGCAGCGCCTATCCTGCAGTAAGGGCGGATCACTTCGCATCGGTCACGGTAACTCGCCCTCCCAAGCAGCTCCGCGATGCATTCGAGGCACTCACCATGCCGTTGCGGGACTTGTTTGCTTCGGCAGAACGTGAGGCTACACAACTTGCTTCACTCCGCGACTACCTCCTCCCCCAACTGATGAGCGGCCGAGTGCCGGTGCTCATCGAGTCTGATTCCGAGATGGGAGCTGCCTGATGTCAATCACGCCGAAGTACACACCCCACCAGAAGATCTCCCTCCGGAAGCACTCGACACTCAACGAAGCTTGGCTGCACGACCGCATCTGCGATGACCCGTCGATCCTCGGGCTGGGCGATGTGCGCGTTCTCGATCGCGAGCGTCCGCTGGCCGGCGGCGGGCGGCTCGACATGCTCCTGCTGGACGATGAGAACGACCGGCGATACGAGGTCGAAATCCAACTCGGCGCGACCGATCCCAGCCACATCATCCGCGCGATCGAGTATTGGGACCTCGAACGCCGGCGCTACCCCGCTTACGAACACATCGCCGTCATCATCGCCGAGGACATCACGAGCCGCTTTCTGAACGTCATGGCGCTGATGTCCGGGAGCATCCCGATGGTGGCCATCCAGCTCGACGCCCTGCAGGTTGGCGAGCATCTGCTGCTGAATTTCGTACAGGTGCTCGACCTCACCGAGTTGCGTGCGGACGATGTGGAAGATGAGGAGTCCGGCGGCGGGAACGTGGAGCGAGCGTACTGGGAGTCCAAGGGCGGCAAGACCCTGTTGAAGGTGTGCGACGACATGCTGGGGCTCGTCCGCAAGCACGCCAAGAGTCCGACAGAGCTGAACTACCTGCGCGGGTATGTGGGCCTGCGATCTAACGGTGTTGTCCGCAACGCGATCTACATGAGTCCCAAACCGACGAAGAACTACGTCAACATCGGTTTCCGAGTCGAGGACGCCGCGGAGTGGAAGGAGAAGTTCGAGGAGGCCGGGATACCTGTCCAGAGCAAGCGGAAGACTCGATTCGGGATCAAACTGACGCCCGAGGACTACGCCGCGCACACGACCGTGATCAACGAAGCGGTGAAGGCGGCTGTGGAGGTGGCGGGAATCTGACGTGTGCGCAGCCATGCCCAGCACCATCCATGAGAACCTCGTCGAAGACGGCGCGGCCGAGCAATTCGGCTTGCTGAACTACGCCGTGAAGCGCGGCGTGGAGATCGACGATCTTGACGGGGGGGCGGGCGAGCGGGCGAATGCGTCGCAGGTGGTGCTGACGAATCGCCTCATCGCGGCGGTGCATCGGCTCAATCCGGAACTGCCGAACGAACAGTGCGAGCAGGTGGCCCGCACGCTCTCGCGCCCGCCGCACCCGACGCTCATCCAGAACAACCGCTGGCTCCACCACCTGCTGACCGACGGCGTGGAGGTGGAGTACCGCGACGCGGCACCGGGGGGGACGGGCGAAACCCGCGGCGGGCGCGCCCGGCTCGTGGACTTCGACAACCCCGCCGCGAATGACCTGCTCGTGGTGCGGCAGTTGACGGTCGTCGGCCCGACCGGCAAGGCGATCCGACCCGACTTGACAGTGTTCCTCAACGGCGTGCCGATTGCAGTGATCGAGCTCAAGGACCCCACCGACACCGAGGCGGACTTGAGCGTGGCGATCGATCAACTCGACCGGTACATGTCCGCCGATCGCGGCGCGCCCGACTTTTTCGTACCGAACCTGCTGCTGGCCGTGTCAGACGGGTTGTTGACACGGGTGGGGTCGATCACGAGCGGGCGGAGTGCGGGGGGGCGGTTCATGCCGTGGCGGCCGTCCGAAGGTGGTCAGCCGAGCCTGGAGGCGCTCATCCGCGGGCTGTTCGCGCCGTCGCCGCTGCTGGACTACCTGCGAACCTGCGTGACGTTCGAGGAGGATGCACGCGGCGAGATCGCGAAGAAAATCGCCGGCTATCACCAGTTCCGCGCGATCCGCAAGGCGCGAGCGAGCGTGATCTCGCACCTCAAACCCACCGGCGATGGTCGCGGCGGCGTGGTGTGGCACACGCAGGGCTCGGGCAAGAGCTTGTCGATGTTGATGCTGGCGGGCGCGCTGGTCCGCGAGCCGGCGATGACCAACCCGACGATCGTGATGGTGACCGACCGGAACGATCTGGACGATCAGTTGTTCGGCACGTTCGCCGCGGGGCGGGCACTTCTGCGGCAGGACCCGGTGCAGGCCGAGAGCCGCGATCAGTTGCGGCAGGTGCTGGACCGGGCGGCGGGCGGGGTGGTGTTCACGACGATCCACAAGTTCGCCGAGGCGCATGGGGAGATTTCGACGCGGAACAACATCGTCGTGATGGCCGACGAAGCGCACCGGAGCCAGTACGGCTTCGTCGAGGGCGGGGCACGCTGGATGCGTGAGGCGTTGCCGAACGCCACGTTTGTGGGCTTCACCGGCACGCCGCTGGAGCGCGACGACAAGAACACGATTCACGTCTTCGGCGAGTACGCGGATGTGTACGACATCCGTCAAGCGGTGGAGGATGGGGCGACCAAACCGCTGTACTACGAGTCGCGGATCGTGAAGTTGACGGTCGACGAGCAAGGCGCCGCGGCTGCGGAGGCGGAGATCGAGCGGGCGGTGGCCGCTGACAAACGTGGCGTCGAAGTCGAGGAGCCGATTCGCGTGCCGCTGGAGGCGCTGGTCGGCGCGCAGGAGCGGGTGAACCGACTGTCGGCGTTCATCGTCGAGCACTGGGAGAAGCGGCGCTCGGCGATGGAAGGCAAGGCAATGGTCGTGACCATGAGCCGCGACATCGCCGCCCGTCTGTACGAAGCGATCAAGGCGCTGCGGCCCGCGTGGCACGATGCCGACGATGAGCGGGGCGCGATGAAGGTAGTGGTGACGGGAACGGCGGATGACCCCGAGCCACTGCGACAGCACGTGCGCACAAAGGCGGCACGGAAGCGTCTGGCCGAGCGGTTCAAGGACCCATCCGACGACCTGCGGCTGGTGATCGTGTGCGACATGTGGCTGACGGGATTTGACTGCCCGCCGGCGCACACCATGTACCTCGATAAGCCGCTGGCCGGGCACAACCTGATGCAGGCGATCGCCCGGGTGAATCGGGTCTACGGCGAGAAACCCGGCGGCTTGATCGTGGATCTCCTGGGCTTGGCCGATCAACTCGCCGATGCGCTCGCGACGTACACGCAGGCGGGCGGCACCGGCGAGGCCGTGCGCCAGGTGCAGGACGAGGCCGTTCCGGCGATGCTGACGGCGTTCGAGAAACTCAAGTCGTTCTTCCACGGCTGCAATTACGCCGCGGCGCTGGCGACCGCGGCGCAGGGCGTGTTGCCGGTCTACCTGCGAGCCATTGATCATGTGTTCGGGCAGCAGGACGGGTGGAAGCGGTGCCGAACGCTCGTGAAGGAGTTGTCATCGGCGTTCGCGCTCGCCGTGCCGCGGCCTGAGACGGAGAACGTGGTCGAGCATCTGGCGTTCTTCCAGCGGATTGTGGCGATGATCCGCAAGCGGCTGGCGGATGATGTGCGGGGTGGAAGCGCGGGTCGGCGCGGGGACATCGACGCTGCGGTCAGACAGGTCATCGGCGGGGCGGTGGACGCGGACCAAGTCATCGACCTGTTCGCGGCCGCCGGATTGGATGAGGCCCGGCTCGATATCCTCTCGGATGAATTCTTGGCGCGCGTGTCGGCGCTCGAGCAGAAGAACCTCGCGCTCGAGACGCTGCGGAAGCTCCTCGCCGATCAGATCCGCGTCACCGAGCGCACCAATCTGGTTCAGAGCAAGAAATTCCGCGAGGCGCTCGAGGACGCCATGCTTCGCTACACAAACAAGGCAATCACGACCGCTGAGATGATCTCTCGCTTGATCGACTTGGCCAAGCACCTGCGGGATGCGCAGCGACACGGCGCGGCTATGGGCCTCAGCGTCGAGGAGACAGCGTTCTATGACGCCCTCGCGGAGAATGGATCTGCGAAGGAAGTCATGAAGTCCGACACGCTCCGCCTGATGGCGCGCGAGCTGGCCGAGATGATCAAGAAGATGCCGAAGCTCGACTGGACGGAGCGCGAATCGGTACGCGCCACGTTGCGACGGAACGTGCGCCGAATGCTGGCGAAGTACGGCTATCCACCAGACTTGTCGGAAGACGCAACCCAGCTCGTGCTCAAACAGGCAGAGCGCAGCACTGAAAACGACTTGGAATCGGAGTGAGTTCTCAGTCAGCCGATGTCTGCAACCAGCGGAACCCCGAGCAACAGCCCAACACGGAGGCACGCTGATTGGCGGCTGGGCCCTCTCCCTCACGAATCCCCTCGTCACGCCCCTCTCCCAAAGAACCCCATCCGCGCCATCGGCGTCCGCGCCATACGAACCACCATCTCGAGCGCGTCGGGCCCGTCGTCGTGGTCGCCCTTGGGGAACTGGAGCAGCTGATCGATCAGCGCGCGGTGGCGGCGGCTGAAGCGGAGGGTGCCGCCGGTGATGATCGGCTGCAGGCTCTGGATGCGCCCGAGCTTGTCGCTGGTCTGCTTTAGTCCCTCCACCCGAGGCGGGCGCGGGAGCTCGCGCTGCATCCGCCGCTCGAGTTCGGTCTTGAGGAACTCCTGGAACTGCACCTCCTCGATACCGACGCGGGTGAATTGGCGCACGCGGTGCCACTCGATGATCGCGGCCATGATCTCGTCGGGCTTGCGCCGGCGGATGTCGGCGTCGAGCACGTACACGATCCCGCTCTTGCGGTCCCGCGCCGCGATGACGATCGCGGTGTCGTCGTGATGACGGCCGGCCTTGCCCAGGCTGGGATCGCAGGCGCACAAGATCTCCGCCGCGCCGGAACCTTGAGCGCTCAGCGCCGACAGCAGCGCCTCAACGCTCGCGTGCCCGCCGCCGGCGGGGTCTTCCCAGTAGACGATCTCGCGCTCGGCGATGAAGCCGTCGCCCGGGCTGATGGGGTCGTTCTGCTTCTCGCTGGCGAAGGCGGCCCGGCCGATCGCCTCGCGCAGCTCCATCAGCGCTAGGAGATTCTCGACCGCCGCGCGGTCGAACGATGAGCCGCTCCGCGGCCTGACATTGCGCTGCTTCATGGAGAGCCTCCTTGCTCAATGTGGCCCGGCGCACGGAACGCGCGCACGGGCGTACTTCTTTGGAACATCACGCCGCATCCGTACGGCGTGACCACGAACAACGCGCGCATCGCGTCATTCGAAGTTGCTTCGTTGTGATGGGGTTGAGTCGTTCCGCACCCGCGGGGCACCGACGGACATCAATCGGCGGCGAATCGGAGCATTCAAAACTGGAGCATCCGCCGAGCCGCTTGTCAAGGGCGGTTTGCTGCAGCAACCCCGTCTTCAAATGCCCTTTGAAAGGCCTTCGAACTACAAAACACGCCGCGCCGGAAGCGCTTTCTAGCGTGGACTAACTCCCAGAAAAACAACTTATCCACAGCAGATCTCAATCAAGATCGCGAATACCACCGACATCCTGGCCAAGCGCATCCGGATCATCAAGTCGTGAGTGAGGACGCCAGGGGGTCACGCTCGGACTCGACCCGACTGCAAGGCCAGACCACTGCTGACCGTTCGAGCTGCGGTGAGCGTGATCGCACGCGCGTGGTGGTCGGTCACGTTCGGTCGTGCCTCGTTCAGTCGCACGAACAGGAGGGCCAATCGGCCGACTCGATGCAGCCCTGGGATGTCCCGGAGCAGAATCCACCCGGTGCGCGTGCTCGGAACGGGGCCGCTGTCGCGCGAGGATCCGGCGGTCACGATTGTGCGGCGTCCACGGCAATCTCGAGCAGCAGGCCGGAGTCAGCGAGCGCGCGGACGGCGTGCCGGACGCCCGAGTCGAGCACGAGCAGCTGCCCAGCCGAGAGCGGGACCGCACGTCCGTGCAGGGTGAACTCGACCTTGCCCGCGACGATGTGGATGACCACCGGGCCGGGTGCGGCGTGCTCGGGAATCTCCGCATCCGCGTCGAGTGCCAACAGCGTGAAGAGGCGGCGATCGTCGCGGTGGAGCATCTTCTTTCGGATGGATGGAGGCCCCGGGGTTGCCCCCGCGCGCAACCGATCGAACTCCGCCGCGATGTTCAGCACAACGGGTTGGCCGGATGAGTCAAACACGGCTGGTCCTCCATGGCGAGTCGAGGGGCGGTCAGGGCGAATTCAGGAGACGGCGCGGGGTTTCGGGGGCTTGCCGTCGCGGGTGGGCGTCATGAGTGAGCGGCATTGGGCTCCCGCCTTCGTCTTCGATTCGAGGATCTCCGCGAGCGAGGTCTCGCGGAACTGGCGTTCGATCAGAGCGATCGCGTTGTCGATCCGCTCGTGGAGCGGGCAGAGATTGAGGTGCGCGGGGTTGCCCAGCGGGCACTTGCGGATGCGCTCGATCGGGTCGACGGCGTTGACGACGTCGAGCATGGTGATGCGGTCCGCCGGGCGCGCGAGAGAGAATCCGCCGTTCGGGCCGCGCTGGGATGAGATCAGTTCGGCGACCACGAGATCGCGCAGGATCTTCGAGAGGTATCCCTGCGGCACCTGCGTGCTCGCGGCGACGGACTCGCTGTTCGCCGCGTTCCCGGGCGCGAGCGCGGCGAGGTGCATCATGGCGCGGAGGGCGTATTCAACGGTGTGCGAGAGCATGCGGGGCCGCCTCGAGATGGAATGGGCGACAAGGGTATCCAGATTCAAAGTCGGGCGTTACGGCGGCGGCTCGGTCAGCGGCGGATCGGCTTCGAGGGCGCGACGCTCGGCCGCCGCGCGGTTGGCGTATTCGACCATCGAGAGGTACTGCGACGGGCGCGCCCGAACCATGCGCACACAGCGCCAGCAGCAGACCCGGACCATCCGGTTGGCGACCACGATGTCGATCGGCGTGTCGCTCTCGAGAATATCGCCCTGCACAGGGCACTTCGTCGGCATGCCGTAGGTCGGCTCTTGCTGCTCGATCACGGCGCGATCGAGCAACTTGATGTACCGGGGTGGGTCCGCGAGAACCCGCTCGCACTCGTCTTCGCCGGCGAGCCGGAAGACGCGGTTCCCCCACACCATGTCGAACGGCTTCTCGGGGAGCGGCTTCCCGCTGACGATCGACACCTTCATCGGGTAATGCGGCAGCTGATCGGCGATCATCACGCGATCAAGGCGCTCCGCGCTCGGGCCGGGCGAGGCTTCGAACTGCTCTCGGCAGGCGTCGCAGCAGAACCTGAGCTCGCGCCCGGCGAGCACGCGGTCGGCGGTGTCGCCCTTGGTGCCGAGCAGCGCGTCGCACGTCGCGCAGCTGCCGAGGTAGTACGCATCGCCCACGCGGCGTTCCTCGGCTGTCGGCGCGGCGGGTCTTGACGCTGGGTCGATCGCCGCGGGGCTCCCCGGCGGCGAGAGCATCGGAACAATCACAAGAATGAACGCGGTGTGAGCGATCACGGGACTCTCCGAGTGTCAGTGCGATCAATCGGGCGGGTTCAGCGGCTGCTGGGCTTTCGCGCGCCGGGCTTCGAGCCATGCCTGGCGCGCCGGGGTCAGTCCCGCGTAATCGGCGATGCTTCCTGCGAACTCGGCGCGGGCCTTCTCCGCCGACTCTTGATCGGCGAACGCGACCATGCCGGAGCCCATCGGCGTGGGCAGGCGGTCGGGGTCTGTGACGAGGTACGCCGCCGAGGTGTGCTCGACCCACGCGCGGGTGTTGTGATCGTGAACGAACCCCGCGAGCACGACCACGCCGGCGCGCCCCGCGTGCTGGTAGTCGAGCATGCAGCCGATGTCGTCGAACATGACATGCTCGCGCCGCCCGTCGCGTTCGATCAGGAACGCGGAGGAGCATCGGTCTTCGTTGATGAGCATGCCGCACTCGACGCACTCGTCGCGCCCGAGCCGCAGGTTGGGCGGGCCGCTGAGTTCGTCCCCGCCGCAGGAAGGAATCCATGCGGCGGCAAGCGTGAGCCCAGCGAATACGGTTCGTCGTCCTAAGGTGTTCACAGCGGCGACCTCCTTGAAAACACAGCGGCGGCGACCGCCAGCGGCACCACGACCCACGCCGTGAGCACGCCGCCGAAGATGAAGTGCAGTTTCGGGCCGAACTCTTCGCTCGCGTACAACCCCGCCGGGCCGAGCACGTCGAGCGTGGCGTCGACGGCGTGGAGCGACCACATCTTGAAGACCTGCAGCGGGTTGATGAGGCTGAGCGCGAAGAGTTCCTCGATACGGAGCTTGAGCGCCATCGCGCCGGCCATCAGCCCGAGATCAGTCACGAAGACGAGCGTCAGCCAGAGGAAAATGGCAACGCCCACGGCGACACTCGCACGGCGCGCGACGCTCGAGATCAGCATCCCCAGGCTCAGCATGCCCAGCGCCAATGCAAACGAAAGCCCCGCGAGCCACAGCATGCTCGCGGGACGCGTCGCCTCCCCCTTCCATGCCAGGATCGCGGCACACGCGCCGAGCCCGAGGCACAGACACGCGAGCAGCGCCGCCGCCAGTCCGACGTACTTGCCGAGCAGGACTTCCGTGCGCGAGATCGGCTGCGCGAGCAGGTACGGCAGCATGCCGCGCTCGCGGTCGGAAGCGATGGTGCCCGCGCCGGCGGTGAGCGCCATCAAAGGCACGACCAGCAGCACGAGGTTGATCAGCCCCGCGGTCGTGCGCCCGAAGCCCGAGAGACCCGCCCCGCCCGCGCCCACGGCGGCGACGTACGAGATTCCCAGCCCCAGCACCGCGAACGCGAGCGTGTACAGCACGAACCAGCGGCTGCGCACCGCGTCGCGCAGCTCGCGCCCGGCGATGGTAGCGATGTTGCGCACGAACGATGGCGCCGCGTGCGTGCTTGTTTGACCCGCGGCCGCTCCCGGCATGGTTCCGGTCAGGGTTGTCATGACTTCACCTCCTGCGCCGCGGCGGCGGGCGAGCCGGCGACGGCGATCAACTCGAAATCCTCCACCGCGATCCGCGCTTCGGAGAGCAGACGGAAGGGCGCCGCCTTCTGATCGGGCGGCACGGGCACGATGATCCCCACGCCGTTCAACCGCGGCGCGAAGCCCGCGCCGCGCAGGTGCAGCATCGCCGGCTCGCGCGCTTCGGCACGGATGGTCAGGTGCAGCACCGCGCCGTGACCCAGCGACTCCGCGAAGCGGGCGGCGGGCACATCGCCCGTCACACGCCCGCGATCGAGGAGCACCACGCGCTTCGCCAGCGTGCTGACTTCCTCCACGCGGTGCGACGCGAAGAGCATCGTGCGCCCCGTTCCCGACAGTCGGGAGAGAAGAGCCACGAACTCCGATCGGCCGCAGGCATCAAGGCTGGCGGTCACTTCATCGAGGATCAGGATCGGCGGGTCGCCCAAGAGCGCGATCGCGAGCGCGAGACGCTGCTTCATGCCGCCCGAGAGTTCGCGGATGCGCTTCCGCGTCTGCCCCGGCAGCCCGACGCGCTCGAGCTCCGTGTTGATCGATCGCACCGCGACGCCTTTCAGTCGAGCGAAGAACGCGATCGCCTCGCCCACGCGCAGGTCGTCGTAGAAGCCCAGTTCCTGCGGCACATAGCCGATGAGCGCGCGGGCTGCCTTGCCCTGCCGGCGCGCATCATGCCCCGCGATGCTGATGCGGCCCGAGTAGCGCAGCAGCCCGAGCACGCAGCGGATGAGCGTCGTCTTCCCGGCGCCGTTCACGCCCCACAGCGCCACGCTGTCGCCCGCCGGGATGTCGAGCAAGACGGCGTCGACCGCCTTCGCGGCGCCGAACTGCATCGTCAATGAGTCGAGGCGGATCATGTCGAACCTCCCGTGTGAAGTGGTCGCGCGACCGCGAGAATGTTGCCCGCGATCAGCAGCATCACCGCGCCCGCGCCGGCGAGAGGCAGCGCGCCGGCGCCGCCCGTCTCCGCCGCGAGGTGGATCGGAACCGGCGACATCAGCGGCACCTCGTCGGTGAATTTCGGCTCGGGGCGGATGGTCGGCAGGGCGCGCCCGACGAATTCGATCGCCTGCTGCGCGGGGCTGAAGAGGAACAGGCGCAGTTTCGGCTCCTTGTCCATCATGCTCTCGAAGAGCGTCTGCGACTCGTGCACGAAGTCGCCGATGCCGTCGCGGTTCTGGTCGTAGCCGGTGTAGTCGCTCCAGAAGTTGCCGCGCTCTCCCTTCCAGAACGCGTTGGCGTCGAGGTTGCCGCGCCCGGCGACGGAGACCTGGTCGATGTTGTCGATGAAGTTGTTGTCGGTGAGCTCGTTGCCGCGGGCGGAGGGGAGGAAGGTGACGCCGATGTCGTTGAACGCGACGGTGTTGCGCGAGAACTGCCCCGGCTGCTTCTTGGTGAAGGGCGAGCCGTCGATGTAGATGCCGACTCGGTTGCCGCTGATGAGGTTGTCGGTGACGCTGAACTGGTCGGTTTCTTTCAGCCCGATGCCGTACCCGCTGGGCCCGCGGTTGCGGAAGAGCCGGTTCTGCCGGAGCGTCACGCCGGTGGAGTACATCAGATAGATGCCGACGGAGTTCGCGGTGAGCGTGTTGCGCTCGATGGTCACCTGGTCGCTGAACATCAGGTGCAGCCCGTAACGGCAGTCGGTGGACGTATTCCCGCGCACGACGACGCCGGTCGAGTACCACAGGATCGCGTCGCGCCCGTCGTGGATGGTGTTGTTCTCGACGACGGTGTTGTTCGAGCGCCACAGGCGGAGCCCGTCGCCGCGCCGTGCGATGTCGAGTGCTTTGCCGCCGATGCGGTTGCCGCGCACGACGCTGCCCGGCGCCTCGCGCAGGTCGATGCCGAAGAGGATGTCGCGTAGTTCGTTGTCCTCGATGGTTGCACGGGGCGCGAGGGCACGAATCGCGGCATTCTCCTTGTCGAGGTCGATCCCCGTGTTCCGTACCACGAAGCCCTTGAAGGTGACGTCCGGCGCGGTGACCTCGACGATGTCCCCGCTGCCCCCGCCGTCGATGATCGCGCCGGGCTGCCCGACCAGCGTGATGGGCTTGCTGATGCGGATGTGCTCGCGGTACACGCCCGGCGGGATGATCAGCGTGCCCCCCGATGGCGCTTCAGCGATGGCGCGCCCGATCGCGCCGAGCGTGATCGGTTCAGCGGCCCGCTCGACCATCGGCGTCGGCGGCGGGGCGTGCTGGTCCTGCGCCGCGCTCGCGCCGGACGCGAGCGTGCCGACCGCGCCCGCGATGATCGAGAGCATCGAAGTGAGCGGTGCATGCTTCATGACGCGCTCGCTCCCGCCGCGAGCCGGTCAAAGAGCGGCTTGTACGCGCGCCGGTGGAAGTAAAACCCCACGATCGTGAGCGCCGCGCACCCGACCGCGAGCCAGTACCCGTCGCCCAGCTCCGCGTACGTCTTGAACTGCCCGATGCCGCCCTCCCCCACGACCGTCGGCACGAACGGCTTCACCGACGACGACAGCGGCGCCTCCGGGTCAAGGCTCAGCCCGAACGTGCGCATCCAGAAATGCAGATCGGCGATGAACCCGAGCGGGAAGCCGATCGCGGGGAGCGCGAGCAGCACGGCCCACTTGCTGTGGATGAACGCGGCGCCCTCGACGAGCAGGAACATCGCGATGATGATCCAGATTGCAGCGGCCCGCTCGAACGCCGCCGCCTCACCGAGCGGGCGCATGCCGATGTAGTGGTTCAGCCCGTCGATCTCCTTCACGTCGCCCGTGAGGTGGTTGACGTACGCCGTCAGGAACAGCCCGTTGGGGTACTGCGGCGCTTCGAGTTCCATGTGCCAATAGGGGAAGAAGATCGACACCAGGAGCAGCACCCGCGCGATCATGAAGATGAACGTGGGCGCCGCGAAGCGGAGGCGGTGTGCTCGGAGTTCGGCGACGGGCACGCGCGGTCCGATCAATGACTCAAGGAATCCCGGCATGGGGAGTCTCCTTCCGTGCCGCGGCTCGAAGGGCCACGGCGGATGGTTCATGTGGCGAGAGAATGCCCGCGCGGAGCGTCAGCCCGGCGCGGGCCGAAAGGGTCAATCGTTCGTCGCCTGCGCGCGTGCGCCGGACTTCTCTGCGCCGACCGCGGGGGTACCGGGGGCGTCGGCGGCGCCGAGCGCTTTCGGCTTCACATGCAGGTAGCCCATCATCTCGAGGTGCAGCGCCGAGCAGAACTCGGTGCAGTAGTACGGGTACGTCCCGGGCTGGTCCGCCGTGAACGTGAACTCCGCGTACTCGCCCGGCTCGATCGAGAGGTTGATGTTGTAGCCGCCGATGCAGAAGCCGTGCGTCGCGTCCTGCGTCGTCTCCATCGCGGTGATGCGCCACGTCACGACGTCGCCCTCCATCACCTCGACGTGCTCGGGGGTGAAGTGGCTGCGGATCGCGGTCATCTTCACGAGCACCTTGTTGCCGTCGCGCGTGACTCCTTCGTCACCCTTCTTCGGAGCGTTGGGGTCGAGCGACTGCGTGTGCGGGTTCCAGCCGACCTCGGGGTACACGGTCCACGATTTCAGCTTGTCGGCTTTGATCATCTGGCAGTAGTGCGGCTCGCCCACTCCGATCGGCATGTCGTAGAGCACCGGCATCGTTGTCCCGCCCGCCGAGATGTCGACCAGTTGGAAGTTCTGCGGGAGCAGCGGGCCGGTCGGCAGGAACCGATCCACCGACCACTTCGACATCGAGATCAGGTACCGCCCGTCGGGCGTCACCGTGTCGCCCTCCGCGGCGCACAGGTGCCCGATGTTGTACTGCACGGGCGTCTTCGTCACCAGCTTCCACGGCTGCTCGGGGTGAAGGCTCGCGTACTCGCCGCCCAGGCTCCAGCGCGCGACTGCCGAGTCGAGGAACAGCGACGTGTACGCATACCCCTTGTCATCGAACTGCGTGTGCAGCGGGCCGAGCCCCAGCTCGACTTGCGCCTCTTTCACCGCGTCGAAGTCGAGCACCGGGATGCCGTACTCGTCCTTCGTGCTGAACTTCTTCTCCGCGATCGCCTTCTTGATGCGGTCGATCGAGTACACCGTCACGTGCGGGTCGAGCTTTCCGGCGACGACCATGTACTGGCCGTTGGGCGTCACGTCCACGCCGTGCGGGCTCTTGGGCTCGGGCGCGAAGTGCAGGATCCCCTCGGCGACGCACGTGTCGATCATGAGCACGGGGAAGTCGTTGATCTTCTTGGCTTTGCCCGCCTTGAACGCCTGCTCGGCTTTCTTCCAGTCGATGATGTGCAGGTAGTCCATGTCGCGCTTGCTGGCGCCGGCTTCGAAGGGAGGATTGCCTTTCTCCACGCCGCCGGTCGCCATCTCGGCGTTGAACGAGTTGATGAAGAAGAAGCCGTCGCTCGCTGCTTTGCCCGCGTCGGCGAGGTCCTGCCAATACGGCGGGAGCTCGATCGCGAACGAGTTGGACGTATCAACGCGCCCCTTGGCGCGATCGAATTTCCACAGCGTCACCATGCCGCGGTACGACTTCTTGTAGTCCTCGGGCGGCGCATAACCGTAGCCGAGCACCGTGGCGTACTGCCCGCCCTCGATGATGTAGTCGGTGTTGGGCGTCACGAACGCGGCCCCGTGGTCGCTGATCGTCAGCGGGTTCTTCACGATCTGCTTGGTCTCCCAATCGCGGAGATCAATGATCCCGAGCCGCGCATTCGCCTTGTCGCCGATGAACAGGAACTGCCCGTCGTACTCGCCGCCGGTTTCGGAGAGCGCGGGGTGGTGCGTGTCGCCCCACGGCACGAGCTTGCCGTTGATCTTCATCTGCTCGAGCACATGGTCCTTCTCGCCCGCGAAGCCGTAGCCCTGCCACGATTCCGGGGTGAACACCGCGATCGAACGCAGCAGGCGCATGCTGGGCACGCCGATCGCGAAGACCTGCCCGCTCTGCCCGCCTGACGAGAAGAGCACGTACTCGTCATGCCGACCGCTGGGCAGGTACGTCTTGCTCGCGGCGATCAGATCGTCGACGTTGAGCTTGCGCTCGTTGGCGATCTTCGTGAGCTGCGACACCTGGTCCGGGGTCAGCTCAACGGGCTTCGCCTCCTGCGCATCACGCCGACGGCGGCGCGATTCCTGCTGCGCCGCGGCGGGGGGCGCGAACGCGTCGATCGCGACGCCCCCGATGAGCATCGCCAGCGCCAAGCCGGCGAACGGGGCGAGTCTGCGGGATCGGTTCATGTCGATTCTCCTTCAAAGCGGCCGACGGGCCGCCCGCGTGAGCGGCCCGGGACGCGGTGTGCGTGCGGTCGTTACTGGGCGGCGCTCGCGGTGCCCATGGTCTTGGGCTGCAGCGTGCGCAGGTAGTCGATCACGTCGAGCAGGTCGTCGTCCGACAGCGCCGGGTTCCCGCCCCGCGCCGGCATCCCGACGCCGGTGGTGTTCTTCGGGTCGCTCGGGTCGCGCCCCTTCTTGATGAATGCGAGCAAGCTGTCATCATCGAGCGAGCGGACGAACTCGTTGTTTGCGAGCGGCTTGCCGTTGCCCTTGATGCCCACGCCCCCCGCGCCGTGGCAGGCGATGCACGTCGTATTGAAGATCTTGCTGCCGTGCGCGATGTACTCGGCGAGTTCGGCGTCGCCCCCCGCCGCGGCCAGAGCCTGCGCTTTCTCATCCGCGCTCACCGGCGCCGTCGCCAGCGCCACCGGCGGGGGCAGTTCCGGCAGCCGGCGCGGGTCCTGCAAGCCGCGCAGGTACACCACCACATCCGCGAGATCCGCGTCCGTCAGGTCAGGGCGACCGCCCCGAGCCGGCATCGCGGCCGGCTTCGCATCGGGCCTCCCCTCGATGAGGAACTGGTGCATCAAGCCGTCGTCGTTCGCGGCGAGGAAGTCACTCTCGACCAGATTCTTGCCGAGCCCGGTCACGCCGGTGCCGCTCGCGCCGTGGCACATCACGCACACCGATGCGAAGACGTCCCGCCCGTGCGCGGCCCGCTTGATATCAAGCATCGCGCCCGCCGGCGCGGCAACAACCCGCTCGTACGCGAACGCGGCCCGGATCTCCACTTGCAGCGCCTCATGCCGCGCCGACCAGCCCCGGTACACGATCGCCCCGCCGCCGCCCAGCACGGGCACGCACAGAGCAATTGCCCACGCCGCGGCCATCGCCGTCTGGCGGTAACCGTTGCCTGCCACTTCGGACGCTCGAGCCTGAGAACGATTGGTGCGGGGATTCATGGCGAGACCTGACCCTTTGGGAGTATTTATTGAGATATAGATATATATATCGAGATTTACAGCTCTCGTCAACCCCTTTCTTGTGAAAAAAACTGGAATCGTGCTCTGTTCGATCAAAGCGGCGTATTTACGCCCAGCGGCAGCAATGGTCCGCTCCCGGAGCCCGCCCGGACGCCGCTCATTGCGCATGGAGGGCTCGAGCCATGCATTCGTCGTCGGGATCACCCCCCGGATCAAGATGGCCGCAGGGCGGCCGGTGCGAGTCGCCGCTGCCCGCCTCTTCGCCCTTGGACTGGCCGCGACTCGATCGGCCATCCTGCGCACGTTCGCTCACCCCACCGGCAACAGCGACTCGATCACGTCGCGGGCGTGGTACGACACCTGACCGGGCGCGATGAACTGCCGGAGACAATCGAGGTCGTTGCCCGCGGTGAGCAGCGGCGGCTCCGCGTACCCGTCGGCTCGCTGCTGCCCCAGGCCGATGTTCGCCACCAGCGCGTTGCACAAGCACTTGCGCCCGATGGTGTCCGCTGGATCTCCGCCCTTGCGGACGTAGTCCGCCACCGGCTCGCCCGGGCAACGGTAGCCCACGGTGCCGTCGGCCTTTCGGTACGCGCGGCGCAGATAGCCGAGGTCGCACAGCCGCGGACGCTGCGCGTACACGGCTTCGTCGGAAAGCGTGCCTTCCAGCGCTGCGACCTTAAAGGGAAAGCTGGTCGGCGATGCGGCGGGGTCGGTGAATACATCCCCCTCGCCGCGCAGCACACGTTCTAGAAATCGTCGGCGCAGCGAAGGTTCAAGCCCTGATTCTTCGCAGAACGCAAACGCCGTCCCGACCTGCACACCATGCGCGCCCATGCCGAGGGCGGCGTTGAACCCTTCCCGCGTCGCGTACCCGCCCGCGAGCCAGAAAGGGACGCCCAGCGCCGCCATCTGCGTCATGTCCACGGCGTCGCGCTCGCCGTAGATCGGCTCGCCCCGATGGGAGAGTTGCTGGACGCCGCGCGGCGGCGCGTTGTGGCCGCCGGCGATGGGTGCTTCGACGACAAAGCCGTCGATGCCGCCCGGGGCCTTTTTCATGAGCGCGCGGGCGAGCGTCGCCGACGCGACGATCGCGAGGAATCGCGGGCGGCGAAGCGCCGGGGTGCGCGAGACCGACGACCCGGCCCAGAGCGCGGCCGGGTCGAATTCTTGCTCGTATCTCTCCGCGCCGGCGTACTGCACATCCAGCCCGATCGCGGCGCGCAGGCTCTGGCTGAGCCGGTCGAGTACGCCCGGAATGTCCCCCGGTATCCCAGCGCCCATGAGCACCACGTCGACGCCCGCGAGCATCGCCCCGTACAGGCTGGGCAGCGTCGGGAACTGGATCTTGTGCAGATAGTTGATGCCCACCACCCCGGCGTGGCCCGCCTTGGCGAGGTACACTTCGACGAAGTTCGCCAGAATCAGCAACCACTTCCGCTCGGCTGTGAGCTTCACGCCCGGCAGCGACAGGAGCGGGTATGGCGGACCCTCATCCGGAGCTGCGGCTGTTTCCGCCGGCGGCGACGGTCGGAAGTAGCGATCGAGCACCCGCTCCGCGATCTCCGGCACGGGGAACGCGGCCATCGCGCGGCGCACGTCGCCGCCGGGATCGCCAACCCACAGCCGACGAATAAGAATCGAATCGAGGGCGGTACCCGACACGACCCCGAGTTGTCCGAGCGAGGACACCTCGCGGGCGAGTTTCGACCCGGATACCCCCGCGCCCATCCCGCCTTGAATCAACCGTGGCAGCGTCAGCAAGCGTCGCTCCGATCTGTAAGCACTCGAGTGCCGCAGGCGTCGCGTGCTCTTCGTGCGCGACGTCGGTCGTTGATGATAGACAGAACTATCCATATATGCTGCCGAGGTGGACCCGTCATCGGGCGGCGCGGGCAGCGACGGGCACCGCGAGTGGTCCGAGCTGCATCTCAGCGCGCGCTGAAACGCGGCGCGGCTGCCTTTATTGAAACGCGAAGCCGAGCAAGGGACCGTTGCCCGAGCCTATCGAACCCGCGGAGTTTCTCGCGAATGCACGCAAAATACGCCGAGTTTGATCCGCACCGCAGACGGCGCTCGGGCACACGGCGGGGACGGGTGGGGCAGGCGTCCATCGCGGGCGAGCTGTCTGGACAGGGAAAGCCGTAATCGCGCGCGGGATTCGACGGTGCGTCTTTCGACTTTCTTGGGAATTCTGCTTGCCGCTGAGAAGAACTCGTGTATCGTGCAAATATGGATATTTCTATCCAGATTTGAATACCGCATACCCCGCGAGATGCTTTATGCAGAACACCCGCGTTGCGTGGATCGCCGGAACCGTCGTGATTGTTGGCGGCGCGGTCGGCGCTGCTCTGGTTCCGACCACCATCTTCGACTTCCACCTGCCGGGCACTCAGATCGGTGATGCATCCACCGATCAGATCATGACGAGCACGAACTGCATGCTGTGCCACAGCAGCGACCCGGGGCAGCCGGGCGCGCCCGCCCCGTTCAGCGCGTGGCGTGGGAGCCTGATGGCGCAGGCCGGGCGTGATCCTCTGTTCTATGCGCAGATGACGACCGCGAATCAGGACGTTGCGAACGTCGGGTACTTCTGCATGCGGTGCCACATGCCGAACAGCTTCGTCACCGGGCACGCGTACCAGGCGGACGGCTCGACGCTCGATGACACGGATCGCGATGGCGTGTCGTGCCACTTCTGCCACAGCATGGTGGACCCGATTTACAAGCCGGGGATCAGCCCGCCGGAAGATCAGGCGGTGCTCGCGGCGCTCACGGACGTGCCGGCGTACTACGGCAACGCGATGTTCGTGCTCGATCCGTCGGGCTTGCGGCGCGGGCCGCGGCAGGACTCGTTCCCGCCGCACGATCTCGTGTACTCGCCCTTCCACAACTCCAGTGATATGTGCGGCACCTGCCACGACGTCGGCAACGTCTGCGTTGACCGCCGACCGGACGGGACGTACGGCTACAACCTGCTGGATCAACCGACGCCCGATACCAATCTCGCGCACCAGTTTCCCCTCGAACGCACGTACACCGAGTGGAAGTTGAGCGCGTTCGCCGACGGCGGGGTCGATATGGGTGGGCGGTTCGGCGGCGTGGGCGGGCCGGTCGTCTCGACGTGTCAGGATTGCCACATGCCGAAGGAAGCCGGGCAGCCCTGCTATTTCGGGCCCGAGCGCGCGGATATGGCCGTCCACGAGTTCGCCGGCGCGGCGGCGCAGGTGCTGGACCTCATCGGGTATGTGTACGCGACCGATCCGGGCGTCGACCCGGAGGCGCTCGCCGTCGGGCGCGCCCGCGCGGTGTCGATGCTCGAGCGCGCCGCGACGCTGGAATCTCAGCAGCAGGGCGGCAGTCTGGGCGTGCGCGTCATCAACGAATCCGGGCACAAGTTGCCAACGGGGCATATCGAGGGGCGGCGGGTGTGGGTGAACGTGAAGTTCCTCGACGCGAAAGGAGCGGTGATCGCCGAGCGCGGCGGGTACAACGCCGCAACCGCCGATCTCGATGAAGCCTCGACGACCATCTTCGAGATGCATGTGGGGCTTACTCCCGCGGCGGCCGGGGCGACGGGCCTCCCCGCCGGACGCACGGGACACATGGCGCTCGCGGACACGATCGTGAAGGACACCCGCATCCCACCGCGCGGCTGGTCGAACGCGGCGTATGAAGCGGGCGGCGCTCCCGCGGTCGGCGCGGTCTATCCCGACGGGCAGCACTGGGCCGATCTCGACTATTCAATCGCGCCGGGCACGGTCGCGGTCGAAGTCAACTTGTACTACCAGAACACGCCGAAGTTCTATATCGAAGAACTGCGCCACGCGAACCACACCGACAACTGGGGCGAGGTCCTGCACGACGCGTGGACGAATACCGGGAAGGGCGCGCCCATCCTCATGGCTTCGACGACCGCTCCCATTTTCCCGCAGCCGCCCGCTTGTGCCGGTGATGCGAACGGCGACGGCACGGTGGGGCTCGCGGATATCGCGGCAGCGATGCAGCACTGGAACGAGACCGGCGGCTTTGCGCTCGTCGGTGACGTGACGTCGGATGGCATGGTCGGGCTTGCCGACGTGGCCGAGATCATCTTCCACTGGGGAGAGATCTGCCGATGAGGCGTCAGCCGATCTGAGCGTGAAGTTCGAGAAGCACGCCGGCGCGCCCGCATCAAGGATCGATGCAGCCGGTGATCCAAACGGCCGGGCTACGGGCTCAGCCTCTCGGAGCGCCAGACAATCGCGTTCCCATCGCCATCGCGGTGCCAGCGAACCCGATCGTGCAGCCGTCCCTGCCGGGCGCTCCAGAGCTCCAGCGATGTGATGTGCAACCGGTAGCCTCCCCAGTGGGCCGGCCGGTCGAGTGAGCCGGTGAGAGCCGCGCGGCGTGCGACGGCGATCGCCGCGGAAACAAGCGTCTGGCGAGAGTTGATGGGCGTGCTCTGGCGGCTCGCGTGCGCACCGATGCGGGAAATCATCGGCCGCGAGCGGTAGTACTCGTCGCTCTCGGCCGGCGGGACACGCTGGACGGAACCATCAATCCTGGCCTGTCGCTTGGCATGCGGCCAGTGAAAGACGCAGGCTGCACGCGGATTCGCTCCGAGCTCCTGCGCCTTGCGGCTTTCGTAGTTCGAATAGAACACGAGAGCCGGCGGGCTGATCTCGATCGACTTGCACAGAACGATGCGCGCGGATGGGATGCCGCCCGGCGTCGCCGTGGCAAGCGTCATCGCGTTGAAGTCGTCGTACGTGCCACTGGCGCGCGCTTCGTTGAACCAATTCAGCAGCAGCGGCATCGGGTCCGTCGGCGGCGGGTCGGGAAGGTCGTGGCATTCCAGCAGACGAGTCAGCACGCCGAGAACGCTGCCATACTCCTTCGAGGGTTCGGTGGTCATGGCGAACTGGCTCCCGTGAGATTCCTTCGATCGCAGACAGCGGCTAAAGGTTGAACCGGCTCAGTGATTGGCGCGAAGTCCGCGAGTTCACATGCGATCACGACGTCGACCGCTGTTCCCAGTCGCGTTCCACGCGTTGATCCACCGCCGTGGATGGACGACCTGCCCGCCCGGCCACGGACAGATGAGCCTCGCATTTCGAAACCCGTCGCTTGCACTGTATATGAGTTTATTGGTGTGGCGGGCGCGTCTGCTGGTGATTGATCGCACACTCTCGGGCGCGTTGCGACTCGCCGCCTGCCAGCATCGCTCCAAATCGCAGTGCGGCCTCGCCTGCATTGCTGTCACGCCGCAACGCGGTAGAAGTTCCTGAGCACGCCGCCGAGACTTCGCCGACAGCGCACCGAGCCGAGGATCAACCCCGGCGCGGTACCGGCGACTTCAGACACCGGTCCCGCGCCCAACCCGCCGTCACGCCCGCGCCGTCATCTGAATCCAAGCTCACGTTCGAAGCAGACTTCAACCCTCGCGCCGCGACCCGACTCAAAGGCGTCGATGGCGGTGCCCTCGATCCGGGTGACGCGTTCGGCGCCCTGCTGTCCGCGGCGCCAGCCGCCCCCAAGCCCGGCGCCTGCCCAGCCACGGCTCCGCTCGGCGTACCGAACCCCGGCGATGATTGCGGCCGCTTGTGGTTGTAGGGTTGAGCACACGCATGAACCGCTGGAACGCCGATACCACCAGCGCAACGTAGATGGAGATGCCACCGCCGCCAACCCGGCTGACACGCGAAAGAATGCAGATCCACCGCCCCCCGGACGAAGGACTGGAACCCTGCTGGGAACGCGGGACGCGGGCCACGCATTCAAACCGGCGGACGAAGCAGAATCCGATTCTCGGCAACGCACCCGAACAGAAGTGCGCCGTCTGCGCGGCGAACCGAACAGGCCCGCAGGTTCCGCCGAAGCCTTCTTACACCCCCGAAACCCCGTGTCACCCCTCCGCAGGGGCGACACGACATAAACAATTGTCAATAAGGGACTTACGGGCAGATGACACCCGCCCAAAGGTGACAAAACCGCCACATTTTCGGACACCGGCGCTGCCTCCGTTCTAGGCCGCACTACCTATCCGCCTCACCACCCCGCTTCCGCTTGAGACTCGGCCCAATCGGGTCTCAGGCTTTCCCTTGAATCGCGAGAATTTGCCGACGTGTGCGCGATCGGCGCGAGCCGAGAGGCGGCGAGTCTCTGAACTCGCGACCGTTCCGGCCCGACATGGCCTCCGGGTCTCTCGGCGCGATTTCGGGAGTGTCCTTTTGAGCAGGGCTTGCTCACGCGCGCGGCTCCGATTCATCGCCGAGCACTTCCGTGCCTTCGATCGCGTTTCAAACGCCCTTCGACGAGCGTTTGAAGGCGCGTTGAGGCCCGCTCATCGCGCATGACCGTTGTGCGCTCAATCGACCTGGTCCATGCCCACGAGCGCCTCCTGCATCCTCCAGTCGATGTGACGGGCCGCCGCGAGAAGGTCCTTGAGCGTGATGCGGACCGAGAGCCCGCCGGTGAGCGCCGCCTTCACGATCGATGGCGACAAGCGCGTCAGGGGGAGCAGCAGCTTGAGCCGCGAGAGCGCGACGCGGCGCTGCTTCGCCACCTCGCGCAGTGGGATGCCCTTCTTCATGAGCTGCTCCCTGACCGCGTACGCCAGGCCGACGGCGCGCACGAGATGCTCGCGCGGCCCCGCGGTCGATCCCGGCACCCGGCCGATGCAGAGGTCCTTCCCGTCGGGCCCGAGAAGAAGCCGCCGCCCGTCGTGGCGCTTGATCTGGATGGCGATCACGAGCGCCACCACCGAACCCCGCTCCTCGACCCCCGGCGTGAAGCGGCGGGCGTGGCCGCTCGGCGGGTTCGCTCGATGATCGCCATCTGAACGATGAGTCGCCCGCGGCGGCATGCTGCACGCGCCCGACGTCTTCATTGCCTCGACGCCGCTCCGGATGAGTTCGATCACGACCCGCTCGGGGGCGATCTCCACGCGCTGGATCAGCTCGCGCAGGCGCTGATCGCGTTCTGCCGGCTCCAGCGACCCCAGGTCGATGCCGTGCGCGGCCCCGAGATGACCGATCACCGCCGCGCGGACCAGATCGTCGACCATCCCCGCGTTCAGCGACCTGATCGGGCAGGAGGCGTACCCGAGCTTGATCGCCTTCTGGCTCACGTAGTACCGCTGCGGCCGAACCTCGCCGTCACCGCCCCGGGCCGGTCTCGGACGCTGGGTCGAGCCGGGGCTCATGGCGTGCCCCTCGAAGGTCCGGATCTTGCCCTTGAGCAGATGCGTGTGCGTCCATCGCCGGTCGTCCGAGCGCTGCGCCTTGACCATCTTCGCCTGAACTCGGTCCCACAGCGCACGGTCGATGATCGCCTCATGACGGCCGTCATGCACCTCGGTGACGACGGGAGCGCGCGCTGTGCCGACGCCCGCCCCAGCGAGCCGCCGGGTGTGGGTGATCTTGCCGATGTAGATGGGGTTGTTCAGCGCTTTGTAGAGGAAGCCGGTGCTGATGGATCGGCCGCCCCGGGTTCTGCCGCTCCGGCTCGTCGATCGCCTCGTCGTGTGCCCGGCTGCGCTGAGGCGCGCGGCGAGTTGCACCAGCGAGCCGAGCTCCACGTACCCCTCGAAGATGGCGCGGACGACGCGCGCTTCCTCGGGCACGATGAGCAGCGTCCGCTCGGCAGCGCCCTTCTCCCCCGCGCTGGGACGCCGGTAGCCGAAGGGCGGCTGGCCGGTGACGAAGATGCCCTTCCTGAAGGTGGCCGCGAGCTTGTCCCTGATACGCTCACCCGCCACCTCGCGCTCGAACTGGGCGAAGGAGAGGAGCATGTTCAGCGTCAGCCGTCCCATCGAGGTCGTCGTGTTGAACTGCTGCGTGACGGAGACGAAGGAGACCCCCTTCTCGTCGAAGAGCTGCATCAAGCGTGCGAAGTCGGCGAGCGAGCGCGAGAGCCGGTCCACCTTGTAGACCACCACGACATCGACCCGGCCGAGCGCGATGTCATGGAGCAAGCGCTGCAGCCCGGGCCGATCGGTCGACCCCCCGGAGTAGCCGCCGTCATCGTAGTTGTCAGGGAGCGCCACCCAGCCCGCGTGCTTCTGGCTCCTGATGTAGTCGGAGCCCGCTTCGCGCTGGGCGTCGAGCGAGTTGAACGCCTGGTCCAGACCCTCCTCGCTCGACTTGCGGGTGTACACCGCGCAGCGGACCGGCCCGACCGGCGCGTGGTTATCCGTCACGACTTGGTCCTCCTGCAGGTGATGCCGAAGAAGCGTGGGCCGCTCCACGTCACCCCTGTGATGAGCCGGGCGATGGCGCTGAGGCTGGTGTGCTCGCGGCCCGCAAAGCGGAATCGCTGCGCGTCGATCACCTCGACCTCATGGACGCGGCCGCGCCAGACCCGCACCAATCGCGAGCCCGGCATCAATTCGCCGATAAGCCGTCTCGACCGCTTTGACGGGGAGCCGCGACCGGGGCGGGATGACCGGGCCTTCGTTGAGCGCGAAGCCCCGCCCCCGCGAGAGACGGGCGCGGAATGCGCATCGTCCTCATGGGACGTGTCGGAGGGCGATGCCATCCTCCTCACCGCGGCCGCCAGCAGCCGGGCGGTCTCAGCGTCGAGACCGCCCAACGCTTGCTCCTGAATCCGCCACGACACTTCCCGCAGGAGCAGGCACTTGGGCGGCAACGGCGCTGCCCGCCCCGCGATTTCCGTCCACAGGACGCGAAGCTCGCCGAAGGAGCAGCGCGGCAGTGCGGCGAGTTCGATGCCGGATGCTGCGGACCACGCGGGTGACGGTAGTGCAGGCCTCGAGGGCGGCGATGCGCCGCGTCTCATTGCCCGGCACCCCCGGAACCCTTGCCCCCCCCGGCATCGCGCGCCGTGGCCCGCTGCTGCCGGCGAGAACCGGCGGGCGCGTCAGATCGCTTCGTCGGGGCGGCGGCCTCCGCGGGCCGCAGTGATCGCCGCGCCGAAGTGCCCGTCGCCTTGCCGTCGCGCTTCGCCGATGCTGCCAAACCGAACCGCCCCGGCGCGACGCGGCGGAAGCGCGAAGCGGACTGCTTCCGCTCGATCTCGCGGATGATCGCGGAGTAAAGCGTCGCCTCGGGCGTCTTCCCGCCCGGACTCGTCCACAGTCCCTCCTTCGCCAGCCGCTCGATGATGGCACGCGTCGTCAACCCTTCCGCGGTTTCTCGGGCGGGCAGAGAGGCGAGCAACTGCGCCGCCGCATCGAGAGCGCTCGGGCCACGCTCGGCTGCGATCGAGAGCCGGGAGGCGCGGGCCGCTCGAACGGCTCGTGATGTGCTCGTCGACGCGGCGGCGGCACCGCTCCGTTTCGCGGGGTCTGAACGCCGCGCGCTGGGCTTCGGCGCACTACGAGCGATCGCTTTCCTCTCGGTTGCCGCGGGCGTTCTCGTTTGCTCCTTGGCGTTCCCTGCTGTGCGTCCTTCAGGCCGAGTGACGCGATCGGTCGTGGGTCTGCTGCTGCTCTTCCGGCTCATGGCGAATCTCCGCGGCGTCGGCGTCCGCCGCGGCCCGCCCAACACAGGCGAAGCACACGCGAACCCCGAGGCCGCGGGCCATGAGGGCAAGATGTGGCGCTAAAATCAAGGTGAATCGGGGGAATCATCGCTAATCGTGGCCGTTCTCGACATGATCGATCGCGCTTGGCAGATACCCGCAATCAGCCCACTACCGGCGTCTTGATCCGGCGAGGTGCTCGGGACTCTCGGGGTTGCCACACCCGGCTGCCTTAACGGGGCGCCGAGAGGACTCCTTGCTCTTATGTCCGATGCTGTGCGAAGGCTGACCAAGCACGCCGCCCAATCCGTTGCACCTGGGAGATTGATAACTATTCATCAAGCGGTGAGTTGATGTCTTGAGGGCGCTGGCCTTTGCCGCGTTCTCGCGCTCTGCCTGTCCGCGGCTCCAACCACTTGTGCGGTTTGCTCAGCTTCTTCCGAGCTTGCTCCCATGTCTTGTCCGTCGTCTCATATCTCGCCGTACGCGACTCCGAGTCACTCGGCGCGATTGTCTCGATCACCTTCAACCAGGAAGACGGAACTCCGCTGATCTTCGACCACTTACTCGCCGCGCTGATGAGCTTCTTGATGAACGGAGCATTCCTGCCTGCATTGGCGCTCATGATGGGGATGAGCGACGGGTCACGAGCGCACGCGATCCCCGCGAGCACGCCAAGTTGCCAAGGCATGTTGTCGAGCTCGGAATCGCAGAGCGTCATCCAGTCCGCGAGCGCGTCTGCCGTCTCGCCATCGATGACATCCGGGCAGACCGCAGACCAAAAATCCGGCCGCTCACGTATCAGCGATTGTTTCTTCTCAGAGATCTTGATCGATTGAGCAGTGAGCGGCTTGAAGTCGTCGATTTCGCGCGGCCGGAGAATCTCCTCCAGATCTGCGCGTAGTGTCGCGAGCAGTTTCGAGCATCCAGCGTCATCGGCGGTAATCCCCACCCGGAGAATGGCCCTCGTCTGGTCGAGATCAATCCGCATCGCCGCCCGTGGTTCTTGGTACTCAACGCGCAGGGACTGACGTGTCATGTCGCTGCATCGATACCCGCGCCGAGCGAACAACCGGCCGATCAGCCGGGGCATGAGATTGTCCGGGGCGAACTCCAGCGACATTCGAAACCCGCGCTCGCCGGTCAGAAAACTTTTGTCATCCGCGATCAGGCGGCCGGCATCGCCGGGCGGCAAGCGGTCCGGGACCAAGTATCGCCGCACACCGCGCTCATCCTGCATCTCAAAGATCAACTCGCACCCGACCATCAGCGCTGTGATGTCTTCCACTTCCTGCTCGGTCAAGTTCGAACCCTTGCGGATGAGTTGCCGCAGGCGTGCCGCGGCGAGCGGTTCCGACGAAGCATCCTCGGCCCAGAGCACGTTGTAGACGGGCGTCCTGATCCACGCCGGGCTGTAAATGACCCGCCGGAGGTGCTCGGCCGTTGCGGGGAGTTCGTTCGACTCGCCCAGCCAATGGACGAAGCCGAGGTCACGCAGCAGGCGGAGGGCGTCCATCGCACGCTCGTACGCCTCACCCCGACGACTTGTGACAACGGTGTGCCCAATGCCGCAGATGTCTCTGAGATACTCATCCACTGTCATCAACCGGCGCGGCGGGTTGGGGTTCAGGCCCGTCGGATCAAAACCGAACTCCTTCTTGATCTGTTCCCGGTGCGCGAGACCTTCTTTATTGTACTGCTCGGTCCATACGGATGTCATCGCCGGATGGTCGCTGCACGCCGCGGTCTTGATTGCGCCGAGTACTTCGCGTGCCGATGCCACGGCCTGTGCTTCGCTGGGGCCGAACGAATCGTATCCCTCAATCAGCGTCGCGCGCTCTTTGCACAGCGCACGCACGCGTTCAACGTCGATTTTGCGCGACAACTTCTCATCGTGGCTGCGTGTGACGACCACGATGATCGGCGGGCGCGGGTTGCTCGCGCGGGCCGCGTTGAGGAGCCCTTCAAAGTCATCGGCGCCGCGATGCGCGCCGGCTCGTTCTACTGCCTTAATCGCTTCGGCCCGAGCCGCCTGCTCCGCCAGATCCTCGACGAACAGCAGCCAGTGGGCCAGCCTCGACTGTTCGACAGTCTTGGTCATAGGCACGCCGATCAGGTAGATCGTCCGCCGCGTGCTGAGGAAGAAGCGGTGGCTAGCCTGAAGCCGGTCCTGCCCGCCGAAGTCAAAGACATGCACAGCCCCTGGCTCGCCCGCCCCGGGTTTCGTGATTGTGCCCGGGAGTTGCTGCCACTCGAAGCTATGCGTCGGGTCATCGCCCTCGATCGGGTCAAGACCCATCAAGCGCCGGCGGAGTTGGGTCTTGCCGATTCGCCCCTGGCCCAGAATCACGACCTTGAACTCGGGCTTCGCCCGCCGGGCCCGTGCAGCCACTTCTCTTATCGCGCGGATGATGCGCGCGGGATTGTCAGAACCAAGCTCCTCGGCGGGAACTTCGAGGTCCGGGTTGTCTGAGAGGTTGAGCCTCGTGAGTTTGGTCAGCTTTTCCAGCGCCGCCGCTAGCTGGGGCGTCGAGGTCAGTTGGTTGCGATGGAGATCAAGCGTCCGGAGTTCTACGAGTTCGCCCAGCGCCGCCGCCAACTCGGGCGACGAGGTCAGTTGATTGCCGTAAAGGATGAGCACCTGTAGTTTGGAGAGCTTTCCCAACGCCGCGGCCAGCTTGGGCGTAGAGGTCAGTCGGTTGCAGGAGAACCCGAGCGTCTGAAGTTTGGTGAGCCTACCTAGCCCCTCCGCCAGCTCGTGCGTCAAAATCAGTTGGTTGACGCCGAGGCCGAGCGTCTGGAGTTCGGTGAGCTTGCCCAGCGCCGTCGCCAACTCGATCGTCGTGGTCAGTCGGTTGTCCCAGAGGCCGAGCGTCTGGAGTTTCGTAAGCTTGCCCAGCGCCACCGCTAACTCGGTCGTCGTGGTCAGTTGGTTGTCCCAAAGACCGAGCGCCTGAAGATTGGCGAGCTTGCCGAGCGCCGCCGCAAATTCGGGCGTTGTGTTCAATTGGTTGCTTGAGAGAGCGAGCCCTTGAAGCTCGGTTAGCTTGCCCAGCGCCGCCGCCAATTCGGGCGTTGAGGCTAACCGCTCCCAGGAGAGATTTAGGTGCTTCTCTCGGTAGCGCTGAGCTTCGCGGATCCGGCGAAGAGTCACATTCAGGTGTTCTGTGTTACTCGCGTCGTCGCTGCCGCGCGATCGGCGCGGGCGCTCCGCCAGCAACGGCGATGGCGCGCTCTCTTTGGGTGGCTCGGGGTCAGTCGGGTCGTGCGGCACCTGCGAGCCTCACTCAGCAGCTACCCAGAATCACGAACGCGGACCGGACAACCGGCCAGCGCCGCCCCGGGGAACACTGCAGTTCAAATTTTACTGGAAATCCGCTGCGCGCCGCGAGCGGCGTTCCATGTTTGGAAACGCCGGAAAATCGGTGCCTTTCCGGTTTTCCGGCGTTCCGCACGGCCGTGCCTCCGGGCGGCAAGCGGGCGACTCAGCCCGCCCCAGTCCCTTGGAGACCACATTCATGGCCGAGCAATTCGACGGATTTGATGATCGGGAAGAACATGGTCAGGGGAACGATGGGCGCGGCGGCGAGCAAGTCCCGTCCGCCGAACGGCGCTGTGCCGTCAAGCTGAGCCAGCTCGGATGGATGATATCCCGCCGCCGCGTTCAGCGTGCGGTGCGCCGGCTGGTGAGTCGCCTTCCGATCGAGCGGTTCGAAGCGTGGCTTGACGAGTTGGCCCGCGCGGCGGCGAGCGGCGGCCAGACGCACGCCGCCACGGCATTCGACCGGCTCGCCGCGGCGGTCGACCCGTTGGATCGGCTGTCGATCGACGAATTGTCGGAAGCCATCGGCTCGCGCCGGGCGTTCCACCGACTCGAGGCGGGGGGGTCGATGACCGAGGCACTGCCCCCCGAAACGCCACAGGATACCGTCCCTGCGGAAGGACCGACGGCGCTCGATCCGGCGCTCGCGCCCTTCGCTTCCAGCGAATTCGCGCGGGACATTCTCTGCGAACTGCACGCACGGCGTTCGGCGAAGGGCTTCGACGAGCTGCTGCAGGCGATGCAGCCCGCCGCGGAACTCTACCCGTCGCTGAAGCCCAAGTACTGCGACAACGGGCAACTCGAGTTCATCCGCGAACTCCGGCGCGTGCTCACCCGCCGCTGGGGCATCGAGGATCTGACGGCGCAGGACGCCGCGAGCCTTCTGGAACTCGATCTCGTTGAGTGCGTGCTGGCTTCGATGTCGACCCGAGTCCGGGTGTGATGCGCGGACGATGAAGGGTCGGCCATGGTCAGTGTGACCATGGTCGGTTCCCACGGGTTGCCCTCACAAAGCCGACGGCCCGCCCGCTCCGGTGGGCCGTCGGCTGTTTCATTTTGTTGGCCGGAACATTTTTGCTTTGCGCTCTCCCCGGCTCATCATCGCGAGAACGGCCCGGTCCGGATCACCAACTCACCAGCAAGCTCGCCGTGGCGAGAGCCTTGCCGCATCAGCATCAAGACTCGCCGTGAGCTTTGCCTTGCATCAACACTTCAAAATCGAGGGCACCGTGAATCTCTAGATGTCTGGCCAACAGCTGGAGGCCCGCATCTAACAGAGACTCGATCGTGCGGTACGGCTCCTCCACGGAGCCTTTGAGCATTTCCAGAACCGATTTCAGATCACCGCTGGGGTCAAAGCTACCGACATTCCACTTTGTACCCGTTTCCACCTTCGGAGGGGGCCATGGTCCTTCCGTAATCGCCAAAGCGACGGCGAATCTGGCGGCGTCGAGGTCAGTTTCAAATGGCTTCCCGCCACAGACCTTGCGAAGAACCTCTTCACCGGAGGGGGACACACCAATGGTCTTCTTGTCGCCGGCAGACATTTACAGTCTCCTCTTCTCGATTTGAGTTTCCCTTGCAGAGATCCTCACGAGTTCATACTCACACAGCAATCGACCAGCAAGGACCCGGCGCGCGACGTTCTCATCGACTTCCTTGCTATAGACCAAGAGGACGACCTGGTCGGCCATCGTGGGAAGAGACGCGATGACCTGCTCCTTGTGCCTTGAGTCAAGTCGCCCAAATGGTGAGTCGATGAATAACGGCCCTCGTACTGGCGAGTTCTTCTGGAGCGCGCCGACAAGAGACAGGGCCACGATGTGCTCCGCACCAGAAGACCGTAGTGGCACTTCTGTGCCGTCGCGGTGAATGATCCGCAGCCCGTAGCTGGGCGTAATCGCAAGCCTTTCGTACTCAGGCTCTGTTGTCATCTGCTTGAAGAGTTCAGAGGCGTCCTTTTCCACCTGAGTCCGAAGCGCTTCTCGATAACACGAGACGGAGCGCTCTACGACGTCTCGAAGGGCTTCCATATACTCACGCCGCTTCGTTTCAGCGCCTGCGGAGGGACCGACCGTCGTACGAATTTGCTCTTGCAGCCGCTTGATGCTCGCTTCCTGCTCCGACAACTTCTGCCGAGCGTTGCTCAACGCGATTCGAGCATGAGCAAGACCATCCTGCACAAGTCTCCACCTCCGCTGGCTCTCGATCAGCCCCGACTCATCACGGTCGCCAATCTGTTCTTCTAGGTCATCACGTCTACTGCGCAGTTGTGCGATTTCAGCCTGAATGCCGCTGACCTGCCTGAACATCTCGATGGCCGTGCCGCCCTCTCTTGATAGTTGAATGGACGACAGCCTGCCGAGTGCTTGTAGGGCTCTCTGCGACTGCGCCATGTCAGGCGCAGGCAGTGCACTCGTGGCCGCGGACGGGACTTTGGTATTGACACGCTGGGTGCAAACGGGACACGTGCCGGTTGAGCACTCTTCGCGCAAGTGGTCGAGAAGCTTCGTGCGTTCCCAGGTCTGCCGCTCTTGATCCAGAGTGGCCACTTGCCGAGTCAACTCTTCGCGATGCTGTTCCAGGCGACCGACGAGTGGCCAGTGCCACGCTCGCTCCAACAGCGCCGTAAGTCGCTTTTGAGCGTCACGTTGGTCGACCTCACGCTGCTCTATCTGTCGTTCCAGTTCACGCTTTTCGCCGATTAGATTGAGGAGCTTGGTGCTTCGATTCAGCATCTCCTCCAGCGCTTCTGATTCCGTCTGTAGGCGTTGGACCTCTGCGTGGTGCCGTTCAACCTCGGTGCCGCATTCATCGGAGAGCCGCCGACTGTTCTCCAACTGTTGGCCAAGACGCTCCGTCCTCTTGTCCCGCTGCAACGCCCGGGCCTCTGTATCGCTGGCCTGCTGACGAAGCAAATCGAGATCGGATCGCAGTTGCAGCAGTACGGGCACGCCCAGTATCTGCTCAACTGCTTCGGTAATTCGGTGACCAAGGGCAGAATCATCGTCTAGCAAGAGCTCGTACTGCTGGAGTAGCTCGCCGTCGAAGAGAAAGAACCGCGCGATTCCCTCCGGCATCAATGACTTGAGCAGCGCGTGCCCCTCGGTGTTACTCAAAGGCACGCCATCCCTCACGACTGTCGTCACCGTCTCCGCTGTTTCGTGTCCTGGCTCGCCCTCGATGACGCATCGCCGGATCAATTCCAGCGATACGGCGTCATGACGGACGCTGAGGGTTACGCTGAACGCTCGTTGACCATCACGCTTGGCCAAAATGTTCAGGAGTTTCGGAAGGTCCTGTTCTTTCTCTGCGCGGCCAATGACGCGCCCAAACAGAGCGAAGCGGATCGCGTTGAGCAGGGTGGTCTTTCCCCGCATGTTCTCACCGGAGACGATAATGACTCCGTCCTGACCAGCAAACTCCACGCACTGCTCGCCGCGGTAAGGACCGAAGTCGCGCAGCTCCACACGGTCAATGCGAAGCATCGTCGCCTCCCGCGTTGGAGGCTTGCTGAGCGAAATCAATCGCCTCGGCGAGCCTTCGCAGCGCTGTGCGGCGGTCATCGTCATTGAGGGACTGTTCCGTTACTTCGAGCAGGCTACGTGCAAGCGACGCTGGCAGCGATACACCGGCACTCTTGGCTTGTTCAGTCATCAGTGCGACCATCTGTTCCTTCATCGTTGTCGTCCTCCATCCCAAGTTCCTGAATCGCGTCTGCGGCAACGCCTTCCTCTGCCAAAAGGGCTCTCATGCGGTCGATCTCTGCGGGGTTCTCCGCATGCTGTGCGAACTCTGCTGCTCGGGCTATTTCCGCATGAATAAAGGGATACTCTCGATCGAGAGAACCACCGACGGGTGGTAGCACCAATAGGTCATGGATGTCCGCGTATGCCTTTCGGGGAGCATGTCGCAGAACCCGTCCGCGGCGCTGGATGAACTCTCTCGGATTCTGCGAAGAAGCGATAATCAGGGCGTGGTCGGCAGCAGGGATGTCGACTCCCTCGTCCAGGCAACGGATAGCGAGAATGATGCCTCCGCGGTCGGTGAACAATCGCAGTGTTGCAGGCCCATCGCCCGCCATGCCGCGGTAATACTCGAACACCCTGCATGGCAGCGAAGTCCCGAGGAGGGCTCGGAGGGACTGCAACTGCTGGATCGAATCGCAGTACACTAGCCAACGGTCTCCGTCGCGAACCGTATCACGAAGTACCTGCAGAGCGACTGCGAGTTTGTCGTGTGCTTGCTTCAATATGCGGGCTCGCTTGAGCAGCAGCATTTTGGCGGAGTCGGTGGCGGGTGCGAGCGGGGAGGCCTGAGCTTGCCGCAGCACAACCAATCGCCTAGTCAGCTGGTTCCATTCCGTCATTTCGTCAAGCGAAAGACGCGCGGTATGTACCCGGTAAAAATACCGACACAATCGCCCGTCTTGGATCGCATCGCCGATTCCGTAGGGTGGCTGCACAATTGGGCCGAACCATTGCAGCAACTGTTGAGTGCCCTCGGCGTCCCCTGCTCGGATAGGCGTGGCACTCAAACCTAGACGAGGACCGGCATCAATCTCAAGAATGCGACGACGCTGTGCGCTGCCGACGCGATGCACCTCATCGGCGACCGCGAAGATGTGAGGTCCACCTCTGACACGTGCTCGAAACTGCTCACTAGCGGCAGTGTCCATGGTGACCAGAATGAGAGGCGGCTTGACGGTCGGACGAGTCCATGCGGCTAACACCCCCGGAGTACGCCAGATGTCATTGCTTGCACCGCAGGTCGCTATTTCAGCGGTATCGCTCCCTAGGACTAGCCTCGCCTCTCTCTCCCACTGCGCCAATAGCAGGACACTGGGAACGAGCACAATCGGTGTTTCTCCGCGTCGAATGGCATCCTTGATGGCGAGAAGCGCCGTAATTGTCTTTCCGCTTCCCGTCGCGTGCTCCAGAATGCCTCGCCTCCCCGCTGCCAACCAGTTTGTGATCGCCTGTACTTGATGCCGAAGCGGCGGACGTGTCAGCGGGTGGGTCACGGCCCGCTGACGACTGGCTCGAAGTACGATGCGGTCGATTCTCTCATCGAGATGATCAGCATCCGCAATGTTAAGCAACTGCCTTCGGAATGCCTCCGGCACGGAATACACACGCGCGGCGGGCCACAGGTCGAGCCAGAGCGCGTCGAAAAAGGCCTGATGCTCCGCTACTCGCCGAGCCTCGCGTTGATCATTCCAGGATACGAAGACATCGATGGACTCAAGGTTTCCATCGGAAGCTACTCCCGACCAAGTCTCGTTCATGGACCCCTTGAATAGAACTGAGTTGCCGTTGGCGTCTGAGAAGACTCCAGCCTTGTCGTGGTACAGAAAGCGGCCAGTATTGTCATGGGCCACATCGACAAATCGAAGATCGAGCCGCTTTGTAGCGACAAGCGTTGCGAGAACAATCGCCGGTTCCTGCAAATCAGCAGACGCCAGCATCGCTTCAAGTTCAGCGATCAGATTGCGGGATAAGTCGGCAACGGTTCTCTGCTTGTACCCCGTCTGAAGAGCTTTGGCATCCGCCTCACTGATGCGCGGTGAGCAGAGCACTCGCATTGAGCCGCCATTCGAAAGGAAAGCTCGAAGGCCCGACCAAGCCACGGCGTAGGCAGTACTGCTGAAGTACCCAACTGCACGATCGTACCTGATCGCGCCACGAAAGCAGGGAACGAGAAACTCGGACGCGATATCGGAGTCACCCTTGCGGTATGTCGGAGCGAATGGGATCGAAGGCAAGCCGCTGAGTGGAGTTGTGTCGCTCACGGCCTCCCTCCGGTCAATCGCAAGGACAGCGCGTCGGCAAAATGTTCGCGGCGCGAGGCGAGAATGACCTCTTGTACTCGCTTTCCACCTTGCCGGAGGAAGCGCTCCTGACTAGAGACCTTTTCAGCTAGCGCTCGCACCAAGGTCAGTTCCTTGACTTGAACGTTGCGCGAGTAGGCGAAATCCTTGTAGAGCGTCGCATCCCAGAGGGCAAGTACGTCAAAGTCTGGTGAATAGCCAATGAGCAACGGGAACGCCCCATCAGCGGAGTCCAAGCATTGGCGGGACCCTCGTTTCGAGCCGGGCACAATCACCTGAATCTTGTACTCATCCTGCGGACGTCCTCGAAGTTGTCGCGTGATGGTGAACGCGTATGCGTTGCACAACAGACCGAATCGACTGAAAAGGAACCGCAGCGGAGCCGCGTCGCACGCCGATCGACACTCGATCGCACTGTCGAGCGACTGAAGCAGAATCTCGTGGATCTCGTGTTTGGGGAGGGGCATCTCTTATTCCGCCGGTTTGCCGCCGGGGCGACGTTTCGCGCGCGAGGTGCCCGTTGAGAGGGCGTAGGTAGTGTCATCAGAGTGTGGAGCGATGCGAGGGGGAAAGACGGTGTAGGGCTCGTCCAGTACAGCAAAGTTGGGAAAGTCGGGTACCTCCAGATATCCACGGATGCCCTGAATGAAGTCGTGGTCTAGTTCGCAGCAGTACCACCTCCGACCCAGTCGCTCGGAGACGGCACCGGTCATGCCGGAGCCTCCGAATGGATCAACCACCAAATCCCCGGGATTCGTAAGCATCGAAATGAAGTATCCGGGTAGTTCAGCGGGAAATCGCGCGGGATGCTCTGTGAGCCCATGACGGCGACAATAGCGCTGGTAGGGATCATTGGATCGTGTATTCGGTATTGCTAGAAGATTGGGTGGCACCGCACCGCCGTTGTCACGCTGCCACTTGTCGGAGATGTCGTGACCGGAGGGCCGCAAGCCCCGGTTATAGCCATCCTTGAGTAATCGCTTCATTGCCTGGCTGTATGGCGCAAGCACCCGGCGGTTGTTTGCCGGTGGCCACGGACTCGGCGAGAGCCACCACACGCAGTTGATGGCGTCTTTGACTCGAATGCGCCGGATATTGACCCACTCAGCGGGAGCTGGCAGTTTGGCAGGATTCCACCAGAAGTACTCTTGCGCCAGGTGAAAGCCAAACTTCTCGCAAAGGAAAATTAGAAGCTTGAAGTGGTAGAGCGAGCGCACTGGCAGGCCGGGCTTCCATGCACCGCCAATGTCAATGACAAGGCTGCCATCTGGCTTTAGTACTCGACGAATGCCTTCGGCGAATGGTGCGAACCACTCCAAGTACTGATCTGCGTCCTCATTGCCGTAGGATTTCTTGCGGACCAACCCGAATGGCGGTGACGTCATGACCAAGTCCACGGACCCTGGTCGGAGAAGCTTAGAGAGCAGGGCGCGCGAATCGCCGCATAGAGCTTGACCCAAGTGAGTCTGCGCGACGGTTGTCAGACTGTCGGCGACAGCTTGCCGAGGTGGCCCATGCGCCTTGCGAGCGTCTGCCTTTGATGGTCGTCTCGGAGATGCTTTGTTTGTCAAATGCAAGTCCTTGCCGGGTCGGTTGGGAGATCAAAATAGGAAGGGGAGTGGTGTGAGCCGTCGCGTGGGCGAGGAGAATTTCTAGCGGGCGTGAAATCGTTAAGCGTGCATGTCCACGGACTATCTGTAGCCCTGGAGTGTCCTGAAAAGGGGAGTCCTACATCCCGTCTTGAAAGCCTGCCGCCTCGGTGACGCTTTCCTCCTTCTTCGTGAAGCCTGAGCCACCTTCGCTGTCCTCCGGGTCCACAAGCATACCGACCATCGCGCTAACGCGAGCGAACCGCAGAGCATTGTCGCCACGAACGGCCGGTCGCGACGCCGATGCGCGTGACGCGGCGCCGGAGGCACCAAGCTCCCTTTGTAAAGAATACGGTGTGACGACTCGGGCGGAGGGGTGCCGAGGCGGTCGCATCGAGCCGGGGTGATGAACGGCTACGAGCACTTCGACGAATTCATCCGCCTCTGCCGCGAGTTCGGGGTCAAACTAAATCTCTCCACCAACGGCAACCGGGCCGGCCAGTCGCTGCTCGAACGGGATCCGCCGAGCCACTCGTAGAGCTCGAACCACGTCCCCTCCTGGGTTCTCGGTACAAACGAAAATACAACGAAGCGCCCCTGCACGTTGACGTCGAACGCGACGATCAGTTCTAATGTCTGATGAATGCGTGTACTCTTGGTGATTCACGGGTATCCGCCCCGGTATAACGCTGGTTCCGAGGTGTACACCCAGTCGCTCGCGCGCGGTCTCGCCGATCGCCACGATGTTCGTGTCTTCACACGACAAGAAGACCCATTCCTGACCCAGTTCGCGAGCATCGACGAGCCCGATCCGGGCGACCGCCGAGTCCGGCTTCGCATCGTGAACAACGCCGAGTCCCGCGATCGATACCGCTACGCCGGCGTCGATGCCGAGTTCGAGCGCTTACTCGACGAGTTTCCGCCGGATGTCGTTCACGTCAATCACGTCTCTCATCTGTCGTCCACACTGGTGAAGTCGGTTTATGATCGCGGCATACCGCTCGTGTACACGCTGCACGACTTCTGGCTGATGTGCCCACGCGGTCAGTTCATCCAGCGTTCCGCAGAACGCGGACAGGAACCGTTCCCGCTCTGCAGCGGGCAAGACGACCGCAAGTGCGCCGAGCGGTGCTACTCGCTTTACTTCTCCGGGTGCGATCAGCACTACGAGGCAGATGTCGCGCGCTGGTCGGCATGGGTGGGCGAGCGCATGGCCAACGTCCGGGACATGGCAGGGATGATCGACCGTTTCATCGCGCCGTCGAAGCACCTGATGGAACGCATCCGGCGCGGGTTGGGTCTTCCCGAGAGCAAGTTGATGTTCCTCGACTATGGCTTTGACCTGCCGCGGTTGACGGGACGCTCGCGTGCTCGCGAGCAGCGGTTTGTCTTCGGATACATCGGCACCCACATCCCGGCCAAAGGCATCCACCATCTCATCGAAGCGTTCGCGCAGCTTGAGGGCGGTCCCATCCTGCGAATCTGGGGGCGGCCGCGCGACCCCTACACCTCGTCGCTCCGTCGCATCGCTTCCAGCCTTCCCAACGGCGCGGGCGACCGGGTGCAGTGGATGGGTGAGTACCAGAATGAGCGGATCGTCGAAGACGTGTTCAACCGGGTTGACGCCATTGTTGTGCCGTCGATCTGGGAAGAGAACTCGCCGCTGGTCATCCACGAAGCCCAGCAGGCGCGCGTCCCCGTGATCACCGCGGATGCGGGTGGGATGGCTGAGTATGTCCAACATCTCGTGAACGGCCTGCTGTTCCGGCACCGCGACCGCCGATCGCTCGCGCAGCAGATGCAAACCCTTGTGGATGATCCCGCCCTCGGCGAGCGGCTCGGCAGCCGCGGCTACCTATACTCGGACTCCGGGGATGTGCCTTCTCTGCAGCATCATGTGACAGCCGTCGAGTCCGTGTACCGCGAGCTCCTCGGCCCGAACGCGACAAGGATTCCAGTCAACAAGCCCGGCCCGTGGCGGATCACGTTTGATACGAATCCCGACGACTGCAATCTGCGCTGCATCATGTGCGAGGAACACTCGCCGCATAGCTCACTGCAACAGGAACGCCGCGCCGCGGGCGGGCCCCGGCGGCGGATGGACATCGCTCTGGTGCGGCGGGTGCTTGAGAGCTGCCGAGACTCCCGACTCCGGGAGGTCATCCCGAGCACGATGGGCGAGCCTCTCCTCTACGAGCACTTCGACGAATTCGTCCGCCTCTGCCGCGAGTTCGGGGTCAAACTCAATCTCACCACCAACGGCACCTTCCCGAAGCGTGGCGCCCGAGCCTGGGCCGAGCAGATCGTCCCGATCGGGTCCGACGTCAAGATCTCCATCAACGGAGCAACCACGGCCACGCAGGAAGCGATCATGCTCGGCACCAAGCTCGAGCAGATCCTCGCGAACGTGCGGGCGTTCGTCGAGGTCAGGGACGCGCACGCACGGAGTGCGGGCCACTACTGCCGGGTCACCTTCCAGACGACTTTTCTGGAGAGCAACATTCACGAGTTGCCCGACCTCGTCCGACTTGCCGCGTCTCTGGGCGTGGACCGCGTCAAGGGACACCACCTCTGGGCGCACTTCACGCAGATCAAAGGCCTATCGATGCGGCGATCCCGAGAGGCAATCGAACGGTGGAACCGCATCGTCGAGGCAACCGAGCTGGCGGCCGCCCAGCTTGTTGCTTCGAACGGCAAGCGGGTGCGCTTGGAGAACATCCATCGGCTCGACCCGGAGAGCCGCGACGACATCGCTCCCGGAGGGGCGTGCCCGTTCCTCGGGGAGGAAGCGTGGGTGAGCGCCGATGGTCGGTTCAATCCGTGCTGCGCCCCCGATGCGCAACGTCGGACTCTGGGAGAGTTTGGATCTGTAACAGAGAAGCCGCTGATGGAGATCTGGAACGGTGGAGAGTACCGCCAGCTGCGGGATCGCTACCACGAACACAGCCTGTGCCGGAGCTGCAACATGCGTCAGCCTACGGAGGTCCGATGAACTGGGACCGCGCGGGAATCGCGGCGGACGGCACGCACCACGTCATCGACGGAGTGCCCGCGTACTCCGCGCGCTTTCTGAGGGTCCAGAAGTTCCATCATCCTGGCCTCGCTCCGGCTTTGGATGCGACAGGAGCATTCCACATCACGCCGGATGGTCTACCCGCGTATGCGAATCGGTTCCGAGAGTCCTGGGGTTTTTATGAGGGCTTTGCCGCTGTCCAAGACGTGCACGGGTGGCATCACATCGCCCCCAACGGCGTGCCGCTCAGCGATACCCGCTACGCGTGGTGCGGCAATTTTCAGGAGGGGCGATGCACCGTTCGAACTGGCGACGGGGAGTATCACCACATCACCGATCGTGGTCAGCCGGCGTATGCCGCGCGATATCTGTACGCGGGCGACTTCCGCGACGGCGCGGCCGTGGTTCGCTGCCCCGCCCGCGGGCTGTGCACCCACATCACTACTGATGGAGGGATGCTTCACGACCGGTGGTTCGAAGACCTTGACGTATTTCACAAGGGGTTCGCCAGGGCCCGCGACGCCGAGGGATGGTTCCACATCGACATCCTCGGCCAACCACTTGGGAGTGCTCGCTACGGCGAAGTCGAGCCGTTCTACAACGGGCAAGCGCGCGTGCTCACTCACGAAGGAGCGTATTGCGTGATCGATCAGGCGGGCCAAGTCACGGCGCGTGTCGGTCGGCTTTCCTCAACACCAGCACCTGCCTGCCAGAAGCCCCACTTAGCGTGAGCACAGAGCGACTTTCTCGCTGAAATTGAGGTCGGCGTATTCTGGTCGTGCAATCAAGATCTCTTGCCGTATCGTGTGCGTGTATGTGCGGCCGCTTCACCCATCTCTTCAAGTGGAAGCAACTTCAGCGCTTGATGGTGCTGACGAGCCCGCCGTGGGAGTTCCCACGCCGGTACAACGTCGCGCCGACCCAGAATGCACCGGTCGTGCGGGCCGGTGCTTCGGGTGAGGGCGCTTCGGGCGTCGCGTCCGGGGGGCAATCCGGGGGGCGGGTGGACATGCTGCGCTGGGGGCTGATCCCCTCGTGGGCGGATGATCCCTCGATCGGCGGGCGGCTCATCAATGCCCGCGCCGAGACGGTTCACGAGAAACCCGCCTTCCGCTCGGCGTTCGAGTCGGGCCGTCCGCATCCTCACGGAGTGGATATGTCGACTGCCGGTTCAAAGTTGGCAAGCGGCTTGTGGCTCCGCAGCGCGAAACGTCACGGGCAGGTCGTGCCCCAGTGTGCAATCACTGCAGCGACGTCGCCGAGGCCGATAGCGCCGCTGCTGTCGAGATCCGCCGCGGCAGGCGCGGGAGGGATCGTCTGATTCCACGTGCCGACGAGCACCGCGATGTCGGCTAGGCCGACCATTCGGTCTCCATCGACATCGCCCGGGCACGGCGGCGGCAGCGCGACGAAGGGAGATGCGTTGTCGAGGTTGACCCAGCCGATGTTCTCCGACCATGCGTAGCCGCGGAAGCGGCGCGCGGAAAAATCAAAGCGGGCACGCTGCAGAGCTGCCGCGGCGCCGAAGTTGATCCATCCCACGTTTTCAGACCATGCGTACCCGCTCAAGTCGCCAGTCGCCGGGTCGAGATTGATGCCCGCATCAGCGCCGCTGAGATTGGTGTACGGCCCCGGGCCCGCGCCGGCGTTGATCCACCCGATGCTCTCCGACCAGATGAATCCGTCGAGGTAGCCATTGATGAGATCGACGCGAACGCCTGACACGGCACCGGCAGTATCGCGCCAGTTGAGCCAGCCGACGTTCTCCGACCAGCAGAAACGCGCCGCGGGATCGATGGCGATTGGGGATGCAAAGGCGCGGGCGGCGGCAGGGGCGGCGATGATGGCGGCGATGACGAGGGCTGTGTTCGTGCGCATGTCGGGTCTCCGGAGGTGGACTGTGGAAGGGGCACATCGCCCCTGAGAAGTACGACATTCGCGGAGCGAGCCCGACAATTGCGCGATGCACGGGCTGCCCGGAAGGCCTGATGTCGGGCTCGGCCCATGGAAATCGAACGTATGAGTGGCCGGGCGCGAGACCCGGCCGACGGTTGAACCCCGGCCGGTACGCGCGGGGACGTTCGATCACAACACACTGAAGGAGACCTCCGATGCGATTCCTTTGCCCGTCATTCATCACCCTGATCGTTGTTCCCGCCATGGGCGCGGCCGCGCATGCGCAGTGCGACAACAATCCGCCCCCCGGGCCGATCACGGCCGTGTACAAGACGCTGGACCAAGTGGAACCCAGAATCCCGCTGAGCGCGTGCCGCACTCCCGGCGACGCGGATTCGGTGTACCGGATCTCCCAGCCCGGTTCGTACTACCTGACCGAGTCGCTTTCCGTACCAGCCGGCTTCAGCGGGATCGAAGTCACAACCGCAGATGTCGCGATCGATCTGAACGGGTTCCGAATTCGGGGGCTCGCCGGGAGCATCGACGGTGTGAAGGTCACGGTCGCGCCGTCGGTCGGGTACCTCAGCGTGCGGAACGGCGTGATCAGCGGCTTGGGCGGAGCGGGGATCAGCAGCCCGGCGCTCGGCGTCACCGGCGCGAGACTCGCTGATCTGACGATCGCCAGTTGCGGCGGAGGCGGCGCGATCGTGGGCCGGCACGCGCTGGTCGAGCGCTGCCAGTTTCTGTACTGCACCACGCTGGGCCTGACGACGAGCGCGAACAGCGTGGTGCACTCCTCAACGGTCGAAGGCTGCGCGAGCGGGTTCGATCTGGGAGAGAACTGCCGAGCGACCGATTGCGTCTCAGACTTCAGCCAGCAATTCGGCTTCCGGGGGCTGCAAGCGTCCATCTTTGTTCGTTGCATCGCACGTTCCAGCGTGCAGATGGGCTTTGTGGTCGCGAATAACGTCCAGCTGATTCAGTGCACCGCGCGAGGGAATCAGTGGGAGGGAATCACCGGGCCAGGGTCGGCCCCGTCGGACGGTGTTTCGGTCATCGATTGCACGCTCGCCGACAACGTTGGTCTTGGCGTGGAGATCGATCTTGGGAGCCAGCTCCGGGGCTGCGTGATCAACGCGAACGGGGGCGGCGGCGCTTCGATCGGTGGTAACTCGCTCGCCTCGGATAACTCGTTCGCCGTCAATACCGGGACGGGGCTTCTGGTCACCGGGAGCTTTGCGCGTGTGGAGTCCAACACGTTCTCGTCGAACACCACCGGGTTGT
Organism: uncultured Phycisphaeraceae bacterium; assembly: GCA_964391865.1. Taxonomy (GTDB): domain Bacteria; phylum Planctomycetota; class Phycisphaerae; order Phycisphaerales; family UBA1924; genus DASZQL01. The sequence goes on from CAYMNQ010000004.1 coordinate 389,555, forward strand.
CAGTACCCGGCGCGGGGCAGAACCAGATCTACCGCAACTCCGCAATGGGGAACGGCACGAACTACAGCGTGGCGGGAGGGAACGGGTTCCTGGTGACGAACAGCATCGCTACCGCGCCGGCGTTCGCCAACATCCAACCGTGATCGCCCTCAGCACTCCATGAAGGGCCCCATGAGAACTGTATTGCACAGAGCTCCCCTCCCGGCGAGAATGCGAGGCGCGGGCAGGACCCCGGGAGGGAGCCTCTGGTGCATGCAGGAAGGCGGGAGCGAACACACGGTTGCACTTCTGGCCAAGGCCGGTGAAGGGGATCGAGTCGCGGCGGATCAACTTTTGCCGCTCGTGTACGGCGAGCTCCGCCGGCTCGCGACGTCGCAGCTTGCCGGAGTGCACGGGAACTGGACCCTGCAACCCACCGCGCTCGTGCACGAGACCTATCTTCGGCTGGTGGGGAACGGCGACCCGGGATGGAACGGGCGAGCGCATTTCATGGGCGCGGTCGCTCGGGCCATGCGTCATGTCGTTGTTGACCACGCGCGGGCTCGCGGACGGCTCAAGCGGGGTGGGGGGCGGGCACGGATTGCCCTCACCGACCTCGCCGGCGAACCGTCGAAGGAACTGGACCTTGACCGGGCGGTTGTTCTGGACGGTCTCTTAGAACGACTGGAACACGCCGACCCGCGCAAGGCAGATGTCGTGAGCCTTCGTTTCTTTGCGGGGCTCACGCACGAAGAGATCGCTCGCGTGCTCAACGTGACGCTGCGGACCGTGGAACGCGACTGGAGGTTCGCACGCGCGTGGCTGCAGCGGGAGATCGAGGATGACGCCGTGCTTCGTGACGACGGGGTCGGTTGATGGTCGACGAAAGCGACATCGAGCGGCTGTTCCACGCCGCGGCCGATCTCGGCCCTGGAGAACGTGGAGCCTTCCTCAACAGGGAGTGCGCCGGGCACGACGCGCTTCGCGCCGAAGTCGAGCGCCTGCTTGCGGCGGATGACGCGGCGCGCGTGGGGAGCCCGTTCGACACACCGCTCGGTGTCACGGCCCCGTTTCCGCTCCCAACGCTCGGGCGTTACCGGATTCTGGAGCAGATCGGCGCCGGGGGATTCGGGCTCGTCTATCTGGCGGAGCGAACAGGGCCCATGACTCAGCGGGTGGCGATCAAGCTCATCCGCCCCGGTCTTGAGTCACGGTCGGTGATCGAGCGGTTCGAGCAGGAGCGTCAATCGCTCGCGTCGATGAATCACCCGAACATCGCGCACGTATTGGACGCGGGATCGACGGACGACGGGCGCCCGTACTTCGTCATGGAGTACGTGCCGGGTCGAGCGATCGACAAGTACTGCGACGAGTTGGGCCTCCGGATCGAGGAGCGGCTCAACTTGTTCCTGCCGGTGTGTGACGCGGTACATCACGCTCACACCAAGGGCGTGATTCATCGCGACCTGAAGCCGGCGAACATTCTTGTGACCGAGATCAACGGTCGCGCGGTCCCGAAAGTGATTGATTTCGGGATTTCTCGTGCGACGGGAGCGCGGGACCCAGGGCTGACGCGGGGCGCGGACGGCACCGTACTGCTGGGCACGCCGGAATACATGAGCCCGGAGCAGGCCGAGGGGGGCTCATCGGCGATCGACACCCGGACAGACGTGTACAGCCTCGGGGTGGTGTTGTACAAGCTGCTGACCGGCGCCCTGCCGTTTGAACCTGAAGAACTTGGGAAAGCAGGAGTGGATGAGATCCGCCGGATCATCCGCGAGGTCGATCCGCCAAGTCCGAGCGCGCGTGTGGCGCGGATCGGAGCATGCCCCTCGAAAGCGCAGTCCCCAACCCTGGGCGATCCTGGGCTGCTGGCTCGCACACTTCGGCGCGAGCTGGAGTGGATCCCGATGAAGGCGATGCGGAAGGACCCGCGCCATCGCTACAGCACGCCGCTCGACCTGAAAGCAGATGTCGAGCGCTATATGTCGGGCGGCGCGTTGACGGCGGGGCCGCCCTCCCGCTGGTACATCGCGCGAAAGTTCGCGCGGCGCTACCGCACATGGGTGAGCGCCGCCCTCCTCGTCGCGCTGTCGCTCGTCGGCGTGGCGACGATGAGTACTCTGGCGCGGCGACGGGAAGAATCGCTCCGACTGCTTGCAGAGCAGCGTGCGGCTCAGGCGAGTATGGCTCTGGCCCAAGCCGAGTGGAGCGCGTACACGGCCGCAATCGGCGCGGCGCAAGCCGCGTTCGTTGCTCACGAACCGATGCGGCTCCGCGCCTGGCTCGATGCCGCGCCGCCGGCGCTTCGAAGCTGGGAATGGCGGCTTCTGCACGCGTCCGCCGACCGCAGCCTTGCGGAGAGCGCGGCGGCGCGCCCCGCCTACTCGGTCGCGGTCCACCCCTCTGGGCAGATCTTCGGCGCCGGTTCGGAGGGGACAGTGAGTCTGCACCGGATCGACGATGCGGCCGCAGTTCATGTCTGGTCCGTGGATGCAACCAGCGAAGTCCGGACCCCGGTATGGGCGGTCGCATTCGATGGCGACGGCGGACGTCTCGCGGCAGGCGGCCAGGACGGCAAAATACGCGTGTTCCGCACCGATCGGCCCGACCTGCCCCCCATTGAGTGGTGCGCGCACGGCCGATCCGTGAACGCGCTGGCTTTCATGCCGGGTACTGACTGGTTGTTCTCGGGGGCCGGCGATTCGACCATCTGCGCGTGGGACGCTTCCGCGGGGCGCTGCCTGCGCGAGTTGCATGGACATTCCGAATTGGTCTCCTCGCTCTCCTTCAGCCCAGACGGCTCGTCGCTCGTGAGCGGCTCGTACGATCGGACAGTGCGCCTTTGGGATCCCTTCGCGGGCACCATGCTCGCGGTCTTGGGTCCCCACGCGGACTGCGTCTTTGGGGCGGCGATCTCCCCCGATGGCGCGATCGCAGCCGTCGCGGTGCAATACGCTGAGAGCGTGGTGTGGGACGTGCTCTCCGGACGACAGATCGCCCGGCTCGAGAGGCCGGCGGTCACCGGCCTGTCGGGTGTGTGTTTTCACCCCGACGGAGCTGAACTTGCCGCGGTCTCGTGGGAGCGACAGCTGGTGCTGTACGACGCGCATTCGTGGGGCGCGCCGCACGAACCGATGGGCATCATGAAACATGGGCATGCGTGTGCGTATACTCCTGACGGCTCTGTTCTGGTTACAGGCGCAGAGAGCGCGCGCGTATGGGACGTCGACGCGCTGCGGGCCTCTCGCCCGCACAGTGCCGCAGGCGCACCACTCGTCGGCATCGAGATATCACCCTCCGGCGAGCGCCTCGCGTGTCGTGCGAAGGACGGCACGCTGCGAATCATCGACACCGAGTCGCGCGAGCAACTGGCTGTTCTGAACATGGAACGCGGCGGGGTGAGCTGTGCGGCGTGGTCACGCGATGGACTACTACTCGCCTCCGCGAACGAAGACGGGGATGTGCTCGTCCGCGATGCTCGCGATTTCAGGCTGCTCCGCCGCTTGTCGGCTCATGCTGGTGGCGTTCGGTGCATGGAGTTCAGCGGACGCGACGGGCTTCTGGCCATCGGGCAGTCGGATGGTGTCGTCGTCACGTGGGATCCGACTTCGGGTGAAAGACGCCGCGAGTTCGGGCCGATCGGGGGGCCGGTGACCTCGATGTCGCTCAGTTCCGATGGTTCCTTGATCAGCGCGAGCGCCACGCGCTCGGGCCACATTTTCCTGTGGGACGCGGCGACGGCCCACCTGCTCCACCGTCTCGAGGGGCATACCGACACGGTTCATGGCCTCGCATTCAGCGCCGACGGCTCGCGCCTCTACAGCGGCTCGTGGGACTGCACGGTGCGTGCCTGGCACACCGCCACCGGCGCGCCACTGGCCACGATGACCGGGCACCAAGCTGGGGTTGGATCAATCGCTCTTCACCCCGATGGCGACCGACTCGTCTCGTCCGGTGACGTCATCCAAGTGTGGGATACGGAGCGATCGGCACCGGTCCTGACGCTGCGCCATCAGTTGTCCGGGGGGCTTGCTTTCTCGCTGGACGGCTCGGTGCTCTACGCGGTTGATGAGACCGGGCGGCTCACGATCATCGATGCCGCCGTACGCCGCCGGCGGCTCGGCTTTGCAAAGCGGCGTCCTCGGGCGGAGGCGACCATCACGCGGTAGTTCGCGATGGAGAATCGGGCCGAGACGTCTGAGGCATGGTCATCCAACTTCTGAGCCGCTTCGGCCAATCACCATTGGCCATCGGCGGGAGCTACGGCCGAGCTGTCTCGGCGGGGATCCCGGATCGTCTCTTTCCCGGGTCGTACTCCCTGATCGTCGTGGCCGATGCCGCCGAGCAACTCGGGGAGTCGGGACCGCCCGCCAACAATGTGGCGGTATCGGCGCATTTTGAGATCAGTCAGCCCGAACGGCCCAATCTTGTGGTCGAATCGGTTAGTGGGCCGCTGTCGGCGCGGCTCACCATGCTGCCAAGTCCGGCCATCTTGATCACAAACAGACTACGGCTTGATCTTTCTGTTTCCAATTGAGAACTCGAAGCCGGGAGTAATCCCGAATGCAGGCTTGATGCCCACACCCCACTTCCCGTCTTTGCGCATGCCGATCCCGGCTTCAATGGATGTACCAGAAGAAATGGCGAGCGACAGCGAGCACTCGAGTTGTCTCAGTTCACCGGCTTCGCTGCGGCGCGGTTCATCGAAGAGTGAAATCCCCACAGACCCAGACGGGCCGGTGATGCCCGCCGCCGCTGCCAGGCCCGTGGTCCCCGCCGATCCCGACGCGCACGCCCTAAGGAGTGAGCTCTCTATCGCCAGCGACACGCCCGCCCCTCGTTTGGTCATCAACCCCGATTGCCTTCCGTCATTGATCACCGAGAGGCACGCTTCTGCGGACGCCGTCGCTTTGCGCTCAACCGGGTCAACACCCACTCCAGCGACCCCGTCCTGGACCGGGAGTGTCAGAGTGGCGTCCGTTCCGCTGGAGTACAGAGACTCGAACCGCGTCAGGCCCATGGGCCCATCAGCGTGTGTCCACAGTTCCACATAGCCGTCGGAATCTTCGCGGCCTGTCCTGGCCCCCGTCCAGCCTTGGAGTGTTGCCGCATTCTTTGGAGCAACATCGTCGAACTGTAGACCAACGCGCGACGCAAGCGCCGCCGCGGAGTTTTCGTCCGGTACGCCAATCAACGAGGCAGGCGACGGATCCGGTTCAGCGGTTGTGAATAGTGATGTACGCGCGGGGGACCGATCTCCAGTGAACTTCGCTGGGCTGGAAGCGACTCCGGGCACCCCCAGGTCGCCGGCCCTCTCAGCAGTCAGGCTGATTGATTCGATCTGCCCGGGCCGGGGCAGCGGCTCCTCGGGGACGCCGGGCGAAACGTCCCGACCCGCGCTTTCGGGATCTTCAGGAGCGGGTGGGGGCGCGTTGCCATGGCGCTGCGGCGGTTTCTGAGTGGTATCGTCCAGTCGCTCGCCGTGGCGCCCGATGCCGATCGCCATCGAACCCATCGAAAGAGCCGCCCGCATTCGGTCTCGCAATCGGGCGCGGGCCTCGGCATGCTGACTGGCATGCAATGAACGGACGTGCTCCAACCGAGCCGCCGATCTTTGTTGCTCCCGCGCGCTCAGGGAACTCAGATCAGTGCGCAGCGCCTCGACATTTTCGCTTGCGAACTGCTGAAGTTCCTCCTGTCGCGCAGCGCGTTCGGAGCGCCGCTGCCGCCGTAACTCCGCTTGAAGGGATATTGAGCGATCGACGTCGGCCAACGCGGACGCTCTTCGCTCACGCTGGGTTTGGAGGTACTGCTGAAGCGGAGTCGCCACGTCGCCGCCAAGGGCGGGCACCTGCAGCAACGACACGACGAGAGCTGAACCGATGGTGCATTTGTCGAGCATCGTTGGCTCCCTAAGAGGGCGCGTGCGAAAACCGCTGAGTTGCTAGAGGCGAGCGACCGCGTCTCACATTCACTGCTTTTCCACAGATGGTGAGGCTTCGAGGGCCTCGGCCGCACGAGCAGCTTCAGCGAGCCGGGTCTCAGCAAGAGCTACTGCAAGTTCTGCCTCCGCCACAGCGCGCATCAATTCTGCCGCTTCGGCATCGCGCTGTTCAAGGCACCGTCTCGCGTCTGAGACACGCAAGGCGGCAACTGAGACGTCGTTCTGGTAAGCCGCTATGGCTGACTCGCCGATCTCTCGCATTTTCCTGAAATTCGGCAAGGCCTTCTTCATTTGTGGTCGTATCGCCGCACGCCAGTCATTCCCCTGAACGCGCTCGTGTTCAGCTTGGCAGAATCGGAGATCGCCATGCGCACGATCAATCCTCGCGAGTGCGCGCTCATGCTGGGCGCGGAGCTCTTGGAGCCTTGCACGTGACATTTCCGTCTGGTTTTCCAGAGTCCTGACCCGGTCATCGTGCATAAGGCGACGGTGGCGATGGTATCCGTCGAGGCGGTCTGCAGCGGCTGCGGAATGCCAGGCGGTCAGCGCGGCAATCACTCGTGCTTTGGTTAGGCTGGCGGGTACGGATGCTTGCTCGATCCAGCCAGCACTTCGGGATCCATCGATGACTACGCTCTTTTCCTGAGTGACTTCAGACACCGTTTCTTCCTGCAATAGTCGCGCGAAGCGCACATGGGTCAACTCCCAAGACTGGCTTGAGGCGTTGCGCTCGAATCGCACCCCAGCCCGTCGTTCGAGCCCGCGGACGACGCCGGTCGTCTTGGTCTCAGAATGCTCGATGCCTAAGAAGGGTATCGAGACCCCAACGCCGCCGGTCGTCGAGCGTTCACTGGAACGCAGAAGCGTCGCCGCCGCCGCGTCGTCGAGGCCCTGCGAACTTAGCTCTTCGCGGAGGAGGGGCTCAAGATACTCAGCCGGGTCGAATGTGGGCAGGAGCGAGCGCACCTCAGTCGCATCGACCTCGACCAGCCCGAGGGTCAGCAGGCCCATCAGTTCCTGCTCGACAATCAGAGGCAATAGCGACTCGTCGGAGGCACGGATGTGGTGCGACGCGCCGAGTCGCAGTGAACCCGAGACTCGCGCCAAGTCACTCAACAGGACCAATTGCCCCTCCGAGCGGAGTTCGACCGCGCGCTTGAGGAGTGCGGCTCGCGCCTCGTTGATCTTCTGAGCGTCGACGCGCACGGTCGATGTTGCCCTGCGGGTAGCTACCTCCTTGTCGTAGCGCAAGTAGGCCTGAGTCGATAGCTCGCCGCGCGCCCAACTGAAAGCCAGTTGTGCCCAAGTCTGATGATTGACCTCGAAGTGGACGTTGACTTCGGGCTGACCTGACACTGTGCCGTTGATCCGCCCGTAGGCGATGGGCTGACCCAAATCTTCCAACACGAGTATCACATCCGTGATCGGGAGGGGGTCCACCTTCGCCCCGTGAAGGGCGAGCTCACGCTCGACCCAACTCAAGATGTCTGGACTCCACAAGTGAAGACGAACCGCGAACCGTACCGTCTGTCCTAGATCGTCCTCCAGATAGCGGAGTCTGGCGGCGAACGCCGGATCGGCGTGCTCGGCCTCCGGATCGACGACGAGGAGAGGTGGAACGGACGCATAGAAGCTATTGGTGCCGGGCTCGCGTTGATAAAGTTGGACGCCGAGCTGCCAGCCTGCCGTGGGAAGGGTGAAGATCTTGGCGGGGCCCCTTGCGAAATCCGTAGGAGAGGACTCTGCGTCTGGCAGACTATTCACGCTGGGAACAATCGAGGCGTGAGCAACGCTGGCATGCGATATTCGGCAGCACAGGGCAGACATCGAGAGCACCGTGAGCAAAGCGACGATAAGCCGGGGCATCGCGACCTCCTTTTCGCTGTGAACGAGCGGTGGGTCGAATGCCAAGTAGGAGGAAACGCCTCCCCAACCAAGACCGCACCGCGGTAGCATGACTGACCGAGTGGCACCGTCGAAGTATTACCGAGCGAGTGTGGGGTGGGCGCGGTTGGACGACAAGGGAGGGCAAAGAGAGGGTGCGGCTCCTGATCGACCGCTGGTGAAGCCGCAGAAACACCCCCTCGAGTTTCAAAGCGAGCCCTCGGGCCATCTGTTGGGGGAGGCGGGATCGTAAAGGGAACGGAATGCGCAAGGAACTAGAACGCTATTCGCTCGGCTGCGTGTCGCCCAAACCCGAAGTGATCCGAACCCTGCGACAGAAGCGCGGGTGGTCTCAATTGGCCCTCGCCCAGCAAGCGCGCGTGGGCAAACGCACCATCGAGGGAATCGAAAAAGGCAAGCCCAAGCGGCCATCGTCCATGTTGGCTGTCGCGCGAGCCCTTGGAGTACCGGTTAGCACACTTGTTGCAGTCCAAGATGTGCGACCGTCGGGCTGGGAGAACGCGAGGCCTCTTGAGACGCTGTCTGCTGAGTTGCCCGCAGACTGCCGTCAGCATTTTCTTACAAATCCCTTCGTCGAGTACGTCCCGCTGGGCGTCCCCGTCGCCGACTACATCACAGTCTGGTTTCAGAGCGACCACCCGGTGAAGGGAGCGATCAAGCTGCAGGTCATCAGAGCCTGCCCGGCACGGCCAACCATGCTGCAATTCCGTGGTTGGTCGAGCCCGAGCCAAGTGGGTGCCTCGGTGGGCAAGCGGGTCTACTACTCCGAGAATCGGTGGCCCGTACCGGCACATCTGCGGCCGCTCGTTCCGGATCCCGATGAGAGGTTCAGACTCGAGATTCGTGAGAGCACGTTCTTGGGCGTTGCAGCGCATTATTCGCACGATCTTGTGTCAAGCAGCGACCCGATGTGGGGCCGAAAGGACTGGATCGCGGTTGAAGTCGAGGATGTGCAGTCCGAGGGCCCGGTCCCGTATCGGTTTGCCATCGGCCGTGCCGGCGAAGGCCGCGAGGTCCGCTTGCTATCAGCCTGGTCGGTCGGGAAGTTCGCACTCGAAGCCGACGGACGGGACTTTCGGGCGCTGTTCCTGGAGGACACGAACCCGCGGCGTTCGTGGGCTTTCTCGGCGCTGCCAGCAGATATCCGCGCATTCATGCAGGCCTTGGCGCGACACGCCTTGGCCGACTTCGTGGCTGCCCGGGAGATCGGATCCGACAGGCCGTCTGATGGCTCGCTCGCCGCCTTTAGCGTCGTCGCAGAAGCCAGGGAACTGGACTTGCTGTGCAAGTGGAGCTTTGACCTTGTCGAGCGCCTTGATCGGGATCGACTTTATATTACGTCAGAATAGGGCGATGCTGCACAAGCAATCATCGACTGCTATCGATCTGGTCGATGTTCCCGCAGCAAATTGACGTGATCCGCGAGGCTCGTGCCGAAGACTTCACGGGCTCGTTCGCCCGACATGCCGCCATCCACCTTGGAGTACACGCGAACGCCGTCAGTAAGCCCTCCGTCAAAATTGCATCGAAGGCTTCCGAAGGAACTTCTCTCGTCAGACACAACCGCCGAAATCTCATTTTCTCCGCTCCGAACTGCATCATACTTGAATCTCTTGTATGCCCATGCGCGGGGACGATCTTGTTCACCGAATGACGCTGAACCTAATAGCGGATCTCGGGACAACTCCGCCTGGTTAGCTCCGAAAACAATATAATCATTCACACCTCGATCTTTCGGTACGATCGCGAGATAATATGCTGATGTTTGATTGTTATCTGCCGTCGCTCGCCCCAGCCTTAGTGCATGTTTGTCCAGTTCCGACGGCTCCGCCCGCCAGATACCGACGAAGGAACATGGCGCGGAATGCGGATTGGCAATGATTCTTGAGCGGAGAATGGGTTTGAGCCCGTGCCACGCGGCCGAACCGATTGCTACAAAGAGGATGATCCACGCGATCTTTGGGACTTTGGAGAGCTGCGCCGCGACGCGAGACGCATTGTCATTGTTCTGACCGTCGGACACGGGCATTCTCCACTCGCTAAGCCAGTTTTCAGACTACTCGACTGTCGCACAGAGCGTCAATACTCTTGTCTCCCCTCCGGAGTTCGACAGGTCGACAGCACGCTGCAACACGACCTAGCCAATCGTCATCTCGTTCACGCGCGCCACGGCACAACTGACCCCACGCAGAGCGCGGCAACGGCACAGGCGACCTCCGCCCGAGTAGTGGCTAGACCTCTTGCTTTCCCACCCTGATCGCGCTCGGGTTGCACCCTCTCGCTCGCGTCGCGATGTGCAAATTGCGCAGCGGTTCATCCGGCGTGTTCATTCGGCCCCGAACCCCGTGTCACCCCTCCGCAGGGGCGACACGACATAAGTGTTTAAGCATCAATGACTTGTGGGCAAATATCACTCGCCAAAAGGTGACAAAACCGCCACATTTTCGGACATCGGCTCTACCTCCGTTCCAGGCCGCACTACCTATCCGCCTCACCACCCCGCTTCCGCTTGAGACTCGGCCCAATCGGGTCTCAGGCTTTCCCTTGAATCGCG
>CAYMNQ010000005.1:0-399830 GCA_964391865.1 uncultured Phycisphaeraceae bacterium
GGGCGAAAGCCTGACGGAGCAATGCCGCGTGTAGGATGAAGCGGTTTCGCCGTGTAAACTACTGTCAGGCCCCAGGAACCATGACCGGGGCCAGAGGAAGGGTCGGCTAACTCTGTGCCAGCAGCCGCGGTAATACAGAGGACCCGAGCGTTAATCGGAATCACTGGGCTTAAAGGGTGCGTAGGCGGACCCGAAGGTGCATCGTGAAATCCCCCGGCTCAACCGGGGAATTGCGGTGCATACCACGGGTCTTGAAGTGAGTAGGGGCTGTCGGAACGCTCGGTGGAGCGGTGAAATGCGTAGATATCGAGCGGAACGCCGAAGGTGTAGACAGGCAGCTAGGCTCATCTTGACGCTGAGGCACGAAAGCGTGGGGATCAAACAGGATTAGATACCCTGGTAGTCCACGCCGTAAACGATGTACACTAGATCGGTGCCGGTTTGACCCGGTACCGGTCGGAGAGAAATTGTTAAGTGTACCGCCTGGGAAGTACGGTCGCAAGGCTAAAACTCAAAGGAATTGACGGGGGCTCACACAAGCGGTGGAGCATGTTGCTTAATTCGAAGCAACGCGAAGAACCTTACCTGGGTTTGACATGCATGGATTAGTTCCTGGAAACAGGAATGACACTCGCAAGAGTGGAACATGCACAGGTGCTGCATGGCTGTCGTCAGCTCGTGCTGTGAAGTGTCGGGTTAAGTCCCTTAACGAGCGCAACCCCTGTCGTTAGTTGCTAACGGGTAATGCCGAGGACTCTAACGAGACTGCCGGTGTCAAACCGGAGGAAGGTGGGGATGACGTCAAGTCCTCATGGCCCTTACATCCAGGGTTGCAAACGTGCTACAATGGCGTGAACAAAGCGACGCAAGGCCGCGAGGCGGAGCAAATCGCAAAAATCACGCCCCAGTTCAGATTGGAGTCTGCAACCCGACTCCATGAAGCCGGAATCGCTAGTAATCGCGGATCAGCCACGCCGCGGTGAATAAGTTCCTGAGCCTTGTACACACCGCCCGTCAAGTCATGGGAGCCGGTAGTGCCCGAAGTCGCCGTGTTTCAACGGTGCCTACGGCAAGCTCGGTGACTGGGACTAAGTCGTAACAAGGTAGCCGTAGGAGAACCTGCGGCTGGATCACCTCCTTTCTAAGGGATTTCCTTAGACCGACCTGCTGTTGAACACAACACTCAATCCCGTTCAACGCGGACAGTGATGTCCAGTCGGAATAGTCAGCACTTCCTCGTCCGTTCACACGGATACCCGCGCGGCAACGCGCGATCAAGGCACCAACTGTTCCTTCAATACCCACAACGCCCCGAGCCTCACCGCCCGGGGCGTTGTCATTTTGCCGCCTCCTGGATCGACAGGTGTGTCGCCGCAATGCCCCGGCTCTTCACGCGCGCATTCCCTGCGAGTGTCTCCGTCGAGACGCGACGCGTGAGCGAGCGGTCTTCGCCGTCGGGAGCGATCACGCCCCAGCGGATCGCTCCGCCCGGTCCCTGGTGCGTTGCACACGCCAGAGCTTTGGCAGTCGCTCGCTGCGCAGATCCGGTTGCTCAAGTCGCCGCGAATCGTCCCGCGCGGTGAAACCCTCTCGTGCCGTGACAGGCGGCGCTTCGTGCGCGACGAGCCACCATACGAAACCGTTCGGCGTGAGACGCCCGCACAGTTCATCGATGCGCCGCGCCCGATCCGTCGCATCGTCTGAGTCGGGCGCGCCGTCTTCGCCCGCGCCGCCAAGGATGATGTCGAAGCGATCATCGCGTGGCGATGACTCGCGCTCGCCGATCACGGCGCGCGAGGCGCCCGACGCCAGCAGCTCTCGTTTGTCGAGCAGCGGCTCCTCGCTCAGGTCGAGCACCGCCTTCCCCGCCGCCGCCGCGCGGAGCGCCTCGCGCCAGCCGCGGAGTTCGAGGCGCATTCCGGCGTTCGCCGGATCCGTGAAGTCGACGCGGTACGTCGTCCCGCGCTCGTCGGCGGTGAACTGCGGCGGGGCCTTGCCGTGCGCGGACTCGCGCGAGCCGACGCGACGCCCGTCAGTGCGGCGCACGAACAACTGCTCCATCGGCACGTCCGCGACGAGCGCGATTGCTTCACACATGCGGTCGATCCACGCGGCGTGCTCCTCGGGCGAGCGCCCGCTGCGCGGGCCGTAGATGTCGACGATCAGCACGCGGTCCCCGTAGCGCTCGATCAGCAGCGGCACCTCCGGGATGTCGCGGTCGTAGAGCCGGTAGCACGAGATCCCCTCGCGCGTCGCCCATTTGCGCAGGTGCTTGACTCGCGAGTCGAGCCTGTTTCTCAGCAGTTCCTGCTGCTTCACGGTTCTCGCGGCGGCGGCCGCGCCGGGCGACAGCTCGCGCTTTGCGGCGGGTGAGTAGACGCGCGCGGTGTGCCCGCGGAACGGCACCGGCACGTCGTCGCTCTCCGGGCGCGGGCCCAGGAACTGGTAGAGCGTGCACTCGATCGTGCCGTTGTGGACCTTGCGCCGGCGCTCGGCGACGCGCCCGAGCAGCTCTTCGAAGTCATTCCGCGGTGTGAGCACGTAGACCGACCACGTCGGCAGCCGGTTGAAGACGTCGGGCATCGACTCGTAGAGCGCCTGCACGGCGAGGTGATCCTCGAGCCGCTCGCCCCACGGCGGGTTCGCGATGATCACGCCGTGGTCGCGCCCGCCGCGCAGCTCCGCGAAAGCACGGCGCTGGAAGTGGATGTCGCGGGTGACGCCGGCGCGCTCGGCGTGCCTTCGCGCGAGACTCAGCGGCTCTTCGTCGATGTCGTAGCCGGCGATATGCAGCGCGGGCGCGTCGTGGAGTTCGTTTGCGCGGGCCTCGTCGCGCGCGGCCTCCCAAAGCGCGGCGTCGATGGTTCCCCACGCCTCGGCAGAGTAGGCGCGGGTGACACCCGGCGCGATCCGCCGCGCGATCATCGCCGCTTCGATGGGGATCGTGCCCGAGCCGCAGAAGGGGTCGATCAGCGGGCGATCGGGCCGCCAGACGCTGAGCTGGACCATGGCGGCGGCCAGGTTCTCCTTAAGCGGCGCTTCGCTGACGAGGTCGCGGTAGCCGCGCTTGTGGAGGCTCGGGCCGGTGGTGTCGAGCGTGAGCGAGGCATGGTCCTCGAAGAGCTCGACCTCTGCGACGATCATCGGCTCGCGCTCGTCGATGATGTCGGTGTGCCAGGCGCGGCGTAGTCGCTCGATCATGGCTTTCTTCACGATGCTCTGGCACGCTGGCGCGCTGGAGAGCTGGGAGCGGACGCAGCGGCCGCGGACCGTGATCGCCGCCCCGCGCGGGATGAAGCGCTCCCACGGCGTGTCGGCGGCGCGGTCGAAGAGCACGCCGAAGTCGCGGGCCTCGAAGTGCGCGAGCCGGATGAGCACGCGGTCGGCGACGCGCAGGTTGATGTTCGTCCGCGCGATGGCCGACTCGCCCGCATGGAAGAGCACACGCCCGGGGTGGGTGCCTTTGGCGTCGTAGTCGAGGTCCGCGAGTTCGCGTGCGACGACCGCTTCAAGCCCCGAGCGCGTCACGGCGAGCAATTCGAGTTGTGCAGCGGCGGGCGCGTTCGACACGAGGGCATGGTAGTGGAGCGGTTTGCGCGGTGCGCCGGAAGTGTCTTGCGTCCTGTGTCTTGCGCCGGAGTGGGGAACGCTTCGCGTTGCTTGGTTGGCTGATCGTTGACTGCTGATCACTAAAGAAAACCCGTCGACGGGCGGATCGAACTTGGGCTCGGCTTTCGCCGAGCGTCGAAACTGTGTTCGGCGGGGGCTGGAAGGTGTGTGCCTTCGAGCGTGGTCCGCCGAGCGAGTCGGACTCTCACCGCGCCGGGCCGTATGCATCCGGTCGGCGGGGTGGAGGGCACCGGTGTGCGTGCCCTCTACCCATCGCGGATTGCGTCACTCCTGTGCGCACGGATGCGAACCTGAGCGCGGGTGAGCGAGCGATGTGGAGCATGGAAGTGCTTGAGATGAAGGGGTTTTCGATCAATGTGCGATTCGTGGAGCTTTTTATTGGAATCGCCGCGGGACATGTCACCGGCGCGCGCACAGATCGTGACCAGCGGTGATCCGGCGGCGAGCGGAACCTGGCCGACCAGAGCGTCGGCCATGGCACCCGAGCACCCCTGCGCTCTGCGCGGGAGTCGCCCCTGAGCCGGCGACTCCTGCGCGGGGCACCGGGGTCGGTCAGAGCACCGATCTCGGTAGCACGGCCTTCTGAGGAATGCGGTGATCAAAAACGAGAAACGCCCCGGGGGGGACCGGGGCGTCTCAGGGTTCACGACGGGGCTGTTCGCCGCGTCGGGTTTAGCCGAGGAGCTGGAGGGCGGACTGCGGCTGCTGGTTGGCGAGCCCGAGGATCTGTGTCGCGGAGGTGACAAGGATCTGGGAGCGTGTGAGTGCCGCGGTCTCGGAGGCGAAGTCGGCGTCGCGGATCACGCTCTCGGCGGCGGTGGTGTTTTCCAGCGCGATGCTGAGGCTGCGGATGGTGGCGCCGACGGTGTTCTTCTGGAAGGCGCCGAGTCGGCCGCGGAGCGAGCTGACTTCTCGGCTGGCCCGCTCGACGACCTGCTGTGCGGCGGAGGTGTCTCCGTCGACGAGGTTGAGCTTCTTGCCGGAGCCGAGGTCGCTGAGATAGAAGGTTCCGGTGGTTCCGGCGACATCGAGTTCTGCGCGACCAAGGGCTCGGACGGCGACGTTGGCGATGCCGAGGGAGACCTTGCCGGCGATATCGACCTTGCCGGCGAGCTGGAAGTCGGCGCCGCCGCCGGTGATGGTGAAGGCGGAGAGGCTGCCGAGGCGCTGGGCGGTGGTGCCGGTGCCGGCGGTGGCAAGGTCGACTTCGACATCGAGGAAATCGGTGTTGATTCGTGCGACGGTGCCCTTGGTGGTAGCGGTGATGCCGTTGATGGTGGCGGAGACGTCGGCGCCCTTGTCGGTGATCTTGTTCTCGGCGGCGGCGAATGTGGTGACGGCGGCGGTGTCGGCGGCGGCGGTGTTGTTGGCGAGGAAGTTGTAGAGCCCGGAGCCTTGCGCACCGGCGTCGTTGACGACCTTGACGGAGACGAACTGGTCGGAGCCGAAGGCGTCGCTCTCGAGCCTGAGGCCGGTGCCGGAGCCGACGGCTTTGACACCGGTGATGTCGGTGAAGCTGTTGACGGCGGCGATGACGGAGGTGAGCGTGGTGCCTGATGCGAAGCTGAGTTCGCGGCTGCCGCGTGCGCCGGAGATTTCGATGGTGAAGGTGCTGCCGGCGCCGTCGGTCGCGCCCGCGCCGCCGAGGTTGAGGTTGTTGGCGCCGAAGGAGAGGAAGAAGCCGCCGATCTGGGCGGAGTCGGTGACGACGACATCGACGGCGCGGGTGCTGCCGTAGTCGAGCTTGGCGCCGTTGACGCTGAAGGCCTTGAGGTTGGCGGAGATGTTGTTGGTGGTGTAGTCGAAGTTGCCGTTGAGGAGCTTGGTGCCCTGGAAACTGGTGGCGGAGGCGACGCGGTCGATGGTCTGGATGATGGAGTCGATCTGGAGTTGGTTGGCCTTCTTCTCTTCGAGGGAGAGGCCCTGTGTGCTGGAGGTCTCGGTGATGAGGGCCTGGAGTTCGGTGAGCAGGCCGCTGATCTCGTCGAGGCCGCCCTCGGCGATGTTGACGACCTGGTCGGCTCGCTCGGCGTTGGAGACGGCTTTCTCGATGGCGGCCTTCTCCGACCGGAGGTTCTGGGACGCGATGAGACCGGCGGGATCATCCTTGCCTCGGTTGATCCGGAGCCCGGTGCTCAGGCGTTCGAGTGAGCCGTTGAGCGCGGTGTTGTTGGTGGTGAGCACCCGCTGCCCGATGAGCGACGCGACGTTTGTGTTGATGCGACTCATGTGGTCAATCCTCCGTGAACCCTGTTCCTGCAACTGTCGCGGCGGTGTTCCGTGTACCGCCGTGCGTTGGCCGCGTGTGTTGGCGGCCGGCGCGTGCTGTGCGTTGAAGGCCGGTCGTGTAACCGGGCGAGCGGGCCGTGCACAACGACCGTGAACACGCTCGTGGCCATAACATCGACGGCGTGAGATGGCTGATGAAGGTGAAGAGAAAAAATCACCACCGATAAGGCGCGGTCCGAATCCCGAGGGGGGGCGTCGGTCCTCGAAACTCGCTGAAATACCCGCGTTTTGCGAGTTATTCTGGGACCGGAATAAACGGACCATTTCCGCGGGCGTCGCGTCCGTGGCGCGGTATCGCGTGGGCGGCGACCCCGGCATTGGTGGGAGGCGTCCAACAGGCGGGATGTTGTTGCCTGCCCAGTCGGAGCATTCGTCGCGGCCCGCCATCGTGATACGGAAAGGGCGTCAAGGCGCTCGGTCGTGTCCCCGATGTACATGCGGTTGCGTGCGTCGCGGCTCGGGCCGCGTCGTGCTGCACGCGTACGTGCCCCGTTCCGTGGAGGCAGACCCATGACCGCGATCGCTGTTGAACCCCCCGTGAATACCGCGCCAACGTCCGGCTTCGAGGCCGGCGCTTCGGATCGCTCGAGTAGTGATGAACAGTTGCAGTTGGTGACGTTCGTCGTGGGCTCTGAAGAGTTCGCGATCCCGATCCTGAGCGTGCAGGAAATCAACCGGATGATGCAGATCACGCGGGTGCCGCAGAGCCCGGTGTTTGTCGAAGGCGTGATCAATCTGCGCGGGAAGATCATTCCGGTGGTTGACCTGCGTCGTCGTTTCGGTCACACGCAGCAGGATCACACGGGGGACAACCGGATCATCGTGGTCGAGGTCGCGGGGCGGGTGATCGGGTTCAGCGTGGACCGGGTGAACGAGGTGCTGCGGATCAGCTCCGGGATCGTGGAGCCGCCTCCGGCGATGGTGTGCGGGATGGGGAGCGACTACGTGCAGGGCGTGGGCAAGCTGGACGACCGGTTGCTGATTCTGCTCGATCTGGACCGCCTGTTTGGTACGAGCGAGATGCTGGCGGCGACGGACGCAGTCGCTCGCGCCGCGGCGTAACCCGCGATCAATCAGGGTTGATGTGTTCGGGGCCAGATGCTGAATTGAAAGGCTGTCCATGCCTCAGACGATTACACCAATGACCACCGCCGAGTTCGCTGAACTGCGCAAGATCATCTATCAGCGGAGCGGCATCCATTTCCAGGACTCGAAGAAGTACGTGCTGGAGAGCCGGCTGGCGCGCCGGCTCGAGGAGCTGTCGCTGAGCAACTTCGGCGAGTACGTGCAGTTCCTGTCCATCGGGCCGTACCAGAGCGACGAGTTCCAGGAGATGTTCAACCGGATCACGATCAACGAGACGAGCTTTTTCCGCAACGAGCCGCAGCTCGATGTGTTCGAGAAGACGGCGTTGTCGGCGATGATCGAGGCGCGGAAGGCGTCGAAGCGTTTGCGGCTCTGGTCGGCGGCGTGCTCGACGGGCGAGGAGCCGTACACGCTGGCGATGATGGTGCAGCGGACGCTGGGCATCCGGCTGGCGGACTGGCACATCGAGATTCTGGGGACGGACATCAGCGAGAAAGCGCTGATGGCGGCGGACAAGGCGCTGTACCCGGAGTTCAGTTTCCGGTCCGTGAACCCGCTCATCAAGCAGCGGTACTTCAAGGAAAAGGACGGGTTGTACCAGCTTGATCCGACGATCAAGTCGATGGTCAACTTCGAGATTCTGAACCTGAAGGACACGCTGGCGGCGAAGCGTCACGGGACTTGGGATGTGATCTTCTGCCGCAACGTGATGATCTACTTCGACGACCCGATGAAGGAAAAGTGCGTGCAGATGTTCTATGACCAGCTCGCGCCGGACGGGTTCCTGTTCATCGGGCACAGCGAGTCGCTGAGGAACCTGAAGGTGCCGTTCGAGCCGCTGCCGGTGGCTCACTCGTTCGCGTACCGCAAGCTTTCGACCTGACCTGCCCCAGGCTCACGGCCCTCCACGGGAGTATCGCGTGACTTCTCCAGATCAAGACAACACGCTGGTGCAGGACTTTCTGACGGAAGCGTCGGAGCTGGTTGAGGCGCTGGACGCCGACCTGGTTCGGCTCGAGTCGGACCCGACGTCGAAAGACCGGCTGGATCAGATTTTCCGCGCGCTGCACACCATCAAGGGCGCGGCGAGCTTCTTGAACCTGCCGAACGTGACGCGGTTCAGCCACGCGGCGGAGGACGCGCTGAACCGGCTGCGGAAGGGTGAGGTGGACGTCACTCAGGACGTGATGGACGCGCTGCTGAAGAGCGTGGACGTGATCCGCGGCATGCTGGACGAGATCCGCGAGGGGTCGGAGGTTTCTCCGGGGCCGGCGGAACTGGTTGATGCGTTGCACGAGATCGCGGGGCGCGCGGCGGTCGAGGGCGGGGCGGGGCCGAGCGCGACGGTCGCTGAGAAACCGCTCGAGACGGTGGCGGCGGGATTCCGCGCGCTCGAGTTGCCGCCGCAGGCGGAGGACGTGCTGCCGTTCATGAATGATGATCTGCGGGCCGCGGCGGACCGGCTGCGCGACGCGGCGACGCTGATCGAGAAGGGCGATCCTTCTGCGGCGTCGATCCTGACGGAGATGGGGGACGGGCTGCAATCGACGAGCGAGTTCTTCGGGCTGGCGTCGCTGGCGGCGCTGGTGACAATGGTCCGACAGATCGTGACCGCGTTGCCCGCTCTGGGCGAAGGGGCGCGCGATCGCGCGGGCACGCGGCTCGGGGCGCTGGCGCTGTTGGTGGAGCGGTGTGCCGAGGCGCTGAAGAACCGGCGCGAGCATCTGTGGGATCTGGGCGCGTTCGGGGCGAATCTCGCGGCGGAACTGGCGGGGGATGAGACGCCGGTGTCGTCGATCGATGATCCGGCGGGGCTGATTGATGCCGAGCTTGGCGCGCCCGCGGCGCCGACGACGGCCGGCGTGGCGGGGCCAGGGGCTCCGGCGGGCGAGGCCGGGGCGGAAGCTGACGAGGCCGAGTCGCCCGCGAAGGGTGAAGCCGGCAAACCGGCGGCGAAGGGCGAGCGCGAAGTGTCGAAGGGCGACAGCGCGGGCGACGCGACGGTGCGCGTGGAAGTGTCGCGTTTGGAAGCGCTGCTGAACCTCGTGGGCGAGATGGTGCTGACGAAGAACCAGATTCTGAGCCAGGCGCGCACGCTGCGTTCGCACGAGCTGCCGCATGACTTGCTCGAAGCGATCAACAGCGCGACGGGGTCTCTGGACCGGCTGACCGGTGAACTGCAGGTGGGCGTGATGCGCACGCGGATGCAGCCGCTGTCGAAGCTGTTCGGGCGGTACCCGAGGATCATCCGAGATCTGGCCCGGGCGACGGAGAAGCAGATCCGCATCGTGATCGACGGCGGTGAGACGGAAGTCGACAAGAGCGTGCTCGAGGCGCTGGCGGACCCGCTGGTGCACATTCTGCGGAATTCCGCCGACCACGGCATCGAGAAGCCGGAGGCGCGCAAGCAGAAGGGGAAGGACCCGAGCGGCACGATCCGGATTCTCGCGGAGCATCAGGGCGGGCACGTGCGCGTCGCGATCATGGACGACGGCAAGGGTATCGACCCGGCGGTGATCAGCGCGAAGGCGATCGAGCGCGGGTTGGCGACCGCCGAGGAAGTGGCGGCGATGAGCAAGCAGGAGATCCTGAAGTTCATCTTCGCGGCTGGTTTCTCGACGGCGGAGAAGGTGAGCGATCTGTCCGGTCGCGGCGTGGGTATGGATGTGGTCCGCACGAACATCGCGAAGCTGGGCGGGAACGTGTCCGTCGATTCGGTCACGGGGCAGGGCTCGACGATCGAGATCACGATCCCGCTGACGGTGGCGATCTTGCCGGCGATGCTGGTGGGCGTTGGGCAGCATGACTACGCGGTGCCGATCGCTTCGATCGTGGAGATCGTGCGTTTTACGCGGGAGACGACGTACAGCGTGGCGGGGAGCCCGGTGATGCGTCTGCGCGAGTCGGTGCTGCCGCTGGTGAACATGCGCGACAAGCTGAGCGAGCACGGGGAGGGTGAGTCGAAGTTCACCGTGGTGATCGAGTGCGCGCAGCAGCGTGCGGGGCTGGTGGTGGACCGGCTGATCGGTCAGCAGGAGATCGTGATCAAGCCGCTCGACGATACGTACACCGCTGGGGGCCCGTTCAGCGGCGCGACGATTTGTGAAGACGGGCACGTAAGTTTGATCTTGGATGTTATTCAGTTGATCCGGTCGGCTCAGGCGAAGCACGCCGCGGCCGCATAACCAGTACGGAGGAGCCGAACCGTGGACCAGAGCCTCATTATTCCGTTCATCAAGACGACGAAAGCTCTCTTTGAAACGATGTTCCAGATGACCGTCGACATCGGTGATCCGCGCGTGAAAGACTCGGCTGGTCCGAGCTTTGACGTGTCGGCGATCATCGGCATGTCGGGCGACATGGAGGGCGCGGTGGTGCTGAGCTTCCCGCGCGCGACGGCGCAGCGGGTGGTGAGTCTGTTTACGGGGTCCGAGGTGGGCGATTCACCCGAGGACCTGTCTGACGCTGTGGGCGAGCTGGTGAATATGATCGCGGGTGGCGCGAAGGCGCATTTCCAGGGCCGCGCGGTGTCGATCTCGTGCCCGAGCGTGGTGATCGGCAAGGACCATGTGGTGTCCGGGCGCAAGGACGTGGTGTGCCTGGTGATCCCGTGCTCGTGCGACTGCGGCGAGTTCAACGTCGAGGTCGCGGTGCGTCCGTCGACCAAACCCGCGGGCACCGGCACGACACCGGCCGCCGCCGCTCACTGATTCACTCGAACCCACATTCCCAGGGAACACACCCCATGAAAATCCTTCTGATTGACGACTCGAAGACGATGCGGAACATTCAGCGTTCGATCCTGACGCAGATGGGTCACACGCAGATTGAAGAGGCGCAGGACGGCTTGGACGCGCTGAGCAAGGTGGGCGGGTTCTCGCCCGACCTGATCCTGGTGGACTGGAACATGCCGAACATGGACGGCTTGACGTTCGTGAAGCAGTTCCGGGCGAAGGGATTGAAGACGCCGATCATCATGGTGACGACGGAAGCGGAAAAGACGCGCGTGATCGACGCGATCAAGGCGGGCGTGAACAACTATGTCGTGAAGCCGTTCACGCCGGACGTGCTGGGCCAGCGGATCGCGGAGACGCTGACGAAGATGGGCATCGCGGTCTCCTGATCGCGTTCTCGTCAAGGAGATCAAAGACGGATGCCCGGAGCCCGAGACAACTCGTGGATCCAGATCGCCGTCGCGCCGAGCCGCATGTCGGCGGAGGTGATTGTCCCGGCGGGGTTCGACCTGTCGGTGATCACGCCGACGATGATGAAGATGGCGGCGCAGGAGGCGGGCGTGTTGAGCGGGCTGGCTCCGATGGAGCAGCTCGCGGATCTCTTTGCGCAGCCCGTGTGCGAGGAGACCCGCCGCGCGGTGATCGCGCGGGGCGTGGAGGCGGTCGACGGGACCGACGGTACGCTCGAATGGCTCATTGATGAAGAGGTGCAGGGCGGCGACCCGGACCAGTCGGGCGCGGTGAGTCACTACGACCGCTCGGCGTTCGTGCGCGTGTCGGCGGGGCAGGTGATCGGGAAGATCACGCCGGCGACGCCCGGGACCGACGGGGCGGATGTGCGTGGGGGTGTGGCGACGGCACGGGCGGGGCGCGAGGTTCGGCTCAACGTTGACGACTCAATCGTCCGCGACGTGCACGGGAACCTGATCGCTCAGCGCACCGGGCTGCTGACCCGGAGGGGGAGTCTGGCGCGGATCGATACTGTGCTGGAGGTGGAGGGGGATGTTGACTTTTCGACGGGGCACATCGATTTTCCGGGCGATGTGGTGGTCGCGAAGGGTGTGCGCGAGCAATTCCGTGTGCGCGCCACGGGCTGCGTCACGGTGCGCGGTCGGATCGAATCCGCTCAGATCGAGTGCGGCGGCGACCTGATTGCCGAGGGCGGCGCGGCGGGGAAGGACGACGCGATCCTCGAGGTCGGCGGGTCGATGAACGCGCGGTATCTCGACGGCGTGATCGCGCGCGTGAACGGCGACCTCATTCTCGACAGCGAGGCGATCAACTGCCAGATCGAAGTGAACGGCGACGTGCGTTCGCCCGGTGGTTCGGTGATCGGCGGGAAGCTGTCTTCGAGCGGGCGCGTGACCGTCAACGATCTGGGCGGCGAGGCGGGCGTGCGGACCACGGTCGTGCTGGAGCGACCGATCGGGCTCGCGGGCGTGATCGAGCGGCTTGACCCGTGCTTGACGCGGCTGAGGCGTCGGATCGCTGAACTCGATAGTGAGCTGGAGCGCATCAACGACGGTAAGCGTAAGTTGAGTTCCACCGATAAGGAACGCTCGACGGAATTGGAGTTCGAACTGCACCGTCTGTCGGACCGTGTCACGCGGTGCGCGATGCTGCGCGACCTGGCGGCGGAGCGGATCAAGGAGTACAGCCGGCGTGAGGTGCTGGCGCTCGGGCGCGTGTATCCCGGCGCGACGATCACCTGCGGCGCGCGGACCGTGTCGATCACGCGCGAGCTGCGCGGGCCGGTGCATATCCGGGCCGACGCGGGCGGGCGGCTGGTGTATCGGAGTGACTCGGATGAAGAAGAGCGGCCATTGATCGAGGTTGGAATTTCGCAGGTCGCGTGAACGGCGGAACGTCATCTCTCCTTTGCCTCGGAGTGATCCATGAAAGTGCTCATCGTCGACGACTCGGCGTTTATGCGGAAAGCGATCGGGACCATGCTCGAGTCGGACCCCGACATCGAGGTCGTCGGCAAGGCGCGGAACGGCAAAGAAGGGCTGGAGCTGGCGAAGTCGCTGCAGCCGGACGTCATCACGATGGACATCGAGATGCCGGAGATGGACGGGCTGACGGCGCTGCGGCGGATCATGTCGGAGTGCCCGGCGAACGTGCTCATGTTCAGCTCGCTGACGAAGGAAGGCTCGGCGGCGGCGCTGACGGCGCTGCGGCTCGGGGCGGCGGACGTGCTGGCGAAAGAGCAGTCGCAGATCTCGACGAACATCATGAGCATGCAGGGCGAGCTGATCGCGAAGGTGAAGGCGCTCGGGGCGGCGCACCGGCACCGCAAGACGCTGCGGCAGACGGCGATGAACCGCACGATCAATCAGGTCCCGGTGTTCAAGCCGGGGCTCTTTGATCTGGTGTGCATCGGGTCGTCGACCGGCGGGCCGCCCGTGCTGGAGACGGTGCTGTCGGCGTTGCCCGCGGACTTCAGCGCGCCGATTGTGGTGGCGCAGCACATGCCGGAGATGTTCACACGCTCGATGGCGGAGCGGTTCTCGACCATCTGCAAGATGCCGGTGGTGCACGTGGAGGACGGGATGGCGGTGCAGCGCCGAACGATCCACATCTGCCCGGGCAGTCACAATACTCATATCTCCCGCATCCCCGGCACGAGCGCGCAGTTCCGGCTGACGGTGAATCAGGAACCCAAGTCGGCGATCTACAAGCCCAGCGTCGACGCGCTGCTCGAATCGGCGGCGACGGCGTCTGGCGCCCGAACACTCGCGGTGGTGCTCACCGGGATGGGCGACGACGGCTTGCGCGGGGCGCGCCCGCTGCACGAGAAGGGCGGCGTGCTGATGGCGCAGAGCGCCGAGACGTGCGTGGTGTACGGCATGCCGAAGGCGATCACGGAGAACGGGCTGATCATCGCGTCGCTGACGCCGACGCAGATCGCGAAGGCGCTGGGGTCGCTGTCGCCCGGCGGCGCGATTGTGCCGCCCGTCACGCATGATTCAACGGCGCTGCGCAAAGCGGGCTGACCGGGGGATCGCACATCCGGCGCTTCGATGAAATACGAATGGGGCGGTCACGAAGAACGCCCTTGCGGGCGCGATCGGTGCGCGTGCGGTACGCTGGCGCGACGCGATCGGCGAGGCACGCGAGGGTTCGCTCGATGGGGATCGAATGGCAGAACGTGACGAAGCGCTACGGCTCGCTGACGGCGGTGAGCGGGTTGTCGCTGAGCGTTCGCGCGGGGGAGATCTTCGGTTTGCTCGGGCCGAACGGGGCGGGGAAGTCGACGTCGATGTCGATCGCGGTGGGGCTGCTGCGGCCGGATGAGGGGCGCGTGCGGATCGGCGGGGTGGGCGATCCGTCGGACGCGGCGGTGCGCCGGCGGATCGGGCTGGCGCCGCAGTCACTCTCGCTGTACGAGGACCTGACTGCCGAGGAGAACCTGGCGTTCTTCTGCGAGATCTACGGCATGAGCGTCGCGGCGCGGACGGAGCGCCTCGACGCGTTGTTCGAGTTGATCGGGCTGAGCGATCGGCGGCGGGCGCGGGTGTCGACTTTCTCGGGAGGGATGAAGCGACGGCTGAATCTTGCCGCCGCCCTGGTGCATGACCCGGAGTTGGTGCTGCTCGACGAGCCGACGGCGGGTGTCGATCCGCAGTCTCGGAACTCGCTGTTCGATCTCGTGCGGCACCTGAAGTCGGCGGGCAAGACGGTGGTGTACACGACGCACTACATGGAAGAGGCGCAGAAGCTGTGCGACCGCGTGGCGATCATGGATCGCGGCAAGATCATCGCGCTGGGCACGGTGCAGGAACTCATCGGCGTGCACGGCGGGGGCAGCACGCTGACGATCGGCACGGACCAAGCAGAGGAACGGCTGCCGACGAGCGATCCGATCGGCGACATCGCGCGGCTGCGCGAGCGGAGTGATGTGCGGACGATCAGCCTGCACCAGCCGGACTTGGAATCCGTGTTCTTGAATCTGACCGGGCGGCGGCTGCGAGACTAGCGGTGTGTGTTATTGCGTCCCATGTTCTGCTCTCCGACGGCGATCATCATGCTGAAACCCATTCTCGCGATCGCGATCAAAGACCTTCGGCTGCTGCTCCGAGACAAGCCCGCGCTGTTTTTCGCGTTCGGGCTGCCGCTGCTGTTCGGGATCTTCTTCGGCACGGTCTTCGGCGGCGATGGGGGGGCGAAGACGTCGCGCGTGCCCGTGATCCTGGTGGATGAGGATCAGAGCGAGCGATCGGCGAAGTTCGCGGGGAAGCTGAAGGGCTCGTCGGATTTCGATGTCACGGAAGCCCCGCTCGAGGCGGCGGCTGAACTGGTGCGAAAGGGTCAACGCACGGCGTACATCCGCATCACGAAGGGCTTCGGCGAGAAGAGCTCGTTTTTCTGGGGCGACCCGGCGGAAATCGAAGTGGGCGTCGATCCCGCGCGGTCGATCGAGGCGCAGATGCTCGAGGGGATCGTCACCAAGCACGCGTTCGAGCAGCTCAGCGAGAGCTTCACGAACCAATCGGCGATGACCGACAGCCTGATGCAAGCGCGGCAGCAACTCGAATCATCAACAGAAATCGAACCGGTGCGGCGGGACATTCTGTCTCGGCTGTATTCGAGTCTGGATTTGTTCGCCGCCGACCTGCCGAAGCTGCAGAGTGACTCCGGCGATGCGGCAAGCGGCGCGGTGATTGATGACGGCGCGGCGCCAGCGCGCGGGTTTGAGCCGGTGCGCGTGTCGGTGAAGAAGGTTGAGAAACCGGCGGCGGCGGGCGGGCCGAAGAAGCCGCGGAGTTCTTACGCCGTTTCGTTCCCGCAAGGGATGATCTGGGCGGTGCTGGGGTGCGCGGCGGGGTTCGGGATCGGGCTGGTGATCGAGCGGACGAAGGGCACACTGCTGCGCCTGCGGACTTCGCCGCTCACGTGGACGCACATTCTGCTGGGAAAAGCGGTGGCGTGCTTCATCGCCACCATGCTTTCGATGTCGTTCCTGATGCTCGTCGGCGTGTTTGTCTTCGGCGTGCGTCCGGACTCCACGCCGCTGCTGATTCTTGCGATGGTGTGTACGGCGCTGTGCTTCGTGGGGATCATGATGCTGCTGTCGGTGCTGGGGCGGAGCGAGGCGTCTGCGGGCGGGATCGGGTGGGCGGCGTGCCTGGTGATGGCGCTGCCGGCGGGCGGGACGGTGCCGCTGTTCATTCTGCCCGAGTGGATGCAGAAGCTCGCGAGTTTCAGCCCGGTGAAGTGGGGTATTGTTGCAATGGAGGGCGGGCTGTGGCGTGGCTACTCGCTGGGGGAGATGCTGCTGCCGTGCGGGATTCTGCTCGCGATCGGGGCGGCGGGGTTCACGATCGGGAGCGTCGTCTTCCGCCGGCTTGAAGTCGCGTGAGCGGCCCGATCAGTTGAGTTCCAAGCAACACCACGCGGTGCGCTGGTCGATCGTGACCGGCGCGAGGGCGTGGATCTTCACCTCGGCGTCGAGCAGGTGGCGCACCGCTTTGGGCGTGGGGGTGAAGACGTGCGCGATCGGTGGGCGGCGGGTGTCCAGGGGCATGACATTGGCGGCGGCCATGGCGATGAGATCGAGGTGGCGCTTCGCCCACGCGGTGACGGCGACGAGGCGCTCGACGGCGCGCTCGGCGTTGGCCGCTGTGCTGATGAGGACGTGGAGCGAGCCCTCGCGGTCGCCGGCGAGCTCGACCGAGTGGTCTTCGGGGCAGCGGACGGCGAGGGGGACCAACCCGGCGATGTGCCGGTAGAGCGTGGGTTCTGGCGCGTGAT
Source organism: uncultured Phycisphaeraceae bacterium (assembly GCA_964391865.1). GTDB lineage: Bacteria > Planctomycetota > Phycisphaerae > Phycisphaerales > UBA1924 > DASZQL01. The sequence continues at coordinate 16,494 of CAYMNQ010000005.1, forward strand.
GTTCGATCGGCGCGCTCGATGCGTTCGGCGCTGCGGCGGTGGGCGGCACCACAGCCGTCTCAGAGCAGACGCTTGTGGTGGCACGGGGATGATCCGTGCGCGTCTTGGGCGCGGGCTGCGCGGCCGGCGCTGGCTGCAAGATGAGCTTTGCCGCGTGTTCGAGTGAGAGGTCGGTCGAGCCGCGGAACAGGACCACCGCGCCGGTTGGCTTCAGCTTGCTGACGACGCCCGCGAGTTCGACGTTCCTGCCTAGGAACGCGCTGCACGCCTCGGCGATGCGCTCGACGACGGTGTTGGCGTCCTCGTCCGACGCGCCGACAACCGCCACTCCGAGGCGCAGGGACGCGGGCGTTTCGCCGCTGGTGGGGCACGCGAGCGACTTCACGCTGCGGTAGGCGGCGACGACGGCGGCTTCGTTCGCGCCGGAGAGGAGCGTCGCGTGCGTCACGCCGCCGATGCGTGCGAGGCGGTGGGCTTCCGACTCGTCGCACAGGACGATCCACCGATTGGCGGCACCGGCGGCTCGGATGGCGCCGGGCAGGTCGGTGACGGGGCCTGGGCTGTCTGCCGGGGAGATGGGCGCGGCGCCGAAGAGTTCGACGCTGCACTGATGCTGGCGCAGCCGGAGCATGGCGACGGGGCGCGCGATTTGCTCGCTGACGGCGCGGGCGTACTGCGCGGGCCAGGGAGAGCCGTGGATCGGCAGGTGCCCGGCGAGGAGGAGTTCGATCTCAACGCCGGGCGTCGGCGCGGCGAGGCGCGGCTGCGGCGCTCGGGCCGGCTGGGGTTCGCTGATCGCGGGGATCGAGCGGGTTTTCGATGAGTCGTCGGCGCGCTCGTCGTTGTCGGCGGCGGGGCTGCCGAGGAAGAGTTCCGCGAGCGCGTCATAGCCGGTGTCGGCAAGGAGCACCTGCTGGGCGGCGGCGTGATGTGGAGAGGGTCCGGTCATGGGAGCCTCCGGGTCAGCCGGCGGCGCTGAAATACGCGGCGCCGGTGGGATCGCCGACGAGGATGATGCTGTCATCATCGCCGAACGGGTTACGCTCGACAAGCGGGTTGTGCGGGTCGGCGATCCAGCGCCCGTCGATGACGACGCGGTAGCGGAATCGCCCGGGCGGGATGGGGACGCAGGCTTCGTGGACGCCCAGTTGCGGGTTGTAGCGCATGGGCGTGGCGGTGGGGGACCAGGCGTTGTGATCGCCCGCGATGAACAGGCGGGACTGCGGCCCGGCGGGCTGGACGAAGAGGACGCCCTTCGACGTCTGACGCACGCCGAAAAGGTAGCCGTGGCGATCGGCGGTGAGCTTCGGGTCGGCGGCGGGCTGCGCCGGCGGGTCGAGCTCGCGCATGACGCGCGAGACATCCGGGTCGGCGTCGAGTTTCGCGTTGAGTTCGTGGCTGCGCTGCGCGAGCCGGCGGGCGCGGGCCGCGAGTTCGGCGGCGCGCGAGCCGACGGGCTGGCGTGCGTCGGCGAGGTCGGCAGTGACTTCGAGCGCCGGCGCGATCGAGGAGAGCGAGTCAGCGGCGGAAAAGAGTTCGTGCGTCGCACTCGGCTCGTCCGCGTGCGCGATGAACCAGTCGGCGAGTTCGGCGTAGTCGGCGCTGCCCGGCGCGTCCGGCGCGTGCTCGATGACGGGCATGCCGAGCGACGCGGCTTCTTTCAGCGCGCGGTCGGCGCGGATGACGACGGGGAGCACGCAGTCCGCCATGCGTTTCCGGATCTGCGACAGGATGTCCTCGGCGAGGTTGGCGCCGGTGTCGTGCATGGTGGGCAGGATGTGATAGGGGGTCATCACGCCCATGCGCCGCGCGAGGGCTTTGATCGTGGCGATCTGCTTCTCCGCGCCGGCCAGCGCGAAAAAGGCGGTTTCGACGGGGATCAGCACGCGCGATGCGGCGCGGAGCGCGTTGAAGGTGAGCAGCCCGATGGAGGGCGGGCAGTCGATGAGGCACCAGTCGTATTGGTCGGCGAATCGGCGCAAAACGCCGCCGAGGCGGAGATCGCGGTCGTCACGGTCCGCGAGCCCGCCTCGGGCGGCTTCGAGCCCTGCGAGCTTGGAGCTGCTGGGCGCGAGATCAAGATTTCGCGCAACGCGCCAGATCAGGCGTGCCGCGTCGATGGGTCGTTCGCTGGGGAGGAGCATCGCGTCGCCGATCTGAAGATCGAGCTGCTCCTCGGGGATCGCGAACCCGAGCGCGCAGTGCGACTGCGGGTCCATGTCGACGAGGAGCGTGCGTTGATCTCTTTTGGCGAGTGCGGCGGCGAGATTGATGGCGGTGGTGGTTTTTCCACTGCCGCCCTTTTGATTGATGATCGCAACCGTGCGCATGCGGGCCTCGGGGTGACGACGGTGCCCGCCGCGCTCCACTCGCGGCCGGGGTCCGCCAACATCTGCCGAAGACGCCCTGGGAGCCGGTTGGCTGCAAGGGAATTCCGCGGTGATATCGGGCGATGAGGCGGAAAGTCTTGACTCGGGCGGTTCGGCACCCCGAATGGGTGGGGGTGGGTTGGAAGGTCGTAGACTGGCGCGATGCGATACGAAGTCGTTTCGGGCGCGGCGGCGATGGACCCCGGCGCGGTTCACGCGATGCTGGCGAAGTCGTACTGGTCGGCGCGGATCCGGCGCGAGGTGGTCGAGCGCGCTCTGGCGAACAGCTTGGTGGTGGGGGCGTTTGCGATCGATGATCGCGGCGGGCGGACGCAGGTGGGCGTGGCGCGAGCGGTCACGGACTTCGCGACGTTCGCGTGGCTGTGCGATGTGTACGTCGAGGAAGCGCACCGCGGGCGCGGGCTGTCCAAGCAGATGATCGAGAGGCTCTTCGACAATCCCGAGCTGCGCACGCTGCGGCGGTGGTGCCTCGCCACGCGCGATGCGCACGGGTTGTACGAGCGGTACGGGTTCGTGCCGGTGGAAGCGGGGCGGTGGATGGAGCGGAAGAACCCGGCGAGCGCGTGGCAGGAGTGATTCGCGCGGGCGAGCGGGGGAGGCTCGATCAGATCTTCATCGCTTCGTCGCGCGTCATCACGATGGTGAAGACTTTGTCCAGCCGAGCGATCTCGAAGATCGAGCGGACCTTGTCCTGCATCGCGCACAGGACCAGCCGGGTGGACTGCTTTCGGCTAATTTGCATCGCTTCAACGAGCGTGGCGACGCCCGAGCTGTCCATGTACGGCACCTTCTGCAGGTCGACGACGACGCGCGCGGGCTTGGGCTCCATGACTTTCTTCAGGCGGGCCTGAAGATCGCGCGAGCAGCTGAGATCGACATCGCCGTTGGGTGCGACGAAGACGGCCCCGTTCGTGTTTTCGACAGCAATCTCCATGCGATCAACGCCCTTCACGCGCACGTGCCGCAGCACGCGCCACTCTGCCGAGACTTCACCATCACCAGGCGCATGCCGCGCTCGCGCCGTTTCTCGAACTGTACCGTATTCATCACCTGCCGGATGATGTACACACCAAGCCCGCCGGGGCGCACGTCTTCGAGGTCGCGCCCCTTGATCGCGTCGGGGTCCACCTGGTTCGCTTCATCTTCGATGACGATGCGGATGCCAGCGGGCGGGACCGAGTCGTCCGATCCTTCCGGGACCCCTTCGGGCCAGATGCTCATCCAGATGGTGCCGTCGGGCCTGCGGTTGTAGCCGTGGCGGATGACGTTGCACAGTGCCTCATCGACGGCGAGGGCGATCTGCCCGCACGAGTGATCGTCGAACCCGAAGCGCTTGGCGACCGCGGAGACCAGCTCGCGCGCCCCGCTGAGATAGCGGGGCTGGCTGAGCATCTGCACGGTGACGTGCGCCGGGCCGACCGCCGGCGGGGTTTCGATCACCGGAGTGGACTGGGCTTTGGTGCTCATCTCGCTCATCGCTCGGGGCCGCTGCCCCGCCTCCCCGGCACGGTGCCGATCGAAGCCGAGGAGCCTGTGCATTATCGGGATTCTAGGGCCGACTCTCCTTCAAAGATGTTGGTTGCCCTGACAAATACCGTTCTTTGTTCTCGCGCCACCACGCTTCCCAGCGGTCGGCGGCGTCTCGGCGATCGAGTTCGGGGTCGGAGAAGTGGTAGCCGAGCGTTTCGCCCGTGAGCGCCTGGAGCGCTTCGGCGGCGAACATCCGCACCGCCGGGTCGGAGCTGTCGAGTTGCTCGATGAGTTCTGGGATATCGCGATAGTCGCCGTCGTTGTGGGTCTCGACCGCGGCGAGAGCACGCTCGGCGGGATCGTAGGAGTCGTAGTCGGGCTGGCGATCGGGAAGTTCGCAGCCGGCGATGACCGTGATGGGCACGAGCGCGATGAGTCGGCATCGTGGGAGCATGCGGGGATGATACGGAATTGATGGGCTCCGTGGCCGAGGCTCGGCCCGGCCCGGCCATGATCGACAATACAGATTGAGTGAAGGCGTGGCCGATCGGAGTATCGGCTGCGGCGCCCGGCTTTCTTGCCCTCGCGTCCGTGCTGCCGTACCGTGCGCTGCCGCTGCTTTCGCGGGAAGTGGAAAGGAGCTCCGGCATGTCGGTCGCGGGTGGCACTCGTCAACACGACGTGGTCGCGGTTGTCGACTTCGGATCTCAGACGGCGCAGCTCATCGCGCGCCGCGTGCGCGAGCTGGGGGTGCTGAGCCTGCTGGTCTCGCCGAAGGCGCCGGCGGAGGAGTTGCGCGCGATGAAGCCGCGCGCGGTGATCCTGTCGGGCGGGCCGGCGAGCGTGTACGAGACCGGCGCGCCGCAGCTGAACCCCGAGTTTCTGAAGCTGGGCGTGCCGGTGCTGGGGATCTGCTACGGCATGCAGTCGCTCTGCCGCGTGCTGGGGTCGCAGGTGAAGCCCGGCGCGCACCGCGAGTTCGGTCGCGCGAATCTGGACATCGGCGACCACTCCGACCTGCTCGCGGGCATCGCGGAGCGCTCGACGGTGTGGATGAGCCACGGCGATCAGGTCGCCGACCTTGACCGCGATTTCCATACGCTGGCGTCGACGCCCACCTGCCCGCACGCCGCCGTGAGGCACCGGCGCGAACCGATCTTCGGCGTGCAGTTTCACCCGGAAGTGACGCACACAGCGAGCGGCCAGCAGATCTTCGAGAATTTCCTCTACAAGATCGTCGGCTGCCGCGGCGATTGGAAGATGGCCGATTTCCTGGAGGAGCAGGTCGCGCGTATTCGCGGCATCGTGGGCAGCGACCGCGTGATCTGCGGGTTGTCGGGCGGCGTGGATTCGAGTGTCGTCGCGGCGCTGCTGCACCGGGCCATCGGGCCGCAGTTGACGTGCGTGTTCGTGGACAACGGCCTCCTGCGCAAGAACGAGCGGGCGATCGTGGATCAGACGTTCCGCGATCACTTCAAGATTGACCTGCGCGTGGCGGACGCGTCGCGCGAGTTTCTGTCGGATCTCGCGGGCATCAGCGACCCGCAGGAGAAGCGCAAGCGCATCGGCCGACGGTTCATCGAGGTGTTCAAGCAGGCGGCGCTCGACGTGAAGGGCGCGAAGTTCCTGGCGCAGGGCACGCTGTACCCGGATGTCATCGAGAGCGGGCACGGGCACGCGGGCCAGTCGGCGAACATCAAGCTGCACCACAACGTGGGCGGGCTGCCGCCCAAGCATGAACTGGGCTTTGAGCTCATCGAGCCGCTGCGCGACCTGTTCAAGGATGAAGTCCGCAAGCTGGGCGAGGTGCTCGGACTCCCCGAGCAACTCGTGTGGCGGCACCCGTTCCCCGGCCCCGGTCTCGCGGTGCGCGTGCTGGGTGATGTGACGGAAGAAAAGCTCCGCGTGCTGCGCGACTGCGATGAAATTCTGCTGGATGAACTCACCGCCGCGGGCTGGTACCGCAAGACGAGCCAGGTCTTCGCGGTGCTGCTGCCGGTGAAGAGCGTGGGCGTGATGGGCGACGGCAGGACGTACGACAGCGTGGTCGCGATCCGCGCGGTGGAGACGCAGGACTTCATGTCGGCGGACTGGGCCCACCTGCCGCACGAACTGCTCGGCCGGATTTCGAGCCGCATCATCAACGAAGTCCGCGGCGTGAACCGCGTGGTGTACGACATCTCGAGCAAGCCGCCGGCGACGATTGAGTGGGAGTGAGGCGGGGCGCGGCTTGCGGCTTGCGGTTCGGACTCCAAAACTAGTGGCATGGGCGTCCTCGCCCGTGGCTCCTTAACCTACTCTTCTGCCTGCTGGACTCTCCGGGGTTTCGCGCCGATAATAGAAGCATGTCCAGCGTGCAGGAAACCCAGGTGACTCTGCCCACGGACCTCGTGAAGCAGTTGGAAGCGCAAGCCAAGGCTCACGGCCTCGGCTTGGTCGCGTACCTGAAGTTCGTCACACGCATCAAGGATCGCCAGCACGACGCCGAGTTCAACGACGCGGCGAAGTTCGCGTTCTCCAAGTATCCGAACACCCTTCGGAAGCTGGCCCAGTGACCGCGCTCGGCCAGCCACGCTTTCTCACGCTCCAAGAAGTCCTGACGCTGCACGAGACCGCTATCGACGAGCATGGCGGCTCGCACGGCATCCGCGATGCGGGCTTGCTTGAGTCCGCGCTCGCCATGCCGCGCCAGGGCTTCGGTGATCAGTACGCGCACGAGTTCCCCTTCGGGATGGCCGCCGCGTACGCGTACCACATCTGCAAGAATCATCCATTCGTCGATGGCAACAAGCGCACGGCGTTCGCGGCGATGGTGGTGTTTTTGCGGATGAATGGGTGGTCGTTGGTCGCTAGCGAGGAAACCGCGACGAGCAAGATCGTCGAGATCGCAACCGACATCTCAGAGAAACAAGCAATTACCGCGTGGCTGAAAGTCAATTCGCGACGAAGGCCATGCCTTGAGCTCCGCACATTTTTCCGTTCGATCGACGCTCACGCCTACGGCGAAATGATCAAAGCTATGCAACAGGGAAAGTCATACGACGAAATTCGAACGTCTATCGCTGAAGCAGCGGAAGCGATGCCAATTGTTGGACAGCTTGTCGCGGCGCTGAATCAAATGACGCCTACTGCCGAGAACGAATCCGAATGGATACCACCTCTCACCGAGGCAATTCTGTTCGCGTCACTCTACCGCATCGCCGAAGACATGGGCTACGAGTGGTAACTTCGCCCTGACCCAACCCGGCACGGCGTGCCGGGCCGCCGTCACAAGGGCCGCATCTCGCAATCATGCCCACCGTCCCCATCCACCTCGCCGACCGCTCCTACGACGCCGTGATCGGCGCAGGAGTGCTGCGCGAACTCGGCCAGCGTGCCGCGGCGCTCGTCCCCGGCCGCCGAGCCTTTCTCATCACCGACGACGCCCTGCCGCCGGCGCTCGTGTCACGCGCCGCCGATTCCCTCACCGCCGCCGGCTTCGCCGTCTCGCGCGCCTCGGTCCACCCCACCGAATCTAACAAGTCGCTCGGCACCTTCGCGCGCCTGCTCGCCGAACTCGCCGCGACAAAGCATGAGCGCACCGACCCCGTCATCGCGCTCGGCGGCGGGATCGTCACAGACCTCGCGGGCTTCGTCGCCGCCAGCTATCGCCGCGGCGTGCCGGTGATCCAGTGCCCGACGACGCTGCTGGCGATGGTCGACGCCGCCGTCGGCGGGAAGACCGGTGTGAATCTGGTGGGCCAGAAGGCATCAAGCCATCAAGCCATCAAGCCATCGAGTGAAAGCCACGCGGGGCCGAATTCCTCGGCACTTGATGCCTTGATGCCTCGATGCCTGGATGCCTCTCCCCCCGATGCCCTCCTCCTCAAGAACATGATCGGCGCCTTCTGGCAGCCGAGGCTCGTGCTGGTCGATACCGACGCGCTCGCGTCGCTGCCCGATCGGCACTTCCGCGCCGGGCTGGCCGAGTGCCTGAAGCACGGCTTGCTCTCCGCCGGCGCGATCGGCCCGGGCGGCACCGATGGTGCACGCTCGGTTCCGCCTGACGCGCGGCTTTTCGAGTGGACGAGCACGCACCTGCCGAAGATTCTCGTGCGGGAGGCGGCCACGCTGGCCGAGTTGATCGAGCGGAACATCCGAGTGAAAGCGGCAGTCGTCGCGGGCGATGAACGCGAAGAGAAGCCGTCGTCGCACGGCGGGCGGGCGCTGCTGAATCTGGGGCACACGTTCGCGCACACGCTGGAGTCGTTCCCCGCGCTCTCGCCCACTGGCAACCCCGCCGACGCGCCGCTCCAGCACGGCGAGGCCGTGGCGCTGGGGCTCGTCGCCGCTGCGGCGGCGAGCGCGTCGATGGGGCGGCTCAGCCGCGCCGACGCCGATCGGGTGCGCGACGCCGTGGCCCGCACCGGGCTGCCAACGAGCGTGACGGGGCTGCCGCCCGATCGCGTGCTGATCGACGCGATGGCGCACGACAAGAAAGCATCGGGCGGGAAGCCGCGGCTGATCCTGCCCGTCGCGCTCGGCGAGTGCGCCGTCTTTGAAGCCCCGGACGAGCGGGTGCTGTCGAGCGGTTGGGGCGCGGTCCGTCGATCGACCGAGCACTCGTGACGCGTCGGGCACGCACCGCGGCCCACAGCGCTGCCGCGCTCAGGTATTCTCCAACGCATGCCCGACCCCGCACCGTCGCCCGGATTTCTCCCCCTCCGGCTTGTGAACTCCTTCGGCGGCAAGGCGCTGAGTACGCTCGATCACATCGGGTCGCTGTGGTTCCTCATGGCGCAGATGCTCGGGTGGGTGTTCCGCGCGATGACGCGCGGCAAGGTGCGGCTTGGGCGGCCCGCGATCGTGGCGCAGATGGTTCGGGTGGGCGTGAAGTCGATCTTCATCGTGGCGCTGGTGTCGGGGTCGATCGGGTTCATCCTCGGATTCCAGATGGCGCCGCCGCTGGACAACTTGGGGCAGAAAGAACTCGTGCCGAACATCATCGCGGTGGCGGTGCTGCGCGAATTGGGCCCGCTGATCGCCGCGATCGTGCTGGTGGGGTTCGCGGGGGCGTCGATCGCCGCCGAGATCGGCACGATGGTGGTGGGCGAGGAGGTCGAGGCGCTCGAGGCACACGCGCTGAACCCCGTGCGGTTCCTGGTTGTGCCCCGCGTGCTGGCGACGATCGTGAGCCTGATGTGCCTGGCGGTGCTGTCGGACCTGATGGCGATCTTCTCCGCCGCGCTGATGAGCAAAGTTGTGCTCGATATCTCGTGGACGACGTACTACAACAACACGCTGGCGCAGGTCGGCCCGCGCGACTTCCTGACCGGGCTGGTGAAAGCCGGCATCTTCGGCATGCTGATCGGCCTGATCGCGTGCGGCAACGGCTTGAAAGTGACGGGCGGCGCGGCGGGCGTGGGCAAAGCGACGACGAACACGGTGGTGGAGTCGGTGGTGGCGGTGATTTTTGCCGACTTGCTCTTCACGGTGATCTTCTACGCACTCAAGCTTTTCTGATCGCTCAGACGCGCCGGTATCCGACCGGCTGCTCGATCAGCCCGTAGATCTCACGCAGGATCGTCATCCCCAGGAACCCGCCGACCGCGAGGCCCGTGAGGATCAGCCCTTCGTTCGTGAACCCCATGCCGAAGAGCCACGCGGTTTCGTAGATGGGTAGCCACAGCGCGCCGTAGCGCTGCGCGCGCTCGGCGGCGCGGGCGCGGTCGCGGGCGCGCCGGATGCGCAACCAGATGTACGCCGCGTACCCCGCCGCGAGGAGCAGCGGCGCGACCGCGACACTCCACGGCACCCACTCGGGCCACAGCGCGCCGGTCCGACGCCAGCCGACCCACAGCAGCACCGCCGACCAGAACGCCCAACCCGCAGCGGCGGCGAGAATGACGCGCGTCGTCAGCGCCGGACGCTTGCCGCTGATCCGGTGCACCGCCGCCCCGACGAGCAGCGCGTGCGTCATCACCAGCCAGATGGGCCACACGAACAGGATGTTCGCGTTGGCCGCGACCATGTGAGCGCCGTAGATCAGGCTCAGCAGCACCAGACCGATCGACGGGATGAACCGCCCGATCAGGTTGTAGAACAGGATCGCGCTGGCCGCGAGCAGCACCAGCAGCACCGCGCTCAGCCCGACCACCGTGGCGCCGAGGATCGCCAGGATCAGCGCGAACGCGATCACGCTGGCGGCGACGTCGAGGCTCAGCCTCCCCGCGGGCAGCGGGCGCTCGGGGTGCATCGAGCGATCACGCCGGGCGTCGATCGCATCGTTCATCGCGGTGGCGAAGGAGAAGAGCCCGACCGCCATCCCCGTCGCGCCGAGCAGCAGCAGCCACAGCGGCGAGTGCGAGAGATTCGTCGGAGCGGCCGCACGCTCCGGCTCCGCGGCCCGTGACCACAGGATCATGAACCACACGTTGCCCACCGCGGCGAACGCCGTCGTCACCCGCGTCAGATACAGCACCGGCGACACCCGGCGGAGCACTCCGTCCATGCGCGGATCGTAACGCATTCGGAAATCAGAAGAGCCTGCCAACCACAGACACACCAAGGCGCGGAGGATGCACAGAGAAGAACGTATCGAGGGAAAAGGGATCAAGTCATCAAGGCATGGAGTCGTTCAGTGGTTCGGAGCTTGATCCCTAGCCGACATCACCTGCTTCATCTCATTTGCAATTTGGCCCTTTGCTCTCTGGCCACTTCCTCTCCTGGGTGCCACCTCAGCGTCTCCGCGCCTCTGTGGTTCCGAGGGGATCACGGCAAGCCCCGACTTCGCGCGGATGCCCTATGATCTCCGCCCCTATGCCGATCGAGCCACGCACACTCCGACCCGAGATCACGCAGCCCATCGCGGTGGCGGTGATCGTCAGCCGCTACAGCAACGAAGTCACCGACGCGCTCGAGCGCGGCGCGGTCGAGGAGTTCAACCGCCGGATCGGAGTGTCGCTGACGCCCAAGGACGCGGCGAAGTGCCGGCTCGACGTGATCCCGGCCCCCGGCTCCTTTGAACTGCCCGCGCTCTGCTCGGCGGCGATCGAAACGGGCGACTACGACGCGATCGTCGCGCTCGGCTGTGTCGTGAAGGGTGAGACCCGGCACGATGAGTACATCGCCCACGCCGTCGCCCAGCAGCTCGCGCGCCTGGCGATGGACGCGCTGATCCCCGTGGGTTTCGGGCTTGTGACGACCGACACGTGGGAACAAGCCCTCGCCCGCGCCGGCGGCCCGATGGGCAACAAAGGCGCCGAAGCGATGGACGCCGCCCTGGAAGCCCTCGGCGCGATGATGACCCTCGGCTCGGATTGAGTTCTTCGTCTTTCCTCTTCTTCGCATCCCGCACCCCGCAAGCCGCACCCAGCCCAGCATGGCAACTCCCCGCGACATCCGCCGACTCGCCTTCCAAACGCTCTTCCAGCTCGATGCGCGCGGCGAGAGTGACGCGGAGTCCATCCGGGCCACCATCGAAGCCGCCGCCAATGACGACCGCGAAGAGTTCTCCAAAGCCGAACTCGAGAAGGCGTTCGCCCTCGCGGGTGATGCGTACGCGAGCCGCCGGTCGGCGGACGAAGCGGTCGCGCAGCTCGCGCCGGGCTGGCCCGCGCACCGCCAGCCCGCCGTCGATCGCGCGATCATCCGGCTGGCGCACTTCGAGATGACCAGCGGGCGCACCGCCCCGAAGATCGCGGTGAACGAGGCCGTCGAACTCGCCAAGCTGTACAGCACCGATAAGTCCCCCGGTTTCGTCAACGGCGTGCTCGACAAGATTCTCAAGCAGGTTTTAGCGCCAACGCCGGGCGCGGACGCGGATTCGCCGGAATCTTCCCCCGTTCCTTGACGGGCGCCGTGAAACGCCGCTCTGGCCGATGCACGCTCGGCTCGGCCCAGTTCTTTCCCTCTCTCTCTTTTCGTTCTGTCTCTGGAGCAGTCGTTCAAGCAGTGGGTGCAAGCGTGGATCGGCGAAGCGCCGTTCCACGGCACCCGATCGAGTTCGTCCTGAATGACAGATTGAATCCATGGCCTTCTTCTCCACCGTCATCTCGAAACTCAAGCAGGGTCTGCAGAGGACCGCCGCCGCCATTTCGTCGGGCGTGCGGTCGCTGCTGCTCGGTCGGAAGCTTGACGATGCGCTCATCAGCGAGCTCGAAGCCCGGCTGATCCAGTCCGATGTCGGCGTGCCCACCACGCGCAAGCTGATCGACGGCATCCGCGCCGCGTACAAGGCCGGCACCATCGCTACCGGTGATCAGGTGCTCGAATACCTCAAACGCGAACTGAAATCGCTCTGGCCCGCGCAGGACCGCGCCATCCGCTTCGCGCCCGCTGATAGTTCGCCCGCCAAGACGCCGACGGTCATTCTCGTCGCGGGCGTCAACGGCGCCGGCAAGACCACCAGTATCGCGAAGATCGCCAAAGCGCTGCGCGATCAGGGCAAGAGCGTGCTGCTCGCCGCCTGCGACACCTACCGCGCCGGCGCGGTCCGCCAACTCGAAATCTGGTCGGAGCGCCTCGGCGTTCAGGTCGTGAAGGGGCAGCAGGGGGGCGACCCCGCCGCCGTCGCGTTCGATGCGTGCGAATCGGCGCTCGCGCGCGGCGTGGACGTGCTGCTGGTCGACACCGCCGGGCGCCTGCATACGCAGGATCCGCTGATGCGCCAGCTCACGAAGATCCGCTCCATCGTCGCCCGGAAAATCCCCGGTGCGCCGCACGAGGTGCTGCTGGTACTCGACGCGACGACGGGGCAGAACGCCGTGCGCCAGGCGGAGGAGTTCAAGAAGGCGATTGAGGTGACCGGCATATTCCTCGCCAAGCTCGACGGGACGGCGAAGGGTGGGGTGGTGATCGCCATACACGCCGCTACGGGAATCCCGGTGAAATTCATCGGCGTGGGCGAAACCCCCGACGATGTGCAGCCCTTCGACCCGGAAAGCTTCATCGAAGGGATGTTTTCGGCGGAAGATGCCCGATAAACCCATGCCGTAGAGCATGTTGGGCACCGCCGTACCCCCCGGTTCGCTGGCGCGGTGCCGCCTCATCGCGGGCTGTTCAGATTCGATGAAGCGAAGATTCCAGTCTTTTCCCAGCGCGAGGGACTGGTTTTTCGGGCCTGACCCGCCGACAATAGGGTACCCCTCGCCTGACGCGACCCCGGACGCCGGGACGCGAGGCTTATCCCTTTTGTGTTGAGGGACCATGCCGATGTCGTCCGTGGCCGAACACGACCAATTCAGGAGCCCGCCGATCGAGCGCGAACACTTCGAGCTCATCCTGAACGTCGCGCGCCGGCTGGCGTCGTCGAGCGATCTGCACGAGATCCTCGGCATGATCATCGACGCGCTGAAGGTGGTGCTGCACGCCGACCGCGCCAGCGTCTTCCAGTACGACGCGAAGTCGCACGAACTCTTCGCCACCCGCGCGCACGGGCTGGCGAGCGACCTGCGCCTCGCCGCCGACCGGGGGATCATCGGCGAGGCGGCGCGGTCGAAGCAGATCGTCAACATCCCCGACGCCTACGCCGACCCGCGCTTTAACCAAGATGTCGACCGGCGCACCGGCTACACCACGCGCTGCCTGCTCACCATCCCGCTGCTCGACTTCGACCGCAAGCTCATCGGCGTGGCGCAGGTGCTGAACAAGGACCTCGAGTGGGGCGGCGTCTTCAGCGAGCAGGATGAGATTCTCGCGCAGCACCTCGCGGATCAGGCGGCGATGGCGCTCAAGCGCGCCTCACTCCTTGAATCCGAGCGCGAGAAGGACCGGCTCGTCGCGGACATCCAGGTGGCGAGAAAGATCCAGCAGGCGGCGCTGCCGAAGTCGCTGCCCACGCTCGCGGGCTACGACATCGCCGCCGACACGCTCCCAGCCGATGAAACCGGCGGCGACGCGTTCGATGTCATCGACCTGCGCCTGTGGTCCGGCGCGCAGGCCCCAGCCGACGCGCTGATCTTCCTCGCCGACGCCACCGGGCACGGCATCGGGCCCGCGCTGTCGATCACGCAGGCGCTCTCGATGATCCGCATGGGCTGCCGCATCGGCGCGCCGCTCGACGGCATCGCGCGCCACCTGAACCACCAGCTCTGCGCCGACCTGCCGACGGGGCGCTTCGTCACCGCGTTCCTCGGGTATTTCGACCTAGCACGCCACGAGATCCGCTACATCTCCGCCGGGCAGGCGCCGATCCTGCTCATCCGCGCGCCGGGGTCCAAGCTGAAGGACGAGATCGTCCTCGCCGCCAGCGCCATGCCCTTCGGTATCGATGATGATTTCACCTCCGACACGCCCGAGCCGCTGGTCTTCGAGCGCGGTGATGTGTTCGCGCTGCTGAGCGACGGCTTCTTCGAAGCCTCTTGCCCGAAAGATCAACTCTTCGGGCACGCGCGCGTGATCGACATCATCCGGGCCAGCGCTCGCCGGTCGGCGGGCGAGATCCTCGCAGCCCTGCGCCGCGAGGTCGTCGATTTCACCCACGGCTGCCCGCGGGCCGATGATCAGACCGCCATGATCATCAAGCGAGTGAACTGACCCATGCCCAGCTACGAGTACGAAGTCACCAGCGGCCCGCGCGCGGGGCAGCGCTTCGAGGTCTTCCAGCGCATGAGCGAAGACCCGCTCACCAAGCACCCCGACACGGGCGACCCCGTCCGGCGCGTCGTCAGCGCACCGATGATCGGCGGCAAGCACAGCGAAGCGGGCATGAAGAAGAAAATGTCCGATTCGAACCTCGAGCGCCTCGGCTTCACGAAATACGTGAAGACGGAGAAGGGCAAGTACGACAAAGCCTTCGGCGGTGGGCCGGGCTCGATCCAGAGTTAGTGGGACGGGCGTCCCGCCCTTCGCTACTCAACCTCGTTCCGAAACTACTCCGGTACGGGTGCCGTGGAACGGCCTGCTCTGAGGCCGATCCACTCTCAATCTTCTCGCTCGGTCTGCGCTCCAACTCCTCTTCCTTGCCACACGGGGCCGTGTCGCGCTCGATTGATCGTTTGGTTGGGCGTCGATCCGCGATTGTGCTTGCAATGCGACGGATGATTCCGGGTGATTCCAGCGCTCAGGGCGTGGTCACGCGGTCCCGCCGAACTTGTTGGCACGCACGTTCACCCGACGCGCGCAGAATTGATGCCCTGCGCGAATCTCCGCGCATCCCGCTTGCGGCGGCACGGAACAGACTGAACACTCCAGCACGATCGATTCGTGTCGCTTGGCGGACTCATCATCAACACCGATGAACAAGAAAGGAACGATCCCATGCCGCGTGGACTGGCGATTCTGGTCGGGCTAAAGAAAGTGAACCCCGCGACCTACGGCGGGTGGACGGGCGAGGGCGGCTGCTGGGGCTGCGAACTCGACGTCGACAACATCCAGCGCATTCTCGACGCGCAGGGGTTCCAGACGCAGACCCTGAAGACCGCGCAGGCGAGCCACGACAATGTGCTCCATGCGCTCAGCGGCGCGGCGCAGACACTCCGCGCGGGCGACACGCTCGTCTTCTATTACTCGGGTCACGGCGGGCAGCAGCCCGACATGAACGGTGACGAGCAGGACGGGCACGACGAAACTCTCGTCGCGTACGACCGCGAGATCGTCGATGACGAACTGAACCTCGTGTGGACCGCGTTCAAGCCGGGGGTGCGGATCGTGATGCTCAGCGATAGCTGCAACTCGGGAACCAACTACCGCATCATGGGCCGGCGTACCAAGCCCACGCCCATCCAGCCCGTCGACACACGCACCGGTGCGCAGATGCGGGCCGAGATGATCCACATGGGCGGCTGCCGCGACGGTGCGGAGTCCAGCGGCTACCTCGGCGGCGGCGCCTTCACCATCGCGCTCTGCACCACCTGGAAGAACGGCGCCTTCAAGGGCACCTACCGCAAGCTCTACGATCAGCTCCGGAAGCTCGTGAAGACCGGGCAAAAACCCGCTTACAACGAGTACGGTCCGGTCAGCCCGGCGTTCAAAAACGGGCCCGCGTTCTCGCTCGGCACCTCGAGCACGAGCGGCGGCGGCAAGTCGGCGGGGATTGTCGAGCGCAAACCCGCCGGAGGCAAGAAGCCCGCGCGACGGAAGGCGTCGGCGGCTCGGAGCATCCGCGGCTGAGCCGCGCCGTGGAGAACAACCATGAGAACATGGATCGTCGCCGGATTGCTCGGCGCGTCGACGCTGCTCGGAGTTGGCCGACCGTGCTTCGCGCAGTCGTTCACTGAACAGCCGTTGCCCGTGGAACGCGAGCCGGCACCGGCCGAGGTTGATGTTGAGCACATCGCCACGCGGCTCGAAGCGATCGAGAAGTACATCGCTATTCTGTTCGAGAATGCGGGCGACAGCGCAACGCCTGGGCGCGGCCCCGCTGGGGTGGTCGATGCCCCGCGGGCGCTCATCCCGGTCTCGCTCGGCGCAGGGCTTGCGACTTCGGGCCCGCCCAAGCCGGAGAGTGAGACAGTTCGAGCCGCGCGCGAGCGGCTCGTCCTCGCCGGCCTCGAACGCGAGATTCAGAAGTATCAAGAGATGCGTGCCGAGCTGTGGTACACCAACTGGATCGGGCGCTTTATCTTTGTCGTCGCGCATCTCGTGCTCGGGATCGGTCTATGGATGTCGGTGCGGGAATTCAAGGCCGCGGGCGAACGCCGACGTCAGGCGAAGAACGTCTCACAGCAAGAGTTGTCAATTTCGATGGAGGGCATCGCGCTCAAGACCACACTCCACGGCACGCTCATCATGGTGCTCGCGCTCGCGTTCTATTTCCTGTATTTGAGGTTCGTCTACCCGGTGGTGGTCGTGGGCGGCACCGCTACAGGCGCATGAACCGCCAGCCGGATGACCGCGGCGAGACGCGAAGCGTCAGCCAGCGTTCAGGCTCCGCCGCGCGCGAGCGAGTACGATGCTCCGCGCATGCGCGTGACTGTCCTTGGCGGAGGCGTGATCGGGTTGACCACCGCGCTGGCTTTGAAAGAAGCCGGGCACGAGGTGTCGATCGTCGCCGCGCGCAGCGGATCGGAGATCACGTCAGCGGCGGCGGGCGCCGTGTGGTTCCCGTTCCATGCCTCGCCGCCGGAACTGGTGAACCCGTGGGCGCTCGCGACGCACCGGTGGTTGACGGCGTTGAGCGTGGAAGCGCCGGACGCGGGCGTCGATCTGCTGGAGTTCTTCCAGTACGTCGACGACGATTCGCGCCCGTGGTACGCGGACGCGGTGCCGGGGCTGACGCTGGTGCGCTCCGGATTGCCGGGCACAGACAGCGCGCCGCGGAAGGCGCGCCTCGCGTGGCACTTCCGGGCCCCGCGCGTGGAGCCGGCGCTCTTCATGACGTGGGTCGAGCGGGTGATCGGTGTGCCGATCGAGCGCCGCGAAGTGAGGTCGCTCGATGAGCTTCACGCGGATGTCGTGGTGAACTGCACCGGGCTCGGAGCGCGCCGGCTGACGGGCGACCGCGAACTGCGCGCGATCTACGGCGGGATCGTCGTCACCGAACCGGGGGAGATGGATATGGGCGTATCGGTGTCGGATGATCGGCTGGAGGGCAAGGTGTTCTACTCCATCCCGCGCCGCGCCGAGATGGTGCTGGGCGGCAGCACGGAGCCGTGCGAGGATGACCGCGCGACGACCATCGATCCCGCGCTGGAGTCGGCGATTCTCGATCGTTGTCGCGCGGCGGGGATGACGCCCGGGCGCGTGATCCGCTCGTACGGCGGGCTGCGCCCGTTCCGGTCGCGCATCCGCGTCGAGCGCGACGCCGCGAACCCGCGCGTGGTTCACAACTACGGGCACGGCGGGTCGGGCTACACGCTGTGCTGGGGCTGCGCGCTGGACGTCGTCTCGATCATCGGGCGCGGCGCATGACCATCCGGCGTGTCCCGACAGACTTTGTGGTCGAAGAGCGGATCAGCGCGGAGTTCCGCGCCGCATTGCGTGCTCAGGGCGAAGCGGCGCACGCGGTGTTCGAGCTGAGCAAGACATCGCTGACGACACCAGAATCCATCAACTACTTCGCTCGCTCGCTGCGCGTGCCGCCGGGGAAGGTGAGCTACGCGGGGCTGAAGGACAAGCACGCGGCGACGGTGCAGTGGGTCAGCGTGCCTCGCGCGGCGTTCAACGGTGCGCCGCCGCCGGAGGTGAGCGATCGCGGATGGACGGCGAAGTTGGTCGGCGGATCCGATCGCGAACTCACCGCCGAAGCGATCGAGGGCAACCGGTTCGCGATCGTGGTGCGCGATCTGT
The DNA here is from genome assembly GCA_964391865.1 of uncultured Phycisphaeraceae bacterium. GTDB lineage: Bacteria > Planctomycetota > Phycisphaerae > Phycisphaerales > UBA1924 > DASZQL01. The sequence continues at coordinate 34,562 of CAYMNQ010000005.1, forward strand.
CGCGCCACGAATCGAATGAGATGGGGCGGCGGGCGAAGCTGCTGAAGCGCGAGGACGGCTCGCTGGTCGTGATGAACTACTTCGGCGCGCAGCGCTTCGGCTCGGCACGCCACGGCGGCGGGTTCGCCGGGGCGATGCTGGTGCGCGACGATTTCGAGGGAGCGCTCAAGCTGCTCATCGCCACGCCGGCGCGGAAGGATGTTGGGAAAACGCGGGCGTTCACGCGGCTGGCGGCGTCGCACTGGGGGAACTGGAAGAAGCTGCTCGCCGAGTTGCCGCGATGCGCTGAACTCGGGGCGATCGAGGTGCTCGCGCGCGGCGGGGAGTTCGTCGATGCCTTCGCGGCGCTGCCGTATTTCACGCAGCAGATGTGCGTCGAGGCGTACCAGTCTCACCTGTGGAACGAGACGGCCCGCCGGCTGGCGGCGCGGATCGTCGGCTCGGCGGAACGCGACCTGCTGCGCACTCCCGACGAGTTCGGCGAGATGCTGTTCCCTGCCGCGGGACGCGTGCGCACCGAATGGATGGGCGTTGTCATGCCGGTGCTGGGGAAGAACAGCGAGCTGCGCGAGCCGTGGGCGGCAGCGGCGGCGGAGGTGCTCAAGGGCGAGGGGTTCACGACGAACGACCTGCGCATCCGCGGGTTGAAGCGCCCGTACTTCGGCGAGGCGGACCGCCCGCTCTTTGTTCACGCCGCCGGCTTCGAGATGACCCAGGGCGAGCGCGACGAAATGGCAGGTGGGAAGGACCGCATGAAGCGCGTGGCGAAGTTCGACCTGCCGCGCGGGGCGTACGCGACGGTGGTGCTGCGCGCGCTGGGTCAGTGAACGAAGACTCACCGCAGAGACGCAGAGGGCGCGGAGAAGAAGAGGATTGTTGTTTGGGAATGAACGTGGTTCACTCGCCCGTGTCGGCGAGTTCCTTCTCGTCGATGCGCTGGATCTTGGCGCCGAGGCTGTTGAGCCGGGCTTCCATCTTCTCGTAGCCGCGGTCGAGGTGGTAGATGCGCCGCACCGTGGTCGAGCCTTTCGCGGCGAGGCCGGCGATAATGAGCGAGGCGCTGGCGCGGAGGTCGCTCGCCATCACGGGCGCACCAACGAGTTGCTTCACGCCGCTGACGACGACGGTGGGGCCCTGATGGAAGAGCTGCGCGCCCATGCGCGCGAGTTCGGGGACGTGGAGGAAGCGTTGCGGGTAGATGCGCTCGGTGATGATGCTGTTGCCGTCGGCGAGGCAGAGGAGCGCCATCAGCTGCGCTTGCAGGTCGGTGGGGAATCCGGGGTGCGGCTGGGTGGTGACTTCGACGGGGCGCAGCACGCGGTCGCAGGTGATTTCGACGGTGGCTCGCATGGGGTCGGCGGGGATTCCGCTCGGGTACGCGAAGTGAACGCCCACGCGTTCGAGACGGTCCTGGGCCGCCATCAGCGCGTCCATCGGGCAGTTGTCGAGGATGATCTGCCCGTTGGTGATGGCGGCGGCGCAGATGTACGTGCCGGCTTCGATGCGGTCGGGGATAACGTCGTGTGTGGCGCCGGCGAGTTCCTTCACCCCCTCGATGATGATGCGGGGCGTGCCGGCGCCGCGGATGTGCGCGCCCATCGCGTTCAGCAGGTCGGCGAGGTCCGCGACCTCCGGCTCGCAGGCAGCAGATTCAATGACGGTCGTGCCTTGCGCGAGCGCAGCGGCCGACATGACGTTGGCGGTGCCGAGGACGGTGGAGCCGAAGGGCCCGCCGAGGAAGATGCGGGAACCTTTCAGTCGGCCCGAGCGCGGCGCGCGCGCCACGATGTCGCCCGACTCGAGCGTGATCTCGGCGCCGAGGGCTTCGAGCCCGCGCAGGTGGAGGTCGACGGGCCGGTCGCCGATGGCGCAGCCACCCGGCATGGAGACGCGGGCTTCGCCGCGCTTCGCGAGCATGGGGCCGAGGACGCAGATGCTGGCGCGCATGGTGCGGACGATGTCGTAGCGGGCGGCCGAGACGGATTGATCTTTCGCGTGGATGCGGAGCGCGTCGGGGTTGGTTGATTCGGTGATGTCGCAGCCGAGCTCGACGAGCAGGCGGCGCATGTTGGCGATGTCGGCGAGGCGCGGCACGCCGCGGAGCGTGACGGGCTGATCCGTCAGGAGTGTGGCGGCGAGAAGGGGCAGCGATGAGTTTTTGGACCCGTTGACCCGCAGCCGACCGCTCAGCCGGCAACCGCCCTCGATGACAAATGCGTCCACGCCCAGTTCCTCCGTGATTCCGGCCCGGCGCGTCCCTCGCGCCTGGTCCGATCATATCGGCTTTCTCAGCGGCTTCGGCGCTGTTGTTGTGAGAGCAACTTGCCCGACCCGAACGGGCGGCAAGGTCGGGGCCGGAATGAAGCCCGGAGGCTTGGATGATTCCCAGCGAATCGTAACGTTGAGGTGGCAGTCAACCGGGAATCGGGCGGTCGGCGGGTCTGTGGAGCCCGGAACACCGCTCAGTAGGGAGGTTCGCAATGAACCGCAAGGCAGTGCAACGCAGCATGGTCATGGGTCTTGGGCTGACGGCGGCGGGGCTGCTGTCCTTGATGGCGGCCGCGCCCGCGGCCGAAGCCCGTTCGGACGACGATCGCGCCATGGCCCGCAGCATTACGCTGACGGGCGTGGTCCGCGACTTCAAGGGCGTGGGCGAGTCCGGCGGTCACGGTGACTTCGAGATCACCCCCTCCGGCGGGTACGGTCACTATGTCGGAAACGTCCGCGAGACACTGGACGAGGACGGCAAGCCGGTGCGCACCGGGTCGGGCAAGAAAGTCAACACGCAGTGGCGCGACAGCGCCGGGCGCAACATCATGCCGTCATTGTTCGATGCGTCGCGCGGCGACCGCGTGGGCGCCTGGGGTAGCGCGAGCAACGGCGGGCTGTCCAGCGACGAGCGGTTCTCGCAGTGGTTCCGCGATACGCCGGGCGTGAACGTCTCGTCGCCGCTGCCGATCACCTTGGTGTGGGATGATCAGGGACAGAAGTATGTGTTCGATGACCGGGACGATTCGTTGTACTCGGGCCGCGGCGGGTTCTTCCCGGTCAACGGCGAGCTCTTCGGCAACACGCCGGGCTGGCCCCGCAACTATCACTTCACGTACGAGCTGAACACCGAGTTCGTGTATCAGCGCGGCAGCGGGCAGGTCTTCAAGTTCCGCGGCGACGACGACGTCTGGGTCTTCATCGACGGCAGGCTGGTGATCGACATCGGCGGCATCCACTCGGCGGTGGAGCAGGTGATCGAACTCGACCGGCTCAACTGGCTGCAGGACAACAAGATCTATTCGCTGAAGTTCTTCTTCGCCGAGCGTCACACCACGCAGTCGAACTTCCGCATCGAAACGACGATCAACCTCCGCGATGCGGAACTGCCGAACACCTCGAACCTCTTCGATTGATCGGGCGACCGATCGGCGGAGCGGCGCGCGGGAACGCGCGGAGTGGGGGGAACACACGCACCCGGGCCGAATGGCCCGGGTGTTTTCGTTGGAAGATCCGCGAGGCTTGAGACCTGAGTCCTCACGTCTCGGAACGGGGAATCACGTCGGCGCGTCGAAGAGGGCCGTTGAGATGTAGCGTTCGGCGAAGGAGCAGCAAATGGTGACGATGCGCTTGCCCGCGAAATCCGGGCGGGCGGCGATGCGGCTGGCGGCGCAGAGATTCGCGCCGCTGCTGATCCCTCCCAGGATGCCCTCCTCGCGCGCGAGCCGGCGAGCCCACGCGATCGCGTCGTCGGCGGTGACCGTGATGACTTCGTTCACGAGCGAGCGGTCCAGGTTCTTCGGCACGAAGCCGGCGCCGATGCCTTGGATTTTGTGCGGTCCCGGCTGCCCGCCCGAGATGACGGGTGATTCGGCGGGCTCGACGGCGATGGCGCGGAACGCGGGGTTGAGCGGGCGGATGAATCGCGTGACGCCTGTGATGGTGCCTCCCGTGCCGACGCCCGCGACGATCGCGTCGATCCGTCCTTCGCAGTCGTTCCAGATTTCGGGGCCGGTGGTGGCTTCGTGGATCGCGGGATTCGCCGGGTTCTCGAACTGCTGGGGCATGAACGTCGAACCGCGGGAGCGTTCGTCGTCGTAGAGGGCGCCCGCGCGCTCGATGGAGCCGCGCATCCCGAGTTCCGCGGGGGTGAGGATGAGGTTCGCGCCCAGGTGACGCAGGAGCGCGCGGCGTTCCTTGCTCATCGATTCGGGCATGACGAGCGTGAGCTTGTAGCCGCGGGCGGCGCAGATGAACGCGAGCGCGATGCCGGTGTTGCCGCTCGTCGGTTCGATGATGTGCGTGCCGGCGGTGATGCGCCCGTCGCGCTCGGCGGCTTCGATCATCGCCTTGCCGATGCGGTCCTTCACGCTGCAGAGCGGGTTGTGCGACTCCATCTTGAGCAGGATCTCCCCGCCACCCGCGTGGGAGAATCGGCGGACCGAGACCAGCGGCGTATCGCCCACGAATGCTGGGGCGGAGGGGTAGATGCGCTGACGCAGCGTTTCCGACGTGGTTGAAGTGGTGCGGGGCATGGGAGTTCTGAGTGCTTCTCGGTGCGTGCGTGCGTGCATGGGCCGGTCCTCCCGCCGCAGGAAGCGTGTCTGAACTGGCTGATCAAACGAAACCAGACCGGGCTCGATCAAAGCGGCGACCGTGTTGACATCGCAACAGACCGTCGAATCAGGATACGGGCAGCGATCATGAACCATAACCCTAGAACACGCGCCGGTCCATGACTCAGGGTGAAGCGGGCGTGCTCGGTGCGTCCGGCGCGGGCGATTTTTCTGTGGGATGCCCTTGCCGCAGCCATTCGTCGAACCCGCCGAGCATCAGACGCGCGTGATCCTGCTTTGAGTGATAGAAACGCTTGGTCAGTGCTTCGGCACGGGGCGAGCCGGGGTTCTGCCCGTAGACGATGATTTCGGAGTAGTTGTCGTACGCGGGGTCGGGGTCTTTGGGGTCGAGCTCCCAAGTATCGAGCCGGCGAGCGCCGGGGATTCGCGTGGCGGCGTGCTCGCGCTCGGAGCGGGAGTCGACGAAGAGGTACTTGCCGCTGGAGTTCGAGCGGAAAGCCTTGGCGGCCTCGGCGACCGTGATCGCGCGGTCCTGCACGAGCCGCGAGTCGATGGCGGGGCATCCGGCCATCGGCAGAATGCAAACAAAAGCAGAACCGACAAGGGCGAGCCTCAGTGATGCAACCGAATGAATGGTGCGGAGGTAGTTCATACGCCGAAGAATACTCGGTCCTTCGAGCGAGTTCTCAAAGGGGCGTAGATCGTCCGCGCGGCTTGGCCATGCCGACGCGGGTTGTGGGATACGATTTGTTCTTCTTGTGTACCCTCGGATTCCAGGCACACCGGAACCCTTGATTGAAACAGGCGACGACGGCTGCGGCGCGATCCAGCGGGTGGCGACTTCTCGGGCGGCTGCTCTGGCCGCTGATGGCGCTGCTGCTCGCGCCCGCGATCGCGGTCGGCGCGCCGCCTGACGGCAACACGCTCGTGAGGGTGAAACTGGTGTCGGCGGAGAAGGCGCTCGTCCCCGGACGCGAGACGCAGATCGGGCTGGTCTTCGACATCGAGCCCGAGTGGCACATCTACTGGCGCAACCAGGGCGATAGCGGCGCGCCGACCAGCTTCGAGTTCAAGATGCCCAGCGGCGCGACGATCGGCGAGGCGCAGTGGCCCACGCCCATGCGCCACGTCGAGCCGGGCGATCTGGTCGATTTCATCTACGAGAACCGCGTGATGCTGATCTTCCCGCTGCGCGTGGACCCGACCGCAGCGGTCGGGTCGAGCGTGACGATCTCGGTCGATGCGGCGTGGATGGTCTGCCGCGAGCTCTGCGTGGGCGGCGAGGGGTCGGCGACGATCACGCTGCCCGTTGCGACCGCCGACGGGGGGACGAACGAATCGAAGTTGTTCGACGAGTTCCGGGCGCGCCTGCCCCGCGCGATGGAAGGAACGGGCGTGCTTGCGACGTGGAGCGAGCACACGCTGGTGATCGAGTCGCCCGGCGCGAGCGCGATTACCTGGTTCCCGTACGAGTACGACATCGTGAGCGAGGGGCCGGTGAATGTGCTGCGCGACACGTTGGGGAGCGGGCCGATCCTTCGCGTCGAGTACGGCTCGAGCGTCGGGAACGTGAAGATGATCCGCGGCGTGGCCGAGGTTCGGCGCTCGGACGGCGTGAAGTCTGTGCTGATCGAGGTGCCGCCGCCGGGGAAGAAGTGATCGTGTGATTGACGCGCCGAGCGGGGCCGGGAGTTCCGGCGTCGGCGGCGTAAGTGTGAGCGATGAATCCCACGGCCGGAGCCGCGGGCGAGACTGGACAAAGGAGTATCTCAATGAAGAATCGTGCTTGGATGGGTCTGACGGCGGCGGTTGTTGCGGCGATGGCGATCACGGTCCCGATGGCGGTCGCCGGCGATCACCCGAGCGGCGGCAGCAAGACGGCGTCGACCGAGGGCGCCAAGGGCGCGAAGATCGGCGACATGGCGCCGGCGTTCTCGCTGAAGGATCAGGACGGCAACACCGTCAGCCTCGCCGACTACAAGGGCAAGATTGTCGTTCTCGAATGGTTCAACGACGACTGCCCCGTGGTGGTCCGCTGCCACAAAGCGAAAACGATGACCACCCTCGCCAGCGAGTTCAAGGCAAAGGACGTGGTGTGGCTGGCGATCGACTCGACCAACCCGAAGCACGGCAACTTTGGCACGAACAAGGAAACGCTGAAGAGCTGGGGGATCACATACCCCGTTCTCAACGACGCCGAAGGCACGACGGGCAAAGCGTACGGTGCCGCGACCACGCCGCACATGTTCATCATCGGCAAGGACGGCAGGCTCGCGTACATGGGCGCGATCGACAACGACAAGAGCGGGAACATGCCCGAGGCCGAGCGCACCAACTACGTCAAGCAGGCGCTGAACCAACTCGTCGCGGGCGAGACGGTCACCACGGCCGAGACGAAGTCGTACGGCTGCTCGGTGAAGTACGCCGGGTGAGATGAGTCCTGAGATTTGAGATTTGAGACAGAATGAGAGCCCGCGCTTCATCGGCGCGGGCTTTTTCTTCAGGCGATGATCGTTGGGTGCCCGGGCACGGTGCTCGGGGTCTGCCCCGTTGCCTACGGGTGGCGAAGAGCGGGGCATGCTCAGAGCCGCATGCCCCGACACCCGCCGGCGTGACGAGGCATCCGTCAGTCGCCGTTGGCGAACGCGACCGTACGGTCGGCGAGGAGCACCAGCGGGTCGATCACGGGCAGCGGCGAGTCCTCGATCGAAAACATGGTGGAGGCTTCGCTGGAGCCGAGGATGAGCGCCTCGCAGCCTCGGTCGGCGAGCTCGGTGATCGCGTGCAGCACGCGCGCCTTGCTGGCGGGCTTCACGCTGCCGCGGATGGCCTCACTGAAGATGATGCGGTCGATGGCGTCGGCTTCGTCGCGGTCGGGGACGTGCAGGTGGATGCCGCGGAGCCCGAGCGCGGTCTGGTACGTCGAGCCGTAGGTGACGTACTTCGTGCCGATGATGCCGACGTTTTTGCACCCGCGTGACTGAACCGTCTCGGCAACCAGCCCGATCATGTTGATCCACGGCACGGGCGAGGTCGGCTCGGCGAGTGGCAGCGCGTGGTGCGCCACGTTGTCGGGCAGCACGCAGAACTCCGCGCCGGCTTGGTGCAGCGTGACCGCAGTCTCGCGCAGCATGGCACCGATCGCGGGCCAGTCGTTTCGCTGGAGCGCGTCGATGTACCCGGCGAAGGGGCGGTTGTGCAGCGTGATGTTCGGACGCTTCGCGCCGTCGGGCATTTCGTCCACGCGCCGCCCGATCAGGCGGTAGCACACGGCGGAGCCCTCGGGGCTGACGGCGGCGATTCCGATGTGCTTTGGCATACGCGCGGGGGCTCCTCGTCGGGCAGCGATGGACGAACGGGGCACTTCCTCCGGCAGCAAGGTAGCAGAGCGCCGGATCGGCGCGAAGAGGCGCGACCAGCGCCGCACGTCGGCCCCGCCAGCGCCGCCGCGCGTACCATGCTCCGATGCAGGACGATTCGGCTTCTGATCCGTTTGATCTGCTGGGTGTGCCGGCGCGCTTCGATCTGCCCGGCCCGGTACTGCAGCGCGCCTGGCTGGCGCGCACGGCGGCGCTGCACCCCGACCGCGCGGGCGGCGACGCGGAGGCCGCCGGGGCGCTCGCGCGGCTGAACCGCGCGAAGGCGACTCTTGAGAATCCCGAGGAGCGGGCGAACGCGCTGCTCGCGCGGCTGGGCGGGGCGGCGAAAGACGCTGACAAGTCTCTGCCCGACGGGTTTCTCGCGGAGATGCTGGAGACGCGCGAGGAGATTGAGTCGGCCGTCGCGTCGGGCGATGCGGCGGAGCGCGAGAAGTGGAGCGACTGGGCGGAGCTCGAGCGCGAGCGCTACACGCGCGAAGTGGGGGAGTTGTTCGCGCGCGTTGGCGAGCCGGCGAAGATCGAGGTCATGAAGGAGATTCGCCGGACGCTCAACGCGTGGCGCTACATCGAGCGGCTGATCGAGCAGCTTCACGAGGGTTGATCCGCGTTCGTGGCGCGCGGCGTGCGCGGAGCACGACCATCATCCCAGAGCAGACAATTGTCGTGGCACGGCGATCGGGCTCGCGTCAGGCGATGTCGAGCGCCAGATCGATCGAGCGCGCCGAGTGCGTGATCGCGCCGGAGCTGATGCGGTCCACGCCGCTGAGCGCGACGTCGCGGATGGTGTCGAGCGTGATGCCGCCGCTGGCTTCGAGGAGGAGATTCGGCATCACGGCGTCGCGGCGTTGCACCGCGCGGGCGAGCGACGCGGGCGGCATATTGTCGAGCAGCACAACATCGATCGTGCCCCGCGGCGCGGCGAGGAACAGCTCGAACTGGTCGAGCGAATCGGCCTCGATCTCGACGAAGCGGAGCGGGCGGTCCGCGCGGGCACGCGCCGCCGCCTCGGCGAGGCGCTCCGGCAGTTCACCCGGCGGGATCCCCGCGATGTGATTGTCCTTGATGAGCACGGCGTCATGCAGCCCCAGCCGGTGGCAGCTCCCGCCGCCGCAGCGGACGGCGTACTTCTCAAGTACGCGCAGGCCCGGCGTCGTCTTGCGCGTGTCGAAGAGTGAGGCACGCGTGCCCTCGCCGATCGCGCCCACGTACCGTGATGTCAATGTCGCGATCCCGCTGAGCCGTGACAGAAGGTTGAGCATCGTGCGCTCGAGGCGCAGGATCTCGGCGAGCGGGCCGTCGATGATCGCGATTGTCGAGCCGCGGTCGAGCGGCGCGCCGTCCGCGAGATGCACCATCGCGCGGCACCGCGGCGCGAAGAGTTCAATGAGCATCGGCAGCACGGCACCGCCCGACAGCACCCCGGGTTCGCGCGCGACCAGCGACGCTCGCGCCGAGTGCTCCCGCGGCAGCCATGCGGCCGACGTGATGTCGCCGCGGGCGGAATCGCCGGGCGTGCCCAGGTCCTCATCACGCGCGAGCTCCAGCAGGCGGCGGACCAGTCCCCCCTTCGACAGCTCGTGAAAGAGCGAGGAAAGCGGGAGCGCGTTGAGATCTGGAAGGGCGGTCATGCGCCCCCGCCCCAACCGGCGCCGGTTGATCCACAGCGGCCACGACGCCCTCGTCGCCTCAGCACGCGGGTGCACGGCCCGTCAAGTACAGCGCGGTGTCTCATGAGGCCCGGAGCTTACCGAGCGCGCTGGTCGTGCTGCGCCCCTGAAGGAGATCGACCAGTTGCACGCGCCCGCCGTACGACTCGACGAACTCCCCGCCCACGACCTGGTCCTTCGAGTAGTCGCCGCCCTTCACGATCACATCCGGGCGCAGGATCTCGAGCAGCTTCATCGGCGTCTCCTCGTCGAAGACCACCACCAGCCCGACCGACTGCAGTTCGCCGAGGATCGCGGCGCGATCGGCCTCGCTGTGGACCGGCCGCTCGGGGCCTTTCAGCCGGCGGACCGATCGGTCGGAATTGATGCCGACGATGAGCAGGTCGCCGTGGGCCGCCGCTTCCTGCATCAGGCGCACGTGCCCGGCGTGCAGGATGTCGAAGCAGCCGTTGGTGAAGACAATCTTCTTCCCCTCGCGCCGGGCGGCGGCGACTTCCACGGCGGCTTCGGGGAGCGTGCGCGTCTTGCCGAAGAGCTTCCGAGCTTGAACGAGAATCGCTCGGTGGATGCGCTCGAAGGGGATGGGTTGGCAGCCGAAGACTTCGACTTCGAGCCCGGCGGCAGCGTTCGCGAAGCGGACCGCGTCGCTCCAACCGATGCCGTTGGCCCGCGCCGACATCAGCGCGGCGAGGACCATGTCCCCCGCGCCGGTCACGTCGTACACCTGCCGCGCGACGGTGGGGACGGTCTCGGGCGTGCCGGCGCGCTCGAGCAGGAGCGCGCCGTGCCGGTCGAGCGTGAGAACGACGCTGGCAAAGTCGTGTTCTTCGAGCAGCGTGCGCGCCAGGCGCGTGTTGTGCTCGAGGTCGTTCTCGTCGTGCGTGTCCAGACCGGTGGCGACCTCCGCCTCGGTACGGTTGGGCGTGACGGTCGTGGCGCCGCGGTAGCGCGAGTAATCGTCGATGCACGCCGGATCGACGAGCACTTCCTTGCCCGCCTTCCGCGCGCGATCGATGATCGCGCGGCACAACTCGGGCGTGCAGACCCCCTTGCCGTAGTCCTCGATCGCCACCACATCCGCGCCGGCGAGGGCCGCTTCGAACCGCTTCACGAGTTCTTCGATCACGCGCTCGGCGATCGGCTCGCGCGATTCATAGTCCACGCGGAACATCTTCTGCGGGTGCCGGTGCTGCGCCAGGCCGATGAGCGAGCGCTTGACGGTCGTGGGGCGAGAAGCGTCGGCGATCAGTCCGAGCGCGTTGATGCCGCCCTTTTCAAGTTCACCGGAGAGAAGCCGCCCGTCGTGGTCATCGCCGATCACGCCGAAGACCTGCACGCGCCCGTGCAGCGCCACGAGGTCCATCGCCACGTTCGCCGCGCCGCCGGGGTTCTGCTCGGTGCGCCGTGCGTGCAGGATGGGGACCGGCGCGTCGGCGGTGAGGCGCTCCGCGTCGCCGAAGACATGCTGGTCGAGCATGAAGTCGCCGACCACGAGCGCGGTGAAGGGCTTCCAATTGGCGAGCGCGGTGAGCAGCCCCGTGGCGCTTGGCGGTGCGGGCCGGTCGTGGTTGAGTTGGCGGGTCATCGTGCGAACGTATTATATCGCAGCAACGTGCCACGTTGGGCGATGTACGGGGGGTTGAATCCGCCGGTCGGCGCGATCGAAGACATCGGAGTGAGCATCGAAAACACTCTTGAAGACACTTCCCCGGCGAGCACGACCCCGCGATGGATGCGCCGCTGGCTCCTCGCGGCGGGCATCTACAACCTGCTCTGGGGGGCGTGGGTGATCCTGCTGCCCGACTCGATCTTCCGGATGGCCGGCATCGAGCCCCTCAACTACCCGCAGATCTGGCAGTGCGTCGGGATGATCGTGGGTGTCTACGGCATCGGGTACCTCATCGCGGCACGCGATCCCTTGCGCCATTGGCCGATCGTTCTCGTCGGTCTGCTCGGAAAGGTCTTCGGGCCGATCGGATTCGCGTGGTCTTTGTGGAACGGCGATCTTCCTCCGATCTTCGGAGTCACTATCCTCACGAATGATCTCCTGTGGTGGGTTCCCTTCGCGGTGATCCTCTGGCGTGCGCTTGGCGAGTCAATGCGCCCGAACGACCCGGATGAAGAACCGCCGCTGCAGCCCGATGCGGCGATGCGCGCTGCGATTGATCAGCGCGGGGTATCGTTGCTCGAACACTCTGAGTCCGCCCCCACGCTCGTTCTCTTTCTCCGCCATGCCGGCTGCACATTCTGCCGAGAAGCGCTCGCCGACTTGCGCGATCGCCGCGACTCGTTTTCGTCGGCGGGGACGCGCCTGGCGCTCGTGCACATGGGCGAGGATCGGGCCGCGGGAGAGTTCTTCGCCGGTTATGGGCTCGGCGATACGCCGCGATTTAGCGATCCTCACTGCAGGCTCTACCGCTCGTTCGGGCTGAGCAGGGGTTCGCTCCTGCAGCTCTTCGGCCCGTCCGTGTGGTGGCGCGGCGTGATGGCAGGCCTGTTCGGCGGGCACGGCGTCGGCAGGCTCGCGGGCGATGGGTTCCAGATGCCCGGCGCCTTCGTGGTCTACCGCGGGCGGATTGTCAAGGCATTCAAGCACCGCACCGCAGCGGATCGCCCTGACTACGCAGAACTCGCTACATGCCCCATGCCGGCGCGCGGGTAACCCGCCGCCGAATCCGGGTTCGCCGGTACGATAGTAGGGTCCGCACGCGCTCAACCCGGAGTCCGACATGATCCTTCGCGTATTGCACGTCACCGCCGGTCTGTTCATCTCGATGGCGATAGTTGGCCCGATCACCGCCTCAGGTGCCGCGCCTCAGCCGCCAGAGACGCCCAAGTCCGCCGTCACCGAAACCTACCACGGCACGTCGATCAGCGAAGACTTCCGCTGGCTCGAGGATTGGAACGACGCGAAAGTCAAGGGCTGGAGCGAGGCGCAGAGCACCTACACCCGCGCGGTGCTCGACGCGCTGCCGGGCGTCGCAGACATCCGTGCTCGGCTCACGGAACTGGAGTCAGGGCAATCCGCCGACTACCGCGCCCTGAAGTGGCAGGCGGGCAAGCTCTTCTCGCTGAAGTACCAGCCGCCCAAGCAGCAGCCACTGCTCGTGTGGCTCGCGTCGCCCGAAGACCCGAAGAGCGAGAGGATCATCATCGACCCGAACGAGATGGATTCCGGCGGCGGCACGTCCATCGACTGGTTCTTCCCATCGCTCGACGGCAAACTCGTCGCCGTCTCGATCTCGCAGGGCGGCAGCGAGTCGGGCGATGTGCATGTCTTCGAGACCGAGACGGGGAAGAAGCTGGGCGACGTCGTGCCGCGAGTCAACGGCGGGACGGCCGGCGGCGGGCTCGCGTGGAACAGTGACGGCACCGGGTTCCTCTACACCCGGTACCCGCGCGAGGGCGAGCGCTCCGGCGACGACATGCACTTCTACCAGCAGGTTTATTTCCACAAGCTGGGTGACGACACCGCGAGAGACACTTACGAGGTCGGCAAGGAATTCCCGCGCATCGCCGAGATCGAACTGCAGAGTTCGCCCGACGGCAGGTGGCACCTCGCGACCATCGCGAACGGTGACGGCGGCGAGCACATGCACTGGCTCCGCAACCCCAGCGCCGGCTGGCGGCAGATCACGAAGTACGAGGACAAGGTCATCGACGCGAAGTTCGGCTGGGGCGACCTGCTCTTCGTGCTGACGCGGAAGGAAGCGCCGAAGGGCGAGATCTACCGCATGAACCTGTCGCGCCCGGAGTGGGACCGCACAGGGCTGATCCTCGCGCGCGGGCTTGATGTGTACGACTCGATCCACCTCACGCCGACGAACCTCATCGCCGTGATGCAGGAAGGCGGGCCGAACGGGCTGCGCATCGTTGACTACACCGGCTCGAACATCCGCGATTTCAAGCTGCCGCGTCTGAGCAGCGTGGGCGGCGTGGTGCCGATGGACGCCGGGCGATTGCTCGTGCGCACGACTTCGCTCACCGAAGCGCCGGCGTGGTACACGTGCACGGAAGAAAACCTCGGTCTGATCCGCACGCCCCTGCACACCACCTCGCCCGCGGTGTTCTTCGATTGCGAGACCGTGCGCCTCACCGCCACCAGCAAGGACGGCACCAAGGTGCCCATGACCCTGCTGCGCAAACGCGGCACGAAACTCAACGGCGACAACCCCACCATCCTCTACGGCTACGGCGGCTACGGCGTGAACACCACGCCCAACTTCCAGGCGCGGCACCGGCTGTGGGTCGAGCAGGGCGGCGTCTACGTCATGGCGCACATCCGCGGCGGGGGCGAGGGCGGCGAGGAATGGCACCTCAACGGAAATCTCACCAAGAAGCAGAACGTCTTCGACGATTTCCTCGCCTGCGCGCAGACGCTCATCGACATGAAGTACACCAACCCTAAGCGCCTCGCGATCTGGGGCGGCAGCAACGGCGGGCTCCTCATGGGCGCCGCGATCACGCAACGCCCCGACCTTTTCGCGGCCGTGATTTCCTCCGTCGGCATCTACGACATGCTCCGCGTCGAACTGCATCCGAACGGCGCCTTCAACGTCACCGAGTTCGGCACCGTCACGAACCCCGAGCAGTTCAAGGCGCTCGCGGCGTACTCGCCCTATCACAACGTCAAGGACGGCACGCAATACCCGCCCACGCTGATGATCACCGGCGCGAACGACCCGCGCGTGGACCCGATGCACTCGCGCAAGATGACCGCGCGCCTGCAAGCCGCGAACCCCGGCGGCTGCCACCTGCTCCGCACCAGCGCGAACACGGGGCACGGCGGGAATTCGTCGCTGAGCCACCGCATCGAGCAGAACGTCGATGCGTACGCGTTCCTCTTCAATCATCTGGGCGTGGAGTACAAGCCCGTGAAGGGCGAGCCCGGCGCCGCGCCGAAGTAACCCGCCGACATCAGGGAGAATCGCTCACCCACAACGCCGCGGCCGCCGCGGCGTTTTTCATGCGCCCGCGTTGAACGGGCCGATCGAACGAGCGGCCGGCGGAGTTCGGCGTCGCACGATCGCCGCCGGAGGCGCGGAATCCACCACGCATCCCGGAGGCGCGCATGAGCCGGATCAACGGTCCCGCGGCGGAACTTTCGAAACTTCTCGGCACCATCGCGGGCGCGAACCCCGCCGCACGGATCGGTGCGCCGGCACCGCGGCCCATCGACATTCCTCAGCAACGGGGATCGGACTCGGTGACGCCCAGCGCGCGCCTCGGGCAGTCGTTGAGCGTCCGCCGGCTGGATCACGCGCAGTTCGCCAAGCGTGCCGCGACACTGGATGAACTTGGCGAGGTGCTCGAGTCGCTTGATGCGGCGATCAAGTCGGCGAGCTCGGAGGCGCGCGCGGCGGGCGGTGCGTCGTCGGATGTGCAGTCGGCCCTTGATTCGATCACGCAGACCATCGCGCGGGCCGAGGGGCTCGCGCACCGAGCCGGGTTGCCTGAGTTTGAGTTCGGCGGGAGACGCGCACTCGCGGGCACCGTCGATCCGCCGCCGCAGATCTCCAGCGGGCCGGGGCTTGACACACCCGGCGTTGATGTGACCTTTACCGGGCCGCAGGTGCGGAACCTGCGCACCTCGGCGCGATTGCAGCCGGGGCAGGTGTTCAACGCGGATCTGTTCGTGGTGAATTCGGCGCAACAGGCGGGGTTTGTGCTGTCGTTCGGGGGGAACAATCTGAATCTCGGCGGATCGGGTGCTGCCGATGGCGCGACTAGCATCTTTGAAATTCACATCGGGGGCAGCATCGGCATCCAGGAGTACGCGTTCACATCTGGAACAACACTTCAGTCTGTCGTGGCCGCGATCAACACGTTCAGATATAGCACCGGGGTGACCGCCTCGCTCTCTGGGTCGAGTGCAGTGCGGCTGACGAGTGACAGCTACGGGGAAGATGAATTCGTTTCAGTTCGCGTCAACAGTGCCGGCGGCGTGCAGGGCGGCGGCATCTTCGGGCTTCGCCAGAACGATGCACGCCGAGCCGATCCGTCGCTCGTCACCAGCTTCCCGGCGGCGGCAAACACCATCACCGACTTCGGGCAGAACGTCGCGCTCGGCAACCTGCCCCCCGGCTCGACCTACACCGCCGACGGCACGCGCGTGCGGGGGCGGTTGCTCGGGCCGTCGGGCGCGGCGGTGAAATTTGATTTCGACCTGCTCGCGGGCACGCCGTCGGGCGTGTCGGCGGATCGGCTTGGATTCTTCCGCGCGTTCACGTTGCGGGCGCGGGCGGCGGCGCCCGCCGAGGGGCCGATCGAGACTCCAGCGCCCGCTGACCCGAGCGGCGATGTGTTCCGCGAAGCGCGGGAGTCGCTCGAATCGCTGCGCGATGCGCGGCGGCGGGCGTTCGACGATCTTCGTCAACAATTCTCGCTGCTCCCCGGCTCGCTGTCGGGCGCGGCGGCCAATGACGCAGGGGAAGCGCGGCTCCTCGCGGAGCAGGTGCGACGGTCGCGGCTCGGCGGCGGATCGATCTGATCACCGAAGTGTGAGCGCCAGCGTGAGAACCGCCCGCTTACGCGTCGCGTCTCGTTGATTGCGAGTCAAAAGCGACCGCCCTCGCGGAAACTCTCCGCGAGGGCGGTCTTGCGTCATAGAGACTGGCACGCGTTGAACAAATGCGAACGGGATCTGGCCGAGTGACTCAGCGCCGGCGGCGGATCGCCGCGAGGCCCGCGACGCCGAAGAGCGCCGCCGCACCGGGCGAGGGGATCGCCACGCGGATGATCGCGTCGAACTCGACCGCGCCGACTTCGGCCAGCGACGTGAGGCCGACCTCGATGTAGACGAAGCCGTCCTCGGCGAGCTGCAGGCCCGGGCCGACCACGCCCGAGGCGTTCATGTCGGTGAGGGTGACGTCCGCGATGCCGTCGCCCGTGATATCGAGGAGGTCGCCGGTCTGGAGCAGCCGCTGCGTCGTGGAGGCGAGCGAGGGGCCGTCGCCGACCATGAGCGTCTCGACCGAGCCTGATTGCCAGATCATGGCGACCTGGTCGAGGTTGTTGATGCTCAACGCGTTGATCGTGGTGCCGAGGGTGACGCCGTCAACGACCATGCCCTCGCGGAGCGCGACGGCGCCGTTGTACGCGAGCACGTAGTCCATCGTGGTGGCGGCGGTGGTGTCGCCCGAGACGACCCAGTTGCGCGCGTTGTTCACGCTCGGGGCGTCGAAACCGGACCAGTTCTCGCCCGCGCCGGTGGGGTTGCCTTCCTGCAGGGCGATCGAGCCATCGAGGTAGACGACGATGTCATTGGCGGTGCTGGGGGTGGCGAGGTCGAGGACGTGCGCGTGGTGCGCGCCGTTGTCGGAGACGTCGTAGTCGAAGCTAATGCCGCCGCCGGTGGAGATGGCGAAGCCGTCAACGATGGTGCTGCCGGCGATGAGCGTTGGCGTGAGCGCGCCGCCCGGCGTGCCGCGGTAGAAGACGCGGTTGATCGTGGTGGTGCTGCCTTGAGTGGGGTTCAGGCCCGAGAGGAATGACGTGGCGCCGTCGGGGCGCATGGTCGGGCGGCTGGCGAAGGTGAGGAACTGGCCCGGGATGCCGGGGGCCGGGTCGCCGTTCTTCGCGAGCACGCCGTTGTGCGTGTAGACGGAGTCCATGCCGTTGAACGACGGGCTGTAGATGAACTCGCCGTTGTCGCCCACGCCCATGGTGCTCTCGGTGCCGGTGAGCACATCGGGGAGCGCCTGATCGTTCGTGAACCGTAGGCCGGTGTCGAACCACACGAAGTTGCGCCCGTCGGCGAGCCCGCCGGTGAAGCCGACCTTGCCGTTGCCGGCGGTGAAGGGCGAGTTGAGCGTGCTCGTGACGGTCGAGCCGCCAAGGAGATCACCCTCGGCAAGGATCTTGGTGACCGAGATGGTGCCGCCCGCCGAAGCGATGCCGGCCGCGAGACCAACGAGGCCCACGAGGCCCGCAGCGCGAACGATAGAACGAGTGGACATGACGTGTTCCTCCAATAACTTCCTGCGCGACATGCCGCCCGCAGCGCGGCACAACCGGCCGTCTGGGACACGATGCATGACGTGACGAGAAACGCGGCCGCACGAGCGGGCAACGTGTTCCCTCAACCTCCATAGTCACCAAAGTTTACAGCAATTTCGCGGCGAATCAACGGAATTTCTGGATTGTGTGGCTATGTCGTGCTGCCGAGCCGGCGGCGCGAAAGTTTCCCCAGATTCGCGCTTCGTCGTACCAAATGGGTTTCAATACATGTCGGGCGTCGCCGGGGCCGGGCCGGCGAAGCAGGCGGCGGCGTTTCCGAGTGAAATCTCATCCCCGCTCAGCGCGCCCAAACCCAGCAATTCCCACGGCGAGCGCAACCCCGAGAACAGCGGGACGAGCGAGCGGATGTCGAGCCGGATCGAGCCGTCCCCGCCTTGGCGCACCGTGCCGCGCCCACCCTCGACGGTGAGCGCCCATCGCGCGCGGTTCTCCTGGAACAGGTCGTCGTCGATCTCGAAGTGGACCTCGGCCCGCACGCCGAGCGGGTAGCCGCGGGCTTCGAGGGCGCTCTTCACGTCGAGGATGCGGAGCATCCAGTAGTGGTGCAGCGTCAGGGAGTACGGCTGCTCGGGCACGAGCGCGAGGAAGGGGTCGTGCGGGCCGGCATGCCAGACCGCTTCGTCCGCCATTGATCGGTGTTCGGCGAGGAACGAGAGGATGTCGCGTGCGGCGTCGGCGCTCGCTGCGGCGATGTCGGTGAGCGCCAGATCGTGTTTGCCGTTGGGTTTGCGGGTTTGGGTGTAGTAGGCGTAGCCACGGAGTTCGCCGCCGGCGCGGAAGCCGAAGCCGGCCGCCGGCCCGTCGCGGTTCTCACGGACGCGGTTCCAGCAGTACGGGCCGCGGTCGAGGTAGCCGCCGAGCCGCGCGGCGAACTTCGCGTAGCACGCCTGTACCGCGGGGGCATCGTCGTTGGTCAAACGCATGGTTTCGTGCGTGCGCGAGCGCACGTCGATGCGCGAGAGCGGCATGGCGATGTGAAATCGCGTTCCCGCCTGCTCGTATCCGGCGCGCCGATAGAGCGTCTGCGTGGCGGGGTACAGCCCCGAGATGGGCCAGCCGGATTCGCGCAACTCGCGCAACGACTCCTGCATGAGCCGGAGGGCGACGCCCTTCCCGCGTGCGTGCGGCGAGACGCCGACGCCCGCGATCCCCGCCATCGGCACGCTCCGCCCGCCCCAGTATTGCCCCATCGGCACGAGGCGCAGCGTGCCGACCACGGACGAGCCGTCGCGCAGCACGCGCATGTCCTCGGTGCCGTTCTTCGTGATCCACTCCTTGGCCTGCTCGGCGGTGGAGGCGAACGCCAGCCCGACGATCTCGGCGGCGGCGGCAAGGGCGGCTTCGGAGTCGAGGCGGCCCAGGGAGAGGTTCGGATGGCCCATGAATGCAGGTCCGGGAAATGGAGGGTGGATGGCGTACCGGGTATCGGCGGACAGCAGAATGTGAATACCGGGGCAACGGCCTGTGAGTTCTTGGACGACCTGAGAGAATTCCTGAACCGCGACCGAATACTGGGCGACGAAGTCTGAATAGTGGGTTGATTCCGAGCGCCGAGGTTGACTGGCCGACCGCGCCGGCGAGAATACATCTGACTCATGATGCGGGTTCTCGCCATCTTGGTGTTCGCGCTGCATGCGCTGCTGCCCGGCGGGATCCGTCTCACGGCGTGGTGCGCGCCGTGCCCGTCGGAGTGCTGCACTGAGTCCGGCGAGAGTTGCTGCGGTTCGGCGTGCGGCGGCTGTTCGTCCTGCGAGCAGCGGGCGGAGTCTGATTGCTGCGGCGAGTGCGCGGCGCCCGCAGATACGACGTGCGGGAGCTGCGCGTGTGCGGGCGCGGCGGAGTGCGCTGTTTCGCTGCTGATGGGCGACTGCCGCCGGTGCTGCTGCTGCACTCAGGTCGGCGACCCGGCGAGCGGGGCGATCGCCGAAAGGAACAACGATCTCAAGCGGTTGCTCGGGCTTGATGCCGGAGACCTCGGCGTTGAGCCGTTTCATGGCGCGCTCGTCGCGGTGGCGAAGTGGCGTGAGCCCGCGCCGCCGAGCGAGCCGGATCGGCCGCCCGACCCGCGACGACGGCAAGCCCGTCTCTGCATCTGGACCATCTGAATCGCGCGATCGCGTGCGGGTCATTTATTGATCCGCGGCGATGTCGCGCTGGGTTCATTCGGATCGACGTGGCTTTGTTCGAGTTTCAACGGATGCAATGGCCCGGTCGTGCCTGGCAAATGACGCCGATCGCGCGACGCCGGGTCCAGATTCAAAGCAGAAAGGTTTGTTCCATGAAGAAGTTCATGCTGATCGCTATTCCGATCGCCGCCGCCACCATGCTCGGATTCGCCGCCGGCGGGTCGACCACGAGCCGCGCGGGTTGCCCGTGCGGTGACTCCTGCTCCTGCCCGTGCTGCAACGGCTCGTGCGAGTGCGGCCCGAACTGCAAGTGCTGCAGCGACGGCAAGTGCTGCTGCGCCGACGGCTGCTCGTGCGGGTGTTGCACGGGAGGCGACTGCTGCAGCGACAAGTGATCGATTGATTTCCATGTAACCGCTGCCGGGTCGTCTGTGAAACATCGGACGACCCGACCCTCACGCGTCGGGCTCTGTAAGAGGAGCCCGACGCTTTTTTTGATGTGCGCCGTGCGCGACGCGGTGCGCCGGAGTTGGGCTTGCGTCTTGCGACGAAGTCGAGAACGCTTCCTGTTGTTTGGTTGGCTGATTGCTTATTGCTGATCGCTGATGTCTGACTGCCGAAGAAAACCCGTCGACGGGCGGATCGAACTTGGGCTCGGCTTTCGCCGAGCGTCGAAACTGTGTTCGGCGGCGGCGCGAGAGGTGTGTGCCTTTCGTGCTGGTGCGGCCGAGCGAGTCGGACTCTCACCCCGCCGAGGCGTATGCATCCGGTCGGCGGGGTGGAGGGCGCCTGCGTGCGTGCCCTCTACCTATCCCGGTGTGCGTCACGGGCGCGCGCACAATTGTGAACCTGCGCGCGGGGCGCGGCGTATGGGTGTGTCTGCAAGTGCCTGGTTTTGCAGGGCTTCTGGCGTGCGGCGAGATTTTGATTGTTTCGTCCTGGTTTCTGCGGGACATGTCACCGGCGCGCGCACAAACAATGACATACAGCGATGTGGCGCCGCGCTGGTTATGGCCGACCCAAGCGCCGGCCACGTTGCGCGGGGCGTCGCGTGTTTCTGGGGTTGTGGCGTTCGGCTGTGTACGGCATTACAGGCGTCTCAGCGCAGACGCCTGTAGTGGCACCTGGGGCACGACACTTGGCGTTGGAGATTCGCGGGGAGCCCTGGTCACTCAGCGAGGAGCTTTTCGACCGCGGTTTCCACCATGCCGTTGTTCACATCGGCGTAGCGGAGCGTGCCCGCACGGTCGATGAGGAAGTAGTCGGGGTAGCCATCGACGTGGTACGCCTTCACGGTGGCGTTGTCGAGATCGGCGGCGATGGGGTACTCGATGCCGAGCTGCTTCGCCGTTTCGCTCATCTTCTCAGCACCGCGCGTGGTGCTCACGCCGATGATGACCAGGCCTTTTTCCTTGTACTTCTTGGCCAGTTCGTTCATCTTCGGCACCGAGGCGCGGCAGGGCGGGCACCAGGTTCCCCAGAAGTCGATGAGCACCACCTTGCCCTTGAGTTCGTCGAGTTTCAGCGGAGAACTGTTCATCCAGCCATCGACCTGCAGGGCGGCGGGGGCTTTGCCCTGGATGGCGCTGAGTTTCTCGCGGCGCTTCGCGTCGCCCTCGAGCCAGCGCGACTCGTCGTCGGCGGCGGGCTTTTCACCCGCGTTCGCTGCGGCCAGGAGCATCTGCGCCATGGGCGGGAATTGCGGCGCGGCGTCCGCGGCGCGGGCTTGCTTGTCGTCGGGTTTCTCGGGGGCGGGCTGCTCCGCGAGGAGCGCGTCGAGCGCCTTGTCCACGCCGTCGGGGCGCAGGCCCGCGGCGCGGATCATGCCCTCGCGGTCGACGAGGACGTAGAAGGGCCACCAGCTCACGCCGTAGGCGCGCGCGGACTGGTCGTTGACGTCCTTTGCGGTTGGGTACTTCATGCCCTTCGTGTCCACCACGTTCTTCATCTTTTCAGAGCCTCTGGTGTTGCACACGCCGAAGACGGCAACACCCTTGGGCTTGTACTTCTCCATCACGTCGTTGGTGTGCGGTATGGCGGCGATGCACGGCGGGCACCAGGTTCCCCAGAAATCGATGATGACGATCTGTCCCTTGAGTTTGGCGAGGTCCTGCGCTTCGCCGATCCAGTTGTCGACTTTCAGCGCCGGCGCGGGCTTGTTGGTCATCCCCTGCAGATTCTTCCACGACTGCGCATCGCGCGCGAATGTCCACTCCTGCTTGAACTCGAACGCCGGCTTCGCGTTCGGCATGGCTTCCTTCGCCGGCGCGGGCTTCCCCGGCTCGCTTTTCGTGTTTGGCTCGCCCGAGAGCGCGGGCGGGCTGCACCCGAGCGCGAGAGCCACGGTGAGCACGGGGGTGGTGAGCAGACGGCGGGGGAAGTTCATTCGTTGATCCTCCGAGCGCGCGATCTCCGAGTAAGCTGCGGTCGATCGGCGCGGCGTGTCAGAAAGTCTACCGGCATGAACCCGCGCGGCGCGCGTTCAATTCCAAACAGATCGGCCCGTGATCGGGTTATGATCCAGCCGGACCGGCCGCCGATCGGGCCGAAACTCCGGACCGGGCTCGTCCCAACCGCACCCAAACGTGTTCCCCACCACACTTGTCATCATCGCGTTCGCGTCGGTCGCAGGCTCATTCTCGTGCTCGCTGCTCGAGGCGCTCCTGCTCTCGACGCAACCCTCGCACGTCGAACTGCTGGTCAAGCGAGGTTCGAGGAGCGGCGCGATCCTGAAGCAATTGAAGGAACGCCCGGGTCGGGCGCTGTCCGCGATCCTGCTTGTGAACACGCTCGCCGCGACGGTGGGCGGGACCGCCAGCGGTGCGGCGGCGGCGGCGTGGGCTGAGCGCGTCGGCTACTCGCCCGAGCAGGTGCTGGCGATCGTCGCCGGCGTGCTGTCGGTCGGTGTGCTGGTGATCGGCGAGATCACTCCGAAGGTCATCGCCGCGAGTCACTGGAGGACTCTGGCGGCCCCGGCCGCGTACGCGATCCGCGGGCTGGTCATCTTGCTCTGGCCTGCTGTTCTCGTGCTCGACTGGGTGACGCGCCGCATCTCGGGCGACGGGGACCAGCCGGCGGTCACGCGCGACGACATGCTGGTCATGAGCGAGATGGGCCGCAAGAGCGGCGCGATCGCGCACCGCGAGACCGAGGTGATCGCGAATCTGCTGCGCCTCAACCTCATGCGCACCCGCGACGTGCTCACGCCGCGGGTGGACGTGATGATGCTGCAGAAGGACATGAGCGCCGACGAGGTGGTGAAAAAGCACGGACCACTGCGCTATTCGCGCATGCCCGTCTTTGGCAAAAACGCCGACAACATCATCGGCGTCGTTCTGCGTGCGCAGATTCTCGAAGCGTGCCTCGCCGGGCAGGGGGGCACCCGGATGGAGAAGCTGAAGGGGCCGATCCACGTGGTGCCGGAATCGAAGCCGCTGGGCAGTCTGCTCGACGAGTTCATCAAGCGGCACGAGCACATGTTCCTCGTCGTTAACGAGTACGGCGGGGTGGAGGGCATCGTCACGCTCGAAGACGTGATCGAGACGCTGCTGGGCGTGGATATCAACGACGAGATGGACTCGATCGAGCGCGTGCGGCAGATCGCCATCGCGCGGATGGAAGAGCAGAAGCGCGCCGCGAAGCGGCCGGGGAGATGAGTGGGGAGTTGGGAGCTTTGAGCCGGATCAGAGTTCGGAGCCGAAGAGTCCGGCTCCAAGCTCAAAGCTCCCAACTCACCCAAAAACACCCCGCCCTCCGTGAAGGAGGGCGGGGATCGTGGGATCCAACGTCGCTGCTCGTCGGACCCGCGCACGGCTGAGGGGGCCGTCCCCGAGTGTGTGTCCCGTCCGGGGGCCGGGGTGTCCAATGTCCGATGAAGTTGTAGTCGCTCCGCAGCGCCGGCACGTGTCCATTCGCCGGTGCTCTGCGACACGTTCGGGCTTGGTACGCTTCACGGATGCACGCCAACGGAGTGGCCATTCGATCACGTCCCGCGCCCGGATGCACCGAGGAGCCGGGTTTGCTGTGGGGCTCGGCGGAGGTCGAGTCGAAGCCGCATGCCGGGGTTCGATTCGGGGTGCTCGCCAGCAGCTCCAGCGGCAATTGCTCGTTGCTCGTCCACGGCGAAGCGCCTCTGCAGCGCGTCACGCTGATCGACGCGGGCCTCTCCCCCCGCCGAACGAGAACAACACTGGCGGCGATGGGCCTGTCGCTCGACCAGATCGATGACATCCTGTTCACGCATTTCGATACGGATCACTGCCACGCCGGCTGGGCGAAGGCGCTGCCGGCGCACACGCGCCTGCGGGCGCACGCCCGGCACCGGACCATCGCGCTGCGCCGGGGCGGGACGTTCACCGCCGAGCGGTTCCGGTTCTTCGAGGGTCCCTTCGAGATGTGGGGCGGCGTGCGCGTGACGCCGACTCTGCAATCGCACGATGAACTCGGGTCCGCCGCGTTCCGGTTTGATTTTGCGAACGGTGCGTCGTTGGGGTACGCGACGGACCTCGGGCGCGTGGGCGGGGTGCTCATCGACGCGCTCCGCGGCGTGGGCGTGCTGGCGATCGAGAGCAACTATTGCCCGCGGATGCAGCAGGCGAGCGATCGGCCCGAGTACCTCAAGCGCCGGATCATGGACGGCTCGGGGCACATCAGCAACGAACAGTGCCGCGACGCGGTACGGATGATCGAGCCGAGCGAGACGGTGGTGCTGCTGCACCTGTCGCGCGAGTGCAATGAGCCGGAGTTGGCGCTGTCGTACCACCGGGGGGCGGGGTACCGGGTGGTGGCGGCGCACCCGGACGAACCAACGGCTTTGATCCATCTCGCGCGTCTTTGAGCTATTGCGTCGAGCAGAAGTGAAGAAGTCACAGATGACCCAGATGTGCCCAGACGAGGGCCTTGATCCGATCAGAATCCAAACGATCAGCCTCGCTGGAATCTTGTTCGCCCGTGATTGGTTGATTTCGGACTAGCAAGCCGAGGTTGGCGCGTCGAGAATTGTGTGATCCAGCGGCGGCGACCGCCCGGATGGAACCGGGCCGCACGCTCTACGGATGGATGGGTGCCCATTCCCGTTTCCAAGCCCCGTGCAACTCGGGGCTGGGGGCGGGGTAGATTGGAGTAGTCATGAACCGCTCCGAAGAGCAGATGCTGATCGAGCGTGCCGCCGCGGGGGATCGTCCTTCGGCGGAGTTGCTCATCAGGGCTCACCAGGCGTCGCTGTTCGCGTACATGCTGCGGATCTGCGGCAAGCCGGACGTGGCGGAGGACATCGTGCAGGACGCGTTTGTGCGCGTGCTGATGAACCTCGACCGCTTCGACCCGCGTTTCCGGTTCAGCACATGGCTGTTCACGATCGCCAAGCGGCTGTACGTGAACGCGTGCCAGAAGCACAAGCCGGTGTACGACAGCGAGGGGATCGCCGCGGCGCAGGGCGATTATGACGAACCGAGCCTGCCGGCGATCGAGAGCGAATTCCGCGGCAACGCGCGCGACCACATCGGGCGCGCCTTGCTGGAACTGAGCGACGAGCAGCGGCAGATCATCCTGCTCTTCCACCAGCAGGACTGGCCCATCACGCAGATCGCGGGGTATATGGGCATGCCCGAGGGCACGGTGAAAAGCCATCTGCACCGCGGCCGGCAGAAGCTGCGGAAGTTGTACGAGCAGTACGCCCGCAACAAGCGCGGCGAAGTGGAGATCGAGTTCTGATGTCGGGTGTGCTCGGCCAACCTGATCCGCGCGACCCCCTCGTCGATCCCGACACCGGGATGCGCATCCCCGACGACGCGGTCGATGCGCTGCTGGACGGCGAACTGACGCGGGCCGACAGCGCGAAGCTGTTCCGGCAGCTGATGGGCCGCCCGGATGAAGCGAAGCGGATCGCGGAGACGGAGCGGGCGCTTGAGGCCCTGCGCCGCCCGGTCGCGTGCCCCGATTTTACCAATCGCGTTTTGAACGAGATCGATCGTCAGCGTGCATGGCTGCCGATCGGCGGGGTGAAGCGGGTGATGGTGTGGCGCGCCGCCGCGGCGGTGGCGTTCCTGGCGATGGTCGCGGGCGGGTTTGTCGCTCGGCGCGTCGCGCCGGAAGCGACGACGCTGGTCGAGCGCCCCGCGCCGGTCAGCGATCTGGCCCGCGCTGTGTCGTATGAAAGCGCCAGCGTGCTGACACCGGTGCAGAACGCGGTCACCGCGCTCCGGAACGAGTTCTCGCCCGTGAAGCCCGAAGAATCTCCGCCGATGGTCGGCCCGGTGATCATGGTGCGGAACGAGCGTTCTCGCGCCGGCTGCACCGCGGACGACATGCTGACGTGGCTGGACTCGATCGAGTCCTGCCGGAGCACCGAGCACGGCTGCGGGCGGAGGGCGCGTTTGGTCTCGGGCGAGTGCCGGGCGCTCCCGATGCCCAACGCGAGCCTGAAGATGCAGGCGTCGTTCGTGAAAACGGACTTCGCCCGTCCGGGCGGGACCGAGGACGGTATCCTCCTGTTCCCTGGGCGGTAAGCCGTTCGTATGCATCGAATCATCCGAGTGCTGGTCGTGGGCGTGGTGTCGTGGTGCGCCCTCGCTGCGCGCTCGGCGGCGCAGGACGTGTACTCGTCGGCGGCGCTTGTGCCGGGCGATGCGAATCTGGTGTTCGCGGTGCACGATGCGGCGACGCTGCGGCGCGAGCCGGTCGGGCGCACCGGCGCGCTGCTGCTCGAGGGTGTCTTTGGGTTCTCGAAAACCGGCGAGGCGTGGGGCAAGCTGGCGCGCCAGCTGGGGCTGACTCCTGAAGAATCGTTCGACCGGCTGCTGGGGACGAGGTTTGTGTTCGTGCAACGCTGGTCGGCGGAGGGGCAGTCTTCTTGGGCGATCCGGAGCGTGGTGGATCGAGAGACGGACCGGTTGCTGCGCGAACGGCTCAAGCCCGCGCCGCGCAAGGTCGAGAACGGACAGACGATTCTGGCGATTGAGGAAGGCGCGTTCTGGCTGGCGATCGGGGGCGAGCGTGAATCTCCAGCGATTCTGCTGGGCCCGAGCGATGCGACAGCGCTGTTCGATGAACTGGTGCCGACACTGCAGGCGCACGGCCCGGCGGGCAGTCTTGCCGCGCAGGCGTTCTTCAAGGATGTGCGGGCCCTCGACCGGAATGCGCGGGCGCTGGTCTATTGGCGTTGGACGGGGCTAGGCGCCGCGCCGGGCGAAGGCTGGCTGGCGTGCGCGTTCGACCCGCAGGGCGGGGAGGTGAGGATCGGTTTCATGGCGTTCCTGAGATCGCTCGAACTCCCGGGGCTGGAAGCGGTGGCCTGGTCGCGCGAGGCGTTCGACGAGCTGTCGCGCGATGCGTACTTTGCGCTGATGGACTGGGACGCGCCGCTGCGGGCGCGGTGGGGGCCGCTGCGCGCTCTGGCGGACCAGCTGCCTCAACTGCCGCCTGAGATCGCGGGGGACCGGAATGAAGCGGGGCTCGCCGGTCCGCGCCGGGTGCTGGCGTTCCTGCCGAGCGAGGATGTGCCGTTCGCGCCGGTGTTCGCGATGGAGACAGTGAATACGAGAAAGCTGGCGGCGGTGGGGGACCGGTTCGTGGGAGAGAGTATCGCGTGGCTGGAGCAGTTCGGGGCGCCGCCGGGGAAAGCCGGCGGCGCGGCGGGCGCCGAAGATGTGCCGGCGCTCGGGAAGATCGACTTCTCGGGTGTTTTCCCCGAAGCGCTGCGGACAGTCGAGTTTGGCGAGCGATTTGGGCCGCTGGGCGCCATGCTGGCGCCGCGCGGGTCCGAGATTGCATGGACCTACCGGGTCGGCGGCTCGGTCGTGGAGCAGCCGGACGCGGGCTGGTGGACGCTTGGCGTTGACTCCGAGAGCGTCGAGCGTACGGCGGCGGCGCTCGCGCGATCGCACGAGGAACGGGCGGCGCACGATCCGGAGTTGAAGGACGAGCAGCGGCAGCCGTGCCTGAGCCTCGGGATGGCGCGCCCGGCGGCGTTCGCGGCGAGTTTCCAGAAGCGGGGCGTGCCCATCCCCGCGGGGGTGCTGCCTCTGGTGCGCGCCGCGCGCACTGTTGAGCGGCTGGAGTGGCGGGCGTTGCCGGGGCCGAGGGGAACGGTGATCGGGGAGGGGCTGTTCAAGCTATCGCCCGATCAGGCTGGCGGGAAGGACGGCAAGAAAGCCGGAAAGTAACGGGCTCGCTATACTCCGTCCCCCGAGCCCCGGTCGCCCGCCGGGGGCGGTGCTGGTGTCGGGGGATTTCGTTCATCGCGTCGCCACTCACCCGAGCAGAATATGAACAAGCAGCTCCGCAACGTCGCCATCATTGCGCACGTCGACCACGGCAAGACCACCCTCGTCGACCAGATGCTCAAGCAGTCGGGCATGTTCCGCGAGGGGGAGCTCGACAAGCTCGCCGGCGGTCAGCACGGGCTGATCATGGACTCGAACCCCATCGAGCGCGAGCGCGGCATCACGATCCTCTCGAAGAACTGCGCCATCACCTACACGCGCCAGAGCGGCGAGCAGGTGCGCATCAACATCGTTGACACTCCCGGCCACGCCGACTTCGGTGGCGAGGTCGAGCGCGTGCTCCGCATGGCGGACGGCTGCCTGCTGCTGGTCGACGCGGCGGAAGGGCCCATGCCGCAGACGCGCTTCGTGCTCGCGAAAGCGATCGAGGCGGGGCTGCGCCCGGTGGTGGTGATCAACAAGTGCGACCGCCCGGACAGCCGCTCGCAGGAAGTGATCAACGAGGTGTTTGACCTGCTGGTCGAGCTCGGCGCGGAAGAGGATGCGCTGGATTTCCCGATTGTGTACGCCGCCGGGCGTGACGGCTGGGCGACGCGCGACCTGAAGGTGAAGACCACCGATCTGCACGACCTGTTCGAGACGATCCTCGAGCGCGTGCCGCCGGCGAAGGGCGAGCCGGATGCGCCGCTGCAGATGCTCGTGACGACCATTGACTACAGCGAGTACGTCGGGCGCATCGGCATCGGGCGCGTGTTCAACGGCACGCTGAAGCGGGGGCAGACGGTCGCGGTGCTGGACCGCTCGGGCGGGCGGCGCAACGCGAAGGTGACGAAGCTGATGGGTTTCGCCGGTCTCGGGCGCGTCGAGCGCGAGGAGATCCAGGCGGGCGACCTGTGCGCGGTCATCGGCATCGAGAAGATCGACATCGGCGACACGCTCGCGGACTTTGACAACCCGGTGTCTCTGCCAGCGGTGAAGGTGGACGAGCCCACGCTGACGATGGTGTTCCGCGTGAACGACTCGCCCTTCTGCGGGCAAGAGGGGCAGTACGTCACGAGCCGGCAGATCCGCGAGCGTCTGCTGAAGGAGTGCGAGCACAACGTGGCGCTCCGCGTCGAGTTCGGCGCGGGGGACGAATTCGTCGTCTCCGGGCGCGGCTTGCTGCACCTGGGCATCCTCATCGAGAACATGCGGCGAGAAGGCTTTGAATTGTCGGTCGGCAAGCCGCGGGTCATCACCAAGGAGATCCACGGCAAGCTGCACGAGCCGATCGAGATCCTCGTCGTCGAGTGCCCCAACGACTGCGTCGGCGCGGTGATGGAACTGGTCGGCGCTCGCGGCGGGATCGTCGAGACGATGGAACCCCGCGGCGACACGCGCACGTATATCGAGTACGAGATCGCGTCGCGCGGCCTCATCGGGCTGCGTTCACGCCTGATGACCGCGACGGCGGGCGAGGCGCTCGTCCACCACGCCTTCGAGCGGTACGCGCCGGTGATGGGCGAGCTGCCGGGACGCGGGCAGGGCGTGCTGCTCTCGCTCGAAAGCGGCACGGCGACGGCGTACGCGATCGAGGGGATGGCGGAGCGCGGCGTGATGTTTGTGTTGCCGCAGGACAAGGTCTATATGGGCCAGATCGTGGGCGAGCACAACCGCGAGAACGACCTGACGATCAACATCACACGCCTGAAGCAGCTCACCAACTTCCGCGAAGCGACCAAGGAGCAGTTCGTGCGCCTGAAGCCTGCGCGGCAGATGAGCCTCGAAGCGTGCCTCGAGTACATCGAGGAGGACGAGCTCGTTGAGATCACGCCGACGAGCGTGCGGATGCGGAAAAAACTGCTGAACGAGAGCGAACGGAAGAAGGCGGACCGGCAGGCGAAGGATAAGTTGAAGGCGGAAGCGGAAGTGTGAGGCTGAGATGGTGCCTCGCGAACAGGACGCAATCCCCTGGGCTCTGAGTGCCGTATTGTGCTTCGCTTCTGTTGATCGCTGCACCGCAAGTTCTTCGGCGGGAGAAGCCGGGTCATACTCCAAGGTTCTCGCGCAATGTTGCGCCGCGTACGCTCTGGACTATTCAGTTCCACCTCGTACTGATGCGGTGTCTACATGGGGCGAAAAGCTCGTCGCGGCAGGCTACTGGTCAGCGGAGATGTCCGGCGTGAATTCGGACGGCATTCCGCTCGATCCTTGGCGACAGACGTACCAGCTCATTCTTGTGCCAGACAGTCACACGCCAATTGTTAGATCATTTGGAGCGAACGGAATCAATGATCTCGGATTGCTGGATGACATTTCCTCGGATCGTGAGATCAATCCTGGTTACTACTGGAAGCGATACTGGCCGCTCATCGATGTTCTCAACCTCTGTTTTGGACTCGGCTTGGTCGTGTTCACGGTCGCGGCCCTTGCGTCGCCAAGACACTGGCGGGTCCTGTGCATGTGGCTCGTTCTGGCGTATCTGGGCGTGTGGATGATCACGGTCTCAGAGGTGATGTTCCGATCGCTTGGCGGCTTTCGTATTCGAACGGTGTATCACCGGCTTTATCTCGTTGGCTGGCTTGCGCTCGCGGCTTGTGCAGCGAGAACTTTCGCGTGGGGTGTCTGGAGATTCTCAGCGAGGCTCGTCAAACAGCGCCGAGTGGCGGCCGGAGAGTGCGAACAATGCGGCTATTCTCTGCACGGGCTTGATGGACGCGTATGCCCAGAGTGCGGCGAGCGCCCGAGCGTCGATCCGGTTGGTGAAGGATCGGTCGAGGGCAGAGGCAGGGGTGTGAAGCGCTCCGATCGCTGACCTATACTTCAGTGAGGTGCATTGGAGGTCTGTCATGACGGAGATCGTGTTTGTTGTGGAAGATGATGTGGAGGGCGGGTTCGTTGCGCGGGCAATTGGCCAGTCGATCTTCACTCAGGCCGACGACATTGCTTCACTGCGCGACGCGGTCCGTGATGCGGTCAAGTGCCACTTCGATGACGAGGCCGCGCGCCCAAACATGATCCGGCTGCACTGGGTCCGCGACGAGGTGATCGCGGCATGAAGCTTCCGCGCGCCTCAGCGGCGAGTCCCTCGCCCACGCATTGAGCCGCTTCGGCTACATCCGTGTCCGGCAATCAGGCAGCCATATGCGGCTGATGACGCGGCTGAACGGCGAACATCATCTGACAATTCCGGTGCATGATCCGCTCAAGCTCGGAACACTGAACTGCATCGTCCGGGATGCGGCGGAGCACGTCGGCCTGACTCGCGATGAATTGTTGAAGCAACTCTTCGCATAGATCCGCTCAGCGATATCCCGTTCAATTCGAATCGGCGCGCCGCCCCAGCCCAACGCGCCAAATGCCCGCCCCGCGGCATGCTTCATGCACGCGCACCGCGTCCGCATATGGCACGCCGAAGGCCGGGCGGATGACGACCTGAAGCTGCTCCGTCAGCTTGTCCTTGGGCATCTTCTTCACGCGCTCGATGAAGTCGGCGAGCGGGGCCCGCTGGAAATCGAGACCGGTGACGACGGTTCGGCCGCGCTCGTCGAGGTCGAGGAGGACGTCGAGGCGCTGGGCGAGCGGGTCGGGTGGTTTCTGGGCGGTGGGGGAGGAGCCGCTGCCGCGTGAGGGGTCGGCGACGAGCGCCGCGCGGAGGTACCACTCGCTGCCGAGGAACGCGGCGCTGGCCATGAAGAAGACGAGGATGACCATCACGACGTCAACCATGGGCGTCATGTTGGGGCCGAAGTGCATGCTGAAATTGTGGAGCGCGCCGCGGCGTGCGAACCCCCTGGCCGCACTACCCCCGCCCGCACCGCCGAAGGGTGAGCGCCGGCTCATCGCGACTTCTCCGCCGCGAGCCGCGCGGCCGGCGCGCCGGCCCGCGCGACGGCGAGGATCGCCGGCTCGACCCAGCCGTAGGGGAGCGCGCGGTCGGCGCGGATCTCGACAGCGCATTCGGGGTTGGCGGCGAGGCGCGTGCGCACGAACGTCTCAAGGTCGCGCGCGGTGCCGAAGTCGCGGTCCTCGGCGGTCACGCGCGCGGGCCATTCCATGCGGGTCTTCGCGAGTTCCTCGGTGCTCATCCCCGTGGTCGGCGGGTAGATATTGATCGTGACGCTGTCCGGCGCTTTGGCTTCTTCGCCCTCGGCGCTGGAGGGCAAGTTGATCCGCGCCTGCTCGGTGGCGGCGAGGCTGCTGACGACGAGGAAGAAGATGATGAGGCACATCACCACGTCGATCATGGGGGTGACGTTGATGCCGTGGAACTCGTGCGGCTGGGATGACGCGAAGGAGCGCCGCTTCATCGGTTAGTTCCGCTCCGGCGCGTTCGGTGCGGCGGCGGCTCCGGGGCGCATGGTGCTGGTCGTCGCCGCTGCGGCGGGTCGCGCGCCCGGCGCGTTGCCTCCCATGCGGATCGCCATCGGCGCGGGGAGCATCTCGACGAGGTCGGCGGCGACGATCATCGCGCGGTTGCACAGCCGGTCGGCGCGGCCGCGGAAGTAGCCGAAGCTGGCGAGCGCCGGCAGCGCGACGAGGAGTCCCAGCAGCGTGTGGAAGAGCGCCTTCGAGATGCCCAGCGAGAGCGACGCTGGGTTCGCCTGCCCGCCCGTCTGCCCGAGGGCCGCGAACGCGATGACCATGCCCCACACCGTGCCGGCGAGCCCGAGCAGCGGGCCCAGGTTGCCGACGATGTTGAGCGGCTCGACGAGCCGGAACAGCCGGGCGCACTCTTCGGACGCCGCGAGTTCGGCGGCGTTGCGCACCGAGTCCTTGCTGTCCCCCGGCTGTCGGAGCGCGGGGCGGAGCGTGGCGCTGAGGAACGAGCGGTCTTCATCAAGGAACGAGCGCAGCTCGGCCCACGCGTTCTTGCCGATGCACTCGCGGATGATCTCTTCGCTCAGGGGCGCGAGCACCTTGCCGGCGCGGATCTCGAACGCGCAGAGGAAAAAGTACGTCCATCCGACGAGCGAGCAGATCAGCAGCAGCACGGTGAAGAAGTCGAAGGACTCGCGGAAGAGGTGGCTGATGTTGATGGCGCTCGCGACCCCCGCCCCGCCCTGGTCACCTGCCGCTGCCGGCGCATCGGCCTGGGCCGACGCGGTACGCGCCAGTTGAACGGCGGCGGCGGCGAGCACGATCAGCAGCGTGGCGCGGAACAGGATGCGGAAGAAACCGTTGCTTCGGTGATGCATGGGCGGAGTGTACTCGCTGGGGTTTCTGGGGCGGCGAGTCAGACGCTCGAGCGTGCGGGGCGTTCTGCGGACCTCCGAAGCTGAATGACATTCGTTGCGCAGTCTAGGGTGCGGAACACGCCGTGCGTCGTCGGATATCCTTCAGATCATGGGAGTGAAGGAGCATCCGTGGTCCGGGCGATTGCTCCGCGCGTGCGCCGCAGCCGCGCGATTCGCCGCAAAGTTCGAAGGTGTCATCTACCGCGCGGTCTCGCCGAGGTACGCCTCGAGCCGCGATGCGGTTTCGGGTCTGGGCGCGAAGAAGCACGGCGGGCGGTGGAATCCGCCGGGGGAGTTCGCCGCCGTGTACGGCGCGCTCGATCCGGAGACAGCGATGGCGGAGGCGCTCGCGGTGCAACGGTACTACGGGCTGCCCGTGCACGGCGCGTTCCCGCGCGTTTTTCTTGCGGTCGAGTGCCGGCTGAAGCGCGTGGTGGATGTGACCGACGCGAAGGTCGAGCGGGCGCTCGGCGTGAATCTTGCTGGTCTCGTCGAACTCGACTGGCGCGCGGCGAACGACGAGGGGAGCGAGAGCCTGTCGCAGGCGCTCGGTCGAGCGGCGTTCGCGGCGACGTGGGAGGGGATGATCCTCCCCAGCGCTCGGGCGGCCGCGGGCCGGATCGCCGTGGTGTTCCCGGACACGCTGGGCGAGGGGTCGGCCATCCGGGTTCTGGAAGGGTAGCGCAGGCGGCATGACCCGCTCGGCCGGCTCCGTGCATGCACATATGCATGTCTTAGTGCTTGACTTTGTACAGGATGAGCCGAACAATACACCACGGAGATCCGCATGGCCCCGACGACAGCCCGGAAAACCAGCAAGAAGGCGGCACGCCCTGCCAGACGGGCGGCGTATCGCAACGCCCCGCCCCGGGTCTCGTCCGCGGATATCGCGCAGGAAGTCCGCAAGGGCTTCGGGCTGACGCGCGCCGATTTCCGCCGGCTGTCCGGCTTCTCCGAGCGGGCGCTGGCGAACTGGGAATCGGGCAAGCAGACTCCCGACGCGCCGACCACGCGCCGGCTCGTTGAACTGAACCGGTTGCGTCTGGCGCTGTCGCGCATGATGGACGTTGGCGATTTGCCCGAATGGCTGAACGAACCGAACGCGGCGTTCGGCGGGCTCAAGCCGTTGGAAGTCGTCGAGCGCGGCGAGGTCGACAAACTGTGGCGCATGGTCCATGAGGTCACGTCCGGTATGCCGATGTGATCTGTTCCACGCGGCCGGCGCGGGTGCCCGCGCCCCAGTCGGTACACTCTCCGCCCCATGTCAACGACCGCAAAGTCACCGATTTCGACCGTGCGTCAGGGCGTCATTCACTCGTGGTCCCGCACGCTCATTCCCACCGCGCGCGAAGCCCCGGCGGAGGCCGAAAGCCCCTCGCACATCCTGCTCACCCGCGCGGGGTACATCCGCAAGCTCGGCGCGGGCATCTATGACTATCTGCCGCTGGCGCACCGCGTGATCCGCAAGGTGTCCGACATCGTGCGCGACGAGATGGACGCCGCCGGCGCCAGCGAGATGACCTTCCCGGTCATGCTCCCGCTCGAGCTGTATGCCGGGACGAAGCGCGATGTGGACTACGGCGACCTGCTCTTCAAGGTGACGGACCGCAAGGGCGCGGTCGCCGCGCTCGGCCCGACCCACGAGGAGCCCATCACCGAGCTCATGCGGGGCTCGGTGAACAGCTACAAGCAGCTTCCCCTGAACCTCTACCAGGTCCAGACGAAATTCCGCGACGAGGCGCGCCCGCGCTCGGGCTTGCTCCGCTGCCGCGAGTTCATCATGAAGGACGCCTACTCCTTCAGCATGCACGTCGAGGGCAAGGGCGGGCTGAACGAGCAGTACGACGCGATGTACCAGGCGTACGTGAACATCTTCACGCGCTGCGGGCTTGATTTCACGGTCGTCGAAGCGGAGAGCGGCCCGATCGGCGGCAGCGCGTCGCACGAGTTCATGGTGAACTGCGACAGCGGCGAGGACACGATCCTCATCTGCCCCCAGACGGGCTACGCCGCGAACGTCGAAAAATGCGAGATCGGCGAGCGCGCGTTCGATCTCGACAATCCCGCGGTCGGCGAGCTTCAGGAGGTCCACACGCCGGGCCTTCCGGGGATCGATGAAGTCGGAAAATTCATGAAGGTGAAGCCGCAGAACATGCTGAAGACGATCGTCTTCAAAGCGGTCGGTTCCGCGCCGGGCGTTGATGCCGCGAGCATCGCGGGGATCACCTGGGTCCTCGCCACCGTCCGCGGCGATCAGGAAGTCAACGAGGGCAAGGTCAAGAAGGCCAGCGGCTGCTTGGTGGCGCTCGCGGATGAGAAGGAAGCGAAGGCCGCGGGCTTCGCGATCGGCTACGTCTCGCCGCGCACGGTGAACACGATCCCCGGCGCGTTGTTGCTCGTTGATCCCGATGCCGCGCCGAAGGCGGAGAAGGGCGTCTTCTGGGCGACCGGCTCCGACAAGTTCGATCACCACGTGAAGTACTTCAACTGGAGACGCGACGTCGGCGCGGCGATGAGCGACTCGAAGAAAGTGCGCGTCGCCGACATCCGAAATGCTGTTGTGGGCGATCCTTCCCCCCGCGCGCCGGGCGCGAAACTCGAAGCCAAACGCGGCATCGAGGTCGGGCACATCTTCAAGCTTGGCACGAAGTATTCCGATGCGATGGGCTTCCAGGTGCTCAACGAGAAGCAGGAACGCCAGAGCGTCATCATGGGCTGCTACGGCATCGGCGTGTCGCGCACGATGGCGGCGTGCGTCGAGATGAGCCACGATGCCGACGGCATCATCTGGCCCATCGCCATCGCGCCGTACCACGTCATCATTGTGCCGATGAAGGTCGAACCGGACTCGGCAGCGATGAAAGCGGCATGCGAGCTCTCCGGCGCGCTCTCGAAGGCCGGCTTCGACGTGCTGATCGACGATCGCGACGAACGCCCCGGCGTGAAGTTCAAGGACGCGGACCTCATCGGCGTGCCGATCAAGCTGACCCTGGGTGACAAAGCCCTCGCGGAGAATTCCGCGGAGTTCAAGCTGCGGCGCGACAAGGATTCGAAGGGGGAACTTGTGAAGCTCGATCAGGTGGTGGCGAAGTGCCTGGCCGCCACAGAGCGATGATTTGGTTTGACGTGCAGTCGGGGTGCTGTCACCACGATCGCGCCGAGCCATGCCAAAGCGAAAACGGCCGCTCATCGAAATGAGCGGCCGCTTTGCATGTTTCGCAGGTTTCAATCAACCAAGCAGCAGGGCATCAGCCTTAGCGGCGGCGACGGGTCGCGGCGAGGCCCGCGAAGCCCATCAGCGCCACCGCGCCGGGGGCCGGCACGGTGTCGAGGCGGACGTAGAACCCGGCGGGCAGGCCGCCGATGCCGTCGCCCTGCACGCGCAGACTGTACGTGCCTGGGTTGAGCAGGATTTCGGCGTGCTGGAAGTCCCCGTTGGTCCAGCCGGCGTCGCCCGAGGGATTGCCGATCGGCGCGATCGAGGGCTGCGCGCCGTTCAGCGAGGTTACGCCGATGAGGTCCGCGCCGTTGTAAATCTGATAGTTATCACCGACAATAAACGCATCGGTAACACGGAAATAGGCCGGCTCGACGAGCACGAAGTCGTAGCTGGAGCGCACCGAATCAACGAAGCGAGCAGTGATCTCGTCAGCTTCCCACCCGCCATTGAGCGCCGGGCCGGCGCCGCGCGGGCTGATGGGGGCGAACTGGTCGACGTTGAGCGAAGCAATGCCGGCCGAGGCGGTGCCCGCAGCGGCCAAAACGAGAATGACAGCAAAAGCCTTCATCTTTTCCTCCTTCAAAATGAGCAAAACGAGACCGACTCAGGCAGGCCCTAGTGCGCGGGCGCTACCTCTCTAGGAAAGATGCTTCCATCAAATCGTGGTTGAGTCAACTGAATTCAGTCCGGAAAGTCCACAAGACTCTCAGTTGCCGGGCAGCCGATGCTCGATCGATGGACGACTGCGGGAGCGCAATCTTCTGATGATCAAGCACTTACGACATGGTCTGGCCATGGTCCACGGCAACACATGAACTTTTGCTTCACATCAGGAACGCGCCGTCAACGGCGCGACCACGGTACGTTGTGTCAGCACCAAACCGGTACAAGACCTGTGATCTTGACCAAAAAGGACGGCTCGCCATGGATTCTCGGACCTTGCTCGTTTTCTCCGCGGTTGTCGCCCTGTGTGCGGTGGCGGGCGCACGGGCCGCCAGCGCCGAACCGATCACGCCGCCGCGCTGGCGCGACTCAGCGACCGCTGCCCTGGAGTATGTGCTGATCCTGCCCGAGCCGTTCGACCCAGAGAGGGAGTACCCCGCGCTGCTCGCGCTCCCGCCCGGCGCGCAGAACCAGGCCATGGTCGATTCCGGTCTGCAGAGATACTGGGCGGCGGAAGCGGTGAAGCGCGGCTGGGTCATCGTCAGCCCCGCCGCCCCCGAGCGCGCCGGGCGAGCTGGGTTCAACGGCGAGGCGTTGAGCGCACTCCCGTTGTTGCTCGCCGAAGTTTCGAAGCAGGTCAAGATCGAGGGCGGCCTATTCCACCTCGCGGGAGTGAGCAACGGCGGGAAGAGCGCCTTCGCAGCCGCGATCGAGCATCCCAGCCTGTACGCGTCGTTGCTCGTGCTGCCGGGGTTCCCCGCGCGCGAGTCGGACCGCCCGAGGCTGGATCGGCTCAAGCCGCTGCCCGTGCGCATGCTCGTCGGTGAACGCGACCCCACATGGCGCAACGAGACAGAGCGCACGCTGAAGCTCCTCACCAGCGTGGGCGTGAACGCCGAAGCAAAGGTGCTCGATGCGCAGGATCATGTGCTCGACGTGCCGCCGGCGATGCTCTTCGATTGGCTCGACACGCATCGCCCGGCAGTGAAGCGCCCGGCGGCGGGTACGAGCAGTGGGGCAGCCATGCCCGGCGCCGCCCCTTCTTCGGAGCCATCAGCCATGCTCGACCGCGACGCGGAGTCGAAACTCATCGACACGATTCTCAACGACCTGCACGACGCGGCAGCGAAGGCCGACGGCCCGCGCTACTTCGCGCTCTTCGCCGACGATGCCGTCTTCCTCGGCACCGACGCGACGGAACGCTGGACCACCGCCGAGTTCCGCGACTACGCGCAGAAGCGTTTCGACACGGGCACCGGCTGGACCTACCGCCCGACCGAGCGGCACGTTTTCTTCGGGCCATCCAGTGATACCGCGTGGTTCGATGAGCGCGTGATCAGCGAGAAATACGGCGAGTGCCGCGGCACCGGCGCGCTCGTGAAACGCGAGGGCCGCTGGCTCATCACGCAGTACAACCTGTTGGTCCCCGTGCCCAATGATCTGCTGCCGGGTGTCGCGGATATGATCCGCGAGCATCATGCGAAGACGCGTGACGCGCAGGGACAGCCGCCGAAATGACGCCGAGCGATGATCCCAACCCGACCGCCGCGCCCCCGGGGGCCCCGCCGGTCGAGATCCGCGCGGAGAACATCCACAAGGCGTTCGGCTCGAACATCGTCCTCCGCGGCGTGTCGCTCGACGTGCATCAGGGCGAGATCGTCGCGATTGTCGGCGGCTCCGGCTGCGGCAAGACCGTGCTGCTCGACCATCTCGTCGGGCACCTGCGCCCGGACACTGGGCGAGTGCTGGTCGCGGACCACGATCGGCCCGGGCTGCCGCTCGTGGACATCGCCGAACTCGACGACGACGCGATGGACCGAATCCGCCTGCACTGGGCCGTCGTGTTCCAACGCAACGCGCTCTTCACCGGCACGGTCTACGAGAACATCGCCCTCTGGCTCCGCGAGAACAAGGGCCTCAGCGACGAGGTGATCAGGCCGCTCGCGCGCCGAGCGCTCGACGCCGTCGGCTTCCGGGGCGATGAAGCAGTCATGAACCGCGACCGCGACGAACTCTCCGGCGGGATGGCGAAGCGCGTCTCCATCGCGAGGGCGCTCGCGATGGACCCCATGATCATGTTCTACGACGAGCCGACCACCGGGCTCGACCCCACCAGCGCCGCAGCGATGCACGAGCTCATCTGCTCGACCCACGACCGTCAACGCGCCGACCGCCGCGTACAGACCACCGTGATCATCACGCACGACAAGGATCTCCTCCGCCGACTCCGCCCGCGCGTGGTGATGCTGCACGAGGGAAAGGTCTACTTCGACGGCCCGTACGCCGAGTTCGAGAAGTCCGACTCGCCCATCGTCCGCCCGTATTTCGACGCGATGAAGGTGCTCCACAGCGTTCGCCGCGAAGCCCCGCGTGAATGATGGCGGCAGCCGGGAGCCAAGGGTTCAATCAACCCCGGGCGTCCGAGAGCGGGAGCCGCCCACCCAGGAGAACGGGCCATGAGACAATACTCCCCGCACTCGACACACCCTCGCCCGCTTGGCTATACTGCTGACCCAATCGGGCGATTGGCGCAGTTGGCTAGCGCGCTACAATGACACTGTAGAGGTCACTGGTTCGAATCCAGTATCGCCCATTTCCCCACATTTCAAAGCAGCGCACGCGATCCCAACGCCCACCAGTTCCGCAGAATTCTGCGGTTTCGGTGTTGGAGTCTGTTCGTCCGTGGTGCCGCGTTGTTGCGCTTGTGTTGCGGGATTTGCTGCCGTCGCGCCGATTCCCGTCGCGAGGTCGAAGTGCGCATCGCGGGGGCGCGGTGGCGATGGGCCGCGATCTGCGAAGACAGACCGAGCCAGTCTACGACTGAGATGTACTCACTGATTCCTGCCACTCGCTCGAAAGCCGGGGGATGGTACCGACTGCTTTCAATACAAGCTCCCCCTCGGCAAAGCCCGAGGCGCGGCGGGCAGCATCAAGGGTGAACAAGGCTCTGAGCCTCGCTCTGCACACCGTCGGCGGCATTGACCCGAGCAGGCTCTGCGAGCGGCGGTGGTTGTACTCGGGCCACGAGCGTACACTCCGGCATCAATGGGTACGGACGATGGGAATCATTGGACAATAAGTGGCCGTACTGTAGTTCGACATCGCATTGGGGCGGTAGCTCAATTGGGAGAGCACTAGCTTTGCAAGCTAGGGGTTGCCGGTTCGATCCCGGTCCGCTCCATTCAACGCAGATCCTGCTGAATCCGCCAGTTGCGGATACTTGCCGATGGTCGGCGGCGCAGCCTGAACGCCAAAAGAGCGAGGTGTGACACCGCCCTCGCGCCCAGGGCTCGCCGCCGCGAGCAAGAAACGTCCCGCCAATCGTCAGTGCGCCGGCTCACGCGGGCCATCGTCACGTTCACCGATGCGAGTTCTCGGGTCGCTGCGAAGCGCCGAGAGCCCGCCGCGCGATCGAAGACCCTTCGCACCGCGCCGAGAGCGTTTCGATTGGTTTGAATGACCCGGCAGCACACCAATCGCTGTCGCGCAAACCGAATGGCGGGGGCTCTTCGTCTGGTTTGGCCCGATCTATTCCCATGCAATCGTGCAACTCCGGGGCGCGTTCGCTCGGAGGCAATCGGAGCGGCGTTCTTGCGTGTTGCCAGCCGCGGCCGCACCCAAGCGCGCCCGTCGACCCCGCTCCAAGTTCAAGTCACTACTGAAGTTACGCAGAGCAAGTCGATGCACGAATGGGTGTGCGCAGAACGTCTCATCGCTCGGCGGGTCATCTCGCCGCCGGGTGACACCACAACCCCCGCGCAAAAACGCGCGGCAGATTTGCGATGTTTTTTCGCGCGTTCGTTTCCAGGTGCGGCAATCCTGTGCTATCTGTCATGAAGACAGAAATGCGGTGCGTCCAAGCCCGCAGGGGCGCCGCGGATGCACGCGGTCTTTCAGTGGTTTTCGGGTACGAGAGTTTTTCCGGAGTCGCGCGATGATTTTGAAGGATGCTTCGGCGCGCACACTCCGGCCGAGTTGATGGGGCGGTCTCGTCGACGCGACGAGTCAAGTACCAGCGGTGCGCCGAGAAGCAGTTCATCGGGCCGCGTCGGTGTTGAATGTCCAGATCGTTGGCCGGCGCGAGCCGGTACCGTGGGCCGGGGGGACCGGCCGGGGAGGTTCATGTGATATCGTTCGTTCAGTCGTCGCGCGCCGTCGATTCCCTGCCGCATCGCACCGGTATGCGGCAGCGATCGTCGAGCCCGCGCAGTACGGCGCTCGCCGCCGCGCTGCTCATCGCGAATCTGGGAGCGCTGGTCTTCGCCGATGCCGCTCCGAGATCCCAGCCTCACGAGCGCGCGACGGCAACCAGCGGCACGCCGAATGTACCGGTACAGCCGACGGCAACCCACACACCCGCGCGCGCCGACTCGGTGAGACCGCGCACTGATCCCGCGCCGCACCGCATGGCCACCAAGACGCCAAGCGACACCCACGGTCGCGGTTCGGACGAGTGGCCAGTAGTACCCTCCGATCCAACGGCTATGCACGATCCCATGCGCGTCGCGCTCCGCGACTCGGGCGGCGAGTTGCTGGCGATCTATCTCACCTGGTACGAGCCTTCTGAAATCAATCGCGGCGATCTCGCGAGCGAACAGCCGCCAGCCCCACGCTTGCGCTGGCGTCCGATCTGGACTTCCAACGGCATGGAACCCTTGCCCCAAGCGGTTTTCACCGCGACCCCGATCATCACGACCCTCGCGCCGGGAGACGTCGACGCGGACGGCACAGTCGGCCAGCACGACGCGGCCCTCGTGCTGAGCGAGTGGGGCAGCGCGAGCGCGTTCGGCGTCCGTGCCGACCTCAACGCGAACGGCACCGTGGGGATGGACGATCTGGTCAAAGTGGTTCAGCGCTGGGGCGAGCCGGTTTCACCCGAATCCGACCGCGGCCTCTTTGAGCATCCCTCAGACTGCTGCTGGCCATTCATGATCCGAATTCCGTGTCAATCGCCGTACTGCGACGACTGCTGCTACGAAATCCCCGGCGGCGGCGGTGACGACGGCACAGGAACCAACCCAGGCGGCGGAGACGATGGAGGTGGCCGGGGCGGAGGAGGCGACGGCACGGGCATCGGCAATCCTGGCGGCGGCGGCGGAGGCGGAGGAGGTGGAGGAGGAGATCCACCCGGAGGCACCGACTGCGACGACGATCATGATTGCGACGGCATCTGTGATCCGGACGACTGTGACAGTCCCGCCTACATGGGAAGCCCTGCCGCCTGCGAAGACGGCGATCTCGATGAAATTCACAACCAGAACGACCTCGATAGCCCGCACTACCGCCGCCCGCGGCCGGGCGTGGACATCCGCATCGACAGCAACAACGACGGGTCGGTCAACGACGCCGACGAAGACGAAGAGAATCGCCCCGGCTCGCTCGGGCACATTGTCCGCGCCGGTGACGGCGATCACGACGGCGACGGCATACCGGACTACGCCGACGGGTTCAACGCCTTTGAGTGTGCTGAGTGCGATGATGACGATGAGTCGCCGGGTTCACGCTTCGTCCCGCTCAAGCTGGTCGTGCGCTCGGGCTCGCTGAATGACGGCAAGATCGCGATCGACTACTCGGCGAACGACCCCGCCGAAGTCGGCGCGGGCGGCTCGTTGATTTCGCGGGGCGGCTCGCTTCGGCTTTGGAAGAAAGACGGCGATCAGCGCCGGAACAAACTCCCCATCGTCGCCCCCGAACGGGGACAAACCGGCGACTACATCCCACCGGGCTCGTACGAACCGAACGATCTTGGGCTGTCCGCGAGCGGTGGCGAGGTCACTCTCTATCTCGAAGTCATCCGACTCAGCTCCAGCCCGGCGGACCTCGGCATCTCGGCGTCCGCGGAAATGAGCGCGTGCGGCGACAGCGCCACGCTGACGTCCTACCGCGTTTCCGCGGT
This sequence comes from uncultured Phycisphaeraceae bacterium, assembly GCA_964391865.1. Lineage (GTDB taxonomy): Bacteria > Planctomycetota > Phycisphaerae > Phycisphaerales > UBA1924 > DASZQL01. The sequence goes on from CAYMNQ010000005.1 coordinate 77,536, forward strand.
CGGCCTCACCGAAGAGGGCGTATCAGGATCACTCCAGCACGTCCCCCTCTCTCACCCATCACCAACCATCGCGCTCGCCCAGGCCGAACTCACCAACCTCCGCCCGAGCGAGGACTTCACGCGCCTGCTCGCCGACATTGTCTTCAGCGGCACGATTGATGACGCGGCTTCGGACCTCATCGACGGCGCTGACGGCGTCATCGACTCCGTACAACTGCTCGTCAACGGCGAGCCGCCCATCACCCCCGGCCTCACCCGCGGCGGGATCATCCCCGAGTTATTCATCGACGTGGCCACAGACAAATCCGTCAACCCGCAGTCGGTGCTGAAACCCTTCGACTATTCCGGATCCTTCGAGCAGATCATCGAGGGCGTCGAAGTCCAGCCGGGGATGAACGAGATCAAGATCATCACGACGAACGCCTACGGCTACGCCGGCTCCGCCGAGCGCGGCGTGGAGGTGCTCGCCATCCCGCCGCCGGATGAGGACTACCACATCAGCATCGACACGCTCGGGAATGATCCCTTCGGTTCGAAGGGCTACCCGATTGTCGTGACGCTGACGATCAACGGCGTCGCTGAGCAGGCCACACTCGAAGCCACCGCGCCGGGTGTATACGAGGCGCAGCCGGAAGCGGCCGGCCTCTTCGGCATGGTCGTCCGCTTCGTCCCCGGCAGCGTGCTCACGCCGGGGCAGGTCGACGAGTTCGTCGCCCGCGTCACGATCCCCGACACACTGATCCAAGACGAAGAAATCCTCTTCATCGAGACCGGCCCCGACACCAACACCATCACGGGCGACACGTTCGTCGAAGAAGCGATGCGCCCGGACTGGCGCGCGTATCAGATATCGCCCGGCGAGTTCACACCAATCACAGCGACGGGGCCAGGGCAACTCCATGCCTTCGGCCTGCGCTTCGAGGGGCCGGATGAACTGAAAGACATGCTGCAGTCGGCGACTGTGGACACGCTCAGTGCCGGGCCACGCACGTACCAGATTGTTGAGTTCAACGACCAAACGATGCTGGCCAACACGATGGGGGAGAAACCGGCGGCGTGGTTGGCGCTGGACATCAGCAGGCCCGGGGCGCTCGGCGAATCGCTCGGTGTTCGTGACGGGGATTGGAACTTCTACCATGGTTACGGAGCCGGTCTACTCGAAGCGGTCAAGGCAGTTGTTGTCGATGGAACAGTGGAAGTTGCCAAGCTTTCTTGGCACATCCTGACCGAATACAACGACACTGCGATCCGGTGGCGGTTTTTTACCGAAGGACGAGTATTCACGAGGGAGGATGACGAGCAGCTCTCCGCCATCGCCGGCGTTGCCGCCGAACTATCAGAACTACTGATCAATGAGCAGACCAATGGCTTCTACGCGCTGTTCACGGGGCGGCAGGCCGAGCTCAATGCACTCGGCGCGAAGTATCGACTGGCGGTGATGATCGCTATCGAGCTGATCCAGGAAGCGTTCGAGCACTTCGAGACAGCGGATGACTTCACGCGCGGGCGAGTCGTCGGGAGGATCGTCGGCGAGACGTTGCTGATCGTGGGGTCGTTCTTTGTCGGCGGTGAGTTAGTGCTCAGCAGGGCCGACGCGATCCGGCGGGTTCTGCTCCGGCTCCGTGATGTGCCCGACATCGCTCAAGACGCCGCACTGGTCTCGCGCTTCGCGGCGGTTGAAGAGAAGGCCGTGGCAGCGGCGGCCGATGCCGCTGGACTTGCTGGTCAGGCGAGGCTCGAAGTCGAGACCGCGATCGGGCTGTACCGGAAAATTCGCGACGCTGGAGGGCCGGGCGACAATCCGCTCGTCGCGGTTCGGCAGGCGCTCGATGAGTTCTACGACGTCGCCGGACGCGAGGTCGATCTGGACAGCGCCGTCATGCTCGCGCGCACGGCCATGGACGAGATGTACGAGGCGGCGCGGCTGCCGGACGGCACGTACGATCTGGCGAAGATTCCGCGTTACAACGATGTCTACGACATCATGGAGGGCCGCCTTCGGAACTCCGGTCTCTGCATCCACCACTTGGCGCCGGAGTACACTTTGCCGGAAATCTTCCAGAGCGCGCTCAACCGCCTGCCGACTGAAGAGGAGTTGCTGGATGCGCCGGTTCTGCTCCTGCACATCAGAGAGCATCAGGGCGCGGGGCTCGGGACGGCATCGATCCACCGGCAGATAGGAGGACGGATCGGATACAAGAGGGGCGATATCACTAGGCCGCGGGCGGCAAGCGATCTGATTCTTGAGATGCGCGATGCATATAGAGATTTTGGTCGATCCGAAACTTGGAAAGCAACCGAGCAGTGGTTAGCATCCAAGGGTGTGCAGGTGCCTCAATGAAGTCAGCAATGACCATACGCATCGACGTTTCAGCGCTCGATATGACGCCTGATCAGTTCGATGAGCTTCGGAAGATCCATCCTGAAGCGGTAAGCCAAAGTGGCCGATCGTTGTTGACTCGAGTCTCACTTAACGACGCGCGTGCGATCGGTCTGCTGCGCGCGCTTCAGCGGCACGGATTTGTCCCTCATTCCGACGCCAATCTGCCTAGACCCACGCGCTTCTACAGCCTCAAGCTCACACGTCATTACTCGGACAAGGAGATTGATTCCTGCGAGTTGCTCGACTTCGTCCCGCAAACCGCGTGCAATGGCCGCGTGCTCCCTGGGCACGGTGGCCTGCTGGTGCTGAACCAGCGCAAGCTGAAGCGAAACGCGCGGATCGCCGGCGCGGATCATCTGCAATGGATCGTGTCGTCGGAGCTCAAACGCCTGCTGGAACAGTCGGATCTGCGCGGACTTAGCTTCAAGCCGACACTCCTTGGCAAGTACACGAGTATCTTGAAAGCAAAGATAGTGCCGTGGGAGGGTGAAGCGTTCTGGGAGTTGACGTGCGAGCGGAAGATGCCGCCGATGGCCTCGTGGATGAGGATGGATCGCCAAATCGCACTGGGTGTCGGCCCGTGGTTCCCCGGCGCGCCGGGTTCGGCGATCCCGTACGAGCCACCCTACACCTACGCCGAGATGCACTACCGCCGCTCCGACGTGATGATCCCGCCTGACTCGGATCTCTACCGAACCTTCGAGTACATGGGCATGGAGCACATCTATCCCAAGATCGCGTCCCGCCGCTTCTACGAATTCTGCAAATCGCAACAACTCAAGATTGACTGGTACCCGGTGCGCCTCGACCCCGACTCCGGCCCCGAAGGCGGTCCACTGCCTCACTACCCGCCCGAACTGCTCGATTTCTTGACGCCGCGCGAATGAATGAAGCAAGAGTGCCGGCGTCGAGAGCCGCGAACGTTTCACGACCTCCGACCTCGAAATCGCCGACTGGCACACCTACTTCGTCGGCACTTCGGGCGGCGGTGTCTGGGTGCATAACACCGGCACGGCGGCGTGCGAGCGGGTCTTCTCGATCTACAAGCGCTTCCGCGATCGCGGGCAGTCGCCGTGGGAGAGCTACAAGAGCGTGCTCGCACGCACGCAGTCCGCAAAGGACATAGACCCAGCGTTGCGAAAGATGACCAAAGAGGCCTTCGAGGAGATATACAGGGAAGCGAGACTGCCTGACGGAACGTACGATCTGACAAAGCTCCCGAGCGTTCGCCAAATCGACGAAGTTGCCGGCGGTCGCACGGGTGCCGCCAAGCTGCACAACCACCACACAGCAATTGCGCACATCTTGGATGTTCTCTGGGAAAACTGGTATCCGGGCGTGCCGTTATCGCCCAATCAAATTGACTCGATGCCCGGTTTCTTGATCGACAGCCTGGAGCACATCGGCGGCCCCGGCCAGCCAGCGCGATCGTTCCATCAGCATGTGCGAGACTTGATCACGCCTACACAGCTTACGGAACCCATCGATGAAGAAGTAATATTTGAGGGCATACAAGATGCCTACGACGCAATCGGACGACCAGAAGTTGGAGAAGCCGCTATTCAGTGGCTTCGGAGCCTGAGACCGACACCATGAATACGATCGTCAATGTCAAACTGACGCATCAGCAATGGCATTCGGCCATACCTCAGCCGCTTGCCAGTTCCGTTGCGGAGCATGCACGATTCATCGGACGCAAGGCACTTCTGCGCATGCCTCTGAGTGACTCCAGGATTATAGACGTTATCAGATATCTGAGGAGGGCCGGTCTTAGTCCGCGTCTGCCGTTTAGCGGCCCACGCGAAGAACTACGAGAGTACGATTTGCATCTGGAACGACACTACTGCAGAGACGATCTCCACTCAGCAGTGTTGCTTCGAATTCGCCCATTCACCTCATTTGATATCCACAGGCGCGACCACGACGGCCACCTCGTGGTATCACCATACATGCTCGACCGTGGGGCCTCAATTGCCGGGGCAAGCAGCGGCACCTCTTGGACCGTAGTGTCCGAGCATGTGCGATCGCTTCTTCACGCCTCAGACCTGCGCGGCATCAACTTCCGCCCAACACAGCTCGCCGCGAGCGAGCGATTGGATTCTCCTGCCAGCAACTGGCCGTCCCCTTCAGACGCCTTCTGGGAACTCGCAACTGCGGAATTGCTTCCATCCATGGCGCCCTGGATGTTTCCCACCGTGCCGATACATAATGCAAAGTGGGTTCCAGAGCCTTATTATCAAATACAATCTTATCGATTCCGGAAATCTGATATCATCCTACCCCTGCCCAGCGACTTGTACCACGCTCCTGCGCTGTTTGGCGTGACGGATTCAGAGAAGAATCAGATGCTCGTATGTAGCAATAGATTTGCACAAGTGCTTCTAGATCTCGATATACGTTGCGATTTCGACCTAGTTCACCTCGACCCCGATTCCGGTCCCGAAGGCGGCCCGCTCCCGCATTACCCGCCCGAGCTGCTCGAGTTCTTGACGCCGCCCTCGGGCTGACGGCATACTTCGCGCGTCGAAGGTCGGCTGTTCTGGGCTGTTCTCTTGGGGGAGACTGTTTCGAGATGGGGGTAACCACATGAATCGCGAGGCGCTCACCGCCGCCATCGGCGCGCACTTCTCCAAGCTCCTCGGCGGCCAGCCGCGCATCCATCGCGGCGTATCGCAGCCGCCGATCGAGTTGGATTTCCTGATCTACCCAGCGCACGACAAGCGCCCTTGGACGGCGGTGGTCACGGCGGGGATGAGCGCGCTCGCTCAAAACGTGCCCGCCGCCGCCGAGGAATTCCGGCACGTCGAACTGTGCTTCATGCTGCCGCCGGACTGGCCGACCGACGCGGCGGCGATGAAAGACCCGAGGTACTCGTGGCCGTTTCTCATGTGCGAAGGGGCGGCCCGCTGGCCGCACATGTCGGGCGCGCCGCTCGCGCTCGGGCACACGATGGACCTCGGCTTCGAGGGCCCGAAGCGCGTGATCCCCGGCACGGCATTCAGCAGCGCCATCACGCTGCCGACGTTCGCGCGCAACCCGGATCACTTCGCGCTCTCGCTGCCCGATCGGCGGATCATGTTCCTGATGCTGGTCCCGCTCTACCCGGAAGAGCGTGATCTCAAGCTCAGGCGCGGCGAGCGCGCGCTCCTCGACGCGCTCGAGAGCGACAACCTCCCCATCACCGAGCTGATGGATCCCGCCCGGCCGAACGCGTGCCGACTGCGGGCCGATCGCGCCGATGCGGGCACAATAGCGCCGACGCACGCTCGGACGGAGCCTTCCGCGGGTCACGATGACGGCGTGGTCATTCTCGATCGGCTGTGCCGACGCTGCATGCACGATCTGCGCGGGCACACGCGGGGGGGCGTCTGCGCGAACTGCGGCACGCGCGTCGCGGAGTCGCTGGACTACGCGCACTATGTGCAGCGCTCGCCGTGGCTGGTGAACCGGCTGATCCGCGGCGGGCGGCTGGTGCTGTGGGGCAACGCCCTCGCGCCGTTCGTGGCGATGGCGATGTTCGGCTTCGCCTCGGCGATGCGCCAGCACACATGGATCATCGGTGCCGGGGTGACCGCGCTGTGCGTGATCGAGATGGCGATCCACGCGGGGTGGTGGAAGCTGACGATGGCGGACCCCGACGCGCGCGACAAGAAGCTGCTGACCGCTCGGTATGTCCTGCGCGCGACGGTCATCTGCAGCGCGGCGCTGCTGGCGTTGAACATGCTGGTCGTGGGGAACAGCCTCGCGTCGCCCCCGCCACCCAATCCCGCCCCGCGCGGGCCTACGGCGGATCAGGCGCTGGCAGCGCTGGTGTGGGGGCTCTACCTCGTTGTGTGCCTCATCCGCGCGGTCGTGGCGCGGATGTACTGCCACTGGCTGATCGTATTATCGAACACCGACCGGACGAATGAGGTGCCCGACTACCGGTTCCGCTGGTACCAGATCATCTTCGCGATCATCCTGCCGTGGCACCTGGTCATCGAGCCGATCTGGATGCTCACGGCGGTGGCGGACGTGATCTCGAGGCTGAAGCAATGCCGCCGAGCCCGCGCTCGGATTGTGGAGCGCATCTCCCTCCATCCACAACTCGCGGAAGATCACCTCGCCGAGCGTGAGGGTTCGGTCGGTGTCATCGGCGCGGCGGTGTGATCGAACGGTCGCGGGGCGCTCTCGTCACCCGTGCCGAGTGCGCTCGGTCGGCGTCTCCCGTGTCGCGCCGCGCATCACGCGGCACGGTGCAACGATGAGCGGCACATCACGGAAAAGCGGGCGAGGCGACTCGAACGCCCAACATTCAGCTTGGAAGGCTGACACTCTACCATTGAGTTACGCCCGCGAACCCCCGCAAGTGTACGCGCTTCGGCGGCAGGTGTCACGGGGCGATTGCACGGCAGGCGACACTCATGAGCCGCTCGCGCAACCCGCCGCCAGGATCGGGTTGAGTCGCGTTTCGAGCCGCGCGGCGTCGTGATCCACCAGCGTGACGTGCCCGAGCTTCCGCCCCGCGCGCGGCTGCTTGCCGTAGAGATGCGCGTGCGCGCCGGGGTGAGCAAGCAACTCTTCGACCGGCGGCGAGGAGCCGATCAGGTTCACCATCGCGGCGTGACCGCGCGCGGCGCAGTCGCCCAGCGGGAAGCCGCAGATCGCGCGGAGGTGGTTCTCGAACTGACTCGTCGCCGCGCCCTCGATGGTCCAGTGCCCGGAGTTGTGGACGCGCGGCGCCATCTCGTTGCCCAGCAGCCGCCCGTCCTTCACGAAGAACTCGATCGCGAGCACGCCGACGTAGTTGAGCTCGTCCATCACGCGCCCGCACTCGGCTTCGGCGAGCGACTGCAGCGCGGGCGTGCCGAGCGGCGCTGGGGCGCGCGACACGCGCAGGATGCCTGATTCGTGCACGTTCTGCACCAGCGGGTAGAAACGCTTCGAGCCGTCGCGCCCGCGCACGCCGAGGATCGACATCTCGCAGTCGAACGCGACGAAGGACTCGAGGATCAGCCCGCCGCGAGCGGCGGCGGAATCGCCGCCGACGGCGCGCCAGGCCGCCTCGGCGTCACTCGCCGTGCGCAGCACCGACTGCCCCTTGCCGTCGTACCCCATGCGGCGCGTCTTCAGCACCGCGGGCGATCCGATGGTCGCGGCGGTAGCACGCAGCTCGTCGAGCGATGTCACCGGTGCGAAGGGCGGCACCCCGATGCCCATCCGCGCGAAGAGTGTCTTCTCCGCCAGCCGGTCCTGCGCGGTCGCAAGCGCCGTGCTGGGCGGGAAGGTCGGCACGCACGCTTCGATGCCGCGCACACACTCGACGGGCACGTTCTCGAACTCGTACGTGACCATGTCCACGCCGCGGAGGAACTCATCAACCGCGCGCGGATCGTTGAAGTCGCCGACGATCAACTCACCGACATGCCCGGCGGGCGCGTCGGGCGCGGGGTCGAGGAATCGGAAACGCAAGCCGAGCGGGTATCCCGCGAGCGCGAGCATGCGCCCGAGTTGTCCGCCGCCGAGGATGCCGATGGTCATGCGCGGCGGCTCCGTGTGCTCCTTCTAGTGGCACGGGCGTCCCGCCCGTCACTCCCCAACCTCTTGTCCTGCTTCTTCCTCTTCTGCTTACCTGTCGTTTCAGGCTTTCGCGGGTCAGGATTGGCAAGGACCGAATCCGTGCGCTCGCGCCGGAACTCAGCGAGCCGTTTGGCGAGCGCCGGGTCGCTCAGCGCCACGATCGCCGCCGCCAGCAGGCCCGCGTTGGTCGCGCCGGCGTTGCCGATCGCGAGCGTGCCGACGGGGATGCCCGCGGGCATCTGCGCGATCGAGAGGAGCGAGTCGAGCCCCTTCAGCGCCTGCGACTCGACCGGCACGCCCAGCACCGGAAGCGTGGTCATCGCCGCCGTCATGCCGGGCAGGTGCGCCGCCCCGCCCGCGCCGGCGATGATGACCATGATGCCGCGGTGCGCCGCCGACGCCGCGTAGTCGTAGAGCAGTTCCGGCGTGCGGTGCGCGGAGACGACCTTGACCTCGTGCGCGACGCCCAGCCCCTCGAGCACGGCAGCGGCGTGCGACATCGTGTCCCAGTCGGACCGTGAACCCATGATGACCCCGACCTTCGGCGGCATGATTCGATTCCTATTTCACCACGGAGACACGGAGGGCACGGAGAAGGATTCTTTCATCGCGAAGAGCGCGAAGACGGGTAGGACGCAGGGCGGCTAGGGGTGCGTGATGCGATATGTCCGTCGACCAATTTCTCTCGAGTCTTGCTTCGTTCTGCTTCGCGCACTTTGCGCCCTTCGCGTTCTTCGCGATAAAAACTCTCAGCAAGGATTGTCGGAACCTCTCGGTGGTGAATCCTACTGCCAAAGCAAGCCGACCAGATACGCGTACAGCGGGATGCCGACCACGATGTTGAACGGGAACGTGATCCCCAGCGCCATCGGCAGGTACAGCCCCGGGTTGGCTTCGGGGATCGCGAGGCGCACCGCCGCCGGGACCGCGATGTACGACGCCGAGCCGCCCAGCACCGCGAGCATGATCGCGTCGCCCTTCGACGCGCCGATGAGCCATGCAAGCCCCAGCGACAGCAGCCCGTTCAGAAGCGGGACCGAGATGGCGAACGTCGTGAGGAAACCGCTGTTGCTGCGGAGTTCGCGCAGGCGCTTCGCCGCGAGCAGCCCCATGTCGAGCAGGAAGAGCGAGAGCACGCCGATGAACGGCGCGTGCGCCAGTGGCTCGACGGCGGACCAGCCGCGCTGGCCCGTGAGCAGCCCGACGATCAGGCTGCCGAGAAGCAGGAACACCGGGCCGTTGAGGAACGCCTCGCGGAGCAGTTCCAGCGTTGAGCCGGCGTGGGACGACGGCGCGCCGCCCGCTTTCCCGTCGTTCGCGCGCCGGACGAGCATCACCGCGATGATGATCGCGGGCGACTCCATCAGCGCCATCGCCGCCACCATGTGCCCGCCGTAGGAAATCTCGGAGTTCTCGAGGAACGCGCCGGCGGTGATGAACGTGACGGCGGAGATCGAGCCGTACGTCGCGGCGATCGCGCCCGCGTCCGGCGCGTCGAGCTTCCGCCGCAGGATCGCGTAGGTGTAGAACGGGACGACGACCGACATCCCGATCGCCGCGCCGAGGATCAGCGCCACCTGCATATTCAGCCCGCTGTGCTGCAGTTCGGCCCCGCCGCGCATCCCGATGGACCAGAGCAGGTACATTGACAGCAGCTTGGGGATTGGCTGGGGGATTTCAAGATCGGACTTGAGCAGCGTGGCGAGCACGCCGACAACGAAAAACAGGATCGGCGGGCTGAGCACGTTGTTCAGGATCGGCGTCAGGTCCACGCAACAACCTCCCGCGACGCGCGGAGCATACAGCGCCGACGTCGGCGGATCGGAGCACGAAGAAATTTCCACATGGAGCGGGCGTCGCGGCTGGATTCCAGCGCGCGATCTGCTATACTCCGTCCCCCGATGACCCAGTGGTTCTTCAGCCCGCCCGCCGCGAGGGCCCTGCCCCCCGCGACCGCTGTTGCCCAGCCGGATTCGCCCGGTTGGCTCAATGCTGATTCCCCCGGCGGGTTTATCGCCGCGATCGTGTTGCCGAATGGAAAACCCGCTGTTGAATGCGGGTTTTTGTTTGCCATGGCTGGGGTGGGTGTGAAAGGAGTCCGCCCGTGAGCGCCGCCCTGTCGAAGCTGATCGCCGCCCGCTCGCGCACCGGCGGGCTCGTCTCCGCCGGGCTCGAACCGCACGCGGAGTATCTCCCCGCGGGCTTCGCGCCGACGATCCGGGGGTACGAGGATTTCCTGAAGCTCGTCATCGACAGCACCGCCGGCTTGGTGTGCGCGTACAAGTTCAATCTCGCGTTCTTCGAGGCGCTGGGCGTGGCTGGGGTTGACCTGCTCTACCGCGTGCGCGATCGGCTGCCGGGCGATGTGCTGGTGATCGCCGACGCGAAGCGCGGCGACATCGGCTCGACCGCCCGCTGCTACGCGCAGGCGCTGTACGACTCGCTCGGTGCGGACTCAGCGACGGTGAACCCGCTCATGGGGCGCGACTCCGCCGAGCCGTTTCTTGCGTACCGCGACAAACTCACGTTCTTCCTCGTGCTCACCAGCAATCCCGGCGCGGGGGACTTCATCCTGCAGGACCGGCTGTACCTGAAAGTCGCGTCGGCGGTGAACGGCTGGGACAGCGCGGGGAACTGCGGCATGGTGGTCGGCGCGACTCACGCGCCCCTCGCCGCCGAGGTGCGCCGGCTGGCGCCGGAGGTTCCGTTCCTGATCCCGGGCGTCGGCGCGCAGGGCGGGGACCTCGATGAGACCGCGCGCCACGCGCGGCGGTCCGGCGCCGGCTTCGAGGGGCTGCTGTTCCATGTGACGCGCGGCTTGCTGCCCTCGAAGAACGAGCCGGGCGACGCGGGGGAGATCATCCGCCGCAACGCGACCGAGTGGCGAGATCGCACGCGTGCCGCCGCCGAGCGCGCGGGGAAGGAGCCGGCCCATGCCGTCAGCCGGTGACATCGCGCTCGGCGCGATGCAGCAGTGTGGAGCCTTGAAAACCGGGCATTTCCAGCTCTCCTCTGGGCTGCACAGCGATCGCTACTGCCAGTGCGCGACGCTCTTCGAGCACCCGAAGCTCGGCGGGCAGCTCGCCGAACTCATGGCGAAGGAGTGGGGGAGCGAGAAGATCGACACGGTCCTCGCGCCCGCGCTCGGCGGCGTGCTGTGGGGCTACGACCTCGCGCGGGCGCTCGGCGCACGCTCACTCTTCGCGGAGCGCAGCGCGGCGACGGGCGAGAAGTTCACCCTCCGGCGCGGGTTCGCGCTCGCACCCGGCGAGCGCGTGCTGCTGGCCGAAGACGTCGTGACCACCGGCGGCTCGATCATGGAGTTGGTGCCGCTGGTCGAGGCGGCGGGGGCGACCGTTGTCGCGTTCGCATCGGTCGCCGATCGCAGCGGCGGCAAGTTCAACCCCGGCGCGCCGTTCAAGGCGCTGGTGAAACTGGAATTCGAGACTTACGAACCGAGTGCGTGCCCCATGTGCGCCGCGCGGACACCGATCGACAAGCCGGGTAGCCGGAAGACTTGAGGCACGGATTGAACGCAGAGATAGACAGAGGAATACAGGGAGGCGCGGAGGAATGATCATATGGATAAGCAGCAGCGCGCGGAACGCGAGAAAACAAATTGGTTTCAGCCCCTCAACGATGTCCCTTGGACACACCTTCAGTGAGCATGACTCCTGAAGCCGTCTCATCTCTTCCTGTTCTCTGTCTCCCTCTGTCTTCCTCTGCGTTCAGTCCGAAAGCCCGGAGCGAGCCATGACCACCATGCTCAACAAGCCCATCTCGATCGACATCAGCGCGGCGGCCCGTTCGCTCGCTTCCGCGGGCGTCCGCGCGTCGCTCGTGCTCGAAGACGGCACGCGCTACGACGGCTGGAGCTTCGGCGCGCCCAAGTCCAGCGCGGGCGAGGTTGTCTTTTCCACCGGCATGGTCGGCTACCCGGAGTCGATGACGGACCCCTCGTTCTGCGGGCAGATCCTCGTGTGCACGTTCCCCCTCATCGGCAACTACGGCGTGCCGGCGAGCGACACACGCGACGGGCTTGAGTACGCGCTCGAATCCGACCGCATCCACGTCTCGGGGCTGATCGTCAGCGATTACTCGACGCGCTACTCGCACTGGGAAGCGTCGCGCAGCCTCTCGGAGTGGATGGCGGGCGAGGGCATCCCCGGCATCAGCGGCATCGACACCCGCGCGCTCACCAAGAAACTCCGGCACGCCGGCGCGATGCTCGGCAAGATCGAGTTCGACGGGCGCCCGATCGATTTCTACGATCCCAACAAAGAGAATCTTGTCGCGCGCGTGTCGATCGACAAGCCCCGCACCTACGGCAACGGCGCGAAGCGCGTCGCCGTCATCGACTGCGGCTGCAAGCACAACATCATGCGTTCGCTGCTGAACCGCGGCGTGCAGGTGCTGCGCGTGCCGTGGGATCATGATCTGAAGAAGGAGACGTTCGACGGGCTGATGCTCTCGAACGGGCCGGGCGATCCGTCGCTCTATCACACGCTGCACGAGACGGTGCGCTGGGCGATCGGGCAGAAGATCCCGACCTTCGGCGTGTGCCTCGGCAACCAGATGCTCGGACACGCGATCGGCGCGACCACCTTCAAGCTGAAGTTCGGACACCGCTCGCAGAACCAGCCGGCGCTCGAAGTGGGCACAAACAAGGCCATCATGACCAGCCAGAACCACGGCTTCGCGGTCGATGCGTCCTCGCTCCCCGCCGGTTGGCGCGAGTGGTACATCAACCTGAACGATGGGAGCAACGAGGGACTGATCCACGAATCGGGCCTGTTCCGCAGCGTGCAGTTCCACCCCGAGGCGGCGCCGGGGCCGGTGGATGCGGGGTATCTGTTCGATGAGTTTGTTTCGTTGCTCAAAGGCTGAAGCAGATGTGTCCGTAAGAAATTGTGACGCGAAGATCGCGAAGCGCGCGAAGATCAAGCAAAGGGATACATGAGCAAGCGAAACGAGAACACACAAGAAAGTCAGTCGGAATTCCGCGGCGCGCATTCCGGGGCCTGATTTCAAAACCTTCGCGTTCTTCGCGAGCTTTGCGTCCAAGCTCTCTCCGAATCCGAGATACTCATGCGCGAAACCATCAAGAAAGTCATCATCCTCGGCTCCTCCGCTCTCAAGATCGGCGAGGCGGGCGAGTTCGACTACTCCGGCAGTCAGGCGATCAAGGCGCTGCACGAGGAGGGCGTCGAGACCATCCTCATCAACCCGAACATCGCCACCATCCAGACGGACGAGTACCTCGCCGACCGGGTGTACTTCCTGCCCGTCACGCCCGAGTTCGTCGAAAGAATCATCGAGAAGGAGAAGCCCGACGGCATCCTGATCTCCTTCGGCGGGCAGACGGCGCTCAACTGCGGCATCGCGCTGCACAAGTCCGGCGCGCTCGTGCGCCACGGCGTGCGCATCCTCGGCACGCCGATCCAGACCGTCATCGACACCGAAGACCGCGAGTTGTTCGTCGCGCGCCTGAACGAAGTGAACGCCGACTGCCCGCGCAGCAAAGCGGCGAGCAACGTGAATGAAGCGCTCGGCTTCGCGCGCGAGCTGGGCTACCCGGTCATGACCCGCATCGCGTTCGCGCTGGGCGGGCTGGGCTCGGGCGTCTGCCGTACCGAGGACGAACTCCGCGCGAAGTGCGAAAAAGCCTTCAGTTATGGGCCGCAGGTGCTCGTCGAGGAATATCTCCACGGCTGGAAGGAAGTCGAGTACGAGGTCGTCCGCGACCGCTTCGACAACTGTCTCACCGTCTGCAACATGGAGAACTTCGACCCGCTGGGCATCCACACCGGCGAGTCGATCGTGATCGCGCCGAGCCAGACGCTGAGCAATCGCGACTACCACAACCTCCGCGAGGTCTCGATCCGCGTGATCCGGCACCTCGGCATCATCGGCGAGTGCAACATCCAGTTCGCGCTCGACCCGCACAGCGACGCGTACCGCATCATCGAGGTGAACGCGCGGCTCTCGCGCAGCTCCGCGCTCGCGAGCAAAGCCACCGGCTACCCGCTCGCGTTCGTCGCCGCCAAGCTGATCCTCGGCTACGGCTTGCACGAACTGCCGAACTCGATCACGAAGGTGACGAAGGCATTCTTCGAGCCGGCGCTCGACTATGTGGTGGTGAAGATGCCGCGCTGGGATTTGCAGAAATTCCGGCGCGTGTCGCGCCGCATCGGCTCGTCGATGAAGAGCGTGGGCGAGGTGATGGCGATCGGGCGCACCTTCGAGGAGGCGATCCAGAAGGCGCTCCGCATGCTCGATATCGGCGTGAAGGGCGTCGTCGGCAATGGCGAGCGGCTCTTCGACGACATCGACACGGAACTCGCCGAGCCGACGGAGCAGCGGCTCTTTGCCGTGGTCGAAGCCATCAAGCAGGGCTACACGATCGACCGCATCCACGATCTGTCGCGCATCGACCGCTGGTTCCTGGAGAAACTCGCCGGGCTGGTCGAGATCGAGTCCCGCTTGAAGGAGTGCGGCACGAACGAGCCCGGCGCGCCGCTGCTGCGCGAGGCGAAGCGCGGCGGGTTCAGCGACATCCAGATCGGTTTGCTGACCGGGCGCGCCGATGAGGCGGTCCGCGAGCTGCGCGTGAAGCACAACATCCGGCCCGCGATACGCCAGATCGATACCCTCGCCGCCGAGTATCCCGCGCAGACCAACTATCTCTATCTCACCTATCACGGCGAGGGCGGGGCCGGGGGGGACGACATCGACACGCACGTCTCCAACGGCGTCTTGATCCTCGGCTCCGGCGCGTACCGCATCGGCTGCTCCGTCGAGTTCGATTGGTGCTGCGTCACCACCGGGCACACGCTGCGCAAGCTGGGCTACAAGACCGTGATGCTCAACTACAACCCGGAGACGGTCAGCACCGACTATGACGAGTCGGACCTGCTCTTCTTTGACGAGATCAACGTCGAGAACGTGTGCGAACTCTACGAGCGGCTCGGATTGAAGGGTGTCGTCGTCTCGATGGGCGGGCAGATCCCCAACAATCTCTCGACGAAGCTCGCCAAACTCGGCGTGAACGTGCTCGGCACCTCGCCCGAGAGCATCGACGCCGCGGAGAACCGGCACAAGTTCTCGCAGCTGCTTGATGAACTCGACATCGACCAGCCGGAGTGGAAGGAGCTCACATCGCTCGAAGAGGCACGCACGTTCGCGAACTCCGTCGGCTACCCGGTGCTGGTGCGGCCGAGCTACGTGCTGTCCGGCGCCGCGATGGCCGTCGCGCTGAATGATGATGAGCTGAATCGTTATCTCCAGAAGGCGACGGAGCTCTCGCCCGAGCACCCGATCGTGATGAGCAAGTTCCTGGAGAACGCGAAGGAGATCGAGTTCGACGCGGTGGCGAAGGACGGCGAGGTGCTGGTGTACGCGATCAGCGAGCATGTCGAGAACGCGGGCGTCCACTCGGGCGACGCGACGCTCGTCTTCCCGCCGCAGCGCACGTACCTCGAAACCATTCGGCAGATCCGCAAGATCGGGCGGCGCATCGCGGGCAAACTGCACATCAACGGCCCGTTCAATATCCAGTTCATCGCGAAGGACAACGAGGTGAAGGTCATCGAATGCAATCTGCGCGCCTCGCGCAGCTTCCCCTTCGTCTCGAAGATCCTGAAGCAGAACTTCATCGACATCGCGGCAAAGGTGATCGTCGGCGCGCCGGTCGAGAAGCCGGACAAGACGGTCTTCGAACTGAACCACGTCGGCGTGAAGGCGCCGCAGTTCAGCTTCACGCGCCTCGACGGCGCGGACCCGACACTCGGCGTGGAGATGGCGTCCACGGGTGAGGTCGGCTGCATCGGCGACGATTTCGCCGAGGCGTTTCTGAAGGCGTATATCTCCGTCGGGCTGCGCCTGCCGATCAAGTCGATCCTCCTTTCCGCCGGCTCGATCGAGAGCAAGGCCGACATGCTCCCCGCAGCGCGTACGCTGGCGAAGCTCGGCACGAAGTTTTACGCCACGGGAGGCACCGCGAAGTTCCTCGCGGAGAACAAGATCGATTCAACGATGGTCTCCTGGCCCAGCGAGGCGAACGGCACGCTGTCGGCGATCGACTGCATCAAGCAGGGCAAGGTCGATCTCGTCATCAACATCCCGCGCAGCGATCAGCGCGAGGAGCTGACCAACGGCTACATCGTGCGGCGCGCGGCGGTGGATCACAACGTGCCGCTGGTGACGAACCGGCAGATCGCGCTGCGCCTCGCGGAATCACTGACGAGAGTGAAAACCGGGAAGGACCTGCCGATCAAGGCGTGGGGGGAGTATTGAGACTTGAGTGCTGAGTGCTGAGTGCTGAGAAAACCCGTCGACGGGCGGATCGAACTTGGGCTCGGCTTTCGCCGAGCGTCGAAACTGGTGTCGGCGGCGGCGCGGTGGTGTGTGCCACCGGGCTGGTGCGGCCGATCGAGTCGGACTCTCACGACGCCGGGACGTATGCATCCGGCCGGCGGGTGGAGGGCGCCTGCGTGCGTGCCCTCTACCTATGGCGCGGTGCGTCAGCGGCGCGCGCACAAACGTGAACCTGCGCGATGACGGCCGGGGTGCGGGACACGAGCGGTTGGGCGGGGGCGTGGGGTTTTGAGTGAAAGTTCACGCGCGCCAGATTTTGTGTGGGGCGGGGGTGTGGCCGTGTCACCGGCGCGCGCAGAATTGGTGACTTCCTGGGCCGTGCCATCGAAGTCGGCTTTGGGACTTCGACGTTCTGGAGGCTGAGTAGGTAGAGGAGCATCGAAGTCGCAAAGCCGACTTCGATGGCACGTCGTCTGAGGACTTCGATGCCACCCGGGAATAGGACCTTCTGAGATCAGTTCAACGTGTCGCCGAGTTCGTAAAACCGGAGCGCTTCCGGCACGGTGCCGCCTTGGCCGTTGAAAGTGGAGCCGGAGGGATACCAGAGCGTCGGGTCGAAGGACTCGGCTCGGGTGATCGTCGCGCCGTGCCCGTCCCAGTGCATCACGTTCATGCGGCCCGCGTGGCGATAGGAGAGGGGGAGCTGGCGTCCGCCAGACGGGCTGGTTGTGCCGTAGGAGGTGTCGCCGACCCAAATGGGAGATCCGACTGTGAATGAGCCGTAGGTCGAGGGTTCGTAGCTGGCGTCGAAGTCAACTCCGGTCGAGTCAAAGTAGCGGAAGCCGTCGGCGATGGCGGCTTTCTTGGCTGGATTCTTGAGGACGTCCTGCCGAGGGAGCGATCTCCTTGGCAGCATCACCTGTTGTGCGGTGCCAGGAATCTGATTCTGGCCGTATGCGAGAATGCGCCCGGTGGCCCCGGGGCCGCCGACGCGGTCTGATTTCTCACCGAACCACTGGAACGCGATGGGCATCAAGTAACTGATGCCGCGTGCGGGTTGCAGTCGACGCTCATTGATGTAGGTCGCCATGGCGTTCGCGCCAGTATCAACTCCGGCACCGAAATACACCGGAGAGCGTTCGCGCATGGAGGGATCGGCGAAGCGTTCGAGGATGGTGTAAAAGCGGGCTTCGCGGTCCGCCGGCAAATCGTCGCCACCGACGCTGGGCGAGATCCAGTCAAAGTTCTGTACAGGACGATTGCCGGCGGCTTCCATCCACGCGATGTCTTCGTCAGTCGCGCTTGTTGTCGCGATGAGCTTGCTGCTGGAGGTGTTGATGCCCGGGTACCAGCCGTCATTTTCCGCGGCGTAGTTCATCATGCCGACGTGGAGTTGACGCTGGTTGTTCGCACCGACGATCGTCCATGCCGCCCCGCGAGCCTTGCCGACGGCCGGGAGCAGCAGGCTGATCAGAATCGCCAGGACCGCGACGACGACCAGCAGTTCGATCAGCGTGAAGCCGCGAGCGGCGCGGCGGGAGTTTGGCGGTGTCGTCGGCATGGGGGTCTCGGGGGAAATCGGAAGAGCGGAAGTCGGGTAGTGCTGTACTGAGGAGGCAGGAGCGTCGAAGTCGCAGAGCCGACTTCGATGGCACGGATCAGGGGATGACGCGGAAGGTGGTGAGGTCGATTTTTAGGCCGGCTTTGCCGGCGAAGTAGCCGGAGATGAGGGCCTCGCGGTCGCGCTCGGCGACGACGTAGTGCCCGCTCTCGTCCTTCACGCAGCGGAGGAGGGCGAACTCGCCTTTGTCGTCCGGCGCGGGGATGGAGATGAGGGCCTTGGCGCTCATGCTCTGGATCTCGCCCGTGTAGACGTTGACGAGCATGTACGACGTGGGCGCGCCGCCTTCGCCGCTCCAACTGAACCAGAGCGAGACCGCGAGCGCCAGAGGGGCGAGCGCGAGGAGGGCGTACTTCACACCTTTCGGAATGGCCATCTGCACCTCGCCATGATGGGCTGCTGCCCGAGGGACGTTTCGATCGCGCGGCCGTCTCTGACGATCACAAATTTCACCACTCGTCAGAGGAGGCGGATTCGATGGGGAGTGTACGCGAGGTTGAAAACGCGCTCAAGGCCCCGCAAGGGCTTTACAAGTTCTTTACCCTACTACCCATAGCGTTCAATCGGATCTGTTCGCCATAGATGATGGATGCCTGATCTCGGGCTTTTCCAGGACCAAACGGCGTGTTGGCAAGCTGGGGAAGACCTGTCGTTATCAGGCACGCGAACCAAGAAGTCGAGCGAGCGCCGCGACCGCCAGTGGGGGCTTGATCATGGTCCTTGGTTCGACTCCGAGGGCGGCGGCGGCGGCGAGGTGGCCGCTGCGGGTCGCGCCCTCCATCGTGGCGGGCCAGCCAGTCTGAGTGTAATCGCCGGCGAGGATCAGCCCGCTCGGGCCGTCGGCAGCGGGGCGGTGCTCTTCGTGCTTCGGCGTCGGAGCGAAGGTCGCGAGTTTCTCTTTCACAGGGCGGGAGGAGAGGAGCTTCGCCGACGTGCTGTTTGGGTAGCAGGCGTGAATGTCGGCGAGAACGCGGCGGGTGATCTCCGCTTCGTCGAGGGGCACCCACTCGTCGGCGGCGGAGATGACGGCGTGGAGGCGCTTGCCCTCGGCGTCTTTGCGGAAGAGCCACTGCGTGGGGCGCTCGACGAGTACGGCGCTGTGCGTGGGGAGGACGGGGGCGTCGAATTCGAGATGCACGCCGAGGATCGGGCTGTGGGTGAGTTGATCGAGCGGGGCGAAGCGCGGGTCGGCGCGCTGGATGTCGGCGGAGACGAGTCGGTTCACGCGCTCGAACGGAACCGCGCAGATGACGCGGTCGGCGTGGATGACCTCGCCGGTGCTGGTGCGGGCGTGGGTGGCGTGGATTTCGTCGACGGAGCAGCCGAGGCGGAGCGTGCCGCCCCCCCCGGACTTCACGATCACGGACTCCGCGGCGTCGTACAACTCGACCAGCGGCACCGCGGAGACGCTCATAGCGGCGGCGTCGCGGTGCGCGAGGAAGCCTTCTTGGAAGACGTGCAGGGCGCTGGCGGCGGAGACACGCTCGACGGAGAGGTTACAGGCGCTGACGATCACCGGCTCCCAGAATTTCGAGATGGCGCTGGCGGGCTGGGAGTTCGCGCGGAGCCAGTCGGCGAACGTCCGTTCGCGTTCGGCGGCGAGATTCGCGCGCAGGGCGGCGAGCATGGCGAGGGCGATCGCTGTTTTCTCGCGCAGCGAGAGGAACTTCGCGGCGAGGAAGGAAAGAGAGAGGTGTCCCGGCGCGGGGAGGGGGCTGGGGCGGAGGATGCTGGTGCGGCCGCCGGCTTCAACCCAGAAGAGGTCGCGGTGCCAGGTGAGTTTGTCCGCGACGCCGAGGCGGCGGCAGAAGTCGAGATAGTTGGTGCAGCAGCCGAGCGCGACGTGCTGGCAGTTGTCGATGACGTGCCCGGTGCGCGCGTCGGTGAAGCTGGTGGCGCGGCCGCCGAGTTTCTTGCGGGTTTCGAGGAGCGTGACGCGGACGCCCGCATCGGCGAGGCGGAGCGCGGCGGCGAGGCCGGCGATCCCGCCGCCGACGATGAGGACGGAGGAGGGCTTGGGGCTTGGGTCTTGAGGCTTGGGGCCGGAGGGAGTCTGCATCAGCGTGCTTCGCGGCGGGACATCATCATGGCGCGGACGGCGAGGGTGCCTTTGCGCCAGGATGACAGGCGGATGCGTTTGGCGCTCGCGATGCGGCGCGGGTCGCGTTCGATGAGGTCGAGCAGTCCCGAGTAGATCTCGGTCATGGTCCAGAGCGTGGGGACGCACGCGGGGTCGATGAGGTCTTCAAGGCCGGCGGAGGCGCGGTACTCGGAGCGCGCCCAGGCGGCGAGGTTCTTGACCATCGCTTCGCAGGCGCGCGGGTTCGACCAGTCGCGGAGTTCGTGCGGCGTGAGGCCCGCGCGGGTGAAATCCTCTTCGGGCAGATAGATGCGACCCTCGGCGAGGTCCTGCGCGAAGTCGCGCAGGATGTTGGTGAGCTGGAAGGCGTGACCTCGGTGGACGGCGAGTTGGCGGGCACGCTCGCGCTGCGCTGGATCGCGCAGACCCCAGATGGTGATGCAGATCAGCCCCACGGTGGATGCGACGCGGTAGCAGTACTGGAGGAGGTCTTGGCGCGCGGGATACGCCGAGTGCTGAGGAGCGCGTGTCGAGTGCGGAGTTGGGGAGGCGGATGGCGGAAGTGGGGAGGTTGATGCGGCGCCGGCCCCGCTCCCCGGCCCTCTCCCTGAGAGAGAGGGGGGAAAGGCAGCTTGGTACTCGGCGTTGAGGTCGTCTTCCAGGCCGCGCATCATGTCGCGGAGGTCGCGCGGGTCGAGGTGGAAATCGTGGAAGGTGGCGCGGAAGGCGCGCCAGGTGGGGCTGGATTCGAAATCAGCGAGGGCGTCGTTGCGGATGAGGTGCTCGGCGGCGTCGGCGAAGCGGGCGAGTCGCGCCTGTTTGTCGGCGAGCGAGCCGGGGGAGTCGGCTTCATCATCGGCGGCGCGCATCCAGGCGTAGACGGAGTAGATGGCGGAGCGCTTCGGCTCGGGGGTGAGTCGCAGGCCGTAGTAGAAGTTGCGGGCGCGGGCCCGCGCGATCTGTGCGCAGGCGGCGTAGTCGGCGCGCAGCTCGACGGACATCGGCGCGGCGACGGCGGCGGGGCGCGTCAGCAGGCTGGTCGTCGCGGTGGTCATGCCGCCCGCCCTTCCGGCACCGGCTTCCACATCGTGCGCTTCACCAGCGCGCGGAGCACGAGGGCCGCCTTCGCGGGTTTCGTCAGGCGTGGGCGGCGCCAGAGCGTTGTGCAGCCGGCGCGTTCGACGGCGTTCAGGACGTGCATCCCGCCGCGGCCGAAGAGCCAGATGATCGGGCCGATCTCCGGGCCAAGGCGCGCGGGGAGCGGCTCGCCGCGTGCGAAGAGCTCGCGCGTGCGGTGGACGAGCGGGCGGAGGGCTTTGATGAACCGGATGCGCACGGCGGGATCATCGCTTCGGTCCAGCCAGTTCCGCAAGTCATCCGCGCTGATGCCGGTGTCGGCGCTGGGGAGGTAGACGCGGTCGCGTTCGATCAGATCGCGCCGGACATCCTGCCAGAAATTCGTGAGCTGGAGGGCGGTGCAGGTGGCGTCGGCCATGGGGATGAGTTCGGCGTGCGCGGGCCGCGAGCCGTTGACGCCCACGAGGGCGAGGACGATCCGCCCGACGGGGTCGGCGCTGCGGGTGCAGTAGTGCAGCAGTTGGTCCCAGGTCTCGTAGCGCGTGAGGCGCTGGTCCATCTCGAAGGCGTCGATGAGATGGTGGAATGGTTCGGGGGAGAGGGAGTGCCGACGGATTGTCTCGGCGAGCGCGACGAAGACGGGGTGTCGCGGCGACGCCGCATCGGCTTCGGCGCGGGCGAACACGAAGCAGGATTCGAGCTGCGTGCGCCACCATGCGAGAAGCTTGAGGGATTGCTCGCGCGCGGCGGCGTCGTTGCCGGTTTCGTCGCCCAGATCGTCCGACCAGCGGCAGTAGGCGTAGACGGCGGCGAAGTCTTCGCGCAGGCGCTCGGGGACCAATCGGCTGAGGACGCTGAAGTTCTCGTAATGGCCCGTGGCGAGGCGCGCGACGTATCGGCGCGCGGCTTCGAGTGAGGGCGGTGCGCTCGCCGGATCACCCCATGACGGCGCATCGCTCGCGCTCGCGTGGCGGAGTTCGGAGATGAGGGACGGTGCGGAAGTCATGCGCGGTGCGATCGCGGCTATAATCGCCGAACGTTCGCCGATCGTCGAGTGCGTCGGCGGGCGATTGCAGCACAAAGCCCGAACGGAACCGCTTGCATGCGCATTGTGATGTCCAATCCACGGGGTTTTTGCGCGGGCGTCCACATGGCGATCGACGTGGTCGACCAGTTGCTCGACTTGTGCCCCGGCGTGCCGATCTATGTGTTCCACGAGATCGTGCACAACAAGCATGTTGTGAAACGGTTCATTGATCGGGGCGTGATCTTCGTCGAGGGGATCGACGAGGTGCCGGAGGGGAACATCGTGGTGTTCAGCGCTCACGGCGTATCGCCGGCGGTGCGGAAGGAAGCGCTGGGCCGGAAACTGACCTCGATCGACGCGACGTGCCCGCTGGTGACGAAGGTCCACATGGAGGCGATCCGCTACGCGAGGCAGGGGTACCAGATTCTTCTCGTGGGGCACACGAACCATCAGGAAGTCGTCGGCACACGCGGGGAGGCGCCGGATTCGATCCAGGTCGTGGAAAGCCCGGCGGACATCCCGCACCTGAAGATCACCGATCCGAACAAGGTGGCGTACCTGACGCAGACGACGCTGAGCACGGATGATGCGGGGGTGATCATCGCGGCGTTGCGGAAGGCGTTCCCGAATATCAAGGAGCCGCCGCGGGGGGATATCTGTTACGCGACGACGAACCGGCAGCACGCGGTGCGGCAGATCGCGCCGAGCTGTGACGCGACGATCGTGATCGGGTCGAAGAATTCGTCGAACTCGGTGCGCCTGACGGAGATTTCGCAGAACGTGGGCGTGCCGGCGTATCTGATCGATGATGTCTCGGAGTTGGATGCGGCGTGGTTCAAGGGGGATGAGACGGTGCTGGTGACGGCGGGGGCGTCGGCACCGGAGGATCTGGTCGCTGGGCTGTGCCGGTTCCTGCTCGAGAAGTACGGCGGGCACATCGAAGTGCGCGACATCTTCGAAGAGGATGTGGAGTTCCAACTGCCGGTGACGCTCAAGCGGCTGATGCGCGAGAAGGGGACGGACCCGGAGAGCCGGCGCATCCGCGTGAGCAAGCCGGAGATCACGGCGGAGATGTACGGGGCCGTGCCGCTGACGGTGGGGGCGACGGCGTAGAGAGTTTCGCCGCGGCCGAGGGGGTTGCCACGCGGTATGCTTCGGGCGCGCGAGTATCCGTGCGCGACGAGATGCCCCATGCAAATTCGATCGATCGAACGGCGTGGTCGGTGCGGCTTCACGCTGGTTGAACTGCTGGTTGTTGTCGCGGTGTTGGCGCTCTTGATCGGCATCCTGTTGCCGGCGCTGAGCCTGGCGCGGCGTGCGGGGCGGGCGACGGCGTGCCAGGCGAATCTTCACGCCATCGGGCAGGCGCTCACGGCGTACGAGGGGGACCACGACACGTTCGTCGTGCCGTCGTACAACATGACGGGGATCACGGGGCTGAATGTGCCGCTGGACGGCTGGGGGCCGATTCTTGAGCGCGATGGGTACTTCGATAGCAGCCGCAGCATGCGGGGGAACGCGCTCGTGTGCCCCGAGTCACGCGACATCGCGGGCGTATCGAGCGGGCAGACGGGGACGAGTCTTGAGAATCCCAAGGGCTGGATGGAGTGGCCCAATCTTCGGACGCCGGGCGGGAACATGCCGGTGACGATCCGGGAGCGGCGGTTTGATCGCATCCTCCGCGTGGCGTACTGGATCAACGCCGACAACCCGATCGGTGGGAGCGTGGCGGTGACGCGCCATCTGTTCTACACGGGATCGGTGGGATACGGGCCGGGGTCGAACGGCGTGTCGATCACGAACACAAAGTCAACGGTGTTCGTGCGCCCTTCGCAACTGGTCGCGGTGGCGGATGGTTTGTACGCCGGGCGGCAGCGCGATGCTCGGTTCGGTTCGACGAACAGCCGCATCGGCTACCGGCACCCGGGCGGGGTGGGGACGGCGAATGCGGCGTTCGCGGACGGTCATGTGGAGCCGATCGAGGGGACGAAGTTCCCGCGTGCGGCGGCTGTCCTTTCAACGCCCAAGGAAGCGGTGCGGGAGGAGAATCGCTCCACCGAGCCGTCGGTGTATGCGAACCCGCAGAGGGCGCTGGGGCTGTAGCGGAGTGCTGGGGGAGCGAGTGCTGAGTGCTGAGAGTCGCGATTGGCTTCGCTTGTTCGCACGC
This sequence comes from uncultured Phycisphaeraceae bacterium, assembly GCA_964391865.1. Lineage (GTDB taxonomy): Bacteria > Planctomycetota > Phycisphaerae > Phycisphaerales > UBA1924 > DASZQL01. The sequence continues at coordinate 101,766 of CAYMNQ010000005.1, forward strand.
CGGGTGTGTACGATTGTCGTGTGAAGCCCCCCGCCGTTCATTTCTTCGAGTTCGACCGCGACGAGCTGCGCGGCTGGTGCGCCGCGAGAGGCTGGCCCGCGTTCCGCGCGGCCCAGTTGCTCGAATGGGTCTACAAGAAGAACGTCATTGACCCCGAAGCGATGACGAATCTCTCGAAGCTCGAACGCGAGACGCTCAAGCGCGAGATGACATTTCTCTCGGGCGATGTCGTGGCCCACTCGCGCGCGACCGACGGCACGCAGAAGCTGCTGGTGGAGTGGTGGGATGGTGGGGAAGAGGCATCGAGCCATCGAGGCATCGAGGCATCGAGTGAAGTCAGACAGACTTCGGACCCCAGAGCCAAGGCCGCTCTCCCGCTGCTCGCTGCTTCTCCGAATCCTTCACACTCCGATCGCCAGACCGAGTGCGTGATGATCCCCGCGCCAGGCGATGCCGAGAACGACGCCGACCGGCGCACGGCGTGCATTTCGTCGCAGGTCGGCTGCCCGGTGGGGTGCCGGTTCTGTGCGTCTGGGTTGGGCGGGCTGGACGCGAATCTCTCCGCCGGGCGGATCGTCGAGCAGGTGTGGCGGCTGCAGCAACTGCCGGGCGTGGGGCGCATCAGCAATGTCGTGTTCATGGGGATGGGCGAGCCGCTGTCGAACTTTGCCGCCGTGACGAAGGCGGTGCGGACGCTTGCGTCGCCATGGGGCTTGAACATCAGCGCGCGGAAGATCACGATTTCGACGGTGGGGCTGCCCAAGTACATCGAGCGGTTGGCGGCGGAGTTGGAACTTCCCGTCACGCTGGCGCTCTCGCTGCACGCGCCGAACGATGAACTCCGGCGCCAGCTCATCCCGTGGGCGGAGTACACGACGATCGAGGAACTGCTCGCGTCGTGCTCGAAGTGGTTCGAGAAGACGGGGCGCGAGATCACGCTGGAATACACGCTGCTCGGCGGCGTGAACGACTCGGCGGCATGCGCCGAGCAACTGGCGAAGGTCGCGCGCACGCTGCGCGCGAACATCAACCTCATCCGCTACAACGAGGTGAAGGGCGTGCCGTACAAGCGCCCGCGCGATGAGGACGTCATCGCGTTCCAGGGGATCCTGCGCGAGCACCGGTTGAACGCGCACATCCGCGCCAGCCGCGGGCGCGACATCGCGGCGGCGTGCGGGCAGCTCCGGCATGAAGCCAAGAGCCGCGCGGCGGCGGGTGCCTGACGGGCGTTACGATCGTCGGTCATGGTCGCCGCGCCTTGGAGCACGTTTGAGCCGTTCACCTGGATGCACCTCGCGGTGGTGCTGACAGCGGGCGGATTGACGGCGCTCGCGTGCGTCATCGGGCGCCGGCTCGGCCCGCGCGAGCCGAGCTTCCGGCGGGCGCTCGGGGTGATCGCGCTTGTGGTGTGGGCGGCGCATTCGGTTTGGTGGCTGCTCCCCGAGAATTTCGTGTGGGGACGGAGCCTGCCGATCCATCTGTGCGATATCGGCGGCGCGGTGGCGGCGTTGGCCCTGCTGCGCCCCGGGCCGCGCGTTCGTGCGCTGCTGTATTTCTGGGGGTTGGTGCTCTCGGCGCAGGGGTTCATCACACCCGTGCTGACGGAGGGCCCCGCGACGGTCATCTTCTGGTTCTTCTGGGCGTCGCATCTGACGATTGTGGGCGGCGCGATCTATGACGCCGCCGCCGGCGGGCATCGCCCGAAGGCGGCGATGCTGCGCTTCAGCCTCGGCGTCTCGGCGGTGTATCTCATTGCCACCTTCGTGCTGAACTTCGTGACCGGTTGGAACTACGGCTACACGGGGCGGCCCTCGGCAGCGCAGCCGACCGCGGTGGACTTCTTCGGCCCATGGCCGTGGCGCGTCGTGGTCATGGCGCTCGTCGGGAGCGCGGGGTTCGTGCTGGCGTGGCTGCCGTGGGGAATCGCAGAAGCGCGTTCGCGTCGAACGAGGCACGCGGCACTGTGAGGCGCCATTCGACTACGGCAGTACCCAGTGCCCGCTCACCGGGCCCGGCTCCGCTCGCCCGGTGATGCCCGCGCTGGTGATCGGCACACGCTGCCGGCAGAGTTCGCCCAGCACCGCCATCGCCATTGCTTCACGGAATTCGCTCGGCACGCCGAGCTCGTCGCTGAGCGACACCGTCCCGCGGCACGCCTGGCGGATCGACCGAAGCAGGGCCGCGTTCTTCACCCCGCCGCCGGCGAGGATCACGCGCTCGCTGCCGCCCACCGCGGCGGCGGTGAACTCGCCGATCGCCGCCGCCGCGCTGGCGGCGATGTCGTCGGGGCGCAGCGAGGCACACTGTTCGATGACCCACGCGCCGACTTCATCGCCCGTGCCGAGTGAGCGTCGAGCGGCCGACTGAGCGCGCAGCGTGCGGATCAGTTCGTCTCGGGCGTGATTGTTGACCGAGCCGCGGAGTGCCGCCGAGCCGCCCGCGTCGAACGGCACGCCGAGCGCAGCGCGCGCCACCGCGTCCAGCACCTGGTTGCAGGCGCAGACGTCGCGTCCCTCGATGCGCACGCCCTGCGGCGCGTGCGGGTCGCGCGAGATCAGCGTGATGTTGCAGAACCCGCCGAGGTTGGCGACGGCGTACGCCGATCCGGCGCAGCGGTACAGGATCGCATCGGCGATGGGCGTGATCGGCGCGCCCTGCCCGCCCGCGGCGAGGTCCGCCTGGCGCAGATCAAACACCACCGGGCAGCCCAGCCGGCGCGCGATCGGCGCGGGGTTGATGAGCTGCCAGCTCACGGGCGGCTTGTGAAACATGGTCTGCCCGTGGACGGCAACGAGGTCCGGGCGCTCGCTCATCGAGTTCGCGAGTTCCGCGAGGCATCGCGCGTGAAACTCGCCGAAGCGCCAGGCGATCCCCGCCATCTGCCCGGCGGTCATCGGCTGTTGTTCCGCGACGGCGCGGAGCTCGGGCTCGAGTTCGCCCAGCGGCCAGGATCGAGCGGCGACAAGTTCCGTGCGCATCTCAAGCCCGTCGCCGAGCAGCCGCACCGCCGCCGCGTCCAGCCCGTCGATGCTGGTTCCGGTCATGCAGCCGATGACGAGGCGCCCGGCGTTCACCGCAGCCCGTACTCCTTGAGCTTGCGGTACAGCGTGCGCTCGCCGATGCCGAGGAGCTTCGCCGCCTGTTCGCGGTTACCGGCAGTGAGGCGCAGCGTCTCGCGGATGGCGCGTTTTTCGAGGTGTTCGAGGCTCGTGCCGGCGAGACTGCCGAGCGAGCCGCCGGCGCTCGGCGTTCCCTCGTCCATGTCACTGTCTGCGACCACGATGTCGTCCGGGATGTGGCGCGTGTCCAGCGTCTCGCCGCCCGAGAGCACCACCATGTTTTGCACCACGTTCAGCAGTTGTCGCACGTTGCCGGGCCAGTGGTACGCGGTCAGGCGCATCATCGCCGCGTCGGTGATGTCCGGGATCGGCTTGTTCAACTGCGCGGCGAACTTCGCGATCGCGTGGCGCACGATCCGCGGGATGTCCTCGCGGCGTTCGCGCAGCGGCGGGAGCGCGATCTCCGAGCCCTTGATGCGGAAATACAAGTCTTCGCGGAACTTCCCCTCGGCGACCATCGCCCTGAGGTCCTTGTTCGTCGCGGAGACAAACCGTACATCCGCCTTGCGCGTGTCGTTCGAGCCGAGCCGGACGACCTCGCCGTTCTCCAGCACGCGGAGCAGTTTCGCCTGCATGGTGAGGGGCATATCGCCCATCTCATCGAGGAACAGCGTCCCGCCGTCGGCGTATTCGAAGACGCCCTCACGCTCGCGGTCCGCGCCGGTGAACGCGCCCTTGATGTGCCCGAAGAGCGCATCCTCGAGCAGCGATTCGCTCTGCCCGGCGCAGTTGAACGCGACGAACCGCTTCGCTTTGCGCAGGCTGTTTTTGTGCATCGCCTGCGCGATGAGCTCCTTGCCCGTGCCGCTCTCGCCCGTGATGAGCACCGGCAGGTTCGACGGCGCGACCGTCTTCACGGTGCTCAGAATCCGGCGCATCGGCTCGGATCCGGCGACGATCCCCTCGAACCCGTCGTGCTGCACCAGTTCCGCGACATCGGAATTCTGATGGCGCAGCAGCACCGCTTCGGCGGCGCGGTTCACGAGCGTGCGGAAGAGTTCGAGGTCCAGCGGCTTCTCGATGAAGTCGTACGCGCCGTGCTTGAATGCGGCGCGGGCGGTGGGCACGTCGCCGTGGGCGGTGACCATGATCGTCTCGGCCTGCGGCTGGTGCTGCTTTGATGCCTGCAGAACCTTCATCCCCGCGTCCCCGCCGTCCGTTGCCACGCCGTTCTTGCCGCCGGATGCGGGCATCCGCAGGTCCGTGACAATCACATCGAACGAGCCGTGCTTGAGCTCTTCGAGCGCCTCGGGCACGCCGTGGACGATCGTGCAGACGTGCCCCGGCCGGCGCAGCGCCTCGGACATCACCTCGGCGTGGTCCGGCTCGTCTTCGACGATCAGCACCTGCGCTCGCAGCGATTCGGGTTGCGTGGGACTGTGCGTCATCGTTCGCAGTGTACGCCCCGCTCACGCGCCGGCGCGGTCGAGCGACTCGGCCCGCACCGCAGCGCACAGCGCGATCGCCAGCGCGTCGGCGACGTCCGCGGGGCGCGGCGGCTCGGGCAGGCGCAGCACGTTCTGCACCGCAGCCTGCACCTGCGGCTTGCTGGCGTGCCCGTTCCCGGTGATGGATTTCTTCACTTCGGTGGACGGGAGTTCGACGATCCGTGCGCCAAGCCGGGCCGCGACAAGCAGGATCACTCCCCGCGCGTGCCCCATGATGATTGCGGTGCGTGGGTGGTTGTAGTGGGCATACAGCTTCTCGACCGCCACCAGTTCGGGGTTGGTGCGTTCCAATAACTCGTTGAGGTCGCGCTCCAGTTCGACCAGCCGAGCGGCGACCCGGTGCTCTTTGGGGAGCAGGATCGCCCCGGCTTCAACGACGGCCGGGCTGTCGGTTGGGCGGGAAAGCGAGCAGTCCAGGCAGCCATACCCGGTAATCCGCAGCCCAGGATCGATGCCGAGGATTCTCACGGGAGGATCATAGGGTGGCGCTCGGTCTGAAGGATCGGGAGCGGTTGCATCTTTGCATTCGGCCGAGAAGCGAATGCATACTGGTATGCAACTGGTTGAACTGTCCACAGGTTTTTGACACAATATTGTGGGTGAGATTGACTCGACAGCCGTTGGGTTGCGTGGTATAGTTCTTTCGGTTTAGGAATTTCACTTGCCCCCCGGAAGCCGGATCTGGCGCTGTTCGCAGCGCCGGTCCGGTTTTTTCTTTGAATCTTCACAACGTGAAGTCGTGGCGCATGCGGTTTCTGCAAACGTCGCTACCGCTGTGCGCGGCTTACTCGCGCTCGCAGTGATCGGTTTCGATGAGCCCGTCTCGCAGGCGGATCACGCGCTCGCAGCGCTTCGCGATGCGCTCGTCGTGCGTGACGATGAGCAGCGTCATGCCGGCGGCGTGCAAATCTTCGAGTGTTCGCAGGATCGCTTGGCCCGTTGCTGAGTCGAGATTGCCGGTGGGTTCGTCGGCCATCAGGACGACCGGCTCGGTGACAAGCGCCCGCGCGATCGCGGCGCGCTGCTGCTGCCCGCCCGACAATTCGCTCGGGCGGTGCCCGATGCGGTCGCCCAGCCCGACGAGCCGGAGCTTCTCCGCCGAGCGCTGCGCGCGGATCGGCTTCGGGATGCCCTGATAGAACAGCGGCACCTCGACGTTCTCTTCGATTTTCAGCTGCGGGATCAGGTTGAACGCCTGGAAGACGAAGCCGATTTTCTTGCCGCGGTACTCGCTCAGTTCCTCGTCGTTCATGGCGGCGATGTCGCGCCCGTCGAGGAAGTAGTTCCCGCTGGTCGGCTGGTCGAGGCAGCCGAGGATGTTCATGAGCGTCGACTTGCCGGAGCCGGAAGGGCCCATGATCGCGACGTACTGTCCGCGCGGGACCGCGATGTTCACGCCCTTCAGGGCTTCGACGAGCACCGAGCCGTCGGGCTTGTAGTACGTCTTGCGCAGGTCGCGCAGCTCGCACACCGGCGCGGCGGTGCTGGAAACGGGGCGGAGTTCGGGCTGGGTCGCCGTCATGGTCATGCGTCACTCTACCGGTTGGGAGGATTTCGGTGGCGGCGAAGGATTCAGGGATTCAGATCGGCGTGCCCAGCGGGCCGATACGCTCTGACGCATGAGCGGCACCGCCCCGTCCTCGATTCCCGACCGTTCCGGCATCGATACGGAACAACGCAACCCGCGGTCGATGGCGCTCGACACGCTGTCGGCTGCAGCGTGCGTCGAACTCATTAACGCGGAGGATCGGGCCGTGGCGGCGGCGGTGGGGGCCGCCGGGCCTGCGATTGCGCGGTTCATCGAGGCCGCCGAGGAACGGATGAAGCGGGGCGGGCGGATGATTTATCTCGGCGCGGGAACGTCCGGGCGGCTGGGCGTGCTCGATGCGGCGGAGTGCCCGCCGACGTTTCAGGTGCCAGCGGGGGTGTTCGTGGGGATTATCGCGGGGGGTGATTCCGCGCTGCGCGTCTCGAGCGAGGGCAAAGAGGATGATCCGCACGGCGCGGAGCCGGAGCTGTCGGCGATCGATCTGCGCGCGGATGACATTGTGCTGGGCATCGCCGCCGGGGGGACCACGCCCTACGTGCTCGGCGCGCTGCGCTTCGCGTCGGCGCGCGGGGCGCTGACGGGGCTGCTCTCGTGCGCGCGCGTGCCGCAGCTGGAAGGTGTTCAGCACTTGATCGTCGTCGAGACGGGGCCGGAGGTCGTGACGGGTTCGACGCGCATGAAAGCCGGTACCGCGACGAAGCTGGTGCTCAACACGATCTCGACAACCCTGATGGTGCGCCTGGGCAAGGTGTACGAGAACCTGATGGTGGACCTGCGCGCGAGCAACGCGAAACTCCGCGACCGCGCGGCGAGGATCGTCTCGACCCTCACCGGCTTGCCGCGCGATGAAGCGTTTGGCCTGCTCGACCGCGCGGGCGGCTTGGTGAAGGTGGCCGTGGTGATGCATCGCCGCGGCATCGATCGCCCGGCGGCGGAAGCGCGCCTGAGTGAAGGCGGCGGATCACTGCGCTGGGCGATTGAAGTGTGAGACTTGTGCGCGAGAACTGCGCGAGAAGCGTGCACACCCCGAGCTGAGTGCGTGCCACCCCTCGCTTGGTGTTTTCTCCGCCCTTGCGCCTTCCGACTTCCGCCTTACGCCTTCTTCCTCCCGACGACACTCCACACGGGCGGCAGTGACATGAAACACGCCGGGTCGCGCGACGCTCGCTCCCACACCTCAAGGAAGTCCCGATGATCCTGCTCGGCGAGGAAACCGGTCTGCACCAGCGTGGGCACGAAGAGGCGGAAGAAGGTATCGGGCCAGGACCACATCATCGAGTCCGTGCCGTTGTTCGCGGCGGGCGGGCGGGCGATGCGCTGCGCGACTTCCAGCGACGTGACCTCAAGCCCTGCGCGGGTGAAGTGCCCGGGCAGCTGCCCGACGACATCCGGGTCGCCGCCGCGAGCGCGCCAGGACTTGCCGACGGCGGCGATGATCTTCATGAACACCGGCTCGCGCGGGGCGAGGGTCATCGATTCGTAGTTGAAATAGTCGTTCACGCCGAAGCGCCCGCCCGGTTTCAGCAGGCGCGCCACGCCACCGACCACCGCGCCTGGATCGGCGACGAAGCACAGCACCCAGCGCTCGTACGCCGCATCAAGCGAGCCGGCGGGGATCGGGAGCGCGTCGAGCGTCTGCACGTCGCCCACGACTGCGGTGATGTTCGACAGCCCGCGCCCGGCGGTTTCTTCCTTCAGCCGCGCGATGTACGCGGGAGATTCATCGACGGCGTAGACCATGCCTCGAGCGCCGACGAGTTGCGCGAGATCGAACGTCCCGAAGCCCGGCCCGCAGCCGAGGTCGAGCACGGTCATGCCCGGCGCGATGCCGCACTGTTCCCAGGTGTGGTGCGCCCAGGCGGACCAGAGCTGGTGCTGCAATCCAAGCCGAGCGGCTTCGGCTTCGCTGGTGCCGAGGACATAATCCTCGTGGGTCGTAGAGGGGGCGGTGGTGCTCATGCGGGAAGAGTAATACGAACGAACGGCCGTTTGCGGATGATGGTTTGAGCGACTCGGGGCACGCCGGGAGCCGCCCTCGGAGCATGCTCGCTGACCCGGCCCATGACGCGGCACCCAGTTCCGCGGGCGCGTGCGAACGCCCCAAGCTCCGGGAAAGGGCTTGAGGCGTTTCGCAGTCCGATTGGAGAGAGAAGAGAGATGAGAGGAGATGCCGCGGCCGGCCGGGAAGTGATGTGTGTCGCCCGTCGCCGATTCCAAGCGATGCTCTGGGCGGGCACTCACGCGCCGGATTCATCATTCGTGAAAAACCTTTGCGGGCGTACACTCGTAACCCATGGGTGCTGGTGGGGAACTCGGAGGCACACACGCATGACCGGGCCGCACGACGAACTGGCGCTAGCGAAGCGGGCGGTGGGGGGCGATGAAGAATCGCTCGCGCTGTTGCTCGAGCAGGAAGGCCCGGTGGTGCGCGAGCGGCTGGAACACCGCATCGGGGCGGCGTGGCGGAGCGTGCTCGACGCCGACGACGTGATGCAGGTGTCGTATATGGAGGCGTTCCTGCGGATCGGGAAGTTCACGCCGCAGGGGCCGGGGGCGTTCCGCGCGTGGCTGCAGCAGATCGCGGAGAACAACCTGCGCGACGCGATCAAGGGACTGGAACGAGCGAAACGCCCGGACCCACGCAAGCGCGTGCATGGCCCGCCGGGGGAGGAATCGTTCGTCGCTCTTGTCGAAGTCCTGGGCGTAACCACCACAACACCAAGCCGGCAGGCGGCGAAAGGGGAAGTGATCGGCGCGATGGACCACGCGCTGCGCCAATTGCCGCCCGACTACGAGAGGGTGATCCGAATGTACGACCTTGAAGGTCGCTCGGCGGTCGAGGTCTCGGCGGCGATGGGGCGGTCAAGCGGGGCGATGTTCATGCTCCGCGCGCGGGCGCACGAGCGGCTCAAGGAGATTCTGGGCGGGTCGTCACAGTTCTTCAGCACAGGGTCGTGAGTGATCGTGCGCGGCGTCGCTTGGAAGTTGGGAAAGGGCGGCGCTGTTCTGCCGTTCGTGCGGCGTTCGCCTTTCCGATCGGGCCTTGCCCGGTTCTGCCAGGTTGTGATTGCTTCGCAGTCTGTTCGGGGGCAGGATGATTGGGTGAGAAACACGCCGTGAGCCACAATCCTGCACCAGCGACCGGGACGCCGATCGATCGCGAGCGCGATCTGATCGCCGCCGCGCGCCGGCAGGTCTCTCCCCGGCCGGGGAGCGATTCGATCGCGATCACGCGCCCGATCCCGGACTCGATCCCTGGGTACGAGATCGTGCGCGAGATCCACCGCGGTGGGCAAGGTGTGGTCTATCAGGCGATCCAGAAGGCGACGACGCGCAAAGTGGCGATCAAAGTGATGAAGGAGGGCGCCTTCGCCGGACCTCGCGACAAGGCGCGCTTCGACCGCGAGGTCGAGATCCTCGCGCAGCTCGAACATCCCAACATCGTCGGCATCGTGGACTCGGGCGAAGCGGGCGGGTCGCTCTACTTTGTGATGGACTACATCTCGGGCAAGTCGCTCGACGCGTTCATCAGCGAGCACGAGCTGTCGATCGATGCGGCTCTCGCGCTCTTCTCGAAGATTTGCGACGCCGTCAACGCGGCGCACCTGAAGGGCGTGATCCACCGCGACCTCAAGCCGGGGAACATCCGCGTCGACGGCAGCGGCGAGCCGCACATCCTCGACTTCGGTTTGGCGAAGATCGCGACGGGCAGCGTGTCGAACGAATCGCACCCGCACATGATGACGATGACGGGGCAGTTCGTCGGCTCGCTGCCGTGGGCGTCGCCCGAGCAGGCGGCGGGGGCGGTCGGCGAGATCGACCTGCGCACCGACGTGTACTCGCTGGGCGTGATCCTGTACCAGATGCTCACCGGCGGGCGGTTCCCGTACAAAGTCATCGGCAACATGCGCGACGTGCTCGACGCGATCATGAAAGCCGAGCCGGCGAAGCCCAGCACCGTCCGGCGGCAGATCGATGATGAAGTCGAGACGATCGTTCTGAAAAGCTTGTCCAAGGAGCGCGACCGGCGCTATCAGTCGGCGGGCGAACTCGGACGCGATGTGAAGCGCTACCTCGCGGGCGAGCCGATCGAAGCGAAGCGCGACAGCGGGTGGTACCTGCTGAGCAAGACGCTGAACCGATACCGCGTGCCGGCGGGCGTCGCCGCGGGCTTTGTCGTGCTGCTCGCCGCGTTCGCGGTGGCAATGAGCGTGCTCTATCAGAAAGCCTCGGCGGCGGAAGAAGAAGCACGCGACGGTCAGGCGGCCGCGGTGGCGGCGCGGGATGAAGAAGCCGAGCAGCGCCGGCGCGCCGAAGCGAACTTCGCGGCCGCGCGAGAGATGGCGCGGACGTTCCTCTTCGACTTCAACGACCGCATTGAGAACCTGCGCGGCGCGACGGCGGCGCGCGAGCTGGTGCTGAAGAAGGGACTCGAATACCTCGCGGAGTTGCAGGCGCAGAAGCCGGACGACCCCGCCCTGCTCCGCGAACTGGCGGAGGCGTACGACCGCGTCGGCGATATCCAGGGCGGGCTGTACCTGCCGAGGGTCGGCACGGGCACACAGGCGGCGGAGAGTTTCGCGCAGGCGCGGCGCATCCGCGAGGCACTGCTCGCGACATCGCCCGATGATGCCGTACTCCGCGCCGAGTTCGCCGAGAGTCTGGCGAAGTCCGCCGGAGCGTTGCAGACCGCGCGGAAGTACGCCGACGCGAGGCGCGAGTACGAGAGATCGATCGCGGAGTACGAGCGGGCGCTCGGCGCGCCACCGGTCAACGATGCCGACGCGAGAGCGTGGCGCACCGAGACAGAGCGATCGCTCGCGCGCACGCGGCACCGGCGCGCCGGGCTGCTGCGCGACATGGCGATGGCGGCGAAGGACGACGCCGAGGCGCGCGGGTTGATCGAAGATGCTCGGGCGGATTACGCGGCGGTGGGGGAGTGGTGCCGCGCGCAGCTCACGATCGATGCGAGCGACGACCGGGCAGCATCGCTGCTGGTGCAGGGCTCGATCGGCGAATCGGCGTGCCACGTGGTGCTGGGTCGGCGCCAGCGCGCCGCGGGCGACGCGAAACGGGATGCGAAGGACATCGCCGAAGCGCTGGCGTTGTACCGCGACGCGATCACCAGCTTTGAGTCCGGCGCGGAACCCGCGTCGAATGCGGCATCAGGTCTTCGGGCATTGGCGGAGCGATCGCCCGCCAACGCGGAACTCGCGCGGAACCAGTACATCGCGTGGCACAATCTTGGGGATGCATGGATGCGCGTGGGGAACACGGCTGAGGAATCGAAGGCGTTCCTTCAAGGCGCGGATCGCGCCGCGATGGAGGAACGCGAGCGCTCGGCCCGCGAGCGGGCGCTCGAAGCGTTCGAGCAGGCGCTCGACATCACGCGAAGGCTGGCGTCGGCGGACGAAGCGAATATCGAGGCGCGCCGCGACGTGGCGATCTGCCTGAACAAGCTCACGAACATGCTCGCGGCCCTCGGGCGTTTGCAGGAAGCGGCGATCGCAGCGCAGGAGTCGCTCGATACCCGGCGCGACCTGCTCCGCACCGACCCCACGCAGCGGCACCGGCTCGACGTGGGTGTCGCGCTCTACCGGCGCGCGGAGATCGACCAAGACCGCGCGGCACCGCAGCCGGCGGGCGAACTGAAGCGCGGTTACCTGATGAACGCCGAGCGGCTCTTCGCCGAGGCGGTCGAAGTGTTCGGCGGGTTGAGCGTGGACGCCGTGCTGTCCCCCGATTCGCCCGAAGTGAAGAATTCCAAACGCGATCTTGATACGGTTCGAAAGCAATTGAGCGAGAATTGATCGGAGAGAGAGAAGGGAGAGAGGTCCATGGCCCCTTATGTTTCGCGGGTGATGTTGGTGGTATTGGTCGCCGGGTCGGCGGCGGGCGTGACGCGCGCGGCGCAGCAGACCGCGACGTGGAACAACCCCGCGGGCGGTGGGTGGAACACCGCGCTCAACTGGAACCCGGCGGTCGTGCCCAACAACGGCGTGCCCGCGGGCGATACCTACCGCGTGTTCATCGCCCTCGCCGGCGCGCCGCCCGGCACGGCGTACACCGTGAATCTCGATGTCGATGTGACGATCGACGAACTGAACCTCACATCCGACGACGCCACGCTCGCGTTCGGCGTGTCGCGCACGCTCAGCGTGCTCAACGACTTCATCTTCACCGACGCCGACGTCAGCGGCGCGGCGGGCGGCTCCTTCAGCGTCGGCGGCGTGTCGTCATTCACCAACGCGCGACTGACGAACGTGCCGACGGTCAATTTCGGCTCGGCGAGCACGCTCAACTCGACCAGCCGCATCGACGGCGGCTCGCTCATCACCACGCCGGACGGCAGTACGTTCACGCTCAACGGCGCGACCATCATGGGCGCAGCGCAGTTCACGGGCGGCGTGGGCGCGACCATCACCTTCAACGGTGCGCACCTCATGGGTGTCGGCACGTTGCGCAATCGCGGCGACCTGATCTTCGCCGGCACCTGCGAGGAGATCTGCGATTCTGGCATCGACACCAGCGGGCAGCTCATTTGGAGCGGGCCCGATGTCGCGTTCAACGGCGATTCGACCATCACCAACCGCCCCGGCGCCGTCATCGATTTCCGCTCCGACGGGACGTTCGGGCGCACGATGGCGGGCGGCACGCAGCGCATCGTGAACGAGGGCACGCTCCGCCGCACCACCGGCGCCGCAACCGCGACTGTGAACGACGTCGAGATCGCCAACACCGGCACGATCGAAGCCGCCAGCGGCACGCTTTTGATCGGCGGAGCGAACGGGTCGCTCATCAACGATGAAATTGTCCGCTCCGCCAGCGGCGCGACGCTCGCGATCGGCAGCGGGACGACCTTCACCAACAACGACCGCGTCGAACTCGCCGCGACCTCGCAGTTCAACATCGACGCGGCGGCGGACTTCACCAACTTCAACGCCGGCACGCTGACCGACGGCACGTACATCGTCGCCGGCACGCTCCGTTTCGGGACTGCGGATCTCACGACGATTCAGGATGCGGTGGTCTGCCTCGACGGCGCGGCATCGGATATCCGGCGCGCGGACGATTCGATGGGCATCGAGGACTCGCTCACCGCCATCGCCGGCACGACGAAGCTGGAGCTGCTCGGCGGGCGCGACTACGTGAACGCGAGCGACTTCGCCGTCGGCAACGACGCGACACTGAAGACCGGCACGGGCAGCGATTTCCAGGTTCAGACCGGTTCGCAGCTCACCAACTTCAACGCCGGCACGCTGGCGCAGGGCACCTTCGACCTGAAGGGCAACCTGCAGTTCGATACCGGCGGCATGGGCATCGACACCATCGACGCGAAGGTGATCCTCGACGGCCCGGCGTCGGACATCACGGATTTCACACGCGCCAGCCTGCTCGGCGCGTTCGACACGCTGGCGAACGCGGGCGAGTTCACCATCCGCAACGGGCGCAACTTCACCACCGGCGGCGACTTCACCATCAACTCGACGGGCGTTCTGAACATCGAGAACTCCGGCATCTTCGAGGTGCCGACGGGTTTCATGCTGACGAATTTCGACTCGGGCGGGCCGGGCGTGTTCGAGAATGGGTCGTTCAATATCAACGGCACGCTGCGCGCGCCGAACGCCGCCGTCGTCACGCTGCGGAACAATGTCGTTATCCGCGGCGGCGGGTCGGGGATCATCAACTCGACCACCGGGAACGACGCGCTGGCGACTCTCTCCTTGATCGATACGACCGGATGCCTCACGGTGCTCGACGGCGCGACGCTGACGCTCGATCAACCATTGACCGTGCTGGGCAAGCTCATCATCGGCGCACCGCCGGCGCGGCTCGACGAAGGCAACCTCCGCGTGCGCGGCGATCTCTCGCTCACGCAGACCGGCGCGGTGCTCGACTTCCAAGGCGGTCGGATCGACCTCGCCGGTTCATTCACGCTCGGCGCCGGCGCCGCGGTCACCGGCAGCGGCTCGATCAATGTCGGCGTCACGATCCCGCCCCCGACGGGCGGCGGCGAGGAGGGCTCGTTCCAGCCCATCACCCGCGGTGCCGCGCCCATCATCCAACTCGGCGGGACAGTCTCACCCGGCAACGACGACGACTCGACCAGTGAACTCGCGTTTAACGGCGGGATGCACGTCGCTGACGGCGCGATGTTCGTCGTCGACCTGAGGAGCGCCGCCGTCGGCGACTTCGATCGCGTCGTCATCAACGGCGACCTGATCTTCGGCGACGGCACGGGCGCCGCGGCGGGCACGCTCCTCTTCCGGCAGAAGCCGGGCTTCGTCGCCACGCCGGGGCAGGTGTTCGAGGTGCTGAGGTACAGCGGTGCGGCGGGCAGCTTTGCGTTCTTCGACGGGCTTGACCTCGGCGACGGGATGTTCCTCTCCCCGGTAGTTTCACCCGGCGGGCTGAGCGTGGTCGTCGTGCCGACGCCGGGGATGGGATTGACAATGGGGCTGCTGGCGGCATTTTCGGCTCGTCGGCGTCGATGATGCGATCGCGCGGAACCGCCGTGTTTCGCGGTTTTCCGTCGCCCGCTTGCGGAATCCGTCGAGCGTGCTGGAAACCGCTTGTCTTTGAACCGGACGAATTGGATGGTTGTTGGTGAACACTCGCGTGGTTCATGCCCGCTGATCGTGCGCGAGAGCGTCAATGAGTTCCGAGCCGGGAGTTAGACTGCGCATCGCAGTGGTTTCGCGCCGTCCAATGCCCCGCGGAGTCAAACGTGCATACGACGATCGCTCCATCCAGTCTCATGGTCCTCATGTTCACCGACATCGAAGGGTCGGTGGCGTTGAAGACACGCGTGGGTGGGGCGGCGTACGCGTCGATGCTCGCGCGCCACGACGAGCTCTTCAAGAAGATCATCGCATCGTGCCAGGGGGCGCGGATCATCCAGGACACGGGCGACGGCTTCCTCGCGCGCTTCGCCACCGGCTCGGACGCGGTGAACGCGGCCCTGCGGTTCCAGGTCGGGCTTTCGCAGATCGCTTGGGAGCACGAGCCGCTGCGCGTGCGCATCGGGCTGAATCTCGGCGAAGTGCAGCAGATCGCGGTGGGGCAGAAGACCGACGACCAGTCGAAGGTCGTGGGCCTGCCGATGGACATCGCCGCGCGGCTCATGGGTCTCGCGTCGGGCGGGCAGATCCTGCTGACGCGGACCATCTTCGACGACGCACGCCAATACGTGCGCGAACTACCGCGGCTGAATGGTGAGGCTCGCAAGGAAATTGACTCGCAGCCGCTCCGATGGATGGCTCACGGCCAGTATCTCTTCAAGGGCTCGAACGAGCCGATGGACGTCTTCGAGGTCGGTTCGGAGGGGCTCAGCCCGCTCCGCGCACCGACGGACTCGGAAAAAGCGCGCCGCTCGGTGGCGCTCTCGGACGAAGAAACGCTCGGCTGGCGCCCCGCCGCCGGGCTCGAAGTGCCCCGCCGCGCGGGGTGGAGCCTCGTCGAGAAGCTCGGCGAGGGCGGCTTCGGCGAAGTGTGGCTCGGCAAGCACGCGCGCACCAAGGAATCACGCGTCTTCAAGTTCTGCTTCGATTCCGACCGGCTCCGCTCGTTCAAGCGCGAACTCACGCTCTTCCGCGTGCTGCGCGACGTGCTGGGCACGCGCTCGGATATCTCGCGGCTGTTCGAGGTGCAGCTCGAAGCCTCGCCCTACTTCCTCGAGACGGAGTTCTCGGAGAAGGGCGACCTCGCGGAGTACGCCGGCTCGCTGGGCGGCGTGGCGAACATCCCCTTCGAAGAGCGGCTCGACATCGTCGCGCGCACCGCCGATGCCGTCGCCGCCGCTCACTCGGTGAGCGTGCTGCACAAGGACATCAAGCCCTCCAACATCCTGATGTACGAGGCGGAGACGGGGCACATCCGCCCGCGCCTCTCCGATTTCGGCATCGGCGTCCTCACCGACCGCTCGAAGCTCAAGGGCAGGAACATCACCGTCACCGGGCTGACGGAGGAGATGCTGGGCGGCAATCAGTCCAGCCGCACCGGCACCCGCATGTACGCCCCGCCCGAGATGCTCCGCGAGGGCGGCGAATTCACCATGCAGGGCGACGTCTACGCGCTGGGCGTGCTGCTCTACCAGCTCGCGGCGGGTGATCTCGCCAAGCCGCTGGCGCCGGGGTGGGAGCACGACATCGCCGACCCGCTGCTGCGCCGGGACATCGCGGACTGCGTGGCGGGCGACCTCTCGAAGCGCCTCGACAGCGCGAAAGCGCTCGCGGACCGCATCCGCGCGCTGCCGCAGCGCCGGGCACTGGCGCGCCGGTCGAAGCTGCTGAAGTTCGGCGCGGCGGCGAGCATCGCGCTCGTGGTGGTCGCCGGTCTGGCGGCGGCGTGGGCGGTGCAGGAGATGAATTCGCGCGAGCGGGCTGAGCAAGCCGAGAGAGCCGCCGTGGCCGCGAAGGAGGAGGCGGACACGCAGCGCGCCCGTATCCAGAAGATGTACGACGAGGACCTCGCGCTCACCAACGAAATGGTGCTCGACTTCTCCAAGCGAATCCGCCCGCTCAAGGGGGCAGTCGCGGCCCGGCAGTGGATAGCGGCGGCGGGCACCAAGTGGGCCGATCGCGTCGCGCAGCGGGAGGACCTTTCGAACGACACGAGGCTCGGGCTGTCCCGCGCGTACCTGGAAATCGCGATGACGCAGGCGGGGCTCCGCGCCGGAGGCGGCGGTGAGTCCGATGCCGCCGGGACGTCGCTCGGCAAAGCCCGGTCGCTCGCGAAGCAGGTCACGGACGCGGAACCGAGCAACGTGAACGCGAGGCTGCTCGCGGCGCGGATCATGCTCGAACAATCAAATCTCCACAATCACCGCAACGAGAAAGAGCTGGCGCTGAGTGCGGTGCTCGAAGCCGCCGGTGCCTTCGAGAAGCTGGCCGCGGAGCAGCCGAAGAACTTCGAGACCCGCCGGCTCCTCGCTTCGGTGGTGCAGAAGACAGGCGACGTGCAGGTCGCGCTGAAGCGCGACGCCGAGGCGCTCGCGTCGTTCGAGAGATCACTCGCCATCCGGCGTGAAGCCATGAACGCGGAGGGATTCGATCCGGCAAGCGACGCGGGCCAGCGAACACAGCGTGACCTGTCTGTGGCGCTGCTGCGTGTGGCGAATCTCAAGAAGGATAAGCACCGCAACGAGGCCGTGGCGATGCAGAACGAGTCGATCGAGATCGCGCGCCGGCTCGACGCCCTCGCCGCAAAGCCAGGCTTTGAACCAGCACGCGATGACGACGACGACTCAGCGCAGGTCACCCGCTACCGGCGCGATTTGGCGGCTCGTTTGGTCATCGTCGGCAGCTCGCGCGTTGGGTTCGGCGAACTCGACGCGGCCGCCGCGATGCTCAACGAATCGATGACTCTGCTCGGCGATCTCATCAAGGGCGACCCGGCGGACAACCGATTGAAGCGCGACCGCGTCCTATGCCTGCGCGCCAAGGGCGATCTTGCCCGGGCACGCGACGACTCGAAACAGGCGGTCTTGTTCTACACGGACTCGATGCGCGAGGCCCGCCCGCTGGTCGCCGCTGACCCGGCGGTATACGAGGAGCACCTGAGTACGGCGACGTCTTCCGCCGCCAAGGCCCTGCGTGCCGCGGGCGACACCCAGGCCGCGACCGATCTTGTGAGCGCGGAAATCGCGTGGGCCGAGGCGCAGCTCGCCGGCGCGAACGCTTCCTCACGTCCCGCGCTCGAGAAACTCCGCGACCAACTCAAGATACTGCTCGACGGCAAGTAGCGCCTCACGCGCTGCTGCCCATCACATCGCCGGCGGCACCAGCCCCGTGCGCACCTGGTAGTCACCAAACGCGCGCGACGCGAAGCCGGGCGACATGCGGAACGCGCTGTCGCTGAACTGGCTGAAGATCGTGCCGATCGTGTTCGCCGCGAATCCGTGCGGCTGCCCGTTGTTGTTGCGCTCGGGGAACAGCATGGTCGCGAAGTCGATCCGCCCGGCGACCACGAAGCTGCTCGTGAAGAACGGGCCCGCGACGCCGCGGATGCCGCTCAGCACAAACCGGCGGATGGCGGCGTCGTTTGTGAACCCGGTGCCGGTGTCGGGCAGCCCGAAGAGCCCCGTCGGCGCGCCGACGTAGATGCCCGAGTTGTCCATCGCGCCGATCTGGATCGCCGCGATCGAGCCGCGGGCGCGCAGTTCCGAGTTCAGCATCGAGCCAAGCACGCGGAAGTCGGTGATGACCGTCTCGCCCACTCGGAACGTGCGCGTGACGTTGATCACGCTGTTGGTCAGGTTCCCCTCGACGGCGAAGCTCGTCATCCGCGCGGTGGAGACCGCGCTCTGCATGTTCCCGCGCCCTGAGATCAGAACCTGCCGGAGCTCGCTGTTCGCCTGGATGTCGGCGATGAAATCGCCCGTGATGCCCGCGCGCAGGTTGCCGGTCGTGACGATCCGGTCGATCGCCGGCGCCTGCACGCGCCCGCCGTCCCAGCGGATCGCGCTGATCGCGCCGATGCGGTTGGTGGCGGTGAAGCGCGTGTTGGTCGCGGTGCCGAGGGTGATGGTCTCGATGACGCGCGGGCCGCTGAGCGTCACATCGCGGATGTTGCCGCGCACGATGAACGCGTTGATGTTGCCGGTGATGTTGAAGCCCGAGCCGATCATGTCGCCCGCCACGGAGAGCGTGCCCAGCGTCGGCCCAAGGCTCGTGTCGGAGCGGTCGAGGGCGAGCGTGCCGTCGAAGTTGCCGTTGAGCCCCAGCGCGCGGTTGCCGAGGATCAGCAGGTTGAGCATGGAGTCCGCGCCCAGCGCCCCGCCGCGGAACTCGCCCGCGATGAGCGTGCTGAAGCGCCCGGTGGGATCAATCGTCGCGCCGTCCATCAGCCCGAAGGTGCGGATGACGCCGATGTTGCCGAAGACCTGGCACTGCCAGTTCTGGATGCCCGTGCCCGCGACGACGGTGCCGACATCGCCCGTGATGACCCACGACGACTTGCCGATCTCGCCCGCGACATTCACCAGCGGCAGCGAGGGACGCCCGCTGATGCCGGTGAGCGTCATGCCCGCGCGGAAATCGCCCGGCGCGCCCAGCACGCGATTGCCCGTCACCTGAACGGCAGAAATGATCGGCGCCCGGATATTGTTCACGCCGAAATCGTTCTGCCAATCGGCGGCCCGGATCGACGCGATCGGCACGGGCGACGTGATCGCCGTGCCGTTCACAAGGTTGAACGCGAAGACCGCCTGCGGGAAGCCCGGCGCGCCGGTGCCGAGGTTGAAGTCCGCGTCAACGACGGAGCCGAGCACCTGCGTCGAGATGATCCCGCCGCGAGAGACGATATCGCCGCGGACATCGCCCGAAACGACCAACGCGTTGAGCACGCCCTGCTTGATGAAGATGCCGAGGTTGTCGGAGTCCACGCCGTCGCCGTCAATGTCCTGGTCGAGGTTCTCACCGCCTGGAAGGACGAAGCCGTTGAGGTTCGCGCCGGTGATGGGGCCGTTGATGCGGATCATGCCGACGCGCGCGTCGGAGATGATGAACCCGATCGAGTGCCCCGGCGCGGTGCGTGCGTCGGTGATCGCGCCGACCGCGGTCGCGCCGGTGATCCTGATGCCCACCGGAGCGGCGGGCGACGGCTCGCGCAGCGTGATCCCCGTGATCGTGTTGTTCGCGCCGAACCCGACGATGAAGTTCGAGGGCGCGAACGCGCCCGTGCCCGCGAGGTCGAAGAACTGCACCCGCGCCGTGCTCGTCCCCGGCCCGTTGATCGTCACGCTGCCCGCCGTCGAAAGCTGCTGCGACGGCTGCGCCGTCAGATCAACCAGCAGCGCGATGCGGCTGATGGCGATCAGGTCCGACTCGACGACCGTGCCGCCCCGCGCCTGCACCGCGGCCCGGTCGCGTACGGGGATTTCGCCGAAGGCGCTGCCCTGGCTCGTCGCGCTGACGGTCATAAATGCGGCGAGCGCGTCCATCACCGCCAAGCCGGAGGCGTTCGTGACCCGCGCGAACGCGGTGAACCCGCCGTTCTGGAAGTCCAGACCGTTGGGCGGCGTGCCGCGGTTGTCCGCGAGATTGAAGAAGAACTCGTTGGTCGCGGAGTTCGGGTTGCCGCCGAGCTTCGCCATCGCGATCGTGCCGCGTGCGTTCGTAACTCCCGGCTCGTTCACGACGGGAGGATCATCCGGGATCATCTGCCCGAACGGGTTTCTGCGGAATCCGCCCCCCTGGATCACGAAGTTGTTCACCAGCCGATGGAAGAAGGTGGTGTCGTAGTCGCCGCGGTTCGCGTAGTTCAGGAAGTTCGCCACGGTCTGCGGCGTCTGCGTCCGCAGCAGCTCGACATCGATCGTGCCCGAGATGGTGGTAAAGCGCGCGATGGGCGTCAGCGGCTGGCGCGTGAAGAAAACCAGATCTCCGCCGGGCGTTCCGTTGCCGCTGTTGACCGCGGCGCCGTTGAACTCGCCGTCGAGCAAAACGTTGTTCGTGCCGCGAATCTGCGACGCATCGAGCCGCACGCCGTAGCGGAGGTCTGCGGCCACGCTCGACTCAAGCCGGATGCGCCGGCTCGAGTTGTCATACGTGATGGTCGCCGCCTGCGTCACATCGTCCGCCGTGCCGAGCAACCCGTCAGGCCCGGCGGTGAAGAGTTGCACGGTCGAGTTGTTCAGCGTGCTCGGGGTCAGGTCGCGGCTTACGGTCATCACCACGAAGCCGCGGTTGTCCGCTTCGATCAGAGTGACGACGGGGCAGTCCGCGCTCAGCATCAGCCGCGGCTCGAGCGCCTCGAACCGCACCGGATGGCGCGACGACTCCCGTTGCACAGAACCCCGCCGATGTCCCCTCTGACCCATTGTGATACTCACTCCTCACCCGTTCAGGCGAACCTCGGATAGTTCGCGGGC
Source organism: uncultured Phycisphaeraceae bacterium (assembly GCA_964391865.1). Lineage (GTDB taxonomy): Bacteria > Planctomycetota > Phycisphaerae > Phycisphaerales > UBA1924 > DASZQL01. The sequence continues at coordinate 122,754 of CAYMNQ010000005.1, forward strand.
GCGGGCGTTCAAGTTCCGTCGTGGGCGCAAGTCCTTCGCCCGCCGAGCATAACAGGCTCAGACGCGGCACCCCGCGCCGGGGTTCCCCTGTTTATCGGCAGTCCGGCACCCTGACGCGAGCCGAAATCCCCCGATCACTTGCTGCATACGAACGACTTCAGGCTTTTGTTCACTCCGCGAGCGCGGTTGAGCCAGCACCAAAGCCCGCGATGTACCGCCCCGGCGTCGTGCCCAGCGCGCGCTTGAACATCACCACGAAGGCGCTCACGCTGTCGTACCCGCACTCGAGCGCCACGGTCGTGACGGCGGCGCCATCCGCCAAGCGGCGCACGGCCAGTTGGAGCCGCGCCTGCTGCCGCCAGCGCCCGAACGACAAACCAGTCTCCTTCATAAAGAGTCGCTCCGCCGTGCGAGCGCTCACGCCCGCCCCGCGCGTCAAATGCGCCAGCGCCGCATCGTCGCCCGGCTCGGCGAGCACCCTCACGGCGACGGCTCGCGCCCGCGGGTCACTCGGCAGCGGCAGCACCAGCCCCACGTCGCGCGAGCCGATCAACTGATGTAGCAGCAACACGGCAAGAGCCCGATGCGTGTCATCCCCGTCGTCCAGCGCGCCCAGACGAACGATCTCAAGCAACAGCTCGCGCAGCAGCGGCGAAACATCCAGAACACGGACCCCCGGCGGCAAACTGGCCGCCAAGTCGTGGCGGATGTACACCGTGCGCATCCACGTCTCGCCGATCGTCTCGATGACGTGCGTGATCGCGCCCGGCACCAGCAGGCACCGCATCGGCGGGACGATCCACCGCTCCGCGTTTGCTTCCACCGACATGACGCCCCGTGCCGCGTAGACCACCTGCGCCCAGCCGTGCTCGTGATCGCGCAGCCGGTACCCGCCCGGCAGCCGGAGCGAAAGCGACCGGATCGGCGGCGACGCCTCCCTCGACGGGCGTGATTGTCGTTTTTTCGACATTCATTGACGATATACCGCAAGTTCGCCGCCGGCTCGTCACCTACCTTCGTGCCATAGCCGACCCGCGCCGGGTCATGAAAGGAACCGCCATGCCGAACGACGTCGCCCACTTTGCCATTCACGCCGACGACTGCGCCCGCGCCAAGCGGTTCTATGAGTCGGTCTTCAACTGGAGCTTCAACGCGTGGGGGCCGCCGGATTTCTGGTTGATCCAGACAAGCCCGGGCGCGGTCGGCGGCTCGCTGCAGAAGCGCCAGCACGCGGCGGGGGACCGCGGGATGCGCGGCTACGAATGCACGATCGGCGTGGACGACGTGCGCGCGACCGCCGCCGCCGTTGAGAAAGCGGGCGGCACGGTGACCATGCAGCCCTTCCTCATCGAGCGCGTGGGCATGCTGATCCAGTTTGAGGACACCGAGGGCAATTCCGTCTGCGCGATGCAGTACGAGAAGGATGTCCGCCACTGAGCGCGGCGACCGCCGCCGGCTACTTCCGCACCGCGCCGAACACATCCACGCTCGACGAGCCGCCGCCGGCGTTGAACGTCAGAACAACGTGAACGAACCCGCTCACCCCCGGCGGCGGGGTGAGGCGCAGCGTCACGTCGGTCGTCGACGCCCCGAGCGTGCCGACTTTCGCGGACACCACTTCGAGTTTGTACGCCGCATCGGAGCACGCCACGGTCGGCTGGAGCTTCGGGTCGGGAGGCAGCGTCAGCGTCGCAACGAACTCGGCGCTCGCGCCGGCGCTCAGTGTGCCGAGGATGACGCGGTCGTCGTTCACACGCCACTGCCCCGCCGGCCGCCACGGGCCCCACACCCGCGGCGAGTTCACTTTCACGTCGATCATCTCGGCGTCGGGCCGGTCGGTCTGGATCACGACGTAACGGGGCAGCTGCGCTTCGGCGAGCCCCAGAAAATCGAACTCAATCGCGTACCCCGCGCGCGGCTCGTCCCGTAGCGGATCAAACCCGGTCATCCGCGCCGGCTGCCCGTTCATGCCGAGCACGCGGAAAGGCTTGCCGTCCAGCGCGTCGAGCCGCACGACGCCCTTCATCGTCAGGACTTCCGGGAAGTCGTCCTTGTTCACGCGGATCGGGTAGCTCGCTTCGCCGACGACCGCGATGATGGTCGGCGCCTGGTAGCCCTCGAAGAAGACGCGCAGCTCACGCCGTAGTTTTCCCAGCGACTTCGGGAAGTCGAGGCTGACGATCACCCGCGTGGTGCCGCCCGGCTCGATGGTTTTCATCGGCACCGATGCGGCGGTACAGGCGCAGTTGCTGACCGCGGCGCGGACTTTTAACTGCTCGTTACCGGTGTTCCGCAGCGTGAGGTTCACCAGCTTGTTCACGCCGGGGAGCGCGACGCCGAAGTCCGCCTGCGCTTCGACAAACACCGCGGGGGCGGCGCCGGGTTTCTCGCCGGCCGCAGGCGCGGCGGCCCCATCGGGCATCGGCAGCTGCTGCTGCGCCGAAGTGCTGTATCCCGCGATCCCCGCGAGCGCGAGGCACATCACACTCAACATCCGACGCGTCATGCGCCCTCCTGCCGATCGGCTCAGCGCCCCGTGAAGAACTGCTTGATCTTATGCACCGTCACGTCGCGCCCGACGGCGGCGATCGACTCCGTCAGCGGGATCTCCTTCGGGCAGACCTTCACGCAGTTCTGCGAGTTGCCGCACTCATTAATCCCGCCCGGCTTCGCGAGTTCATCCAGCCGCTGCGACGCGAGCGCCTTGCCCGTCTCGTGCAGGTTGAAGTACCGCGCCTGGCTGATCACCGCGGCCCCGACGAACGCGGAATCCAGCTTCGATTCGTCCGTCTCCAGCGTGTACTGCGGGCACGCTTCCAGGCAGCACCCGCACGACATGCACTCCGAGAGCTTGTACCGCGTCTCCTGCTGCTGCGGCAGTTCCTTGGGCCCGCCGCCGAGGTGATAGGTGCCGTCGACGGGCACCCACGCCTTGGTGCGCTTCAGCGCCCGGAACAGCCGCTCGCGATTGACCGACAAATCACGCAGCACGGGGAACTTGCTCATCGGTTCGAGGGTGATCTCGTCGCCGTCGTTCGGCGCGATCTGGTCGATCAGGCAAGAGCACCCCTGGCGAACGCGCCCGTTGATGACCATCGTGCACGAGCCGCACACCTCTTCGAGACAACCCGAGTCGTACGCGACCGGCGTCGACGTCCTGCCCTCGATCGTCACCGGGTTCGCGGCGATCCATTGCAGCACGCTCGTGATGTTCGAGCCGGTCTCCACCGGCACGTCGAACGCCTCCCAGCGCGAGGGTTTGCCCGGCGCGTCCTGACGCAGCACGCGGACGCGGACGGTGCGGGAGCGCGAACCTTTCGTCTGATGGAGAGCGGGGGAGTTCATGCGTACTTCTTCCAGAATTGCATCGGCGCAATCTTGGTGCGCCGAGGGCCGTGGACCTGTTCGACGATCTCTTTGAATGGGGCGCGAAGCGAGGTCGGCAGCTTCGCGGCGAACGACTTGTCGAGCGGGATGACGCGAACAAGCTCGACGACGTCCGCGACGTCCTGCGCGCGAGTCAGTGACTTCAAACCGGAAACGAGCTTGGCGCGGATGAGATCACGCAGGCTGATGACCTTGACGCCGCGGATCGTGCTCGTGCGCGCGGGTGCTTCCCCGAAGATGTCGGGCCCGACGAGATGGATCGGTGTGCCGTCGATCGTGTGCTCGCGCCGACGTGAACTCCACGCGAAGCCCGCGTCGAGTCGATACTGATGGGTCTCGTTGTAGTCGTCGGTGTAAATGTCGATATCGCCGGCAAATCGCCCGTAGCCGTGCAGCACCACAGCCACGCCTCCGACGACTGCGCAGCCAGCGATGCTGGTGACTCGCTTCGCGAGCTTCAGCAGCGCATCGGTCCCCGGCACCTCGCCGCGCGAGGGGGGATGCGGGTCGCCGGGTTGTGGGCCGCGGTATCGCATATGACGGTGTTACGTGCCCGCGCCAACTGCCTGCGCCGCCTCCGGCTTCTTCGCCGGCGCCGCGCTCTTCTCGACCTTCCCGTAGCTCCGCACCCGCGGCTGCACCAGCCCCGCCGGCACCGGCTCGAACCACAGCTTCGCCTCGCCGTTCGCCGGCTGGTACTCCGCCACGGTTGATTTCATGAAGTTCGCGTCGTCGCGCTGCGTGAAGTCCTCGCGGTAGTGCGATCCGCGGCTCTCGCGCCGTTCCAGACTGCCGCGCAGGATCGGGTCCGCCAGCGCCAGCATGTCGCGCACCTGCCGCGCCCACGTCAGGTTCTGGTTCGTCCACATCCCCTGATCGGCGATCGACACCCGCTTGAACCGCTCGCGCAGCGCGCCGAGTGTCGCCAGCGCCTGCTCCAGCCGCGCCCCGCTCTTCACCACCGTGGCCGCCGCCGTCATCTCGTCGCCCAGTTCCTTCGCGATCTGGTACGGGTTCTCCCCGCCGTTCGAGCTGATGAGCTGATTCTGCGCCTCCTCCTCCGCCCGCGCGCCAGCCTCCAGCAGCGACTGCGGCACGCTCGCCAGCGTCGCCGCGCCGTCGCGCACATAGTTGATCACGCTCGGCCCGCAGAACAGCCCGTCGAAAATGCACGACAGCAGCGCGTTCGCGCCGAGCCGGTTCCCGCCGTGATACTGATAGTTCACCTCGCCGAAGGCGTACAACCCCTGCCGGTTCGTCATCATGTTGCCCGGCGCGCCCTTGACCATCCCGCGCAGATCGTCCTTCGCGGTGTAGGTCGTGTACAGCCCGCCCATCGAGTAGTGAACGCCCGGGAAGATGCGCATCGGCACCTCGCACGGGTCCTCGCCGACGAACTTGCGGTAAATCTCGATGATCCCGCCCAGCTTGCGCTCGAGTTCCTCACGCGGCTTGAAGGACAGGTCGAGATAGACCATGTTCCCGCCGCCCACGCCGAAGCCCTGCATGCACACCTGGAAGATCTCGCGCGTCGCGATGTCCCGCGGCACGATGTTGCCGTACGCCGGGTACTTCTCTTCAAGGAAGTACCAGCGCTCGTTCTCTGGGATTTGCCGCGCATCGCGCCCGGAGTCGGGGTGCGGCGCCCACGCGCCGTCGGGCTGTTTGATCGCCGGCACCCAGACACGCCCGCCCTCGCCGCGCGCCGATTCGCTCATCAAGCGCAGCTTGTCCTGCCCCGGCATCGCGGTCGGGTGCACCTGGATGAACTCGCCGTTCGCGTACCACACGCCGTGCTGATAGCACCGCGCGGCCGCCGCGCCGGTGCACATCACCGAGTTCGTGCTCTTGCCGAACACCAGCCCGCACCCGCCCGTCGCCATCACCACAGCGCTCGCGCCGAACGAACGGATCTGCATCGTCCGCAGGTCCTGCGCCACGATGCCGCGGCACACGCCGCTGTCGTCGAAGATCGGGCGCAGGAATTCCCAGTGCTCGTACTTCGTGACCTTCCCCTCGCTCTCGTACCGCCGGACCTGCTCGTCGAGGGCATAGATCAACTGCTGCCCGGTCGTCGCGCCGGCGAAGTGCGTGCGCTTGTACAGCGAGCCGCCGAAGAGCCGCAGGTCGCGCTGCCCCTCGAACGTGCGGTTGAAGGGCACGCCCATGCGGTCCAGAAGATCGATGATCTTCGGCGCCATGTGAGCCATCTCATACACCGGAGGCTGGTGCGCCAGGAAGTCCCCTCCGTAGATGGTCTCGTCGAAATGTTCGTACTCGGAATAACCCTGCTGCCGCGCGATCTCGTTGCACGCGTTGATCCCGCCCTGCGCGCACACAGAGTGCGATCGCTTCACCGGCACCAAGGAAACGAGATCAACCGGCAGCCCGCCCTCGGCGATGCGGATCGCCGCCGCAAGCCCGGCGAGCCCGCCGCCGACGACAACGACTCGGGGAGCGTGCGACGAACTTGAAACGGTGGTGGGGGTCATGTGAGTGCTTGGTATCGCGTGTCGAGTGCTCAGAAGGTCAGTACATCCAGCCGCTATCGAGCGGGTGATTCAACCACGGTGGTGGGCGCGCCGCCGTTCAACATGTTCAGTTCCGTCGCGCGGGCCGCGCGGTAGTCCAGCGTGTAGAAGCCGATGACCGACGACCACGCCAGCGCCATCAGACCCGCGCCGAGCCCCGCGCATACGAAGCCCCAGCGCTTCTGCGCCTGCACCGTGATCGTCAGCCCCCACGTGATCGCCGCGGTCCACAACCCGTTCGCCAGGTGGAACACCAGCAGGCTCGCGCCCAGCATGTACAGCACGCCGACGACCACGCCGCCGAGCGTGATCCCCTCGGTGCTCCCCTGCAGCGCAGCGGCGAGCGTCGACGCCGCGAACTCGCCCGACCACTTCGTCCCGCCCGGCACCAGGAACGTCCACCCCCAGCGCAGTGTCGCGACGTGATAGAAAATGAACACCACGCCGAGATACCCCGACAAGCGTTGCAGCCGGTAACGCCAGTTGTCCATGAACGGGTAGCGATTGGTGTTCCCCTTGCCGCTACGCGCGTAGTACACGCCCAGCACCGCATGGAACGCGATCGGCAGCCACAGCCCGAAGACTTCGATCAGCAGCAGAAACGGCAGCGAGTGAATGAAATTCACCTCGTGCTGGAACGTCGCCACCCCCGGGTGCATCCCTTCGCCCTTCTGGTGCGTGTTCACCAGCCCCCACACGATCGACGCGTTCGTCGTCAGATGCGTGAGCATGAACAAACCGATCGGCGCGATCCCGGTGAGCGAGTGCAGCCGACGGAAGAGGTGGTGATGTCGTTCGATGAAGTGCTGAGGCTCGCTCATGGAGCAGGAATCCGTGGATTGTGAGTCAGATCAGTGACGCGTAAGCGCGGCTGAGGATCGATCACCGTTGCGGCGGGTGCTCGGGCATCATCCCCATCATTCCAGCGCCGCCCGCCCCGCGCGCCTGCTGCGCCGCCATCAGCCGCGACAGCTCAACGAACCGCGCCCGCAATTCCTGGATGATCGCGCCGAGTTCGCTCGATTCTTCCGCCGAAAGATTACCCTTGGTTTTCTCTTCGAGAATCACGAGCAGGTCGATCATGTGGGCCGCATACTCGGGGTCGAACATCGCCTGCCCGGTGCGCTTGTCCGCCACCCCGCCCAGGTACATCACCGCCTGAGTCCCCAGCATGCCGACCAGCGACATGAAGTCGGGCCGCTGCGCCCCGCCGCCCGCCGCACCGGCTCCCGAGCGTTTCGCCTCGGCGGCGGCTTCCGCCTCCGCCAGCCGTTCCTTTTCCGCTTGCGCCTGCGACTTCCAATCCGAGTCGATCAGGATCTGCGGCGGCTGGCCGGGGGTTGAAGAGTGATTCGGCATGAGCAAAGCGTCCTGCAACGGAGGAAAGCGAATTCGCCGGATCGAGTCCCGCGGATTCCAGCGATTGTCGAACAGGGCCTCGGCCCAACGCCGACCCCACAACACAGAGTGTATGCGGGGCTGGTGCCGCCGTCCTGCTGGTCGTAGGATGTTCAGTGCCGCGGGAGACGCGGCGGATGGCCCCGTGATCGGACTACGGGGGTCGAGGTCCAGGAGGCGCCAGGATGGTCGTCCACGCGAATCGCCGTTCATTGGCACGGATCGTCTCAAGCTCGGGTCTTGCCGCGACGGTGCTGATACTCACCGGAGGGTGCGCCAGCAGCGGGAAGAACGACGCGACCCGTGTCGTCACCGCCGCCGACTTCGCCGGCGCGCCTTCCGAGCCCGCCGCGAAAAACCCCAAGGCGCGCCCCGCCGTGATCGAGCCGCCCGCGCAGAACACCATCCCGGATGTCGCGGTCATCGTCGGCGCGCCCGCCGCTGATCCCTTCGCCGCCGCCGGCACGGCCGCGCCCGCGAACGGCGCCCCGCCCCCCGCGCGCGTGCAAACCTACTTCGTCGATCAGATGGTCGGGCAGATCAACGGCCGCCCGATCTACGCCAGCGAGTTCTTCGAGCCGATGGACGAGCGCCTCAAGCAGGACGCCGAGAAACTCACCGAGCGCGAATGGCTCAGCTCCACCCGCAAGCTCATCACGCAGGCCCTCGCCGACCGGCTCCGCGACGACCTCATCCTCGCCGAGTTCCAGAGCACCATCACCCCCGAGCAACGCACCGGCGTTCTCACCTTCATCACCAACGTCCGCGAGGGGCTCATCAGCGGCAACCTCGGCAGCGAGTCCCTCGCCAACCAGCGCCTCCGCGAGAGCGAGGGCCTGAGCCTCGATGAAAAGGTGAAAGACATCACCGAGCGCCGATTCATCATCGAGCAGCTCCGCAAGTCCATCGGCAGCCGAGTGCAGGTCAGCCAGCGCGACGTCGAGCTGTATTACGAGCAGAACGCCGACGAATTCTCCCCGCCCCCGGTCGCGGAATTCCGAATCATCCTCGCGCCGAAGAACGACTCCGAAAGAATCGAGCGCATCGAGAAGGCGCTCGCGGCGGGCGAGGATTTCGCCGCCGTCGCCGCGCGCGAAAGCGCCTTCAAGCCCGACGACGGGAACCTTCAGAAATCCGTCATCAAAGGTCGCATCTACACCGAAGCGCAGTTCTTCGGCCCGCAGCCACTCAACGACGCCGCCCGCGCCCTCACCCCCGGCGCCGCCTCGCCCCGCATCGACATCGGTACGGCGGCGTACCGGCTCAAACTCGAACGCATCGACCAGCCGCCCAGCAAATCACTCTACGACGCGCAGCTCGAGATCGAACGCAAGCTCTACGCCGAGCGTGAAGAGGAAGAACGCCTCCGCTACTTCGACGGGCTCCTCGCCCGCGGCAGCTTCAGCGACGTAAAGGATATGGTCGAACGCCTCCTCATCTTCAGCGCCAAACGCTACCTCGGCGCCGAACGCGAAGACGCCGCCCGCCGTTCGCTCACGACCCCTCCCGCCGCCGACACCGCGCCACCGGCGAGCGAGCCGAAGTAGCCGGCCACACACGCCGCTTGCGAGAAGAAAAGAATTGGCCACAGATGACACAGATGGACACAGATAGAAAGGAATGTGTCTTGTTTTCCAGTCTGTGATCGTCCGTACCGTCCGTGGCCAATTGTCTTCTCTTCACTTCTCTTCACTTCTTTGTCTTCATCCGTGTCAATCTGTGGCTAATTCTTCTCCTCTTGCGCCGTCCGACTTTCGCCCTTCCGACCGAGCGTCTCGTGCCGACAAGCCCGTCCATCCCGGCATGGCTCACGCGCCTGCTCATCGCGCTGCGCCTGAAGCGTCGCCCGCTCGGCCCGCACGGCGAATACCTCGCCGCCGCGTTCCTCCGACGTCACCGCTACCACATCCTCGAACGCAACACGCGCACGCCGATCGGCGAAGCCGACCTCGTCTGCGAAGCGCCCGACGGCCGCACGGTCGTCATCGTCGAAGTGAAGACCCGCTTCGTCGCGCGCGCCGCCGACAACACGCCCCAGCAACCGCCGCCCGAAGCCAGCATCACCGCGCGCAAGCAGGACAAGCTCGCGCGCGTGGCGATCGACCTGGCCCGCCGGCGCGGCTGGGAGCGCCGCCCGATGCGCATCGACGTGATCGCGATCGAAGTGGGGGAGTCGGGCAAGCCAACGATTCGCCATCACATCGGCGCGGTGCGCACGAGCGTGTAGCGTGAAGCGTGCGACCGCGCAGAACAATGGGTCCCATGGCCGAGGCTCTGCTCGGCCATGCTCCGCGCTCACCGCTTCGGATCCCCCGAACGCCGCGCCGCCGCCGCCGTCGACATGCGGAACTCGGCCGTCGCGAAGGGCGTCTCCGGCTCCGCGTTCCACGCCCACACGCCCGCCACGCCGCTGTTGAACACCCGCTCCTCCGTGGGCGGCACCCAGTGAAACGCGATCGGCGCGAAATTCTCCAACTCCGTGTGGTCGCCGAAATACAACCACGCCTGCGTGATCGGCGGCGTGCGCGAGCCCGAATTCCGCAGCGCCAGCACGTCCACCGGGATCCACTCCGTCGTCTTCGCGGATTCGTTGTACAGCGCGAACTCCGCCCACGAGTGCATCACCGGCTTGCGGTCCTGCTGCGACTTTTCCACATCGGGCCCGATCACCAGCCGCGACGGGATCCCCGCCGCACGCCAGCACGCCACCAGCAGGCACGGCAGGTTCATCGGCGCGCCGCGCTTCGCCGACAGCGCCGCCGCTGCGCCGTCCACCTGGAACCCCGAGATCACACCCGGCACCGTCGCGATCACGACCGAGCGCTGCCCGGGCGAGAAGTACTTGTTCGTCCGCGCCCCGGAATAGAACAGGTTGCCGCTCGGCTGATAGAACGCGACCACCTTCGACGTGATCAGCTTCGCCGTCATCATCGGCCCGAGCGCCCGCGGCTCGGGCCCGACCCACGTCTTCACCTGCTTCACGATCGCGTCACTCTCGCACTCAACGAACGGCTCGGGCTTGAGCCACTCGCCGAGTTCGTCGGGCCATTCTTCCTTGGGCCAGGGCACCATCGCCGCACGCTTCTCATCCAGCTTGGTCTCATACGACGTGACGGTCGTGTCTACCGAAAAGGTCAGATCGTTGCAGCGCGTCTCACCCACGTCGGCGGTGAGAATCTCCACGCCCGGGCGCTGACCCTTCGTGATCTCCAGCGTCTGATCAACCGGCGTCGCGTTCACACGCGCCCACCCGCTGGTGCGCTCGGGCCACACTTCGCTCGACGCCGTCGCGCCGATGCGCGAGAAGAAGAACCGTGCCGAGCTCAGCTCAAACACGGGCGAGCCGCCCACATACCCCCGTCCGGGCGTCAGGTACGACGGCGAGCGCAACGCCACTTCGATGTGTACCGTCCAGTCGCGCTTCGTTGATGCGTCGCGCGTCAGCACGGGGGCGGGCGGCTCATCGCGCGCCGCCGCCCCGACGCCAATCGACAGCCCGATCGCGCCCACCGCCCACCACGCCGATCTCCGGCCGATCACACCCCGCATGAGCTTGCTCCAGTGTTCACGACATCAGCTCAGATGCACCACCACCCGCATCGTTCCCGTCCGTATTCGCACACACAGCTGCCGCGGCACGCATCAACAGGGCACACGCCGAGTCCCCGAAATCTCTTCATCACAAGTCTTCTCCTCTCCGCGCCCTCCGCGTCTCCGCGGTGATTTTTCCTCTTACTGATTCCGCATAAAGTTCGCCGTGTGCGTGAACCGCGCGACGAGAAACTCCCGCAGCGGCCCATTCACCGCGCAATCATTCATTGCCCGGCCCATGCACGCGAGCCACTCGTCCACCGCCGACTGATCGATCGGGAACGGCATGTGCCGCATCCGCAGACGCGGGTGACCGTGCTTCTCAACATAGAGCGGCGGCCCGCCCAGCCACCCGCTGAGAAATTCGTACAGCTTCTGCCGCGAGTGCGAATCATCCGGCGGGTGCATGGCGCGCAGCGCCGGCGAGTCGTCGCGGACGTGATCATAGAACGCGTCCACCAGCCGCCGAACCGCGGCGTCGCCGCCGAGCGCTTCGTATGGCGTGAACCGCGGCCCAAACTCCTGCCCGCGCCCGACACCCGGAACCTCGGGCCCGATCTGTTCTCTCGGCTCACTCACGCGCGAAGCTCCGCCAGATGGACCTCGGTGCGGTAGGCGAGACGCACGACGCCGTCTCGCTCGTACAGCGCGAACAGTTCGCGCAGCGCCCGTTCCAGCGCAGCGTACCCCGGCCCTTCCTTCGGCAGGTACGACGAACTCGTCGCACGCCCGATCAGCCCCGCCTCATCGAATACCTGCTCGTACGCGAACCGCTCGATGCGGTACCCGCCGAAGCGCGGGTGCGAGCGCAGCGCCGCCTGCTCCTGCGTGAACCAGGGCGACGTCGGCGCATCCGTCGCGTGATCAAGAATGACCCTCCGGTACTGCCGCACGAACTCATCGCGGTCGTCATGCACGTTCCACATCAGCGACACACGCGACGCCGACCCCGACGGCGTCCTCGCCATCAGCAGCCGCGCGAACTCCGCGAGCGCCTCACCCGCCCGGAACCAGTGGAACGCCTGCGCGCACACGACCGCGTGCAGGCTCGCCGAGGGCATCCCCGTCACCTCCGCCGTGCCGTCATGCCATTGCACCCGCGGATGCGGCTCGGCGGCGGCCCGCATCTCCGCATTCGGCTCAACCGCATGCACCGTGGGACCAGTTCCATCGGCACGCCCCGCAAGCAGCCGAGACGAGATCCCCGTTCCCGCCCCGATGTCGCCCAAAGTCAGCCGATCGGCACTGCCCAACCCTTGCAGGACCACCTCGATCGCCTCGGCCGGATAGCCCGGCCGGCAGCGGGAGTACACCCCGGCACGGTCGCTGAATCGGCGGGTTGGGTCGAGATCGCTCATGAATTGCAAACCAAAGGCGAACCGAGCATGAATCTGAAAGCCGTCGCCGGCAGAAGAGCGTAGGGTCACTCGGCCCGCAGCAGCCAACGGTTCCTTGACCCCGCCCGGTCTGGGCCATCGAATTTTCGCCCCCAAGTCCCGGAACCGCAGAATGTTCCGGGCGTCTCGGGGGTAGACTATCCCGAGACGTCGGGCCTCGGGATCGCCAATCGAAGCACGGCCCGGCACCGCACCTGAAGGAGCATCCACATGAAGGCAACCTTGATCCGGTTCACCACCCTGGCGGCTCTCGCGGCTGCCTCGCTCATCGGCGCCTCGGCCAGCGCGTTCGAGGGCATCAGCGGCTTCACCATTTCCGGGCGCGTCATCCGAAACGGTGTGATCGTTCAGGCGGCATCCGTTCAACTTCAATCAAGCACCGCCACCTCGCCCCGCGCCCGTGTCCGCACCGCGACGGATCAGGACGGCGTGTTCCAGTTCGGCTCGATCGAGCCGGGTTCGTACGTCGTCCGCGCGTTCAAGCAGGGCTTCGGCTCGGGCCGCGCCGGTGTCGCCGTCGGTTCGACCACCCTCGGCTCGCCCCGCCGCGTGACGGTCCGCCTGCGCTGAGCGGCGCTGTCAATGGGTCGATACATCAGCCCGGCTCGATGCCGGGCTTTTTTCATGTCATGATCGCACCGCGCGCGAGCGCCTACGCTTCATCCAATGCCCACCGCCCGAAACGTCATCGGCTCGCCGCTCAAACCCTGCTCCGCTGACCCGCTCACCGGCTTCTACCGCGACGGCTGCTGCAACACCGGCGCCGGAGACTTCGGTGTTCACGTCGTCTGCGCCGTGATGGACGCCGAGTTTCTTGAGTTCTCCCGCTCACGCGGCAACGATCTCTCCACGCCCCGCGCCGAGTTCGGGTTCCCCGGCCTGAGCGCGGGCGACCGCTGGTGCCTGTGCGCCGCGCGCTGGAAGGAAGCGCTCGACGCCGGCATGGCCCCACGCGTCGTGCTGGAAGCGACGCACATGGCGGCTCTCGAATTCATCGACCTCGAAGACCTGATCGAGCACGCGATCGACGCGCCGGCGCAGCGATAGCTCACCGCGTCCCGCGGGCAGCCCGCTCTCTGCGCAATGGGCTCGATGTGCATGATGGTCAGAAGGGCAACGCCAGGCCCCGCACGCCGGGACCGCCGACTACGCAGCACTCGCCTTCGCGGGCCCGCGCCGAGCGAACTCCAAGAGCAGTCTCATCGCACGGGCCGCGTCCGACCCATCCCACTCTTGTTCACCCTCGACAAACAGGCGATCTTCAAAGAGCGACGAGTCGAGATCGGGTCGCCTGTCGCAATCAAAGACTTTCATGCTCCAACCCGAAAACGCCCGCGCGCCGACCAGATGCGCGGTCAGCGGCCGAACTTCCGTGTGGCGCGGATCTCGCTCGATTGACGCGAAGAGTTCCGCGATCTGGTCCGGCGGACCCTCAAGCACCTGAATGAAGCGCTGCTTGGAGTAGACAAGGATGCCGGAAATCTGGTTGGCTTCGTTGTACTCGGACGCCGCGGCACCGAGCGCGTTCAGTTCATCGGAGGTCATCGGTCGCGCCGCCCGACTCGCGTAGAGAAGCTGGCACAGTTGCATCACTGAAGACCTCCGAACTGCCATGACAGCAAGAGCCGCCGAGCCAAATGCGTCTGCCATCCGATCTGACTGCACTATCGACCGACAATCAACCCCAGTTCGAATCAACTGCCAATTCACAGCCTCAGACGGCGACGAACAACGCGCGGCCGACACTCGGACCACCAACGAGTCATGGCGGCCCAGCCCTTCCGGCACCCGCTATGCGGGGACACGGCAGGTGTCGTAATGCCGGCGCGAGGTGCTTCGGCGTGCCGGTCGGCTGCGCCGTGGTGACCGCCGAGTGTCTTGAGTTCTCGCGCTCGCGCCGCGGCGACCTCTCCACGCCCCAGGCCCTGGCGCAGCGCGATCCGTGATCGGCACGGTTCAATCGTGGCGCAGCGCCACGATCGGGTCCTGCCGCGCCGCGACGCGGGCGGGGTAGATGCCGAAGATCAGGCCCACCGCCGTCGCCACCGTGAACGAGATGATGATCGAGACCATCGTCACCTGCGTCGGCAGATCGACCGTTTCGTTGAAGAACCGCGTGACGGGCTGGGCGGCGTAGGACAAACCGATGCCCAGCGCCACGCCGATCACGCCGCCGATCGCGGACATCACGCTCGTCTCGACGAGGAACTGCCAGACGATGTGCTTGCGCGTGGCGCCGAGCGCGCGCCGGATGCCGATCTCGCGCGTCCGCTCCGTCACGCTCGCGAGCATGATGTTCATGATCCCGATGCCGCCCACCAGCAGCGCGATACCAGCGATCGAGCCGAAGACCAGGTTCATCGTGAGCGCCGTCTTCTTCGCGTTCTCGAGCAGCTCGTAGGGGATCACCATCTGGATGTCGTTCATCGGGTTGTGGCGCGACTCCATGATCCGCTTGAGCATCCCCGCGTCGATCATCACGCGGTCGCGGTCGTTCGAGGTGAAGTAGATCTCGTGGATCTGCACCTCGGAGTTCGAGCGGTTCCCGCCGCTGCGCCGGAAGACCATATCGCCGAAGCGCGAGCGTGCGGTGGCGAGCGGGACATGCACGTCGTGGTTCAGATCGCGCCCCACCAGCGCCGCCCCCGCGCCGCCCGACAGCCCCACCGGGGCCAGGATGCCGACCACCGTGAAGACCTGCTCATCGATCCGCAGCGTGCTGCCGAGCGGGTCCTCGAACGGGAAGAGCGCCGCCGCCACCTCGTGCCCGATGACGCACACCGCTTCGCGCGACTCCATGTCCTCGTTGCTGATGTAGCGCCCGCGCGACACCGTGATGTTGGCGACACGCTGCAGCACGGGCGTCACGCCGAACGCCTGCGATGTTTTCCGTAGCGCGCCGCGCAGCACCTGGCTCCCCACGCTCTTCACCGGCGCGATCGCGTCGGCGCCGGGGAACTGGCTCTCGATCACCGCCAGATCGTCGCGCGTGATGCCGTACTTCGACACGAAGCTCTGCTGCGCCTGCTGGTTCTGCTGCACGCTCTCGGGCGGCTGGACCGAGCGGATGATGATGTTCCGCGCGCCGAGCCGTTCGATCTGGTCGAGCGCCGCGCGCTTCGACCCCTCGCCGATCGCCGACATGGTGATCACCGATGCCACCCCGAGGATGATGCCGAGCGCCGTCAGAACCGCGCGCAGGATGTGCAGCCGAAGATTGCTCAGCCCCAGCCGGATCGTTTCGAGCAGGAAGTTCATCCGGGAAAGCCTCCGGCGGAAAGCGGGGTCGGTGGGGCAACGAAGCGCGGGCCGCTCGAATGTCAGAATGCATCATCGCCCGCGAACCGGCACGGGCGCGGCCATGCCTCACACGCCGAGTGTATCCCTCTACCGACCGAGCGGGCGTTGGTGGCAGTCTTACGACGCCGCGGGCGCCGATTCCGGTGCGGCGCCGGGAGTCTCCGGCTGCCGGACCTCGCCGTCGTCGTTCAGCACCTCGAACCGGTGCCGCTTTGTGAGCGCGTCGAAGCCGAGGTCGTTGAAGACCAGACCTTCGGTGAACCGCTGGATCGCCGCCGATGTCAGGCGCTGCCCCGCGGTGCGGTACTGCTCGACCGTCGGCGGGCGACGGGCCGTCACCTGCGCGAACGCCATCGACATCTTCTTGGGCAGGTCGAAGGAAGTGGTCCGCCGGGTGAGTTCGATCTGCGAGACTTCCGCCTTCGGATCCCAATCTCTCACGAGGTCCATAACGGCGTTGCGGAACTCCGGGACGTTCAGGTCGGGGTTGGGCGTGGTGCCGGTGCTGGTCGCGATCGACTCGCGGGTGATGAGCAGCCCGAGCTCCGGCTGGGCCTGGTACTCAAGCCCGATGCTGCCGAGCCATGCCTCCGACGCGCGGGCGAGGAGCGCGTCCTTCGACTCACGCATCTTCTGGTAGCCATCGAGCATGCGCATGTCGCGCAAAGCCTCGGCCCGGACGTCCTCGAACGAATCGGGGGGCGTCTCGCCGCGGGTGTCGATCAGCCGGACAAAGTACGTGCTGCCATCAAAGGACATCAGGGGCCCTTCGAGGATGTCTTTCTGGATGCCGATCGGGGAGGGGGGAGCGCCGAGCTCGCGCGCGGTGAAGACATAGTCCGCGGCGGGGAGCGACTGCCGATCGTTCACGCGGTACGCCGCCGATCCGAACTGGGGCAGCGCGCGGAACGTCTCCGCGGTCATCCACAGGTCGAGCGCGTTGCTGACCGAGAAATCAAGCTCGGGGATCCCGAATTCGCGCGACAGCTCCGACTTCGCCTTCGCGATGAGATCGGCGATCGCGGGCTTCTTGGTCGCCCAGTCGGCGGGGAGTTCGTGATAGCCATCCTGTTCCGGGATGCCCACGAGCGATCGCTGCGACTCACGCTGGATGATCTCGCGGAAGCGGGCGACGATCTTCGCGAATGTGTTCTTCTTGAACTCGCCCTCCACGGTGGGGCGGGCGGTCGCGAAGTCCTGTGCGAAGCGCGCCTTGTTCAACTGCCAGTACTTGTTCACCTCGATCGGGTCGATGGGCAGCTTCGCCATCGCCGAGTTCGCGTCCAGCCCGATCCACTCGGCCCTCACCGCCGGCGGGCGCAGGTACCCGATGCCGAATTCGCCGTCGCCCTTGCGGACGCTCTTGTACTGCTCGAAGAACGCGGCGGCACGCGCGTCATCGGGCACCGTCGTAGATGCGATCGCCGAGCCGGGGACGATGAGCACGTCGGTGACGGCGGTATCGAGCACCGTCGCCGCCCCGGCGAGAGCCTCGGGCGCGGAGATGTTGCTCGCGGCGTAGTACATCTCGAGCAAACGCAGCACCCCGCGGTACTGAGCGAGCGCGTTGTCGATCACGGGATTGTCGACGTTGTACTCCGACATCATCGCCGTGCGGGCCTGATCAAGCTGCGACTGGATCGACGAAAGTTGCTGGTTGTACGTCTGCTGCTGCTGCTCGGGCGTGATGCTCTGCTGGAACATCAGCACACGCTGCGTGTTCATCTGCGCCGCCCGCTCCGCGGTCTCGGTCAGGACGCTCCTGCCGTCCAGCTCACCACCGATCAGCCCCGCCTGCTTCGCTTCGTGCACCAGCAGGTACCAGTGCTCGAGACTCTGCACGCCCAGTTGCTGCAGCGTGCGCTGCCCCATCAGACCCGAGAGAATCTGGAGGTCTCGCTGCGCCGTCGCGAACTGCAGCGCGGTCACGCTCTGCCCGTTGATGCGCGCCACCGGGCGGCCCGGGCGCTGGTTCCCGAACTGCGTCAGCGCCTGCGGCAGGAGGAACGCCACCATCAGCAGACACCCGAAGAACGCGATGAGAATTTTGCTGTAATTGCGAAGGAACTTGAGCATGCCCGCTCCAAGAGAGGAGGGAAAACCGGCGGTCACCACGCGAACACCCGGCGCGCGGCGGCGATTCCGCCGCGCGCTGACGCCCAGGTTTAGCGGTAGAACTCGATGATCAGGTTCGTGTTGATGTCGAACGGCACCTGCTCGCTGCTGGGCACCGCGAGGATGCGGATCGTCAGCTCGGCCGGCGTGAACTCGATCCACTCGGACACGTTGTGCCCGACGATCGACTCCATGTTGTCCTTCAGCAGCGCGTGGACCTTCGGCTTGAAGCTCACCACGTCGCCCACCTTCAACTCGTAACTCGGGCGGTCGACCTTCCGGCCGTTCACCTTCACGTGCCCGTGCGCCACGAGCTGGCGCGACGCCCACACCGTGCGGGTCACGCCCGCGCGCCGGACGACGTTATCGAGCCGCGTTTCAAGAAGCTGCATGAGCCGCTCGCCCGTGTTACCACGCGAGCGCTGCGCCTCGGCCATGTAGCGACGGAACTGGCGCTCGAGCACGCCGTAGTGGTAACGCAGCTTCTGCTTCTCGTTCAGACGGATGCCGTAGTCGCGCAGGCGCCGACCGCGGTAACCGTGCATGCCCGGCGGGTTGAGCTGCCGCTTGGCGGTGTGCTTGGGGATGTCGACGATGGGAACGCCGACCTTGCGCGAGAGCTTGACCTTGGGTCCGGTGTAACGGGCCATGCGAGTCTCCGTCTGTTCGACCGCCGAATGAACGCGGCGAACGTGCTTGATTGAAGCGATCCGGCGTGGGGTGCCGCGACTGCGGTCCAAGCCCCGGCCCGCAACGCGCTGGGCCGATGGATCCGGGTTCAAATTGCGAGCCGAGCATTAGAGCACATCGCCGGCTGTTCGTCAACTGTCAGGAGAGACAGCAGGGGCGAGTCCTGAGACCAGACTACCACTATGGGCAATGAGTCAGGCGGCCGGGAGACCTCCGTGCGAATCGCCGCTCGCGCATCGCGGACGGGCGCAGCCAAAGCCCCGCGCCGCGGCACCCGACGCTCTTCACACACAACACTCAGCACTCGCTCCTCAGCACTCTCCCTCCCGCACTCGTCTACGATATCCCTTCGCCCGGAGCCGCCGATGCCCGACCTGCGAATCCCGCTCGAAGTGCTCACGCCCGCCGCCGATCTGTCGGCCCGCGCCGCGCGCGAGAAGTGCGGCGTCATCGCGCTCTGGGGCACGCCCAACCCGGCGCGATCGTCCTACTATTCCCTCTTCGCGCTCCAGCACCGCGGGCAAGAGTCCGCCGGCATCTGCACCACCGACGGCTCCACGATCCAGCGCCACGCCGACATGGGCCTCGTGCCGCAGGTCTTCAGCGCGAAGACCCTCGATCATCTCGACGAGCACGCGCACTCGCGCAGCACGAAAGGCCTGCCGCCGGGCGGCGCCATCGGGCACACGCGCTACTCGACCACCGGCGCCAGCAGCGTGGTCAACGCGCAGCCTTTCGTGGCGCACTACAAAGGCGGGCCGATCGCCATCGCGCACAACGGCAACATCGTCAACGCCGCCGAACTCCGGCGCGAGCTCGAGGACAAAGGTCACACCTTCGCCACCACGAGCGATACGGAGGTCGTGCTGCAGCTCGTCGCCGATTGCGCCTCGGGCGGCGTGCCCGACCCGATGGCCGCCGCACTCACGCGACTGCGCGGCGCGTTCAGCCTCGTCTTCCTCTTCAGCGACCGCGTCGAGGCGGTGCGCGACCCGTGGGCGTGGCGCCCGCTCTCGCTGGGCATCTTGAAGGACGGCTCACACGCCGTCGCCAGCGAGACGGTCGCGCTCGACGTGATCGGCGCGAAGCACCTGCGCGACCTCGAGCCGGGCGAGATCGTGACGCTGAGCGATGCCGGCGTGTCGTCGCGACGCTTCGCCCCCGCCGCCGCACGCCAGGCGCACTGCGTCTTCGAGCACGTCTATTTCGCCAGCCCCGCCAGCCGCGTCTTCGGGCAGACGGTCGAACTCGTGCGCGAGCGGCTGGGCGAGCGCCTCGCGAAGGAATCCCCCGCGATCGCCGACATGGTCGTGCCCATGCCCGACTCCGGCCGCTCGGCGGCGACGGGCTTCGCGCGGGCCAGCAAACTGCCGTACCGCGAAGCGATCATCCCCAACCGCTACGTCGGGCGCACGTTCATCAAGCCCAGCAGCGAGGAACGCGCCGCCGCTGTCCGCCTGAAGCTCAACATCATCGGCGAGATCGTCGCCGGCAAGCGTCTCGTGGTCGTCGACGACTCCATCGTCCGCGGCACGACGACGCGCGCCAAGATGGACCAACTCCGCGAGTACGGCGCCAAGGAAATCCACCTCCGCATCAGCTCGCCGCCCATCCGGCACCCGTGCTACTTCGGCGTGGATTTCCCCGACACCTCCCAACTCGTCGCGCACAACCGCGAAGAGGAAGACGTCCGCAAGATCCTCGGCGTGGACTCGCTGCACTACCTGTCCGTCGAAGGATTGCTCGGCGTCGTCGGCACCGCGCAGGTGCCAAGCGAACGCTACTGCGCCGCCTGCTTCAACGGCGACTACCCCATCGAAGTCGACGCCGGCACGCACAAGGATGTGCTGGCGAAGAATTGTTGAACAAGCCGAGCGTCTTTGGAACTACACTGCCCGCATGAGAGGTTGGGCCTTTCTCGTCATCGCCGCCGGTTGGTTTCTTCTTGCTATCGATCCTGACTTGCCGAGATCGCATGTCTTCTTCGCGGGCGAATCCGAGGAGCAGATGCAAGCCGCGATCAAGGCGGCTGAGCCGCAGAAGCGAACCTACGACCTGCTGCCCGATTTCCTCGCCGCGCTGGTGATCGCCGCCGGCATTCGCTCGCGTGCGGAGTGGGATCGAGTCTGGCAGCCCGCGCTGTGGCTGGCGATCGCACTCGCGCCGATCGCGCTCATCAACTTTGTCCTCCACGCGCGTTGGCTTGATCTCGGTAACTCTACAAACGCGATCGGCTGGGTGATGTGGGTCGGCACGCAGTTAATGGAATTCGCCCTGCTCGTTGCGATTTTCAGAGGAGCCTTGCACGCGAACCGGGTCACCGGCTCCCTGACTGTTCTGTGCATGGGATTCGGCGTCGTCGGCCTGGATGCCGTGGTGAGACTGTTCTTTCTGGCTCGGCACTTGGAAGTGCTCCCCAGCATCGGACGCTCCGGCGCATTCATCACGTTGCTAGGACAGTTGTTGATCGTCGCCTACTTCGTGGTCTGCGCACGCAAGCTCGATTGATCCAGCACTCAGCACTCGCCCCTCAGCACTCAAAATGAAACAGGCCCGACGGATTCGCCGTCGGGCCTGCGTGTGTCACTGCATTCACTGAACGAAGATCACATGCGGATCTTGTCCGAGCCCATCGCGCCGTGGTCGGCGTCCATGCCGCCGCGGGTCGGGTAGTTGCCCCGGTCCGCCGCCGCCGCGCGCTCCGCGCGGCCTTCCTCGACCGCGCCCCATTGAGCGCGCTTGAGTGAGAGGCCGATCTTGCGGTCGCTGGTATCGACGCGGAGGATCTTCACGTCCACCTCGGCGCCCGCCTGCACCACGTCGTTCGGATTCTCGACCTTGTGGTCGGCGAGTTCGGAGATGTGGAGCAAGCCTTCGAGATCATCCTCAAGCTCGACGAAGACGCCGAAGTTGGTGATCTTCGTGACCTTGCCGCGGACGACCATGCCCGGCTTGTACGCGCCGGGGATCGCGTTGAGCCACGGATCTTCGGCGAGCTGCTTGAGACCCAGCGCGATGCGCTGCTTCTCGCGGTCGACCTCGAGCACTACGCAGCGAAGGTCCTGCCCCTTCTGGAGCAGTTCGTTCGGGTGCGCGACCTTCTTGGTCCACGACAGGTCCGAGACGTGGAGCAAGCCGTCGATGCCCGGCTCGATCTCGACGAACGCGCCGTAGTTGGCGAGGTTCCGCACCTTGCCCTCGATGATCGTGCCCGCGGGGTACCGCTCGGCGACGAGCTCCCACGGGTTGACCTCGGTCTGCTTCATGCCGAGGGAGATTTCCTGCTTGTCCTTGTTGATCTCGAGGACAACGACATCAACCTCCTGGCCCGGCTGCACGAGCTCGCTGGGGTGGTTGATGCGCCGCGTCCACGACATCTCGGAGATGTGGACGAGACCCTCGATGCCGTCCTCGAGCCGCACGAACGCGCCGTAGGTCATCAGGTTGACGACCGCGCCGCGGATGCGCGAGCCGACGGGGTACTTCTGCTCGATCTGCTCCCAGGGCGAAGCCTCACGCTGCTTGATGCCGAGCGCGATCTTCTCTTTCTCAAGATCGATGTTGAGGATCTTGACCTCGACCTTCTGGTCGATGCGGAGCATCTCGCTGGGGTGGTTGATGCGGCCCCAGGACATATCGGTGATGTGCAGCAGCCCGTCGATGCCGCCGAGATCCACGAACGCGCCGAAGTCGGCGATGTTCTTCACCGTGCCGGTGACGATCATGCCTTCCTTGAGCGTGCCGAGGAGGCGCTTCTTGGCTTCGTCGCGCTCGTGCTCGATCAGCTTGCGCCGCGAGATGACGATGTTGCGGCGCTGCTCGTCGATCTTCAGGATCTCAGCGCGCACGTCGCGCCCGATGAACTCGCCGATATCGCCCGGGCGGCGGACATCGACCTGCGACGCGGGCAGGAAGACCGGCACGCCGATATCGACGAGCAGGCCGCCCTTGATCTTCCGCATCACGCGGCCCTGAACGACATCACCCTCGTGCGTCGTCTGGATGATCTTCTGCCAGTTGAGGATGCGGTCGGCTTTCCGCTTCGAAAGCTGGATCAGCCCGCCCTCGCCCTCGATCGATTCGAGCAGAACCTGCACCTCGCTGCCGGGGCGGATCATCGAAGGATCATCGAACTCGTCCTTCGGGATCAAGCCTTCGCTCTTCAGGCCGACGTCGATCACCACGTCGTCGCCCGCCATGCCGACCACGCGCCCGGTGAGGATCGTGTCCTCCTTGAATTCGCCGGTGGGGCCTTCGAGCAGGGAAGTCATGTCGCCTTCGGCGGCCTGCGCGCCGAACGCGTCCTTGATCAGGGCGGCGGCCTCGACATCCGCGAGACCGAGCGATGCGATCAGGTTCTCATCAATCATGTGGGTTCAATTCCTCGCCCGCACGCGAGCCGACACACTCGCACGCGCCGGGTGATCCATCTTTCGACGGACCGGGCACTCCGGCTGGGCCGCCGCCATCACGCGCGACGACTCGTCAAACAGGTTCACTCTCGGCCCGCGGGCAACACGCC
The DNA here is from genome assembly GCA_964391865.1 of uncultured Phycisphaeraceae bacterium. GTDB lineage: Bacteria > Planctomycetota > Phycisphaerae > Phycisphaerales > UBA1924 > DASZQL01. Next base: position 145,685 of record CAYMNQ010000005.1, read on the forward strand.
CGACAATGACGGCCGCGCCCGCGGGTCGGCCGCGGGCAAGGGGGAGATAGTGTATCCGATCCCAAGCCCTTCTCAACCTTGAACTTGCGCGAAGTCATGGTGAAACAATCGCGCGGGCCGATCCCTCTATGACCCACCGCCCGAAAATCCGCCGCTGCGGGTTCGACATCGGCAGTTCCCCCGCCGCATCGACCCGTACAAACTCCCCCCGCGCGGGGCGTGCTCTCGGTTTCATCTCCACGCGCCACACGGCGAATCGCACCAGCCGGTGCGTGGTCTTGTGATCGAACGATTCGAGCAGCGTGGCCGATTCTCCGCGGCACCAGCGCGCGATCTCGATCGGCTCGGGCGCCGCGGCGTCGTCCGACTCGCGCGTCAGCGCTTGCCACATCCCCGCCCACAAGCCCGAGTCGGGGCGGCGTTCGACCAGCACGCCGCGGCGCACATCATGCACCAGCGCGACATCATGCCGAAGTTCGCTCACGCGCGCCCGCTTCTTCGGCGGCGGGATCAGCTCCTGCACGCCGTGCTTCTTCGCGACGCAGTGCGATGCCAGCGGGCACTCGCCGCACTTCGGCGCGCGGGGCGTGCACACCAGCGCGCCGAGTTCCATCATCCCCTCATTGAACGGCGCGACCACGCCGGCGCGATGAGCCGTGCGCACGAGCGACTCCGAACGCTCCCAGACCCAGTCATCGGCACGCGCCGCGCGCTCCGGGTGCCGCGCCCGCGGCTCTGGGCGTGCGTGCTCTTCAGCACCAACCCCCTCCACGCGCACCAGCACGCGCCGCACATTGCCATCAACAATCGGCGCGGGCTGCTCGAAGACAAGGCTCGCGATCGCCCCGGCGGTGTACCGCCCCACGCCCGGCAGCGTGCGCAGCTCGTCAAGACTCGACGGCACGCGCGCGCCGAAGCGCTGGACAATCACGATCGCCGCGCGGCGAAGATTGCGCCCGCGCGAGTAGTACCCCAGCCCGCTCCACGCGGCGAGGACCTCCTGCTCGCTCGCCGCCGCCAGATCGCGCACGCTCGGGAAGCGTTCGATGAACGGGCCGAATTTCTCCAGCACGCGCGAGACCTGCGTCTGCTGCAGCATCGCTTCGGAGACGAGCGAAATGTACGGATTGCGCCGAGCACCGCGCTGCCGCCGGGCAGGCTTGCGCCACGGCAGATCGCGCCCGTTCGCGGCAAACCATGCCGCCAACCGCTCGACAATCGCGCGATCGCGCGCCGGCACGCTCACGTGACGCCCTTCAACACCCGGCTGACACCCGCCTTCACGCTCTTCCAATCAACATCCGCGCGCTTGTTCACCGTCAGCCAATCGGCGCTGATGTAGACATTCGTCACGCCGGGGATCGCGAAGAGCTGCTCCGCGAGCGCATCGCCCTTCGCCGCCTCGGCGCTGCGGTAGGAGCGGGGCGGGTCGCCCTCCTTCAGCACCGCCGCATCGAGCAGGCATTTCAGCGCGTTGGGATTGGGCGTCTCTTCAAATTCGCGCACGGTGATCGGCATGGCGGGAAGCGTAGTGGGGGAGCGCCGCGTCGGCTACTTCGCGATAATCCACGGCACGATCGTCCGCGCGTGCAGCGTGACCAGCGCGATCGAGATCAGGTTCAGCCACAGCCCCGCCCACGCCATCTGCCGGATGGTCACGCGCCCGGTGCCGAACGCCAGCGCGTTCGGCGCGGTGCCCATGGGCATCATGAACGCGCAGCTCAGCGCCATGGTCGCCGGGAACATCAGCAGCAGCGGGTCCATCCCAGCGCCGACCGCCATCACGCCCAGGATCGGCATGAAGATGTTGGTCTGCGCCACGTTGCTCATCACTTCCGAGCCGAACGTTGACACCGCCGCGACGATCAGCAGGAACACTACCGGGTGCAGTTCGTGCAAGCCCTTGAGGCGCTCGCCCATCGCGACATCAAGCCCGCTCGCCTGCACCCCCGCCGCGAGCGACAAGCCCCCGCCGAAGAGCAGCAGCACGCCCCACGGCATCTTCGCCGCCGTGCGCCAATCCATTGCGAACTCCCCGCGTTTCAGATTGACGGGGATCATGAACAGCAGCACCGCGCCGAGGATCGCGACGGTGGTGTCGTCGATCTGCTTGTCGAGCACGGCGGCCGCGGCGCGGAGCGCGCCGCCTTCCGCGCCGACCGCGTTGAAGAGCAGCTTCAGCGGCTCGCGCAGCACCCAGCCGGCGACCGTGAGCGAGAACGCGCCGAGCACGCTCCACTCGCCGCGCGACATCGGGCCCAGCTTGCGGATCTCATCCCGGATGAGCGAGTGCTCGCCGGGAATCTCGGGCAGGCGGATGGGGAGTATCAACTTCGTCAGCGCCAGCCACGCGCCCAAGAGCATCGCGAACATCAGCGGCACACCGGCGAGCAACCAGGAAGCGAACGACACGCTCGCGCCGTGTGCGCGGTCGAGAATCCCGAGCATGATCGCGTTGGGCGGCGAGCCGATGGGCGTCGCGACCCCGCCGATGCTGGCGGCGTACGCGATGCCGAGGACGATGCACACCGCGAAATTCCCCGCCGGCTTGCCCGTGCGGCTTTCGAGCAGCGTGACGATGCTCATGCCGATGGGGAGCATCATCAGCGTCGTCGCGGTGTTGCTCATCCACATGCTGAGGAGCGCGGTCGCGAGCATGAACCCGCCCACCAGACGCGACGGGCGCGTGCCGACCATCGCCACAATGTGCAGCGCGATCCGCCGGTGCAGATTCCACTTCTCCATCCCGAGCGCGAGGATGAACCCGCCGAGGAAGATGAAGATGATCCGGTCGGCGTACGGCGCGGCGGCGGCCTTGCCGTCCGTGATCCCCAAGATCGGCAGCAGCGCCAGCGGCAGCAGACTCGTGACCGCCAGCGGCAATGCTTCGGAGACCCACCACACCGCCATGAGAGTCAGCAGCCCCGCGCAGCGCCGGGCCGAGTCGGGCATGCCGGGCGACACCGCGCCGAGCAGCAGATACACGCCGACCCCCGCCAGCGGCCCGAGCACCTGCCGCACGACCGCGTCTATCCCGGCGGCCCGCGCGCCAGAATCCTCGCACTGCGGCTGGGTGTGATGGTCGCTCATGCGCGTGGCTCCGTGCGGGAAGAGTACCCGCGCCTGGGAAAATGATGATGGATGGCGGGATCAGTCACCCTAGTCGCGACCGAGCACCGATATACTCGCCCATCGGCGGCGCTTCCCATCCGCCGACCGTGACCGAGGTGCCCTGACTCATGGAGAGGCTGACGCAGCTTCAGCAACGGCTCGCCGAGTACCCGTGGTGGGACATCGCCATCGAGTTGGCGATCCTGTGGGGCCTGGTATACCTCGTGCTGCGCTTCGTGCAGGGGACGCGCGCCGCCGGCGCGCTGAAGGGCACGCTGCTCGTCGTCATCATCGGCACGCTTGTCTTCCGCGTCTTCGCGCCGGGCGTCTTCTTCGCGCGGCTGTCGTACCTGTACGAGAATTTCCTCGGCTTGCTCGCGATCGCGCTGGTGGTGGTCTTTCAGCCGGAGCTCCGGCGCGCGCTGATCCGCATCGGCGAGGCGCCGCTCTTCGCCGCCCGATCGGCGGACATGAAGCCGGTGGTCGAAGCGGTCGTCTCCGCGGCCGGGTTCCTGAGCAAGAGCCGCTTCGGAGCGTTGATCGCGATCGAGCGGCAGGTCGGGCTGCGCGACGCGATCGAGACGGGGCGCAAGCTCGACGCGGAGGTCTCGGCGCACCTGCTCAACTCGATCTTCTGGCCCAACAGCCCGCTGCACGACATGGGCGTGGTGATCCGCGGCTCGCGGATCATCGCCGCCAGCGTGCAGTTCCCGCTGGCGGAAGCGACGGAATTCTCCGAGTCGCAGCTCGGCACGCGTCACCGCGCGGCGGTCGGTTTGGCCCGCGCCTCCGACGCCGTCGTGGTGGTCGTGTCCGAAGAGACGGGCGCGATCAGCATCGCCGAGGGGCGGCGCTTCCGGCGGCACCTGAGCGCCGAGGACCTGCGCGCCGAACTGAACAAGCTGCTGGCGCCGGGGCAGATGCCGAAGCCCGTGCCGAACGCCGATCCCGCGATCGCTCCGGCACCGAGTGAAACGGGGGCGGGGCATGCTTGAGCGGCTCAAGAGCCTGCTGTTATCGCTGCTGATCGCGTGCGTCATCTGGCTCTTCGCCGAGAGCCAGAGCTTGGGCGACGCGAACGACGGCACGCGCATCGTGTTCGACGAAGCCTCCGCGGCGTGCTCCATCACGCCGCGCGACTGGGACCAGCGCGCGGAGATCGAGTTCCGCGGTTCAAAGGCGGCGATCGCGCGGGCCCGCGCCCTCCTGAACGACGATCTGCGCCTCCGCCCCGGCGCGCCGGGCGTGCCGGCGAGCGACGGCGAGTACACGCTCGACCTGCTCGCCGCCCTCGCGGGGCACGAGCCGCTGGCGCGCAGCGGCGTGACGATCACTTCGGTGACGCCGCCGCGCGTGCCGATCATCGTTCGCCAGACGGTCGAGCAGTCGATCCCCATCGCGCCGCGGCTGGAGACGGTGCAGGTGGAGGGACCGATCCGCATCGTCCCCGAGCGCGCGACGGTGCGCCTGCCGAAGGCGTTGTGGGAGAAGTTCGGCCCGTCGCTGAAGCTCGACGCCGCGCCGACCGACCGCGCGGGCATCCCGGAGAGCGGGCCGGCGAGCATCGCCGCGCCGCTGACCCTGCCGCCCGAACTCCAGAGCGAGCCGGGCGTGACGATGCTGACGCGCAGCGCGACGCTGAGCTTCACGGTGCGCAGCACGATCTCGACGCTGAAGTTTGACCTGGTGCCGGTGTGGGTCGCCGTCCCGCCGGTGGATTCGCAGGACCAGCGCCTGTCGGTGCAGATCGCGCAGCCGGACCAGTTGCTGAGCGCCGAAGTCAGCGGCCCGCGCGACGTGATCGAGCGGCTGCGCTCGTCCAACGACCGGCTGTTCGCGATCCTCTCGCTGACCAGCGACGAGATCGACGCGGCGATCACGTCGAAGGCGATCGGTTTCGGCGTGATGCGCGACGGCGTGCTGAGCGCGCTGCCGCCCGAGATCCGCGTGACTCCTTCAAAGAGTGATGTGTCGTTCACGATCACGCGGGGCGCGCCGTGAGCGGCGGCGGGTCGATCGAATCCATCTGCCGCGCCGCGGCGCAGCGTGCCTCCGACAGCCGCGCGGCCCTTGCCGCGACCGCCGGCGCGCAGCGGGCCGGAGCGCTGCGTGCGATCGCGGCGCATCTGCGGTCGTCCGCGAAAGACATCCTGAGCGCGAACGAAGAAGACATGGCCGCGGCGGCGCAGCTTGACGCGGCGATGCGCGACCGGCTGCGACTTGATCCGAGCCGTCTTGAAGCGATGGCCACCGCCGTCGAGCAGATCGCGCGGCAGCCCGACCCGGTCGGCGAGATCATCGAAGGTCGTACGTTGCCGAACGGCATCCGGCTGGAGAAGCGGCGCGTGCCGATCGGGCTGATCTTCGTGGTGTACGAGAGCCGTCCGAATGTGACGAGCGACGCGGCGGCGCTGTGCCTGAAGTCGGGCAACGCGGTGCTGCTGCGCGGCGGGGGCGAGGCGTTCCGCACGAACACCGCGATCGTCCGCGCGATGCGCGCCGCGCTCCAGCCGATGGGACTGGCCGACGCGGTGACGTTCCTCGAGAGCACCGACCGCGCGGCGTTGCCGATCCTGCTGGGCATGACGGGCGTGATCGACCTCGCGATCCCGCGCGGCGGGGCGTCGCTCATGCGGATCTTCGATGAGCATGCGCGCGTTCCCGTCGTCAAGCACGACGCCGGGAACTGCCATGTGTATCTCGACGCGCATCTCGACGGGCTGGAGGACGCGGCGGAGCGCATCGTCGTGAACGCGAAAGCGCAGCGCCCCGGCGTGTGCAACGCGGCGGAGACGCTGCTCGTCCACGCGGCGGTCGCCGAGACGATGCTGCCGCGGCTGGCGAGGGCGCTCACCGCCGCCGGCGTTGAACTCCGGTGTGATGAGCGGGCCCGCGCGCTGATGCCCGGCGCGACGCCCGCGGCGCGGGATGACTGGGAAACTGAGTATCTCGCGTTGATCCTTGCGGTGCGGGTGGTTGACTCTCTCGATGATGCCGTCGGGCACATCCGTGAGTACGGCTCGAAGCACACGGAAGCGATCGTGACGTCGTCGCTCGCTTCCGCGCGGCGGTTCACCGCGATGGTCGATTCCGCGAGCGTGATGGTGAACTGCTCGACCCGTTTCGCCGACGGCGGCGAGTATGGGCTCGGCGCGGAGATCGGTATCTCGACGAACACACTGCACGCGCGCGGCCCGATGGGCGCGGCGGACCTGACCACGTACCAATGGGTCCTCACCGGCGATGGGCAGGTGAGGGGGTAGGGGCGGCGCGGCTTGCGGTGTGCGGAAGTGTGTTCGTTCTCTGTTCTGCGTCGTGCGCCGGAATGTGTGAACGCCTTGTGCTTTCTCGGATTGGCTTGCTGCTGCCTGCTGAAGAAAACCCGTCGACGGGCGGATCGAACTTGGGCTCGGCTTTCGCCGAGCGTCGAAACTGTGTTCGGCGGGGGCTGGAAGGTGTGTGCCTTCGAGCGTGGTCCGCCGAGCGAGTCGGACTCTCACCGCGCCGGGCCGTATGCATCCGGTCGGCGGGGTGGAGGACGCCGCGGGCGCGCCCTCTACTGATGGGCGCTGCGTCACAGGCGCGCGCACAATTGTGGACTTGCGCGCGGGTGAGGTGATGGGGTGGGACGCGGAAGTGCTTGTGATTGCGGGGTCTTCGATGAAGTTGTGATTGATTGATTTTTTCTTCGAGATTGCCGCGGACATGTCACCGGCGCGCGCAGGATTGGTGACTTGCCGCGACGCGCTTGGGCGCCGGCATGAGCGACCCGAGCCTCGGCCATGGCACCCGGCGCACGTCGGGCATTGTCGAGCTGGCGGCGGCCCGCACTACAGTCGCCCCAGAGCCGGCGACTGTAGTGGCACCCCGGGGCCGCCGCGCGCACTTCAATGAAAAACCGGCGGCCAGATGGCCGCCGGTTGGGTTGCGTCGTCATTGTGCCGCGGGATCACTTCCGCGGCGGTTGATCACTTGCAGGTGCTGATCGAGTTGGCGAGGTCGATCTCATCCGGCGCGAACTGACGGACGAGCTTCGCCGCTTCGCAGCGGAGGGCTTCGCGGTCGGCGAAGGTGATGGGGGCGGCGCGGCCGGCGGTGGCGGCGTCGATCTTCGCCTTCTCGAAGGGCGTGACGCCCTTCGCGGTGGCGACGGTCTTTTCTTCGAGGATCTTGGCGGCGTCGGTCTGCTCGGGGAGTCCCGGCGTGCCGAACCAGATCGGCGTGGTGCTGAGGTCCGCAGTGCCGGGGATCACGCCCACCACCATGCCGGAGGTGTAGCCGACGTTGATGCGCTCAACGGTTTCATCGCCGGCGAAGAGGACCGGCTCGGCCTGCTGGCGCGGGAAAACGAACTCGGGATGCACCTTCAGGACGACGAGGTAGCCCTCGGTGAGGAGGGGGCGCTCGGCGCGCCAGGCGTTCTCGTAGCCCTCGGTGAGCTGGAAGGGCTGGACATGGATGATGTCGCGGACCTTCTGGGGCGTGGTGGGGACGGAGGGCGGGGCGGCGATGGCGACCGCCGCCAGGGCCGAGGTGAACGTGAGTGCTTTGAACAGGTTGTTCACGGGACTATTCCTTGATTCTCCCGCCGCGATGGCGGGGTGAATGATTCAGAATTCAGAACACGATGGAGACCGAGACCGGCTCACTCCTTGGCGAACTCGAGGTCGTCTACGGCGACGCGGCCGCGGGCGTTGGTGCCGGCGGCGCCGAAGTCGAAGCGGACGGCGACGATGTTGGTGAGGTCGAGCCCGTTGCCGTTGGTGCAGAAGTCGCTGAGGCGGATGCGGGTGGTCTCGTGGGCGTTCTGCCAGCCGGTGCCGGTGCCTTCGCCGGTGCGCTGGTAGGGCTCTTCGCAGCCGGCTCCGTAGGCGTTCATGTTGATGGTGGCGGTGACGCCGTTGCCGTCACGGACCGTGACGTTGAAGGTGAGCTCGGTGAGATCGGCGATGGTCTCGGGGTGGCGGGTGCCCTGGCAGGCGCGGAAGGAGAGGTAGGTGTAGGGCGAGGTGTCCTGCGCGGCGGCGGGGATGGCCCACTCCATGAAGCGGGGCGTGCCGACGGTGTAGTCGAAGACGACGGCGCGCATGGTGTCGGTGGCGCGGCCGCGGGTCATGCCGTTCATCGGGTCGGTGGCGAGCCAGGTGAACGAGGTGTTGTTGTCGTGCATCAGGCCTTCGAAGATGTTGAGGACGTCGAAGGTGACGGCGCCGCCCGAGCTGCTGAGGTTGGTGGCGGCGTTGGTCTGGAAGTCGTCGATGACGAACTTGTTGGCGGCGTTGTTGATGTCCTTGAGTTCGTTGCAGACGACGGCGGTGGCACTGGCACCGACGGGCTTGAAGCGCTCGTAGTGGCGCCAGAAGTACTCGCGGGTGGAGTTGCTGCCCTGGACGATGTATTCGAGGAGGGCGAGGTAGTAACCGCGGGCGATGACCTGGGCGGCGGCTCGGCCGATGAGGGCCGGGCCGGTGGCGTCGGCGAAGCCGCAGCAGTTGTACTCGTTATGGCCCGTGCCGTACATGTACGTGCTGATGCGGTTGCCGAAGGAGCGCTCGTACAGGTTGAAGGAGTCGGCGATGTCGCTGCTGGCGCAACCGCAGACGTCGCCGTCGGAGGAGCCGTAGATCAGGTGGTAGTTCTCGTCGTAGGTGTTGGAGGAGTTGGTGCCGAGGAAGTCGGTCGGGGCGATGGAGGAGACAAGGACGATGTTCGCGAGCCCGTAGTTGCTGGGCACGAAGGTGCCGTCACGGATTCGGTCGTAGGCGCGGGTGACGCCCTCGCCGCCGCGGCTGTGGCCGAGCCACGAGATGCGGCTGGTGTCGATGCGTCCGTTCAGCACGCCGGCGGCGAGGGTGCCCTGCTGGGCGATGAGCGCCTGGGTGTGCTGGAGGGTGGTGGTGGAGGCGGTTTCGATGCCGGGGACGGTGTCGTTCGCGTGCGACATGAAGATGTAGCCGTGCGACGCGAGGTGGGTGCCGAGGTAGTCGTACCAGGCGAAGTTGTGCCCGTTGCCGTGCGACATGATGACGAGGGGCAACTGGCCGAGGGTGGCGATGTTGGTGGGGTAGTAGATGCGTTCGCTGGTGAAGCCGGCGGTGACGCCGGTGACGGCGACGTTGACTGTGGTGACGGCGTAAGGGCCGGCGGTGGTGAGGTCCTTGACGACCCAGAGGCCGACGGAGTTGCGGCCGTCGATGAAATCGCCGCCGTCGAGCCTGCCGTTCTCGTTGAAGTCAATGACGACGTCGTAGGCGCGGGCGACGAGGGTGCCCGAGTCGAGGGTGCTGAAGTCGGTGATGGTCGGGCGGTTGAGCTCGATGCCACCGGCGACGAAGTTGACGACGTTAAACCCGCTGGCGCGGACATCGGTCAGCGAGGGGTCACCCAGCCAGCCTGCGGTGTCCTTGTCAGCGACGACGTAGAGGCGGCCCGACTGGTTCACCACGTCGGGGTGCTTGGCGGGATCGATGGCGACCTGGCCCGCGCCGCCGCGGTTGAAGGACTGGACGAATTCGAAGTGGGGGAAGGCGGCGAGGCCGTTGCCGGCGAGTTCCTCGTCGACGATCTGGGCGATGACGCAGGTGTTGCCCCAGTTTGAGATAATGACGGCGATATCTGACAGGCCGACGAGGCCGTCGCCGTCGAGATCGCCCATGGTGCCGACGGGGACCATGGCTTCCCAGTTTTGTGAGACGACGGCGATGTCGCTCAGGCCGACGGCGTTGTCGCCATCGGCATCACCGGGGCATGCGGGCGGGAACACGCCGGCGAGCGCCGGGATTGCGGCGGCCGCGAGACCGACCACGCTCAACAGTTTGAACTTCATGACTCTCCATTCCTCTCAGATGTGGAGGGGACTCGCCCGCACGGTATCCGAACGGCTCGGAGCGGGCAGACAACTACACTCGGCCGGAACCCCACTCCAGCCGCAAAACAAGACCACGCAAATGATCGTACAACCAGCTTCCCCGACCGGCCAGAAGAAAGACTGAATCGACCTGACTTTTCATCGATCTGGCGACCCAATTATTCAGACCTCGACGATCTGAGAGCGGTTTGATCCCGTGGATTCACCGAACCGATCCATTCCGGACCTGCATGAACGATCGAAGCGGCGCGCGCCCGCTGAGAAATTCCCCATTCCGCCGGGGATTGCGGATTCCGCGACGGCGGCTCGCGAACCGCGTGGGCCGGGCGCACAACGGCGCGACACGAAACCGCGCGACCAAGCACACAACGAGTTGTTCGAGGAGCGCTCGCGGAATCTGCCTCGGGTCGATTTCTCCTTGGCGGAGATCGCGGCATTGCCGGTGGTGGGGCAGCGGGAAGCTATTGCGGAGGCGATCCGGTCGCATCAGGTCGTCGTGGTGTGCGGCGAGACGGGATCGGGCAAGACGACGCAGCTGCCGAAGATTTGTCTCGAGATCGGTCGCGGCGTGCGCGGGTTGATCGGTCACACGCAGCCGCGGCGGATCGCGGCGCGGACGGTGGCGCAGCGGATTGCGGATGAACTCGGCTCGCCGCTCGGGGTGCAGGTGGGGTTCAAGATTCGTTTTTCGGATCGGTCGGGCTCGCGCGGCGGTGGGGCGGGGGGGCGGTCGCGCGGGATGGGGCCGGACGGGCCTTATGTGAAGTTGATGACCGACGGCATTCTGCTGGCGGAGACGCGATCGGATCGGCTGCTGCAGGCGTACGACACGATCATCATCGACGAGGCGCACGAGCGTTCGCTGAATATTGATTTTCTGCTGGGTTATCTGAAGAACATCCAGCCGCGACGGCCCGACCTGAAGATCATCATCACGTCGGCAACGATCGATCCGCAGCGGTTCAGCGAGCACTTCGGCGGGGCGCCGATCATCGAGGTGTCGGGGCGGACGTACCCGGTCGAGACCGTGTATCGCGCACCGGAAGAGCATGATGACGAGGGCGACCCGCTGAGCCTGTCGATCGTGCGCGCGGTGGACGAAGCGGCGCGGCGGCACCCGCGCGGCGATGTGCTCATCTTCCTGCCGGGCGAGCGCGAGATTCGTGAGACGGCGGAGGCGCTGCGGAAACATCATCCGCCCGGCGGCACTGAGATTCTGCCGCTGTTCTCGCGGCTTTCGACGGATGAACAGAACCGGGTGTTCAAGCCGAAGCCGGGGGGCGTGTCGCGGCGCGTGATTCTGGCGACGAACGTGGCGGAGACGTCGCTGACTGTGCCGGGCATCCGGGTGGTGATCGATCCGGGTCTGGCGCGGATGAGCCGGTACAGCCCGCGCAGCCGGGTGCAGCGATTGCCGATCGAGATGATCTCTCGCGCGAGCGCTGATCAGCGGCGCGGGCGCGCGGGGCGCACCGCGCCGGGGACGTGCATCCGGCTGTACCGCGAGGACGAGTATGAGACGCGGGCACGCTTCACCGATCCGGAGATTCAGCGGACGAATCTGGCGGCGGTGATCCTGCAGATGGAGTCGCTGGGGATCGGGGAGGTCGAGCGGTTCCCGTTTATTGACCCGCCGGAGGCGCGGCAGATCCGCGACGGTTATGAGACGCTGCACGAGCTCGGCGCGGTGGATGAGAAGCATGCCCTTACGGCGCTGGGGCGCGAGCTGGCGCGCCTTCCGATCGACCCGCGGCTGGGGCGGATGGTGCTGGCGGCGCGGCGGGAGGCGGCGCTGACGGAGGTGCTGGTGATCGCGGCGGCGCTCTCGGTTCAGGACCCGCGCGAGCGCCCGATGGAGCCGGCGAATCTCGCGGAGAAGGCCGACGCGGCGCACGAGCAGTTCCGGCATCCGGCGAGCGACTTTCTGGCGTACCTGAACCTGTGGACGTGGTACCACGAGCAGGCGAAGCACCTGTCGCAGAACAAGCTGCGGAAGTTGTGCAAGGAGATGTTTCTCAATTACATGCGCCTGCGCGAGTGGCATGACATTCACTCGCAGCTCCACGCGGTCGTCTCGGAGTGGGGCGGCGAGTCGTTCCGCTTCAACACCGACGCGGCGGACTACGACTCGATCCACAAGTCGCTGCTCGCGGGGCTGGTGACGAGCGTGGGTGTGCTGTCGTCGAACGTGGAGTACGCCGGGCCGAACCAGTTGAAGTTCCACATTTTCCCAGGCTCGGCGCTGTTCAAGAGCAAGCCCAAGTGGATCATGGCGGCGGAACTGGTGAAGACGGCGCGGCTGTATGCGCGCACGTGCGCGATGATCGAGCCGGCGTGGATCGAGCAGCTGGGGGCGCACCTGGTGAAGCGGTCGTACTCCGAGCCGGAGTGGGCGGCGCACTCGGGCGGCGGGCAGGTGTTCGCGCACGAGACGGTGACGCTCAGCGGGCTGACGCTGGTCTCGCGCCGGCGGGTGAAGCTTGGGAAGATCGACCCGGCGCTGTCGCGGCAGATCTTCATCAGCCGGGCGCTGGTGGAGGGTGATTTCGAGTCGCGGGCGCCGTTCCTCTCGCACAACAAGCGGATGCTCGACGACGGCTCGAAGCTGGAGGCGAAGGCGCGGAAGCGCGATCTGGTGGTCGGGCCCGACTTGATTCACGCGTTCTACGACCGTGTGGTGCCGCCCGACGTGTTCAACGGGCCGGGGTTCGAGAAGTGGCGGCGGCACGCGGAGCGGAACAACCCGGAACTGCTGCGCATGTCGATGAATGACGTGCTGGTGCCCGGCGCGCTGAACGAATCGGCGGCGGACGCGGCGATGTTCCCGGATCAGTTTCATCTGCCGGGCGTGTCGCTGGCGTTGAGCTACGCGCTCGAGCCGGGCGAGGCGCACGACGGCGTGACGGTGACGATCCCGGCGCACGCGCTGCAGCACCTGAAGCCCGAGCCGTTCGAGTGGGTGGTGCCGGGGCTGCTGAAGGAAAAGATGGTGGCGCTGCTGCGATCCTTGCCGAAGGATGTGCGGCGCGCGCTGGGGCCGGCGCCGGAGGCGGCGGGGGAGATTCTGGCGCGGACCCAAGCGAAGCGCGGCGGTCAGAGCGGCGCGATGGCGGTGTCGCTGCTCGATGCCGTCGCCGCCGAAGCGGGGAATCTGGTGGGCGTGCGCGTGTCGCGGGGCGACTTCCGGCTTGAGACGTTGCCCGACTACTTGAAGATGAACTTCCGCGTGGTTGATTCGCGCGGCGGGGAACTGGGCGTGGGGCGTGATCTTGATGACCTGCGCGCGCGACTGGCGGATGTTCTGCCGCGGGAGGAGTTCATCGGGTCGAGCGACGCGCCCTCACCCTTCCCTGACCGCGACGGTTTGAGTGACTGGGTGTTCGAGGATCTGCCCGATCGCGTGACGGTGATGCGCGCCGGGTTCCCGATCGCCGCGTACCCGGCGGTGATCGATCGGGGGTCGAGCGTGTCGCTGCGGCTCTTGCCGAACGCGGAGGTGGCGCGTGAAGCGACGCGCGCGGGCGTGCGGCGGCTCTTCTTCCTGCAGCTCCGCGGGGAGATTCTGTCGCTGGTCGACACGCTGCCGGAGATCGAGAAGGCGCGGGCGCAGTTCGCGGCGATGGCGGTGTCGATCGACGGGGCGAAGAGCGTGCGCACGCTGGATGATGAACTCGCCATGCTGATCGCGGATCGGGCGTTCCTTGCGTCGCCGCCCTTCAGCGGCGATGTGCGCACGCGCGCGGAGTTCCGGTCGCGGCTCGATTCGGGGTGGAACCGTCTGGGTGAGGCGGCGTCGCAGGCGGGCGCGGTGATGACGCGTCTGCTGGCGGCGGACCACGCGGCGATGCTGCGGCTGGAGTCGCTGCCGCGGGGCGAGAGCGCGTACTCGGCGGCGATCGCGGATGTTCGGGCTCAGCGGGCGCGGCTGCTTGCGCCGGGCTTCGCGGTCGAGTGCGAGTTCCATTGGCTTCAGCAGTACCCGCGCTTCCTGCGCGCGATCGAGCTGCGCCTGGAGAAACTGACGATGCGCGGGCTGGCGGGGATCGAGCAGGACGCGGGGCTGATGCGGCAGGTCTCCGCCTACTGGCGTGAGTACGAGGTGCGTCGGCCGCGCGCGGGCGGTGATGCCGGGGTGATCAGGCTGCCCGACCCGCCGGCGCTGGGCGATCTGCGCTGGGCGATCGAGGAGTACCGCGTGTCGCTCTTCGCGCAGCAGTTGCGGACGAGCGTGCCGATCTCTGACAAGCGGTTGCATGAGGCGATCGCTGCGATGGGGGCGCCGATGAGGTAATCTTTGAGCCCCACGATGAGCGACACCGCCGCCCCGAGTCCGCCGTTCGCGTCGCGATTGTTCACAGGATTTCTTGTGGTTGCGTGCATCGCGCTGAGCGTGCTGGTGGTGATCCTGACGAAGCAGAACGCGGACTTGCGGGCGCACTTCGCCGAGGCGGCCGAGCGCGGATCGGCGAACTCGCTGGCGGTGGGGGACCGGCTTGAGCCGCTGCCGACGTTTGGCGCGGACGCGGCGAGCGATTCGGCGCTGGCGTTCGGCGATGGGCGGTTCGGAACGGTGGTCTTCGCCGTCTCGGCGACATGCCCGGCGTGCGTGGCGTCGTCGCCTTACTTCGAGCGCGTGACCGCGGCGCACGCGAGCGATGCGGTGCGGATTGTCTGCGCGCAGCTCGACTCGAAGTCGGCGGCGGAACTGACCCCTCACGGTGCGGGCGTGCCGGTGGTGGGCGTGACTGAGGGGCACAAGACGTGGTTCACGCGTGTGCGGATGGTGCCGGCGACGATCGTGGTCGATCACGACGGCGCGGTGCGGGCGACGTATTTCGGGGAGCTTTCGGCGCGGCAGCAGGATGATCTTGACGCGCTGCTGAAACAGGCGGCGAATGGTTGGAAGTGAGTCGGCGGTCACTCGCGCGTGGCGTGCTGAAATAGAAGAAGCCCCGCGTGAGTGCGGGGCTTCCTGGTGTGGTTCACTTCTTGGGAGCTAGGCTCAGTAGATATCGCCGCCCCAGCGGACGCAGCCGGTAGCGCAGGCGCGGGCCGCGTAGCAGAAGTTGCTGTAGACGACGCCGTTGCTGCAGATCACCGGGTCCCAGACGTCGAGGCATTCGAACTGCCCGGGGAGGCACAGCGGGCGGAAGGGGGAGAGGCCGTGGGCGGTGCCGACGCCAACGACGGTGGAGACGGCGGCGCAGAATGCGGCCATCAGACAGTTCTTCGTGCTCTTCTTCATGCGCAAGTTCCTTACTCAGCTTTCTCTGGTGTGGAACAGGAGAACGCGAACGGAATCACTTCGTCTCGCCGCCGTAGGGCACGCAGCCGGTAGCGCAGGCGCGGGCGGCGTAGCAGTCGTTGCTGTAGACCTGCCCGTTGCTGCAGATCACGGGGCGCCACACGTCGAGGCAGTAGCGCGGGCCGCAGGGGCGGGGGCGGACCACGCCGCTGGCGTGGGTGGCGACGAGGGCGACGGTGGTCACCGCGCAACAGAACCCGATCATCATGGTTGCTTTGAGTCGCTTGTTCATGGTCGAACTCCTCATGGCCCGCGTGGCGGGCGATGGTTGCGGCACGACCGACCGGCCACGAACCGGAAGGCGGCCTTGCGATGACGGTACCCCCGTGATCGGCGGAAGTGCAAGCGCGGTGTTGAAATCGGCGAGAGCAAGCGGTTGCCTCGTTGGTTGTGATGTTGATTTCTGATGCGAAGGTTTGTGTGCGTATCGGCGGCGATCCGCTCGCTCAGGCTTTGCGGTTCATTACGTCGAGCAGACTCGGCCCCAATTGGTGATGACGAGGCTGATATCGCCCAGCCCGACTTGCCCGCTGGCGTCGAGGTCCGGGCCGGCGCCGGGTGGTGCGATCGTCTGTGCCCACTGCTGGATGATGGCGGCGATGTCGGGGAGGCCCACGGCGGAGTCGCCGTCGGCATCGCCCGGGCAGGCGGGCGTGAAGGTGCCGTTGACCGGCGCGACGTTGAGGGGGTTCTGCGCGCGCGTGACCCACTCGCCGTTGCCGGGGACTCCGGCGATGAGTTGTCCGGTTGGCGAAGCGCTGCCGCTGGAATCGGCGATGATCGTGCCGGCGGATTCCTCGAAGCGGTACATGCCGACGAGGCCGGGCGTGTTGGCGGGCGCAACGCGGTTGTAGCGTTCGAGGATTTCGGGTTGCGTGAGCGCGCGGTTCCAGAAGCGGACGTCGTCCATGAAGCCGTTGAAGGATGGGTACTCGGCGCCGGCGTCGTGTTTCTCGGCGGCGAGGACGATGTACGGCCCCCACGGGGTGACGGGGGAGGGATCGCCGTTGTTGGGATAGCTGATGTCGTCGCGCGAGCGGTTCGGCGGGCTGGCGATGTCGAGCAGGGCATCGATGAAGATAGACTTCACGCCGGTGGCGGCGTCGCGCACGACGGCGATGTGGTGCCATGAACCGTCGAGGACTTGGGTGTTGCCTTCGAGGGTGTGTTCGCTGTCGAGCGGGTTGACATCGGCGCGCCCGGTGCCGAAGCGGACGAAGCCGCCGGCGAGTGAGATGCCCCAATCGCGCGAGCTGGCGCCGTAGATGTCGCGGTCGATGACGATGTTGCCGTCGATCCAGTTGAAGCAGAAGCATTCGGCATCGCCGCCGGAGTTGGCGGTGTTGTTGTCGGCGAGATTGCCGCGGACCCAGAAGTCGATGGTGAAGCTGCCGGCACCGAGGTCGCATGGGGCGGAGGCGTCGGGGCCTGGGGTGTTGTCGTCGATGGGGATTCGGACGCGGTCCTGCTGACCGGGCGGGGCGACGCCCGTGCCGAAGAAGCGGAGGGCGGCGTTTGAGGCCTGCCCGGCGGCGTGTGGCGCACAGACCAGTGCGAGCACGACGAAAGCGGTTGCCTGAATGGTTGAATCCGCGGGCGTGACGTGGGCGAAACGCATTGGGCTTTCTCCCCTCCGGCGGCGGCGTGGTGCCGCGCCGCAGTTATGACCTTTCAATCTTGCCCCGATTCGGGCGATTGTCCAGCCGATCCGGGAGCAGGTTCACGAAATGGCGGCACCCATGCGAACATCCCTTCTGGCGCGCGCGGGGCGTGCTCTCGGCGTTCTCGTAGCCTCCCTCCCCGGGTTGAGCGGCTGTGCCGCATCGGAGTCGCCAGCGACTGCTGATTCCACCTCCGACCCGGTTCAATCCGAGCGCCCCGCCGCGCCAGATGGGATGACGGATCACGCGCCGGGCGTGCGCGTGGGGGGCGACCGTGAGATTCAGGTGACGCGCGAGGGCGTGGTGTGGCGGGTGGGTAAGCAGTACATCAACACGCCGCTGCCGAAGGGGTACCCCGCGCCAACGCCGACGGGCGCGATCGAGATCAAGGAGTACCCGGCAGTGCGGCGGGCGCAGGTGACGAAGACGGGTGATCCGGATTGGGGGATGAACTGGGCGTTCTGGCCCTTGTTCCAGCACATCAAGAAGCGGAACATCGCGATGACCAGCCCGGTGGAGATGAACTACACGGGGCTGGAGGCGGCGGGCGCGGATGATCCCGAGTCGTGGACGATGTCGTTCCTGTACCGCGATGAGACGCTGGGGCCGACGGGGACGGACAAGAACATCGAGATCGTCGACATCGAGCCGGTGACGGTGGTGGCGATGGGGTTCACGGGGAAGTACCGCATGGCGCGGATCCGCGAGAATTACCGGATGCTTGAGGAATGGCTCGCGTCGCAGAGCGAGTGGGAAGCGGCGGGGGAGGCGCGGGCGCTGTGCTACAACGGGCCGGAGCAGCGCGACAGCCTGCTGTGGGGCGAGGTGCAGATTCCGATCAAACGGCGCGCGATCACGGAAACCCCGCAGAGCGCGGCGCGGTAAGGTCGGGCGATGGATGTCACGCTCGCGGTGCTGGTGGTTCATGCGTTCGCGTCGGTCTTCATGGTGGGGCTGATCTGGACGATCCAGCTGGTGCACTACCCGCTATTCGCGCGCGTTGGCGAAGCGGAGTTCGGCACGTACATCAGCGGGCACACGCGCCGGATCACGTGGATCGTCGGGCCGGTGATGCTGGCGGAACTGGCGAGTGCGGTGCTGCTTGTGTTTGCCGCGGGTATTGATGGCGGCGTGCGCACGGCGGCGTGGGCGGGGCTGGCGATTCTGGGGATTATCTGGCTCTCGACGTTTGTGGCGCAGGGGCCGATGAACCTGCGCTTGTGCGCTGGGCGCGATGAGCGGCTGATCGCGCGGCTGGTGGCGACGAACTGGTTGCGCACCGCGCTGTGGAGCGGCCGTGGCGTGATGGCGATGATCATGCTCGTACGGTTCGTGAGTGAAGGGGCGGCGCGATGACGCGCGGGCGAGCGGGGGCCGGGCGGCGCGGCGGCGGTGCGCTGCATGTGGTGTTCGGCGATCAGCTTGATCTGGAGCACCCAAGCCTGAGGGCGCTCGACGCGGCGCGGGGTGAAACGATCCTGATGATGGAAGTCGCGGAAGAGGCGACGCACGTGCCGAGCCATCGGCAGCGGACGGTGCTGTTTCTCTCGGCGATGCGGCACTTCGCGGCGAGCGCGCGGGCGGCCGGGCACCGCGTGCGGTACGTGGAGCTTGATGACCCGGCGAACACCGGGTCGTTCGATGGTGAAGTGCGGCGCGCGGTGCGTGAGTTGAATCCCGCGCGGCTGGAGTTCATTCACCCGGGCGAGCAGCGCGTGATGCGGATGATTGAGCGATGGCGTGATGAATTGGGCGTGCCGGTGGTGGTACACCCCGATACGCACTTCCTGACAACGATCGAGGAGTTCGGCGCGTGGGCGCGCGGGCGGAAGGAACTCGTGATGGAGTATTTCTATCGCGACCAGCGCCGGCGCTTGAACGTGCTGATGGAGCCGGACGGCACGCCGACGGGCGGGGCGTGGAACTTTGACAAGGACAATCGGCTGAGCTTCCCGAGGGGCGGGCCCTCGCCGCGCCCGCCGAAGCCGAAGGCGTTCGCGCCGGACGCGGTGATGCGCGGCGTGATGGCGTGCGTGAACCGCGTGTTCCCGTCGGCGTACGGCAGCATCGACGAGTTCATCTGGCCCGTCACTCGGGCGCAGGCGCTCGACGCTCTCGCGGATTTCATCGAGCATCGGCTTGCACTCTTCGGCCCGTTTGAAGACGCGATGTGGACGACCGAGCGGTTCGTGTATCACTCGCTGCTGTCGCCCGCGCTGAACCTGAAGCTGTTGAACCCGCGCGAGTGCATCGCGGCGGCGGTGGGTGCGCTCAAGCGGCGGGGTTCGAAGGCCCCGCCGCTGCAGTCGGTCGAGGCGTTCGTGCGCCAGATCATCGGCTGGCGCGAGTTCATCCGAGGGGTGTATTGGCACGAGGGACCGGGCTACGAAGCACGCAACGCGCTCGGGCAGCGCGGCGAACTGCCCGGCTTTTACTGGACGGGAGAGACGGACATGAACTGTCTTCGCCAATGCCTGTCGCAGGTGGTCGAACTCGGGTACGGGCATCACATCCAGCGGCTCATGGTGACAGGGAACTTTGCGATGATCGCGGGCGTACACCCAAAGCGCGTGAGCGACTGGTATCTCGGGATGTACGTTGACGGCGTGGACTGGGTCACGCTGCCGAACACGCTGGGGATGTCGCAGCACGCCGACGGCGGGGTGGTGGGGACGAAGCCCTACGCCGCGAGCGCGAATTACATCGGGAAGATGAGCAACTACTGCGCCGGCTGCCGCTACGACGCGAAGAAGCGGACGGGCGAGGGCGCGTGCCCGTTCAACACGTTCTACTGGGATTTCCTGATCCGGCACCGCGAGCGGTTCGCGCGGAATCACCGGATGACGATGATTCTGAAGCAGGTGGAGAAGATGCCGAGGGAGGAAATCGTGGCGCTCACGTCGAGCGCGGCGGCGCTGCGGAAGAGATTCGGGATTGAGCCATCGAGAACGAGCGAGAAGGCCAACGCATGAAGCATGTGATGCACTGGTTCCGGCGCGACCTGCGCGTGAGCGACAATACGGCGCTCGCGGCGGCGTCGCGCGCGGCACGGGAGAGCGGCGGGGGGGTGGTCGGTCTGTACGTCATCTCGCCGGGCGAGTGGCGGGCGCATGATGACGCGCCGGTCAAGGTGGACTTCTGGATGCGGAATCTGCGCGAGCTGTCGGCTTCGCTGGCGATATTGAACATCCCGCTGGTGATCGAGTCGGCGGCGAAGGCGGCGGATGTCCCGCGGGTGGTGTTCGGCGCGGCGGAGCGGCTTGGGTGCGCGGCGGTGCACTTCAACCGCGAGTACGAGATCAACGAAGCGCGGCGGGACGAAGCGGTCGAAGTGCTCTTTGCGAAGAAGGCCCTCCGAGGGGCGGGGCATCACGACCAGACGATTGTGCCGCCGGGAGAGGTGCGCACGGGGGAGGGGCGGTGGTATACGGTCTTCACGCCGTTCAAGAAATCGCTGTACAAGCATCTGGAATCGACGAAGATTCCGGAGATCGTGCCGACGGCGCGGAAGCAGGAGCCGACGGGAATCGAGTCGTCGGACGTGCCATCGAGCGTGAATGGGTTCGAGTCGGCGATCGACCCAGCCCTGTGGCCAGCGGGTGAGAGGCACGCGCAGAAGCGGCTGGCGAGTTTCGCGGAGCGCGCGATCGCGAGCTACAAGGAGAACCGCGACACGCCGGCGGTGGATGGGACGAGCGTGCTCTCGCCGCATTTGCACTCGGGGGTGAT
Source organism: uncultured Phycisphaeraceae bacterium (assembly GCA_964391865.1). Taxonomy (GTDB): domain Bacteria; phylum Planctomycetota; class Phycisphaerae; order Phycisphaerales; family UBA1924; genus DASZQL01. The sequence continues at coordinate 166,359 of CAYMNQ010000005.1, forward strand.
CTCGATCCGGCAGTGTTTGCATGCGGCGCTCGAAGCGAACGGCGGTGTGCTCGACGATCGCAAGCCCGGGACCGCCGGGCCGGCGCACTGGATCAGCGAACTGGTGTGGCGCGACTTCTACAAGCACATCACGGTGGGCTTCCCGCGTGTGTGCATGGGGCGCGCGTTCAAGCCGGAGACGGACCGGATTGTGTGGGCGGAGAACGACGAGCACTTCGCCGCGTGGTGCGCGGGGCGCACGGGCGTGCCGATCGTTGACGCGGCGATGCGCTCGCTCAACGCGACGGGGTGGATGCACAACCGGCTGCGCATGATCGTCGCGATGTACCTGACGAAGGACCTGTTCCTCAACTGGCGCCTGGGCGAGCGGTATTTCATGCGGAGCCTGATCGACGGCGACCTCGCATCCAACAACGGCGGGTGGCAGTGGTCGGCATCAACCGGCACCGACGCGGCGCCGTACTTCCGCATCTTCAACCCGGTGAGTCAGTCGCAGCGCTGCGACCCCAAGGGCGAGTTCATCCGGCGCTGGGTGCCGGAGCTGCGTGATCTGGATGATGAGATGATTCATGACCCGAGCGGGCTGCCGGGGCTGCTGCGGATGCGGGTGGAGTATCCCGAGCCGCTGGTGAAGCGCGAGACGGTAAAGGATCGCGTGATGGCGGCGTTCGCGGGGGTGAAGAAGTAGGGGAGAAGAAGGGGTCAGGGATCGGGGAGCGGGCGATAGGGAGGCAGTTGAGGTGTCGCAGCTCGTTCGGTAACGGACACTCTTGCCTCGGGTGCCGTGCAACGCCGCTCTGGGCGATGCACGCTCCTGCATCGGCTCGTTCCGCACCTCCCAACCTTCGTGACACACTCGCAAAGCGGAGGGCAGTTGAGCGATGGTAGTGAAGAACGAGCGTGGATCGGCCTCAGAGCAGGCCGTTCCACGGCACCCGACACAAGGCACTCGGGGCGATCGTGTCTTCTTTGGGACTACTCGGGCTTTCTGACTGGATCGATCGGCACCGTGCCGTCGCGCTCGCCCGCGTACCACCGCGCTGACGACCATTTCCAATCGATCGTCCGCTGGACCAAGCCGCGCTCAACCGGGTTGCGGTGCATGTAGTCGAGCTTCTCACTGAGTTCCTCGGGGGTGAAGATGTTGCGGTCGTACCCGCCGCCGCGCTGCCACAAACGGATGCGATGGCGTTGGTCGGTCAGCCGCGTGAGTATCTTCGCGTCAAGTTCGCGCCACCGATGAATGACCCGCTGCGCGAAGCCCTGCTTGAGCGAGCGGAGGATCGTCGAGACCGGCGCGACATCAACGTTCGGCCAGATCAGAAGGTGGACGTGCTCGGGCATCACGACCCAGCCGATGAGTGCGAAGCGGTGCCGTTCGCGGGCGTGCGTGAGATGACAGGTGAATTCATCGCGGATGGCGGCGTTGCCGAGCAGAGGCAAGCGATCGAAACACGAGAATGTGAGGAATCGCGCATGGTTCGGATGCTCGATGCGGACGGGATGCCGACGTGGCGGCGGGGGGATGAAGTTGCGTGGTTGGCGCGCGGAGTCGGCGGGCATTGGAGATGGGAGGGAGCGTAGAGGAAGGAGCGTGGATCGGCCTCAGAGCAGGCCGTTCCACGGCACCCGGCCACCCGGCACCGGGCCATGTGCCACCGGCTTCCGTCGCTCGGGACGGATGCCCGTGAATGGGGGTGGGTGAGGAGGTCGAGTAGGGCACGGGCATCGGCTCAGAGTCGCCGAAGCCCGTGGCACGAGAGGATGTCGTGCCGCCCGCCGAGAACCCATTTCACGTGGCTGCGCTTCGCAATTGCGATGAAAAGGTTGAAAACACCTTGTGCGAAGCAATCTTGAATCGTAGTCTCCGGTACCTCTCGACTAGTATGTCGATCATCAGAAAGGACTACATATGAGTATGTTTAGCCAATGGTTCACGGAATGCCGAATGGGTGATCCACAATCTTGTGCCAAACTACATTTCTACGGATGGGTGTTGCCCCAACTCGAGAAATCGCTTTCAAGCATCTTCGACTCGCCTGTCATCATCGTGCCACGGGGCCCAATGCCCGATCCAATTCCAGAACATCTCCACGACGTCCTCCGAGACCGCGATCTCGGCCGGGCACTCAGCGTCGGCACGGCGTTCAAAGCAGATCCGTACCCGCAGCCGAGTATTCCGATCGAAGCGCAGTTGTCGGCACTACGGCAGTTCCACTCGGCAATGTCCGCTTTGATAAAGCAGGTCGATACTCAGATCAAGGCGATTGAAGCTATCAAGAAATAGTGGATCTCAAACATAGCGCGGCCGGCAGGATTGCAAGGTCACTTCCGCTTCTTAAACTTCGCCTTCGGCCCCGCGGTAAACGTGCTCTTTTTGCCGCCGAAGCCGGGGAATCCGCCGAGGCTGGGCATTCCCGGGATCGCGCCTTTGCCGGCGGCTTGGAGATCTTTCATGGCTTTGATTTTGCCGAGCGCGCCCATGTTGGACATCTGTTTCGTGATCGTTGAGATCGTCTCGAATTGGCGGACGAGTTGGGCGACGTCTTCGATGCGGACTCCCGCGCCCTTCGCCACGCGTTTGCGGCGGGAGTGATTCAGCAGGCGCACATCGCGGCGTTCGGCGCGGGTCATCGAGTTCACCATGCCCTCGACGCGGTCGAGTTGTTTTTCGTCGATCTGCATGTCGCCCAGCATCGAGCCGACTCCCGGGAGCATTCCCAGGAGCTGCTTGATCGGGCCCATGCGGCGGAGCGATTTCAACTGGCCGAGGAAGTCGTCCATCGTCAGTTGGCCCTTCGCCATTTTCTCGGCGATGGCTTCGGCTTCTTCTTGAGAGACCTCGTCCTGCGCTTTTTCGACGAGCGAAACGACGTCGCCCATTCCCAGGATGCGCCCGGCGATGCGCTCGGCGTGGAATTCTTCGAGGGCGTCGAGCTTCTCGCCCACGCCGATGAACTTGATGGGCGCGCCGGTGATTTTGCGGACGGTGAGGGCCGCGCCGCCGCGGGTGTCGGAGTCGAATTTCGTGAGGATCACGCTGTCAACGCGGAGTTTGTCGTGAAACGCTTTGGCGCTGTTGACGGCGTCCTGGCCCGTCATCGCGTCGACGACGAGGAGCGTTTGATTCGGGCGCACCGCGCGGCTGACGGCTTGCAACTCGCCCATCAGTTCGTCGTTGACGTGCAGGCGGCCCGCGGTGTCGAGGATCAGCGTGTCGACGCCGGCTTTGCGCGCGGCGGTGAGGGCGTTCATGCACACGGTGACCGCGACGCCGACGGCCTTGCCGTATTCTCGGACCTTGTCCGGCTCACTGTAAAACTCGACCGATGCGCCGCCGGGGGCATCGGCGCGGACCTGCTCGACCACGGTGCGGAGTTGCTCGACGGCGGCGGGGCGCTGCAAGTCGGCGGCGGCGATCATCACGCTGCGCCCGCGCTTTTTCAGGTAGGCGGCGAGCTTGCCGCAGGTGGTGGTTTTGCCCGAGCCTTGCAGGCCGCACATCATCACGACCGTCGGGCCCGGGCTGACGCGGACGATGCCTGTCGGCGTGCCCTCGGCGGGCTGCATGAGGTCGATGAGGGCTTTGTTGATCTGCCCGATGAACTGCTGGCCCGGCTCGAGGGACGTGAGGACTTTCTCGCCGAGGGACTCGCGGAGCACCGCGTTGCAGAATTCGTCGACGACGGTGTAATGCACATCGGCGTCGAGGAGCGCGGTGCGCACCTCGGCGACGGCGTCGCGGACGTTGGACTCGGAGATTTTCCCTTTGCCCGAGAGGGCGCGGAAGGCGTTGTTGAAGCCGTCGGTGAGTCGCTGGAACATCGGGTGCCTCGTCCGGCCACGGGGTTTACGGGTGGGCGAGAGCGCCGCGGCGGAGAAAGCGATTCTAGCGGCGATGTTCGGGCGTGTTTCGGGGCGGATCGTGGCGTGTTCGCGCGCGATATCGAAGGTCCGAGAATAACTGTTATGAACGGACGTTAGATATTCGGGGGAGTTTTCGGGTAAAATTACGTCGTAGGTGCTGCTAGAGTTGGGGCGGTCTGATGGGACCAATCGAATCAATCCCTTTTCGACCAGGGCGCGCTGTGCGCGACCGACATCGTAGACCGGCACGCCGAGCGCGTGCGCCAGTTCGGCGCGCGTGCTCGTGCATCGTCCTGTCTGAATGTCGGTGCGCATCAGCATTTCCGCGAGCACGGACACGGGGCCACGCTCGGCGCGGGCGGCGTCGAGCATCACGCGGAAACAGTCTAGTATTCGGGCATCCATCGAAAAAACTTATACCGCGCCTCGGGCATGGCGCTTGGAGATGTGATACACTAGATCGGGCGGCGGGGCAAGGAACTTTCCCTGATTCCGCTGCCGATCATCCATCGGGCCGGGCTGCTCGGGCAAAGTGCGGCTCGGCCCTTTTTCGTATTCTGTGCGGGAAGTGCCAAACAGATACCATATCGCGTATAACGCCCTAGGATCGCTTCTGGGGCGTGCGGAAGTGGGGGGGCACTCCGTAGACCATCCGGGGGTGTGAAAACGCACGCCGGCGGCGGTACGCGGCCCGGATTTGCCGGCAGTACGCGCCGACGTCGGAGCGGTATCGGTATCTGTTCGGGTCGTCGGCGGTGATGAGCGGCGGCGCTGCTGCCGCGCGGTAGAACCCGCTGCCGCCGATCTCGAGCGCGTCGCTCGTGCTCGGCGCGCGTCGGGAGTTCTCATCATGTTGCGAGTTGTTTCAATCGTGGGCGCGGTGTGCGTCGCGCTGGTGGCGCTGAGCGGCTGCGCGGCGGGCAGCGCGACGGCGGGGTATTCGCTGAGCGCCGGCAGCGCCGACGATCTCAAGGCGAGCACGCGGGCGCGCATCGTCGAGGAAGCCGAAGCGCGGGCGCGGGCGTACACGGATGAGCGCGTCGCGGCGCTGCGCGATGAGTTGAAGCGATGAGCGGCGGCGCTCCGTTGACGCGGAGCGCCGCGATTGCACTTAGGGCGCGATGGTCAAGTCCCAGCGCAGGCCGCTGAACGCGGTGCCCGCAACCTGTCCGCCGTGCCCGTACTTCCCCGATGTGTACGTCGCGTCGGCAATCGTCTTGACGACGGCGGAGTTTTTCAGCACGTCGATAGTGCTCCCCGTGAGCCGCAGGCCGAACGATTCGCCGGCGCTCAAGCTGGTCAGGTGCGTCGTGAGCAGCGTCGGGCCGACGCCGGCATCCCAGCGATAGACGCGGATCGCTGTTCCTTCCCAAACGGCTTGGTACCCGCCGTGTCCGAGAAGCGCGTCGGGCGCGAAGCGCGCGTATACGGCGCTGCCCGCTGTTGCCGCCGTGGTCGTGAGTTCGATTTCCCCGTCGGTGTAGCTGCCGTCGAGGTACGCGGCCGCGCCCAGGTCGGGGTCGGTGGCGTCGGTGACGGTCATATCCTCCGCCTCAAGGAACGTGCCGAGCACGTCAACATAGAACGGTTCGACGAGGTAATTTTTCATCGAGTCGAATCCGCCCGTCTGATTCGAGGTCTGCACGCGCGGAACGATCGGGAGCGGCGTACTCCGTTGCTGGCCGTCGCTCGCGGTGTGCATCAGCATGAGGAACAGCGCATTGGAACGCGCGGCGGCGTCGCGTCGCCGGCGGTCGTCGCGCCGGCGGTCGCTCGGCGCGCCGAGCGCGGGCCCGCGCGCGGGCGCGATGATGCCGGCGAGCGGGGCCGCGATGTCGTCAACGTCGCGCGCGGTGATCCTTCCATCGGCGAAGGCTCGCGCGATGTCGCGGTAGGCGCGCTCAATGGGCGACATCCACTCCATACGTCAATCGTTGAGGCTCGCGCCGCTCGCGTTCTGCTGTTCGCACACACACTCGATGAGCGCGGTACCGACGATGGATTTCCCCGCGCCGCCGCTGACCTGCGAGCCGCGCACCACGAGGCATACGTCGAGCGTTTCGGAATCGGTCACGCGGTATTCGCCAAGTCCGAAGCCGATCGAGAGGGGCAGGAGGGAAGGCCCGTTCGTGTCGGACCATTTACCGCCGGGGAAGGGGACGCGCGCGGCGTACTCCGCCGCCGCGTCGGGCGACACTTGCGACCACGCGACGGACTGCTCGACGCCGGGGATCGGCGCGGGCGCGGGTGTCCAGATCGCGGAGCCGTTCTGCGTCTGCGCCGGCAGGTTGCGCCCAACGACGATCCACGCGGAGCGCTCGGCCACTGCGCCCCACGCGGCGGCGTTCGCGCCGGCGATGCCGTAGCCGCCGCCCGCGCCCCAGTCGGGCGAGTAGAGATATCCACGGATGCCGCTGAGCACGAGCTGCGTCGCCTTGCTCACGACGATCCGGCGCAGGAGGTACCACGCGCTTTGTCCCGTGCCGAACGTCGGCGCGGGGTTTGGAATTGCAATGACGGTGAACCACGCGGGGACGACGCGCGTTGACGGGCGCAGTTCAAAGACGGGCGATTGCCCGGATGATCCGCGCTGGGAAAGCAAACGATCCGCGTTGCGCGGGTCGTTTGCTGACACAATCGGCGCGTAAGGATCGGCTGGGGCGGACGCGAAGTCCGCCGCGCTGCCGTCGCTCGTGATGGGCCGGTTGCGGTGTCTGGTTTGCATGGGTGCTCGCTGCTGAGTGTGCGTGCTGCTGGCGCTCGTGGTCAGCGTCCGCCGCGCCCGGGGATGAAGTAGCCATTGAACACAACTTGACCGACCACGGGGAACGTCGCGGGGCTGGTCACGTCGTTGTAGAGCGTGCCCTGAATGTTCGCCTGCGGCGGGAAGAAGCGCGGCACGCTGAGCACAAACGGCGCGTCGGCGGTGCCGAAGTAGAGTCCGAGATTCACGGGCAAGAGTGACCACGGTTGCGAGTTGGTCGTGCCCTGAAAACGGAACTGGTTGCGCCCGGGGAACGAGTTACCGACGGTTGCCGGCGGGCTGGCGTCGCTCCAGCGCGCCACGCTCTGGCCGGCGGAGAACTGCGGCGGAGCGCCGGCGGTTCCTGCTGAGGTCCATACGTCGGCGAATTGCTGAGTGACGATCAGCCAACCGTCGGTCCAGTTGTTGACCTGCTGCGCGCCGCTGTTGCTGCCGGCGGCGATGGCCGTCGAGAAGTTGAGCACGAGAGAGCGCTCTTCAAACTTCCCAGCCATGGCGAGCACTTCGTCAATTGTCTTGGGGAAAAACATCGCGGGGTCTTTCGCGTCGGTTGGGCGGTTGAAGAGTGCGCCGGCGCGGTGACGAGCCGCGCCGGCGCTGCACGGGAACATCCGGGGCTAGTTCTGCATCGAGCGCAGGAGCACGACGCCGAACATCTCGGCGCGGAGCGTGAATGCCGCTGTGACGCTCAGCACGGTCGGCCAAGTGACGGTGCTGGAGATGGTTGTATTCGGGCCGATGACCATCGGCACGGGGAAGCGCCACTCGTTGCCCTTCATCGGAACGCCGTTCGTGAAGCTGGCCGCGTTGTACGTCGTGGTCGTCGCGGTCGTCGCGCTCGCCACGTCAAAACTCGAGCCCGCGCCCTGGGGGAAGCGGTTGAGGCCGAACACCCCGTCAACCTTCTTCTGGTTCAACACAGAAAAATCGACGATGCCGCCGGCGAAGATGGTCCGCAGTTCTTCGCCGTTGGTGATCGGCGACGCGCTCGCGGCGAGTCCGACCTGATTCGAGATGCGCGCGCCGGCGCTGTCGAGCGGGTCGTAGCAGAAGCGCAGGCCCATCAGCACAAACGGCTTGGCGCTCGGGAGGCCGGCGCTCGGCCAATTCGAGATGATCGGCTGCGCCTGGGCGTTGCTCCAGAACGTGAGCGAGCCTTGCCCCGCCGCCGCGTAGGTCTGCCGGTGGTAGAACTCGCCGGGGAGGATGTCCACGTAGCCGGCACGCTCGGGCGCGAGCCGGCCCGTTCCGATGATGTCGTCAATCGCTGCTTCGAGAAGCGGGTCGGTCACGCCGCTGTATTTCAACTGCTGCACAAGTCACCTTCTTTCTGCGCCGCCCTTCTCGTCATGGTCGGCGCGTCCCGTGCTTGTGCGGATGTCAGAGAACACGCTGAACGAATCGCGAGCGCCGCGCGGGGGCGGCGCTCAATACATGACGGCGGCGGTGGGTCGGTCGTTCATCGCGCCGAGTCCCGCCACGCCAGAGCCGCCGGGCATCGGGATGCGCGAAAGAATCTGCGCGAGCACTTGCCCGACCTGTCCGCCCGTCGAGCCGCCGCCGGTCGGCGCGGGGAGCGCCGGGGCTTGGTACGTCACGGGCGAGAACGTCGAGCCGGCGCTCGAGCCGCCGCCGCCGGCTTGACGGCGCGCGAGCCACGCAAGGCCGCCGGTTGCGATTGCGCCGGCAAGTACGGCATTGCCGACGGCGGGGCCGGCGACGCGCCCGATTGCGAGTTTGGCGATGAGGCCGACGGCGGTCGCGCCGAGAAGCGGGCCGAAGTCTCCGCCCTTCCAGCCGTCGCCGGGCAGCTTCTGCCAATACTTGTTTGCCGCCCATGCGCCGCCGACGGCGGCGGCGCCGGTGAGCACGATGCCGGCGGGGATCAGGCCGCGCAGAGAGAACCCGCCGCCGCCGCCGCGGCGCACGCCGCGGCGCTTCGCACGACGCGAGCCGCCGCCGCTGCGCTTGGCTTTCCGTTTCATGGTCGATACTCCTTGTTCCGTTCGAGTGGGGGAGCCGGCGCTCGAACGGCGCGCGCCGGATGACTTCTTCTTCGTGAACCAGAACTGTCTGAGGTGCGACGGGAACGCGCGGCGCTTGGCGCGCTTCGCGCCGCCGCCGCTCTTCTTCGCTCGCCGAATCTTGTTCTTCTTCTTCTTCACGCCGCGCCTCTCTTTCGTTTGATGAGTTTGGAGCCGAGCACGAGCGCGCCGATGAGCAAGAGCGCGCCGCCGCCGGCTTTGAGCGCCTTATCGCCGAAGTCCGCCGGCGGCGCGGTCTGCGGGCCGTTCGGCGTCTGCGGGATGATGGGCTGTTGGCCGCGCGACATTCGCCAATCGTTGATCCGCACGTACTCCGCGTGCATGCGCGCGTCCTGCTGCGCGAGCCGTTCGATATCGCGTTTGTTGCGGTCGATGTCGGCGAGCATGCGCGAGCCGAACCCCGCGGCGATGGCGGCGACGGCGACGGCGGCGAGCACGGGCAGGAACGCAAGGCCGAGTCCGGTATTCGGCGCTGGCGCGTCCTCGATGGCGAACCATCCGCCGGCGTCCTGCGAGCGCAGTCCGCGCGGCACGTCGGCGCGCGTGATCTTGCCCTCGGCGATGGCGCGGTCGATGGCGCGGTCGATGGGCGCTTGGAGCGCGATATCGAGGTCCGACCAATCGCGCAGCGCGCGCGTGAACGCATTGAACGATTGCAGCGTCGCGCCGCCGATCGGGTAGCCGTCGCCGATGGCGTCGGACACGGAGCGCGCTTTATCGAACCAGCGCGAGACGCGGTAGCGGTAGCCGATGAGGTCGCGCAGCGCGTCGCGGAGTTGCTGCTCGCTGACGCGCGGCGCACCGAATCCCCAGATAGCTGTTGCCGGGCTGTAGCCGCCGCCGGTTGGAAGTCTGAGCGTGGTCATGGGGTAGACTCCTGGCGCACGCACGGAGAACCCTTGCCATGAATCAACGAATTCGCAGCGTCGAGCGGGCGCTCGATACCGCCGCGTCGTGTCTGGTGTGCTACTTCGCCGGGCTGTTCGCGCCCGCGTGGTGGCGCTGGCTGTTCGGCGGCGATATCGGGAGCGCGGCGAGCCTCGTCGCGCACGGGGCGCTCGCCGGCGTCCTGCTCGCGTGCGCCGCCGGCTGGCTGGTCGTGCTCGTCGCGCGGAAGCGCGCCGAGCATCGTTCCCGCGATGCCGGCGAGTAGCCGGGGCGTGAGCGCGACGGTGTGCCGGATCATCGGCGCGCTCCCAGTGCGAGAAGTGCGAGCGCGCCCATGATGAACATCCCCGAATTGTCGTTCGCCGGCTGCGCGAAGCGGTTGTAGTCAACCGGGACCGCGCCGGGCTGGCGGTTGGGCGGGGCCGCGCTGACAAACTGGCGTCCGCCGCCCTGCGCGATCGCGCCGACGATCGGCGCGGCGATCTGCCCCACGACGGGGATCGCGCCGACCACGGGCGCGATGACGGGCGCGACGGCGCGGAAGATGGAAGAGAACCACGAGCCGAGTCCGCCGAGTCCCAACTCCGCCTTGCTGAGCGTGCGCGAGCCGATGCCGGCGGCGATGAGTTCAAAGTCGTCCCCGCTCTTCACACGTACTTTGATCCAGCGCCCGTACTGGTCGCTCGCGGTCACGATGCCCGATGCCGGGTCCGTGTTGATCGTGATCCTCGGCGGGCCGCTGGTGCTGTTGGTGCGCGTGAACGTCGCGCCGCCGCCCGTCGGGGCCGTCGGCGCGGGCGTGAGGTTGAGCGATGCCGCGCTCGGCTTCGCCTGCCCGAAGTCCTGCGAAACGATCGGGTCAGCGCCGACGATCATCGCGCCGCTCGATGTCGTTACCCGCGTCGCCGGCGGCGGCGTGAACGTCGAGCCGCCGCCCGTGGGCGGCGTGCTGCTCGGTACTTCCACGTCGAATACCGGCGTCGGCGGCGTCGGGGCGCTCGAGCTGGTCGGTTGTCCTGGCTGCGCGGTGAACGCCGACCCGCCGCCCGTGGGCGGCGTCGGCGCGGAGCGCTGCGAGAACGCGAAGCGCTCTTCGGCGTCGCGCTGCTGCTGCTGGAACGCGGCGGCGCGGCGGTCGTCATCGGCGCGGCGTGCGTCGATGATCTGTTGCTGCAAGCGCTCTACTTCGCGCCGGCGCTCTTCTTCGCGGGCGAGCCGTTCGGCTTCGTCGCGCAGTCGCTGGGCTTCATCCTCGGCGCGGCGCTCTTCGCTGCGGGCGCGGGCGCGGTCGCGCCCTGATGGCCGGTCGCCGAGTCCGCGCCCGGAGAGTCCGAGCGCGGCAAGGTCGTATGACTTGTCTTTGTACCCCGCGCCGATGATCCGGGAGCCGTCGAGCGTGAGCGTGGCCCATCGCCCGTACTGGTCGATGCCCGTGATGGTGCCGGCGTTGCGGTCCTCGATGATCTGCACTTGTGGACCCTCCATCGCGCTCGGCGGGGTCGGGCGCGGCACGTCGGGAGCGCTGAGCGGCGGCGCGGGGAGCGGCGTTGCCGACGGCGGCGGCGCTTGGATCGTCGGGGCGGCGGGGGCGGGGGCGCTCGGCGCTGCGGGGGCGCTCGGCGCGCCGGGTGTTCCGGGCACGAGCGGCACGAGTCCCGCCTCGATCATTTCGTACTGATCGAGCGCCACGAGTTCGCCCGTCTGCGCGTCGCGCACCACGCGCCCGATCCGCGTGAGTAGCTTCGCCTGCTCCGAGTCGGGGAAGGTCTTGACGATCCAGAGCGCCGCCTCGTTGTCGTAGTTGGCGGCGGTCTGCGATATCACGGGGCGGAGCCAGCGCTCGAGCCGCGCGGGGAGCGGCATCGTTTGACCGATGCGCGTGATCCGCGCCGCGTGCTGAGGCTCGCTGCCGTCGGCGTCGAGGGCGTCGCGCAGTTGCACGTAGAGCCGCCACGGCGCGGAGTTGTGCCCCAGATAGAGCGTGCGGTCGTCGCGCCCTTGCGGCGTGGTGATCCGTCCGCCGTTGGGCGGGATGCGCACGACGGGCGAGTTGTAGATACCGAGAAAAGTCCAAGGGTTGGTGTTGTAGGGCTGCGGCAGATTGGAGATCTCGTCATCTCCCCGCGCGCGGCGTGCTTCGTTGATGATGAGGAGCGCGACGGCGCTCGCCTCGTCGCGCGAGAGTCCGCCGTAGCCGGGCGCGGTGCTCGGATCGACCTGATAGCGCGGCCGCGCGGCCGCGCCGGGCATCGGCAGGAATCCAAGGCCGCGCACGCCGAGCTTTGCGGCGCGGGCTCGCGTCATGGTCGGCGCGTGTGCGAGTGTGTTCATCGGCGCGGCGCTCCCTGCATCAACATGGATTCGATGCGCTCGAGTCGTTGATCCATCCGCATAACGGTGCGATCCACGCCGCGCATCGTCGCGCCCTGATCGGTCACGCGGGTTTCCATCGAGTAGCCCCACCCGCCGGCGGCGGCGCAGAGCACGGCGAGCGGCACGTAAAATTTGACCATGCCGCGCGGCGTGATCTCGGCCCGGATCGTGTCGTGATTGTCGCTCGCTCTGCTCATGCTTCGATGGTGGCCCGGTTGAAAGCGTCGGCGTTGGCGCGGGCGATGACGGGGACAAAGCGCGCCGGCGTCGCGCGCTTCATGGCGGCGACGTGCGGCGCGGTGTCGTCTTGGAACATGGCATCGAATTCAGGAGACTTGCGCCGCCCGCGCGCGATCGCGCCGGCGAGCACGCTCGCGCCGCTGATGCGCCCGCGCAGCGTGCCGATGATGCCGCCGATGGTGCCGGCGACGGGGATACCGGCGGCGGTGGCGATGCCGGCCGCGCTGGTCCAGAAGTCCGACCACGCGGCGGCGTCGCGCTCGTCCGCCTCGTCGTGCTCGCGGATCAATCCCTCGCGGGCGTGCTGGCGCTCGTCGAGTTCGGCGCGGAGCGCGTCAATATGCGCGGTCCAGCGCTGCTCTTCCGATTCGGTCAGCGATACCGCGCGCTGCGCGTCGGCTTGCCGAATCTCTGCGCGGAGGTCGGCGATGGCGTGCTCGTTCGATTGGATCGCGGCGGCGGTTCGGTCGCTCGCGCACCCGGCGAGCCACGCGGCGGCGATGATCGCGAGCGCGCCGAGCACGGTCCACAGAACGGGGTTCCGAAGAATCGACGCTGATCGGGTGGCGCGGAGCATGGCGGAACGATCGCGGGTCCGCTCGAGCGCGACAAGAGGGCGGCGAAGTTGTGGAGTGGGGCGCTCTACTCGGGGAGCGCGTAAACCGCCGACGTGTGCGACGTGTTGAGGCTCACGACGCGGAGCATCCCGCATTCGGCGAGCGAGCGCAGCGAGCGGCTTGCCGTGGTGTAGCTGGTGTTCGTGTCGGCGGCGACGCCGGGCGTGCTGATGATCGCGCCGCGCACGGCACGCCGCGCCGCCGCCTCGAATACAAGCCACTGCGTCGGCGTCACGAGCCGCTGCCGGCCCTCCGCCCAGGCGCGGTCAATGATCGCGCTGTGGGCGGGGGCGGGGGCGGCGGGGCGGGCTTCTGCGTGCGTGCTGCTCATGGGATGGGGAACACGGCGAGCCGTTCGATTCCGCTCGGCCACTCGCCGAGCGGTACACCTTCCTGCATGTCGAGCGGGATAAGGCCGGGGACGCTCGCTGGGTCGTCGCGGTCGCGTAGTTCGGTCCGGTTGGTGCGCGTGTCGGCGACGGCGAACACGTGTTCATAGGGTCCGAGTATGTCGCGTCCGACCACGGCGAGCGCGGCGGGGATGCCGGCGACGCGCATTTTGACGGCGGCGACCATGGCGCGATCGTCGCAATCGCCGTAGACCATCTGGCCGACGCGCGCCGAGTTCCACAGTGTGATGGGGTCGGCGAGCCGTTCCTCGCCGGCGGCGTCGGCGCGGTAGGTGAAAAAGCGGTTGTCGAGTCCGTCGTAGATGTGGCGCAGAATGTCCAAGCCCGCGCGCGGCGGCGCGTTGCCGTTGAGGATTGAGGCCGTCGCGTGCTCGATGATGCCGATCATTGCGGCGATGGTGGCGCGTACCGCTTCGTCGCTGCCGAGTCCGCCGGGGAGCGGCAGGCGGGCGGGCGGCGCGCCGGGCGTGCTGCTGTCGATGATGAGTGCCCGCGCGTTGCGGGCGCTGGTGTAGCCCTTCATGCCGTCGGCGCTCCTTCCGTCGGTTCGGGCGAGTCGATGGCGCGGCGGTACTGCGCGAAGGCATCCGCCGGCGCGACGGGCGCGACATACGCGACGTTCATCGACTGGAACGCGATGAACGAGCCGAGTCCGCCTTGCGGGTTCTGCATGATGATCGGGCGCATGTCGTCGGGCACGAACAGCGGGCCGGTGGGCGTGGCGAAGCGCAGATAGCCCCCGCGCTCGCGCTCCACGAATCGCGGTTGCTCGTGCGTGGTCAAGTGGAATCCGTTGGTCTTGCTCATGGGTTTCCTTCGGGTGGTGCGAGGTCGAGGTCTTTATCGTCGTCGATGTCGGCGGGGTCGATTGATGTTGGGTCGTCGTCGGGCTTCGGGTCCGACGCCGGCGGCGGCGGGGGAGTGGGCGGCGCGAGTGTGTCGAATCTCAATTGCTGCCGCCGCGCGTCGATGTTGCGTTGCCGGCTGCTCGCGTGGTGCGCGCGGTCGTGCTTCAGGTGGCACGCCGCGCAGAGGCACGCGAGATTCGCGTCGCTGTTGTCGGCGGGGTTGTGGTTGAGGTGCGCGACGGTGAGCACGGCGCGGCTTTGGCGCTGGCCCGTGCCGCCGCATTGCTGGCAGCGGTCATCGCCGAGCGGGGCATCCTCGATGCGCCCGCTCGCGTTGCACTCCGGGCACGGGCGCGGCGTGAGCACTCCGCCGGCGATGCCGCAATGCTGGCACTTGTTGCCCGCGCGGGCGCGGCACAGGTCGCGGGCGGCGAACCACTCGGGCGATTGGTAGTAGTGGCGCAGATCAGCTCGGATCGGCATCGCGCACCCCCAGTCCGTTGCAGTGCAGGATGTGAAGAACACAATTCGGCGTGTGGTACCGGCAGACGACGCGAATCTCTGCCTGCGTTGGGTCGGTGCTCTTGAGCACGATTGCCGCCGATGCTCCATTGTCGGCGGGGATCACGGCGGCGATATTTTCCGCGTTGAACCGAACCGCCACGAGTTCCCCGTCCATCTCGACCGACGCGCCGGCGGGGTTGGTCCGTAGAAGCGGGATCGGCTGTGGTGCCGGCGTGATGTATTGCGGGGGCAAGCATCCGAACACGGCGCGCCCGTGCCAGCCGGCGAACACGCCGAGCGCGAGGAACGCGAGCGCGAACGTGAGATGAAAGAGCGTCATTGGTCGTTGCTCCCTTCCTGCGCCGCGAGCCGCGCGGCTTCGAGTTCGGCCATGGTTGCGGGGATGTCCTGCTCGACGAGTTGTTTGTGGAAGTCGAGGGAGTCGGCGTGCCCCGGGCTGCCGAACGGCGGCACGCGCCCGAAAATGACAATCCCATCGCACCCCGCTTTGAACGCGGCGCGGATGTACGGCGCGCTCGATGAGTAATCGACGCTGGGGCAGATGATCGGCAGCACGCGGATATTCGGGCGCTCGCGGTCGCGCCGCTTGACGGCGGCGGCGATGGTGCGGCGGAACGCGCGGGGGTACGTTTCACCCGGTCGCGCGTGCGCGACGGGGAACCACGTCGCGGAGTGGTGGTTGATGATGTCCGAGAGCACGTCGGCTGACGCGAAGGGCGTGCCGTAGACCCCGCTGCACGCGCCGACGCACTCGGCGAGCGCCCCCAGCGCGAGCCGGTAGAGTTCTGCGGACGCGATGTTGTGGATGGTGCTCGCTACTTCGGGGTCGCGCAGTCCGAGCGCCGCGTAGAGCGCGGCGACGTTGGGCGCGCCGAAGTGATGCCAATACTCCACGTCGAGGATGCCGTAGTCCAGCGTTGACCACGCGCCGCCCTCGCGGGTGACTTGCTCATCATGGATGAGCCGGCGTCGCCAGTTGAGCCAGTCGCGCAGTTGCCCGGCGTAGTTGTGCCGATCGCAGAACGCCGGCGCGCCGCCGTTGTGGATGGTGTAGTGCGTGACGCCGGCGGTGCTCGTCTGCCACAGTCGGGGCCACGATGGGCGATGCACTTCGCGCTGATCCACGGTCGCGCCCTCTTCAACGATGATGCATCGGTGCGTGTGCGCCGCGTGGTGTGGGCTGATCCCCCGGTACAGATCGTCGGTCACGTCGAGCACGACGCGGAAGGGGATTTTGTCCGCGCGTTTGATTTCGGTCGGTGCGGTGGTGATCGTCATAGCGTGCGTTCCTTTGCGGTGCTGCCGGCGGCGACGTACTCCACGCGCCCGCTCGGCTTGGTGATGGCACGCACGAGCGCGGCGTCGATGAGCCGGCGGAGCGTGCCTTTGCTGATCTCGATTGCTTCGTACTCGAGCGCGACGGCGAACCATCGGCCAGCCGTGGGGATGATCGCGCCGCCCTTGTGATTGAGCATCTCGAGCGCGAGGCGCATCGCCGGCGTGATGTTGGGTGTGTTGGTGCTCATCGCGCGCCCTTTGTGTTTGGGGGCGAGTTGAAGCACGCGGAACACAGGCTGTTCTCTCCTTCTCGATGTATCCAATCGCACGGCGCGCCGGTGCGCTTGATGCACGCCGAGCAATCGGCATCCGTGCATCCGCAGTGCCGGCAGCGGTTCTCCCCGTTCAACATTTGCGCATGCCAGCGAGCGCGGTACTTCGCTTCAAAGACTTGTCCAGACTTGCGGCGCGGGCGCTTGGCGTCGCGCACGCGGTAGATGGTTTGTGGGCGCGTCTCGCTGATGACGGAGAAGCGTTGCCCGTCAGAACGGCGCGCACGTGCGGCAGTCGTTCTCGTTGTCGCGCGGGCGGAGTTCTTGGATCGTCGCGTACTGGAACGGCTGCGCTTCTTCGTCGCGCGTGATGGTGTAGGCGACGCGGACCCGCGCCGGGTCGTAGCTCGTGCCGCCGCGCGGTCTGCCGTCGGCGTAGCCGCGTGATCCGGTCCAGTGGCGGAAGTGGCGCGTGAGCGTGTCGTAGAGCCGGCCCGTGTGACTTTCCCCGACGTAGAGCGTTTGCCCGCTGCGCGCGTCGAGGATGACGTAGACGCCGCTCGCGCGGGTGTTGCGGATCGCGGCGAGTTCGCTCGCGTAGACCCGACGGCGCTGGTTGGAGCGGGGGGAGAGGGGGCGGAAGGGTCCGATACGTTCTTTGGTCGTTGGCATTGGTCGTACTCCGCGAGTAGCGCGCGGCCGTGCGCGGTGATGACATACGCCACGTAGTTCCCCCACGGGCCGCGTGTTGCCATGATGGCGCGGCGTGCCGCGAGCGCCTTGATGGTGGATGCCGGCGCTTGTAGTTCGCCGTGCCACGGCGCGAGCACGCTCGGCCACGGTCGGCGCGTGCGCACGTGCGCCGCCGGCTTGCAGAGCAAGCGGAGCAAGTCTGCTTGGTGGTGGGGGATGTCGCTCGTGTCCATCATCGCGCGATCGGCGCGCGTGCGTCGCGGTCCTTTCTTCGTCGTTGTCATTGGGTCTGTTCCTCGTGCGTGTGCGATGCCCGCGCAGAACGCCCGCGCGGGCCGAAGGTCGAAGTCGGTCGGTTGGCGGCGCGCTCGAGCGCGACGCGGAGTTTGATCGCGCCGCGCGTCATGCGGCGGTACTGGCGGGCCGGCATCGAGCCGGGCAAGAGCGAGGTCGCGGCGTCGATGAGCGCGAGCGCTTCGCGCGTCGTGAGCCGGTCGCGCCCGCTCATGCGCAGATAGCGCGTGGGTTTGCGGCGCTTGAGTTTCACGCCGGGCGCTCCTTCTTCCCGCGCGGCTTGGCCGGCGGCGGCGCTGCGCCGGGCGCGTCGTCGTCGTCGTCGTCGTCGTCGATGCGGGATTCGAGTTCCTTCTCGAGCGCTTCGACGTACGCGCGCTTGGGTTCGAGATAGGGGCACGCGCGGAGTAGTTGCGCGGCGAACCCCAGATCGAGCACGTCGGCGACGGCAAGTTTGTTGGTTTCAAAGATGTCGATGAGCACGTCGGCCAGCGATTTGGTGTTCGGTTCCTCGGCGCACGCGCACGACATCACGAGCCGGCCCAGCGGGGCGAATTGCTCGGCGATGGGATCGAGCGGCGCGGCGCTCGAGATCTCCGCCGGCGGGGGCGGCGGCGGGGGAGGAGTCCCGCCGCCGCCCTCCGCGCCTCCTGGCTGCGCCGCGCTGGTGGGTTGTGCGGGCGCGTCGGCGGAGCGCGCCGCGGCGAGTTCGCGCTCGCCGGGGTGAGTCCCGCGCTCGGGCAACGCCGACGCGCCCGCGTTGTTCTGCTGCTGCTGCTCGGGCGCACGGCGGAACGCGCGTCCGAGTCCTTCGATGGCGACGGCGGTAAACCGCGCCGCGCCTTCCCAGTCGATGTTTTGAAGTATCCCCAGCCACGCGCCGGCGGCGGGCGCGGCGTCGCCGGCGTCGCTGCCGCGCGCGCCGAGCATCTTGCCGGCACGCTGCTCGGCGAGCCGGTCGATGGTGTTCATCGCTTCTACGGTGTCGGTGAGCGGCGATGCCGGCGGCGGCGGCGGCGGCGCGAGTTGCTTCATCATGCCGACCGATTGCGCGAACGCCTGCATCTGTTCGATGAACGTCGGCGGCGCGGGCATGTTCGCCGGCGCTCGCTGCTCGCGGAGTGCGCGGAGTTGGCGCTTGATGGCGCGGGATTCCTTCCACGCGGCGTACCGCTCTTCGCTCATCACGACGGGTACACCCGCGATGACGACGGTACGCGCGGGCGCAGCGTTGCCGGCGTGCGGCGTCATGGCCGCAACGCCGGCGGGCGCTGCTGAGATCGGGGCCGGCGTCGCGGGCGGCCCTGAGATAGAGAACGTTCCTCGTGTCACGATGGGGCCGCTTTGCGGCTTGGCGATGTATTCGTACTTCCCGCCGCCGAAGCGCTGCTGTACCTGGTCGATGCTGAATTCCGGCCCCGGCATCGTGCCGACGTGCGCGTAGTCCGATCCGTCGAGCCGGCGGAGATGCACAAGGCACGAGGGCGCGGCCGCGATGCGGTCGAGCGAATCAAAGAGCGGATCGGCGGCGTCGGGGGCGGCGGCGGGCTTTGCCATGCGTGAGGGTCCGTGCGAAGGGTTTGCGAAGGGCTTGCGAACGATTGAGCGAAGAAAACGCGAAGGGCTACGCGGCTTTGGGCGCGGCGTCGTAGTCGGTGCCGAGCACATCAACGCCGACATCGCGCAGGAGGTCCAGCGAGCGGGCGAGCGTTTGATCCATGCCGGCGACGGCGGCGGCGGTCAGTTCGCGCGCGTAGTCCGCGTCGAGGTCGCCGGCGGCGGCGGCGGCGGCGAGCCGCGCGGTGAGCACTTCAAGCGTGGGCAGTTGCGGCAAGGGTCGGCGGTGCGCTCTCATGGCTGGGGTACTCCGATTGGGTGAGGTACGCGAAGAGGTGCAACGCGCTAGCGCGATCATGGCGCAGCGTGGGGAGCGGGGTTGCTTTGAAGTTGGAACGGAACGCGGCGACGCGCGCGGGCAAGTCGCCCTCGGCGGCGCGGCGGTCGGCGAGCCAGTCGGCGGCGCGGTCGCGCGCGGCGGCGAGTTCCGCGTCGCTCATCGCGCCGATGTGCTCGCGCGCGTCGTGCCATAGCTGCGCCGCGGTGCTCGGTGCGCGATCGTCGCGCGGCGCGGTGGGCAGTTGAGCATCGGCGCTGCGCGCGATGGGCGACGCGAGCCGATCGAGAATTTTCCAAATCGCGGCGGGGCCAAACTTGCGTTTTACAGAGTTCGAGCGCTGCCACTGGCTGAACGCCTGTTCGACCACGGGCGCGCCGTAGAAGTCGAAAAGCGCGCGCCAATCGAGCGCGCGGATGGTGGGGTCGAACCCGGCATCGCGGAGCCGTGCCGCCGCCGCCGCCTCACGCGGATCAAGTTCGGGTTTCGGCTTTCCTGACAGAGAAGAGGGGTAGACACCACCACCACTAGGTTTTGTCTTTGGATCAAGAACTGGATTTACCCGCGCGACGCGGGCGCGCGCGCGATCATCTTCCGTGCGCGCGTGATCCATAGAGAGCGGGTGCTCATCGAGGTCCGCAGGGCGCGCGCCGGGCGCAAGGGCGCGCGCCGGGCGCTCGGGTGGGCGCGCGCCGGGCGCTCGGGCGCGCGCATGGCGCGCGCCCTCGTCATCGCTGATACCGCCGGTTGTAGCGGAACCGATTGCGGGGATCGCGGGGGTAGTGTCATCGCCGAACAGTTCCCCCAACGTCCGAGAATAACTGTTATGAACGGACGTTAGATATTCGGGGGAGTTTTCGGGTAAAATTACGTCGTAGGTGCTGCTAGAGTTGGGGCGGTCTGATGGGACCAATCGAATCAATCCCTTTTCGACCAGGGCGCGCTGTGCGCGACCGACATCGTAGACCGGCACGCCGAGCGCGTGCGCCAGTTCGGCGCGCGTGCTCGTGCATCGTCCTGTCTGAATGTCGGTGCGCATCAGCATTTCCGCGAGCACGGACACGGGGCCACGCTCGGCGCGGGCGGCGTCGAGCATCACGCGGAAACAGTCTAGTATTCGGGCATCCATCGAAAAAACTTATACCGCGCCTCGGGCATGGCGCTTGGAGATGTGATACACTAGATCGGGCGGCGGGGCAAGGAACTTTCCCTGATTCCGCTGCCGATCATCCATCGGGCCGGGCTGCTCGGGCAAAGTGCGGCTCGGCCCTTTTTCGTATTCTGTGCGGGAAGTGCCAAACAGATACCATATCGCGTATAACGCCCTAGGATCGCTTCTGGGGCGTGCGGAAGTGGGGGGGCACTCCGTAGACCATCCGGGGGTGTGAAAACGCACGCCGGCGGCGGTACGCGGCCCGGATTTGCCGGCAGTACGCGCCGACGTCGGAGCGGTATCGGTATCTGTTCGGGTCGTCGGCGGTGATGAGCGGCGGCGCTGCTGCCGCGCGGTAGAACCCGCTGCCGCCGATCTCGAGCGCGTCGCTCGTGCTCGGCGCGCGTCGGGAGTTCTCATCATGTTGCGAGTTGTTTCAATCGTGGGCGCGGTGTGCGTCGCGCTGGTGGCGCTGAGCGGCTGCGCGGCGGGCAGCGCGACGGCGGGGTATTCGCTGAGCGCCGGCAGCGCCGACGATCTCAAGGCGAGCACGCGGGCGCGCATCGTCGAGGAAGCCGAAGCGCGGGCGCGGGCGTACACGGATGAGCGCGTCGCGGCGCTGCGCGATGAGTTGAAGCGATGAGCGGCGGCGCTCCGTTGACGCGGAGCGCCGCGATTGCACTTAGGGCGCGATGGTCAAGTCCCAGCGCAGGCCGCTGAACGCGGTGCCCGCAACCTGTCCGCCGTGCCCGTACTTCCCCGATGTGTACGTCGCGTCGGCAATCGTCTTGACGACGGCGGAGTTTTTCAGCACGTCGATAGTGCTCCCCGTGAGCCGCAGGCCGAACGATTCGCCGGCGCTCAAGCTGGTCAGGTGCGTCGTGAGCAGCGTCGGGCCGACGCCGGCATCCCAGCGATAGACGCGGATCGCTGTTCCTTCCCAAACGGCTTGGTACCCGCCGTGTCCGAGAAGCGCGTCGGGCGCGAAGCGCGCGTATACGGCGCTGCCCGCTGTTGCCGCCGTGGTCGTGAGTTCGATTTCCCCGTCGGTGTAGCTGCCGTCGAGGTACGCGGCCGCGCCCAGGTCGGGGTCGGTGGCGTCGGTGACGGTCATATCCTCCGCCTCAAGGAACGTGCCGAGCACGTCAACATAGAACGGTTCGACGAGGTAATTTTTCATCGAGTCGAATCCGCCCGTCTGATTCGAGGTCTGCACGCGCGGAACGATCGGGAGCGGCGTACTCCGTTGCTGGCCGTCGCTCGCGGTGTGCATCAGCATGAGGAACAGCGCATTGGAACGCGCGGCGGCGTCGCGTCGCCGGCGGTCGTCGCGCCGGCGGTCGCTCGGCGCGCCGAGCGCGGGCCCGCGCGCGGGCGCGATGATGCCGGCGAGCGGGGCCGCGATGTCGTCAACGTCGCGCGCGGTGATCCTTCCATCGGCGAAGGCTCGCGCGATGTCGCGGTAGGCGCGCTCAATGGGCGACATCCACTCCATACGTCAATCGTTGAGGCTCGCGCCGCTCGCGTTCTGCTGTTCGCACACACACTCGATGAGCGCGGTACCGACGATGGATTTCCCCGCGCCGCCGCTGACCTGCGAGCCGCGCACCACGAGGCATACGTCGAGCGTTTCGGAATCGGTCACGCGGTATTCGCCAAGTCCGAAGCCGATCGAGAGGGGCAGGAGGGAAGGCCCGTTCGTGTCGGACCATTTACCGCCGGGGAAGGGGACGCGCGCGGCGTACTCCGCCGCCGCGTCGGGCGACACTTGCGACCACGCGACGGACTGCTCGACGCCGGGGATCGGCGCGGGCGCGGGTGTCCAGATCGCGGAGCCGTTCTGCGTCTGCGCCGGCAGGTTGCGCCCAACGACGATCCACGCGGAGCGCTCGGCCACTGCGCCCCACGCGGCGGCGTTCGCGCCGGCGATGCCGTAGCCGCCGCCCGCGCCCCAGTCGGGCGAGTAGAGATATCCACGGATGCCGCTGAGCACGAGCTGCGTCGCCTTGCTCACGACGATCCGGCGCAGGAGGTACCACGCGCTTTGTCCCGTGCCGAACGTCGGCGCGGGGTTTGGAATTGCAATGACGGTGAACCACGCGGGGACGACGCGCGTTGACGGGCGCAGTTCAAAGACGGGCGATTGCCCGGATGATCCGCGCTGGGAAAGCAAACGATCCGCGTTGCGCGGGTCGTTTGCTGACACAATCGGCGCGTAAGGATCGGCTGGGGCGGACGCGAAGTCCGCCGCGCTGCCGTCGCTCGTGATGGGCCGGTTGCGGTGTCTGGTTTGCATGGGTGCTCGCTGCTGAGTGTGCGTGCTGCTGGCGCTCGTGGTCAGCGTCCGCCGCGCCCGGGGATGAAGTAGCCATTGAACACAACTTGACCGACCACGGGGAACGTCGCGGGGCTGGTCACGTCGTTGTAGAGCGTGCCCTGAATGTTCGCCTGCGGCGGGAAGAAGCGCGGCACGCTGAGCACAAACGGCGCGTCGGCGGTGCCGAAGTAGAGTCCGAGATTCACGGGCAAGAGTGACCACGGTTGCGAGTTGGTCGTGCCCTGAAAACGGAACTGGTTGCGCCCGGGGAACGAGTTACCGACGGTTGCCGGCGGGCTGGCGTCGCTCCAGCGCGCCACGCTCTGGCCGGCGGAGAACTGCGGCGGAGCGCCGGCGGTTCCTGCTGAGGTCCATACGTCGGCGAATTGCTGAGTGACGATCAGCCAACCGTCGGTCCAGTTGTTGACCTGCTGCGCGCCGCTGTTGCTGCCGGCGGCGATGGCCGTCGAGAAGTTGAGCACGAGAGAGCGCTCTTCAAACTTCCCAGCCATGGCGAGCACTTCGTCAATTGTCTTGGGGAAAAACATCGCGGGGTCTTTCGCGTCGGTTGGGCGGTTGAAGAGTGCGCCGGCGCGGTGACGAGCCGCGCCGGCGCTGCACGGGAACATCCGGGGCTAGTTCTGCATCGAGCGCAGGAGCACGACGCCGAACATCTCGGCGCGGAGCGTGAATGCCGCTGTGACGCTCAGCACGGTCGGCCAAGTGACGGTGCTGGAGATGGTTGTATTCGGGCCGATGACCATCGGCACGGGGAAGCGCCACTCGTTGCCCTTCATCGGAACGCCGTTCGTGAAGCTGGCCGCGTTGTACGTCGTGGTCGTCGCGGTCGTCGCGCTCGCCACGTCAAAACTCGAGCCCGCGCCCTGGGGGAAGCGGTTGAGGCCGAACACCCCGTCAACCTTCTTCTGGTTCAACACAGAAAAATCGACGATGCCGCCGGCGAAGATGGTCCGCAGTTCTTCGCCGTTGGTGATCGGCGACGCGCTCGCGGCGAGTCCGACCTGATTCGAGATGCGCGCGCCGGCGCTGTCGAGCGGGTCGTAGCAGAAGCGCAGGCCCATCAGCACAAACGGCTTGGCGCTCGGGAGGCCGGCGCTCGGCCAATTCGAGATGATCGGCTGCGCCTGGGCGTTGCTCCAGAACGTGAGCGAGCCTTGCCCCGCCGCCGCGTAGGTCTGCCGGTGGTAGAACTCGCCGGGGAGGATGTCCACGTAGCCGGCACGCTCGGGCGCGAGCCGGCCCGTTCCGATGATGTCGTCAATCGCTGCTTCGAGAAGCGGGTCGGTCACGCCGCTGTATTTCAACTGCTGCACAAGTCACCTTCTTTCTGCGCCGCCCTTCTCGTCATGGTCGGCGCGTCCCGTGCTTGTGCGGATGTCAGAGAACACGCTGAACGAATCGCGAGCGCCGCGCGGGGGCGGCGCTCAATACATGACGGCGGCGGTGGGTCGGTCGTTCATCGCGCCGAGTCCCGCCACGCCAGAGCCGCCGGGCATCGGGATGCGCGAAAGAATCTGCGCGAGCACTTGCCCGACCTGTCCGCCCGTCGAGCCGCCGCCGGTCGGCGCGGGGAGCGCCGGGGCTTGGTACGTCACGGGCGAGAACGTCGAGCCGGCGCTCGAGCCGCCGCCGCCGGCTTGACGGCGCGCGAGCCACGCAAGGCCGCCGGTTGCGATTGCGCCGGCAAGTACGGCATTGCCGACGGCGGGGCCGGCGACGCGCCCGATTGCGAGTTTGGCGATGAGGCCGACGGCGGTCGCGCCGAGAAGCGGGCCGAAGTCTCCGCCCTTCCAGCCGTCGCCGGGCAGCTTCTGCCAATACTTGTTTGCCGCCCATGCGCCGCCGACGGCGGCGGCGCCGGTGAGCACGATGCCGGCGGGGATCAGGCCGCGCAGAGAGAACCCGCCGCCGCCGCCGCGGCGCACGCCGCGGCGCTTCGCACGACGCGAGCCGCCGCCGCTGCGCTTGGCTTTCCGTTTCATGGTCGATACTCCTTGTTCCGTTCGAGTGGGGGAGCCGGCGCTCGAACGGCGCGCGCCGGATGACTTCTTCTTCGTGAACCAGAACTGTCTGAGGTGCGACGGGAACGCGCGGCGCTTGGCGCGCTTCGCGCCGCCGCCGCTCTTCTTCGCTCGCCGAATCTTGTTCTTCTTCTTCTTCACGCCGCGCCTCTCTTTCGTTTGATGAGTTTGGAGCCGAGCACGAGCGCGCCGATGAGCAAGAGCGCGCCGCCGCCGGCTTTGAGCGCCTTATCGCCGAAGTCCGCCGGCGGCGCGGTCTGCGGGCCGTTCGGCGTCTGCGGGATGATGGGCTGTTGGCCGCGCGACATTCGCCAATCGTTGATCCGCACGTACTCCGCGTGCATGCGCGCGTCCTGCTGCGCGAGCCGTTCGATATCGCGTTTGTTGCGGTCGATGTCGGCGAGCATGCGCGAGCCGAACCCCGCGGCGATGGCGGCGACGGCGACGGCGGCGAGCACGGGCAGGAACGCAAGGCCGAGTCCGGTATTCGGCGCTGGCGCGTCCTCGATGGCGAACCATCCGCCGGCGTCCTGCGAGCGCAGTCCGCGCGGCACGTCGGCGCGCGTGATCTTGCCCTCGGCGATGGCGCGGTCGATGGCGCGGTCGATGGGCGCTTGGAGCGCGATATCGAGGTCCGACCAATCGCGCAGCGCGCGCGTGAACGCATTGAACGATTGCAGCGTCGCGCCGCCGATCGGGTAGCCGTCGCCGATGGCGTCGGACACGGAGCGCGCTTTATCGAACCAGCGCGAGACGCGGTAGCGGTAGCCGATGAGGTCGCGCAGCGCGTCGCGGAGTTGCTGCTCGCTGACGCGCGGCGCACCGAATCCCCAGATAGCTGTTGCCGGGCTGTAGCCGCCGCCGGTTGGAAGTCTGAGCGTGGTCATGGGGTAGACTCCTGGCGCACGCACGGAGAACCCTTGCCATGAATCAACGAATTCGCAGCGTCGAGCGGGCGCTCGATACCGCCGCGTCGTGTCTGGTGTGCTACTTCGCCGGGCTGTTCGCGCCCGCGTGGTGGCGCTGGCTGTTCGGCGGCGATATCGGGAGCGCGGCGAGCCTCGTCGCGCACGGGGCGCTCGCCGGCGTCCTGCTCGCGTGCGCCGCCGGCTGGCTGGTCGTGCTCGTCGCGCGGAAGCGCGCCGAGCATCGTTCCCGCGATGCCGGCGAGTAGCCGGGGCGTGAGCGCGACGGTGTGCCGGATCATCGGCGCGCTCCCAGTGCGAGAAGTGCGAGCGCGCCCATGATGAACATCCCCGAATTGTCGTTCGCCGGCTGCGCGAAGCGGTTGTAGTCAACCGGGACCGCGCCGGGCTGGCGGTTGGGCGGGGCCGCGCTGACAAACTGGCGTCCGCCGCCCTGCGCGATCGCGCCGACGATCGGCGCGGCGATCTGCCCCACGACGGGGATCGCGCCGACCACGGGCGCGATGACGGGCGCGACGGCGCGGAAGATGGAAGAGAACCACGAGCCGAGTCCGCCGAGTCCCAACTCCGCCTTGCTGAGCGTGCGCGAGCCGATGCCGGCGGCGATGAGTTCAAAGTCGTCCCCGCTCTTCACACGTACTTTGATCCAGCGCCCGTACTGGTCGCTCGCGGTCACGATGCCCGATGCCGGGTCCGTGTTGATCGTGATCCTCGGCGGGCCGCTGGTGCTGTTGGTGCGCGTGAACGTCGCGCCGCCGCCCGTCGGGGCCGTCGGCGCGGGCGTGAGGTTGAGCGATGCCGCGCTCGGCTTCGCCTGCCCGAAGTCCTGCGAAACGATCGGGTCAGCGCCGACGATCATCGCGCCGCTCGATGTCGTTACCCGCGTCGCCGGCGGCGGCGTGAACGTCGAGCCGCCGCCCGTGGGCGGCGTGCTGCTCGGTACTTCCACGTCGAATACCGGCGTCGGCGGCGTCGGGGCGCTCGAGCTGGTCGGTTGTCCTGGCTGCGCGGTGAACGCCGACCCGCCGCCCGTGGGCGGCGTCGGCGCGGAGCGCTGCGAGAACGCGAAGCGCTCTTCGGCGTCGCGCTGCTGCTGCTGGAACGCGGCGGCGCGGCGGTCGTCATCGGCGCGGCGTGCGTCGATGATCTGTTGCTGCAAGCGCTCTACTTCGCGCCGGCGCTCTTCTTCGCGGGCGAGCCGTTCGGCTTCGTCGCGCAGTCGCTGGGCTTCATCCTCGGCGCGGCGCTCTTCGCTGCGGGCGCGGGCGCGGTCGCGCCCTGATGGCCGGTCGCCGAGTCCGCGCCCGGAGAGTCCGAGCGCGGCAAGGTCGTATGACTTGTCTTTGTACCCCGCGCCGATGATCCGGGAGCCGTCGAGCGTGAGCGTGGCCCATCGCCCGTACTGGTCGATGCCCGTGATGGTGCCGGCGTTGCGGTCCTCGATGATCTGCACTTGTGGACCCTCCATCGCGCTCGGCGGGGTCGGGCGCGGCACGTCGGGAGCGCTGAGCGGCGGCGCGGGGAGCGGCGTTGCCGACGGCGGCGGCGCTTGGATCGTCGGGGCGGCGGGGGCGGGGGCGCTCGGCGCTGCGGGGGCGCTCGGCGCGCCGGGTGTTCCGGGCACGAGCGGCACGAGTCCCGCCTCGATCATTTCGTACTGATCGAGCGCCACGAGTTCGCCCGTCTGCGCGTCGCGCACCACGCGCCCGATCCGCGTGAGTAGCTTCGCCTGCTCCGAGTCGGGGAAGGTCTTGACGATCCAGAGCGCCGCCTCGTTGTCGTAGTTGGCGGCGGTCTGCGATATCACGGGGCGGAGCCAGCGCTCGAGCCGCGCGGGGAGCGGCATCGTTTGACCGATGCGCGTGATCCGCGCCGCGTGCTGAGGCTCGCTGCCGTCGGCGTCGAGGGCGTCGCGCAGTTGCACGTAGAGCCGCCACGGCGCGGAGTTGTGCCCCAGATAGAGCGTGCGGTCGTCGCGCCCTTGCGGCGTGGTGATCCGTCCGCCGTTGGGCGGGATGCGCACGACGGGCGAGTTGTAGATACCGAGAAAAGTCCAAGGGTTGGTGTTGTAGGGCTGCGGCAGATTGGAGATCTCGTCATCTCCCCGCGCGCGGCGTGCTTCGTTGATGATGAGGAGCGCGACGGCGCTCGCCTCGTCGCGCGAGAGTCCGCCGTAGCCGGGCGCGGTGCTCGGATCGACCTGATAGCGCGGCCGCGCGGCCGCGCCGGGCATCGGCAGGAATCCAAGGCCGCGCACGCCGAGCTTTGCGGCGCGGGCTCGCGTCATGGTCGGCGCGTGTGCGAGTGTGTTCATCGGCGCGGCGCTCCCTGCATCAACATGGATTCGATGCGCTCGAGTCGTTGATCCATCCGCATAACGGTGCGATCCACGCCGCGCATCGTCGCGCCCTGATCGGTCACGCGGGTTTCCATCGAGTAGCCCCACCCGCCGGCGGCGGCGCAGAGCACGGCGAGCGGCACGTAAAATTTGACCATGCCGCGCGGCGTGATCTCGGCCCGGATCGTGTCGTGATTGTCGCTCGCTCTGCTCATGCTTCGATGGTGGCCCGGTTGAAAGCGTCGGCGTTGGCGCGGGCGATGACGGGGACAAAGCGCGCCGGCGTCGCGCGCTTCATGGCGGCGACGTGCGGCGCGGTGTCGTCTTGGAACATGGCATCGAATTCAGGAGACTTGCGCCGCCCGCGCGCGATCGCGCCGGCGAGCACGCTCGCGCCGCTGATGCGCCCGCGCAGCGTGCCGATGATGCCGCCGATGGTGCCGGCGACGGGGATACCGGCGGCGGTGGCGATGCCGGCCGCGCTGGTCCAGAAGTCCGACCACGCGGCGGCGTCGCGCTCGTCCGCCTCGTCGTGCTCGCGGATCAATCCCTCGCGGGCGTGCTGGCGCTCGTCGAGTTCGGCGCGGAGCGCGTCAATATGCGCGGTCCAGCGCTGCTCTTCCGATTCGGTCAGCGATACCGCGCGCTGCGCGTCGGCTTGCCGAATCTCTGCGCGGAGGTCGGCGATGGCGTGCTCGTTCGATTGGATCGCGGCGGCGGTTCGGTCGCTCGCGCACCCGGCGAGCCACGCGGCGGCGATGATCGCGAGCGCGCCGAGCACGGTCCACAGAACGGGGTTCCGAAGAATCGACGCTGATCGGGTGGCGCGGAGCATGGCGGAACGATCGCGGGTCCGCTCGAGCGCGACAAGAGGGCGGCGAAGTTGTGGAGTGGGGCGCTCTACTCGGGGAGCGCGTAAACCGCCGACGTGTGCGACGTGTTGAGGCTCACGACGCGGAGCATCCCGCATTCGGCGAGCGAGCGCAGCGAGCGGCTTGCCGTGGTGTAGCTGGTGTTCGTGTCGGCGGCGACGCCGGGCGTGCTGATGATCGCGCCGCGCACGGCACGCCGCGCCGCCGCCTCGAATACAAGCCACTGCGTCGGCGTCACGAGCCGCTGCCGGCCCTCCGCCCAGGCGCGGTCAATGATCGCGCTGTGGGCGGGGGCGGGGGCGGCGGGGCGGGCTTCTGCGTGCGTGCTGCTCATGGGATGGGGAACACGGCGAGCCGTTCGATTCCGCTCGGCCACTCGCCGAGCGGTACACCTTCCTGCATGTCGAGCGGGATAAGGCCGGGGACGCTCGCTGGGTCGTCGCGGTCGCGTAGTTCGGTCCGGTTGGTGCGCGTGTCGGCGACGGCGAACACGTGTTCATAGGGTCCGAGTATGTCGCGTCCGACCACGGCGAGCGCGGCGGGGATGCCGGCGACGCGCATTTTGACGGCGGCGACCATGGCGCGATCGTCGCAATCGCCGTAGACCATCTGGCCGACGCGCGCCGAGTTCCACAGTGTGATGGGGTCGGCGAGCCGTTCCTCGCCGGCGGCGTCGGCGCGGTAGGTGAAAAAGCGGTTGTCGAGTCCGTCGTAGATGTGGCGCAGAATGTCCAAGCCCGCGCGCGGCGGCGCGTTGCCGTTGAGGATTGAGGCCGTCGCGTGCTCGATGATGCCGATCATTGCGGCGATGGTGGCGCGTACCGCTTCGTCGCTGCCGAGTCCGCCGGGGAGCGGCAGGCGGGCGGGCGGCGCGCCGGGCGTGCTGCTGTCGATGATGAGTGCCCGCGCGTTGCGGGCGCTGGTGTAGCCCTTCATGCCGTCGGCGCTCCTTCCGTCGGTTCGGGCGAGTCGATGGCGCGGCGGTACTGCGCGAAGGCATCCGCCGGCGCGACGGGCGCGACATACGCGACGTTCATCGACTGGAACGCGATGAACGAGCCGAGTCCGCCTTGCGGGTTCTGCATGATGATCGGGCGCATGTCGTCGGGCACGAACAGCGGGCCGGTGGGCGTGGCGAAGCGCAGATAGCCCCCGCGCTCGCGCTCCACGAATCGCGGTTGCTCGTGCGTGGTCAAGTGGAATCCGTTGGTCTTGCTCATGGGTTTCCTTCGGGTGGTGCGAGGTCGAGGTCTTTATCGTCGTCGATGTCGGCGGGGTCGATTGATGTTGGGTCGTCGTCGGGCTTCGGGTCCGACGCCGGCGGCGGCGGGGGAGTGGGCGGCGCGAGTGTGTCGAATCTCAATTGCTGCCGCCGCGCGTCGATGTTGCGTTGCCGGCTGCTCGCGTGGTGCGCGCGGTCGTGCTTCAGGTGGCACGCCGCGCAGAGGCACGCGAGATTCGCGTCGCTGTTGTCGGCGGGGTTGTGGTTGAGGTGCGCGACGGTGAGCACGGCGCGGCTTTGGCGCTGGCCCGTGCCGCCGCATTGCTGGCAGCGGTCATCGCCGAGCGGGGCATCCTCGATGCGCCCGCTCGCGTTGCACTCCGGGCACGGGCGCGGCGTGAGCACTCCGCCGGCGATGCCGCAATGCTGGCACTTGTTGCCCGCGCGGGCGCGGCACAGGTCGCGGGCGGCGAACCACTCGGGCGATTGGTAGTAGTGGCGCAGATCAGCTCGGATCGGCATCGCGCACCCCCAGTCCGTTGCAGTGCAGGATGTGAAGAACACAATTCGGCGTGTGGTACCGGCAGACGACGCGAATCTCTGCCTGCGTTGGGTCGGTGCTCTTGAGCACGATTGCCGCCGATGCTCCATTGTCGGCGGGGATCACGGCGGCGATATTTTCCGCGTTGAACCGAACCGCCACGAGTTCCCCGTCCATCTCGACCGACGCGCCGGCGGGGTTGGTCCGTAGAAGCGGGATCGGCTGTGGTGCCGGCGTGATGTATTGCGGGGGCAAGCATCCGAACACGGCGCGCCCGTGCCAGCCGGCGAACACGCCGAGCGCGAGGAACGCGAGCGCGAACGTGAGATGAAAGAGCGTCATTGGTCGTTGCTCCCTTCCTGCGCCGCGAGCCGCGCGGCTTCGAGTTCGGCCATGGTTGCGGGGATGTCCTGCTCGACGAGTTGTTTGTGGAAGTCGAGGGAGTCGGCGTGCCCCGGGCTGCCGAACGGCGGCACGCGCCCGAAAATGACAATCCCATCGCACCCCGCTTTGAACGCGGCGCGGATGTACGGCGCGCTCGATGAGTAATCGACGCTGGGGCAGATGATCGGCAGCACGCGGATATTCGGGCGCTCGCGGTCGCGCCGCTTGACGGCGGCGGCGATGGTGCGGCGGAACGCGCGGGGGTACGTTTCACCCGGTCGCGCGTGCGCGACGGGGAACCACGTCGCGGAGTGGTGGTTGATGATGTCCGAGAGCACGTCGGCTGACGCGAAGGGCGTGCCGTAGACCCCGCTGCACGCGCCGACGCACTCGGCGAGCGCCCCCAGCGCGAGCCGGTAGAGTTCTGCGGACGCGATGTTGTGGATGGTGCTCGCTACTTCGGGGTCGCGCAGTCCGAGCGCCGCGTAGAGCGCGGCGACGTTGGGCGCGCCGAAGTGATGCCAATACTCCACGTCGAGGATGCCGTAGTCCAGCGTTGACCACGCGCCGCCCTCGCGGGTGACTTGCTCATCATGGATGAGCCGGCGTCGCCAGTTGAGCCAGTCGCGCAGTTGCCCGGCGTAGTTGTGCCGATCGCAGAACGCCGGCGCGCCGCCGTTGTGGATGGTGTAGTGCGTGACGCCGGCGGTGCTCGTCTGCCACAGTCGGGGCCACGATGGGCGATGCACTTCGCGCTGATCCACGGTCGCGCCCTCTTCAACGATGATGCATCGGTGCGTGTGCGCCGCGTGGTGTGGGCTGATCCCCCGGTACAGATCGTCGGTCACGTCGAGCACGACGCGGAAGGGGATTTTGTCCGCGCGTTTGATTTCGGTCGGTGCGGTGGTGATCGTCATAGCGTGCGTTCCTTTGCGGTGCTGCCGGCGGCGACGTACTCCACGCGCCCGCTCGGCTTGGTGATGGCACGCACGAGCGCGGCGTCGATGAGCCGGCGGAGCGTGCCTTTGCTGATCTCGATTGCTTCGTACTCGAGCGCGACGGCGAACCATCGGCCAGCCGTGGGGATGATCGCGCCGCCCTTGTGATTGAGCATCTCGAGCGCGAGGCGCATCGCCGGCGTGATGTTGGGTGTGTTGGTGCTCATCGCGCGCCCTTTGTGTTTGGGGGCGAGTTGAAGCACGCGGAACACAGGCTGTTCTCTCCTTCTCGATGTATCCAATCGCACGGCGCGCCGGTGCGCTTGATGCACGCCGAGCAATCGGCATCCGTGCATCCGCAGTGCCGGCAGCGGTTCTCCCCGTTCAACATTTGCGCATGCCAGCGAGCGCGGTACTTCGCTTCAAAGACTTGTCCAGACTTGCGGCGCGGGCGCTTGGCGTCGCGCACGCGGTAGATGGTTTGTGGGCGCGTCTCGCTGATGACGGAGAAGCGTTGCCCGTCAGAACGGCGCGCACGTGCGGCAGTCGTTCTCGTTGTCGCGCGGGCGGAGTTCTTGGATCGTCGCGTACTGGAACGGCTGCGCTTCTTCGTCGCGCGTGATGGTGTAGGCGACGCGGACCCGCGCCGGGTCGTAGCTCGTGCCGCCGCGCGGTCTGCCGTCGGCGTAGCCGCGTGATCCGGTCCAGTGGCGGAAGTGGCGCGTGAGCGTGTCGTAGAGCCGGCCCGTGTGACTTTCCCCGACGTAGAGCGTTTGCCCGCTGCGCGCGTCGAGGATGACGTAGACGCCGCTCGCGCGGGTGTTGCGGATCGCGGCGAGTTCGCTCGCGTAGACCCGACGGCGCTGGTTGGAGCGGGGGGAGAGGGGGCGGAAGGGTCCGATACGTTCTTTGGTCGTTGGCATTGGTCGTACTCCGCGAGTAGCGCGCGGCCGTGCGCGGTGATGACATACGCCACGTAGTTCCCCCACGGGCCGCGTGTTGCCATGATGGCGCGGCGTGCCGCGAGCGCCTTGATGGTGGATGCCGGCGCTTGTAGTTCGCCGTGCCACGGCGCGAGCACGCTCGGCCACGGTCGGCGCGTGCGCACGTGCGCCGCCGGCTTGCAGAGCAAGCGGAGCAAGTCTGCTTGGTGGTGGGGGATGTCGCTCGTGTCCATCATCGCGCGATCGGCGCGCGTGCGTCGCGGTCCTTTCTTCGTCGTTGTCATTGGGTCTGTTCCTCGTGCGTGTGCGATGCCCGCGCAGAACGCCCGCGCGGGCCGAAGGTCGAAGTCGGTCGGTTGGCGGCGCGCTCGAGCGCGACGCGGAGTTTGATCGCGCCGCGCGTCATGCGGCGGTACTGGCGGGCCGGCATCGAGCCGGGCAAGAGCGAGGTCGCGGCGTCGATGAGCGCGAGCGCTTCGCGCGTCGTGAGCCGGTCGCGCCCGCTCATGCGCAGATAGCGCGTGGGTTTGCGGCGCTTGAGTTTCACGCCGGGCGCTCCTTCTTCCCGCGCGGCTTGGCCGGCGGCGGCGCTGCGCCGGGCGCGTCGTCGTCGTCGTCGTCGTCGTCGATGCGGGATTCGAGTTCCTTCTCGAGCGCTTCGACGTACGCGCGCTTGGGTTCGAGATAGGGGCACGCGCGGAGTAGTTGCGCGGCGAACCCCAGATCGAGCACGTCGGCGACGGCAAGTTTGTTGGTTTCAAAGATGTCGATGAGCACGTCGGCCAGCGATTTGGTGTTCGGTTCCTCGGCGCACGCGCACGACATCACGAGCCGGCCCAGCGGGGCGAATTGCTCGGCGATGGGATCGAGCGGCGCGGCGCTCGAGATCTCCGCCGGCGGGGGCGGCGGCGGGGGAGGAGTCCCGCCGCCGCCCTCCGCGCCTCCTGGCTGCGCCGCGCTGGTGGGTTGTGCGGGCGCGTCGGCGGAGCGCGCCGCGGCGAGTTCGCGCTCGCCGGGGTGAGTCCCGCGCTCGGGCAACGCCGACGCGCCCGCGTTGTTCTGCTGCTGCTGCTCGGGCGCACGGCGGAACGCGCGTCCGAGTCCTTCGATGGCGACGGCGGTAAACCGCGCCGCGCCTTCCCAGTCGATGTTTTGAAGTATCCCCAGCCACGCGCCGGCGGCGGGCGCGGCGTCGCCGGCGTCGCTGCCGCGCGCGCCGAGCATCTTGCCGGCACGCTGCTCGGCGAGCCGGTCGATGGTGTTCATCGCTTCTACGGTGTCGGTGAGCGGCGATGCCGGCGGCGGCGGCGGCGGCGCGAGTTGCTTCATCATGCCGACCGATTGCGCGAACGCCTGCATCTGTTCGATGAACGTCGGCGGCGCGGGCATGTTCGCCGGCGCTCGCTGCTCGCGGAGTGCGCGGAGTTGGCGCTTGATGGCGCGGGATTCCTTCCACGCGGCGTACCGCTCTTCGCTCATCACGACGGGTACACCCGCGATGACGACGGTACGCGCGGGCGCAGCGTTGCCGGCGTGCGGCGTCATGGCCGCAACGCCGGCGGGCGCTGCTGAGATCGGGGCCGGCGTCGCGGGCGGCCCTGAGATAGAGAACGTTCCTCGTGTCACGATGGGGCCGCTTTGCGGCTTGGCGATGTATTCGTACTTCCCGCCGCCGAAGCGCTGCTGTACCTGGTCGATGCTGAATTCCGGCCCCGGCATCGTGCCGACGTGCGCGTAGTCCGATCCGTCGAGCCGGCGGAGATGCACAAGGCACGAGGGCGCGGCCGCGATGCGGTCGAGCGAATCAAAGAGCGGATCGGCGGCGTCGGGGGCGGCGGCGGGCTTTGCCATGCGTGAGGGTCCGTGCGAAGGGTTTGCGAAGGGCTTGCGAACGATTGAGCGAAGAAAACGCGAAGGGCTACGCGGCTTTGGGCGCGGCGTCGTAGTCGGTGCCGAGCACATCAACGCCGACATCGCGCAGGAGGTCCAGCGAGCGGGCGAGCGTTTGATCCATGCCGGCGACGGCGGCGGCGGTCAGTTCGCGCGCGTAGTCCGCGTCGAGGTCGCCGGCGGCGGCGGCGGCGGCGAGCCGCGCGGTGAGCACTTCAAGCGTGGGCAGTTGCGGCAAGGGTCGGCGGTGCGCTCTCATGGCTGGGGTACTCCGATTGGGTGAGGTACGCGAAGAGGTGCAACGCGCTAGCGCGATCATGGCGCAGCGTGGGGAGCGGGGTTGCTTTGAAGTTGGAACGGAACGCGGCGACGCGCGCGGGCAAGTCGCCCTCGGCGGCGCGGCGGTCGGCGAGCCAGTCGGCGGCGCGGTCGCGCGCGGCGGCGAGTTCCGCGTCGCTCATCGCGCCGATGTGCTCGCGCGCGTCGTGCCATAGCTGCGCCGCGGTGCTCGGTGCGCGATCGTCGCGCGGCGCGGTGGGCAGTTGAGCATCGGCGCTGCGCGCGATGGGCGACGCGAGCCGATCGAGAATTTTCCAAATCGCGGCGGGGCCAAACTTGCGTTTTACAGAGTTCGAGCGCTGCCACTGGCTGAACGCCTGTTCGACCACGGGCGCGCCGTAGAAGTCGAAAAGCGCGCGCCAATCGAGCGCGCGGATGGTGGGGTCGAACCCGGCATCGCGGAGCCGTGCCGCCGCCGCCGCCTCACGCGGATCAAGTTCGGGTTTCGGCTTTCCTGACAGAGAAGAGGGGTAGACACCACCACCACTAGGTTTTGTCTTTGGATCAAGAACTGGATTTACCCGCGCGACGCGGGCGCGCGCGCGATCATCTTCCGTGCGCGCGTGATCCATAGAGAGCGGGTGCTCATCGAGGTCCGCAGGGCGCGCGCCGGGCGCAAGGGCGCGCGCCGGGCGCTCGGGTGGGCGCGCGCCGGGCGCTCGGGCGCGCGCATGGCGCGCGCCCTCGTCATCGCTGATACCGCCGGTTGTAGCGGAACCGATTGCGGGGATCGCGGGGGTAGTGTCATCGCCGAACAGTTCCCCCAACGTCCGAGAATAACTGTTATGTCAAATTGGACCCGGTGGGGGGCTTCCAGAACGGCGGGAACGCGGGTTCGGCGGGCCGGTTTGACGGCGGTTCGGTTGGCTGCAATGATCCGGGTTCACGCTCAGCCGGCGTGATTTGTTCGAACGACGGACAGGTGGCCGAGCGGCTGAAGGCGCCGGTTTGCTAAACCGGTAAACGGGTATTACCTGTTTCGCGGGTTCGAATCCCGCCCTGTCCGCTTTTTCATGCGCGAACCTCGAACGAGGTTGCGCGGGGCATGCCTGTCGGAGTTCGGCGAAGGTCCCATGTCGATCGGCGGGCAGGTTCTTGGGCTCCCGTTGATCGCGGGGACACGGGCGGTGGAAGGCCGCGCACGTTGACCACAAAGCGGAATCCGTTGGGCGGCGCGATCGATCGGAGCGCTTCACGGCCCGATGACGCGCGGGAGTTTCGCGCTGAGCGCGCGGGGCAACACCAGCGGAGACCTGGCGTGAGCGTCGAACGCGAGATGCTGAGCGATGTTGATGAGGTGCTCGGCTGGAGCGTTCAGTCGCTGCACGCGCGCACAGACCGGCTCTTTGCCTGGCTGATGGGCGTGCAGTGGCTAGCGGCGGGTGCGATGGCGTGGTCCGCGCCGGGGGCGGCGTGGGCGGGCGCGGTGGTTGATCGCTGGACCTCTGCGGCGCTCGGCATGCTGCTCGGCGCTGTGCTCGCTTTGCCGTGCGTGTGGCTGGCGCGCCGGTCCCCCGGGGCGCGGGCGACTCGGTTCACGATCGCGGTGGCGCAACTGCTGTTCTCGTCGCTGTTCGTTCACCTGCTGGGGGGGCGGACGGAGGCGCACTTTCACACGTTCGCATCGCTGGCGATGCTGTCGTTCTACAACGAGTGGGCGGTGTTGATCCCGGCGGCTGCGATCGCGGTGACGGACCGCGGGATTCGCGCCGGCGTCTTGCCGCAGTCGGCGTTGTGGCTGGAGTCGCTGAGCGCGTTGCGGGCGTTCGAACACGCGGTGTGGGTGCTGCTGGAGACGGGTTTTCTGATGTACGCGTGCGTCGAAGGGCAGAGCCGGATGCGCATCATGGCGTGGGCGCAGGTTCAGTTGAGCGAATCGAGCAGCCGTGCCGAGCGGATCGTCGAAGAGCGGACGCGCGAGCTTGAAGCGGCGAAGCATTCGGTGCAGAGCGAGCGGACTCTGCTCTCCAAGATCGTGAACAACATCCCGTTCCGGATCTACTGGAAGGATCGCGAGGGGAAGTACCTTGGGTGCAATGAGGATTTCGCGCGAGCGGCTTCGTTGGGCTCGCCGGGCGAGATTGTGGGAAAAACCGCGGCGGAACTGCCCCTCTCGGGGGTCGAGTCGGATCGGTCGCGCCACGCGGACGCGGCGGTGATCGCGAGCGGCGACGCGATACTGAAGGCTGAAGAGTCGTGGTCTTCGGGCGAGGGCGAAACGCGGCAGTTCGTTGCAAGCCGGGTGCCGTTGCGGAACGAATCGGACGAGGTGATCGGGGTGCTCGGCATCTACGACGACGTGACCGCGCGCAAACAACTGGAGTCGCAGTTGGCCCAGGCCCAGAAACTGGAGTCGATCGGGCAACTGGCGGCGGGGATCGCGCACGAGATCAATACGCCGATCCAATACTTGGGCGACAACATCCGGTTTCTCGAGGAACAGCTCAATTGTCTCATCAAAGTAGCGGACGCGTACTCCGACCAACTCACGCCGGAGGGCGAGGAGCGACCTTGGTTCGATCGGGCGCAGCAGGTCTTGCGGCTGCTCGAGGACATCGACTACGAGTTCGTGCGCGAGGAGATTCCCAAGTCGATCGAGCAATCGCTCGAAGGACTCGAGCGTGTGGCGACAATCGTGCGCGCGATGAAGTCGTTCTCGCACCCCGGCTCGGCGGAGAAGCAGTACTGCGACTTGAACCACGCGATTGAGTCGACGGTGACCGTGTGCCGGCACCGATGGAAGTATGCCGCCGAGATGCGTCTCGAGTTGCAGAGCGGGCTGCCGCACGTCCCGTGCCTGATCGCGGAGTTCAATCAGGTGATCCTCAACCTGGTGGTCAACGCCGCCGACGCGATCGCGGAGAAGTTCGGCGAGGGGCGGCGGGGCTGGATCCGGGTGAGCACGGCGCAGATCGGATCCGGGGTGGAGATCAGGATCCAGGACAACGGGGGCGGTATTCCGGACGCGATCAAGTCCAGGATCTTCGATCCGTTCTTCACCACCAAGGGCGTCGGCAAAGGGACGGGGCAGGGTCTTGCGATCAGCCGTGACATCATCGTCAACAAGCACGGGGGCACGCTCGACTGCGAGTCAGTCCCAGGCGTGGGCACCACGTTCATCGTCTGCCTTCCGATTCAAGAACCTGCACACGCGAGGGCCGCGGCATGAGCAATCCACACGTTCTCAAGGTGATGTTCGTAGACGACGAGCCCAGGGTCCTTGACGGGCTTCGGCGTCAATTCCGGGCACAGCGGTCGGTCTGGGACATGAGGTTCGTCGAGTCGGGCGACGCCGCGCTGACCGCGCTCGACAGCGAGCCCGCCGACGTGGTGGTGACGGACATGCGCATGCCCGGGATGACCGGCTCGGAACTGCTGCTCGAGGTGCAGCGGCGCTGGCCGATGACGGCCAGGATCATTCTGTCGGGGCAGACCGACCAGGCGGACCTCGACGCCGGCTTGGGCGCGATCCACCAGTTCCTTCAGAAGCCGTGCGACGGCGACGTGCTGCGGGCTGCGATCGACAGCATCCGCGAGATGACCGCGACACTGCACTGCCCGGAGTTGCAGCGGATCGTGTCGGGTCTGACGTCGCTGCCGGTGGTGACTCGGGTGCTGGGTGAACTGACGGACGCGCTGAACGATGAGCGCGCGGGAAGCGAAGAGATCAGCCGCATCGTGCAGCGCGATATCGGGCTGAGCGCGAAGATCATCCAGATGGCGAACTCGGCTTTCTTCGGGCTGTTCCGGAGGGTGACCACGCTGACCGAAGCGGTCACGCTGCTCGGTGCCGGCGGTATCCGGGCGCTCGCGATCGCGAGCCATTTGTTCGAGCGTCTGGGGCAGGACGAGGCGTGCGGGCCCGACATCGCGCGTCTCTGGTCGGCGAGCGTGGAGATCGGCGGCGAGGCGGCGCGAGCGGCGACCGAGGGTGGGCACAGCAACGCGGTGCGCGACAAGGCGATGCTCGCCGGAATGCTGTCGCTGATCGGGCGCGCCGCGATCGCCAAAGGCATGCCACAGAAGTTCGCGCAAGCGAGGGCCCGCTCGGCCGCCGGCCTGCTGCCCTTGCACGCCGCCGAGGAGATCGACTGCGGGGCGCCACAGCATGTGGTCGGGAGCTTCGCGCTCCGGCTTTGGGGCTTTGATGAATCGATCACGCAGTCTGTTCTGCACCAAGTGGAGCCGTCGGCGGCGAAGGGCGTCAGCCCGGGGCATCCCCTGCCATTCGTTCATGCGGCACGGTGCGTGGTGGTTCAGCCAGGGATCGCTGAAGCGCTCACGCCCGACGATGCGTTCCTCGGTGCATTCTGCATCAGCGTGCCCAAGCCGACCCGCCGGAGCGCCTCATGAGCGACTCTTTGCACCGTATTCTGATGGTGGACGATGAGGTGAACATTCTGGACGGATTCCGGAGGACGCTCGGGCGGCGGTACGCGCTCTCGGTCGCGCAGGGCGGGCCGGCGGCGCTGGGCATGTTGAAGTCGGGCGGAACGTACTCGGTCGTTGTGACCGACATGCAGATGCCGGGGATGAACGGCGTGGAATTCCTCGAGCAAGCCCGGGGGCTGAGCCGGAACAGTGTCTACATGATGCTGACCGGCAATGCGGACCAGCAGACCGCGGTCGAGGCGGTGAACCGCGGCAAGATCTTCCGGTTTCTGAACAAGCCCTGCCCGCCGGAGCAGTTGATCGGAGCCCTTGACGCGGCGATTGCGCAGTACGAGTTGCTGACTGCCGAGCGCGTGCTGTTGCGGGACACGCTGACGGGGACGATCAAGGTACTCACCGAGGCGCTCACCCTGACCGACCCTGAAGCGGCGACGTGGATGACGGGCGTGGTGCGCAACATGGCATCACTGTCCGAAGCGGTCGGGGCGCAGCACGAGTGGCGGTACTCGATGGCGGCACGGCTGAGCCTCGTCGGGCTGGTTGCGCTGCGCGACACGGATGACGGCGACCCGCTCGGGGAGGACTCGCTGCGCGACTGTGCCGCGTGCGGGGCGAAGCTGCTGCGTCACATCCCGCGTATTCAAGGCGCGATCAACATCGTGTCGCGTCAGCGTGAGCCAGGCCCCCTACCGAGCGTCGTCGACCCGCATCATCCGGAGTTGGGGGAGACGCTCGGCGCGCGGTTGCTTCGTCTCAGCGTTGACATCGAGCGGGCGGTGCACGGGCGGATCGAGCTGGATGAGGTGTTGAAAGCACTCGAAGCCGATCCCTCGCCATCGGCCGGGTCGCTCGTCGGCGTGTGCCGCAGGCTCTTGGCGGAGTCGTCAGCGACATCGAGACCACGCGCTCGGGTCCGCCGCGAGATGGTCATGGTCAGCGGGCTGCAACCGGGCATGCGCGTCGAGGCCGACGTGCTCAGCAAGTCGGGCGATCGCCGGCTGTTCCTAGCGAAGGGCGCAGAACTGAACGATGTGACGATCGAGCGTCTGCGTAAGTTGTCGCGGACCATGCAGATCGAGTCGCGGGTGGACGTGTCTTGGGTCGAAGAGGAATCAGCGAGCGCGGCGGCGTAATCGTCGGTGCGATCCGTCGGTGTCACTGGTCGAAGTGTGCGCGATGAGCTTGATCTTCTTCGGGGCCAGCATCATAGCGATCGCCCGGGCGTTGCGGGCCTGCACGGAGCAGTTGGCGGAGAACCGGCAGCTCGCGGAGCTCTTCGTGCTTCAGCGAATCGCGAGTTTCGTGACGAGTGCGTGCGGAGCGCGATTACATCCTCTGTAACTCGGCGAGCGCCCGTCATCAGGTCTTTGCGATGGCCCATGCCCGCGCGGTGATGATGGCTTCCTCCACCTTTGCGAGGTCCGTCCCGCCGCCTTGGGCGGAGTCGGGGCGCCCACCGCCCTTGCCCCCCACTATCGCGGAGGCTTCGCGGACCCAGTCTCCGGCCTTCAGACCCTTCTTGATGAGCGTGTCGGGCACCTTCGCGGCGATCGTCACCTTGCCATCGGCGTCGTCGGCGGCAAACAGCATGACCGCGCTGACGGCGTGCTTGGCGCTGACGGCGTCCATCGCCGCGAGCAGCGCGTCTTTTCCCCCGCCGCCGGGCAGGCGTGCGACGATGACCGGGCCGCTGTGCGCTTCGGCGATGGCGCGGGCGGCGACGACCGCCTCCTCACGCCCGGCGCTTGATGCTTGCCTATGTATGCCCTTCAGCCGCTCGTGAAGCGTCGTGAGTTTCGCGCGGAGCGCCGCCTTCGCGCCCATCGGCACCGCGGCGTGCTCGATCTCCTTCGTCAGTTCCTGCACCTCGGGCGGCAGGTGTTGGTCGGGCAGCGTCGATGCGCCCGCGAGGCGCGACGCGAGCTTTTCCGCCAACAGATTCGCCGACTGCGCGCCCTCGCCTGTGACGCCGGTGATGCGCCGGATGCCCTTCGCCACGCCTTCTTCGGCGAGGAGGGCGAACGCTTCGGCGTCGCCCGTGCGCGCGAGGTGCGTGCCGCCGCAGAACTCGACGGAGTAGTTCTTCCAGTTGGCGCTCGCGGGGTCGGCCAGCAGCGACTTCACCGGGATACCGACGGAGACGACGCGCACGGGGTCCGGGTACGCCTCGCCGAAGACGGCGCGGAGCCCGCTGACTTTGCGGGCCTCGCCGATCGGCGCCGCTTCGGCGAAGACTTCGAGGTTCGCGCGGATCGCGTCGTTCACGCGCTGCTCGATGGACTTTGCTTCGTCCTCCTTCACCGGGCCGCTGTGGCTGAAGTCGAAGCGCAGCTTGTCCGGCGCGACGAGGGAGCCTTTCTGATCGACGTGATCGCCGAGCACCGCGCGGAGCGCGTGGTTCAGGAGGTGCGTGGAGGTGTGGTTGCTCGCGATCGCCGCGCGCCGGGGCTGATCGATGCGCACTTCCGCGTCGTCGCCCACGTCGAGCCGTCCCTTGAGCATGCGCCCGATGTGCAGCACGTAGCCGGCGGTTTGGCGTGTGTCCTCGACCTGGAATTCGCCGCCGGGGCCGCGCGAGCTGCGCTCGATCACGATGCGCCCCGCGTCGCCCACCTGCCCGCCCATGTCGGCGTAGAAACTGGTTTTGTTGAGAATCACCGCGAATTTGTCGGTCGGGCGCGTCTCGGCGGCGATGAGGTGCTGGTCGAAATTCGTGCCGTTCCAGACCGCCTCGACGCGGGCGCGCATCTTCCGGCCGTGGAACTTGTCGTGATCGTCCGTCGGATCGACGCGCAAACGCTTGAGCTGCGCGACCGCTTCGGTCGTGAGCGCGCCGGGCCCCTCCGCACCGCCCTTCGCGCCGGCGCGGGCCTTCTCGCGCGCTTCTTCCATCAGGCGCTCGAAGCCCGCGACGTCAACGGTCATGCCGCGTTCCTCGGCCATCAATTGCGTGAGGTCGATAGGGAACCCGTAGGTGTCGTGGAGTTTGAAGGCGTCGTCCGCGGCGATCTGCTTCTTACCATTCGCGGCGCGATCGAAGAGCGCGATCCCCTGCGTCAGCGTCCGCCCGAAGGCTTCCTCTTCATCGCGGATCACCTTCATCACATGCTGAGGATTCTTCTTCAACTCCGGGAAGAACGCGCCCATCGTTTCAACGACCGTCGGCACGAGTTCGCAGACGAACGGCCCCGGCACGCCGAGCGTCTGCCGGCCGTAGCGCACGCCGCGGCGGAGAATGCGGCGCAGCACGTAGTTGCGCCCGTCGTTCCCCGGCTCCGCGCCGTCGGTGATCGCGATCGTCAGCGTGCGCACGTGGTCCGCGATCACGCGGTACGCCACGTCGATCGGATCATCGAGTGTTCCCGTGTAATCCCGGGCTTTGCACACCTCCTTGATCGCGGCGAAGAGCGGCGTAAAGACGTCGGTGTCGTAGTTCGAGTCTTTCCCCTGGATGATCCGCGTCACGCGCTCGAAGCCCATGCCTGTGTCGACGTGCTTCGCTGGCAGCGGATTCAACCCGTCCTTCGTGCGGTTGAATTGGATGAAGACGAGGTTCCAGAACTCGATGACGTTCGGGTGTCCGCTGTTCACCAGCGTGTCGCCCGGCACCTTCGCGCGTTCTTCGTTCGAGCGCCCGTCGTAATGGATTTCCGAGCACGGCCCGCAGGGGCCGGTATCGCCCATCTCCCAGAAGTTGTCCTTCATCGAGCCGGGGAGGATTCGGTTCGCGGGGAGGTACTTGTTCCAGAGCTGGTACGCCTCGCGGTCGGGATCGAGCCCTTGCGCCGGGTTGCCCTCGAAGTAGGTCGCGTAGAGCCGATCGGGATCGATTTTCCATACGTCGGTGACGAGTTCCCACGCCCACTGGATCGCTTCGGCTTTGAAGTAATCGCCGAAGGACCAGTTGCCGAGCATCTCGAAGAAGGTGTGGTGATAGGTGTCCTTGCCGACGTCGTCGAGATCGTTGTGCTTGCCGCCGGCGCGGATGCACTTCTGGCTGTTGACGGCCCGCTTCAGCTTCGCCATGGGCGAGGTGGGATCGACCTGCCCGAGGAAGAGCGGCTTGAACTGGTTCATCCCCGCGTTGGCGAAGAGCAGCGTTGGGTCATCGTGCGGGACGGCGGGCGAACTGGGCACGAACGTGTGCGACGCGCGCTGCACGAAAAAATCAATGTACTGCTGGCGGATCTGGGCGGACGTGAGCGGCATGCGCGGGGTTCCGGGGCGGCGTGCGGGATGCGGGAGACCGCGGGGAAAACTGGGGTGCAGAATATACGAATGCACGCGCTATGCACCGCGAGCGGAGCGGGGGTCTCATGTGTTTCCGTGAATGACGCCGACAAGACCGACCCGAGGAGCGGGTCAGCGGATCATCGGCGTTTCTGCTGGTGTGCCGCGGGCGCGAGCTTGGAGCACATTCAAAGCCCCGTGCCCCGACACCCTTGGGCCACTCAGCTCATGGGTTCGCAGGCGACGCCGAGCTCGTGCTCGGGCTGGCGGGGGCCGCCGAGGGTGGCGGGCTCGTCGCACTGGCTTTCGGTGAAGCCGGCGACGCCGTTCCATCGGCGGGTGCGGAGGTGGCGCTGCTCGCGGAGGGTGATGGCGCGGTCGCGTGGGACGGTGATCTCGGGCTGCTGGGCGTCCTGGCGCGCTTCGGTCATGCGGCACCTCCGAATGGTTCGATGCCCGGCGGCGTCGAAGCGTGACAAGGAACTTTCAACTCACGCTGCCCGGCAGTTCATGCTAGGGGCGGGAGTGTGGAAGTCGAGCGGGGAAGGAGAGGTTTGGCGCGGATTGAGGATATTTCCTGGTTCGGCGCCCGGCATCGCGGGGTACGAACATCGAGTGAACAGCGATCGACGCGGCATCAATCCGCCGCATCGCCCGGGTCCGTGCCGATGTCATCTTCGTCCTCGAGTTCGGCATCCGCTTGCCGGACGGCGTCGCAGAAGGCGGCGATGAGTTCCGGGTCCTTCACGCCCTTCTCGCGTTCCACGCCGCTAGAGACATCGACGGCCCAGGGGCGGACGATCCGGATTGCTTCGCCGACGTTCTCGGGGGTCAGCCCGCCGGCCAGGATGATGGGGTGTTCGCAGGCGGGAGCGAGCTTCGCGAGCGCGCGCCAGTCGAGTGTCACGCCCTCGCCGCCCGAGCCGCCGTCGACGAGGATGGCGTCGATCTCGCGGAAGTTG
Source organism: uncultured Phycisphaeraceae bacterium (assembly GCA_964391865.1). Taxonomy (GTDB): domain Bacteria; phylum Planctomycetota; class Phycisphaerae; order Phycisphaerales; family UBA1924; genus DASZQL01. Next base: position 210,857 of record CAYMNQ010000005.1, read on the forward strand.
TTCCAGCGCATAAGCTCAAGCTCGGTGGTGTTCGCGTCGAAGCGGAGGGCTTTGATGACGTGCGGGCCGCAGGCGCGGACGGTGGGCTCGCTCTCCTCGCCGTGGAGCTGCGTGATGATGAAGGGGCACTCGGAGCGGGTTTCCTCGATGGCTTCGAGCTTTTGGTTGACGAAGAGCCCCACGGTCGTGACGAACGGCGGGAGGTAGCTGGCGATGTCCCACGCCTGCTCGGGGGTGACGTAGCGCGGCGAGAGTTTGACGAAGACGAGCCCGATCGCGTCGGCGCCGCACTCGGCGGCGAGGAGCGCGGTGTCGGCGTCGCGAACGCCGCAGATCTTGATGCGTGTGCGTGGCATGGTGCTTTCAGCCGAGTTCGGCGGTGAGGGTGTCGAGGAGTTCGCGGTGCTGTTCGGCGGAGGGCGAGCGGCGAACGAGATCGAGGAGTTGTTTGGCGCGCACGGGGTCGTTCAGGTAGCGGGCGCAGATGAGCGCGAGCATCAGGCGGATGTGTGGGGCTTCGCGGTCGTCGGGGTAGCGCCTGAGAAAGGCTTCGTACGCGGTGCTGGCGGCGGGGTAGCGCTGCGAGGTGGCGAAGTGGTTGCCGATCAGGATCTGCACATCGCGGCTCATGACCGCGGCGCCGGTCTGTTCGACGATGCGCAGGTAGAGGTCGGCGGCTTCGGGGACGCGCCCGCCGGTCGCGGCGCGGGAGACTTCGGCGCGGAGGGCGGCGAGTTCGTCGGGGATGGTGTCGCTCGAGGGGCGTGGGGCGAGCCTTTGCTGGGCGGCCACGTGAGCCCACGCGGAGCGATTCCGCGAAGAGAGTTCCTTGAACTGCCGGCGTCGGTGGGCGTGCTTGCCCATGCTGAACAAGTCGTACGGCTCACGCGGGATGAGCTTGGAAGCAAGGAGAAGGAGAGCCACCGCGGCGCCGAAGATGTAGCCGCCGATGTGGGCGAGGACGGCGACGTTGCCCGCCGTGTGGAATGCATGGCTGAAGACATCGCGCGCGATGGCGATGCCGATGAACCATGTCGCGGGCCACTCGAAGACGCCGATGAAGATGAAGAAGAGGAAGACCTTGACGTGCGTGCGCGGGAAGAGGACGAGGAACGCGCCGGTGACGGCAGCGATGGAGCCGCTGGCGCCGACGACGGGCGCGATCGAGTCATCGAAGAGGACGTGCATTCCCCCGGCCGCGGCGCCTCCGAGGAGATAGAAGAGTACGTACCACCAGCGGCCGAGTCGGTCTTCGACGTTCTGGCCGAAGACGTAGAGGAAAATCATGTTGCCGAGGAGGTGAAGGAAGTCGCCGTGAAGGAACTGGTAGGTCAGCAGGCCGGGCCACTTGAACTCGAGGGGGTTCAGCCAGAGGCCCGCCCGCAACTGGAGGTACGTCTCGGGCGCGGCGCGGAAGGTCACCGAGTCGGCGAGGAACACGAGCACGTTGACGGCGATCAGCGCGTACGTCGTGAGCGTGGGCCTGCGGAGGGGGCGGTCTGTGCCGAGGGGGATCAGCATTCGAGCATCATCGTACGCCGGAATTGAAGCAAGCCGTTGCATCTTTGGTTTGTGTTCGGAATGTCGCGTTGATTTCACGTGTGTTGCATGAAATCGCGCGAGCCGGCGTTAGACTACGCGCCTGAGAGTGGAGGGATCGCGCGATGAGACCACGGGTGATGGCGGCTGTTGTTCTGGCGTTGAGCGCGAGTGCGAGCGCGCAGTTCTCGGTGGTGTGGGACGAGGTCACACAGGGCGACATCTCGGACGATCGGCTCACGCCGAACACGTTCACGCTCGTGCCGGGGGACAATCTGTTCTTCGGCGTGATCGAGGGTGACGACGGGATGGGCGGGCTGGACCGCGACTACTTCACGATCACGGTGCCGGCGGGGTTCCAGTTGTCGCAGATGATTCTGACGGGGTATCTGTCGGCGGACTTCGCGGCGTTCGTTGGGTTCCAATCGGGGCCGATCTTTCAGAATCCGCCCGACATGGTGACACCCGACGACTTGCTCGGCTGGGTGCTGATCAACCCGGAACTGATTGAGCAGGATTTGCTTCCGCTGATGGGCGCGCAAGGTCAGGGATTCACGCCGCCGCTGGGCGCGGGGAGCTACGCATTCTGGGTGCAGCAGACGGGGCTGTTCACGGAGTGGTCGGCGAGCTTTGTTGTAGAAGAGGTGCCGGCGCCTGGTGTTGTGATGGTGGGATTGCTGGGGATCGCGGGAGTGGTGCGTGGGCGGCAGCGCGGCGGGATTTTGTAGAGAGAACCGGGAGTCGACGCAGCAGCGTGCATCGCCCCGAGCGGCGTTGCACGGCACACGTCACGATCAGATTCTTGATGAATCGATGAACCGCCCCTGCATCACGCGCGCTTCGATGAGCGACGAGGACCAGTTGTAGATGAGCCTGCCCACCAGGTGGCGGTCGAACCATGTTTCGGGCACGCGGAGCACAAGAATGTCGGCGGCGGCGCGTTCTTCGAGCCGGCCCGTGTCGGGCCAGCCGAGGAGGTCCGCGTTGCCGCGGGTGATGAGCGACCACGCTTCGGCGGGGCCGGGGATTCGGGCGTGTTTCGCGCCTGTGAGGACGCGGACCTTCGCGGTTTCGATCATGGCGCGGGCGACGCGGGGCATCGCGATGTCCGGGCCGCCGGCGACATCGGAGCCGAGGGCGATGCGCAGATTCACGCGCTCAGCGGCATCGAGATCGAAGAAACCGGAGCGGAGAAACAGATTCGCCGCCGGGCAGTGCACCGCGATGGCGCGCCGGCGGGCGATCAATTCGCGCTCGGAGTCGTCGAGGTGGATGCAGTGCGCCAGCAGCGAGCGCTCGTTGAGCAATCCGAAGTGGTCGTAGACGCTGGTGTAGTTCGGGCAGGCCGTGTGCTTGAAGAGCTGCATCACGCGCGCGTCCTCGGCGGGGGACTCGGCGAGGTGCGTCTGCATCCACGCATAGGGGCGGTCGCGCAGGAACCAGCCCGCTTCGGCGAGGAGTTCGTCGGTGCAGGAGATGGCGAAGCGCGGATTGACGGAGACGCGCCGTCGCGTGCCGTCGCCGAGGTCCGCCGGGAGAGCGATGGATGGCGCGGGGCGGAGCGCGGCGCGCTCGCGGTCCTCGCGCGTGAGTTCGTCGGGCGCCTCGCGGTCCATCGCGACGCGCCCGGCGATCCAGCGCAGGCGCGTTCGGCTCGTCAGCCAGTTCAGCACTTCGCGCCCGGCGCTCGCGTGGCTGGTGAGATACGCGGCGACGGAGAATGTGCCGTGGGTGATGAGCCGGCGCGCGGCGGTGGCGGCGGCGGGGAGCGCGCCGCCCCTCCCCCACCACGCTTCGGCTGGGAAGACGACTTCGTTGAGCCAGTCGAGGAGTTCCATCCCGTCGCAGCCGACGCTGTCGATCTGCGGGAAATGAAAGTGCGCGTCGGTGAAGGCGGGGCAGATGAGCGCGTCGCGCCCGCCGAGTTCGGGCATGCCCAGCGTTCGTGGTGGCTCTCCGAAACCGAGCTGCGCGATGACACCCGCGTCGATGCGGACCCAGCCGGGTGCGGGGGGCTGGGAAGGCTCGATGAGCAGGCGGCCTTGAATCAGCGAGATGGGGCTGTCGTGTTCGATGGTGCGACCCATACCATCCCCGAATATGCTGGTCCGAGAGTGTGCGGTGAACTGCGTTGCGAGAGGAGATTTGAACGCAGAGCGGTGATCGTACCGCGAGCGTCGCCCGTGTGATCGTCCGCATGGTTGAATGGATTGCGGCGTGGCTCTATAGTCGCCGATCCCTGCCCCCGGACGGACGGTCCTGGGGATCGCGGGGATCGCTTCAGACCGTTCCGCACCGATGCCGCGAGCTTTCCCGCCCGCGGTCGCGCTGAGAGAGTTTTCTCGCCATGAGCACGCAGATCAACGCACCGAAGGGGCTCGAGGGGATCGTCGCCGCGGATACGAAGCTGTCGTTCATCGACGGCGAGAAGGGCGTGCTCGAGTACGTCGGGATCGCGATCGATGATCTGGCGCGGAACTCGACGTTCGAGGAGACGGTGTTCCTGCTGTGGAACCTGCGCCTGCCGAACAAGAGCGAACTCGAGCAGTTCTCGCGGGAGATCCGGGCGAATTACGAGATCCCGGAGGGGATGGCGCAGCGGATCCTGAGCACGCCCAAGAGCGCGCAGCCCATGCACATGCTGCGGACGGCGATCTCCGGGCTGGCGATGCACGATCCCGAGCCGAACGCGAACGATGTGCCGTCGATCCGTGCGAAGTCTCTGCGGATGCTGGCGCAGGCACCGACGGTGATGGCGTATTTCGATCGGTACCGGCGCGGCTTGCCGTTCGTCCGGCCCGATGCGAACCTGTCGCTGGCGGAGAACTTCCTCTACATGCTCAACGGCACGCGCCCCACGCCCACGATGGCGAAGGCGCTGGATGTGTGCCTGATCCTGCACGCCGACCACGGCTTGAACAACTCGACGTTCGCGGCGCGCGTCATCATCTCGACGCTGTCCGACCTGTACTCCGCGATCACCGGGGCGGTCGGCTCGCTGCGCGGGCCGCTGCACGGCGGGGCGAACCAGGATGTCATGGAAATGCTCGCGCAGATCCCGACGGTCGCCGACTCGGAGAAGTTCATCCTCGGCAGGCTCGAACGCAAAGACAAAATCCCGGGCTTCGGGCACCGCGTGTACAAGGCGTACGACCCCCGCGCGACGTTCCTGAAGACGCTGGCGAAGCAGCTCGCGAGCGACACGAACAACATGCCGCTGTTCGAGAAATCGCACCGCATCGAGGAAGTGATGAACCGCGAGAAGGCGGCGAAGGGCATCTACCCCAACGTCGATTTCTACTCGGCGACGACGTACCACTGCATCGGGCTGCAGCTCGACTTGTTCACGCCGATGTTCGCGGTGTCGCGCATCGCGGGGTGGTGCGGGCACGTGATCGAGCAACTCGCGGACAACCGTCTGTACCGCCCGACGGTGAACTATGTCGGGCCGCATGATGTGGCGTACACGCCGATGGGGCAGCGGTGAGGGGGGCTTGAGGCTTGAGGCTTGAGGCTTGAGGCTTGAGGGAGAGTGTAGACGCGCCTTCCGGTAGCTTGTGCTTACGGCTTTGGGCGAGCATGTGCTGGCGTGATGAGCGCTGGTTGTTGCTGTGCATGAACGGCTGCGCTCGCGATCACTCGTGCGTCGCGCTCTCTGCCGCTTCCTTACGGTGCGCGAGCCCCGTCGCGACGCTGACGACGAGCCACAAGCCCGACAGCGCCACGGCGACCGGGATACTGAGCGTGGTCAGGAGCACGGCGGCCCATGAGCCGGCCATGTCGCCGGCGCGGTAGACGGCGGTGTCGATGAAGTTCTTTGATTTGTACTTCTCGTCCGGGCCCAAGATGGTGAAGAGCACTTCGCGGGCGGGGCGGTCGATGGCGTAGTGCAGGCCGCGCCGCAGCATTTGGAAGACGGCAAGCACGCTGATGATGGGCTGCGACGCGAGCGTGATGAAGCCGAGCCCGGTGATGACGGGGACGATGGCGAGCGACGCCGCGATGCCGATGCGCGGCATGAGATGGCCGGTGATCATCGCCTGCGTGAGCAGTGTGAGCGCGTTGGTCCAGATGTCGATCTGCGCGAAGGCGGCGCGGCGGGAGGCTTCGTCGGGGAAGGTCTCTTCGATCAGGCGCGCCTGCTCGATGTAGAGGAATGTCGAAGTCAGCGAGTACAGAAGGATGTACGCGCCGATGATCGCCAGGTACGGGCGCGAGGCGAGCAGGCGCAGGCCCTCGAGGACGCGCACGCTCGGCTCACGTTGAACGGCGGGGGCGGCGGTGCTCGGCGCGGCGCGGGGGAGGAGGCTGATCGCGCACCAGATCGCGAGTTCGATGGGAATGAGGGCGCACGCCATCAGGACCGGGGCGCCGAGCGAGACTTCGCCCATGCCCGGCAGGCTGAAGCCCTTGGAGGCGGCGGCGGTGGCGATGCCGCCCAGCATCGCACCGAGCGTGCCGCCGATGCCGACAAGCCCGAAGAGTCGGGTGCCCTGCTCGCGCGACCAGATGTCCGCCATCACGGACCAGAAGACGCTGACGACGAAGAGGTTGTAGACACTGAGCCAGATGTAGAAGCCGTAGCCGAGCGCGACGTGCGATGGTTCGGGCAGCAGCCAGAAGAGGAGCAGAAAGACGGCGATGTTCGCCTGGAAGAATCGGTACGTGAGAGGGATGAAGACGCGCCGCCGCCACTTGGACGCGGCGAGCGCGTAGAGCGGGCTGGCGAGGAGCATGGCGGCGAGGGTGCCGGTCATGAGCCAGGGCAGCTTGTCGTAGCCGCGGCTGATGCCCATGGACTCGCGGATGGGGCGGAGAAGGTAGAAGCTGAAGAGGACGAGGAAGAAGTAAGCCGCCGAGAGGAGAAGCGTGCGCCACTCGGCGGGATTGGTCGGGAAACCGAAGCCCGGCCGCTTGCTTGCTCTCCCCTCAATCACGCCGGAGATCTCCTTGCAACCAACGCACGCGACGGGTGTATATCGGCACAGCGCGTGGATGGTTGCGGCGTGCGCCCGAGCTTCCGCGCCAACTCTGAGGTTGCCATGAGCTACACCAGCCGTCGGTCGTTTCTGAGCACCACACTCGCCGCCGGGGCCGCCATCGCCGCGGCCCCGGTTCTTTCCCGCGCCGCCGCGGCGGACGTGGCACCGGGCACGAAGGGCGCAAGCGGGGGCAGAAAGATTCTCATTCTCGGCGGGACGGGCTTCCTCGGGCCATCAACAGTCGAAGCAGCGCAGAGGCGCGGGCACACCATCACGCTCTTCAACCGCGGCAAGACGGAAGAGGCGAAGGGCGGGATGTTCCCCGATCTCGAGAAGCTCTACGGCAACCGCGACCCGGAGAAGTTCGCCGACGACAAGAAGCCCGACTCGCCCAAGGGGCTTGAATCGCTGAAGGGGCGGACGTGGGACGTGGTGATCGACAACTCGGGGTACTACCCGCGCCACGTGAAGGCGTCGGCGGAGCTGCTGGCGCCGAGCGCGGGTCGGTACATCTACATCTCGTCGGTGTCGGCGTACGCGTCGAACGACAAGCCGAACTCCGACGAGACCGCCGCCCGCGCCACGCTGAGCGATCCGACGGTCGAGACAATGGGCGCGCAGTACGAGAACTACGGCGGGCTGAAGGCGCTGTGTGAGCAGTCGGTCGAAGCGGCGTTCAAGGAGCGCGCGGTGATCGTGCGGCCGGGGTACATCGTCGGGCCGGGCGATCCGACGGACCGCTTCACTTACTGGCCCGTGCGCGCGGACAAGGGCGGGGAGATGGCGGTGCCCGGCTCGCCCGATGATCCGATCCAGATCATCGACGCGCGCGACCTGGGCGAGTGGCTCGTGAATCTGGCGGAAACGGGGACGGCGGGGACGTTCAACGCCGTCGGCCCGGCGAAGCCGGCGCGCTGGGGCGAGATCATCGATGCGTGCGTGGCGGCGGCGAGCAACAAGCCGACGCCCGTGTGGATTCCGACGGAATCGGTGAGCGAGCTGGTCGGCGCGTTCCCGATCTGGCTACCGCCGGCGGGCGAGTTCGCGGGGTTCCATAGCTGGAGCAACGCGCGGGCCGTCGCCGCCGGGTTGAAATTCAGGCCGACGTCGGATGTGGTGAAGGACACACTGGCGTGGTTCAAGACGTTGCCCGAGAAGCGGCAGAGCGAACTGCGAGCGGGGATCAGCGGCGTGCAAGAGGCTTCGCTCTTGGCGAAGCGGAAGGCGGGCGGGGAGCGGTAGTTCCCCTCGATCACTGAGTTCACGAGCCCGCGCGCACCTTGAATCGGCTGACGAGCCGCCGGAGTTCGTCCGCCTGTTTGTTGAGGCTGGCGGCGGCGTCGGCGGCCCGCCCGGCCCCGCCGCGGGCTTCGCCCGTGGTGGCGGAGATTGATTCGACACTCCGGCTGATCTCGCTGCTGGCGGCGCTCTGCTCGGCCGATGCGGCGGCGATCGCACGGATGGTTTGCGCAACGCCGCTGGCTCCCGCGACGATCTTCTCCAGGCTGGCGCCGGCGCTCGTCGCCTGTGCCACACCGCTCTCGACCTGCGCGGTGCCGCCCTGCATCAGTCGGACCGATTCGCCGGTCTCTCGCTGGATCGCCTCGATACTCGTCGCGATCTCATCGGTGGCTTTGGTCGTACGATCGGCGAGCTTGCGGACTTCGTCGGCGACGACCGCGAAGCCGCGGCCGTGCTCGCCGGCGCGGGCGGCTTCGATCGCCGCGTTGAGGGCGAGCAGGTTGGTCTGATCGGCGATGTCGTTGATGATTTCGATGATGCGCCCGATCTCGGCGGAGCGTTTGCCCAGTTCCGTGACGCTCCGAGCCCCGGCTGTCACCGCCTCATTGATCGATCGCATCTCTTCGATGGTGGCCGCGACCGTCTGGCCGCCCGCGGTCGCGACTTTGCCGGATTCATCCGCCGCTCGGGCCGCCTCGCCGCTCTGCGTTGCGACATGCTCAACCGAGGAGGACAGTTCCGAGACCGCCGCGGCGATCTGGTTCACTTGATCGGCCTGACGGCTCATCGCGTTGGCGGTCTCGTCCGCCGAGGTCGACAACTGCGCTGCCTCACCGGCGACCGTGTTCGACGCTTGCGTGATTCTGACGATCAGTGACTCGACTGACTCGGCCGCGGCGTTGAGGGAACGCGCCAGTTGGCCGATCTCGTCGGTGCCCACCATTTTCGAGCGTGCGGTCAGATCACCGGCGGCGAAGGCACCGAGAACAGCCCGGCTCTCATTGAGGGGAAGGACGATGCTCCTTTGGATCACCCACGAGCCCAGCACCATCGACGCGAATGAAGCGGCGCCGGCCACGAGGATGAACTGCTGGAACCGATCGATTGTGGCGGTGGCGGCTTCCGATGCTGAGTGCTGCTGAGCCTGAATCAGGTCGCTCAGTGCTTCGGTGCGAGATTCGAGCGCTGAGAACGCCTTCTCAAAGTCGGGCATCATGACCCTGCCGCTTTCCGGATCCGCGAGCGCGGCAACCACGAGAGACTCGGCGCTCTTGAGATACTTCTCGAGATCGGGCCGCACGGCGTCGATGGCACCGGTGATTTCGGCCCCGACGGGCAGCCGTGCGTTCGCTTCCAAGAGATCCCGAAAGTTCTGGCTGTGCTCGGAGAGTTCGGCCTTCGCCTGCTTCTTCTCTTCGTCGGCGCGCGCCAGAAGCGCGGCGTACGCGTCTCCCCGCACCGCGTCGTGCATCATGTCGCACTCGAGATGGTTGCGCAGGCATTCGGTGATCAGCGTTGAGCGCTCGATGGCTGCCCCGGCGCGCCGCTGAGCCACCGTCGCGATCCCCGCGACCACGCCGACCAATGCCAATCCAACCCCGCCCATCAGATTCAATCGAGTCCGCACGGAGAGTGTCATGACTTGCTGCGCTCCATCATGGTGCATCGTTCAGAACGCGATCTCAACCCGTATGCCGATGACCAACGCATCGTCCGTTGAAGTCGAGCCCGAAGGGCTGACGACATACTGCACGTCCGGCTTCACGCTGATGGCGCCCGTGAGCTGCGCCTTGTAGAACCACTCGATCGCGAGTTCGTCGTCGTTGAACCCCGCGAGCGGCTCATCACTGAGGCCGGCCCACGCGAGAAAGACGCCGGTCGAGTCGGCATCCCGCCCTTCGAAGGTTCCCAGCAGCGAGAGCCCCGCGCCGACGTACCCCTCGACGGGGTTGACCGCCGACTCGCCACGCCCGAATTGAACAAACGCGGATAGACCGCGCTCGTCCTCGGTGTCGTCGGGTGCGCGCTCCCACAGCCGCGCCTCTGCGAGCATGAAGAAGCCCCGCGTGCCGCTTTCTACCACGCCGTCAAAGCGCGTGAAGTCCCCGGTGTGTCCCCACGCACCGGCGGCGATGCGTCCCGCGCCGAGAAACCACAACTGATCCCAGGTTACGCCAGCTTCTCCAACGAAGTACCAGTCTTCCGAGCGGTCATCGCTGAAGAACGTCGCCGGTCCCTGACCGCCAAGACGGACCCCGTCCCGGATGGCGCCGTCGTACCAGCCGAACCCGGCGTACAACTGAGTCGTTGGATAGACGAACAGGTTCAGCGACGTCGCGGGATCGGGGTAGGTGGGCAGTACGAGATTGGTGGGATCCACGCCGGCGGCGGAGTGAATGAACTCCGCCCCCGCGGCGGGTGAGCCGAACTCGGACGCACCGTCGACCTTGCCCGCCTTCACGCGGAGCACGTTGTCGAACAACCACTGTTCGTACCACAATTCCGCAACCTGATCGAGCGCCGACGGCGTGGTGTCCAGATTCGAAATGCCCATGAAATCGCCCGCATCGGTGCTGATGCTGTTGCCGGAGCTGGAGTAGAAGTCGACGAACACGGTGCCCCCGACGAGGCCGAACAGCTTCCCGGTATCCACGGTCAGATTGGCGTCGATCAGATGCCTGTACGAACCCCTCCTGCGGATCCCTCCCGACACATTGCCGAGCCAGTCCATCGTGTACGAGCCAGCGAGCGTGATTCCGGCATCTTCGAGCGCCGTCCGCGCTCCCGCGAGATCTCCGGTCACCCGAGACCACCCCGCCCACGGCAATTCACCGAAGCGCTCTCGCTCTGTCGCGGGAGCGGCTGGGGCGGATTCGGGTGGACGGCGGGGGCCGCGCTCGTGACCTTCGAGATCGACCGGCACATCAGCGAGGTCGGGCAGATCAAAGTCCACCGGCTGCGCGACAGCGTGCGCGGCTACCAGCCCCGCGATTGAGGCGGCGCCGATCGATCCGTAGAACGAATTCCTGTTGGGTCGCCGATGCACGTGATCCCGCCTCTCTCGATGATCGCGTCACCATGCGCGCTAACACAGCGACACCCATCCGCGGCACGGTGCCACACGCGAGCGGCTGATCATCGAATCATTGTTGAGCAACCAAGAGTGCGGTCGCACTCCAACGGCGCGATCCAACTTCGTTCAACCCGCGATTTCGGGGATAAACAGTATGATGCCGGAGGTCCTAGAACGCGCGGCGGGATCGCTGCGCATCCAACGGGCGTCACGAAACTATGCCTTCGGGCTTCGCAAGCGTCGGCTGAGCTTGAAGCGAGTTGAAGCGTGCGCAGCGTCTCCGCCTGCTGGCAGAGCTGCGCTGCGGCCTGAAGGGCGTGCTTGGCGCCCTCGGCGCTGAGAGATATCGCGGCGATGCTGTCGCCTGATGTCGAGTGGCAGTCGACGAAGAGCGCCCCGCCGCGGCACCCGCGCGCCCTGCGAGCGGGGAACCCGATTGCGAGCCTCAGCGTCGGCGATCCCGAGTCGGGAACTCACTGGCCGGGGAAAAGCACGATTGGGCTGAGCGTCACAGTTCACACAAGCCATTCCGGCACGCAGCAGAGACACCACGCTAAGTCGAAATCCGCGCTCACGGGGTGGTTGACGGCGGAGCACACACTCGCGGTGACCCAGTAGAGTTGTGGAATGAACCCGGTGTTCGTTTGGTTCACACGCGACGGTCGGCGGGCGTTCCCCTTTCAGGAGCGCGCGTGGCGGGCGTATCTCGACGGGTTCTCCGGCCTGATCCACGCGCCGACGGGGATGGGGAAGAGCTACGCGGCGTGGCTCGGGCCGCTGATGGAGCACGCGGCGGAGCTGGGGTCGGGCGATCGCGCGCCGGCTCGCGCCGGGCGCGGCGCGCGCGAGGCGGCTGAGCCTATTCGTGTGCTGTGGCTCACTCCCATGCGGGCATTGGCGACCGACACGGTGAACGCGTTGACGGCGCCGATTCACGAGCTGGGCTGGTCGTGGACGATCGAGAAGCGGACGAGCGACACCAGCGTGTCGCTGCGCGCGAAGCAGCGAGAGCGGCTGCCGACGTGCCTCGTGACGACGCCCGAGAGCTTGTCGATCATGCTGTCGTATGCGGACGCCCGCGAGCGGCTGTCGACGCTGCGATGTGTGGTGGTGGATGAGTGGCACGAACTGCTCTCGACGAAGCGCGGCGTGCAGGCGGAACTGTGCCTGGCGCGGCTGCGGCGGTGGAACCCCGGCGTTCGCATGTGGGGACTGTCGGCGACGCTGAGCAATCTTGATGTTGCGCTCGACGCGCTGCTGGGCGTGGGCGCTCATCGCGAGCGGGCGGCGATCATCGGCGCGGAGCCGGGCAAAGCGATCGAAGTGGAGTCCCTGCTGCCGCCGGTGGCGATCGAGCGGTTCCCGTGGGCGGGGCATCTGGGGACGGCGATGCTGCCCGAAGTGCTCGCGGCGATCGAGCGGGCGCGGACAACGCTGCTCTTCACCAACACGCGGTCGCAGGCGGAGCTATGGTTTCGGGCGATCACGCGCGCGAAGTCGGAATGGATGGGCGAGATCGCCTTGCATCACGGTTCGCTCGATCGCGCGCTGCGCGCACAGGTGGAGGATCTGCTGCGTGCCGGCGCGGTGCGGTGCGTGGTGTGCACATCGAGTCTGGATCTGGGCGTGGATTTCTCGCCGGTGGAGCAGGTGATCCAGGCGGGCGGGCCGAAGGGGGTGGCTCGGCTGATCCAGCGCGCGGGGCGGAGCGGGCACCGGCCCGGGGCGACAAGCCGCGTGCTGTGCGCGCCGGCGAATGCGCTGGAGTTGGTGGAGTTCGCCGCCGCGCGGGAGGCGATTGCGCGGGGTGAGCTTGAGGATCGCCCGCCGATGCTCCGCGCGATCGACGTGCTGGCGCAGCACCTGGTGACGATCGCGGTGGGCGAGGGATTCCGCGAACAAGAGATGCTCGATGAAGTACGCACGTCGCACGCGTTCGCCGCGCTGAGCGATCAAGAATGGCGGTGGTGCCTTGACTTCATCGCGCGGGGGGGCTCGTCGCTGAGCGCCTACCCGCAGTTTGCGCGCGTGGCCATGGATGAGAAGGGTGTGTACCGCGGCGTGACAGCGCTGGTGCAGCGCACGCACCGGCTGGCGATCGGGACGATCACCGCCGAGCTGTCGATGAGCGTGCGCTATGCGAGTGGCGCATCGCTCGGCATGATCGAGGAGGATTTCATCGCGCGGCTGCGGCCCGGCGATCGGTTCGTCTTCGCGGGGAAGACGCTCGAACTCCTGAGCGTTCGCGACATGACGGCGGTGGTGCGGAAGTCACCGTTCAAGAGCGGCGCGGTGCCGCACTGGGCCGGGTCGCGGATGCCGATTTCCAGCCAGCTGGCGTACGCGGTGCGGCGCAAGCTGAATGAGGCACGCGAGGGGCGGTTCGGCGGACCGGAGATGGAGGCGGTGCGTCCTCTGCTGGAGATTCAGAGCCGGTGGTCGCGGATTCCCTCGCCGAGTGAGCTGCTGATCGAGCGCGTGACGACGCGCGAGGGGCATCACACGTTCCTGTTCCCGTTCGAGGGACGCCTGGTGCATGAAGGGCTTGGGGCGCTGCTGGCGCACCGCGTGACGCGGCGTGCGCCGCGATCCGTGACGGTGGTGGTGAACGACTACGGGCTTGAGATTCTGTCGCGCGAGGCGCTGGAGTTCGAGGCCGACGGCTGGCGTGAGCTGCTGAGCACGGATCGGCTGATCGACGATCTGCTCGAGTGCGTCAACAGCGGGCAGCTCGCGCGGCGGCAGTTCCGCGACATCGCGCGCATCGCGGGCCTGATCTTTCAGGGCTACCCTGGCGCGACGAAGCCCGCGCGGCATCTGCAGGCGTCGAGCGAGCTGTTCTTTGACGTGTTCAGCGAGTTCGACCCCGGCAATCTCCTGCTCGAACAAGCGCGGCACGAGGTGTTGTCGGAGCAACTCGAAGTGTCGCGCCTTCGCGCGTGCCTGGAGCGGGCGGCGGGAATGTCAATCGTGGTTGTGGACACGGAACGCCTCACGCCGCTGGCGTTCCCACTGTGGGCGGAGAGCCTGCGGATGCAGCATGTCACGAGCGAGCGCTGGGAGGACCGGGTCCGCGCGATGGTGGACCAGTTGGAACACGCCGCGTCGGTGCGCGAGCCGGTACGCTAGCGCGGCGTGCGGAGCGCTGATTCCATCATGACGATCGAACTCGCGGGCGAAGCAGTAGCGCTGCTGCCCTTCCGCGCGGTCTGGTGGGCGGCACGCCGCACGCTGCTCGTCGCGGACCTGCATCTGGGCAAGGCGGCGACGTTCCGGGCTGCGGGGATCGCGGTGCCGGAATCGACCACCGAGCGCGATCTGGAGCGTCTGTCGTTCCTTGTGTGCGAGCATCGTGCCGAGCGGATGGTGATTCTGGGCGACCTGTTGCACGCGAAGAGCGGGCGAACCGACGCAGTGATGGATCGCTTTGCGGACTGGCGGCGCGAGCGCGCATCTTTGGAAGTGCTGCTGGTGCGCGGGAATCACGACCGCGCGAGCGGCGATCCGCCGAGTGAGTGGCGGATCAATGTCGTCGCCGGGCCTCACGCTGAGGCGCCCTTTGTGTTCGCGCACGAGCCGGACGGCGTGGGGCCGCGCGACACACCGGGGTATGTGCTCGCGGGACACCTGCACCCGGCGGTCTCGGTGGGGCGCGGGCCGGGGAGCGTGCGGTCGGCGTGCTTCTGGTTCGGCGCCCGCGTGGGCGTGCTGCCCGCGTTCGGCGCGTTCACGGGGATGCGGGCGATCACGCCGAGCGCCGGCGACCGCGTCTTCGCGGTGAGCGAACTGGGAGTGGTCGATGTATCGCGGGCTTACTCGCCGTCGCCGGCGACGCGCATGGCGACGAGCTGAAGGCGCGAAGGATCGCCGCGGACCGGTCCGATGAGGATGAACGGGCGCTTCGGGTCGCGCGTGACGCGCGGCACGAAAGGTTCATCGAGCACGCGCACCGGGGGCGAGACCTTCCACCCGCCGTCCGCTTGGAGCGTCAGGCGCTGATGGACCAGCCCCTTCTCGGTGGTGAGGAAGACGCCCAAGCCCGACGCGGCGTCGCGCATCCACGCGCCGGCGACGGTGCGTGGCGCGAGCATCGTGATGCGCCCGGTGCTGGGGCTGAAGATCGCCATGCGCCCTGAGAAGGGGTGGAAGAAGAGCAGGTCACTCGGCGGCAGGTCGGCGGGTGACTCGACATCGCCCGGCAGAAGGCCCACTCCGGTCGCGCCGCTCGCCGCCTGGTACGCGAGCATGGGGTCTGGGTTCGCACCGAGTTTCGCGGTGGAGATCGCGTAGGGTTGGCGCGTGCGCTCGTCGCGCGCGGGCAAGCGGAAGGCGCGGAGTTCCATGCCCGCTCTGCCTGATTCGATCGTGTAGAGCAGGTCCGACGCGGACGACGGCACGGGGAAGGCAGCTCGGCAGTCGTCGCTCAGGCGGATCGTTGCGGCCGCTTCTCTGAGGCTGAGTGTCACGCGCGCCGTGCCCGCTTCGCGTTGCGAGAGCGCGAGCGAACCCTCGCCGAAGCGGGCGGCATGCGCGAACACCGCGTCTGATTCGGTAAGCCACGACAATCGCCCGGTGGCCCAAGCGATCTCGCCGATCGCTCGCGTGCCATCGGTGCGTGGCTCTTCGACGAGCACCCCGGTGCTGCTCGCGGTGCGGCCGAGCATCAGACCGGCGGCGAGCGGCTCGACGGGGTCGATGCGCGACACGCCCTGATCGGTGATCGCGTAGAGCTCGACCATGCAGCCGGGCGGACCGGCTGGATCGTCGTGCCCGAGCAGGTGCGGCCAGGACGGGGCTTCGCCTGTCTGCACCGCGACAAAGCTGCCGTCGGGGGAAACGACCGGAAGCACCTGCCCATCGAACGGCACCACGCCCAGCGGCGCGATGGCGACGCGGACCTGCGAGACGATCGTCCCCGCGCTCGGCGCTTGCGATGCGACCGGGCCTTCGGGCATCGGTACGGGCGTGCTGCTCGCGGGCGTTCGGCCCGGCGGGCTCGGCTTCAGCGGCGCGCCGCGGTAGGCAAGCTGGCGCGGCATGCGCTCTTCAACGCACCCGCCGAGAACCAGGATCCCACCCGCTCCCGCCGCGAGCGCGGCGAGAATGAACCAACGAGCTGGAGCGCGCCCGGCGGGCATTCAAGGCTTCTCCGGCTCGGAGGTGAGCGGCTTCACTTCCGGCTCGACCGGCCCGCCCGCGGGCTTCTTCGCGCCTTGCTTCAGAGCTGCCTCTTCGTCCGGCAGGCTGAGCTGCTCGCGCAGCACATCCAGCCGATCGCGGAACGGCTCGTTGATGGCGTCCATCGTCTCCGGATTGTCGACCACGAACGGTGTGATGAACGCGACCAGCTCGGTGGTCGACACGGTCTTCTCGATGCTGGTGAAGAGCGCGCCGAGCAGCGGGATATCGCCGAGCAGGGGCACCTTGCGTTTGATGTCGCTGTCCTCGCTTCGGAGGATGCCCGAGATCACGATGGTCTGCCCGTCACGGACGATGAGCTGCGTTGTCGTCTCGCGTCGATCGACGATAAACCCACCGAAGAGGGTCTGTTGCGGCTGGACCGACGAGAGCTGGAGGTTCACGCGCAGGTCCACATCGCGGTTGACGGTGATGCGCGGTCGCACGCGCAGCACGATGCCGACGGCGCGGTAGTCGAACGATTGGACGAGGTTGCCGTCCTGATTCGTCTGCGTATCGGTGATGAACGGGATGTCCTGCCCGTCGAAGAATTCCGCCTCCTGGTTGTCGCTGGTGAAGATCTTCGGCTCGCTGAGGATGTTGATGGAAGTCTTCTGCGAGAGCGCTTGGAGCAAGAAGTTGAGATCGACGTTCGCATTGAGCACGGAGGTATCGAACAAGCCCGGGAGGAAGTTGTTCTTGGTGTTCTGCGACGTGGTGCCAAGGGTGATGGAGTTGTCGGGGTTCGCCGGATTGATCGTCTCGCTGGAGACACGAAGCCCGAGCGCGGTGGCATCGTCAAGCCCGATCTCGGCGACGACGGCGGAGATCAGTACCTGTCGCCCGGGGCGGTCCAGACTGCGGATCAGCTCAACGACCGACGCCTGATACTCGGGAGGCGAAAGGACCATCACCGCGTTCTGACGCCAGACGGGCACGATACGGATCTTCGAGACGAGGTTGGACGAGCCGCGGTTGTCCGTCGGCGGTCGGGCGCGCTGCCACCAGAAGGTGATGTTGTCGCCGGTCGTGCCGGCGGTCGCGGTGTCCTGCGTTCCGGTGGTCGATTGTTGTTGCTGCGCGAAGGGGCTGATGGATGACTCTTGCTCCGTCAGCCCCGACTCCGCGCGGCGGACGGATGCGAGCGTGCCTTCCTGCGCGAGGAGAGCATTGAGCTGTTCGGCGAGTTCTTCCGAGTTCGCGTGCTTGAGCTCGACAATCTGCGGCAATCCCGCAGTCTGCGGCTGATCGATGCCCGCGATGATCTGGTCGATCACGAAGAGATTGTCGGGCGACTTCGCGACGACCACGAGCCGGCTGGCTTCCGGGATCGCTTCGAAAGAGAACTGCCCCGCGAGCCGACCGACGCCTTGCGACGACTGCGCGGTCGCGGTGCTCGACGGCGTGCCGAAGAGGCCCTCGAGCAGGTCCTTCACTTTCACGGGGTCGGAGTTCTTCAGGTCGTAGATCTTCGGGATCACCGCTTCCTGCGGCAGCGGTTGGTCCCAGATGTTCTCGATCTGATCGCGGACCTGATCCAGGATCGCTTTCTCGGCGAGCACCGTTACGCTGTTCTGCTGGCGGTTCGAAGTGACGCGCAGGTTGCTGGATGTTGAGACCGCGCTGGAGGAATCGCCGGCTTGGGGGGTGCCGCCCTGCCGACCGCCCTGGCCGGCTGCCGCACCGCCGCCACCCCCTTGCCGGCCGCCGCCCTGATTGCCGCCTTGTCCGCCACCGCCGCCGAAGTTTCCGCCGCCGCCGAAGGGGAATCCACCCCCGAACGGGAAGTTGCGGTTCTGCTGGTTGTTGCCGGTCTGCCCGCGATTCTGCTCGAAGAGGTCCTTGATGTTGGTGGCGATCTGGTCGGCGTCGGCGTAGCGGAGCCGGAAGGTCTCGGTCGTGAGCGAGGCGCTGCCGGGACGATCGAGCGATTCGACAAGTCGCTCAACGCGCTGCAGCAAGCCGACGTTGCCGCGCACGACGATCTGGTTCGAGTCCTTATCGACAAAGAGGTTGGCGTAGTCGGGGATGGAGTCCTTGATGGCGGTTTCGAGATTCGCCGCAGAACCGTTGCGGAAGGTGTAGACCTTCTCGGCGATGCTGCCGAGGTCGGTGCGCCCTTGCACGGTTTCGTCCGGCCCGATGACGGGGACGTCCTGACGGTCGATCTCGGCGATGTCGCGAAGGAGAATGAGTTCTTTCGTCTCAACGACCGCGATGCCCGCCTGCTGCAGCGCGAGGACGACCATGTCGAGCGCCACGCTCTGCGGGATCGGCTTGTCGTTCAGGATGGTGATCTTGCGGGTGAGCACTTCCTGCTGCGGGAGCACGACCTTGCCCGTCGCTTCAACAATAAAGGGCACGACCTGCTCCAGCGAAACGTTCTTGAACGCGAGCGTGGTGGTCTTGTTGTTGCTCACGCGTCGGCCGAGGGCGTCGAGCTGGACCTCGTCGGTCGCGCCGGCAACGGCTTCGGGCTTCACGTCCTGCGCGAGCGCTGGCAACGCCAGCCCGGCGGCGTGGACCATCGCGCACAACCCCGCGAAATGCCGAACGTTCGTCTTCTTCCGCGTCATGCTCATTCCTTGGATCGCGCCGGGGGCGTTGCGCCGCCGGCGGGTTCGTTCGCTGGGGTTTCGCCCTCGGGGGATGCCGGGGGCGCAGGGGATTCGGGCTTCGTCTCGGCGGGTGTCTGCGTTTCTGCGGTCGCCGGCTCGCTCGGCGATGCAGTCTCGGTCGATGCACCGACGGGCGCGGCGTCGGTCGCGGCCGGCTTCGGTTCTTCCTTCCTGCCGCGCTTCTCAATGAACCGCTCGGTGGTGCGGTCGAAGAGGGGGACATCAAACTCCACGCCGCGCCACGCGATTCTCGCGCCCCACGGCGTGTTCAGCCCCACAACCTTCAGACCGCTGTTTTCATCGGCGCCGATCGACGCCGAAGTGTTGTCGTCGAACCACACCTTGTCGTTGATCATGGCGATGATCTTCGGCCCGCCGTAGCTGGTGGGGACGGAGGGCTTGTCGTCCTTCGCTTTGTCCTCGGTCTTCGCCGCCTGGCGCGGCGGTGCGGGGACGAAGAACATCGAGCGCCCGTCGACCTGCGCGAGATAGCCGTCGAACGCGGCGTTGTACTGCTCGGTGCGCTGCGCGGACTGGGCGACGGTCTCCTTGCCCACGCCGCGCGGGAGCATGAGCGCGCTGACGAACGCCGGCACCTCGCGGGCGACGACGAAGAGAGCGCCGAGCAGCGCGACGACAGCGATGCACCCCGGCACGCCGAGCGTGCGCGCGATTGCTTTCGGGTCGCTCAGCGGCGGCGTGGTCATGACTTCGCCCCCCCACCGCTCTTCGCGGCGACGATCCAGGTGTCGATGACAAGCTGCGCCTGGACAAGGCGCTTGCCGTCGCGGTCGAGCCGCTTGAGCGACGCGCGGGAGATCGCGTGGACCTCGGGGGTGCGCTCGAGGTCGGCGATGATCGCCGCCGCCGCCTGCTGCGAGGCTTCGAAATCGACCTGCACCTGCACGCGCTGCACCTGCATGCCCTCGGGAACGACACCCGCCATCACATCACGCCCGAGCTGGGCGGGCGGGCGCTCACGCTTGCTGGGCGAGCCAGCGCCGCGGGCCTTCAGGACTTCGTCGATGCGCGAAAGGAGCGACTCGACCTGCTTGGATTCACCGGGGAACTTCACGCCGCCGAAGCGGGCCTGCCCGAGCGCGAGCGACTGGCCGGCGCCCTCGGCGCGCTCGGCGCGGGAGGCCTGGCGCGTAAGGGACTCCTGCAGGAGATTCGCCTGGGCCGAGGTTGTGCCGGCGTTGTCGAGCGCCCATTCGACGACCGTGAAGTACGGAAGGACGACGAACAGCAGAAAGATCGCTGACCATTGCGACCAGCGCGGGAGTGATACGTACGCTCTCCGCAATCTTCGTGGCAATTCGCGCCAGAACTGTAGCGTAAAGAAGTTCATGAGCCGCTACCTCCGCTCGCCGGCGCGGCTTGTGATTTCGTGGCGTCCATCCGAGCCCGCAGCTTCTCGACCTCGGCTTTCAAGCGATCCTTGTCAGCACTCTCGACGCCCGGCTGGGCGGCGATCTTCTTCCGCTCGCTCCATGCTTTCATCGCGGCGCTGCGGTCCATCGCGTTGATCTCATCATCGCTGATCGCGGCAGGGATCTCGACCTTCTTCGGCGCGGCACGGCCCGCGGAACGCGTCGGTTCGCGTCCACTCGCGCCGCCACCGCGCTCGCCGCGCGACCCGGACGACGATGGCTCTTCCGCGCCGGAGCTCGCGCCGTTCGACTCCGGCGCATCCACGCCGTAGAGCCGCTTCGACAGGCTTTCCTTGGAGAAATCTTCGACGCCCTTCGCGGTCGAAAAGGGTGACGCGACGCGCCCCGTGTACGCGAAGGCGACGCGACCCTCGTCCTCGTCGTCGGTTTGCTGACTACCGCTGAACCCGGCGTACACGCCGCTGGCGTTCAGCTTGGCGCGGAGGGTATCGGCGAGTTCGGAGCGGTCGGCCGAGCCCTGGATCGCGACCGCGTTCTTCTCCGCGTCGAATGTGACGGAAGTGACTTCCACGCCCTGCGGCATCGAACCCGCGAGATCCGCGAGCAGCTTCGCAACGGGCCAGCGGCGCTTGTTGAGTTCCTTGTAGAGTTCGAGTTGCTGATTCAGTTCGCGCTCACGTTCCTGCTGCTCGGAGAGCCCGCCGGCTTTGGTGGTAAGGATGCCGTGGCGCGCCATCGCCATCCCGAGCGGCGCAAAGACGATGAGCATCGCCGCGGCCGCGATGATGCCGCACGCGACCTTCGGGCGAGAGAGAGCCATGACGGCGCGCTGCACTGGGGAAATGCGCAGCTTCGGCACCTCAGCCGACATCGAGAGCAGGCTGCCCAGCGATCGCTCGGCGCCCAGGGCCAGCATCGCTCCGAGCGCCACACCGAACTCGCCCACCCACGCGGGATCGATTCGGGCACCGCTTGCGCGCTGGGCGAGGCGCTGAAGGCTCTCCGCGTCCAGCCAGAACTCACGCTCGGCGGTCACGCCGGCGGCGGTGAACTCGTGGGGCAGCCCGGCGAGATCGGCGGCTTCGCGTGCCGAGCGCTCGGCAGCTTCCGTTCCGGCGTGCTGCGCCAGGTGTTCGCGCAGGGTGCGCAGCACGCTGCGCCCCGGCCCGCACGCGAGCACCGCGACGGCGTTTTCATTTGGGTCGCGCCGTACGGCCATCCCCGCGCCGTTCACGAGCATCGCCAGCGCGGCGGGCTCGGGCGTCCACACGACACTGTCAACGCCGAAGTGTGGGGCGACGAACTCGCCGTGCCAACCGACGATCATCGCGGCCCGCTGCCCAGCGGCGGCGGGGAGGTCGAGCACGCCTGCGCCGCGGCGGTGCGCCGGCAGACGCGCCGGGAGTTCCGCTTCAGCGATCAACTCCGCCGCGGATGACATCTCGACCGACGGGCCCTCCGGCACCTGCACGATGCGTCCGATGGTGCGCGACGCGGGCACAACCACTGCGAACTGCGAAACTTTCTTCTCTGCAAGCAACGCTCGGAGCGCGCCGAGTTCACTCTCGCCAAACGATCGCGCCTCCGTGATGCTCACGCGCTGGCCGACTTCGCCGATCAGCACGCGCCAGCGGCCGCCCACCAGATGCGCTGCGGCGGCGGTGCGCCCGCGCGCGGCGTTCTTCGGCTTCGGGGTGTTCGTCACGCTGGTTTCGCTCATCGCACCCGCATCTCCGAGATCACCGCCGGCAGGCGGGTCCGATCGATCGTCGCCGTGACTTCAACCTCGATGCCCGTCCGGTCGTCGCGCCCCCGGCTCGTCACGACGTACGAGTTGCTCGAAACTGTCAGCATTCGGCTGAGTGTCGCCAGCCGTCCGCGCGTCATGCTCGGTACTTCCATCAGGTCCATCATATTGACAAAGCCGTTCGCCCTGCTGTCGCGCGCCAGGATGATCGCGTCGGCGAGCGCCGAGCCCTGCGGCGTGTCGAAGACCGCGAGGTAATTCAGCGTGTCGCGCGTCACGAGGTTGACATTCACGCGTCCAGGCGCGGCGTCCTGATCCGTCGGTGTGATCGTGGCTTCGTTCAGGATGGTATTGATCTGCTCGGCGTCGAGGTTCCGCACCCCCGCCGCAGGCAGGCCCGCGCCGGAGGCGAGCGACGAGAGCGAGCGGTTGATGAGGTCTTCGAGGCGCGAGCCGCTGCGGCTCATGAAGCTCTGCAGGGTCTGAGCCTGTGATGAATCGAGGAACGTGAACCGCGCGATGAGCTGCTGGCTCGTAGCGCTCGTCAGGTCGATTCGCTCCTGACCGCTGAGCGAAAGCCCGGCGTCGATGCTCTCGGTGGTGAGGAACGCGGACCAGCCGGCGTCAAGCACCCCGTCGGCGTTGTCGGAGGGCCAGGAGACATCGCCGTCGTTCTCGTTCGCGTCGAGCCGCCCATTGAGGTTCCAGTCCTCGCCGCGCACGGCGGTCGGGTCCGCGCCGCGCACAAGTTCGAGCTCGAAGAGCGATTTCATCGGCGCGTTCCGCGGCTTGTACGGCGACGCGAGGCGCGAGTACGAGCCCTCCTCCGCGCCCAGTTCTCGCGGCGTGTCGTCGCTGTCCACCCAGTCGAGGATCGCGTCGGCGACGTCCTCCGTCATATCGGGGATGGTCATGAGGTCCTCGCGCGACATGAGGTTGACGTTGATCTTCGCGTGCGGGTCCGCCGGGCCGTTGCGCTCGGTCTTCTCTTCCGCGTGGACGATCTCCCACGACGCGTCGTCGAGCGTGCCGAGCGCCTCGGCGGTCATGTCGTCGATGACAGTAAACGCCGAGCCGGAGTCGCCCGCACGGACGGCGTACTCGAATCGCGCGAGCGTGGACTCCAGCCCGGAACGCGCCGCCCAGTAGGCGCGGACGCGGGCCGCCGCTTCACGCCCGCCAGCGGCTTGGCGGAACGCGCTCGCCTGCAAACCGGTGAGGACAAGCGTGAGGATCGCGATCCCCATCAGCACGATGAGCAGCGCGAAACCTCGCGAACGTGAACGTGCGCGGTGGATCATCGCACCCCCCCACTGCTCGACGAACTCGCAGCGGAGTCGATGGTGACGAGCGGCAGCGGCGCGCGGTCGATCGCGATGACGCGGCGGGCCCACGCCGTCACATCGCGTGCATCCGCGCCGGCGAGCACGGACACGCGGATCGCGTGCGGGTATCCGCTGACATCGGAGTCCCACGTCGGGTACCAGTTCTTGCCGTCAGAGGCTTCGATCGAGAGCGCGCGGAGCCCCTCGACGATCGGCAGCGCCACGCCCCCGCCCTCAGGGTTCTCGTCGGGGATCGGGTCAACGCGCTTCCACAGCACCGCGCGCCCGGCGGCTTTCGCGTCGAGCACGCTCTCGGGCGCCGGGACGAGCCGGAACTGTATTTCGTACTCGATGCCTTCCGCCTGATCGGTCCCCGCGCGGGCGCGGCGGAGCGACTCGGCGAAGACGAGCAGGTCGTCGCGCGACGCCGCGCCCTCGCCGCCGTCACGGAGCAGCACCCGGGCGCGGACGAGGTCGCGCTCGCGCACGAGGTTCACGACATCGGTGGCGATCGCCGACGCCGCCACCGATGCACGCCCGAAGGCTTCCTGGCGCGCTTCGGACGCCGAGCGCGCTTTGAGCGACTGCGAGACGGTGATCGTCACCGCGCCGATCAGGCCACCGGCGATGATGACCGCGACGAGCAGTTCAACGAGCGTGAACGCGCGACCTCCGCGCGACCTTATCGAGAGGGGCCGCGGCCGAGAAGTGCGACGGTTGAGTCGTGCGCGACGGATCACAGGTCCTCCCGCGAGATCGTCTCGGCCGGCTTGCGGTCCGGATCGGGATCGTCGCCCAGCCGGGGCGCGAGGCTCGCGTCGAGCGCGAACGACTGCTCGCCGCCGAGGGACTTCCACGCGATGACCACGCGCACCGGCCACGCGGCACCCTCCGCTCCGGATTCGATCTCAACGCGGTAGCGGAATGACTCGAAGGGCGCATCGCACTCGCCCTCAAGCTGGAAGTTGCCCTCGTAGCGGTCCGGGCCGGTCATCAGCACGAGATTCATCCGCTCGTCCGCGAGCAACGCGGCGGTCTGCAGCTGCTCGCCCTTCGTCTGCGAACTCAGCGCCTGCGACGTCAGCCCCATGACCGCGACGAGCACGATCCCCAACAGCACACCCGCGACAAGCACGTCCAGCAGCGCGTACGCTCGCCTCCCCACGCCACCGACTCTGCTCTGAGAGTCGGTGCGCCTGCTCGTCACTGGAAAGCCAGGTCGCGTCACCACGCCGACTCCCCCTTCCCCGACGCGTCGAGATCGACAGAGCGCAACGCCGTGCGCGTCGGCACGGTGCTGCCGCGCCCCATCGAGACGATCTTCGCGCTGGTGTCGTAGGGCAACAGTTCGATGTACCACGCACGGGCCTTGCCTTCCGCGCCGGACCCGATGATCAACTCCACCGTGGGGCGCTGCTCGGTGGGCATGAACTCGACGCGCCATTCCGTGCCGCTGGCTTCGCGCCCGTCGATGAGCGCCTGCCGGACGCGCACCTCGTCCAGCTCGACGGGCTGTGTGAAGCGGTCGCGCTTCCACTCCGGCGCTGCGGTGCTCTCGGTGCGGCGGAGCGTCTCGAGTGTCATCTGGGCTGCTTTCCCGTCGTGGACGATCGCGATCGAATCGCCCCCCACCACGTCGCGGTGCGCCGCGGCGGAGAGCATCGCGGCGATGTTCTTCACGCTCGTCTCCGCGCGGCGCGCTTCAGTTGTCACCAGCCGCGGCACGACCGCGCCCGCGATGACCGTGAGCAGCACGATCACCACGATCAGCTCGATGAGCGTGAACGCGCCGTGCGCCCGGCGCTTTGCGCGGACGGTCCCGGGATGGAACGGACTCATTCGCACGCGCGGCACCTCACGGCTTCACGACATCCGCGTTCTCGCCCTCGCCGCCCGGCTTCGCGTCGGCGCCGTAACTCACGATGTCGAAGTCCGCCGTGTTCTTCTGGCCCGGCACCTCCAGGATGTACTTGTTGCCCCACGGGTCGAGCAGCTGCTCGGCGTTCTGGATGTACGGCCCATTCCACTTGCCCTCCTCGACGTTGCCGGGGCGTTCGAGCAGGATGTCAAGCGACGCGCCGGACTCCGGGTCGCCGCAGTCGGCGCGGTACAGGTTCAGAGCCGTCGCCAGCGATGTGGCGTTCGTGCCGGCGACCGCCTGCTTGCTCTGCCCCACGCGCGAGAGGAACCGCGGCGCGATCACCGCGGCGAGCACGCCGAGGATGATGATCACGACGATCGCTTCGATCAGCGTGAAGCCCCTGACTGCCGACATGGAACGCTTGTTCATCGCACCGTTCTCCATTCAACCACCAATGCTGTCCTGCAGGGAAATCAGCGGCAGCAGCACGCTGAGCACCACGAACCCGACCACGCACGCGAGCACCACGATCAGCAGCGGCGGCAGCACCGACGTGAAGAGCTTGATGCTCTGCTCGGTCTTGTCCTCGAACGCGTCCGCCGCCTGCGCGAGCATTTCGTCCAACTTGCCCGTGCGCTCGCCCAACCCGACGATCTGAACCAAAAGCGGCGGGAAATAGCCGCTGCGTTCCATCGGCTCGGAGATCGTCTCGCCGGCCGACAGGCGGTCGCACACCTCCTCGATCGCGCCCTCCATCGCCTTGTTCCCCAGCGTGGCGCGCGTGATGCGCAGCGACGTGAGCACCGGCAGACCCGCGCCGACCAGCGTGCCGAACGTCCGCGTAAACCGCGCGACAGCGACGTCACGCACCATCGCGCCGAGCACCGGCACCTGCAGCGTGAGCCGGTCGATCTGCAAGCGCGTCTCGGGCTGCGCGTACAGCCGCGAGATGCCCCACGCCGCCCCCGCCCCACAAAGCAGCACGAGCCACCAGTACGCCCCGAAGAACGACGCGACGCCCTGCACCACCTGCGTGGGCCACGGCAGGCTGATCACCTGCCCCTCCACCGCGCGCAGCACGCGCGGCACGATGACCGTCACCACGATGATGATCGCGACGCCCACCGCCGCCAGGATGATCGCGGGGTACAGCAGCGCGCCCATCAGCGATCGGCGCAGCTTCACATCGCGGTCGAGCAGCCGCGCCGCCTGCATCAGCACCTCGCCCAGCCGCCCGGACATCTCGCCCGCGTGGACCAGATTGATCACAAGATCGGTGAACGGCCTGCCGAACGATCGCATCGAATCGCTCATCGACTGCCCGTGCTCCACGCCGTCGATCAGCCGTTCGAGCATGCGCTTCTGCGATTCGCTGCGCCCTTGACGCATGATGGTGCGCAGCGCCTGCACCAGCGGCAGCCCGGCGCTGACGGCGGTCGCCAACTCCCGGATGAAATTCGACATCTCGCCGCGCGACATGACGCGCCCAAACCCGGTGCGCACCGCGCCGGTGCCGCCAGTCGCGGCTCTGGGCGACTGGTGCATCGAGCCCGCCGCCCCGCTCACCTCCGCGATCGCCGTAGGCACAGTGCCGCGCTCGCGCAGCAGCCGGATCGCTGTCGCCCGATCCGGCGCGTCGATCACCCCCGCGCCGGGCGACATAGCGAGGGTTCGATCATTCGCAAGCTGGTACTCAAACGTCGGCATGCCCGATCAGTTCTTCCGTGTCCACTCAATGCCCAGTGCCTATTGCCCAGCGCCTCATCTACTTCTTCCCAAAGCTCTCCTCCGAATCCTGAGTCGCCCTCAGCACTTCATCGATCGTCGTCTGCCCCATCGCGGCTTTCAAGATGCCGTCGCGCCGCATCGTTACGTGCTCCGCGCCCATGATCTTGATGAGTTCCTGCGCCGTCATGTTCTCGCTGATCGCGCTGCGCAGCGGCGGGTTGACGATGATCATCTCGTAGTACCCGATCCGCCCGCGAGTCCCGCTCCCCTCGCACTTCTCGCAGCCCCGCCCGCGGTAGCAACGATCGTTCACGAACATCGCCCGCTCCGCCGGCTGCAGCCGGTGCTTCACCGCGTCGCTCAGCGGCATCTCCTCGCGGCAGAACTCGCAGATCCGCCGACCCAGCCGCTGCGCGATGATCCCCTCCAGCACGCTCGCCAGCAGGAACGGCTCAACTTCCATGTCGATCAAACGCCCGATCGCGCTCACCGCGTCGTTCGTGTGCAGCGTCGAGAAGAGCAAGTGCCCCGTGAGCGCCGAGCGCACCGCGATGTCCGCCGTCTCACGGTCGCGGATCTCGCCCACCATGATCACGTCCGGATCCTGTCGCAGAATCGAGCGCAGCCCCGTAGCGAACGTCAGCCCGCGCTTCGGGTTCACCGGCATCTGGTTCACCCCGGGCAGTTCGTACTCCACCGGGTCTTCGATCGTGATGATCTTCAGCGACGGGTCGTACAGCTTCGTCAGCGCCGCGTACAGTGTCGTCGTCTTGCCGCTGCCCGTCGGCCCCGTGACCAGCAGCATGCCGTGCGGCAGGTCGATCAACTTCTGAATCGCCTCGCGCTGTTTCTCGTTCATCCCGAGCTGCACGAGGTCCAGCTTCACCGACTCCTTGTCGAGGATGCGCATCACGACGCTCTCGCCCCAAATCGTCGGCACCGTTGAGACGCGGATGTCCACCTTCCGCCCCTCGAAACGCAGCGTGATGTGCCCGTCCTGCGGCACGTACCGCTCCGCGATGTTCATCCCCGCCATGATCTTCACCCGGCTTGTGATCGCCGGCTGCAGATGCTTGGGCGGCGACGACTGCTCCACCAGCACACCATCGATCCGGTACTTCACGCTCACCTTCTTCTCGAAGGGCTCGATGTGAACGTCGCTCGCCCGGCCGCGGACCGCTTCAAGGATCGTCAGATTCACCAGATTGATCAGCGTCGGCTGCTCCGCCATGCGGTGCAGTTCTTCAGCGTCGACCGCTTCGAGGTTGGCGACGAGCTCATCGTCGGCCGTCGTCTCGCCCCCAAGCCGCGACGCGAGTTCTGCCGCCGTGGTCCCGTACACCTCGCGCAGCATCTCGCGGAAGATCTCCGTCTCGATCGCGTACCGCGACACCGGCATCCCGGACACGACGGAAAGCTCATCCGCCGCCAGAAAATCCGCCGGATCGAGCATCAGCACGTGCAGCCGCCCGCCCTCGACCTTGAAGGGCACGGCCCGCAGCCGCATTGCTTGGTCCGCCTGAATGAGCCGCGCCGCCCCCGGCTCGACCTCGGGCCGCCCCGTCAGCATGGGCGTCCCAGCATCGCCGCCAATCGCCGCCGCTGCTGCCCTTCCGGTCTGTCGAGAATCAATCGCGGTCACGAGCACCTCATCAAACAGCGGCTCAACCCATCGCTCCAACGCCGAGAGCGCGAGTCTACGCGCCATCCCGGCGCGCAGCCATAGCCCTCCCCCTGCCGCTGAACGAATGAACTTGTCCCAAATTGCCGCCCACGCGGAGATTCTTACCGGCGCCGACGCGGTTCGGCTTCAAAGAGACCTCCATCGACCGCTCGAAAAGAACTGGACCGACCCGCCCGCCGTGGACGGCATCTCCGCCCGCTGCTCGGGAGTCAGCATCCCCTCCACCTGTTTGCGGGCCGCTTCGTCAAATTCGAAGAGTTCGACCCTGAGTCGTTGGGCCGGACTGTCAGGCGGCGGGACATCGCCGCCGCCGCGGAACCCGTGGAGCTCCTCGCGTCCCTCGATCTTCGCGAGAATTTCTTCGGGGATCGCCGACTCCTCCCAGCGGAACTCTGCCTCCAACACGCGGTCAAGGAGCTTCCATCGCCGCGTCGTGTACCCCTCGGCGAAGGAAGCGAGCGATGCCCGCTGCTCCGCGCTGAGCGAGCCAAGCTTCGTCGCCGCTTCAACGTACCGCTCCACCCGCCCGGGCGCTCGGAAGCGGGCGAGCGACTCGCGCACAAAGCCCCGCCGCAGTTCTTCCGCCAGGTCGTGCGGCAACAATTCCGCGAGCCGCCGAACGGCCCGAGCGTTCACGTCGCGCACCCGAATACGCAGGGCACGCGATTGCTCAAAGGTCTGTCGCGCCGCCGGCGGATCACTCTCCAGTGTTTCCTGGAACGCCTTGCCTTTCGCGTCCAGAAATCGGTGCCGTTCCGCCAACGCCGCGTCAAGGTCGCGGCTGTACTGCTCCAGCACCGCCGCCATCGCTTCCGACGGCGCGAGATTCGGCGCCACCCGTGCGAACAGTCGGATCACATCAACCCCCTCGCCCGCCAGCCACCCGTGCCGGACTTGTTTCATCCGGCGCAGCTCGCGCTCGACCAGCGGCCAACGCGTCGCCTGATCCGCCGTCAGGAGTGCCGTCAGGTCATCGAGAAACTGCTTCTCGAGCTTCTCCTTCTGCTCGCCCCACTTCTGAATCCGCTCGCGAAGCGGATCGAGAATTCGCTGATCCTGAAGGGCTTCTGCTTTCTCAACGAGCGGCGCGCCGAACTCCCGCACCTCTCGCGCCCCCTGCTCGATCTGCGACCGAAACGCCTCGAACAAATCGAACATCGAGGTGCGCTCGTCGTCGCCCAGCTTCAGCACGCGCACGAACACGCCAAGATCAGACCGTGAAAAATCGGTGTCAGCCCCGCCGCCGCGCTCCGGCAGGAACGACATCGACATCACCGACTGCCCCAGCGCCGGCGCCGCTCCGAACATCGCAGCGAAGCCGAACACCGCCGAGACAACTACGGCTCGCACGAACACGCGCCGACGCTCGTTCATGGCAATCAACCTCCCGGTCCGCTGCGACCGCTCAATCGGACTTCTCAGAATACCGGGAGTTCACGGCTTGGGCGGCTCGGCTGGCTTCTTCTCCTCCGCCGGCGGCGCGCCGCCGGGGCCGGTGGTCACGATGATCACGTCCTCAGTCCCCTCGCCGCCGGGCGGGATGGCGCTGCCGTCCGTCACCGCGTGAACTTCCGTGGTCTGCGAATGAACGCCGTCCGGCCCCGTGGTGGTCGAGACCGTGGCGAAGACGCCCACCGCCTCGCCCGGCACCTCGCTCAGCTCGCCGGCATCGGGCCGCTGGCGTTTCTCGGGCAAGCGCGACTTCTGATCGTCATTCAGCGTCGACTTCAGCGAATCGACCATCCGGTCGTCGAGCTTCTTCCGCGCCGCGCGGTGGTCGGCCTGCGGGTCCTTCGGCTCGCCGCCGCCGTCCTCGTTGGTGCGCATGCGGAACGTTGCGGCGCCGCCCATCCCCGGCAAAATAAACTCCGCCCCGCCGCCCTTCTCGTCCATCTCGCGGATCGTCGACGCCCACTTCGAGTTGATCGACTCGCTCTCGCGCTCGTACTCCTCCATCAGCGCTTCGACCGTCTTCTTTTGCTCCGAGCTCAGATCGTTGTACTTCGACGCGGCTTTCAGCGCTTTCCGCGCGTACGTCTCGCGGTACACGCTGGGGAAGCTGGCCTTCTGCACGGCTTTGTCGAACTTGGGCTGCGCGTCCGTCGGCAGCGCCGCCGCGATCTGCCGCGCGTACCGCTGGTTCACGTCGCGGATCTTCTTCGACGCCTCGCGCATCTCCGCCATGACTTTTTGAAGCTCGCCGTCCTGCGCGCCTTGTTCGAGCCGCATCATCCCACCCGCGCCGAAGACGCTCGGCATCTTCTCTTCCTGGATTTTCTGCCGCTCTCCCAGCGCGCGGTCGAGGTCCGTTTCGTACTGCTCCATCAGTGGCTTGAGCGAGGGCTCCGCCTCCTTCGGCAGCTTCAGATCGTCGACCACGCGCACCAGGTCGAGCGCTTCGCCGGCCAGCCGCCCGCGCGGCAACTGCTGATCTCGCCGGCGCATCCGCTCGAGGTTCCCCCACTTCGCCGACTGCTCGTCCGTCAGCATCGTCTTCATGTCGTCGAAGAAGCCCTTTTCGAGCTTCTCGCGCGCCGCACGCATCCGCCCCATGATCTCCGGCATCTTGTCGCGGAAGAGCGTGGGTTCCTGCGATTCCTGAAACTCGTCGCGCAGCGCCTGCATCTCCTTGCGGTTCTTCGAGCTCATCTCCTGATGCTCGGCTTGCATCGCTTCGAGCAGCGACTTCGCCGCCTCGCGCTGTTCCTCGGTCAGCCCCAGCAGGTTGCCGTAGCGATCAAGCTCCCCGGTGCTGACCGGCGGCTCCGTGCCGCGCCCGAACCCGCCGCCGCCGGGCCCGCCCGAGATGATCATCGGCTGCGCCGTCGCCGTGCTCACGGGCAACGGCAGCCCCGCCGCCAACACCACGCCGAACACCGCCGCCACGCCGAGACGTTTGATGATCCGCTTCACCGGGGTGCCTCCTCATTGAGCGCCGCGCGAGCACGCGCGGCGGATCACAACTTGCGGACCGCTCTGGGCCCGCCACACCCGCCCGGACGCGCCGCCCGGCGCGCCCCCGTCACAAACCCAAAAAGAAAACGGGCCGGCGCTCGCCGACCCGTGTGACCGATTCATACAAAACCCGAACTTAAGCGCCGTCGCGGCCTTCGCGACCGCCGCCCTGGCGCCAGTCGCGTTCTTGCCGCTCGGGCAGCTTGGCGGCCTGCTCCTCGGTCAGCACCGCGCGGAGTTTCTCGACTGTCTTGTCATCGAGCTCGCGCCGGGCGCGCTGGGCGCTGCGGACGTCTTCGTTGCCCATGCCGCCGCCGAACATCTGCATGATCGTGCGGGTCTTCTCCGAGTCCTCGACCGCCGCCGCCCACTTCTCGTTGAGCGCCGCCGCCTCGCGCGCGTGCCCCTCGGCGATCGCGTCGACCTGCGCTTTCTGCTCGCCCGTCAGGTCGCTCATCTTCACCGACATCTCGACCGCGCGGTTCGCGTAGCTCGGGCGGTAGACGCGCGGGAAGCTGCGCTGCAGGAACTCGTCGTTGAACTTCTTCTTCTCTTCTTCGCTGAGCGAGCCTTCGATGAGTCGGGCGTACTTGCGGTTGATGTCGCGCACCTTCAGGCCCGCGTCGCGCGCCTTGCCGAAGAGCTCGTTCACCTTGTCCATCTGCCCCTGCTGCCAGAGCTCCATGCCCTGATCCATGCTCGCCTTGTAAATCTCATCGCGCTCGCTCGCGGCCCGCTCGACTTCCGTCTCGTATTGCTTGACGGTCGGCTCGATCGTCGCTTTCGACTCGGGCGAGAGCTTCACGTCCTCCACCAGCCGCACAATGTCCACCGCTTCGCCGCTCAAAAAGCCTTGCTGCAGCGATTTTTCGCGCTTGCGCGAGCGCTGGTACTCAGCGAGCAATTCCGTCTGCGCCGGTTCGAGCACGGCGCCGAGGTCGTTGAAGAACGCGGCCTCCATCGTCTTCAGCTTTGCCTCGGCTTTCTCGCCGATCGGGCGCAGGTCGCGCCACACGCTGGGGTCGCGCGTCTCTTGAAACTCCTGCCGCGCCGACTCCATCGCGTCGCGCAGCCCGCTCGCCATCTCCGAATGCTGCGCCTGGAACGCCGCGAGCAGATCGTTGGCGGCGGCGATCTGATCGTCGTTCAGCTTCAGCTTCTCCGACATACGCTCGATGTCGCGCGTCGTGAGCGACGGATCGACCAACTCTCGCATCCCCATACCGCCGCGGAACTGCGCCCGCGCCTCCGGCACGATGCTCAGCATCGCCGCCGTCACAAGCACGCCGCACACCGCACGCCCCATCCATCCGCGACCGATCATCCCACGCATGACGTTCCATCTCCTTGCTGTTCGCCGAGCGCTCAAGCGCCGAGCGGAGAGTTCAACCGCCGACCGCTGATCATTGTTGCACAACCAACCGGCCGAATCCACACACCTACCAAACGTTTCGCTCACAGGTTTCTTGCAGATTCACAATGACGCAGCGCGAAACGTTCCACGGGGCACGGGTTCAGCCCTTCTTCAATCCGTGTGAACCTCTGTCAATCCGCGACCGAACGCTTCCCTCCGCGTCTCCGCGGTGAACTCATTCTCAGGAGGCCGCCGCCCACGACGTCCCGGGCAGATCAAGCCTCCAGCAGTTTTTTCCCGCCCGCTTGGCTTCGTACAGCCTCGCATCCGCCGCGGCGATCAGCGCCGCCGGCGTGCGCGACTGCCCCGGTACCTCCGCCGCCGCCGCCCCGATGCTCACCGTCACCGGCACGCGCTTCCCGTCGTGCATGATCCGCGCGTTCTCCACCGCTTGGCGTACGCGCTCGGCGAGCGAGTCCGCCGCGTGAATCCGGCACTGCGGCGCGATGATCGCGAATTCCTCACCGCCGTAGCGCGCCACGAAGTCGAATTTGCGGGCCGAGCGATCGATCGCCTCCGCCACGCCGCGCAGCACCAGATCGCCCGCGAGATGCCCGAGCTGGTCGTTGATCTGCTTGAAGTCGTCAAGGTCGCACAGCATGAGCAGAACCGCCTCGCCCGTTCGGCTGGCGCGCTCGATCTCTTCCTCCAGCCGATCGTCGAATGCCGCCCGATTCTTCACGCCCGTCAGCGGGTCGGTCGTCACGCGGCGCAGCAGGTCGCTCTGGCGATGGTGCATCTCGCGGTTCTCGGCTTCGCTCGCCAGCGCAAGCTCCGCCAGCGCCGCCGTAATACTCGCACGAAGCGCACCGGCCGGCGGCACATCGCCGTACGCGAGCACCGCCGCACGCTCGAACCGCACGAGCATCTCCGCCCGACAGCCCAGCCACCGCTCGGGCGATAAGCCCAGCAGCCGTTCCGCCGCCGGCTGCAGCGCATCGAGCGCTGCCTCGCTCGGCGCGCCATCACCCAACGTCCACGCCGCCAATTCGCCCACGCGCAACGCCCGCGGCAACAGCCACGCCTCGCCCCCAGGCGGGTCGTTCTCAAGATCGCCCGCCACTTCGATCGCCACCGTCAGATCGCGCGCCACGCCCCACGAACGCAGCACCGCCGCCGTCAGTTCCGCGCCGCCCGCGCCGAGTTCAGCAGACTCGATCACGCGCAGCCGTGATGCCCCCTCGCCGCGCTCGAACGCGCGCGCCAGACTCTCGGCACCCGGGAATTCCGCGTCGAGTGCCCCGAGCCGGCCGACCTCGAACAGCAGCGCCGCGGTCCCCGCCATCTCCGCGCGACCGTAGTCCACGGCGTGCGCCAGAGCGCGCGTCACGATCGTGCGGACCATCGACCGCCGCCGCAATGCCCGCCGCGCCAACGCGATCGCATCACCCGTCTCTTCTTCAACTTCAAGCCCCGCGACCCCTGCAATCTTCGTGCCCCGCGCGCCGATCCCTTCGATCGCGCTCAGCAGATCGCCCGGCGGCTCGGGCAACCGCACGCGCCCGCTCGCCGCAAACTTCAGCACCCGCGCCGCCACGCCAGGGTCCGACTCGACGCACGCGTGCAGTTCGTCGATCGATTCGCCATGCCCGCATAGTTCCAGCAGGCGCGCGACCTCCGCGCTTGGGCTGCGACGCAACCCGCGCTGCTCGATCATCCGCACCGCTCCTTCCAATCGCGGCATGTGGGCTGCCCCAACTTCTCGAATCGACGACCGGTTGCACGGAACCAATGAACAACCTGTGCCGAACGCGCCGAACGCACGCCCGATACACACACCATCGAATACGCCGACCCACGGCTGCAAGCGCATCCGATCAAGAAACACGAAATTCCCAGACCAACCGATTCACGCAGGGCGGCATACCTGCCAAAACCTAAACAGACGCGAGACATCCAAACCGTACAGGAGCTTGCGCGTCGCTTGGCCAGCTTGATCGTTGCCGTATCCGAAGGCAGAACCCCCCGCTCCGCCCATCCTCAGATTCAGAGTCCCGGCCGGGCAACATGCTGGTCGATCAGAATCTGATTCCCATCAGGGTCGATCAGCACGACACTCGCCGGGCCGTTCGAGGCTTCATCAGCGGCCATCGTCAGCGCGACGCCCTGCGCCTTCAGCGAGCGCTGGATCTCGCGCACGTCGTCAAACTCCGCCAGAGTGTTGCAGTCGCGGTCCCAGCCGGGGTTGAAGGTCAAAATGTTCTTGTCGAACATGCCCTGGAACAACCCGATGGTGCTGGTGTCGTTCTGAAGAATGAGCCAGTTCTGCGCCGGGTTGCCGCCGATGGCGCGGAAGCCGAGCTTTTCGTAGAACGCACGTGATGCGCCGAGGTCCTTCACCGCCAGACTGACCGAGAAAGTACCGAGCCTCATCCGTTGATCTCCTGTTTCCCGAGCGGCGGCCGATTTCGCGCCGGGTCCCGACGCGCAACCTCCCAGCACACCCACGAGCAGTACGAGCGCCAATCGTTTCATCACAACCTCCACGCGGCGGATCAGCGGTCGATCACGCCTGAACCCCAATCGTATATCTTCCCGCCCGGAGGGCTTGACAGATCTTGCGAACTGCCCGCAAAACGCGAGACTCCACGTCGGCGACCTACGTCGAGCGGGTCAATCTCGCGGTCGACCACATCGTCACGCACCTCGCCGAGCCGCTGCGCCTCGAAGACGTCGCCCGCGCTGCGATGTTCTCACCGTTTCATTTTCACCGTGTTTTCGAGGCGCTGATGGGCGTCACGCTCGCCGAGTTCATCAAGTGTCGGCGGCTGGACAAAGCCCTCTCCATGATGGCGCACCACCGCCGCGCGTCCCTCACCACCATCGCGCTCGACTGCGGCTTCGCGTCGTCCTCCGACTTCTCCCGCAGCTTCAAGCGGCACTACGGCGTCGCGCCCAGCCGCTTCAATCTCGCCGCCTGGCGCGAGACGCACGTCTCCGAACTCGTGAGCGCCACCCCCGGCTTGAACCACCAATCGCGCCTCGACCGCCTCCCCCCGGGCAGCAACCCCGACGGCTTCCGCGCCCGCATCCGCGAACTCCCCGCGCGCACCGTCGCGTATATCCGCGTGAGCAACCCGTACCGCGGCGACGCGGTGCTCCGCGCGATCGAGCGCCTCATGTCGTGGGCCGAGCGGCATGGCGTCGCGGACGGGCAGTGGCTCGGCTATCAATGGGAGAACCCGGAGATCACGCCGCTCGAGCAGTGCCGTTACCACGCCGCGGTCGAAGCGGGCACGGTCATACCGACGGGCGTCATCGGGCGGTTCCGATTCAAGCCCATGATCGTCGCGCAGGTCGAAGTCCGCGGCGGGATCGATCTCGAACTCCGCGCGCTCCAGTGGCTCTACGGCTCCTGGCTCCCGCGCAGCGGCTACGTCCCCGACGATCACCCCTGCTTCGAAGCCTGGATCGGCAGACCCTTCGCCCACGGCACGGAGTACTTCGAACTCAATGTGCAACTCCCCGTGAAACGCGCGTGACCCAACGTGCCACGACAATCCGGTTCCTCCGGATTGTCGCGCAGTTCACTCCCGCCACGCCATCGGCCCGACCTCGATCACGCCCAGCCGCTTGCGGATCATCGGCCCCAGACGCTCGCGCGACGGATCATCCTTCCAGCACGACAGCCGCATCTCCCGCGTCGTGTAGTCCACGCTCCACAGCGCGATGTGCTCCAGGTACATCGGCCCCGCGCGCCCGCCGTAGAGTTCATCCCCCGTCAGCGGCATGCCCAGCCCCGCCATCATCACGCGGATCTGATGCAGCCGCCCCGTGAGCAGCCGGATCAGCACATGCGCCTCGCCCGCGAAATCCGCCGCCGGCTCGCACTCGAGCACTTCGAGGTATGACACCTTCCCGCCCGAGCGCACCAGACGCGCGCGGTCGTCGCCCTCCTTGATGTACGCCTTGTGCTTGCCAATCAGTCTTCCCCCCGGCCCGAGCAACTGCCTCGGCGGGCGCGGCACGCGCGCCACGTAATACTTCTCCCACATCCCTTCGCGGATCTGGTCGCCGTAGAACGCCGCCACCTCGCGCGACATCGCTACGATCATCGGCCCGCTCGTCACACGGTCGAGCCGGTTCACCAACTTCGGATCAAGGTGCGCCGCTCCGGGCCCCGCGCGGCGCACAGCGTCGCGCACGCGCGAGATCAGCGACGCCCTCTTCGGGTCGCGCGTCAGGTCCGACGCCATCCCCGCGGGCTTCACCACCACGAGGTCGTTCGCCGACTGCGACAGAATCTTCAGCCCCAGCGAGGCTTCATCAAACACCATCGCCCGAGTGTAGAGAAGTGCGCCACAATCGAGCCAGCAGACCGGCAGTTACTCTTCCTCCGCCGCCGTCACAATCGGAACATCATCCGCCGCGCCCTCCCCCTCCGCGACCATCCCGCTCGTCTCCGTCCCGGGCACGGGCGGCGGCGCCACACCCAGATACTCCAGAGCGCGCCGAACCACCTGCCTCACCACCGGCCCACCGACCGCCGAGCCGTAGTGCATCCGCTTCGAGATCATCTCGGGCCCCGGGTCATCGATGATCGCCAGCACCACGATCCTCGGCGTCTCCGCCGGCGCCGCGACGATAAAGCTCGAGTTGTACTGCCCGTCAAAGTACCCGCCGCCGCCGGGGCGCGGGATCTCCGCCGTGCCGGATTTGCCGAACATGGAGTACAGGCAGGAGACGTCGTCCTTGAAATACTGGCGTGTGCGCGTCTCCATGTTCTCCGCGACCTGGCGCATCGCGTCGCGCGCCTCGTACACGATCGCGGGCGGCAGCACGCGTCGGCGCAGTTCCGTCTCCACCTGCGCCGGCTCGGCGGCCGTCAAACGCAGCGTCGGCACCGTGCCGGCGAGATCACCCTCGCGCGCGAAGATGCTGAACGCACGCACCATCTGCATGGGCGTCACCGCGATCTCGTACCCCGAGGGGATCGAGCTCTGCGTGTACTTGCTCCACGCTTTCGCCGTCGTCACGATGCCGTTCGATTCCCCAGGAAGACCGATGCCCGTCTTCGTGCCGAAGCCGAAACGCAGCACATCGCGCCGAGTCTGCCCGTACGGCTGCCGGAACGCCCCTTGCACCATGCCGATGTTCGACGAGTACACCAGCACCTCGCGCCACGTCATGTGCGGCTTGGGCGTCACGTCCCCAATGTGCCGCCCGAACTCGGTCGTCCATTGCCCGTCGTGCGTATTGAACAGCTCATCGGGCTTGCAGTAGCCGCGCTCCGTGAGCACCGACCAGATGAACGGCTTGAACGTCGAGCCCGGCTCGTACACATCCTCCACGCAGCGATTCCGGCGCATCGCCGCCGGAAGCGTCTTGATCGATTCTGACCCCAGAATGGTGCGGTAGCGCACGCGCTCGCCCTCTTCGAACCGCGCACCTTTCTTCCACTCTGTCAGCCCCGGCACCTCGCGGACGTGGTCGACCATCGCGAGGATCTCGCCCGTCGCCGGGTCAACCATCAGCAGCCGCCCGCCCGCCGCGTCGGCCCGCTCTACGCCTTTCACCAGTTCTTCCGTCGCGATCTGCTGCAGCACCACGTCGATGCTCAGCCGCACATCCCCGCCGCGCTGCGGCGACTGATACCCCCCGCTCGGCACCCACATCGCCTCGCCGCGCGATGTGCGCACGTAGTCGAGCCGCCCGTCCTTCGCGTCCATCAGCGTTTCGAACGTGCGTTCCGCGCCGAGCAGGCCGTCGTGATCGATGCCCACGACGCCCACGATCGGCGCGAGCGAAGGCTCATCGATCGTCATCTCGCGCACGCTCCGCGGTTCGAGCGCCACGCCGTGAATCTCCAGCCGTCGCGCCGCTTCGAGCTGCCCCTCGTTCAACACGCCGCCAACCGATACGTAGCGGATCGGTTTCTCCTGCTTCGCTTCCGGCTTGCCCTTGTTCCGCTCAACCCGGCGCAGGTTCTCTTCGATCTTCTCGATGATCCGCTGCCCGATCTCGCCCGCGTCCTCGCCCGTCACGCGCGACAGCGCCGCGAACGTGTCGCCGAACGGGGGCGTGAGCTCCGACGGATCAACGAACACGCGGTAGCCCAGCCGCGTCGCCGCCAAAACGCGCCCGCGCCGGTCGCGCAGGTCGCCGCGCGGCGCCTGCTCCACCTGCCGGCTCACGCGCTTCTGGATGTGTTCTTTCAACTCAGCGCCGGGCGCCACCTGAAGCTGCACCACGCGCCCAAGGATCACCAGGAACATCAGCGAGATCGCGCCCAGCACGACCGCGCCAACGCGGTCCACGCGCCGCGACGACGCCGCCGCCGAATCGCTCCGCTCACCGTTCACGTTCGCCGTCATCCGCCCTCTTCCCACCAGCTCGGCATCAGAGCGATCACGCACCGGCGGCACGCGCGCCGTTATTCCCCATCGGACTTCGGCTCATCCCGCCGCTCGGCTGGAGCGTTCGACACCGGAACCCGCGCCCCCGCCGCCCGGGCAGGGGGCGCCGGTGTGTTCACCTCATCCCCCGCGGCACCGGGTTCTGTGCCCGGCTCGCACCACACCTGCGGCGCGCACCACTCGGTGTCGATCGGCTTCATCGGCCCGATCACGGCGCACATCTCCCGCACCTTCGCCGGCGTGATTTCCTGGCTGATCCTGATGCGCAGCCGCCACAGCGCCTGGTCATCGCCGGCGGCCCGCTGCACCGACGCCGCCAATTCAGACGCCGCCTGCAATCGCTGCTGCCGGATGACAAGCATCCCCACGCCGGTGAAGCCGATCACGCCGATGATGGTGCAGAGCTTCGGGAACATCAGGCAACCTCGTCATCACCCACGCCGATCGATCATCGCCATTTATCGCTTCGGGAGTTTCAGCACAGTGCCGGCCGGGACCGCCGTCTCGTCGTCGATCACCGAGCGGTTCAGATCAAGAATTTCTTCCCATCGCCCCGCCGAGCCCAGCGTCTTCCTCGCGATGCCCGCGAGCGTATCGCCCGAGCGGACGGTGTAGCTGCCCGGTGCGTCCTTCTTTTCTTCCTTTTTGACCGGCTCCTTCAGCGCGGCGGTCGTCTCGCTCTCCATCGCGACTGGCTTCGTCCCCGCCGCCGCGCTGGACAGCCCAAGCTTCTCCGCCGGCGGGATCAGCAGCGACGCGCCGATGCGCAGTTCGCCCCCCTCGCCCAGCCGCGACGCGTTGAACGCCGCCAGCTTCTTGTGCGCCGCCCCGCTGCCGTAGTACTTCGCCGAGATCGACCACAGCGTGTCGCCCTCTTCGATCGTGTGCGTCCGCGAGCCGTCGGCGCGAACAAGCGAATCCGCGATCGGCGAATTCTCGCCCCCGAGCGACCCACGCCCGACATCGTTGTACCGATCAACACCCGCCGCCGCCGGCGGGGTGTGCCCGCTCAATAGGTCCCGGCCCGCGTCGGTCACCTTGTTTGCCAGAACCTCGAACGGATCACGCGATGCCGGCTTGATCTCTGGCTGTCGCTGCACCGGCTCACCGATGATCGGCGTGCTCCCGCCGGGCTGGTTGATCCCCGTCTGAATGATCGCCGCCGGCTGCATCGCCGGCTTGTTGGTTTCCTCAAGGAACGCCAGGTTCCGCCCCAGCCCCGGCTCCTCAAGCTGCCCGGGCCCGGAGTTCTTCTGCGGGTCCACCGTGCCCAATTCCGACTTCTGAGCACCGCTCAAATGGTCGGACAACAGCACACCCACGCCCAGAATCAGAGCCACCGCGAAGATCAACGCTATTTTCTGCTCTCGGGTCATCTCAGCGCATCCTTGCTGCCACGATCGATCCGTTCGCTCCAAACTCAAAGGCGACCGAACGCAGCCGCCTCTCTTTCTCAAACCACAGGTCCGACCCGGGGTCTTCACCCCAGTTCCCGGACCTTGAGTGTCTTATACCGCGCGCCCCGAAGTCAGCCGAACTACTCTGAATTTCGCCGAGCGCGAACGCGGGTTTTCCACAATCTCGGAGTCGCCCGCCTCGATCGGACGGCGCGACAACGTCTCCGCCAAGCCGCGATCCACGAGTTCACCAAACGCATTCTTCACAAGCCGATCCTCGAGCGAATGAAAACTGATGATCCCGATCCGCGCGCCGAACTTCACCCAACCGCCCGACCTGCCCGCCGCCCGGCTCACGGACTCAAGCAGAGAGCGCAAACTCCCGAGCTCATCGTTCACCGCGATCCGCAGCGCCTGGAACGTCCGAGTCGCGGGATCGATCCCGCCATGTGACCCAACCACAGACCTGACAATTGAGGCCAATTGCCCAGTTGTCTGTATCGGCGACACCTGCCGAGCGGCGACAAGTTTTTGCGCGATCCGCCGGGCCGCCCGCTCCTCGCCAAACTCGTGTAGCACCTCGGCAAGCTCTGCCTCCGGAAGCGAGTTCACCAGTTGTGCAGCACTGACCCGCGCCCCCGGATCAAGCCGCATATCCAGCGGCCCGTCCCGCATGAAACTCAGTCCCCGGGCCGGGTCTTCCACCTGATTGGACGAGAACCCAAGGTCCGCAAGCACCGCATCCGCCGACAGCCCAAGCTCCGCCATCCTCCTCGGCACGTCCGCGAAATTCCCACGCAGCTCGACGATCCGCGCCGTGCAACCGCCGGCGCGCACCCGCTCCGCCGCCCGCGTGAGATTCCCGCCGTCGAGATCGTTGAGCACCAGTGTCCCGCTGTCGCCAATCGCCGACGCCAGCATCGCCGCATGCCCGCCCAGACCCGCGGTGCAATCGACCACTGTCTCTCCCGCCGCGGGCGCGAGCAGACCCATCACCTCCACCGGCAACACCGGCGTGTGACCCCGCGAACCCGCGCTGGGCTTGGGCGCAACGCTCATCGGATCAACTGTATCCAGTATTCCGGGTGCCATGGGTTGGCTCTGCAACCCATATTCCCCTCTTCCTACTCTTCCTCCATCTCACGACCGACACACAAAATGAAAGCACGCACACTCCGAGCCGTGTGCGTGCCAACCAATATCCATGAACGCTCAACGTCGGGCGATCAGCCGCCCTTCTTCAGCACGTCCTCGATCGCCGCAGTGAACGCTTTCTTCATCTCTCCATCGTCCATGCTGGGCAGCCCGACCTCGACCTCGTGGATCACGCCGTCGCGCCCGATGTACACCGTGTGCGGGATCGGGCTGACGTTGAACTTCCGCGCCACCCCGCCGTCCGCGTCGAGCAGCACCTTCACGTCCCACTTCACCTTCTCCATGAACGACGTGACTTTCGCCTGATCTTCCTGCAGGTTCACGGCGTAAAGCACGACGCCCTTGTCCTTGAACTGCTGCGCCACTTCATTCAGAACCGGCAACCCCTTCCGGCACGGGCCGCACCACGTCGCCCAGAAATCAAGGATCACCACGTTCTTGCCCTTGTGGTCCGACAGCTTCACCGGCCCGCCCGACGCGCCGAGCATCGGCAGTTCGAACTCCGGCGCGGGCTTGCCCATCAGCGCCTTCGGGTCCGGCTGCTCGACCGGCTTCATCATCTCGCCGCGCAGTGAGTCCACCTTTTTCGCGCCCTCGGCGGGGGTAAATGCGAACGTCGCCGCCGGCTGGCTCTCGGACCCCTGCCACTTCGAAAGCACGTAATCCATCTCCAGCCGCGCGCCGGGTGCCTGCTTCGCGAACGCCTCCGACAGCACATCAGCATCCGGCACGTACCGAACCATCCACGGCGAATCACCCTGCAGGACCCACGCCTCCAGCGGCACATCCAGCTTCTCACCCGTCATCATGTCGGGCATCTGACGCACGAAGCGCAGACGGTGCACCTTGCCCGCGGGCGACTCGCCCTCGCCCAGGTACTCGGCCTTCGTTGCGCCCTCGGTCAGCGCCGCGGCGCCCTTCTCGCCCAGCAGGTGGAACATCCACGTCACCAGCCCGGTGCCGCCGTCCGCCATCGCGATGCCCTCGCTCGCCGCGATGTCGCCCAAAGTCTTGGGCGCCTCGCCCTCCGTGTACCAGTTCGCCTGCCCCGGCACCGCGAAGCTCGACCACAACTTCGAGCCGTCGGAGATCACGCGCTGCTCGTCGCTCGCGGTGCCCTTCGCGATGTACGCCACCTTGTTGGGCTTCTCGATCGCCAATGTGCCGTTGACCGTCTGCTCCTGCTTCTGCTCGCCCATCGGCGTGTTCATCGACACCTTCACGGACATCACCGACTCGGCGCTCACGCTCTTCTGCTTCGCATAGAACGCCGCCATCGCGTCGAGCACTTCCTTCACCTTCCCGTCGACCGCCAGCGGCGTGCCCGCAGCGGCCGCGTCCGGCTCCGCCAGCGTCACCGCCTGAACAGCGCCGACGCACAGCACCAGCGCCGCAGCGGCGCACCGCGTGAACTTGCTCATCATCACGATCGAGACCTTTCAAGGGCCGAGTTGACCGCCGGCTCGGGACCGGGCCCACGCAGCGCGGGCACCAGCCGCACGCCGACGAGAGCGGGTTCTGAAGTCAGGAATAGTAGCCCACCGCGAGCCCCGAGCGGGAGCGAGTGGGTTGCCCGGCGCGTCTGCATTTCCACCCGCTCGCTCACGCTCGGGGCTCGTAGAAGCGTGCGGCGAGCTCGTTACGAAAGCCCTTCTTCAATCCCCGGCAAGAACCGCTCCAGATCCAGCAGCGTGTTC
Organism: uncultured Phycisphaeraceae bacterium; assembly: GCA_964391865.1. GTDB lineage: Bacteria > Planctomycetota > Phycisphaerae > Phycisphaerales > UBA1924 > DASZQL01. The sequence goes on from CAYMNQ010000005.1 coordinate 254,202, forward strand.
TCCACCGCCGGCAGCGCCCAATTGTCCTGCGCCACGAAAAACACCTCGCCGCCCCCGGCCCCAATCGGGCGGTGCATCGCTTCGCACGCGCCGTCCGCGATCAAATTCGGCGAAGCGTTCGGCATCGGGTGCCCCCAGCGCGTCAGACGCACCTGCCGGATCGCGCTCTCCGGCGCGCCGAGCAGTTTCACAATCCGCTTCACCTGCGGCCCGATGTCCCGCGCGAACCGCTCCCACCCGTCGTCCGCGATGATCCAACGCCGACCGTTCGCGTGAGGAAAAGGCCAGTACAGCGTCAGCACGCTCGGCGACTGCTGTTTCTCCCCGCGCGCGTAGTGCCCCGACACCACGTCCACCACCGCGGGCCGTTCCTCCGCGTCGTTCGGCGTCAGAGGGAAGTCGCCGTTGCCCAGCAGGAACAGGTCGTAGAAATCGCGGTTGATCGGCGCATCGACCAGCACATTCGCCACCAGGTACGAGTGCGTATCGAGCCGCTCGATCGCTTCGAACTTCTCCGGGTCTTCCCTTTGCAGCGGGCGGATGATGTGCTTCGCGATGTGCTTCGGGCAGCACATGATGACCTTCTTCGCGATGATCGAGCGGAACACGCCGGGCGATCCCTCCCCAACCCGGTACGTCACCAGCATCTTGCCCGTCGGCAACCGGCGCACATCGATCACGCGGCAGCCGGCGCGAAGCATCACCCCGCCGCGCCCGAACGCCTTCTCTTCCTCCTCGCGCACCTTCCGCCACAGCGCGTCGACGAGCGCCGCGTTCCCGCCCGGGAACACCCAGCGCCCATACTCCTCCGCGGCGACGAAGTTCCACCCGCTCGCCGCCGACACCTCGCCCCACCCCGCGTTGAACGACGAGAAGAAATACGCCTGGATCACCTGCACCAGCGCTGGAGGCACCTTCATCGGCGCCATCCGCTCCTCGACATCCTGCTGGAACGATGTGCGGTCGAGATCAAGAATCCACTGATTGTCCTTCCCCTTCGGCAGCGGGATATCGGGGTACATCTTTTCGGCGAACTCGGTGACGATCTCGCGGTACCGCGCGAACGCCGCCGCCTCCTCCTTCGGCCGCCCCTTCACGTTGAAGAAGTCATCGAGAATCTTCCCGCCGAGTTCGACAGGATTCTCGCCCAGGTCCGGGCGCACGATCGCGTCAAGCCCCAACTCGCGGTACAGCGTGTCGATGAACGTGCCCTTGTCCGGCGTGATGACATACGCCCCGCCCAGCGAGTACGGCACGCCGTTCCAAATCTCACCCTGCGACACGCCGCCGAAGCGCGGGTGCAACTCGAACAACACGGGCCGATGCCGGCGCAGCGCGTACGCCGACGCCAGCCCCCCCACCCCGCCGCCGACGATCACGATGTTCGTCTCTTCCCGCGCCGACGGCGGCCCGCCGCCGGGGAGTTGATCGACCTCCGAGCGATGGAACGGGATGCGTACATTGACGAAGTCATCCCCCGTGAACCACGGCGTGTAGTGCAACCCATCCACCACCGGCCCGCCGGGATCAAGCGGGATCGGCCGGAACGGCCGCGAGCCGTTCGGATCAATGCCGCCGGGCTGCGCACCAAACCCAGGCAGCCCGGTGATTTCCGCGAACGCGGAACGCCCCACCAACCCCACCGCCGCGGCGGCGAGACCACGATAAAGAAATTCTCGGCGGTGGAGCATGGTTTACCAAGTCGTACTTCAACCCTTCACCGCCGCTTGCGACGCGGCCCACCGCGCGGGTGATGACCGTTTGAGATCGTCTCGAGCGCCGCGATGTGCAGGTATGACACGAACGCCCATCGCTCGGTCCCTGGGATCGCCACGAACGCTTTCGACTTCATCAGCGCGACCATGTGCGGGTTCGTGACCGTGTACGACTCACCGTTGCTCACACAAATCCGGAACGGCTGAAATGGTTCCTGATCGAGGAGTTCTTGGATGTTCTCGCTGGTCATAGTCGAATTCTATGCCCGCCATCGCGCGATCTCAATTGCAGTTCCACCGTGCCTTTGAGTGACCCCTCACTCCCCCCGCGGCCACTCCTTCCTCACGAAATTCCCATCACGGTGGAACACCTCACCATCCGCCTCGATTGTTCCTCCGGGGAACGCATCGCCTGGGCGCAGATCGCACACCATGTCCCAGTGCAGCCCCGATTGGTTCGTGCTGCCGCTCTCCGGGTACCCAGCGCCCACCGCCGCGTGGAACGTGCCGCCGATCTTCTCATCGAACAACGTGTTGCGGCTGAATTCCTTGATCGAATAGTTCGTCCCGATCGCGATCTCCCCCAGCACCCGCGCGCCGGCGTCCTGATCCAGCATCTTCATCAGGAACTCTTCGTTCTTCGTCGCGCTCGCGTCGACCACGCGCCCGCCCTTGAACTTCAGCCGCACGCCCAGTGCCTCGCGCCCGTTGTAGACCGCGGGGAACGTGTAGTTCACATGCCCGTCCACGCCCTTGGGCCCGGCGAACACTTCGCCGTCAGGGAAATTCTCGTGCCCGCAGCAGTTGATCCACGTCGAGCCGTCGACGTTGACGGTGAGATCCGTGCCGTCGTGCCCGTCGCGCGCCGGCGCGCGGAAGCGGACGACCTTCTTCTCATTCAGCCAGTCGCTCACGCGCTTCTGCCGCTCATCGATCTGCTGCCACGCCGACGCCGGGTCCGGCAGGTGAAGCAGTCCAGCGCGGAAGACGAAGTCCTCGTATTGCGCGAGGCTCATCTCGGCGTCCTGCGCGCTCGCGAGCGTCGGGTACTGTGTGCCGCACCAGCGCAGCTCGCCCTTCGCCGCCCGCTCCAGAAACCGCGACATGAACCCGCGCCGCGCCGCCGACACCTTCGCCGACTTCGCCGGATCAACCCGCGACATCCGCCGCGTGTTCGTGTCCGCCCACAAACCGATCTGCACGTCCATCGTCTCGACCCGGTGCATGTCCAGCGGCGAGACATACGCCAACTGCTCATCGCCCGCGTGCGCATAGAACAAGTCGAGCAACTCGTCCGACTGACAGATGTACACCGGATTCCCGCCCGCGCGCAGCACGCGCTCGTAGATCGCTTCCACCAGAGGCATCGCCACCGGCTCCGCCCGGATCGCCACCAGGTCGCCCTTCTTCACCCCCGTCGAATACCCCACGATCACGTCAGCTAGTTTGTCGAGCCGAGCATCGCGCATGACTGCCTCCAAGAAGCAATGAACGTGAACGAGCGGGTCTCCCGCGCCGCGCCCTAGACTACGCCCTACTGTACCGCCCACCGCCCGCAGCGCGTCACTGAATTCCCGCCGCGCGCGAGCCTTTTCGGAGCCCCCATGCGCCAACTCGAACGAATCGCCCTCTGGTCCGCCGCCGCCGCCGCGATCATGCTCTCACTCCGCGCCGGCAGCGCCCCCGGCTCTTCCGCCCTCGCCGCGAACATCCCCGAGGGCGGCTCGCCGAAGATCGCCGTCTGCGCGGTCCTGCGCGTCGCCGACGAGCTCATGGACTCCGACCGCTTCAAGCCGCTGCGCCAGGAATACGAAGAGCAACTCCGCAAGGACGACCTCGACCCGCTCGTCGAGCAGCTCCGCGAACTGCAGGGCAAGCTCGAGAACATGCCCCGCGACAATCCCGAGTTCGCCCAGCTCCGCGACCAGTACCTCCGCCTGCAGCGCGAAGCGAACGCGAAGCAGCAGGAGATCGTGCAGAAGATGGAGAAGAAAGTCGCCGAGCAACTCGCCGAGGCGTACGGGCTCGTCCGCTCCTCCGCCACCAGCCTCGCCGACGATCAGGGCTACGACTTCGTCATCGCCTCCAGCGGCCCGGACGATGAACTCAAGAAGGAGACGCCCCTCGCGCTCGTCCGCGACATCCTCGCCCGCCCCGCGCTGAAGTTCCCGAAAGACGCCGACATCACCGAAGACGTGCGCGACGACCTGAAACTGCGCTGAATCAACCCCCACTCAAACGCCGGACCCGCCATGCCGAACCAGAAGCTGCTCCTCCCCGCCGCCATTTTGATCTCCGCCACCGTGTTCACCGCCGCGCAGCTCGGACCACGTACTCTCGCCGCCGACGACAAGCCGGGCCGCCCCGCCGGACACCACATCGCCTACTGCGACCTGTGGGCGCTCGCGAACGACCTCGCCCGCTCAGAGAAGTATCAGGAGACGGACGACCGCTACGAGCGCGAGTACGACACCATCCTCAAACCCATCTACGAAGAACTCGAGAAACTCTCGGAGCAACTCAGCGCCATCGGCGACGCTCCCGAGAACGACGAGGCCCGAAAGCTGCGCGAACGCTACACCGAACTCTCACGCGAGTACGACGAGAAGTTCAACAAGATCAACAACGAGCGCCGGCTCGACTTCGCCAAGCGCCTGAAAGAGTGCGTCCGCGAAATCCGCGACGCCGCTCAGCGCATCGCCGAAGAAGAGGGCTTTGTCTACGTGCTCCAGTCCTACATCGACGACCCGCGATCCGAGCCGAGCTACAAGGACGAATCCGAGCCCGACGCCGAGAACGCCGACGAAAGCGAGAGCGATGACGAGCGCGACCCGTGGAACTCCGTGTACTACACCGAGCGCTTCCGAACCGCGATCGTCGCCCCGGACGACGCCAACATCGACCCCCTCATCCGCGAGCGCCTCAAACTCAAGCCGATCGAGAAGTCACGGTAAGCACCCGCGCGCACGACTCCCCAACCTAGTGGGACGGGCGTCCCGCCCGTCTCTCCTCTATCTCCGTCTTCGTTCCGATCGCCGAGCGGAACCGCGCTTCCATCGCGCGCTTCACGTCGCGCATCGACGGGCACAGCGCCCCCAGCTCGCGCTCAAGACTCGTCACCCCGCGCCCCACCAAACCGCACGGCACAATCAAGCCGAAGTGCTCCAGATTGGTCGTCACATTCAGCGCGAGCCCGTGCATCGTCACCCACCGCCGAACCCTCACCCCCAGGGCGCAAATCTTCGCCCCCCCACCGCCGCGCGCGCACGACTCTTCTGACTCGATGGCTTGATGGCTCGATGCCTCGATGCCTTCCCCTCCCACCCACACCCCCGTCGCGCACGAATCCCGGTGCGCCGCCACGCCGAACCCCGCGCACACGTCGATCACGATCTGCTCCAGCAAGCGCATGTACCCGTGCAGGTTCAGCCCCAGCGCGTTCAAATCCAGAATCGGGTACACGACGAGCTGCCCCGGCCCGTGGTACGTGATGTCCCCGCCGCGGTCCGTCTCCTCCACCACCACGCCCGCCCGCGCGAGCTGCTCATCCGTCGCAATGAGATTCGCCCGCGCCGACACCCGCCGGCTCACCGTCACCACCGCCGGCGCATGCTCGACGAACAGCACGCGACCGGCGATCGGCGTGCCGCGCTCCCGCGCCACCAGCACGGCGTCCAGCTCGCGCACCTGCTCTTCGTACGCCGAGCGATAGCCGAGCGTGCCGAGGTCGCGGAATGTCAGTTCGGCTCCGGGAATCATGGCTCCGCACTACTGTACGCGCGGCGCGCACAATCGAGGCGCGACGCGTCAGCGAGCGTGCGAACTCAGCCGCGCGACTCACCCCACCAGCGCCGCCCCATCCATCGCCCACGCCGCCTTCTCATACGTCTCCGCGCACGCCTCCGCCGCGCCGTCCCACGTCAGGCTCCGCAGCTCGATCCTGCCGTGCTCGCGCAGCGTCTGGCTCAGCGGCGGGTACTTCAGCACCGCCACGATCTTGTTCGCCATCTCAGCGACATCCCAGAAATCAACCTTCAGCGCGTGCGTCAGAACCTCCGACACGCCCGATTGCTTCGAGATGATCACCGGCACGTCGTGGCTCATCGCCTCCAGCGGCGCGATGCCGAACGGCTCGCTCACGCTCGGCATCACATAACAATCCGCCATGCCAAACGCCCGCGCCACGTCCTTCCCGCGCAGGAACCCCGTGAACAGCACCTTGTGCCCGATCCCCATCTGCGCCGCGAGTTCGATCGTCCGCCGCTCCATGTCGCCCGATCCCGCGATCAGGAACTTCACGTTCTTGACCTTCTCCAGCACCATCTTCGCCGCCGCCACGAAATACTCGGGCCCCTTCTGCATCGTGATCCGCCCGAGGAACAACACGATCTTGTCACCCGTGTCGATCGGCTCCACCTCCGGCCGGTTCGTGTCCGTGTCGATCCCGTTGTAGACCACATCAACCTTCGCCGGGTCGACGGCGTAGCGCTGCACGCACAAGCTCTTCGTGAACCCGCTCACCGTGATCACGCGCACCGCCGCGTGCATCCCGCGCCGCTCGATGTCGTACACCCGCTGGTTCACGTGTTCGCCCGAGCGATCGAACTCCGTCGAGTGCACATGCACCACCAGCGGCCGACCGCTCAGCTGCGCGATCGCGATCCCCGCCGGGTACGTCATCCAGTCGTGCGCGTGGATGACATCGAAATCTTCATGCCGGCACATCGACACCACCAGCTTCGCGTACCGCTGCGAATCGCCCAGCACGTCCCCGCCGTAGTCGCCGCCCGACTTCGGGCGCAGCGGCATCGGCGCCGTTCCCCCGCTCTCGATCCATTCCATCCACTCATCCCACGACTCGATCCCCGCCGCCGCCAGTGCGCGGAACGCCGCCACCTGCTCGGGCGTTGCGCTCGCCGGGATCGGCGGCATCGCGCCCGCCGCCGTCAGCACGCGCCCGCTCACCACTCCCCCGGCGCCGCCGCTCGAGTACGGACTGCTCCGCGCCGCCGGCACGCCCAGGAACTGAACATGCCCGCTGAACCCAGGGAGCGAATAGTGCCCCACCCCGCGCGGACCCACCGCCGCCGCGCTCGCTGCCGTGCCGGGCGTCACCGTCATCGCCGACATCTGCACCGCGCGCCCCGCCGCCGGCGCGATCGCCGTTCCCAGCGACATGGGCGAATCCGCCGTCGGCGTCACCAACTGCACGTGCGACGCATGATCCCCTTCCACCGCCTTCGGCAGGACGAAAATGACATCATGCCCCAGACGGTCCAACGCCCGGGTCAATCCATAGCAGGCCGTCCCCAGCCCGCCGCTGATGAAGGGTGGAAACTCCCACCCAAGCATGAGAATCCGCATCGCATCTCCGCAAAGTAGCTACAAAAACTAGTGGGACCAGCGTCCCGCCCGTCTCTACAAAAACCTACTTCTTGTCTTTCGCCGACTTCCGCCCTTCCGCCTCACGACTCTTTTACTCCTCCCCCGCCGCCGCCCGCCGCATGTCGCCCAACTCCCGGAACGTCGCTTCGTACCCGAGCAAACACTGCAGCGCCCGCTCCACATCCTTCTCCCCGATCGGCAGCCCGCCCTTGCCGCTCATCGGGATGTGATTCCGGAAGGTGTACAACAGTTCCTCGCTCCGGAAGTGCTCGAAAGTGCCGATCGCAGGCCCGTCGTACCCGCAGCTTTTGCACTCGTCCTCGATCAACTCCTGCAGGTCATCGCCCGTCCACTTCAGCTCCGCCTCGATCGACTGGCTCATCCATCGGTTCGCGCTGGTCCAACCCACGAACACGCGCCCATCATCCACCTCAACCCGGTAAGCCGCTTCATCCGCCACGTTCTTTGCCAGGCACTCGACTATCCCCTCCGCGCGCAGCACCACGCCCTCGAACACACCGCTCTTCTCGGCCCGGGCGAAGAGCGCCGAAAGAAACTCCCGGAACTCCGGCCCCACGCCGGCGTCACAATGCACCATTCGAACGGCTCCCTACAATACACCCCCCGAGCACCAACTGAGCCCGATCATACCCGCCGACGCGAACCGAGTCGCCCGCCGCGCTACGGCAACCACAAAGCCTCACGAACCGAACGCCGAAACCCGCAAGTCGCCCATGCCATGGAACCCAAGCCGAGCACCGGGTTCCGGGTGCTACGACAGTCGCCTGCTCCGAGCCGACCGTAGTGCCGGGCGCTGCCGCGCCGGGTGCCGGGTGTCATGGCCGAGGCTTTGCTCGGCCACGATCCGCGTCCGCGACTGACGCAAGTCACCATTTATGCGCGCGCCGGTGACATGTCCGCGGCGATCTCGAAGAGAAAATCAAACAACAGCAAAGTCATCACAAATCCCTCAATCTCAAGCACTTCCGCGACTGATCCCGCACCATCATCCGCGCGCAAGTTCACAGTTGTGCGCGCGCCGGTGACGCAGCCCGGGATAGGTAGAGGGCACGCACGCCGGTGCCCTCCACCCCGCCGGCCGGCTGCAGACGGCCCGGCGCGGTGAGAGTCCGACTCGCTCGGCGGACCACGCTCGAAGGCACACACCTTCCAGCCCCCGCCGAACACAGTTTCGACGCTCGGCGAAAGCCGAGCCCAAGTTCGATCCGCCCGTCGACGGGTTTTCAAGCAGCGATCAGCCAAGCAAGAGAACGCGAGGTGTTCCCACTCCGGCGCAAGACACAGGATGCAAGTCTTCTGCTGGCGCACCCCGCCCGTCTACGCCAGCCCCATCTTCCCAAGCCACCGCTCGGCATCCAGCGCCGCCTGGCATCCCATGCCCGCCGCGGTGACCGCCTGCCGGTACTCCGCGTCCGCCACGTCGCCCGCGGCGAACACCCCTTCAATATTCGTGTAGCTGTGCCGATGCTCGAGATGGATATAGCCCTTGTCCGTCAGTGTCACCCCGCTGCCTTCGAGGAATTTCGTCGCCGGCGTATGACCGATCGCGACGAACAGGCCCGTCACCTTCAACTGCGACTTCGCGCCCGTCACCGTGTCCGTCAGTTCGACCGCTTCGATCTTCTCATCGCCGATCACATCCGTGACCACCTTGTTCCACACCACCTCGGCGTTCGGCTTCGAGAGGAACCGCTGCTGCATCACCTTGCTGGCGCGCAGCTCGCTCCGCCGGTGGATCACGTACACGCGGCTGGCGAACTTCGTCAGATACGTCGCCTCCTCCATCGCCGTATCGCCGCCGCCCACGACCGCGAGGGGCTGGTCGCGGAACATGGGGAGCGCGCCGTCGCACACCGCGCACGCCGACACGCCGCCGCCGCTCATCGCCAGGCGCATCTCGTTCTTCAACCCGATCCAGTTGGCCACCGCGCCGGTCGCGATGATCACCGAGTGCGCATGGATCGACTTCCCGCCGCTGGTGTGCAGCGTGAATGGCTTCTTCGAGAAATCGCACCGCTCGATGTCCTCGCCGATCACCTTCGTGCCGAAGCGCTCGGCCTGTTTCTGGAACGCGGCCATCATCTCCGGGCCGGTGATGCCGTGCGGGAAGCCGGGGTAGTTCTCGACCTCGGTCGTCAGCATCAACTGCCCGCCGGGGAGAACGATCGACGGGTTCTGCTTCGGCACGCCGATGTAGACGACCGGCTCAAGCGCCGCACGAGCCGCATAAATCGCCGCCGTCCAGCCCGAGGGGCCGGAGCCGATGATGACCACTTTGTGAACGCCGCCCGACGCGGTGGATTGGTTCATGTTGATTCCTGCTTGAGTGTTCGATGCCAAACTCGAGCGGCCGTGACGCGCCCCGTGAGCCGGGCGCCATCGACCAGTTCCCGCCGCGGCGACACGCGCCTACTTCTTGTTGAGGTGCTCGCGCATCATGCTGACCAGCGGCGGCCAGTAGAGGAAGTCTTGCCCGCCGTCGCCCACCACGCGGGCGCGATCGTCGCGCCGGTTCGGGCCGAGGGAATACAGGAGGAATTGCGAGTCATCGAGCGATTTTCGGAAGCTCTCACCCGAGGCACCGCCGCCGGGGACCAGCTTGGGCAACATCTTCTTCAGATAGTTATCCGCGAACTCATCGCGCACCGCCGACTCGACCAGCGCCTCGCGGAGCGCGCGAACATCGTTCTCCGTGATGTTCTGAGTCGTCCGACCCTTCTCCGTCACGTCCTTCCAGGCCTTCGAGCTGATGTTGTGAGTCAGCACGGCGCCGTAATACGCCACCATCTCATCGGTCGTCAGGCCGGTTGTTTGGGCGATCTTGTCCCCGAAGCGATCGATCAACGAGTCTCGCAGGTAACCCTGAAAAACCTTGCGCGACTCCTCTTCCATCTTGCCCGGGGCGCTGCCGAACTGGGCCATCGCTTTGACCAGCAGGTTCAACGCCGTAACTTCTTCCGGCGCGATCGGCTCGCGCCGCGCGCGATCCTTCAGCATCTCGCGCAGCTTCGCCACGTCCAGCGTACCCGCCGTCGGATCAAACACCTCCGGACCAAGCGCGGGGAACGACGTCAGCCCGAAGAACTGCTCGGCCACTTCACTCGCCACATCGCCCTCCACAGAGGACACCGCGTCCCACGCGTCCTTCGGCGGCACGATCGTCACCTCGTGCGGCTTTGGCAGCTCACGCTCGCCCCACGACTGATCGCGGATCGGCACCCAGAATCGCAGCACGTCCGTCTGCCGCTTCGCCGTGTTGTAGTTGTAGAAATCCAACTCGTTATCACGGATGAACTTTGGTTCGACCGCTTTGATATTCGGCGGCAGCTGGTCCTGCGTGAGCTTGAAACCGATCACCGCCATCGCCATCCGCGTCCCGGAGATCTCGAGATACAAGCGCTCACGGATGCGCGGCAGCGGCTCGATGTGCGCGACGACCGTCTCCACCAAAGCGAATTTCGTCTTGTCCATCCGAGAGTAATCGGCGGCGGCACGCATGTACGTGTCATTCGGATCATTAATCTCCCACCGCTTCTTCCAATCCCCCCACACCTTCGCCAGTTCATCCTTGGTATCGAACCACCCCGCGTGCGCGGCTTCGATCTGGCCCCAGTACGCCGCCTCCGTGAACAAATTCAGCGACCGCTCGCCCGCGCTCTTGCGCGCCATGGTGGCGGCGAAGGTGTCCGGGTTCGGCCCGCCGCGCTCGCTGATCGTGCGCACGATCAGCTGCTCCGCCGCCAGGCGGTCGCCCTCGGGCATCCGCATCCGCCGAACCAGCAATTCCCGCTCGGCGATCTGCTTCACGCCCTCGATCAACTGCTCCGGAGTGAACGCCTTCTCATTCTGATAGAGCAGGTCGCGGAACCGCTCGGCGGCCCGCATCATCGTCAGCATCCCCCACGCTTTCTCATCCAGGAACTCGCGGTCCGCCATCATGCGCGCGAAACGCAACCACTCCGTCAGCACGCGCAGCGCGTTCTTGCCGTCGCCCGCCTGCACCAGACGCGCGGCTTCGACGGTGCACAGCTTCGAGACTTCATCGAGCTTTTCCAAGTATTTGAACTGCGCCCCCGCGAGCGTCGGCGGCGTACCGAGATCGACGAAGAAGCCCGCCTTCACCCAGTCGGGGTTCGTCGCCGCCGCGCCGTACTTCAGCGCCCACATGAATTTCGCCTTCGGGTCGGTGATCTTCGTGAGGACTTCGAGCACCTTCTTGGACTCGGCGCTCGTCGCCCACGCTTCGACCTCGCCCCAGTTCTTCGACTCCGGCGTGATGAGCGTGGCGGCGAGGACAGTCTTGATCGCCGCGGACGAGGGCTTCATCGCGATGATCGCGGGGGCCAGTTCCGCCGCCGCGTCGACGGTGCCCGAGAGCGGGCCGGCGAGCGTGTTCGCCTGCTCGATGAACGCGCTGTCGGCGGCGGAGGGAGCCGCGAGCGCGCCACGCTCGATCGCAACACCGAACCCCACGCCCATCGCCGGCGCGAAGAGGGAGAGAGTGCCGACCACCACGTTCAACAAACGGTTGATTCGCCGCATCAAATGCCTCCGGGACGCCCGACTGGGGCAGGGAAGAGGCGGGATTCTACACGGCGAAGGCGCGGGCGGCATGCGCCCGTGCCACCGAGGTCGGCTCGGCGACCTCGGTGCGTTGCGGCGCGAAGGGCGCTCATCGGCACCGACTGCTCACAGCAACAGTCGGTGGCACAGGTCACGTCATCAGGCGCCTCACGGCTCCTTGCACACCCGCCCGCTCTTCACGACCCAGCGGACGCGCTGCAGCTCGGTGATGTCGCGCACCGGGTCGCCCGCGACGGCGATCAGGTCCGCGCTCTTGCCCGGCTCGATGGTGCCGACCTCCGCCGACACGCCGAGCAGGTCCGCGGCGGTGACGGTGGCGGACTTGATCGCTTCCGCCGCGGGCATGCCCGCCTGCGTCATGAAGACGAACTCGATCGCGTTGATGCCGTGCGGGAAGACCCCCGCGTCGGTGCCGAAGGCGATCTTCACGCCCTCCTTGTACGCCTTCCCGAAGGTGTCCTGGATCTTCGGGCCAACCTTCCGCGCCTTCTCGACGACCGAGGGCGTGTAGTACCCCGTGACCTCCGCGAGTTCACCCACCGTCTTGCCCGCCGTGATCGTCGGCACGTAGAACGCTCCGGTCTGCTTGAAGAGCTTGATCGACTCATCGTCGATGAACGTGCCGTGCTCGATGGAGTCGACGCCCGCGCGGAGGGCGGCGTTCACGCCGCGCGTGCCGTGCGCGTGCGCCGCGACCTTGCGGTTCAACTGGTGCGCCGTTTCGACGATTGCCTTCAATTCATCCTCAAAGAACTGCTGTTCCATGCCCGCGGCGGTGTTGGAGAGCACGCCGCCCGTCGCGGTGATCTTGATGCAGTCCGAGCCGCGCTTCACCTGCGCGCGGACAGCTTGTCGGCACTCATCCGCGCCGTCCGCGACGCCCTGCATCGTCGTCGGGATCGCGAAGAGGTCCTCGCGGTAACCGTGCGTGCGGTCGGCGTGCCCGCCGGTTGGCGTGACGGACCGCCCGGCGGCGATGATGCGCGGGCCGGGGAACATCCCGTCGTTGATCGCGTCGCGCAGAGCGAAGATCGCATCACCATTCGCGCCCACGTCGCGCACGGTAGTAAAGCCCGCGTTCAGCGTGCGCTGCGCGTAGACCAAACCGTTCAGCGCCGCGTCGGCGTCGCTGTTCTCGACGAAGCGTAGGCGCTGGTCGGGCGAAGTTTCGAAGGTGAGATGCACGTGGCAGTCGATCAAGCCGGGCAGAACGAAGTGGTCCTTCAGGTCGATGGTGCGGATGTTCGCATCGCCCGGCGCGGGGCCGTCCTTGATGGCGGCGGCTTCCACGAAGCCGTCGAACACGGAACTGATGCGGTCGTTCTTGATGATAACGGTGCAATTCTTGCGGGGCCCGCCCGCCTTGCCGGGGACATCGAGCAACGTGCCGCAGTGGACGATGAGCCAGCGGTCGCTCGGCGCAGGGCGCTGCTTGGCGGCTTCGTCCATGACTCTCTGGCGGGCGTGCGCGCTGGGCGCGAGCGCGAGGACGAAAATCGGGAGGATCAACAAACGGAGGAAGAGAGTGCGCATCGCATGAACTCCGATGATGGTCGAACGTCTCGCCGATTCTCGCCGATCCGGCGATCCGCCGCACCTTCGTGCTCACAAGGGGCCGCCCGCGCGAGCGGGCGGGCGCTGTGCGTCGCGCTCGGAGGAGCATCTCTGCGTCGAGCGCCCGCCCGGCTTGCGCCGGGGGCTCCATGCAACGCGCGGCCCCCCGCTTGCGCGGCGGGCCTCGTTCCTTTACACTCCCTTTCCCGCTCGAAACCCACGGATGGGTGGCGCGCACGCGGCTCGGCGCGTGCTTGATTCATCGAGCGAACCCGCATGCTCGTCCAGCGCGTCGATCATGCCGCCCGCCGTGTTGTTGCTGAGTGAACCCGTCGAGACCTGAACCCCGGAGCCTCCCCCATGATCGTCGGCTGCGTTGCTGAAGTGAAGCAGGATGAATACCGCGTCGGACTCCGCCCCGTGGGCGCGGAGCTGCTCGTGCGCGACGGGCACCGCGTGCTGGTGCAGAGCGGCGCGGGCATCGGCTCCGGCTACAGCGACGAGCAGTACACCAAAGCAGGCGCGGCGATCGTGATGACCGCCGCGGAAGTGTGGGGCACCGCCGACCTCGTCGTGAAAGTGAAAGAGCCGCAGCCCAAAGAGATCCCGATGATGCGGAAGGGGCAGCAGGTCTTCACCTACTACCACTTCGCCGCGGACAAGGAACTCACGCTCGGATGCCTGAACAGCGGGATCACCGCGATCGTGTACGAAACGCTCGAGCAGCCCGGCCCCTACGGGCGTCCGACGTTGCCGCTGCTGACCCCAATGAGCGAAGTGGCGGGCAAGATGTCGGTGCAGGAGGGCGCGAAGTACCTCGAGCGCCCGCAGGGCGGTCGCGGCATCCTGCTCGGCGGCGTGACGGGCGTGCCGCCCGCGAACGTGCTTGTCCTCGGCGGCGGCGTGGTGGGCATCAACGCCGCGCGCATGGCCGCGGGGCTCGGCGCGCACGTCACCGTCACCGACATCAGCCTCGACCGGCTGCGCTATCTCGACGAAGTGATGGCCGCGAACTGCACGCCCGTCTTCAGCGACCCGCACGCGATCCGCGAAGCGATCAAAGTTTCCGACCTCGTGATCGGCGGCGTGCTGATCTCCGGCGCGAAGGCGCCGCACCTCATCACGAAGCAGGACCTCTCGACCATGATGCCCGGCAGCGTGATCGTCGACGTCTCGATCGATCAGGGCGGCTGCGTCGAAACGAGCAAGCCAACGACGCACGCGAACCCGATCTACACGGTGGACGGCATCATCCACTACTGCGTGGCGAACATCCCCGGCGCCGTGCCGCGGACGAGCACGATGGCGCTGACGAACGCGACGCTGCCGTGGCTGCTGCGGATCGCCAACCAGGGCGCGCTGAACATCGCCAAGCAGGATGTCGGTTTCGCGATGTCGATCAACATGGACGGCGGACAGCTCTACAACAAGCCGGTCGCCGATGCGCACGGCTTGCAGACGGAGAAGGCGCCGTTCGCGATGCGGGAGATGTGAGGCTCACGCGCGCCTACGCGCAGTTTCAAAGAGCTCGGCGAAGCGCGGCGCGAGCTGCTCAGGCAGGTGACGCGCGCCCGCGGCGAAGGCGCGGGCGCTGGCTTCGGCGTAGGCGGTCGGGTCGTCGAGCAGTCGGATGATCGCATCGAGCCACGGCTGGGCTTCTTCGGGGCTGACGACGCGGTTGGTGTCGGCGTGGAGCCAGCCGGGCATGGGGAGGACGATGCCGCCGTCCGCGACGGTTTCGGGAAGCCCGCCGCGGTCGCTGACGAGGGGCGGGATGGCGTTGATGAGCGCCTCGGCGGCGACGCGCCCCGATGGTTCGGCGAGCGCGGAAGGGACGAGGAGCAGTTTCGTGACCGCGTAGATGTGGCTTGGGTTTGCGACGCCGGGCGAGGTGATAATGTTCTTGTGCCGGCGGAGGTCGAAGCCGGCGTCGAGCCCCGCGCGGACGAGTTGCTCCGCGCTGCCGCGGGCCTCGACGACGAGCACGCGCGCGTCCGGGCGCGCGGTGCAGAGCATCTCCGCGACGCGCGCGAAGAGCATGACGCCCTTCTCCTTGCTCGGGTTGATCATGGTGACGAATTCGGGGCGGCGCTGCGGCGCGAGCGCATCCTCCGGCAGGATCGGGTTGGGGATGACGGTGCTCTCGATGCCGACCTTCTCGCGGTAGACGCGCTGATGGAATGTCGAGACGGTCCACACAGTGTCGGCGAGGGGGATCGCTTTCGGGTGCAGGTAGCCCCAGTTCTGCAGGGCGAAGACGATGGCGCAGCCGCGGTCTTTGGCGGCGCGCTGGCGGCGGAGTTCGCGCGGCTGCCCGCCGTAGGTGAAGATGATGTCGGGGTTGAACGCCTCGAGGCGTTCGGCGAGGAGCGCGCTCAGCGCGCCGTCGAGTTCGTCGCTCCATTCGAGAATGCGCGCGGGGCCCGTGTTGAGCAGGTGGTACGACACGGCGCGGTGCCTGAACCGGACGACGGCGCCCTCGCGGCGCGCCTCGGCGGGGAGTTGGTTCTCGAGCCGGCAGCCGGCGCGCTCGAGGATGTCGATCGGGTCTTCGGGCTTCACTTGCTCTGTAGCAGTAGTGGCGACGCACTCAAACTCAAAGCCCAGGGGCGTGAGCATCTCGGCGATGGAGCGCATGTTGCGCGCCGCGCCGCTGGCGGGGTCCTGCGGGAGCTGGCTGAGCAGGATGAGGATGCGCTTGGGCACGCGATCACTTTATCGGCCCGAGCGGCGCACGAGTTCGGGGAGAATCTCGCCCGACTGGCCGCGGATCGACCAGTCGACGAGCTCGGAGATGGGCGTGGCGTCGGCGTTGACCTCGATGGTCTTGGCACCGCGCTCCCGGGCGATGTGGATCAGCCCCGCGGCGGGGTAGACGACCGAACTGGTGCCGATGGAGAAAAAGAGATCGCATGAGCGCGCGGCGGCATCGGCGGCGGCGAGTTCGCGCTGGGGGAGCGCTTCGCCGAACCACACGACGCCGGGGCGGCGCACCCCGTCGCAGGTGTCGCAACGCGGCGGGTGGGACTCGAACGGGATGGTTCGGTCTTCGCGCGCCGCGCCGCAGGACAGGCAGCGCCAGACCCAGATCGTGCCGTGGAGCTCGTGGACGTTGCGGCTGCCAGCGGCGTGGTGCAGGCGGTCGACGTTCTGCGTGAGCAGCGTGAACGCTCCGCCGGAGTCGGTGAGGCGTGTTTCGAGCTCGACGAGCGCGACGTGCCCCGGGTTCGGCGCGCAGGCGGCCACGCGCTCGCGGCGCCAGTCGTACCAGCGCGAGACGAGTTCCGGGTCGGCGGCGAAGGCCTCGGGCGTGGCGAGACGCGTGGGGTCGTATTTTGCCCACAGGCCGCGAGAAGGATCGCGGAAGGTGGGGATGCCGCTCTCGGCGGAGATTCCCGCGCCGGTGAGGACGGCGACCGAGCGTGCGCTTCGGAGCGCGTCGATCGCGCCGGGCGGGATCAGCTCGCCGAGCATACGACGCCCCAGCGGGAGATGACGGCGTCGATGTCGCGCATGTCGATGTCGCCGCTGCCGTCGGCGTCGCCCTGAAGCTGGCCCGGGATGCCGACGGCGCCCCAGTTGAAAATGATGACCGCAAGATCGGCGATGGTGACCGCGCCGTCGCGGTTGGCATCGCCCACGCACAGCGGCGTGATGCGCGAGAAATCCGCGACCAGCATGAGATGGTCGCTGGCGCCGCTGTCGCCCTGCTGGACGTTGAGCGCGGCGAGTTCTGCGGCGTCGAGGCGGGCGGTGTCGAAGAGGAACCCGTGGACCGCGCTGAGCTGGTCGGCGGAGTAGGTCAGCAAGTCGAGCACGCCGGGCGAGAACGCGGACGATGCATCGCGCCAGGTCTGCGGGTCGTTGCCGATGAGATTGCGGAGGAAGAGCCAGGAGATGCCGAGGCCTCCGGAAGTCTTCGGCGTCTCCGCGATCGTCAGCGGCATGCGCGAGCCGACGAGATTCCAGTCCCCGATAACGATCACGGGGATGTCGCGGTAGAGCTCGAACTCGGGGCCGAGGAGGCCGTCGCGCAGGCGGTTGATCGTCTGCGTGATGCTCTGGATCTCGGCGATGCGGTTGGCGTCCTCGGATGAGCCGTCCCAGCCGCAACAGCGGAGGTGGGTGGAGACGACCGCGACGGCGCCGATCGCGCCGCCCAGATCGACGATGGCGGCGGCGTAGTCGCTGAGAGGCGTGCCGAGCGTCGGGAGCGGGCGGACCGCGCCCCAGGTCACGAGCGCGCACTCGTTGAACTTGTGGGCGCGCCACGAGTAGCCGTTGTCGAGCGGATCGACCTGCTGCACCGCGAGCGCGACCGCGGCTTGCGACGAGGTGTATTCCTCTTGGAAGCAGTAGATGTCGGCGTTGACGGCGTCGATCAGACGCCCGAGCATCGGGCCGCGGGTGGCGTGGTTCAGACCGGAGTTGAGCGTGTTGATGCTGGCGATGCGGAGGGCGCTGAGGGGCGGGCGCGCTGCGGAGCGGCGCTGGATTCTCGGCGCGGGCTGGTCGAGCGTGATCGAGAACGGCGCGGCGAGGGAGTCGGAGCCGCTGAAGTTCACGCTGACCGTCTGGCCGGCCGTGACGCCGAGACCGGCGAGGTCGAACTTGAGCTCGAATTCACGGGCGGCGAACGTGGGCGCGGAGACGTAGTCCACGGCGGCCCATGTGAGCGCCGTCCCGGCCGGCAGCCGGCGGAATGAGCGGGCGCGGAGGTCGGCGACGAGCGTGTCGCCGCCGGGGAGCGTGATCTCGACGCGGAGGGTCGGCGCGCCGGTCGGGCCGGCCTGGATGTTGACATCCTGCGCGGCGTCGAACCGGAGGAAGATCGCCGTGCCTTCGGAGCGCGCGAAGACCTGCGTGAGGTCGAAGGGCGCGGTCGCGTCGCCGGCGGGGTCGGTCGCGGCGGGGATCGCGCCGGCCCAGTCGTCGAACTGGCCGTCGACATCGACGCCGCGGGCGAGCGTTGATGTGCAGGCGACGGCCGTGAACAATGAGAACGCCAGCGCAAGTGCGCGGCCCGCGCGATTCAGAATCAGACTCATGGGTATGCTCCTCCGGCGGATTGCGATCAATCCGGGCATAAGCTAACCCGGCGCCGGTGCTTGCGTCGAGTTCCAAACAACCAGCGAACCGCGGCCTCGCCGCCCCCGAGTCGAAGCTCGCTCTGAGGGTGCGTGTCCGACCATGCGCGGTCCAGCGCGGTTCATTCTGCGGCGGCGAGTCGGGCCGCGAGGCGCGCATTTGAGCGGACCAGCGCGAGGTTCGCGCGGAGTGTCGCGCCGTTCGAGAGGTCGTGCAGCGCGCCGAGGATCGCGGGGGTTGCGTCGCGCCCGGCGGCGCCGGCGGCGCGGCGCTGAGCCTCGGCGAGCCAGCGGTTCCAATCGGCTTCGGGGAGTTCGGCGTCGCGCGGGATGGGGTTGGCGACGACGATGCCGCGGGCGGTGCGGGCGAGCTCGAAGCGGAGGAAGTCGGCGAGTGTGTTCGCGTCATCGAAGCGTTCATCGACGCGCGCGTCGCTCTCGCGCCGGTAGAAGGCGGGGAAGCGATCGGTCTGGAAGCCGACGACGGTGACGCCGAGTGTTTCGAGTGCTTCGCGCGTGGAGACGACGTCGAGGATGGACTTCACGCCGCTGGTGACGACGGCGACGGGGAAGCGCGAGAAAGCGGCGAGATCGGCGCTGATATCGAGGCGCTCGGCGAAGCCGAAGTGCACGCCGCCGAGCCCGCCGGTCGCGAAGTGGGCGATGCCCGCGCGGCTGGCGAGTTCCATGGTGGCGCTGACGGTGGTGGCGCCGGTGCGCTGCGCGTGCAGCGCGAGGCCGAGGTTCGAAGTGTTGACTTTGGGCACGTCGGGGAGTGCGAGCATTTCCGCGAGTTCCGTCTCGGACAGCCCAGCGATCGCGCGCCCGCGGAGAATCCCGATGAGCGCGGGCGTGGCGCCCTCGGCTCCGACGATCGCGTTCAGCTCGCGCGAGAAGGGGAGGGATTCGGCGCGGGGGATGCCGTGGAGGAGCAGCGTGGTTTCGAGCGCGACGGCGCGCGGGCCGGCGCGGCGGAGCACGGACGGGTTGGCGTTGGGGTGCGGCATGGCGTGGACTGCTACGATACCGGCGTCCGCGACCTGATATGGTTTCGGGGCGGTCGTTGTGCGACCTGAGCGGACAAATCCGGGGCGCGTAGCTCAATGGCTAGAGCGCTCGCCTTACACGCGAATGGTTCCCGGTTCGAGCCCGGGCGCGCCCATTATGAGAGTGGCTGTGCGGAAGCAGAGAAGACAAGGAAGTAGGTTGTTGAGGAGACACGGGCGGGACGCCCGTGCCATTAGGCTGAAGAGGGTTTCATGAGCTTCGCGCTCGACGCGGTGTACGCGCTGGTGGCGACGGCGACGGCGCCGTGGTGGATGCGGAAGTCGCGCGCCGGGTGGGACGAGCGGTTCGGGCGGATCGCGCCGCTGCCGGCGAAGTCGCGCCCCCGTTTATTGATCCACGCGGTGTCGGTGGGCGAAGTGAATCTCACGCAGCCGCTCGTGGAACGCCTGCTGCCGAGCGTTGAGGTGGTGATCTCGGCGACGACGGACACGGGGATGGCGCGGGCGCGGGAGCTGTACGACGGGCGGTGCGCGGTGGTGCGGTACCCGCTGGACTTGTCGTCGGGCGTGCGGCGGTTTCTTGATGCCGTGCAGCCCGACGCGGTGGCGCTCGTCGAGCTTGAGCTGTGGCCCAATTTTCTTTCGGCGTGCCGGGCGCGCGGCGTGCCGGTGGGTGTGGTGAACGGGCGGCTGAGTGAGCGGTCGTTCTCGCGGTACCGAGTGGGGCGGGCAGTGCTGAGCAAGTACTTCGCGCAGCTGGCGTTCGTCGGGGCGCAGGACGAAGCGTACGCCGAGCGGTTCCGCGCGATGGGCGCGGGGCGGGGGCGGTGCGTCGTCGCGGGCAACATGAAGTGGGACTCGGCGGGGGCGAGCGTCGATTCGTCGGCGGCGGAACAACTGGCGCGCGAGATGGGGATCGATCGGTCGCGCCCGCTGATCGTGGGCGGCAGCACGGAGCCGGGCGAGCCGGAGTTGCTGCGCTCCGCGACGCCCGGCGGCGTGCAACTGCTGTGCGCCCCGCGGAAGACGGAATGGTTCGACGGGTGCGCGGCGGTACTGTCGCCCTGCGTGCGGCGGAGCGCGGGGGAGCCGGGCGAGAACGCGGAACGATTCGTCCTCGACACGATCGGCGAACTGCGGAAGGCGTATGCGCTCGCGGATGTGGTCGTCATCGGGCGGAGCTTCGGCGAGCTTTTCGGCTCGGACCCGATGGAGGCGGCGGCGCTGGGGAAGCCGATTGTCATCGGGCCCCGGGTCGCGGATTTCCGCGCGGCGGTGGAGGCGCTGGAGCACGCGGGGGCGATCGTGCGCGCAACGCGCGCGTCGCTGCCGGCGGAGCTGCGCGGGCTGCTGAACGATGAGCCGCGCCGGCACGAGTTGGGGAGGCGGGCGCTGGCGTGCGTGCGGGCGAATCTGGGGGCGGCGGAGCGGCACGCGCGGCTCATTCGTGAGATGATGGCGACCCCGCATGGACCGGCGAACGACGCGGCCGGCGCGCGGGCGGAGTGAGCGCGTGAAGAAGCCGGCGAAGAAAGCGAGTTCGGGCGAGAAGAAGAAGCCGACGCGGGGCGTTGGTATCTCGCGCGCGGAGCCGGATTTGATCGATCTCGCGGAAGCGCGGTCGAAGGGGGTCTCCGCCGGGCGCGGGCAGTTCGCCGCGGCGAAGCTGATCGTCGTCAAGGTGGGCACGGCGGTCTTGACGGGCGGGACGAAAGAGCTCGACCGCGCGTGGATGCATGACCTGGCGGCGGAGCTGTCGGCGATGGTGCGCGCGGGCAAACGCGTGATCCTCGTGAGCAGCGGCGCGATCGGCACGGGCGTGGGCGTGCTCGGTCTGGCGAAACGCCCGACGGACGTTCCGGCGCTGCAGGCGGCGGCGGCGGCGGGGCAGCCGAAACTGATGAGTCTGTGGGGCGAGGCGTTCGGCGTGCGCGGCGTGCCGGTGGCGCAGCTTCTGCTGTCGCGTGCGGACTTCGACAGCCGCGAGCGGTTTCTGAACATCCGCAACTGCATCACGACGCTGCACGAACTGGGCGGCGTGCCGATCGTCAACGAGAACGACACCGTGGCGACTGAGGAGATTTCGCTCGGTGATAACGACGTTCTCGCGGCGAAGATCGCGGTGGCCGCGAAGGCGGAAGCGCTCGTCATCGTCACCGGCGTGGGGGGCGTGATGGACGAGAACGGCGCGATCATTCCCGAAGTTGAGCGCGCCGAAGACCTCATGCGGTTCATCCGCGCCGAGATGAGCGGGCAGGGGCGCGGCGGGATGCGGACGAAAGTGGAAGCGGCTCGGATTGCGACGGCGAGCGGGGTGGTGACGATCATCGCGCCGGGCCGGTCGTCGGATCAGAGTGCCGGTGTGCTGCGGAGGCTGGAGGAGGGCGGAGCGCTCGGCACGTGTGTGGGCGTGGGGCCTGGGAAGGCGGGCGCGGCGGGGAAGCGCGGGTGGATCGGTCTCGCCGCCACTCCGTCGGGATCGGTCGATGTTGATGAAGGGGCGGCGAAGGCGCTGCGCGAGCGCGGCGCGTCGCTGCTCGCGAAAGGCGTAGTCGGCGTGACGGGGCGCTTCGAGGTGGGTGATGTGATCCAGATCCGCGACCTCGGCGGGCGGGAAGTGGCGCGCGGGCTGACGAATCTCTCGGCGGATGAACTCCGCACGGTCAGCGGCAAGGACTCGCGCGACTTTGAGAAGCTGCTCGGGCGGCGCGTGCATGAGGAAGTGGTGCACCGGGACAATCTGGCGGTGACGAGATAGGCGGCGTGCGCTGTGCGCGATGCGCCGGAGGGTGGCATGGGTGGTGCTTCGCCACCCGTGGCTTCGTATTGAAGCGGCGTGGTTGACCGCGTAGAGCCTCCACCGAGGCCCGAACATTGCTTCGCACTGCAGTCGCCGGTCAGAGCACCGTCGCCTGCAGTGGCACGTTTCTGCGTGTTCGCGCTCGCGTGTGTTCCGCGTGACGCTCAGCCCGCGCGTTGCATGCGGGTTGTTTCATCGAGCGAGATATCCGGCGATTTCGCGGGGTCGAGGAACTCGGCGGCGAGGCGGTCGAACATCGCATGGCGGCGTGCGTTCGCGAGGCCGATGTCAGCGTGCCCCGCGGGGGTGATGAATCGCCACTTGCGCGAGGGGTCGGTGCCGAGGGCGTTGTAGACGGCGGCGGCGGCGGGCGCGGGGACCACGTCGTCGCGCTCGGCGAGTTTGCACAGCACGGGGCACACGACGCGGCGCGCGTGGACGGCGGCGTCGCACAGGTTCAGCGCGTGGCGGATGGCGTCTTCGGTTCGGCGGTGGAGCGTGAGGAATTCGGCGATCTGGCGGCTGATGCCGCGCGCGGCGCGGGCTTGCACATCAGCGCGGAGGCGGAAAGACCAGTCACCCAGGCTGGGCAAGCCGAGCACGAGACGCGCCGGCGCGCGGGCGGCAAGCCGGTCGGGCGAGGCGTTCACGCCCGGGATCGCTGGCGTCGATGCGAGCTGCGCCGCGGCGAGGACCGCGAGCCCGGCACCGAAGGATTCGCCCACGAGGGAGTACGGCGTCGCTGGCCCGAAGAAGCTCCGCGCGGCGCGGCAGGCGTTGACGACATCAGCGACGGCAAGCGGGAGAACCCAGGTGTCGAGCGATTCGAGGCCGTGGGTGATGTATCCGGTGGGGTGCGCGGTGAGGTCGGGGCAGTCGAACTGTGAGCCGGGGTAGCCGCGGACGCGGAGTTGGAGGATCGCGATGTTGCGCGTGAGGAGATCGGCGACGAGTTCGTCGCTGATGGGTTGAGCGGGCTCGAGGTCGTAGCCGTGGACGACGATGGCGATGGCGCGGGCGGCGCCGCGGCCGCCGGGTGGGAGCGAGAGACGGCAGCCGATGGTGGCGGACTTCGCCGAGGTGAGGGTGTGTGTGACGCCGATCGCGCCGCCGGATGTCTCGGGGTCGCATTCATCGACGGGGATCAGCGGGCGGAGCGTGGGCGCGTCGGTCCAGACTTCGTCGGCCCATCGGGTCCAGAACTGGAAGAATCCGGGCGCGGCGACGGCGCTGGCGACGTGCGACAACGTCTGCGCCGGCGAGAGCCCGAAATCGTCAGGCAGAGGCATGCCGCATACCCTAGGCGAGATACCGAACGGACCGAATGGACGCATCATGCGCGAAAGTGAACTCCTGAGCCACATCTATCGTCGTTCGGCGGACCTGGCTGGACTGGGCGCGATCGTTGTCGGGCCGGGGGACGACTGCGCGGTGCTGTCGGGCGGGCTCGGCGGGGGTTCTTCGGACGCTGGGCCGGCGCTGTTGGTCACGGTCGATCAACTGGTCGAGGAGCGGCACTTCGAGGCGGGGACGGCGATTGACCTGGTCGCGCGCAAAGCGGTGGCGCGGAGCGTGTCTGATATCGCGGCGATGGGCGGCGTGCCGAGAGCCGGATTCGCGGCGGGTTGTCTGCCGGCGGGGTTCGCTCGCGGCGATGAACTGTTCAATCGCATGGCGCACTGGGCGCGGCACTTTGGTTGTCCGCTGGCGGGCGGGGACATTGCGGCATTCGCGCGCGGCGGGGACGGGCGGGGCGGCGTGCTGGTGCTGTCGATCACGGTTCTCGGACTGGCGCACGAGCGGCGCGGTGCGGTGCTGCGCTCCGGCGCGCGCGTGGGCGACGGCGTGTACGTGACCGGGCGGCTGGGCGGGTCGTTTGCCAGCGGGCGGCATCTGACGTTCGAGCCGCGCGTGGCGGAAGGTTGGTGGCTGTGTGATGTGCTGGGCGACACACTCGGCGCGATGATCGATCTCTCAGACGGGCTTGGGCGCGACGCCGCGCGGGTGTCCGAGATGTCGCGCGCTCGGATCGAGGTCGACGAAGCGCGGCTGCCGATTCATGATGGAGCGGGCGGCTGGCGCGCGGCGGTGGGTGACGGGGAGGACTATGAGTTGATGTTCACGGCGCGGGAGGGTGTGACGCTGCCGGGCGCGTGCGCGCTCACCGGGACGGCGATCACGCGGATCGGGCGCGTGGTCAGCGGCTCGGGGTGCGGGCTAAACCTTGCCGCGGGCGGCGTGGTCGAGATCGGCGAACTGGGATGGGACCACGGGGCATGAGCAGCGAGCGCATCACCATCCGGCGTTTCACCGAGGGGGAGGATGAGACGATCGCGCTCGGCGCGGAATTGGGGCGTGTGCTGCGCGCGGGCGATGTCGTGGCGCTGCACGGCGAGCTGGGCGCGGGGAAGACGCGGTTCGTGCGGGGCGTGGCGCGCGGGATGGGGATTGATCCCGACGGCGTGAGCAGCCCGACGTTCGTGCTGATGAACGAGTACGACGGGGCGTTCCTGCCGCTGGTGCATGCGGACGCGTACCGGCTGCGCGGGGCGGATGAACTCGAGTCGACGGGGTGGGATGTCGCCGCCGACGGTCGCGCGGTGGTGGTGGTTGAGTGGGCGGAGCGGATCGAGTCGGCGCTACCGGCAGTGGATGATGAGCGCCGATTCGATGTGCGCCTGTGGCATGATGAGACCGGCGGCGAGTCGCGGAGGATCGAGATCGAAGGGGATGCGCGCCGGCTCAGCGCGGTGCGCGGCGAGCGGGTGGCCGGCGCGACGGGGCGCCGCTGCCCGACGTGCGGCGGGGCGATGCGAGAAGAGAGTGAGACGTTCCCGTTCTGCTCCGACCGCTGCCGGCAGGCAGACCTGGGAATGTGGTTCAGCGAGTCGTACCGGATCAGCCGGGAGATCAAGGATTCGGATCTGGAAGAGGGGGAGTAGCGGCGTTCGTCTCGAACTGCTTTGGTTCAGGGTGATGCCTAAGAAGTTCAGCCACAGGTGACCCAGGTGGTCCCAGATGACTCCGCGTCAGCATTCGCAGAACGTCTTGCCGCGACCTGAGCGGATCTGGCTGAATCTGAAATGAACCTGCTCTAGCGGTGCTCGGCGACTTTTCGCAGCAGCGCCTGCGGCATGGCGAGGGCGAGCGAGCCGGCGATCAGCAGGATCGCCCCAAAGCCGACGAACGCGAGATCGATGCGCCATCGCGGCAGGAGTTCGGCCGCGTCTTTCAGGTCGACCCAGCCGAGAAAGACCATGGAGAAGAGCGGCGCGAGGGCCGCGGTGGACCACGCGACGCCCATCATCAGGCTCGACGCGAGGCCGGTGCGGCCCGGCAGCAGGCGCTGCGCGAGCGCGATGGTGATGGGCAGGATGGCGGCGAAGCCGAGCCCGCTCAGCCCGGCGGAAACGTACATCGCCCACAAACCGAGGTGCGTGCCGGCGAAACCGGTGAGGGCGGTGAAGATCGCGCCGAAGATCGAGAGCGTGAAGATCGCGCGGCGTTCGTGCCCCTGGCGCACGAGCCGGGCGGCGGCGAGCGCGAAGATGCCCATGCCGATGGTCATGGCGATGATGAGGTGGCTGTTGAGCGAGGTGGCGTTGTCGATGTTGTCATCGCCCGGCAGTCGAGACGTGGCCCAGATGGGGAAGAGGACGAAGAGCGCGGTGTTGACGATGAAGCGGAGGCAGTTGGCGATGAACAGCGTGCGGACCGTGCGCCATCGGAGCGTGTGTTCCTCGCGCGAGATCGAGTCGTGGATCTCGCGGTGGTTGTGCGCGCGGTGGCGTACGCCGCGGGTGATGCGGAAAAGGATGGCGGCGGTGATGAGCCCGGGGATCATGAGCCAGCCGAGGTGGTTGAGGCCGTAGTGCGTGTTGATCCAGGCGGCGGCGAGGGGGCCGATGATGCTGCCGATCATGCCGGCGGCGAAAAAGATGCTGACGGCGAGCGCTCGCCCGCCGCGGAGGGTGCGCCCCCCCACTTCGCCCGAGAGTGCGGCGGCGATGGGGTGGTAGATGCCGTTGCCGGTCTGCGCGATGCAGGTGAGCAGGAGGAGTTGCCAGAAGTTCTGCGCCCAGCCGATGGACGACATGCAGACGGCGCTGAAGAGCAGACCGATGGGGCCGGCGAGGCGGGTGTCGAATTTGTCGGAGGCCCAGGCGGCGAGGCCCTGCGGCAGGCCGCTGACGACGGCGCTGGCGGCGTAGATGGTGCCGACCTGGAAGCCGTCGAGACTGAGATCGCGTCGGATCGCGAGGACCAGCGTGGCCCAGAAGATCGGGTAGACATCGACGACCACATGCGAGCCGACGACGGTCCAGTAGTTCTGCGCGTCGCGCGGGTCCGCGCGCGGGTGAGGCGGGGTTCGCGCGCCGAGTTCGGCGGGCAACAGCAGATCCGCCGACGACTCCGGGATGATCGACGGCGTGGATGGGATGTCAAGCAGCGAAGGCTTCATCGGGGACGCGGTTCCGGCGAGCACGGGCAGCGAGGATCAAAGGGCAAGCATAGGCGCTGGTGGAGAACGTCGGCGGAGTCGCACCGGGTTGGTGAACAGAGGCCGAAATTGGCGAGCCGCGTGCGGCACCAGCGGCAGGCAAGAAGTTGCATTCCAGCGCGGGGCGTGCGAACGCGGCGTGCTGCTACTTCGGTGCGGCGCGGCGCAGGCGGTGCACGATCGTGGCGACCAGTTCCTCCGCCTGAAAACGGCGGTAGCGGTCGGCCTCGAGGATGCAGCAGGCCATTGCGAGCAACAGAACGGCCCACGCGATGATCGCCGCGGCCCAGGGCAGCGCCGGCGTCGAGAGGGTTGTGTCGCCGGACTTCACGATGACGTCGAAGACGTTGAATTTCCACATCGCGAAGACGCCGATCCACGCGCCGCTGGCGCTCGCGAGCCCGTCGTACGTCGCGGAGAGCACCCAGTACTTGCGGAGCAGCGTGAGCGAGGGGGCGAGCGTTTCATCCTGGCGCACCTCGGCCCAGAGGCGGGTGTAGAGCCGGTCGGTGCGGAGGCTCGGAGCGCGGTCGCCGTCGCGCAGGTAGGCGGCGAAGAAGGCTTCGTCGTTCATGCCGTGGTCGCGGACGAGGGAGAGGATGAACTCGCCGAACTGGGCGTTGTTCTTCAGGAGTTTTTCGTCCTTGAAGAGGACGAACGCGAGGATGCGGCGCGACCAGCGCCCGATAGCGAAGCACGCCAGCCCCAGCACGTAACACGACACAAGGAGCGCGAGGAACCCCGCCGGGCCGCCGGTCTCGAAGGGGAGGCGCAGGCTGCACAACTGGACGGCGAGCATGAGAGCCGCGAGGCATACGGCGCCGGAGACAAAGAACGAGAGATCGAGGATGTCGAAGAAGTCGGCGAGTTTGCCGAAGAGCGACTTGAGCGCCTCGGCGATCGGCGTGAAGACGTCCATGCGCCACCCGTGTTCTTGCGGAGCGGCTTCGCCCGAAGCCGGATCGAACAGAGGGCGAGCAAGACTCGTGCAGCATCCCGCGCGCGGCGGGGTGGGTCAATCATCGCTTCGGCGGACTGCGGCGCGGCTATCGCTTGGGAGGATCGTTGCTCGGCGCACCGAAAGGAAGCGGGTCCAACGCTCGGCCCTCGACCCAGGCTTTGACGCGCGGCATGGCGACTTCGCGGAGCAGAATCTTGATGCACGCGGCGACGGGGATCGCGAGCAACAGGCCGTAGAACCCCGCGAGCACGCCGCCGGTGATGGACGCGAAGAGGATGCTGGGGGTATCGAGGTCGGTGGCTTTTCCCTGGATGCGGGGCGTGAGGACGTAGTCGTCGAACATCTGCCCGAGTTGGTAGACGACGAAGGGGCCGAAGGTGAGCCACCACCACGCGGAGCGGAAGCCGCTGGGCGGATCGAGCCAGATGAGCAGGAGAGTCACCGGTACACCGACAACGCCGCCGAGGTACGGCGCGATGGCGAGGAGCCCGACAATGACGCCGACGATGAACGGCGCGGGGACGCCGATGATCCAGTAGCCGATGCTGAAGAAGACGCACTGGACGGCGCAGATGATGAGACGCCCGCGGATGAACCCGGCGATGACGGCGTCCATCATCTTCACGAGTTCGATGGTCTTGTTCTTCTTCTGGTCCGGGATAAACCGCTTGGTGAAGACGAGCACGCGCCCCCAGCCGGTGCAGAAGAAGTAGAAGAAGAAGGCGGTGAGGAAGCCGGTGAAGCCGAGCAGGCCGATCGACTTCATGCTCCGGACGAGCGCGGTGACGGCGTCGCTGCCGGTGCCGATGGTCTCGCGCGCGACGCTCTTCACAACGGCTTCGGCGTTGGCGTCGAGCCACGAAAGGCCCCAGTCGAGGAGCTTGAGCTCCGGCTCGGCATGCTCGGCGCCGAGCCCCTCATCGGCGTGCGCCTGGCGCAGATCGACGACACGATTGCGGATGCCCATCCAGGCGCCGCCGGGCACGCGGTTCCTGAGTTCTTCATCCTCGGGCTTGGCGATTGAGGCCTGCACCGCGTCGACGTTGCGAACGAGACCCTGCGCGAGCGTGACGCCCTGCGCCACGCCGAAGCTGACGGCGAGCGTGAGCGGGACCACGATCGCGACGGTGGTGGCGATGATGATGAAGACGGCGGCGCCCTGCCGGCTGATCCACTTCGTGCGCGTCAGGCGTTTGACCACCGGCTCGAAGAGGTACGCGAGCAGCATCGCGAGCAGAATCGGCACGGTGACGAGGCTGACGCGGTAGCCGAGGTAGACCACGCCGAAAATGGTGGCGAGGAACAGCACGTCGCGGACGGGCTGGATCTGCCAGATGTGCAGGCGGCGCCAGTCGAAGATGACGGCGTTAGGCTCCGCCGGTGCGCTCCTGGGCTCGCTGGGTGGGCGACTGTCGGGCATCGTGCCGGAAGAGTAACGCATGATCGCGCCGCGCGAAGGGTGGCATGGCCGAGGCTCCGCTCGGCCATGAGTAGGCGGAGTTGAGCGTGCACACTCGTGGCCGATCAAAGCATCGGCCACGGCACCCGTTGAGCGATCGGGCGTGATTCTCGCCCGGTACACTGCCCCGATGCCCGAGGGACGAACCACGCACGCCGACTCGCCGACCGCGGTTGATTTTCTGCGGCAGTTCTGGGGCTACGACACGTTCCGCCCGTTGCAGGCGGAGTCGATCGACGCGACCATCGCGGGGCGCGATTCGCTGACGGTGCTGCCGACGGGCGGCGGGAAATCGCTGTGCTATCAGATCCCGCCGCTGGTGACGGGGCGAGTGTCGCTGGTGGTTTCGCCGCTGATCGCGCTGATGCAGGACCAGATCGCGAGCCTGACGTCGGCGGGCGTGCCGGCGGCGGCGTTCCATAGCCATTTGTCACCAGACGAGCGGCGTGAGCTGCGCGCGCAGGCGGAGGCGGGGGAACTGAAACTCATCCTCGTCGCGCCCGAGCGGCTGCTGATGTCGGACTTTTTGATGTGGGTGAAGTCGCTGCGCGTCGGCGCGATCGCGATCGACGAGGCGCACTGCATCAGCCAATGGGGCCACGATTTTCGCCCGGAGTATCGGCGTCTGTCGGAATTGCGGAGCGTGTTCAAGGGCACGCCGATCGGGGCGTACACCGCGACGGCCACGCCGCGGGTGCGGCGGGACATTGTCGAGCAGCTTCACCTGCGCGACCCGGCGGTGTTCGTGGGGTCGTTCGACCGCCCGAACCTGACGTACCGCGTCCTGCCGCGGGTGAATCTGGTGGAGCAAGTCGCGGAGGCGCTGCACCGGCACAAGGACCGGGCGGCGATCGTCTACTGCATCACGCGCAAGGAGACGGACGCGCTGGCGGAGGCTCTGAAGGCGAAGGGCATCGACGCCGCCGCGTACCACGCCGGGATGGACGGGAACGCGCGGACCAAGGTGAACCATCGCTTCCGCACCGAGCGGCTCGACGTGGTGGTGGCGACGGTGGCGTTCGGCATGGGGATCGACCGGGGCGATGTGCGCTGCGTCATCCACGCGGCGCTGCCCAAGAGTGTCGAGCACTACCAGCAGGAGACCGGGCGCTCGGGGCGCGACGGGCTGCCGGCCGAGTGCCTGCTGCTGCACACGACGGCGGACCTGATGCGCTGGCAGCAGGTGATGGAACGCGGCGCGTCGGAGTCGGACGATCCCGAAGCCGCACGCGTGGCGCTCGACGCGCAGTTCGAACTGCTCGAGCAGATGCACCGCTTCGCGCGGGCCGGGCGCTGCCGGCACCGCGCGATCTGCGAGCACTTCGGACAGACGTACGAGCCGAGCGACTGCGGCGCGTGCGACTTCTGCCTGAAGGAACTGCACGAGGTGGCGGATTCGCACGAAACCGCGCGGAAGATCATCTCGTGCGTGTTCCGCTGCGGGCAGAGTTTCGGTGCCGGGCACATCGCCGACGTGCTGATGGGAAGGTCGGTGGCGAAGGTGACGGCGCGGGGGCATGAGAAACTCAGCACATTTGGCCTGCTTGCACACCTGTCGCGCGACCAGATTCTCAGCTACATCGACCAGCTCACCGAGAGCGGCGAGCTGCACCGCGAGCCGGGGCCGTACCCGATTCTGAAACTGACGGCCCTCGCCGGGCAGGTGCTGAAGAACGAGCGGGCGGCGGTGTTCGTCGAGCCGAAAGTGGAGCAGCGCGCCCCGGCGAAGAAGCGCGCGGGGCGGGGCGCGACGGCGAACACGGCGGACGAGCCGCTGTCGCCGGCGGAGAGCCAATTGTTCGAGGCGCTGCGTGTGTGGCGGCGCGAGTTCGCGGAGTCGCGCGGCGTGCCGCCGTTCGTGATCTTCGGCGATGCGACGCTCGACGAGATGGTCCGCGTACGACCCGGCTCGCTGGAAACGCTCATCAGCGTGCGCGGCATCGGCACGAAGAAGCTCGACGACTTCGGCGGCGAGGTGCTCGGCGCGGTCAGGAAGGAGTCGATGGCGCTGGGGCTGGAACTCGACGCGCGGGCGGGGTCGCGGGATCGGAGCCCGCCGGGCGGAGCAACGGGGAATACGGAGTTCAACGACCACGCCACTCCCCCGCCGCTCTCGACGGGCGCAAGCTCAGCGGCGCCGATGTTCCGGCGGGGCGCGAGCATCGACGATGTCTGCACCGCGCTCGGGCGCGCGCCGAGCACCGTCAGTGGCTACCTCGACGAGTTCATCCGCACTGAGCGCCCGGCCAGCATCACGGCGTGGGTCGACGCGGCGACGCGCGAGCGCGTCGAGCGTGCGCTGGAGTCGGTGGGCACAGATCGGCTGCGCCCGATCTTTGAGCATCTGGGGGGCGAGGTGCCGTACTGGATGATCCGGGCGGTTCTGACGCACCGGGCCGGGATCGCCGAGGAGCACACCGGTCGCGCATGACCCGCTCCTGAGTGGGCCAAGTTTGGCGGCGAAGTATCGGCGGAACAACGGGCCATCGCTGTTGCCGGACTCGCGCGCGTTGACGTACGCGGCACAGAGGAGATTCTGTCAGGCAACTCTTCGGGGTCAGGTGGGTTGGAACTGGAGGTTCGGCCAGCCTTGATCGGCACTGCCTGTTCAGGAGTCCTTTCACGACCGGCGAGATCGCCCGGCCGGTCCTGACAGAGTAGACTCCGCGGCACGTCACGACGCTTGATTCTGCCCCGGGCTTTCCCTGCGCGAATCCCGTGTTACGACGACGATCGATTGGCGGCGACCGCGTGCAGTTGATCTCTGCACGTTGAAATGGGTGGTTAGCCATTCACCCTCGCGAGAGGGATGAGTGCGGCGGATATCTAGGGCAATCCATGGGGCGCTGAGTCAACCTTCGGCGAAGCTCACCGACGATTCGCGCGGAACAATGTTGCCGCTGGCCTTGAACCTGCCTTCAGATCGCCAACAGCGCTGCAGTCGAATCATAGTGATTCTGCTGTATGCATTCTTAGAACATGTGCGTATTCTGAGAACACTGTGCGGATCACACAACGCGATCGGTGGCAACTCGGCCTGGCTGGCCCGCCCAGCTATGCGATGATTGTGCCGTATCATCCACCCAGCATGCTACCACAAATGAGGCATGTCACTAATGCAATCATACCGGGGCATACACCGGCCAGCCCATGTTTTTCTGCCTCAGACTGGGTGCCCTTGATCCGATACTCGCGGCGTCACAGCTTCATGATTCACATCAAATCGAGTTGTATATCTGGTATTGAATTCGGTACCACCGTCTTAAACTTAGAACTGATCTCGTTTTATAAGGCACCGCTGGAAAATTGCACGCGGTTACCCGCTCGGTATGCCACACAATTGTGCTACCTTTTTCTGCACCCTGTTCCAGTACAGAGAATCTCTGGAAACGTCCGACGTATCCGGTGTCCGTACACCACAGCGAGCCGCGACCGGGGCTGCTGATGTGTTGCTGCAAGCCAATCACGTGAGGACCCTGACATGCTGATGATCGACGAACCCACGTCCGCCGCCGCGCCTGAGGTAACGCTGATCGGCACGACGGTCACGACTGAAGCGGAGTTGTTGCAGCGAGCCTGTTGGGGCATCGCCGCGATCAGGCATACGTCGGATCGGGGTCAGAATCGCTGGCTCGATTCGTCGCTGTTTGTCGCGCGGCGAGTCATTGACGGGCTGCTTTCGGTGCAAGCCAGCGTGCGCCGCATCGAGCCGGGCGACACTCGCCCGACGATTGAGAGCTTCGGGTTTGATGTCGCTCCCGAGGCTCCCGCGTTGCGTTCGGCGATCTACGAAGAGTTCCTCGCGGGTTATCCGCATGACGACCTGATCCAGAAGTGCATGCAGCGTTCGGATTCTCGCTCCTTCGCCGGGCGGCGGCGTGACCTCTTCACTGAGCAGGCGTGGAGCGCATCGACGCTCCGCGCCTGGAGGGAGTCCGTCGGGCTGGGCGACTTCTCGTGCGTGGTCGCTCCGATCGGCGGCTCGGCGGACCGCGTGCTCGTGCTGACGGCGAGTTCGGCACCGGGCTCGCGCGAGCTTGACGACTGCCAGCTCGTAGCGCTCTCATCCCTGGCGAGGGAGATGGCGTCGATCTATCACGAGCGGTTCGTCCGCCCTGAAGAGCGCCGGCGCGACCTGCTGGGCATGCTCAGCCCGACGCAGCGGCAGATCGCTCCGCTGCTGGCTGAAGGGTTGAAGGAATCGCTCATCGCTGCCCGTTTCAAGCGGAGCCCGCACACGATTCATGAGCATGTGCGCGAGATTTACCGCGCGTGGGGCGTTCAGACGCGCGACGAACTGCGGCTGCTGTGGTCCGGGCTGCTGCCGAAGGAGTGGCGGGCAGGCCGGTAGTGGTTGAGCCGGTCGCGATTGGTTTTGCATTGACGAAGATGCCGGGGGCGACGACCGTGATGCAGCCGCCGCGGCGTTCTCGGTTCCGTGCAACCGCGTGCCTCAGCCCGCGTATGGGGATTCATGCGTGCGCGTGGTGTCCACATCGACCCGTCGCTCGTGCTTCTCGGGGGCTCGCCGAGCAGCGGTGCTTTGCCCGCAGCCCGTACCGCCGCTCTTCAATCTGCAAGTCCTTGCGAGTGCCCGCGTTGCGGCTACGACGTCACCGGCGATATCCCCAACTGGACGCACGCCTGCCCGCTGAGCGGGCGCTGTTCCGAGTGCGGGCTTGAGTTTGAGTGGGGCGTACTCTTCTCGCCGGCGCATCACACGCCGAGGTGGTCCTTCGAGCATGTTCGCGAGGGCGTCGCGTTCGCGCTGTTGAAGACCGGCGCCCGCACATTGTGGCCCGGCGCGCTGTGGCGGACGCTCCGGCTCGAGCACCCGCTCGTCTGGCGGCGGCTGAGATGGTGGTTCTATCTGCTCCTCGCGGCGGTGTACGGCGCGTGCTCGCTGCGGAACGGCCTTGGGTTCCGCAGCTACGTCGGGATCGGCGGCTTCGGCGGCATTTCTCAGAGCGAGTACTTCGCGTCGATCGCGTTCCCCTTCTGGCCGTGGGGCGCGACGAAGTACCTCGACACGCTGACGATCGGCGCGCCGATCCTGTTCCTGCTCGTCGCGAGCGTGCTGATCGTGCTGGCGCACCTCGTGCTCTCGAAATCGATGGCAAGGGCGCGCGTACGACGCCGGCACCTGTGGCGGATCGCCGCGTATTCGTGGACGGGCGTGGTGGTGATCCTGAGCGCGGGGGTGCTGCTCTCGATCCCCGGCGCTTCGGGGTGGACCACGCCGCGCCCGAGCGACCCGGAGTGGCTCTACACGCTCAAGCTCGCGCTGCGCGAGGTGCGCGGCATCGAAGCGATCAGCACGCTCGCGGCGGTCGTCTGGCTTGGCGTGTTCTGGCTCGTCGCCGAGACGAAGTACCTGCGCATCCGGCACGCGCCGGGGGTGGCCGTCGCGGTGCTGGTGATGGGGATGCTGGCGACGATGGCGATCGCGGCGTACACGCCGTGGCGGACGGTGCTCGCACCGATAAGGCAGTTGGATGAGTTCTTCTTCGGGGTGGTGTAGCGTGGTCGGGGTTGTTGCGCCAGAGCGGAGGAAGACTCACCGCAGAGACGCAGAGAGCGCAGAGTGGAGACGAGCGAGACGTTTTGTGACTTCAGGTTCAACTCCATCCGCGTCTTTGCGCTGAGCGTCTTGTTCGAGGTTCCGCGATCGGTTCTAGAATAAGGCCATCAACTGGCGGAGCATGGCGCATGGCCGCAGACTCAACCGCCGCGGAGAATCAGGGGCGTGCGGCGAGCACGACGCGCTGCGAGTGCCCGCGCTGCGGGTATGACGTGTCGGGGGTGATCTCGACGTGGAAGGAGTCGTGCCCGGTTCGTGGGCGGTGTAGTGAGTGTGGGTTGGAGTTTGAGTGGAGTGAGATGTTTGGAACGGGGCGTGAGCCGCCGAGGTGGCTGGTGGAATCTCGGCGCGGGTGGTTCATCGACCGATTTGGTCGGACAACCGTGGCCAGTTTGCGGCCGGCGAGCTTCTGGACGCGCGTCAGACTTTGGCACGAAGTCCACTCGCGAAGGCTTTTTCTGTGGGGAATCACTTGGGCTGCTGCCGGCTATTCGGTTGTTGCCCTCGTGAGCGCCTTTCTTCATGCGTGGCACGTGGGCCTGTGGTCGCGCGGACCCAGAGACTGGTCCGAGATCATTCGTGAGTTTCTTCTTTCACTCGCGATCCCGTGGCGCGGCTATGCGACTGGCTATCAAGGCGGCGTGCTTGGCCCGGCTCACTGGCTCGTGCTGGCGATTGCATGGTGGGCGTTGTCCATACTTGCGTTCATGCCGCTCTCCGAATCGATGCAGCTCGCGCGAGTTCGCCGCGCGCATGTGCTGCGGATCTGGGCGTACAGCTTGGGCGGCGTCGTTTTGATTGCTTCGCTCGCTTACTTCGCGCGCCTTCCGGTTTCAGCGGGATGGACCTTGAGCCGGTTCTCAGCCGCGAACGGTCGCGGGGGATACACCACCAACCCGGAACTCGACCGATTCCTGATGCAAGGCTGGTGGCTGCCGTGGGCGGTCGGCGCGTGGCTCTGGGTGTTCTGGTACTCAGCGACACGGCGATATCTGCAATTGCGCCATCCGCGCGGAGTCGCGACAGCGACCGTAGTCATCGGATTTCTGGCCGGCATGCTGATCGTGAAGCTGGTCTCACCCGAGTCGCTGCGGGAAGAGATAGAAAGCTTCTTCGCGCGCCACGTCCGCTGGTGGAGTCGGTGGGTGTGAATCGTCTATCCTTAGCCCCATGGCCCACGACCCCATCGCCCACTCCGTCACCGAACTCATCCGCAAAACCGACCCCGCCGCGGCGGACATTCTCGTCCGCGAGCAGCAGCGCCAGGCGACCACGCTCGAACTCATCGCGAGCGAGAACCACGTCAGCCCCGCGGTCATGCACGCGATGGGGTCGTGCTTCACGAACAAGTACGCCGAGGGGTACCCCGGCGCTCGCTACTACGGCGGGTGTGAGTTCAATGATCAGGCCGAGGAACTGGCGCGCGAGCGGGCGAAGCAACTTTTCGGCTGCAAGTTCGCGAACGTGCAGCCGCACTCGGGGGCGCAGGCGAACACCGCCGTGTTCATGGCGATCATGGAGCCGGGCAGCACGTTCTGCTCCCTGATCCTGAAGGACGGCGGGCACCTGTCGCACGGGATGAAGCTGAACTTCAGCGGCACGTTCTACAAGCCGGTGCATTACCCGCTGACGTACGACGCCGCGTCGGCGAATTTCGAGCGGATCGATTATGACGCGGTACGCGCCGTGTGCCTGGAGCACAAGCCGAAGGCGCTGCTGTGCGGCTATTCCGCGTACCCGCGCGTGATCGACTTCCCGAAGTTCCGCGCCATCGCCGATGAGTGCGGCGCGATCCTGATGGCGGACATCGCGCACATCGCCGGGCTGGTCGCCGCCGGCGTTCACCCGTCGCCTTTCCCGCACGCGCACATCGTCACGACCACCACGCACAAAACCCTCCGCGGGCCGCGCGGCGGGCTCATCATGACGAACGACGAGGAACTCGCGAAGAAGATCGATAAATCGCTCTTCCCGGGAGTGCAGGGTGGCCCGCTGATGCACGTCGTCTTCAGCAAAGCGATCGCGTTCGGCGAGGCGCTCCGCCCCGAGTATAAGACGTACCAGCAGCAGATCGTGAAGAACGCGAAGGCCCTCGCCGCCGCGCTGATCGAGCGGAAATACCGCATCACCACCGGCGGCACGGACAATCACCTGATGCTCGTCGACCTGCGCACGCGCGACGAGAACCTGACCGGCGCGGACGCCGAAAAGTGGCTCGAAAAGGCCGGGATCATCACCAACAAGAACGGCATCCCGAACGACCCGCGCCCGCCGAAGTTCACCAGTGGCCTGCGCCTCGGCACACCGGCGCTCACGACGCGCGGGCTGAAAGAGGCGGAGATGGTGAAGGTCGCCGAGTGGATCGACCGCGTGCTGGCGTCGAAGGGCGATGAAGCGACGACGAAGACCGTCCGCGAGGAGATCAGGGCGTTCTGCGAGCGGTTCCCGATGCCGTGAGGCGGCCGCGGGAGATCAGTTCGCGCACACGCTGGCCCAGTTCTGAATCACGCTCGCCAGGTCGCCGAGACCGATGTGACCATCGGCATCAAGGTCGCTCGGGTGCCCGGGCGGGACGTCGGTGTCCCAGATGAGGATGAGCGAGCCGACATCGGCGAGATCGACGCGGGCATCTCCCGTCACATCGCCGGGGCAGGCTGGCACGGACGGAAGTGTGCAGCCGTAGACCGCGAGAAATCGGCTGTAGAGCCCTCCCGCAGTCTCGAAGATTCCGCCGACCATGATTTGGTCGTATGGCGACTCGGTCGGCAACGGCTTTTTCACTGCGAGCGCGTAAACCGGGTCTGACGTGCCGGAGCCTAGCGGGTGCCAAGCGGTTCCGTCCCACCGGGCGATGTAGCTCGTCGGCACACCTCCCGCGCGTCGGAATCGTCCGCCAGCGACAAGTTGCGGCGTGAGTGGTCCCGAGCCATCCGGATCCCAACTGACAAGTCCGCTGACTTTCGGAGACGGCGGGAGCACAAAGGGATCGTGGAAGGCGAAATCGGTGAGGCCGCTCGAGAACGCACCCCACCGGGTGCCATCCCACCAAGCGACAGAACTCGCCGCCACATCTCCAGCGAGCGTGAACGGGCCCCCGACGACCAACAGCGGCGGTTGCGGTCCCAATCCATCAGGATCCCACTCGCACATGACCGACACGGCCGCATTCGGCGGGGGGATGGCGGCCCATTGCCCCGCGCTCCAACTCGCCAGCCGCGCGGATGCAACTCCAGGAATCCCGAATTGTCCCGCTGCTACAAGAGCCTGAGGCGTGACCGGATCGCCATCGTCGTCCCAAAGCACGAGCGCATCTACCTTGGACGCGCCGGTGCTGTCAGGCGTGATGGGTGTCGCAAACGGCCTCCACTCGTAACCGTTGTGAGAGGCGAGCGCTCGGAGCGGTGTCGAACCCACGGCCGTGAACGCACCCCCGGCGATGAGCCGCACCGATCCGGGCGAGTCCGGTGCCGGCATCGTGACCAGCCCTGAAACAGTGTTGTTCAAGTCGGGCCCGAGCGTCATCCAACCTGAAACCTCGTCGAACATGGCGATGCGCGGGATCGGGGGTTGCCCGAATTGATCAAAGGTGCCCGCGACCACAACACGCGCGGATGCATCGCCCCCCGCATCGGGATCCCACATCACCATCGCGTTGACCGCACCCGACAAGCCGCCCAAGCGCTGCCAGCCTGCGGTCGAGCGTGACGTGACTTGTGAATTCACAAATGAGGATGTGGTCCGCCGTTCCTGAATCACGAACTCAACCGATCGTGACCGGTCATGGTCGGCGTCAAGCTCGTGCAACGCCGAACTGACACCCTCGGGATACGACACGATCGCCCGCGCTGGTTCGTGCGCGCCGGAGCCGAGCGAGTGCCACGAGTCTCCGTCGAATTCAGCAATGTTCCTGACAAGTCGGTCATTGATTGACGTGAACTCGCCAGCAGAGAACAGCCGTGGTTGCGCGGGGCCATTCCCATCGGGATCCCAGGTTCCGAGTGCCAGTACGGGCGCCTCTTCGTAGGTGTTTCCGCGCGGCACACTTCCGATCTGCTGCCACGAGCAACCATCCCACGCGTGCAATCCTGAGACGTATAAGAGTTGTGACGCATCGCCGGGTGCGGTTGACCTCAATCCCCCCGCCGCGCAGAGCATCTCTCGCAGCGGCCCGGGACCATCCGGATCCCACGTCGTCAATGCCTCGCAGGAGCTATACCCTCTCGGAGCCTGGAGCGTCTGCCATTCCGTCCCATCCCAGCGAAATACATCTGCGCCGCCCGCGAACAGGCTGTCAGGGGTCGCGGGATCGCTGTCGTCGTCCCAAGCGAGAAGCGAATTGACATCCTGAGCGGCCTGACCAAGAGCAGTCCACTGCGAACCGTCCCACCGCGCGACGTTGCGCACCGACACGCCGCCGGCAAGGGTGAAATCGCCGCCGACGATCAGGTTGCTCGGCAGCGGGCCGCTGCCGTCGGGATCGTGCGTTGTGACTGCCCGAGCACGAACGAAAGACCCGCCGAGGCCCGTCCCGGCTGCTTCCCAGTTCGTGCCATTCCAGATCGCGACGTGATTGATCTCGATCCCGCCCTGCGACACAAAGTCGCCGACGACAACCAGGACCGGCGGTACCGGGCCTTCGCCGTCGCGATCCCACGACGTGAGGGCGCGCACTCTATCCAATTCGAGCGGCGCACCAATTGGCTCCCAAGACGACCCATCAAACTTCGACAGGTTCGGGAACAGACCGCCGGCAACCAGCACCGGCGCACCCGGCCCATCCCCGTCCTCATCCCATGTGCAGAGTGAGTAAATCCATCCGCTGAAATGAGGAGAGCCAAGCGGCTGAACGCGCTCGCCGTCCCAAATCCCGACCCGTTCGATCTGCGTGGATCCCGAGACGCGAAACGCTCCGCCGAAGACGAGGAGCGCGGGCCGCGCCCCGTCTCCGTCAGGATCCCATTGCACAATCGAATAAACTTGGTTCTCGGCTTGGTCTGAAGATCCGGTCCCGGGATACTCGCCGGTGGATTGCCAAGTCGCACAATCCAGTGCGTGTTGGGCTTCAGCGGTCTGGGCCACGGCCACCAATGTCAATGCCCGGATCAAAACACGATTCACAGCGCGGCGTGCTGAACTCATGTTGGAATCTCCCTCGGACAAAGATTGCGAGAGAACCTCGCCTGAAATACGGCACAAATCCTACTTCGCCTTCGGCACAAGTCAATGACCAACTACGATCATGCGCCGATGGACGTGCGAATCGCGACGTCGTTCGAGGTGCTAACAGAATCTTGATTTTTGATCGCCTCGACCGCCGTTCATTGCAGTGAGACGCCCACTGCCGTCGACACCGATCTCGCCCCGCGCAACACACTGCCTGATCCCCTCGTACACCACGGCGCATACCGCCGTGGCAACGTTTAATCCGCGCTCGTGGGGCACCATCGGCAGCGTGATGACTCGGTCGCGGTCGGCTTCGAGCAGGTCTATCGGCAGGCCGCGGGTTTCCTTGCCGAAGACGAGGTGATCCCCGGGGCGGAGGTCCGCCTGCCAGAGCGGGATGCCGGAGAGGCCGGAGGTGAGCCAGAGGCGGGCTTGAGGCTTGGGGCTTGGGGCTTGGGGTTTATCCCGCATCGCGTGTTGTTCTCCGGGGTCGGCGTGTTCGCTCGCTCCGCCGAAAGCCGCGTGGAGATAGTCGTCCCATGATTCATGCTCGCGCACGTTCAGGCGCGGCCAGTAGTCCAGCCCCGCTCGGCGGAGCGCCTTCTCCGACGTGTCGAAGCCGAGGGGTTTGATGAGGTGCAGTGCGCAGCCTGTCGCGATGCATGTCCGCCCGATGTTCCCTGTGTTGTTGGGGATTTCGGGCTCGTGCATCACGACATGGAACAACGGCGGGCGCATGGTCCCATTATGCCCGAGCGTGGGTCAACCACAGAGACACCGAGGCACGGAGGCAGCACAGAGAAGGCAGGCAGGAACGAGAAATGCCGCCGATTACTGCCGAGCGAACGCTGGGGACATGCGCGTTGGGTGGCATGGCCGAGGCTCGGCTCGGCCATGATCGGGCGCAAGTGTATGAGCCTCGTGGCCGATCAGAGCATCGGCCACGGCACCGCGTGCGCACAACCTCGTCCGTCGTCAACGGGCTCGCTTCGATCGCGGCTTCGCTGGCTTGGTCTTGGTCCGCGCCGCCGCGACGCGTTTCTTCGGCTTCAAGCGCCGAGCCAGGAATTCGCGCAGCACGACCGCGTGATTGATCGACTCATCGCTCTTGGCGTACAGCAGCGTGACCCGCCCGCGCGCCGCCGACTTGAGCAGCGATGAAACGATCGGCTCGCCGGCCGCAACGGCGAGTTCGCGCTTGTACCGCCGGCAGAACTCAGGCCATTTCTCCGGGTCGTGCGCGAACCACAGCCGCAGTTCGGACGTCGGCGTGAGTTCCTTCGCCCACACGTCGATCGCCGCGTCGGCTTTGCGGAGCCCGCGCGGCCAGAGACGATCGACCAGCACACGCACGCCGTCCGACTTCTCGGCCGGCTCGTACACGCGTTTCATCACGAACGGCATGGCTCAGCCCTTCCGACCCGCGCCGGGCGATGTCTGCTTCAGCACGATCACCGCTTTCCACGCGCGGAGGTCGAGCAGCAGATCGGCGCAGTCGGCGTAGCGCGCTTTCGCGTCTTTCGACAGCATCTTCTCGATCACCTCGCCCAATCCGGGCGTGAGGTCGGGCTTCAGTTCCGTGGGCGGCGTGAGCGGGTCGTAGAGGTGCTTGTTCATCACTTCTTCCGCCGTGCGCCCTTCGAAGGGCACGCGGCCGGTGACCATGTAGAAGAAGGTGGCGCCGAGGGAGTAGATGTCGCTCTCGGGGCCGATGTACTCGTCGCCGCGGACCTGCTCGGGGGAGATGTAGAAGGGCGTGCCGAGGGCCTGCCCCTTCTCCGCGAGCGCGGTGGCTTTGTCGTCGAGCGCACGGGCGAGGCCCAGGTCGGCGAGTTTCGGGATGTTCCCCGCCGCCATGATGACGTTCTTGGGCTTCACGTCGCGGTGGACCAGCCCTTTCTGGTGCGCGTGGTGCAGCGCGTCGGCGACGGCGATGATGATGTCGAGGGCCGTTTCCTCGTGGATCGTGCCGAGTTCCTGGATCAGGTCGTGAACCGTGACGCCCTCGACAAACTCCATGACGAAGTAGTGGAAATCGCCGCCCGACCCGACGTCGTGCGCTTGCACGATATTCGGATGATTCAGCGCGGCGGCGGCGCGGGCCTCGGCGTAGAAGCGTTCCGCCGACTGCGTGTCGCCCGTCGATTTCTTGTGCATCACCTTGATCGCGACCAGCCGGTCGAGGTTCATCTGCCGCGCTTTGAACACAACCGCGGAGGCACCCTTGCCGATCTGCCCGAGCATCTTGTAGCCGGGGATCTTGCGCCCGGTGCGCTCGGCGTCGATCAGCGTGCGCAGTCGCGCGAGCTGCGTCTCGGTGATGTACTTGTTTTTGACGAGCAGTTCGGCGAGCGTGCGCACGTTCCACACGCGCCGCCCCCCCTGCTGCCGACGGCAC
Source organism: uncultured Phycisphaeraceae bacterium (assembly GCA_964391865.1). Classification (GTDB taxonomy): domain Bacteria; phylum Planctomycetota; class Phycisphaerae; order Phycisphaerales; family UBA1924; genus DASZQL01. The sequence continues at coordinate 296,418 of CAYMNQ010000005.1, forward strand.
TCGTCCACCTCGGCGGCGGTCGCCAGCCCTTGTTCGACGGCGAGCCGCGCGACCACCGCGTCGATGCCTTCGGGGGTGCCGGAGCGCGTCTCGTTGCCGATGCTGTCGGCGGGGAGTTTCAGCGGGGCGCTCTCGCTCTCACCCTCGAAGATGGGCACGCCGCGTGATTTCGACGGAGTGGACGGGGGAGCGCTCGGCCGGGAGTCCGACAAAGCCGCGCCGGCGGCGTCGGATCGCTTCGAACTGTGGTCCGGGATGGGCGTCACTCGGTCTCCGATCGCCGGTGGCGGCGCTCGGCCGCCGACGGACGAAGTGTATTCCCAAGAAGCGATATCGGCGGAAACAGCGGGCTGGACCATGGTCTGGCAATCGTTCCCGGAGGCTCACCCCCGATAACGGGCGACGAACATGCGGAGGATCCGGCCTCGGCAGTGCGGGTTAAGGTCGAGAGCACGCGAGGGTTGGAAACGGGCGTCCGGCATCTGAGAGGCGGCGGAAGATCCGGCAACACTCAGGCGCCCGATGGGGATCAGGGCGTCCGAACCCAAAACACAACACCCCCAGAATCCTGCGAACTCAATGGGGGTTGGCGTTCCGTGCGATGCGGTGGAAAATGGACCAATGGGCAGTCCCGGACTTGAACCGGGAACCCCCGCATTTTCAATGCGGTGCTCTACCAATTGAGCTAACTACCCAGTGCCCGCACACTAGCAGACACCAGCCCGGTTGGTCAAGGCGGGAGTCGCCTTCGCCGCGTCCGTTCCGAACCGCCGGTAGACGCCCGAAAACCGGCTTCGGTTCGACTCTCCCGCGATCCGCGCGGCGGGCCGTGTTCATGCAATGTCCGGGCGGGTTGGGCGTTATGCCGATGGCATGTTGGTCATGGCCGGAACGGCGAACGAGTCACCGAGTGAGCTGACCCGTCTCCTCGCCGCTGCGGCGGCGGGGGATCAGGCGGCGTGGCGCTCGCTGGTCGACCTGTACGCCCGGCGTGTCTTCGCGCTCGCGAAGTCGCGCTGCCGCCGGGATGACCTGGCCGAGGAGATCACGCAGTCCGTGTTTGTGACCGTGGCGAGCAAGTTTTCCAGCGGCGGGTACGCCGAGCAGGGACGGTTCGAGTCCTGGCTGTTCCGCGTCACGATGAACCGCGTGCGCGACGAGATGCGCCGGATCAAGCGGCACGCCGCCCCGACGGACCCTGCGGTGTTGGTCGAACGCTCCCCCGCGGCCGACGAGGTTCGCGGGCGCACAGTTGAGCATGAACTCGAATCGCTCCGCGGCGCGATGGAGGAACTGAGCGAGACGGACCGAGAAGTTGTCGCGTTACGGCATCATGCCGGCATGTCGTTCAAGCAGATCGCGGAGATGCTGGGCGAGCCGCTGGGCACGGTGCTCGCGCGGCATCACCGGGCATTACGAAAACTCAAGGACAGTATCGAACACTCTGGGGATCAATCGAAGTCTCGTGTTGGGGAGGATCGCTTATGATGCAGAATCATCACCATTCAACGAACGGGCCGCGGCGTGAGGGAACGCCCGATGTGACTCCGCCCGAACTGCTCGGCGTGTCGGGTGCGCTGGACCGGCTTGGTGCTGCCGAGCGTGCGTCGGCGCCGATGTCGCTCGAAGAGCGTGTGCTCATGCGGACGCGGGCGATGCTGCCGTCCGCCGAGCTTGCGGCATCGCGCGAGATCGCGGCACCGATCGCGGTGATCCGTCCCGCGTCGGGCGGCGGGTGGCGCGTCGCCGCCGCTGCCGGGCTGGCGTTCGTGGGTGTGATCGGCGCGGTCATGCTGAGCGGCTCGCTCGGCAAGAGAGGCGGCGGGTCTGTCGTGGCGGCGACCACCGATGACACCGCGGCGCTGCTGGAAGAGATCGACTCACAACTCGCCGCCGAAGCAACCTCCGCGATCGACTGGTCGAACGGGCTCGACGACCTTGACGCTGAATTGTCGAAACTTGAGTCCGCCGGGGATGGGTTCTGGGATTCGGCGATCGATGAGAGCATCTCGCTCGAGGAGTCCATGTAATGAAGCGCTCGATGGTTCATCCACCCGCGTTGATCGCGCTGTTCGCGTGCACGTTGCTCGCGCCGGGTGCGCTGGCGCAGCCCGCCGAACCGCCGGCGGACCGACCGCCGGCCGCCGAGCGGGATGGGGCGCGTCCGCGCGATCGGCGTGAATGGCTGAGCGAGGAGCAACGCCGCGTGATGACGCGCCGGATGATCAATGCGGCGCTCGACCAAGCGCGCCGCTCCGAGCGCATCCTCGAAGAGAGTCTCGACATGCTCGACCGCGGTGAGCCGATCGACGCCGTGCGCGAGCATTCGTTGAAAGCCCGCCCGCGCGCCCAACAGGGTGGCCCGGGGGGAGGACCGGGTGGGTTTGGTAACTGGTTTGATGATCGCCCGCTCCGCGGCGGGCCGGGCGGAGCGGAGGGGCCGGGCGGCTTGGAGGATGAGCCGCTCTTCGGCGGGCCGGGCGGGCCCGAGGCGCGCGAGCGTTTCGAAGCGCTGACGCCCGAGCAGCGCGAAGAGGCGCTCGAATTGCTGCGTGAGCGTGGGCCGGAGATCTTTCGGCGGCTCCAGCAACTCCGCGCCGAGCGGCCCGAAGCGTTCGACGCGATGATGCGTCAGCGCATGCCCACGCTGATGAAATGGCTGAAGGAACGGCGCGACGACCCGGAGCTGTACGAAGCGCGCACCAAGCTGATGGGCGTTGACCGCGAGATCTTGCGCACGTCGCGGACGATCCGTGAAGGGCGTGCCGCCGCCGACGGCCCGGAGGGCGCGAAACTGCGCGAGTTGCTCAGCACGGCGTTCGATCTTCGTGTGCGGCTGGGGCGGCTGGAGATCGACCGGCTCCACACGCGGCTGACCAGAATGAGTGCCGAGATGGAGAATCGCGGGCGCGAACGCGATCAAATCATCGGCGAACGGTTTGATGAGCTAGTCACACCGCGTCCGGTCGGGGAGACTCCCCCACCGCCGCCGCCTGGGGACCGAGTCCAGCCGGGCGCGTTGCCTGTGAGTTGACCGACGCGGCGGGGTGGGGAGTGGACGGTATCATCGCTCGGTGACGAGTGGAATATCTCCGCTCACCGGAGCCTGCCGATGATGATCCTCCGAGTTCGTGCCGCGATTCGTTCGTTGATCGCTGTTGCTGTGCTTGCCGGGTTCGCGCCGGGGGTGAGCGTCGCGCTCGTCGCGCCGGAAGCATCGCCCAGCACCGCCGCAAAGGTTGCGCCGCCCGTCGCCGAGAAGAAGCCGCGCACCGAAGAACGCTTCGGCGTGACGCTCGTCGACAACTACTTCTGGCTCCGCGAGAAGGAGAGCCAGAAGGTCATCGACCACCTCAACTCGGAGAACGGCTACACGAAGTCCGTGATGGCCCACACCGAGGGGCTGCAAGAAAAGCTCTACAAGGAAATGCTCGGGCGGATCAAGGAGACGGACCTCTCCGTCCCCTACCGCAAGGGCGAGTATTTCTACTACACGCGCACCGAGGAGGGGAAGCCCTTCCCGATTTACTGCCGCACGAAAGGCGCGAACGGTTCGGAGGAAATCCTGCTCGACCAGAACGCGCAGGCGACGGCGATGAACGCCAAGTTCCTCTCGCTCGGCACGTTCGACGTGTCGCCCGATCACTCGATGCTCGCTGTCTCCTTCGACATCAACGGCTCGGAGCGCTACACCCTGAAGTTCAAGAACCTGAAGACGGGCGAGTGGCTGCCGGACGAGGTGCCCGACACGTACTACTCCTCCGCATGGGCGAACGACAACAAGACGTTTTTCTACACCACGCAGGACGACGCCAGCCGCCCGGACAAGCTCTGGCGGCACACGCTCGGCGTGCCGGCGAAGAACGATGTGATGGTCTTCCACGAGCCTGATGAACGGTTCCGCCTGGGTGTGTTCAAGACCCGGAGCAACGGCTTCATCATGATCGAACTCGGCAGCAATTCTCAGTCCGAGTGGCATGCGCTCGACGCGAACACACCGAACGGCGCGTTCGGCGTGATCTTGCCCAAGAAGGACAAGGTCGAGTACGAGGTCGATCACCACGGCGACCGCTTTTACATCGTCACCAACGACGGCGCCGTGAACTTCAAGCTCGTCAGCGTGCCGACCTCGGCACCGCAGAGCGAACAGACGTTGCTGATGCCCGGATCATCCGATGTCACGATCGAAAGCGTCAATTGCTTCAAGAATCACCTCGTCATCGACACGCACGAGCGCGGCCTGCCGAACTTCAGGGTCCGCACCTACGGCTCGCCCGTCGCGGAGCACACCATCGCGTTCCCGGAAGCCGCGTACGACGCGGGTTTCTCGGACAATGAAGAGTTCGATACGCCGCTGCTGCGGTTCACGTACAGCTCGCCGATCACGCCGCGGAGCGTGTTCGACTACGACATGAACACGAAGGAGCGCACGCTGCTGAAGGAGCAGCCGGTGCTGGGCGGTTACGACCGCACGCTCTACTCCGTCGAGCGCCACGCGGCCCGCGCGCCGGACGGCACGATGGTGCCCGTCTCGCTGGTCTACAAGAAATCGCTGTTCAAGCGCGACGGGAGCAACCCATGCTTGCTCAACGGCTACGGCTCCTATGGCGCCGCGTACGACGCCGGGTTCTCGTCGAACGCGATCAGCCTGCTCGACCGCGGGTTCGTCTTCGCCATCGCGCACATCCGCGGCGGGTCGGAGAACGGACGCACCTGGTACGAAGACGGACGGCTGATGAACAAGAAGAACACCTTCACCGATTTCATCTCCTCTGCGGAATATCTGGTGAAGGAGAAATTCACCTGTAGCAGCAAGCTCGCGATCAGCGGCGGGTCGGCGGGCGGCTTGCTGATGGGCGCGGTGGTGAACATGCGCCCGGACTTGTTCAAGGTGGTCGTCGCGGCCGTGCCGTTCGTGGATGTGATCAACACCATGAGCGACCCGAGCATCCCGCTGACCGTCTCGGAGTGGGAGCAATGGGGCAACCCCTGCACGGATGAAGAGGCATTCAAGTACATGCTGTCGTACTCGCCCTACGACAACGTCGGCGCGAAGCCGTACCCCAACATGCTCGTCCTCGCGGGCCTCAACGATCCGCGCGTGGCGTACTGGGAGCCAGCGAAGTGGACGGCGAAGCTGCGCGAGATGGCGTTCAACACCAGCACGCCCAGCGTGCAGAGCGGCGCGGTGCTGTGCCTGAAGACCAACATGGGCGCGGGCCACGGCGGGGCATCAGACCGCTATGAACGTCTGAAGGAGATCGCGCTGCAATACGCGTTCATTCTGGATCGCATCGGCGTCTCGGAGTAGGGAAGGAAGGCATCAAGCCATCGAGCCATCAAGGCATCAAGTGAAGAAGTGAGACGATTCGGCTGCGCCGCGCGCGGTCGATCCGCTAGGCGATCTCTCGTCATACGAATCACCGATGAAAAACACGCTTCAAGAAGCCGTCACCGAACTGCTTTGAGCGAAGTGACGGATGTCCCACGCGCGAGAATGACCGGCGATCCATATCACTCGATGCCTTTATTGCTTGATGCCTTCCCCGCTCGATGCCTTCTCCCCTACTTCCCCTCATAGTGGCACCGGCTCGTGCATGTCTCATGCACGACGACCTCCGCGAGCATCGGCAGTGTCGGCTTCAGCTTCCGCCACACCCATCCCGCGATGACTTCGCTCGTCGGGTTCTCAAGACCCACGATCTCATTGAGCAGCCGATGGTCGAGCGCTTCGCGCACCGGCTCGATGGCGGCCTTGATCTCGCCGTAGTCGATCAGGTAGCCCTTTGATTCCGGCACATCGCCCGCGACGATCACCTCGACACGGAACGAGTGCCCGTGCATCCGCCGGCACTTGTGCCCCTCGGGAAAACTCGGCAGCCAGTGGGCGGCTTCAAAGTCGAATGATTTGACGAGACGGACGTGCATGGTTCGATCCTGCAGACCAAAGCTTGAACGCAGAGGGGCCCCGGAGGTGCGCGGAGAAACGCGGAGAGGGAAAGAAGCCGATTTTCGGGCACAAGATCGAATCAATGACAGCATATCCAATGATTGACTTGGCTCTGTGTCGCTCTGCGCGCCTCGGCGGCCGCTGCGTTCCGCCTCAAACCCCGCGGGTCGACGGCTCCCAGATGAACTTGTGCAACTGCGTCTGCATCCGCACGCGCAGCCCGTCCTCCAGAATCCACGCCGCCAGCTCGCGCAGCGGCAGCCCGCGCTGCCCGACGATCTCCAGCCCCTTCGGCTGTTCGAAGACGGCGCTCAGCAGCACGTCGCGCACGCGCCCGATCAGCCCGTGCTCCTGGATCATCGCGCGGGCCCACTCGTAGTCGCGCCGGTCGATGATGACGAACTTCACCTCGTCGTGCGGCTTCAGCCGGGCGATGTTCGACCAGTCGTTCCGCGCTGACTCGCCGCTGCCGGGGGTCTTCAGGTCCATGATGCGGATGACCTCGGGCGGACACGGCCCGTCGGGCGGGGGCGGGCCGTCGATGTTGCACGCGCCGCTCGTCTCGACCAACACCGTCTTGCCGTGCGCGATGAGCCGGCGCATCAGCTCGAAGACCCGCTTCTGCAGCAGCGGCTCGCCGCCGGTGATCTCGACCAGGTCGCACGGGTACGCGATGACCTGCTCGACCAGTTCGCTGATGTCGCGCGGCGTGCCCTCGTGGAACGCGTACTCCGTATCGCAGTAGGTGCAGCGCAGGTGGCACCCCGCGAGGCGCACGAACACGCACGGCTTGCCGGCCCAGGAACTCTCCCCCTGGATCGAGAAAAACACCTCGTTGATGCGGAGCGTGTCGGGCATGACGGTCCGCATTGTAGTTGAGGATGGAACGCTGAGGGCGCTGAGAGGCGCCGAGGGACGCGGAGTAGGAACGATTGAAACAGAACAGAAAGAAGCTGCGAGCGGCGAGCACGACGCCGGCGCAACCGACTTGGGATTCCGTAACACTCAACAGCAAAGGAGCAACATCTCCTCTGCGTCCCTCCTCGCCTCTCTGCGTCCTCTGCGTTCCGTTCGTATGTCGGTTACTCGCCCCACGCCGCCGCGAGTTTCTTCGCTCCGTCGTGCCCGAGCCGGGCCGCTTCGCTGAGGTACGCCTTGCCGCGTTCGCGCTGCCCGTCCTTGTCGAGCCACACGGCGGCCTGATAATTCAACTCCGCATCCTCCGGGCGCAGCCGCGCCGCTTCGACGTACAGCCTCGCCGCCTCGCCCGGCTGCTCCATCAAACCGAGGCAGAGAGCGAGTTCCGCGAGCACGTTCGCATCCGCCGCACGCTCGTTCTCGGGGAGCGCGAAGAGCAGTTCCGCCGCCTGCTTCGGCTTGGCATCGCGGCGCAGCGCCTTCGCTTCGATCAATCGCCACTCGATCCGCGCCGGTTCCACTCGCCGTGCTTTCTCGATGTACCCCAGCGCCACGCTCGGGCGGTTCTCATCGAGCGCAATCCCCGCGAGACTGCCCCATGCGATCGCCAGATCGGGATCGATCCTCGCGGCGGTCACGAGGCTCGCGCGGGCCGCGTCCGGCTTGCCCATCTTCCGCTGCACCTGGCCGAGGAAGAGCGGGTACTTCGCGTTGGTGGGTTCGAGGCGTTGCGCTACCATGAAGTGCGCCTCGGCGTCTTCGAGCTTCCCGAGGTCCGCCGCCAGTGTCCCCGCCGCGTGCCGGTACTCGGGGTGCTCCGCGCCGAGCCCGATGCCCTTCGCGTACTGCTCGTATGCCTCGGCTTTCTTGCTCTGCGTCAGCAGCGCCTCGCCGAAGAGAAACCGCAGCGACTGATCGGTGGGCCACTTCGCCACCGCCGCCGAAAGAATCGCCTCCGCGTTGCCCGGCTGCATGTTCTTCAAGTACGACCGCGCCGAATCGAGCACCACCTGCACGCTGCGCAGTTCTTCGCCCGAGCTTGGCGCGCCGGCTGGGGCTGTCGAAACCGAGTCCTTCGCGCCGGCGCTCTCCGCCGCCGGGCGCAACTCGCGCAGCACCCAGATCGTGCCCAGCACGCCTACCGCGACAGCGCACACGCCCAGCAGGATGCCAACGGCCCGCCCGCTCCCGGCTTGTTTTCCAGCATCACGCATCACACCACCATATCGGCACGCGCACCCGGTACACTGACCCATTCGCCGTCGCCCGCTCACGCTCAGCGTTCAGTCCCGAACTTTCGCCTTCCGACTTCCCCCCTTCCGCCCTCTTCTCTTCCGCAAACCGCACCCCGCATCCCGCACCCACTCACATGACCCTCCCCCCCCGCTACACCCCCGCCGAGCACGAGCCGCGCATCTGGCAGCGTTGGACGTCGCACCCCACGCGCCCGTTCCACGCCGAGCCGACGCGCGTCGACCGCGCCGCGAAGCCAAACCATGCGCCCGGTGCCAAGCGCCCGCCCTACGGCATCATTATTCCCCCGCCGAACGTCACGGGACGCCTGCACCTCGGGCACGCGCTGAACAACACGCTGCAGGACATTCTGATCCGCGCCCACCGCATGATGGGCTTCGAGACGGTGTGGATGCCCGGCACCGACCACGCCGGCATCGCCACGCAGGCCGTCGTCGAGAAGCGCCTGCTGAAGGAAGAGAACAAGCGCAAGAGCGATTTCACCCGCGACGAGTTCATCGCGCGCGTGCAGCAGTGGAAGGACGAGTACGAAGCCGCGATCACCGACCAGCTCAAGCGCATGGGCTGCTCGTGCGACTACGACCGGCAGCGCTTCACGATGGACGACATCTGCGCCCGCGCTGTGCGCGAGGCGTTCTTCCGGCTCTTCCGCGACGGGCTCATCTATCGCGGCAAGCGCCTCGTGAACTGGGACCCGGACCTGCAGACCGCCGTCGCGGATGATGAAACCGAGTCGCTCGACCTCGACGGGTTCTTCTACTACCTGCGATATCCGCTCGTGCATCCGACCCCCTCCCCCTCAGGGGGAGGGCTGGGGAGAGGGGTGCCTGTCACATGGGGCGAGCTGGCGCGCGCTGGCTATCCAAGCGCCGATGAGCACGACCCAAATCAACAAGCATGGGTGACCGTCGCCACCACGCGCCCCGAAACGTATCTGGGCGACACCGCTGTCGCGTTGAACCCGAAGGATCCACGCGCCGCGGCGCTCGTCGGCAAGAAAGTCCGCCTCCCGCTCATCAACCGCGAGATCCCGATCATTGCGGATGACTACGTGGTGATGCCGTCGGCTTCCTCTCCCTCTGGGAGAGGGCAGGGTGAGGGCTCACCGGCTTCCTCCGCTCCTTCTCCTGAATCTCCATCCCCCACTTCCGAACCCGAGGACCCCAAGGCAAAGTTCGCCACCGGCTTCCTGAAAGTCACGCCCGCGCACGATCCCAACGACTACGACATCGGGCAGCGCCACGGCCTGCCGCAGATCAACATCATGTCGCCCGACGGCAAGATTTCCGATCAGCACGGGCTGAGCGACATCCGCGGCACACCCGCCGAACTCTTCCTCGGCCTGAAACTTTCGACCAAAGAGTCACACCAGAAAGTCATCGCCGAGTTCAAGAAGCTGGGGCTGTTCGAAAAGCAGGTGCCCTACCAGCACGCCGTGGCGCACTCGCAGCGCTCCGGCGCGCCGATCGAGCCGTATTTGTCGGATCAGTGGTACTGCAAGGTCACCGACGAGCGGATGGCCCCGGCGGCGAACGAAGCCCTGCGCACAAGCCAACTCGAATTCCACCCCGCCCGCTACTCAAAGACCTACGAAACCTGGCACACCAACATCCGTGATTGGTGCATCAGCCGGCAGTTGTGGTGGGGGCATCAGATTCCGGTGTGGAGCCTGTCCAAGTATTTCGCTCCCGACCCTTCGCTGCCACCCAACCTCGGCCGCGTTCCATATCCAAGTACTTGTTCCTCGCCAGAGGAAATGCATGACTTTAAGCGCCAGTTTGATCTACTCGGATCGCAGCAGCGAGTTTCGCTGATATCCGGCGTCGCGAAGGGAATTGCATTGACCCGATGGGGTGACATCCCTTCTGAGCTGGGTCAACTTGACTGGGGCACGGTAATGGCTTGTGTTCGCGATGAAAGCGACCAAGAAGCCATCAATTTCTTGGAACGGCACGGTTTCAACCGCGACCCCGATGTCCTCGACACCTGGTTCTCCTCCGCACTCTGGCCATCGTCCACCATGGGCTGGCCCGACCCCGCCGCGGCCGCGGCCATCGAACCAAAGAACCCCGACTTCGCCGCGCTTCTCGCGGCCTTCAACCCCAGTTCCGTCCTCTGCACCGCGCGCGAGATCATCACCCTGTGGGTCTCGCGCATGGTGATGTTCAACCGCTACCTGATGCCCGAGGGCTGGCCGCGGCCTGCCGATCTCGGCGAATCCGCCCGCGGTTCCGGCCCAGTCCCCTTCAACGACGTCTTCATCCACTCCGTCATTCAGGACGGCGAGGGCCGCAAGATGTCGAAGTCCCTCGGCAACGGCGTGGACCCGCTCGACATCATCGATTCCCACGGCGCCGACGCCATGCGCTTCGTCCTCTGCCACATGACCACGCAGACGCAGGATGTCCGTCTGCCCGTGGAGAAGGATCCGACCAGCGGCAAAAACACTTCGCCCAAATTCGACCTCGGCCGAAACTTCTGCACCAAGCTCTGGAACGCGTCGCGCTTTGCGATGATGAATATGGCTCCCTCTCCCTCTGGGAGAGGGGAGGGTGAGGGTTCCCCGGCGTCCTCCGTTTCTCTGGCTTCTTTACCGTTGATCGACCGCTGGATGCTCTCGCGCGTGGCGCGCACCATCGCCGCCGCGAATGAATCGCTTGCTGAGTATCAGTTCAGCGTCTACGCGCAGTCGCTCTACGACCTCATGTGGCGGGATTTCTGCGACTGGTACCTCGAAGCGATCAAGCCGACGGTGAAAGCAAGCCCGGCGCAGCAGGCGGTGCTGCGCGCGACGCTCGACAGCATTCTGCGACTACTGCACCCCGTCATGCCGTTCGTCACGGAGACGATCCACGAATCGCTGCGCGAGTTCCCCGCCGGCGAGATCGAAGGGCTCGCGCTCCCGTTAGCCGAACTGCTCGTCTCCGCGCCGTGGCCCATCGCCGCCGCTTCGCTCATCGATGAATCCGCCGAGCGCGACTTCGGTTTCATCCAGGAACTGACGGACGCGGTCCGCACCGCGCGCTCGGCGAAGAGCGTCGAGCAGAAGCGGAAGATCACGCTGCACGCGGACCAGGCGCTGATCGCGCGCCTCGCCGCCGCGCCGGGCACGGTCGAACTCCTCGCGGGGCTCGAACGTATCACCGCCGACGCGCCGCCCGCCGAGCGCGCGCTCTTCACGTTCCAGGCGAAGGAGTATGCCCTCTCGAACCTCGCCGATGCGCTCGACCCCTCGGCGGAGCGCGCCTCGCTGGAGACGCAGGTGTCGAAGCTAGAGAAAGAAATCGCCGCGCTCTCCGACCGCTTGAATAATCCGGGCTACGCGCAGAAGGCGCCGCCCAAACTGGTCGAAGAGTCGAAGGCCCAGCTCGCGCAGAAGGAAGCCGAGCGCGACGCCGCGAAGCGGAGATTGGTGGAACTCGGATGAGTGATGCAGGCCCGCCGATCAAGGCTCGCCGATTGATGCCCGCGGCAGGTGCGGCGTTGATGCTCGCCGCGTCATACATCTCATGCGACTCATGGGACGTATCGCCATGCTTCGTACAAACCGCATCCGCGGAACCCACCGGCGTCGAGGCCCCGCTCGCCGCTTCCGCCGTAACCGCCGGCACTCTGTCCACCGAGCCCTGGACCTTCGCCGGCCAATCGGGGCAGATCATCCGCACGCAGCACTACCGCATCTACACCACTGAGAAGAACCAGATTCTTCGCGAGCGCATGTCGAGCGTCGCGGAGCACGCGCTGACGCACTACCGCACCGCGATCGTACGCCTGCCCGCCCCGCCGCAGCGGCTCGACACGTACCTCATGGACACGCGCCCGCAGTGGGAAGCCGTGACCAAACTGCTCATGCCCGAGCAGTCGGAGCAGCTCACGAAGATCCAGCGCGGCGGGTTCGCCTCCCGCGGCATCGGGGTTTACTACGACCTCGGCTTGTACGACACCATGGCGATCGCCGCCCACGAAGGATGGCACCAGTACACCCAGCGCACGTTCAAGCAGCCGCTGCCGGTGTGGCTCGAGGAGGGGCTTGCGACGTTCATGGAGGGGCACCGCTGGGTGAACTCGACGCCCGAGTTCCGTAGTTGGACCAACATCGAGCGCTTCGACCAGCTCCGCAAAGCTGTCGAGGATGACAAGCTCGCCGACCTGCCGACACTGCTCGAAAGCTCACCGCAGACGTTCCTCGGCTCGGTGGACGGCAGCCTGCTCAACTACTACGCCCAAGTTTGGGCGCTTACCCATTTCCTCAATGAGGGCGAGAGCGGCAAGTACCGGCAAGCCCTCCGCGACCTTCTGACCGACGCATCCGAGGGCAATCTGGGCAAGGTGCTCTCGATCCGGCTCTCCGCTCGGAGCAGCCAGATGGCGCTGGCGACCCGATCCGGTCCTTCGGTGTTTCTGGCGTACTTTAATGCGGATGTCGAGGCCGCCGGTCGGGAGTTCGAGCGGTTCGTGCGCCAGCTCGTGATATCGGGCAGCCGGGATCACATCGTGGCGGGGCGCTCTCCATTTGCAGCGTCGGGCGGCCGCCCGTCATCCGCTCGTTGAGGCCAGCGGCTCGAGCGCGGATAACGATATCGGACCAAACGGGGCGCGGGCCGCGCATTTCGCCGCGCATGATCCGCGCTTTGACTGAACACGACTCGCCGCCCGGCATCTTCGGGGCAGAATGGCGGAACCTGGGCACTTTTGCCGCGTATGCCTAGGCGTCCGAACCACGAATCTTGCTAGTTAAACGGCTTGCTTCGCCGAAGAATGGATTGTATTGTTGAAATGACTAGGGCGGTCCATCAATCTCGTGAATTCCGTCCTCAGTGAGGGATGCGGCTGTGTCTGCCGCGTCGGCTGCCGTGCCGGACGATATCGGTACGGGTGCTGCTCACGTTTCCCCAAGGCTTCCCTCTTACTCAACGCCCCGGGCTTGCAGCCATGCAAGTCTGGGGTTTTTCGTTCGGACCGGCGCGTTTCAATGCTGATCGGCCACAGCACTAGCTCACGCGGCGATCGACGGACGAGCCGATCGGAGTGACCCCCGGCTGTAACCGCACGCCGCCGTCGGCATAATGCTGATATGCCATCCGACTTCAACACCCTGCACGCGGTCGTCACCGGCGGGACCGGGGCGCTCGGCTCCGCTGTCGTGTCGCAGTTGCTCGACGCCGGCGCGCACGTTCATGTGCCCGTCTTTCACCTGAAGGAACTCGAGCGCTGCCCGTTCAAGGACGATGCACGCGTGCGCCTCGCGCCGGGCGTTGATCTGCGCTCGGATGAATCCGTCGAGGGGTTCTACCGCGATGTGCCGGCGCTCTTCACCTCAATCCATATCGCCGGCGGATTCGGGATGGCGGGGGTCGCCGACACTCGCGGCGGGCAGCTTTCCGATCTGCTGGACATGAACGCGCTGACGGCGTTCAACTGCTGCCGAGAGGCGGTGAAGCGCATCAGGTCGTCCGGCGCTCGTCCGGCGCGCGGGCCGGTGGGCACGATCGTCAACGTCGGCGCGCGGCCCGGGGCTTCGCCGACCCTCGGCGGCGGGATGGTCGCGTACACGATGAGCAAAGCCGCCGTCGGCGCGCTGACACAGTCGCTCGCGGAGGAAGTGCGGGCCGAGGGGATCTGGGTGAACGCGGTGCTGCCGTCGATTATCGATACGCCAGCGAACCGCGCCGCCATGCCCGGCGCGGATCACTCGAAATGGCCTACGCCGTCTGAGATTGCGGCGGCGATTCTGCGCCTCGCGTCACCCGCGAATTCGCTCACGAGCGGGGCGCTGGTTCCGGTGTTCGGACGGGCGTGACGCAAGACCGATCGAGCGGGGCACTCTGGAACGTTCGCTCACGCGTCGCGTCTCGTTTTCTCAGATCGTGTGTCCGCCGCCGCCCAGCGCCTTCTCGACCTTTGTCTTCCACTCGGCGTAGCCGTCGCGGCCCATCAGGCCGAACGTCGCGACCTTGCCGGTTTCGACCGCGGGTTGGTCATACGCATCGATGCCGAGCATCAAGCCGACGTAGCTGGTCGTGATTTCCCAAAGCTGGATGAACTGCCCGACGTGCTTCGCATCCACGCCGCCGCTCGGCGTGCCGGGGAACTCGATCGTGAAGTTCGGGCGCTGGCTCTCGACGAGCGCGTACTCCGTCGCCTTCTTCTCGGCGTTCAGCAGCGTGCCGAACTTCGAGCCTTCGAGATACTTGATCGCGTCGACGCCCAGCCCGGTGGGGATCGGCAGTTCTTCCTTGCCGAAGTCGTTCACCTGCACCAGCCCGAACACCTTATCGTTTGGGCCTTCACGGTAGAGCTGCACCTGCGAGTGCTGGTCGGTGGTGCCGAGCGCCTTGACGGGCGTGAAGCCGGCGAAGACTTCCTTGCCGCTCCTGTCGTGGCGCTTGCCGAGCGATTCGGCCCAGAGCTGGCGGTACCAGTCTGCGAGGAGGTAGAGCTGGTTGCAATAGGGCATCATCACATGGATGGTCTTGCCCTTCTCGGTTCCGAGGCGGTGGAGCAGCGTGGCGAGCATCGCCGCGGGGTTTTTCTGGAGGTCGGGATCGCAGCAGCGCTTGTCCATCTCAGCCGCGCCGTCGAGGAGCGCATCGATATCGATCCCCGCCATCGCGGCAGAGAATAGCCCGACCGGCGACAGCACACTGAAGCGCCCGCCCACGCCGTCCGGCACCGGGAGCGTCACATACCCGTTGTCGTTGCAGATCTTCCGCATCGTGCCCTTCGCGGGGTCGGTGACGGCGACGATGTTCGCCGCGTGCTTCTCGCGCCCGAGCGCGTTGATGAGCAGCGAGCGGATGGTCATGAACTGGGCGGCGGTCTCGGCCGTTTCGCCCGACTTGCTGACGACGTTGAAGAGCGTCCGCCCGATCCCGCCGTGGGCTTCGCAGAATTTCAGCACCCCGCCGAAGTACGCCGGATCGACGTTATCAACGACAAACACGCGCGGCATGCCGCGGCGCTCTTCGTTGCTCAGCAGGTTCCACGTCGAGGGGTTCAGCGCCGACTGCAGCGCGATGTTGCCCAGCGCGCTCCCGCCGATGCCGAGGACGACCATGTTGTCGAACTTCCCGCGGCACTTCTCCGCCGCTTGCTTCACGTCGCTCAGGTGCTCGCGCCGCATCGGATCAAAGGGCAGCGAGCGCCACCGCTCCCAGCCGGTACCCTTCGTCTGTTCGAGCGCGGCGGTGAGTTCCGCGGCGCGCTTCGCGCTCGCCGAACCCGGCGCGATCGACGCGGGGTCAAGGCCGTGCGAACCAACTCGGGATGACAGGCAGCCGGCGAAGTGGAGTTTCAGCATGATGCAAAGGTTATCGGAGGAGTGAAGGGTGCGTGTTCAATGGGATGCCGAGGATGCCCGAAGGAAGCGGGGATTTGGCGGGGAGCTGGGGATCGATGTCGCGGCAATTTGTTGCAGTTCGGGTTTCGGGTGTCGGGCTCCGGGTTGGCGCGCCGGGAGGGGCGCGCGCTTCCGGGTTCCGGACGGGTCGCCCGGCGTGTGGGGTACACTCCGCGCATGCCGAAGAAATCGCCGGGCACCGTGCTGATCACGAAAGAGCAGATCGACGCTCGCGTCCGCGAGATGGGCTTGAAGCTCGCCGCCGACCTCGCAGCGGCTCTCGCGATCGAGGGTCACACGGCGGAGAAGCACCCGGACCGCATCGTCATGGTGCCGATCCTCACCGGCGCGATCATCTTCGTGGCGGACCTGATCCGCGAGATGCCGCTGATGCTGTCGATGCGGGTTGTCACGGTCAGCAGCTACCCCGGCAAGAGCACGCAGTCGAAAGGGGCGGCGATGCGGAGCGCGCTGCCGAGCGACCTCGCCGGGCGGCACGTGGTGGTGGTCGACGACATCCTCGACACCGGGCAGACGCTGGCGCTGGTGCGCGACCTCATCATGGAGCAGAAGCCGGCGTCGCTGCGCATCTGCGCGTTCCTGCGCAAACATGTGACGCGCGTCAGTGAGGTTGAACTCGACTACTTCGGCTTCGACATCCCCGACGAGTTCGTCGTCGGCTACGGGCTTGATTACAACGGCTGCTACCGGAACGTGCCGGATATCGTGGCGCTGGCGCCCGAACTACGATGACCAAGCACTCCGCCGCCGCCGATGCCGAACTGACCGCGGCGCACGCGCCGGCCCGCACGCTCTTCGAGTTGCAGCCGGCGGAGACAATCATCATGTCAGTGCGCCCGGCGATCGTGCGTCAGCTCATCGCGCCGTATTGGTGGTGCGCGGTGCTCGCGGGGCTGTTGGTCCTGCTCCACGCGGCGCTGCCGCCGGGGGTGGTGCCGTTCTCCAATTTGCTGCTGCCGATCGCACCGGTAATCGCCATCCTGCCGCCGGCGCGGCATCTGGACCACTGGCTGCGCCGGCGCTATGTGCTGACCGATCGGCGCGTGCTGTCGCTGCATGAGCCGTATGTTCTTGCGGAGTTGCCCCTGTCGGCGGTGCGGCGCGTGGAGATCGAAGCGACGCGCCCGCAGGCGACGTTGAACGTTGGCGATGTGGTCTTTGCCGCCGAGCGCGTGAGCGACGTCCGCTGGCAGGGCGTGCCCGACGCCGCCCACCTCCGGCAGGCGGCGCGGGACGTGATCCGGCGGTATGCGCGCGGGGCGCTGGAGGACTAGCGGCGGGGTGCGGGGTGCGGCAGAAAAACGCCGGGCCGCATCGCGGCCCGGCGTTTCAATCACTTGATGCCTCGATGGCTCGATGGCTTCCCGCCTCGATCCCCCGATCCCTCTCTCCCTCGTTCCCTTCCTACTCCACATCCAACCCGCGCAGATATTCGTTGAGCTCCCGCGTGGCGGCGTCGAGCTTCTTCTCCGTATCGCCGGTCTGCCCGACGAGTTGTTCGAGCCGTGTTTCCTGCTCGTTCAGTTTCTTCATGTACCGCCCGTACAACTCGCTGTTCCGGTCGATGCGGCTCATGTTGTCGCGGATGCGGCTCTGATCGCGCGCGATCTCGTCGCGCTCTTCCTTCAGCCGCGAGAGCTCGCTCTGCAGCGCGTTGATCTTCGACTGCAGCTCCGCCGCCTTCTTCACCGCGTCAACGACGGCGGAGGACGCCTTCCCGTCCTTCGCGTACGCCAGCAGCGTCGGCACGTCGATGCCCGTCACGGCGATCGAGCTAAAGCTCACGCGCTCTTCCTTGACCGTGAGTTTCGCGTCCTTCGACGCTTCGATCGGCGCTTCGAAGCGGTACAGATTGTCGGTCCCCTCGCTCGGCTTCTTCGGCTCGATCAGCTCCCACTCGGGCGATTTCGGGTGCTCGACGAGCACCATCCTGCCGCGCGCGGAGTCGTAGTTGTTGAATTCGTAGGTCGTCGTGCGTTCCTGCTTCACCTTCTGCTCGAGCAGCCCGTCGACGACGCGGATCTTCACCACCGCGCCGCTCTCCTTCACGTCGCGCGAGGCGCTGACATCGATATCGAGCGCGTACGCGAGCAGCCGGTCCTGGTTGCGGCTGGTGTGCGGGATCTGCGCGTCGCCCGCGTAGGTGTTGCCGTCGTACACGGCGATCGGGCCGGGCATCAGGTGCAGCCCCGAGTCGTTCTTCACCTGCACGCCACGCATCGGGTGCTTGGCGAGGTCGCCCGCGTTGTAGATCGACACGCGCCGCCCGGTGATCCCGGCGGCGAGGATCGGCAGCATCGCCGAACGCTGCCGCTCGATCGTCACCGGCGCGTCGAGGGTGTACATGAACTGCTCCCCCACTTCCCCGGCGGCGGCCTGCGAGGTCGCGGCGTAGTCGGAGTACGCGTCCTTCGGCGGTGAAGTCGGCACTGCGCCAGGCGCGAGTTCGCTGTAGAACATCGCTCCGTCTCGGCCGAGCGAATCATCGCGTGTTGCGTTCATCTGGCTCGCCACCATCTCCGCCGCCTTCGCCATCGAGCCTCCGGCGCTCACTTTGTTGCCGAACACGTCTTCCGCGCGCATCCGCCGCGCCGCTTCGTACACCCGCGGCATGATCCCGCCCATCACCGGCACGGGCAGCATCGGGCGCGGCGCAAAGATCGGCTCGTACAGGTCCATCGTGAAACTCACCGGTCGGCCCGACGCGAGGGAGAGGCGCACGTCCTTCCAATCCGCGTCGGTCGTGTTCTCCACGATCGCCCAGCCCTGCAGCGTCGGTTTGCCGGAGTCCTTGCCGTCTTTCGGCGTCTCGGGCAGCACCAGCCGGTAGCTCGCCTTCCACACCGGCATCTCGGTGACGTACGCGACGACCACGCGCCGCGGCTTCTCCGCGCCGACGAAGCGGATATCGACGCTCTTCAGCCGATCCTCGCGGTGTTCCGCGACGGCGGCCAGCGCGCGGTTCAATTCCTCCTGCAAACCCTTGTCGGCCAGCGAGAACGTGGAAATCTTCGGGATCGGGATGCTCACGACACCGGTGCCAGTGAGCAGGTTCAGCACCTCGGTCTGCACCACCGCGCCGCCCTTGTCGCCCACGGCTTCGACCATGGGTCGCGCCTCGACGCCCAGGATCGAACCCTCATGACTGCCGACCGTCGAAACGATCGACACACGTGCGCCGCGCAGCTTGCCGAAGAGCTGCGAGATCGTGGGCGAATCGGAGATGTCGACGCCGAAGCTCTTCAATCGGCGTTCGAGCGGTTCCTTCGACCCGTAGCTCACGCCGCCGATCTTCCCGCCGTCGAGGTCGAGCAGCACCATCGACTTGAGGATGTCGTTGATCTGCTCCGTCTCGAAGCGGAGTTCGACGGTCTTCTCGCCGCTGATCATGCCTTGGCGCTCGAACGAACCCACGCCCGAGCGGTACAGCGTGATGGCGCGGATGGGCACGTCGGCGGATTCCGCTTCACCCGCCGCGAGCGCCACGCGCCCCGCGCCGGAAATGAGACCGATCGAAACCGCCGCCATCGCCAGTGAGACCAACGAGTGCCGCATCACCATTTGAGAGACTCCTTACTGTTCGCCGTGCTGTCTATCGTACCGACGATCCCCGCGCGGCGGTTCCCATGAATGAAACGCCCGACACGCGCGCGAGTTCGCGCGGCTTGACGAATTTCGCGTTGTATCTCGGGTGCCGGAGCACGAGGCTCTGATCGTGCCCCGAGCCAGCGCGACCGTCTCGCCCGATGAAGCAGCATCACCCTGCGGTGTTCCCACGAGTCGCGCTTCCGCGTATCTTGACCCCAGCGCGCGGCGGAACCGCGCGCGGCACCGCCGGTACTACAGAAGGAGACGCGCATGCCCGGTCAATCCGTCAGTCCCTCCACGAGCCGCGCCACCATTCTCGCCGGCGTGCCCAATATCAACATGGCGGTGTACCACCGCATCCGCTTCCTCGCGGGCGACCCGGCGGCGCTCATCTCCGTGCCCGGCGCGGGGACCACGCTGATCCTTCGTGATATCGAAGTAGACCGCGCCCGAAAGACGGGCCGCGCCGACCGTGTTCACGCGTACGCGGACTTCGCGCCAGCATCGGGCTTGTCGGGCGACCGCCCCACCGCCGCGGCGCAGGCCGCCGCCGAGTGCCTGCGCCGCGCCGGTGTGAATGAACTCTGGACCGACCGCACGCTGCCGATGATCTTCGCGCACCACATCCGCGAAGCGGGGATCGAACTGCACTACGACGCGGACATGGGCGTGCGCGAGCGGCGGAGCAAGGACGCGCAGGAGGTCGAGTTTATGCGCGCCAGCCAACGCACCACCGAGGAAGCCATCGAGATGGCGTGCCGAACCATCGCCCGCGCCAGCGCCCGCGCAGGCGGCGTGCTGCACCTCGACAACGAGCCGCTCACCGCCGACCGCGTGCGATCGATGATCGACGTCTTCCTGCTCCACCGCGGGTACATCAACCCCCGCTCGATCGTCGCTTGCGGCACGGAGGGCGGCGACTGCCACAACGACGGTAAGGGAAACCTTGTGACCGAGCAGCCCATCATCGTCGACGTCTTCCCGCGCTCGAACGCGACTCTCTATTACGGCGACTGCACCCGCATGGTCGTCCACGGCCCGGCGGGGAACATCCCCGACCCGGTTCGGAAGATGCACGCGGCTGTCGCGGAAGCGAAGGCCGCGTGCATCGTTGCCACCCGCGCGGGCGTCACGGGCGAAGCGGTGCATCTCGAATCCGTCCGCGTCATGAAGCAGCACGGCTACCCGATGGGCTTGCCCAATCCGAGCGATCCGCCCACACGCACCGCGATGGTCCACGGCACGGGGCACGGGCTGGGGCTCGATCTGAAAGAGCCGCCGCTGCTCGACATGGGCGGCCCGGAACTCGTCGAGGGCGACGCGGTGACGATCGAGCCCGGTCTCTACGCCCCATCGCTCGGCGGCACGCGGCTTGAGGATCTCGTCATCGTGCGCAAGCGCGGCTGCGACAATCTCAACACGCTTCACGAGGGGTTGACGTGGGATTGACGTGCCGCTGGCCCGTCCCTGCCGGCTAGCGCGCTTTGTCTCACCGTGTCGGGCTGCACCGACTTCTCAGAGCAGGAGGCGGTGGCACGAAGAATTCCTGATCTTGCTGCCCATCACGGGCAAGTCACGCTCCAGTTCTGGATCACCATCGCCAGATCGCTCAGCCCGACGAGGCCGTCGGCGTCGAGATCGCCGCCGGTGCCGGGCGTGACGCTGAAGGACCAGTTGCTGATCATCAGAGCGACATCGGGAAGCCCGACGGAGCCGTCGCCGTTCGCGTCGCCGGGGCACGCGGGGGTGAGGAACCCGGCGATGAGGAACGGGAAATCTTGAGACACATCCGCCGCGGTGAACGGCTTGCCTGTGTCGAGCACACTGACCCACTCGCCGCCCGTGCCGCCCGGCGCGGGCTTGAACTGGATCGCGTTGGCGCCGGCGCGGGTGCGCGAGCCGAAGGTCGTGAGCGCGGGCGTGAACGCATCGCCGTTCGGCGTGCTGGTGGTGTACTGCCAATCGACCCAGTAGGTGCCGGGGCCGAGCGCCACCTGCACGTTCGCGTTCGTCTGCCATAGCCGACGGGTTGAGTCCGGCGCGACGGGGCCGGGCGCCGACGTCGAGTTGAAGATGCGCAGCATGTTCGTGGCGGTTGAACTGCTGAGGCGATTGTTGATCGCGTCGCCGAAGACGATGGTGCTGCCCGCGTCACCGGGCCGCCCCGACCAGATGCGAACGTTGATCGAGTTGAACGGCGAGCCGGGGCCGGCCGCGCCGTTCTGGTATGCGAAGAAGGCGATGGAAGTGATGTTCCAACCGCCTCCGCTTGGGATCGTAAAGTCGTCAGCAAAGCGGTACGCGCCGGTCGCGCCGCTCAGGTGGCTGGAGAACCCCGCGATCGCGTTCGCGCCCGTGCCGTCGCTGGGCACCTCGCTCCACACGTCGCCCGATGGAGCCGCCGCGCCGTTCAGCGCGATCGATCCGGTCGAAAGACCGGGGTTCGACGGGTCCGGGCCGGCGTTGCTGAAGAGCGGCGCACCGAGCGCGCCGGCGGCGAACACCAGCACCAGCGGAGCGGAGATGATCGAACGGATGAGGAGAGTCTTCATAGGATCGCGTCCTCGTTCAGACGGCGGGACTGTTCAAGACGAAGGAAATTCTCAGCACGCATAGATGCCGCGGGGCGTGGGCGTGAAGTTCGGGAAGATGTACGGGATATTCGGATTGCCCAGACGCTGGGCAACGATCTCGGAGATCACGTCGCGGTAATCGATGGTGACCTGAATGTCGCGGTTCTCGAAGAGTTGCCCCGGTCCCATGCCGGGCCAGTTGGCGAGCACGCGCCCGCCGTCGACGCAGTTCCCGAGGACGAACATCGCATTGCCGTGCCCGTGGTCAGTGCCGAGCGTGCCGTTCTCCTGCACCTGCCGCCCGAACTCGGACATCACGACAACGGTGAAGGTCGGCGCGCCGGGCGTTCCGATCATGTCGCCGTAGAACGCGGCGAGGGCCTGCGCCAGCGTGCTCATCAAGCCGGCGAGAAACCCGGTCGTCGTGCCCTGGTCGCTGTGTGTATCCCACCCGCCGAGGTCAATCGCGATCGCTTCGACACCGACCTGCGCTTTGATGAGCGCGGCAGAGGTCTTCATGGCGTACGCAAACGATCCAGTGGGGTACGTCACGCCGCCGCCGGGGACGTAGCCGGTGAAGTTGATGGTGTTCAGCAACGCGATCGTCGAGATGGTGTTGAGCGCGATGGTCTTCTGCGGGTCTTCGGCGAGGGCGTACATGTCGCCGAGGGCATCGGTGCGCTGCGGGTTGCTGGAGCCCGCGCCGGTCAAACCGAAAACATCGAGATCAGGAATCGGCAGCGTGCTCGGCGCTCCCTCGAGGGTGCGCTGCAGGCCCGTCGAGATGCCCACGCCGCGGAGCAGCGTGCCGGGGACCGCCGGCGCGATGGTCTGCAGGTGACGCCCGAGCCAGCCGGTGACGACGGTGACATCGCGCGCCACCCCCACTTCCATGAACCGCTGCGCATCGAAGTGCGAGCGCGAGGGATCGATCGATCCGGTGGCGTGGACGATCAGCAGGTGCCCGTTGTTGTACGCCGGCATCAGCGGCGCAAGCGACGGCGCCAAACCGAAGAACCCGTCAAGATCGATCGCGTCGAAGCCGGTGCCCATGCCGGGGCGCGGGACGGCGGTGGTAGGACGGTAGGTGTAATACGCGTTCTCGCCGTGCGGGGGGACGAGCGACAACCCGTCCGACGCGCCGCGGAGATAGATGGAGATCAGCACGTCGCGCTGCGCGCCGCGGTGGTCCCGCGCGAGCGCCACGCGCGGCAGCCAAGCGGGCGCGATCGCCGCCGCCGCCGCCATCCCGCCCGTCGCCGCCAGGAATCGCCGCCGGGACAGCCGGTTGTACTCGTCACACGCGTGGCAGTCGATGTGGGACATGGAAGACTCCGGGATGCGGCTTGCGGGGTGCGGGGTGCGGGGTACAGAATGCGGTTTGCAGAACACGGCCCGATGATGCGCTCTTGTCCTGGTCTGGCTCAAAGCTCACAGCTCGAGACTCACAGCTCATCTCAATGCCACTGGAACGACGGCGCGCCGATCGCCAGCCCGACCGCCTCACGCTTACGCGTGCGCGTCGGATTGTTGGGGAGCATGTGGTCGCGGATGCGGTTACGATCGGCGAGCGGCAAAGTCCCGCCGAACATCGCCGTGTTGATCTTGTCGGCGCACTGGTCGGCGGTCGTCAGCCCGTTGAAGAAGGCGACATCGTCCACCACCGCGCCGCTCACGGAACCCGTCATACCGTTCATCAGCGAGGCGCCGAAGTTCCAGCGCGGCAGGATCAGCCCCATCCAGTGATCGTTGCGGTCCGGGTAGCCGTCGGGAGAGCTCCACACATACGGCACGTTGCCGGCGGCGGTGAGGTTCGAGCGGATGCCCGTGCTGCTCGTGATCGTCGTCGGCAGCGTGCGCAGCGCCGACATGTACTGGTGGAAGGGCCGCTTGTACCGCGGCTCGGCGTCGTAGAGGTTGTTGGGCTTGAGCATCGTGCGGATCATCGCCTGGATGCTTCCCTGCGAGCCGGTGTACGTCGCCGCCACATCATTGATGATCGCCTGCGGTACGTTCTCGCCCAGGAACCGGATGCACAGCTTCTTGGCGATGTACTTCGCGGTGCTCGGGTGATTGACGAGGATGTTGCGGACCATCAGCCCGTCGTTGATCCCGCCTCCAGCGGGGATGATGTTCCCGAGGACGATCTTCTGCCCGTTGTCGTGCTGAGTCGAGTTGAAACGGAACGTACCCTCATTCGTGACCAGTGGGTCCGAGCTCTGCCGGAAGTACTGCCACCCGGTGAGGCAGCGCGCAACCTCGATCACGTCCTGCTGCGTGTACCCGCCGTCGACCCCGAGCGTGTGGAGTTCCATCAGCTCGCGGGCGTAGTTCTCGTTGATGAATCCCACGCGGCTGACGTTGTTATTCAGATAGATGAGCATCGCCGGCGAATGCATGCTCGCGTCGAGCAACGTCGTGAAGTTGCCCAGCGCGTTGGCGCGGATCACGTCGCGGTCGTCCACGCTCTTTAGGATGCGGGATTCCTCGACGTTGATGTCAATATTGAAGTGGTCGGTCCAGAAGTCGACGACACGCTCGAAGAGCTGCCGCTTGCTGAAGACCGCGCGAAGGATCAGCGCCTGCTGCAACTCCGTCACGATGGTGCCGTCGCTAATGTCGTACAACTGGTGCGGCGTCATGGTCAGCGTCGTGAGCGGCGCGAGCAGCGCGTTCACCGCCGAATCGTCGATCGCCGTGTGATTCAGATGGTATTCGAGATACTCGCTGTACCCCAGCGAAGTGGCAAGCGCCATCTCCGCCTCGGTCCAGCCGAAGGTGAGGCGACCGACCAGTTTGAACAGCAGGCTGCCGGGGTCGGCATCGGCGGAGACCTCGCTCGCCCGCGCCTGCCTCGGCGCGAGCGCGCTGCTCGCGCCCCAAATCGCCGCCAGCCCCGCCAGCGGCGAGAAGAGTTCGCGCCGCGACACGCGCCTCGAAGGGCGGCGCTCGGCGGGCATCGGTTCGGTTTCGAGGGGAAGCGGAGAGGGCGCCTGCAGGGTCGTCATGGTCGCGCTCCGACAGCGTGCCGATGCAACATCGGCCGCCGACCTTAAGGGCCGCGCTTCAGAACCGCCGATTCACGGCGTTCGCGGCGTGGGTCAGTCGTGGAACTCAGGGCGGCTCATCAACGCACGCCCGGTCGGAATGTAACGCGAAAAAACGCCGTGTCTTGCGTGACGCCGGCAAAATTCTCGAAATTTGTTGTGTGCGCGCATGACGGCAAGTATGCGCGACGAAAATTCTTCTCTTCGAGTGGCCTCACGCCGCCGGATGCCAGCCCGCGTCGGCCCAGATCGAGCCCGTCACCGCAGGGTTGCGCATCATGAAGCAGATTGCGTCAGCGACTTCTTCCGCCTTGAGCAACCGCCCCAATTGGGTGTTGGGCAGCACGAAGTTCTCGATGATCTTCGGGTCCATCTTGCGCACCATCGGCGTGTCGGTGAATCCCGGGTGCACTATCCCGACGCGCACGCCGTAGAAGATCGCTTCCTTCGCGAGCGTGCTGGTCACGCCCTCGAGCGCTGCCTTCGTCGATGAGTACGACACCTGCCCCTTATTCCCCGCGCTCGAGATCGAGCCGATGAACACGATCTCGCCCTGCAGATCTTCCGCCGGTGTCCACTTGCCGGCGCCCCGCGCCGACCGCTGCTCCGCAACGCTCGCGATCGTCTCCATCGCCCAATAGCTCGAAGCAACAAGATTGACGGCAACCGTTTTCTCGAAGAGATCCTGGTCGTACAGCGAGACCTTCTTCGTTTCCTTGTCGACCTTCACCGCCAGCCCGTCGCGGACGATGCCCGCCGCGGGGACGCAGATCGACACGCCGCCGTAGCGCTGCTTCATGGTGTCGAAGACGGATCGGCGGAAGGCGCGATCGGTCACGTCACCGAGGAACGGGATGACACACTCGCGCCCGAGTTCCGCGTTGATCTCGCGGCAGGCATCCGCCAGCCCATCCGAAAAATCAACGGCGGCGATCGCTTTCACGCCCTCGCGACCGAGCTGCCGGCACACCGCGCGAGCGATCCCGCTCGCCCCGCCCGTCACCACCGCAACACGCTTCGACAGGTCCATTCAAAGCTCCCTTCGCACACACCGCGCTTCTCGGCGCGGGGGAATCGTCTCAATCGTTGAACGCAGAGGAATAAGAGAGTCGCTGAGAAACGCGGAGTTGAACTGAAAAACAATGACTGGAAGGACTGGATGTTGAATCAGAGTCGGCTTCATACTCAACGGTCTTCCTTTGAACGATGCCCATGAACAGCACTCTGCGTGTGTCTGATGCCCTCTGCGGACTCTGCGTTGACTCTTAGAGCCGCTCACTCCGCTCCGCCAGCCACGCGCACACGCTCGGCCACAGTTCCTTGTGCGCCCGCGAGCCGACCGACAGCCCGATGTGCCCCGCCTTCACGGCCTTCTCGTTGTAGTCCGTCGAGCTCACGACATCTTTCAGCGGCGTGCTCTGGCACGGCAGCACGAGGTGGTCGGCATCCGCGGTGATGCTCATCACCGGGCAGGTGATGTTGCCGAGGTTGATCTTCTTGCGTCCGACAGGGAACTCGCCCTTCACGAGCAGGTTCTGCTGGAAGCCGTACTTCACGAAGTCGCGGTACACCTCGCCCGCGATGGGGATGTTGTCGTTGCTCCACGTCTCCATCGCGAAAAATTCTTCGAGGAACTTCTCGTCGTCCATCTTCTCGTAGAAGCCCACCCACTTCTGGAAGAGGTTCGCCACCGGCTTGAGCAGCATGAAGCTCGTGCCGAGGAACTGCGGCGGGATCAAGCCGAAGGCATCAACCACCGCGTCAACGTCGAAATACTCGGGCTTCGTCCACGTCATCAGCAGCGATTCGTTGGTCGACCAGTCGATCGGCGCCGCCATCAGGATCAGGTTCTTCACGAGGTCCTGGTGCAACGACGTGTACATGGCGCTCAGCGTGCCGCCCATGCAGTAGCCGACGAGGTTGACCTGCTCGCTGCCGGTGAGGTCAAGGATGTGCAGCACCGCGTTGTGCAGGTGCCCCTCAACGTAGTCATTGATCGTTTTCTGCGCATCGCCCGGCGAGGGCGTGCCCCAGTCGATCATCCACACGTCGTAGCCCGCTTCCAGGAACCGTCGCACCACGCTCTTGTGCGGCAGGATGTCCAGCACGTACGGGCGGTTCACCAGCGCAAACACGAAGAGCACCGGCGTGGCGTGCTTCTTCTCGACCTTGCTCTGGTACCGCAGCAGCCGCACGGGCGGCTCGCTCATCACCACGTCGTGCGGTGTGCAGCCCTTCTTCGTCCGCTGCATGATCTCCGCGACCTTGGGCATCGCGGCCATCTTGCGCTGGAACGACTCCAGCTCGCCCTGCCACGCCTGCATCTCGCCGGCGGGGTCCATCATGGGGAAGGGCATCGGCATGCCGAACGGGTTCGCGGGATTGGTTTGGGTGGTGCTCATGGCGGCGGTCTGCTGCGTGCGGTCAGAACTACTCGACCAAGTGGTACGGGCGTCCCGCCCGTCTCTCTACAACCTCTCTCTTCTCCGGTGGCACAGGCGACCCGCCTGTGTCTCCTCTACCTCTCGTCGCTTAACGACGGCCCGACTTCCGAGCGGCGGGAGTGCTCTTCGCCGAGCGCGTTGCGCCTTCGACTTCCTCACACTCGAGCTTCTCGACGCGGCGCGAGATGTCGTCCAGCCGCTCGCTCACCGTGCGCTCGAGCCGGCGGATCGCGCCGAGCAGCTCGGAGTTCGCCCCGCCCGTCGCGGCCTCGAAGCTCTCGGCCATGTTCTGCTTGAGGTAATCATCCATCTGCCGGCGGAACTGCAGCGCCTGATCCATCGACTTCTTCATCGACTCCAGAAACTGCGGCGAGCGCATGTACTGCTCCGAGTACTGCGCCATCGAATCGAAATACGCCGACTGCATCCGCTTGATCGCTTCGGGCGACATCATCGCGGCAAAGTTCGGCATCGCGGGCATACCAGGCATTCCCGGAACCCCCGGACCCGCGCCGGCACCGGGCATCCCTGCACCGCCCGGCATACCGGGGAAGGGCGGCACGCTCGCCGCCGCCTGGCCCATCTTCGCCCATACGTCGCGCCAGAACGCCGTCACAGGATCAACCGCCGGCCCGGGCGCGCCCTGCTGCTCTTGCTTGTTCGATTCAGCCATGAATGGAGCTCTTGTGTCCTGCGGTGGCACAGGCGTCCCGCCTGTGTCTCCTCAACCTTCTGCAACTCAATCCGCGCAAAGAATCGCGGCCCGAGCCGGTTCAGGCTCGGGCCGCGTTGAATTCAAGCTAATTAGCGGCTGGTCGTCGGCTCGGCGGCGACGGTCTCGAGCAGCGTCGAAACGCTCTCGAAGTTCGTGACACCCAGGCGGGTAAACCGCTCGGTGTTGCGGGCGGTCGCGTCGATCGCTTCGGTCACGATCTCGCGCGTCTCGGTCGGAACCGCCTTCGGCGCGACGGTGTTCATCGCGGCGGCGGTCGCCCTCGTGAGGCGCTCGGTCATCGTGGTGCCGACCTTGACCTGATCGACCATGAGGTTGGTCATCTCGGTCATGGTGCGGGTGGTCTGCGCGGTCATCGCGTTGAAGAAGTTGGTCCAGCGGGCGGTGACCTGCTCGGCGCCGAAAGGCTGCGCGGTCCAGTTCTTGGTCCACGCATCGACCACGCGGCGGTTCATGTCGAACCCGGCGCGGACGCTCTCGGTCATGCAGTCAGCGAACACGCCGAAGGTGTTCGCCGGGGTCGCCGTCGTGTTGGTGCGGGGGGTGCCGTTGGTGGTGGTCGGGGTGGCCATGGGTGTCGGTCCTGTTGAAAAAGAGGTGATTTCGTGTGTGTGCAGGTAGAGTATCGTCGATTTTGTGCAATGTCAACAAGTATTTGTGCAAATGCACAATTCACCCCGCAGAGCACTTATTGCTGGATAATGCAGCCAAATATCCCCATTTATTGGACAATCTTGCTCCTTGAATATGGCGACCCCGTCCCGGAACCGATACTGTTTCACCGATTCATAACGCAAACGCACCAAGAAATCGCCCCGACATGATCCATTCGAGCGCTTCGCCGACCATCCAGATCAGCCGCTACCCCAACCGGCGGCTGTACGACCGTACGCACAGCCGGCATGTGACGCAGGAAGAGTTGTACGACCTCGTGGTCAAGGGCGGGACCGTGCAGATCACTGACAGCGCGACAGGGCACGACATCACCAGCCAGACGCTGCTGCAATTGCTGATCGAGCGCGACCCAATCAAGCTGGCGGCCGTGCCCGCAGAGATCATGCACCTGATCGTGCGCAGCAGCGAGGGGATGCTGCAGTCGTTCTTTGCACAGGCGATGTCTCAGATGTTCCAGTCGATCTTCGCCGCCATGCCGCGCCCCGCCGCGCCGGCTCAGGCGGCGTGGCCCTTCGGCTGGCCCATGCCCGGCGCGGCACCGCCGCAGTCTGAGCCGCCGCCGCGCGATGACGCCGCCGACATGAAACAGAAAATTGACGACCTGACGGCACAACTCGACGAGCTCCGCCGCCGCACGGCGTGAGATCAGTTCCCTTCAGGATTGAGCCATCGCTCCATGTCGAGGTCATCGGGCGAGATTGCGTCGCCCGACTCGCGCAGCAGTTTTTTGAGCAGCGGATCTGTCTTCGCATTGGTGCCGGTCGAACCCGCCGGCGCGCGCGGCTCGGGCGCCGCGTTGGCTCTGCGTTGCGCCTCTTCCAGCCGCCGCCGTTCCTCGATCGGGTCGGACGAAGGCGGTGCGTCGACGCTCGCCGCATCCGCGCCGAAATAGTCGATCCATTGGCGGACCTCGCCGTCTTTCAATTCCCGGCCCTTATGCGCCGCGGGGCCGGCATCGGCGGGAGTCGCCCGCTCGGGGCCGGCCGGTGCGGCGAGTTGGAACAGGAACTCAGGGCTGGTCAGCGTTCTCGCGCGACGCTTCTTCGCCGCCTTCAGAATCCGCCGATCGGAACTCACGACCAGCAAGCGCGCCGGCGCGGAGTTCTCGCGGATCAGGTCCTCGATCAACGCGTCGGCTTCCCGCCCGGCCCCGGCGAACAGAATCCGGCAATTCCGGTGCGACGCGGGGAAACTGACCCCGGCCGGCGGAACCCCGTCGCACACAAGCATGACCTGCGTCTCAGCGCGAAATCGGCTGGTTGCGATCCGCTCCGCAAGATGCAGGATGTCCGCTCCCGGTTCGTCGGGTGCCTCGGGAAGCCCGCTGTGGAGTACGTTGTATGTGTCGATGATCAAGCCCACAGCGCACCTCAGCGGAAACGTCGCGACCCCCGATTCGTCCCGATGACTCCCGGTTGGCTCCCCTTGCGGGCGGGATCGGTTTCCGCCATACTATCCGCCCCTCCAGCCGGTTCGGCGGGGAAGGGTTCTGAAAGGATACGGTCGAGAACTATGGCGATCCGAATCAAATCGCGCGCCGGCGAGTCCAGCGAGGGCATGCTCCGCCGCTTCAAGAAGATGTGCGAGAAGGAAGGCCTGACGAAGGACATCAAGCGCAAGGCGTTCTTCGAGAAGCCGAGCGAGCGTCGCCGACGCGCGATGCGCAAGTCCATCAAGCGCGTGGAGATCCTCAAGTTTGGCCCGCCGCCCAAGGCGAAGGGCAAGGGCAAGGACTTCAAGGGCCCGCGCGGCCGCGGGCCGGGCGGCCCCGGTGGCGGCGGCGGTATGGACTGAGCCGGTTCGCGATCACTTTAGCGCGCACAGAATTTCGTGCTACAACACCGGCCGCCCCATCGGGCGGCCTTTGTTTTGACTACATGAAACGCGGCACGATCGAGGCGCTGGACGAGCATGCCGCGTTGACCGAAGCTCACTCACACGCGGAGCCGTGTGCGTCCCACCCGTCGAGCGGGAGCCCGCTCAAACCCGAGTGCCCCGACACCCAAGTTCGCTCAGTTGATCTCTCATCCCGCGCGAAGAACGACCATGCCAACACTCATCACACTCGCCGAAGTACTCCCAGCCCTGTTCTGGCTCGCGCCGGCCGGCGCGATCGCCGCGCTCATCGGCGCGACGATGCTTGGCAACTCGGTGCTCGCGCACCATGAGGGCGAGCCGGAGATGGTGCGGATCGCCGCCGCAGTGCGCGAGGGCGCAATGGCGTACCTTCGACGGCAGTACCGGGTGGTCGCAATCGTGTTCGTGATCCTGGTTGCGGTCCTCGGTGTATTGAGCTTCGGGCTCGGGCTCCAGCCGATCCTCTCGATGCTCGGCGTGCCGATCGCCGGGTTCCTCTCCGGCCTGTGCGGCTGGTTCGGCATGGGGATCGCCACCCGCGCCAGTTCGCGCACCGCGTACGCCGCCAAGCAGTCGCTGAACCAGGGCCTGACGGTCGCGTTCCGCGCCGGCGCGGTGATGGGCATGAACGTCGTCGGCTTCGCGCTGCTCGATGCCTCGGCTTGGTTCTTCCTGTTCAACATGCTGCCCGATGAGACGCTGCGCACGCTGGGCATCGCGGGCGACGTGCGCGAGATCACCGCCGTCATGCTGAGCTTCGCGATGGGCGCCTCGCTGCAGGCGCTCTTCGCGCGCGTGGGCGGCGGCATCTACACCAAAGCCGCCGACGTCGGCGCGGACCTCGTCGGCAAGGTCGAAGCGGGCATCCCCGAGGACGACGCGCGCAACCCCGCGACCATCGCCGACAACGTGGGCGACAACGTGGGCGACGTCGCCGGCATGGGCGCCGACCTCTACGAGTCGTACTACAGCTCGATCCTCTCCACCATGGCGCTCGGGGCGGCGGCCGCGTTCACGCTCGGGCTGCCCGCGGGCGAAGCAGCGCAGCTCGCGCTGCTGCTGGCCGTTGCGCCGCTGGCGCTCGCGGGGCTGGGGATCATCGCGTCGATCGCCGGCATCTTCGCCGTGCGCACCACGGAGAACGCCACCTTCAGCGAGCTGCTCGCGTCACTCCACAGGGGCGTGTACGTCGCGTCCGGGCTGATCTTCGTCGGCTGCTTCGCGCTGCTCTTCTTCCTGCTGGGCAACAACAACTTCGTCCAGAGCGGCGAGGTCTTCCGCTGGTGGGGGCTGGGCGTGGCGATCGTTTCGGGGCTGGTCGCCGGCCTCGTGATCGCCCGCGCAACGGAGTACTACACCAGCTACGAAAACACGCCGACGAGGAACATCGTCTTGCAGGCGCTCACCGGCCCCGCGACCGTCATCATCGGCGGCATCGCGGCGGGGATGAAGAGCACGTGGGTGCCCCTCGTCACCACCGTCATCGCCATCATCGCGGCGTTCACCTTCTCCGGCGGCGGGCAGAACTTTCTGATGGGGCTGTACGGCGTGGGCGTCGCCGCCGTCGGCATGCTCGCCACGCTCGGGATCACCCTCGCCACCGACGCGTACGGCCCGATCGCCGACAACGCGGGCGGCAACGCGGAGATGAGCGGGCAGCCCCCCATGGTCCGCGAACGCACCGACAAGCTCGACTCGCTGGGCAACACCACAGCGGCGACGGGCAAGGGTTTCGCCATCGGCTCGGCGGCGCTGACGGCGCTGGCACTCTTCGCCGCGTACGTGCAGGTGGTGCAGACGCAGCTCATCACGCAGTCGGAACGCTACGCGCGGGAGTTCGATTACGCGAGCGCGCAGCTCATTTCCGGCGCGACGCAAGAAAAGCCGCACGCGATCTACGAAGGGTACGGGCGTTTCGCGCTGGTGATGCCGGGCGAAGCCGCCGGCGGCGCGACGCTGTACGACGGCGCGATGATCGATGTTTCACGGCTCGAAGACCACATCTACGACACGTTGAAGCCGGGCATGGTGCTGAAGATCGCGCCCGCCGCCCACGATCACCACGCGCCCGCCGAGCCGGTGCCGGGCGATTTCGCGGGAGCGCGCCTGCTGGTCGTCTCGGGCGAAGTCTCGCACGGCGATCACGGGCACGCGTACGAGCAGGAAGTCTTCGCCGTCCGCAACTCGACAATCCAGGACGTGCTGCGGTTCTACGACGTGACGCTCACCAACCCGCGCGTGCTGGGCGGTCTGTTCATCGGCGTGATGCTGGCGTTCCTGTTCTGCGCCATGACGATGAGCGCCGTGGGTCGCGCGGCGTACGCGATGATGCGCGAATGCCGCCGGCAGTTCGGCAAGATCCGCGAAGCGCTCCGGCGCGGCGGGATGAGCGACGCCGACGTCGCCGACCCCGACAAGTGGCCCAAGTCCGTAGCATTCGAGGGGCGCACGTACCCCGATTACGCGGAGTGCGTGTCGATCTCGACCGCCGGCGCGCAGCGCGAGATGGTCGTGCCGAGCCTCATGGCGGTGCTGGTGCCGCTGGTGGTCGGGCTGCTGCTCGACGTGCCGGGCGTGATGGGCATGCTGGCGGGCGGGCTGACCTCGGGCTTCGCGCTCGCGATCTTCATGGCGAACGCGGGCGGCGCGTGGGACAACGCGAAGAAATTGGTCGAGAGCTACGGACGCATCACCGCCGAGCAGTGGCTCAGCAACCGCGATGTCCGCAGCGCGCTCCCCGAGGATCTGCACGAGCCGCTAACCGCACGCGCCGAAGAACTGAAAGCGGCCGGCAAGGGCGGCGCGTACGTCTACGGCAAGGGCTCCGACGATCACAAGGCAACCGTCGTGGGCGACACCGTGGGTGATCCCTTCAAGGACACAAGCGGGCCGTCACTCAACATCCTCATCAAGCTCATCTCGATCGTGTCGGTCGTCTTCGCGGGATTGATCGTGAAGTTCGGCCCAATGGTGGGCGAGCTGATCGGGCTTCATTGAGCAAGTCGATCTCGCGCGACGATCAAGCGTTCATGTCGTTCCATTTTTTCGCCATCTGCCCGTAGATGTAGAGGGCGATGGCGCACAGCACCCCGATCGCGGCGAACGGGATCCATACGTAGTACTGCGGGGTGTAGGTGTCCCAAAGGAATTGAGTAACTTCGGTTGGAGTCTTGCCCAGCACTTTGGACAACTCAGCGACGGCCTCGGTGCGTGGGACACCGACGGACTTCTCCAGCGCGTTCGTGAGTTTCTCCGGGGCAAAGCCGGCACCGGTATGGTTCAAAGACTGAAGATGCCGGAGCGCGAGCGATGCCTTTTCACCAAACCGGTCGTACACGATGCCCGCGATCTCGGAGCCGACGGCGACACCAATGCCCACGGGGATGTTGACGTACCCGAGGTACAACCCCTTCTTCCCCGGCGGGGCGATGAGCGCGAGGTACTCGCTCTTCTTGGGACCGGTGGTCATCTCTCCCAGCGAGAAGAACACGATGCCGAGCAGGAGAATCCACGGGCTCATCGTGAGCCCGGCGATGAGAAGCCCAGCGGTGCAGAACAGCATGCCCCAGGTCATCGCGGTGAGCGTGCGCATCGAGCGGGTGAGCCAGCCGACGCCGACCACGCCCAGAATGATCATGACCGAGTTGAGTGAGAGCAGAACGTTCTGCGGGATCTGACGCCCGCGCGGGGTCTCTTCCGTAAGCGAGGTGTACGCGAAGTCGGGAAGGACGCTCAGCGACTCGGCGAGCGGGCGGCTATCGATCCAGTCTGCGATGAAGTTGGGCTGCGCATCCCACAGCTGATACATCATCATCCAGAACCCTGACATGATCAGCAGCCACACGAGCAACCGGGGCTCGAACAGATTCGTGATGGTCTTGATGAGGACCACAACCGGTCCTTCGTGCTTCGCCGCGCCGCTGGGAACATCGGTGAACGTCAGCAGCATGAGAAAATTGAGAGAGCTGAGCGCGGCGCACGCCAGGAACAGATTCCGCCATTTCTCCGGCGTGTGCTCGCCCTGCAGGAAGAGCAGCGGGAGGAAGTGGCCGACGAAGGCGCCAACGTTCACGATCCAATAGAAGATCGACCATCCGAGCGACGAGTTACCCTTGTGCAAGCTTTGGGCGAGCGACCCCTGAATCGCCGGCTTGAAGAAAGCCGTGCCGAATGCGAGCACAAGTATCCCCGCGAGAAAGAAGTGATAGTTGTATTGCTCATAGCCGGGCACGTCGCGCCCGAGTGCTATGATGACGTAGCCGGAAGTCATCATGGTGAACGAGAAGCCGAGTGTTCGTTTGTAGCCGTAGCGATCCGCGATACCGCCGGTCACCATCGGCAGCAACGACTGGAAGATCGCCCACCAGAAGTAGATCGACCCTTTGTGGCGGGCGGTGAGGTGTAGCCCGCCGGGATCATCCGCCTGCACGATGTAGATCGGTGCCATGACACGCAGGCTGTAATACGCCAACCGCTCCCACATCTCGATCGTGTTCAAGCACCAGAACGCCCGCCCGAACGACTTCTTCTCCGGCACTGCGGGGGGTGGGACGGCGGTCGGCGCGGCGGTCATGCGGCGGTTCCCAAGTTGGATGTTGGCGCGCGAGACCGCCGCAAGCAGCGTCGCGGGGGCACGGGCCGGATCGCGTCTCAGTCTACACAGCCGCCCGATGCTGCTCGATGGGCGATCGGTGGAACCCCCGGAAATTCTCGACGTTGCCTATTGACGCGGCGCGGCCGGCAAGGCATCTTTCCCAGCCTTAGCGGCGGACGAGAAGCCGGGACGCGTCGAACAACAACACGCCCCGAACAACCCCGCCGCGAGCGGACGAGGAGGCTTGGATGATCCGGACTGATTTCTTGCGTGCGGCGGGCGTGGCGCTCATCGCGGGGTGCGTGCTGAGCACATCGACGCTCGCGCGCGAGGCCGATCCCGCGCCCGCCGAGTCCACCATCGTGCTCGACACGGGCGAAGTGCTGAAGGGCGTCGTCACCGGCGGCGATGACCAGTCGATCACGGTCAGCCACCCGCTCTTCGGCTCGATGAGCGTGCCGCGCTCGCGCGTCAAGACCGTGCTCGAGCCCGGCGCGCCGCCGCCGCCCCCGCCCGCTCCTCCCCCCCCGCCACCGCCGCCCGGCCCGCCGAGCGGCGAAGGAAAGTCCTTCCTCGATTTCTGGAAGTGGACGGTCGAGATCGGGCTCGCCGGCTCCGACGGCAACAGCGAGACGTTCAACGTCCGCGGCGCGCTCGGCGGCAAGCGCGAGACACAGGAGATGGTCACGACCTTGGGGCTGTCGTACATCTACACGACCGACAACGGACAGACCAGCAAATCACGCGGCGAGGCGCTGATCCGCAACGACTGGAATCTGGGCGACTCGCCGTGGATCGTCTTCGCCCAGGGCAAGGCGGAGTACGACGAGTTTCAGGACTGGGATTGGCGTCTATCCGGTTTTGGGGGCGTGGGTTACAAGTTCATCAAGACCGACAAGACCACGCTGATCGGGCGCATCGGTGCCGGTGGTTCGTACGAGATCGGCGGCATGAACGAGATGTTCGTTCCCGAAGGTCTGCTCGGGCTCGACTTCGAGCACAAATTCAACGACAAGCACCGCATCTTCGCCACCGCCGAGTACTACCCCAGCTTCGACGACTTCCCCGAGTACCGTTTCCTCGTCCGCGGCGGGTACGAGATTCTCCTCGACGCGGAGACCAACATGTTCTTCCGGCTGGGCGCCGAAGACCGCTACGACAGTACCCCCGAAGGGCGCAAGCGCAACGACATCGACTACTTCGCGACGGTCGGGTGGAACTTCTGAGCCACCCCTACGCCGCGTGCGGCATGTGGCGCAGCAGTTCCATCGGCGGATCGATCGCGCGGACGACAAACCGTTGCCACGGCTCGTAGCTCGCGAGATCGACGAGGTCCGTCTCGCGGTGCGCGTTGTGCCCGCGCCGGAGCACCTGCACGATCGGGCGGTCGAGCTTCTCCGGGTGAGAGCCGACGACGATCGCCGGCTCGCCGCTGGAGAGTTTCACGTAGCTGCCGACGGGGAAGAGCCCCGTGCTCTCGACAAGGGAACGCACCACTTTGCGGTCGTAGAGCTTCTGCGAGCCGACGGTGATGAGCTCTTCGATCGCGTGATACGGGAGTTTCTTGGGCTTGTACGGGCGCGGCTCCGTGGCGGCGGCAAAGGCGTCCGCCACCGCGACGATCCGCGCGAAGTCGGTGATCTTCGCCGTCCGCAGCCCGCTGGGGTACCCCGCGCCGTTCTCACGCTCGTGGTGCTGGTACGCGGCGAGGCGCACGTCCTCGGGCAATCCGTCGAGCGCGTCGAGCAGCACCACGCTGTGCGCCGTGTGCCGCCAGATGCGGTTGATCTCCATCTCCGTCAGCGGGCGATCGGTCGTGCGCACCTCGCGCGGCACGAGCGCCATCCCCACGTCCGACAGCAGCCCGCCCAGCCCCGCGAGGCGCACGTCGGCGTAGTTGAACTTCAACCGCGTTGCGATCGCCACGCTCAGAACGCTCATCGTGAAGCAGTGATCGGGCAAGTAGTCCGGCTCACGGTGCGAGAGCAGCGCGAGCTGCACGAATCGCTGCGGCCACTGGATCTGCTTCTCGATCAGTTCGTCCACGATCTCGAGCGCCGCGGCGGCATCGGTCTTCACCCCCGCGACCAGTCGCGCGAGCAGTCGGCGGAACGCATCCACGCGGTCCTCGCGGTAGCGCGCCAGCTTCGCCGGCTCGGGCCAGCCCGGCGCGTCGGTGGGCGGCAGTTCCAGAGGCGTCACATCGCGGTGGCACGTGCGGCGCAGCCGGTCCCAGATATGCAATCGCGACACGATGACCTGCTCGGTCAGCTTGATCCGCTGAGCACGCAGACGTGTGTCCTCGCGCGGGTCGCGCCCGCCGAAGGCGCCGAACTCATACGCATCGGCGTGGTGCTGCTCGACCTCTTCGCCCGACTGCAGCGCGAGCACGCCACCGACGGTGACAAGGTCCTCGCGCGCGGATCGCCCCATCGCCTCTTGGTGGGCTTCGTGCACGAGGTGCATGCTGTACAGCTCGGCGATGGAGTCCGCCATGTACAGATCGCCGCGGTGCGCATCGAGCAGCGTGCGGACCATCTCGTCGGTCAGCTCAGTGCCGGCCGCGAGGAGCTTCACGCCCTGGCGCGTGAACACGGCGCTGGCAAGGCGCACGCCGGCAGTCAGCGTTGATGGGTCGATGGGGGTCATCGCGTGAAGCCAAGGGGCCGAGAACGTACCCTCGATCATCGGCCCGTCCGCGCCGTCGAATAAGATCGACCGTCGGCAAGGTCCGTGAACGTCGGCGCGAATGAGCGCTCCACGCAGCACCACTCCCCCTGAAGGAATCCCCGATGCCGGGCTCGTACGAGTTATCGGTCGAAGCGAATTTTTCCGCGGCCCACGCCATCCTGATCGCCGGAACGCGCGAGCCGCTGCACGGGCACGACTGGCACGTCACCCTGAGCGTGACCGGCGATTCGCTCGACGCCGACGGCCTGCTCTGCGACTTCCACCTCATCGAACGCGAACTCCGCGCGATCACCGGCGCGTGGCACAACCGCAACCTCAACGAAACGCCCCCCTTCGACCGGCTCAACCCGACGGCGGAACTCGTCGCACGCCACATCGCGCTCACCATCACGCCCAAGCTGCCGAGGGGAGTGGGCGTGGCGAGTGTGAGGGTGACGGAAGCGCCGGGGTGCGCGGCGGTGTACCGGGGGGAGTGAGCGAGCTTCACGCTCACGCAAGCGCGCGAGCGATCAAGACCGCTTCAAAGTTGATCTCCCCGTACACATGCGGGAATCGCTCCGCGCCGTCGGGCGACTCCGCCGGCGGCTCCCACTTCACTTCGGCGCGGAGTTCCGCTTCGTCGATCTCCAGCACCACGAGCCCGCTCTGCCTGCGGAAGAACCGCGCCAGCACGCCGGCGAGCTGCGCTTCGGTGCAGCAGTGGATGAACCCTTCGCATTCGAGCGACGCGGCCCGCATCGCGCCGGTGCGCTGCGCCGCGTCCCACGCCGCGCGAGTCGTGACGTGCAGGATCACTCCGCCGCCGCCGCCGCCGCTTTCGCCCAGGTGTCTTTCAGCGTGACGGTGCGGTTGAAGGCCGGCGCGCCGGGCTTTGAGTCACGATCGACGCAGAAATACCCCATCCGCTCGAACTGGAACCGCCGGATGTCGTCGGCCCACGCCGGCTCGTCCGCCTGCGGCTCGCGCAGCGAAGGCTCCAGCTTCGCACGCACGGTGGCCAGCGAACTGGGGTTCAGGTCATCCATGAAATTCCCCGTCGCCGCGCCCGGCGCCTCGGCGGTGAACAGACGATCAAACAGCCGCACCTCCGCATCGACGGCGTGCGAGGCGCTCACCCAGTGCAGCGTCGCTTTCACCTTGCGCCCATCGGGCGCATCGCCGCCGCGCGTGGCGGGATCGACCGTGGCGTGCAGCTCCGTAATCTGCCCCGTCACGGGGTCCTTCACGACGCCCGTGCAGGTGATGAAATACGCGTAGCGCAGCCGCACCTCGCGCCCGGGTGACAAGCGGAAGAATTTCTTGGGCGGCTCCTCCATGAAGTCCTCGCGCTCGATGTACAGCTCGCGCGTGAAGGGCACTTTCCGCGTACCGGCGCCGGGATTCTCCGGGTTGTTCACGCAATCGACCCAGTCGATCTTGTCGGCGGGCCAATTCTCAAGCACGACCTTGATGGGATTGAGAACGCCCATGCGGCGCGGGGCGCGCTTGTTCAGATCATCGCGCACGGCGTTCTCAAGCTTGGTGAAATCGATCACGCCATTGACCTTGGTCACGCCGATTTCATCCATCAGATTCCGAATGGAATCGGCGGTGTAGCCCCGCCGGCGGAACCCGCTGATCGTCGGCATGCGCGGGTCGTCCCAGCCGCTGACCACCTTCTGCTCCACCATCTTCAGCAGATTGCGCTTGCTGAGAATGATGTAGCTGGTGGCGAACTTCGCGAACTCGATCTGCTGCGGGTGGTGGATCCGTTTCTCCGCCGGGCGCCCCTCGTTCACCGCATCGATGAACCAGTCGTACAGCGGCCGATGATTCTCAAACTCCAGCGTGCAGATCGAGTGCGTGATGCCCTCGATCGAGTCCTCGAAGCCGTGTGCCCAGTCATACATCGGGTACAGGCACCACCGGTCGCCCGTGTTGTGATGCGTCTCGTGGACGATGCGGTACAGCACCGGGTCGCGCAGGTTCAGATTGGGCGACGCCATGTCAATCTTGGCGCGCAGCGTCTTCGAGCCGTTGGGGTGCTTCCCATCGCGCATCTCGCGCAGCAGTGTGAGATTCTCTTCCACGCTCCGCGCCCGGAACGGCGACTCGCGCCCCGGGCGCGTCGGCGGGCCGCGGAACTCACCGACCTGCTCCGCCGTCAGATCGCAAACATACGCCTTCCCCTTCCGCACCAGTTCCTCGGCGAACTCGTACATCCGGTCGAAGTAATTGCTCGCGAAGAACAACCCGCCGCCATTCGGCCCTTCAAAGTCAGCGCCGAGCCACTTCACATCGTGGATGATCGAGTCGACGTACTCCTGCTCCTCCTTCGCGGGGTTGGTGTCGTCAAAGCGCAGGTTGAACTTGCCGCCGTACTTCTGCGCCAGCCCGAAGTTCAGGCAGATCGACTTCGCATGCCCGATGTGCAGATAGCCGTTCGGCTCGGGCGGGAAACGCGTATGCACCCGCGGCACATCAGGACGATCCGGCCACGCCCCCCACTTCCGCGCGGTGTTGTCGGCTTCGATGATCTGTTCGATGAAACTCAGTGGCCTGCTGGCGTCGGGCATGGCAAGCTCCTTCACCCGCGTGCGGCGGGCGGTCCAGAGATCGCTCGCGCGGCGCGGGGGGAATTGGGTTGTTGAACAGAAGAGTGTACCGGGAATCGGCCACGAATCGGGAAGCGGGATCAGCGGCACGACGCGAGACAGCGCGAAACCCGCTTCATCACGCCAGGCTTCCCGATCACCCCCAGCGTCTCACCCAGCCCCGGGCTGACCGATGTCCCCGTCATCGCAACGCGCAGCGGCTGCGCCACCGCCCCGATCTGCAGCCCCTTCGTCGCCGCGAACGCTTCGATCGCTGAGTTGATCGCCCCCGGCTCGAACGGCTCGATCGTCTCGATCACGCCCGCCAGCTCGCGCAACACGTCGATCCCCATCGGCCCGCTGCCGTCCTTGTTCACCGGCGCGAGCACGTGCTTCTTCACCGCCGCCTCGTCGAACACCACCGCATCATCATCCACCAGCACAAACGCCGCCGGCTTCATCGCGTCCGCCAGCGTCTTGCACCGCGGCTTCACCGCCCGCGCCAGCCACACAAACCGCCGCTCATCGAGTTTCTCGATCAATCGCGGGTCGAACCGCGCGCACCACTCACGCCAACGCGCCGCAAACTGCTCGTCGGTCATCGCGCCGAGCGCATCCGCGTTGAACGCCATCAGCTTCTTGCGGTCGAATCGCGCGTTCGTCTTTCCGATCCGCGGCAGGTCGAAGTTCTTCGCCAGGAATTCCATGTCGAACCGCTCGAGATTCGTGCCGTCGGCGTTCTTCAGCCCCGGATTCCAGCCGAGCAGCGCGATGAAATTGCAGATCACCTCCGGCAGATACCCCGCCTTGCGGAAATCCTCGACGCTGACCTCGGGGAGCGACAGCCCCATCGAAGCCGCGAGCGTTTCGAGCTGCGACGTTTCGAGCTGCCGCTTCGTGTCGCCCAGCCACGCCGTCCACGTCGAGCCGTCGATCGCGCTCACGGGCGAATCCTTCAACGCCTTCTGCTTCACCGCCGCGCGCGCCGCTTGATCCCGCTCGCGCTTGCTCATCTTCGCCCCTTGGTCGTTGAAGATCAGCGGCATGTGCGCGTACACGGGAGTGCGGTAACCGAGCGCCCGCTGCAGCATCGCGTGCCGCGGCGTGTTCATCAGGTGCTCCTGCCCGCGCAGCACGTGCGTCACGCCCATCGTCTCGTCATCGACCACCACGCCGAAGTGGTACGTCGGGAAGCCGTCCGCCTTGCGCAGCACGAAATCATCCACTTCGTTCGACGCGAACTTCACCTCGCCCAGTACTTCATCCATGACATGGACAGTCTCCTCCGGCGTGCGCAGACGCACCACATGCGGCTCGCCCGCGCTCATGCGCCGCTTCTGCTCCGCGACGGGCAGGATGTCGCCCGCCGCGGGGCGATAGCGGAACGTCTCCTTCGCGGCGGTCGCCGCCTTGCGCATCTCATCGATCTTCGAAGCGGGCGTGAAATCCGCGTACGCGGTGCCACGCTCGATCATCTCGTTCAGGATGCGGTTGTACAGGTCAAGCCGCTGCGACTGATAGAACGGCGCCACCCCGCGCGGGTCGCCGCCGATCGTCACGCTTCCATTCCCCTCTTCACTCGATGCCTTGATGCCTTGATGCCCCGATGCCTTCCGCGCCAGCTCCGGCCCCTCATCCCACTCGATCCCCAGCCACGCGAGGTCCTCCATGATCCCCCGCGCGGAAGCTTCGCTCGACCGCGCCTGATCGGTGTCCTCGATGCGCAGCAGGAAGTGCCCGCCCATCCGCCGAGCGAACGCCCAGCAGAAGAGCGCGGTCCGCGCCCCGCCGATGTGCAGGTGCCCGGTGGGCGAGGGAGCGAAACGGGTGATGACGAGATTGGAGCCGGTGGACATGGGCGTGGCAGCGTAGCAGAGGGCGGACACTCAGAATCATGGCCACTCAGTCTGTAGAGCGACTTAGCGTGTCGGGCCGCGCATCAGTTGATAGAGGTCCCGCGGCTGCGGGAACAACTGTGCCGCCTGTTCGCCAGTCAACCGTCGCGCACGTCCAAGCCGAGGAATCTCCAGCGGCTTGCCGGTGGCTTTGGCGAATTTTCTGACAGTTCGTGTAAACCGAAATCCCCAATCAAACTCGGTCAGCAGCACATGTTCGCGCATGGCCTCGGCGTCCGAACGGTCCACGATTCTCCACTGCTGAACCGGATACGTCGAAGTGTTGTGCCATGGCCCTCGTGTGACCGAGCCACATACGAAGCGAAAGCCCTCCACCCGAGAGATAGGCCATTCCAAACCCCGGCGTATATCTCGCACGACACCGCTTCCGGGATCGAACAGAGCGATCGCGCTCCTTTTTTTCCAGATGCTTATCTTCCACAGCAGCATCCCGAGCATCATCACCATCATGAAGCCGGCGAAGCCGTGAAGCACCCACCAGAGTTGATCGTACGTGAGACTCATCCCCTGCGCGCCCTGCTGCGCAATCTGCCGACGAAGAATCCACAGCATCGCGTGGATCAGAAGCCACGGCGTGCACACGAAGCCAATCCACATCACCGCCGAGCCGTGCCGATTCAAATCGACAATCAGCACACCGTCGCGCCAGCGTGCATGAAAGAGATCCGGCTCACCACCAAACTCGTCCGGAAAGAACACGGACTGTTCAGCCGCTTGGGATCGGTCCGGATTGTCACCAATCGAAGCAGCCACGCCGGAACTCCTACCGCAAGCAGTCAATCCTACCTCGCTCGCGATTGCTACTCTGCTCGAACCGATCGATCCACTCTTCACTCGTGAACCGCCAGAGGCCCGAGACCATGAAATCCAGCAGCCGTTCCTCCGCCAAGACCCGCCTCGAAAAAGACACCATGGGCGAGATGACCGTCCCCGCGACGGCGCTCTACGGCGCTTCGACCCAGCGCGCGGTCCTCAACTTCCCCGTCAGCGGGCGGCCCGTCCCCTTCGAGATCATCTCCGCCTACGCCGCCATCAAAGCATCCTGTGCGACGGTGAACCAGAAGCTCCGCCGACTCTCGCCCGCGCGGGCCGCGCTCATCCGCCGCGCGTGCGATGAGATTGCCGCCGGCATGCCCGACTCCTCCGGCACGCCGCGCTGGGCCGAGCACTTCCCCATCGACGTCTTCCAGACCGGCAGCGGCACCTCCACCAACATGAACGCCAACGAGGTGATCGCCAACCTCATCTGCCTCTACAACCGCGCGCCGATCGGCTCCTCCAAAGACCCGAAATACCTCGGCGGGCCGAAGGGCAAAGGCGTCCACCCCAACGATCACGTCAACATGGGCCAGTCGTCCAACGACACGTTCCCGACGTCGATCCACGTCGCCGGCGCTGTTGAAATCTGCCGCGAACTGATCCCCGCGCTCGCCAAGATGCGCAGCAAGCTCGAGCAGCAGGCGAAGGCGTGGGACAAACTCGTCAAGATCGGCCGCACACACCTGCAGGACGCGACGCCCATCCGGCTCGGTCAGGAGTTCAGCGGCTTCGCCTCGCAGATCGCCCACGCCGAGCAGCGCGCGCGGCTCGCGCTCGCGACGCTCGAAGAACTCCCCATCGGCGGCACCGCCGTCGGCACGGGCATCAACGCGCACGAGAAGTTCGGGCATCTGGTCTCCGCCGAACTCGCCGCCCACTACAAGCCGCTGATCCCGAAGCTCACGCCCGCCTCGCTCCGCAAGTTCGCGCCGAAGAATCTCGCGCCGAAGTTCCGCGAAGCGGCGAACCACTTCGAAGCCCAGCACGCGAAAGACGGCGTGGTCGAAGCCTCATCGCACCTGAAAACCATCGCCGTCTCGATCAGCAAGATCGCCAGCGATATCCGCCTGATGGGCATGGGCCCGCGCTGCGGCTTGGGCGAACTGAAGATCCCCGCAGTGCAGCCCGGGTCGAGCATCATGCCCGGCAAGGTGAACCCGGTGATCATCGAGAGCGCGATGATGGTCGTCTGCCAGGTGATCGGCAACGACGCCGCCATCACCGCCGCCGGCATGGGCGGCGTCGGCGGGCTCCTCGACCTCCACGT
Source organism: uncultured Phycisphaeraceae bacterium (assembly GCA_964391865.1). Lineage (GTDB taxonomy): Bacteria > Planctomycetota > Phycisphaerae > Phycisphaerales > UBA1924 > DASZQL01. Next base: position 340,677 of record CAYMNQ010000005.1, read on the forward strand.
CGCCATGCCCGTGATGGCGGAGCGACTGCTCGAGTCCATCCAACTCCTCGCGCGCACCGCCGAAGTCTTCACCGACAATCTGCTTAGTGGGCTCGAGCCCGACAAAGCCCGCTGCAACGAACTCATCGAAGGCTCGCTCGCGATGTGTACGAGCCTCGTCCCGGTCATCGGCTACGACCGCTCGGCCGCCCTCGCGAAAGAGGCGTACAAGCAGGGCAAAACCGTCCGCCAGCTCGCGCTCGAACAGAAGATCGTCAGCGAGAAGGAACTGAACAAGTACCTCGACCCGTGGTCGATGACCCTGCCTGGCGGCGAGGGCAGCGCGGGAGGCTGAAGTTCTCCCCGGCGCTCGAATCGCGCCATCGAAGCTCGACCCGCCGCTTTGAGTTGGAGAATGAGATGCCGCCCGTGCGAAGAGCGCAGCATTCTCGCCGAGTTCCGAGACCCGAGAACGCGCCGCGCGATGCTCGACACACCACGAGTGCGTTCGCATTGACCGCCCTGATTACGACGTCGCTCGCGCTGGGCGCGCCGATTCACGCCCACACGCCCGGCCCGGAGGAATCGAAGCCCGTCATGCCAGACCCGGCTCTCACCGACGAAGCGCCGGGCGAGTTGTCACCCGCCCAGCCGCCCACCGCGCGGATCGACGAGGATGACGCCGACGAACTCGCCGACGAAACGCCGGGGCCGTTCGAGTGGCTGAATGAAGGCATCCGCGAACTCGAAGCCGGCACCGGACTGCGGATCGGCATCGCCTACACCACTCTGCTGCAACACGCCTCGGGCGCGGGCGACCGGCGCACCGCGGCTGCGGGCGACGTGGACCTCACCTTCCGCTGGACCCTGCTCGGCCGCGGCACGCTCAATCCCGGCACACTGATCTTCAACACCGAGTACCGACACCAGATCGGCGACCTCCCGCCCTCCGCGCTTGCGTCCAGCATCGGCGCCGGGATCGCCACCACCAACGGCTTCTCCGAGCGGCCCGTCGTCATCAAGGATGCGTACTGGGTGCAGCACGCGCTTGACGGCCTCCTCCGCTTCGGCGCGGGGCGCGCCGATCCGGAGAACTTCGTGGGCGGGCACCGTCTCCAGAGCGCCAACACCTTCTTTCTCCACAAGGCCTTCTCGGGAAATCCGGCGATCGCGTACCCCGGCAGCGGGCTGGCCGCCGCTTTCGGCATCGTGCCCCACGAGTCCTGGTACATCAGCGCCGGCGCTGCGAACGCCTACGGCCGCGTCACCACCACCGAGTTCGAATCACTGTTCGATGAATGGGACCTGTTCACCTTCGTCGAAGCCGGATGGACGCCCAGGCTCGACGGGCTGGGGCAAGGCCGGTACCGCATCGCGCTGTGGCACATCGATGATCGCTCACCCCCCGACTCCGGAACGCGTCCGGACGATGCAGGAGTCAGCGTCATCATCGACCAAGACATCGGCGAGCGACTCAAGCTGTTCGCCAGGTACGCCCACTCCGACGCCGATGTGACAGGCGTGTCGAACCTCGTCGAAGGCGGCGGAGCGCTCACCGGGATTCTCGGTTCGCAGAGCGTCACGGGCCTCGCGCTCGCATTCGCAGACTATTCATCCGCGAACCGGCGTGATGAGACCATCGCAGAGATATTCCACCGCTGGCAACTGACAGGCAACACTCAACTCACCGTCGGCGGGCAGCTCATCTTGAACCCCGCCGACAGCCCGAACGACGACGCGCTCGCCGTTTTCTCGCTCCGCCTGCGCATCAGCTTCTAGAATCACGCCCGACCCCGCCGACCATTCTTGATCCAGGAGCCGCCCGCATGCCCGCCCGCGCCGAAAAACGCCGCGCCCGTCCCGCCGCCCAGCGCACCGAGCACGATCTCCTCGGCTCGATGCGCCTCCCCGCCGCCGCGTACTACGGCGTGCAGACCGAGCGCGCCCTGCGCAACTTCAATATCTCGGGCGTGCCCATCTCCCTCTACCCGGACCTCATCAGGGCGCTCGCAATGGTCAAACTCGCCGCCGCCCGCGCGAACCACGACACCGGCGCGCTCGACGCCCGCCGCCGCCGCGCGATCGAGAAGGCCTGCCGCGATGTCATCAACGGCGAGTTGCACGACCAGTTCCCCGTCGACATCTTCCAGGGCGGCGCGGGAACCTCCACCAACATGAACGCCAACGAGGTGCTCGCCAACCGAGGGCTCGAGCACATGCGCCGCGCGCGGGGCGACTACCAGCACCTCGACCCGCACGACCATCTGAACCTCTCGCAGAGCACGAACGACGCCTACCCCACCGCGCTGCACGTCGCGATGCTGCTCGGCAACGCCCCGCTCATCGACGAAGTGTCGCGCCTCGTCGGAGCGTTCCGCAAGAAAGGCGCACAGTTCCGCTCGATCGTGAAGATGGGGCGCACGCAGTTGCAGGACGCGGTCCCCATGACGCTGGGGCAGGAATTCAACGCCTGGGCCGCCAGCATCGAGGACGAGATCGACGCGCTCCGCGCCGCCGAGCGCGTGCTCTGCGAAGTGAACATGGGCGGTACCGCGATCGGCACCGGCCTCAACGCCCCGCGCGGCTACGCAACCCGCTGCGTCCGCCACCTCGCCCGCATCACCGGCAAGCCGATGCGCCTCGCCCGCGACCTGATCGAAGCGACGCAGGACACCCAGGCCTTCGTCCTCTACCACACCACGCTCCGCAGCTTGTGCATCAAGCTCAGCAAGGTGTGCAACGACCTCCGACTGCTCTCCTCCGGCCCACGCGCCGGGCTGGGCGAGATCAAGCTCCCCGCCATGCAGCCGGGCAGCTCGATCATGCCGGGCAAGGTCAACCCGGTGATCCCCGAAGTGGTCAACCAGGTGTGCTACAAGGTGATCGGCAACGACGTGTGCGTCACCATGGCCGCCGAAGCCGGGCAGCTTCAGCTCAACGTCATGGAGCCCGTCATCGCGCAGTGCGTCTTCGAGGGGCAGACACTCGTCCGCAATGTCGTCCGCACGCTGCGCGTCTCGTGCGTCGAGGGCATCACCGCCGACGCCGACGCCTGCCGCAACTTCGTCGACCGCAGCATCGGCATCGTCACCGCGCTCAACCCCCTCATCGGCTACGAGCGCGCCACGCAGATCGCCGCAGAGGCACAGAAGTCCGGGCGCGGCGTGATCGAACTCGTCCGCGAACGCGGCTGGGTCACCGAAGCGCAGCTCAAGCGCGCCCTCAGCATCCGGAACCTCACCGGCGTCCGCGCCTGACGAACCGCCGCACGCCGTCACAACGGAGCCCCGCGCATGATCTGGCTCGAGTTCGCCGTCGTGATTGCCGCCATCATCATCGGCGCCCGCGTCGGCGGCGCGGGGTTGGGAACCGTCGCCGCGCTCGGACTCGCCGTGCTGGTCTTCGGCTTCGGGCTGCCGCCCTCCTCGCCTCCTGTCGCGGTGCTCGCGATCCTTGTCTCCGTCGTCACCGCCGCCGCATGCCTCCAGTCCTCCGGCGGCATGGACCTGCTGATCGCGCTCGCCGATCGCGCCCTGCGCGCGCAGCCGAAGTGGATCACCCTCGTCGGCCCGGCGGTCTCATACGCCTTCACCTTCTGCGCGGGCACCGGGCACGTCGCCTACGCCGTTCTCCCCGTGATCGCGGAAGTGGCGCGCAAGGCGGGCATCCGCCCCGAGCTCCCGATGTCGATCAGCGTCATCGCCAGCCAGCAGGCGATCACCGCCAGCCCGCTTTCCGCCGCCACCGCAGGCCTCCTCGGCATCCTCACCGCTGCCAATCTCACCATCAACGGAAGGCCCGTCGAACTCTGGCACATCCTCGCGATCTGCATCCCTTCAACTCTCATCGGCTGCTTCGCCGGCGCCGTCGTCGCCGGCTTCATCGGCAAAGACCTCGCCGAAGACCCGGTCTACAAGGAACGGCTCGCGAAGGGACTGGTCGAGGAACCCAAACCCCTCCCAAGGCTCGAGGGCGCGGCGCGCCGGCGCGCCATCGGCGCCGTCTGCACCTTTCTCTCCGCCGCCGCCGTCGTCGTCGCTTTCGGAATGTTCCAGGGCCTGCGCTCCACCTTCACCGAGATCGCAGCACCCTCCGGCACCATCACCGCCGACGCGCTTGAGAACGCGCTCAGCGACCTCTCCGACCCCGAACGTGCGCACGAGCCCGTCACGCGCGAGCAGATCGCGCGCGGCCTCGAATCGCTCCGCGACCGTCCCGCCCAGGAGCGCACCACCCCCGTCGGCATGCCGACCCTCATCCAGATCGTCATGTACTCCGCCGCGGGCGTGATGATGCTCTTCTTCGGCGCCGCCCCCGCACAGACCATCCGCACGCCCGTCGCCGCCGCGGGCGTCGTCGCCTTCATCTCCATCGTCGGGCTGGGATGGATGGGCAACTGCTTCTTCGACGGCAACCGTGCCGCGATCGTGACCGCGCTCGCCGACATCATCAACGCCCACCCGTGGGTCTTCGCGATCGGCCTCTTCGGGCTGTCCATCGTGCTCTTCAGCCAGGCATCCACCGTCGCCGCCCTCGTGCCCGTGGGGATCGCGCTCGGCCTCTCCGCCCCCGACCTGATCGCCAGCTTCCCTGCGGTCAACGGCTACTTCTTCCTTCCGACCTACGGCACGATCGTCGCCGCGGTAGCCTTCGACTGCACGGGGACCACGCGCATCGGCAAGTATGTACTCAACCACTCGTTCATGCTGCCGGGGCTGGTCTCCACCGCCGGCGCGGTGCTCGCCGGCTGGCTCCTCACCGCCGCCATGTTCTGACCGCTCACAGCAGAACAGATTCCGAATCGATGCGAACGATCCGGCGGTTGATTCTCGCCGGCGCTCTGCTACACTCTCCGCCCCGCTCGGGATCGCTCCCGGGTGACATTTTAAACCGTTACGACCACCTTGCTCGCCGAATCCCAGGCCGGGATCGGCAAGCCGCGAATCGCTCGCGGGGGCTGGTGGGAGGTGGAGATCAATGGCCAAGACGAAAGAAATCACTACAGTCTTCAAGATCATGGCGCCGGCCGGCGCTGCCACGCCCGGCCCACCGCTCGGCCCTGCGCTCGGCGGCAACGGCGTCAACCCCGGTCAGTTCATCCAGCAGTTCAACGCGGCGACTCAGTCCCTCAAGGGCATGGTCGTCGGCTGTGTGATCACGGTCTACAAGGACCGCTCGTTCTCCTTCGAGATCAAGAGCTCGCCCGCGAGCGAACTCCTCAAGAAGGCGGCGAAAGCTGAGAAGGGCTCCGCCACCCCGCAGTCGAGCAAGGTCGGCAAGGTGAACCGCAAGCAGATCGAAGAGATCGCCAAGCTGAAGATGTCGGACCTCAACGCGATCAGCATGGAATCAGCGATGCGCATGATCGAAGGCTCCGCCCGCTCGATGGGCATCACGGTGGAGGGCTAAAGCACATGAGCAAAGTCATCTCCGCTAAAGAAAAGGCCCGCGCCGCGCTGCTCGCCACGTTCTCGAAGCGTCACCGCGCCAACATGCAGGTGCGCCCCGAAGAAAGCCTGACACCCGAGCAGGCGGTCGAGACGCTGAAGAAATACAAGATGCCGAAGTTCGACCAGACGGTGAACGTCGTCATCTTCCTCGGCATCGACCCGAAGCAGGCGGATCAGAACGTCCGCGGCTCCGTGGCGCTGCCCAAAGGCATCGGCAAGAGCAAGCGGGTCGTCGCGTTCTGCCAGGACGCGCTCGTCAAGGACGCCCTCGCCGCCGGCGCCATCAAGGCGGGCGGCGAAGAGCTCGCCCGCGAGGTCGAGAAGGGCTGGATGGATTTCGACGTCGCCGTCGCCAGCCCCGACATGATGCGCGTCATCTCCAAGCTCGGCCGCGTGCTCGGCCCGAAGGGGCTTATGCCCTCGCCCAAGGCGGGCACCGTCGCCGCCGACATCGTGACCGCGGTCAAGGAATACTCCGCCGGCAAGGTCGAGTACCGCAACGACAAGGGCGGGAATGTCCACGCAGTCATCGGCAAGATGAGCTTCTCCGCCCCCGATCTGGCGGCGAACCTCGCCCACTTCATCCATCACATCGAATCGTCGCGACCCAACACCGTGAAGGGCCACTTCATCAAGAAGGTCGCGATCAGCGGCACCATGACGCCCAGCGTCATGGTCGCGGTGCAGCACAAGGTCGTCGAGTAATCGTGAATCAAGGGATCGAGACGAAGTAGAGAACTCATATGAGCAAAGCCGTCAAAAACCTGATGATCCGCGATTACAAGGCGAAGCTCGAAGGCGTCAACGACGCCCTCGTCCTCTCCATCCGCGGCGTCAACGCGAAAGACAACAACAAGCTCCGCATGGGGCTTGCCCAGAAGCAGATCAAGGTCACCGTCGTGCGCAACTCGCTCGCCGGGCACGCCTTCAAGGGCACCGGGCTCGCCGGGCTCGACCCCATCCTCAAGGGCCCCTCGGCCCTCGCCTACGGCGCGTCGGTCGTCGACGTCGCGCGCGAAGTGATGGAGTGGGCCGGCAAGGTCGCCAACCTCGAACTCAAGGGCGCCGTCCTCGACGGCACCCTCTACACCGGCAAGAAGGGCGTCGAACAACTCAGCAAGTTCCCAACCCGCGGCGAGGCGCTCAGCCAGACCGTCACCCTCATCCTCAGCCCCGCCCGCAAAATCATGGGCCAGGTCAAGGGCCCGGGCGGCAAGGTCATGGCGATTATCAAGAGCGTCGAAGAGAAACTCGAAAAAGGCGAAGCCATCGCCAAGGTTGGATAAGACGGAGTGCTGAGGAGCGAGTGCTGAGTGCTGAGAAGCACCAGCGGCTCGATACTCAACACTCAACACTCAGCACTCAGAACTCAGAACTCGTTTCTCAGCACTATTCGTACTCGTTCCGACTGGCCTCTCGCGGGGTTAAAGCGCCGAATGGTTCGGCCCCTCTCGGAGCAGAAGACAGAAAGAAGGTTCCCATGTCCGAAGCAGTCAGCGACAAGGTCAAACAGCTCGGCGACTCCATCGCGGGGCTCACCCTCAAGGAAGCCGTCGAACTCGGCAACTACATGAAGGACACCTACGGCATCGAGCCGGCCGCCGCGGGCGCCGTCATGGTCGCCGGTGGTGGTGGCGGCGGCGCTGCCGCGGCCGCCGAAGAGAAGACCTCGTTCGACGTCGTCCTCAAGGACGGCGGCGCCAACAAGATCCAGGTCATCAAGGTCGTCCGCGAGATCACCGGTCTCGGCCTCAAGGAAGCCAAGGACCTGGTCGAGGGCGCCCCGAAGCCCGTCAAGCAGGGCCTCCCGAAGGAAGAAGCCGAAGGCCTCAAGAAGAAGCTCGAAGAGCAGGGCGCGAAGGTCGAACTGGCGTAAGCCGAGCACGACACCAACCCGGTCCACACTCAGCCGCCCCGATCTCGGGGCGGTTTTTCGTTGGGGCGCGAGCCGCATGATTTGGGACTTGGGCACGAGATGAATCATCGGTAAATCCCATGCACCGGCCGCCACGACGCTCCGTTTCCTCCGAACACTCGCGTGATCGCGCCGCCAACGTTCCGCTCGAGCACGACGACGCGACTGCAATCGCACGGTGGTTCATGGCCGATGAGAGATACCGAAGGTGATCGGCGCGCACGGGTGCGGGGCATGCCGCGCTGTTTGCCGGGCGCGCGATCGGGGTACGGCCGGCGCACCGCGCCCCGACACTGTCGCCAGCTATCTCGCATTGACTGTGAATTCGCATCGGCGGCGATTTCCCCAAACGAGACCAGGAACCGCCGCGTGCGGAGATGCGCCGGGAATGAGCGGTGCTCGGGCGAGCTCCATACAAAAACCGGCAGGGCGAGGGCCCTGCCGGTTCGTTGTTGATAGATCACCCGCAGCGGGGAGCCACAGCGGGATTTTCGCGTGAGCGATCAGCGGCTACAGGCGCCGGGCACGCACTCGAGCAGCCAGTTCTTGGACACCAGGGCGATGTCCTCAAGGCCCAGCACACCCCACTGCTGGATGACGATGGCGATGTCCTCAAGCCCGACGCAGCCGTTGCCCGAGAAGTCACCGGGGCAGGGGAGCGGGCACATGGCGGTGGCGCACACGGAGCCGTCGCCCTGCGCGACGCCGCCTGCGGTCGCGCAATCGGTGGTGCTGAGATCCTGGCAGGTTCCGTCGGCGAGACAGCACGCCTGCGTCGGCTGCGGGCAAGGGTTCGAGGCGCAGAGCACGCCGAACGCCTGCGGCGTACCGGCGATGTCGGTGCAGGCGGCGGGGGAGAGGTCCTGGCATGTGCCGTCCGCGAAGCAGCAGGCTCGGGGGTCGCACTCGTCGGGGATGCCGTTCATGTTCACGTCGGCGCTGGAGCCGGCGCGGATGTCGTTGCAGTCGGGGCGGCCGTTGCCGTTGCAGTCCGGGCCTTCGAAGCCCGGCGCCGCGTCGGTGATGACCTTGAAGACCTCGCCGCCCTGATCGACGATGTAGAGCTCGCCGAAGGCGTCGCGCCCGAAGGATGTGATTGAGTTGACCGTCACGCCGCCGCCCGGCGCGAGGTCGGCGGTGCGGGTCACGAGCGCGCCGCCCGCGCCGGGGACCGTGCCGCTGCCGGTGTAGCGGAACGACCAGATCTGGTTAGCGCAGTAGTCGGCGAAGAAATAGAAGCCGTTGAGCGTGGGGATGCCGCAGCCGCGGTACACCTCGCCGCCGGTGATGGAGCAGATGCCGCCGACGTGTGTGTTGGTGTGGATGGGGCAGGTGAGCGGGCCGCCCGCGCAACCGATCTCGCAGACGCAGCCGGTCAGGCCGGTGCAGGTGTTGCCTTCCATGCAGCGCCAGCCGTAGTTCTGCCCGCCCTGATAGCCGGGCTGGCCCGGGAGTGTGCCGGGAGTATGGGCGGTCTGGAAGCTGATTTCTTCGACGGCATTCTGGCCGACGTCACCGATGTACAGGTCGCCCGTCTGAGTGTCGAACGCGTTGCGCCAGTGATTCCGCAGGCCGTAGTGCCAGATTTCGTCGCGCCCGGCGATGGCGCCGAAGAACGGGTTGTCGGCGGGGTTGGTGTACGGCGGGAGGGTCATGCCGATCGCGCCGTCGTCGTCGTCATTGCCGGGGATGTTGTCGGCGCCGTCGACGTCGATACGGAGCATTTTGCCGAGCAGCTCGTTGACGTTCTGGGCGCGGTTGCCGGGGTCGTTGCCGCTGCCGCCGTCGCCCGTCGCGATGTAGAGCATGCCGTCCGGGCCGAAGCCGATCCAGCCGCCGTTGTGGTTGCTGAAGGGCTGAGCGATCGTCAGCAGCGTTGTCCCGGTGGGGTTCGCGGTTGTGGAGGTAGCGAACGGCGCGTTGGCCTGGTAACGGGCGACGATGGTCGAGCCGCTGCTGTTGGTGTAGTTCACGAAGAAGTAGCCGTTGTTCATGAAGTCCGGGTGGAACGCGAGGCCGAGAAGCCCCTGCTCGCTGCCGGTCGTGACGGGCGAGATCGACAGATACGGCGTCCCGCTCAGCGTGTAGTTGGAGTCGAAATCAACGGGCATCGTGGCAATGCGGATGCGCCCGGTGGTGCCCGAGCGCTGCTCGAGGATGAAGATGCGGCTGTAATCGCCGGCCGGAGCCGTGACGTACAGCGGCAGCGTCAGACCGGTGATGATGCGCTGAGCGCGGTACTGCGCCTGCGCCTCGCTGCCCGCGCCCAGCACCGCGCAACACGCGGCGGCGGCCAACAGTGTCTTTCCAAACTTCATTCGCGACTCTCCCTTCGTTCTTCCGTGGCGCTGGCCGAACGTCCAGCGCCAAAACTCGCACACGCAGCCCGAAGTCGCGAGGTCATCGAGCGACGTCGGACTGATTAGATCGGCTCGGCGCAACGCTACGCCGTGACCAATCGGCACCCTTTGTCCCGAATTTCAACACGCCTCGCACCCGCGCAGGGCGGATGGAGATGAACGGCACCCACAAGGATCAGAGCCTGCCCGGGACACGCGGGCTCGACCACCGCTCAAATGCCGAACTATCGGAGTGGACCGATAACCCGACCAATCCGCCGAAATGAACCGGCGCACACCGGACGATACACCACATCCGCACGCCGCTCAATCGAGATTCGCCCGATTCCGCTTCTTTGTACGAAACGAGCGGGGCGGAGGCACGCAGCGGTTCATCGGGGCTGAACGGGGGGCACGCCTCGGACGAATTCGCTTTTGGCTGCCTCTCGACGCACACGATTGCCGTCCGCTTCCTTTGTTCGAGACTCGACCCACTTCAACACGTCACGGGCGTACAGCCCGGAGAGGAAGAATGCCCCGCCGTGCCCGCACGGCAGGTCCCATCGCTCGGGCCGGCCCAGCGCTTCCCAGAGAATCCTGCCGCTGGACGCCGGCACGATGCAATCGAACATGGCGTGGATCTGGAGCACCGGCACGCCCCGGTCCTTGATCGACGACGCGGTGTTCACGGCATCGAGGGGCGCGAAGCGTGCGTAGAGGCGCTCGACTTCATCCCAGTACGCGCGCTGCTCCTCAATCGCGCGGACGCTGGCCAAGCCGCGGTAAATGATCCGCGCGAAACTGGCGCCGCCCGCGAGGAACACGGCGGCGTCGGGCGTGCGTTCGATCCGCGCGGCGACGGCGGGCAGGGAGATCGCTCCGAGACTCGCGCCGACCATGACGAACGGGCCGCGCGCGAGCCCGGGGCGCTCGCGCGCGAAGTACTCGAGTGCCGCGTCGGCGGCGTAGCCCCACTCGCTAAGGAACTGCGTCGCGCCGTGCCCGAGCGTCCGCGCCATCGTGTCCGGGCGCACCTGCTCGGGCCGCTTCGCCAGCGGCGTCTGACGCACCATGCGGAGTTCGTCCGTCAGCCAGTTGTCGATGTTGAACGTGAGTTCACGCCGCCAGCGCGCATCCGCGACCAGCCCGCCGGTGGGCGGCCAGACGATGACAACCGCCCAGCCCCGGCGCGCGAACTCGGCGATCAGTTCATCATCGAGCGACACGCCGATGGCGCTGGCGAGATAGAGCACGGTGCCGACGGGCTCGGCTTCTGGCATCAATATCGCCGCGGAGGTGGTCGCGGTGCCCGAGGCGATCACGCCGATCCGTTCGATCGCCTCCTCCAGACCCGGCGGCAGGCTTGGCGCGGTACGGTCGTGCTTCGGCCGAACAGAGATGGTCTGCTGCGCCTCGTCCTTCGCCGGTTCGTCGGGAAGCGCGTGCCAGGAACTGATCTGCACCCACTCTTCGGGCCGGAGCGTGGAGCGATCGCATTCGAGGGGCGAGATGGCGCTCGCCGGCATCCGCGCCACAAGCATGCGCGCCGGCACTCGCCCGTAGAAGCCGCGATCTTCGGGCTGCGCGAGCGCTGCCGTAAGAGACATGCTGCCGTAGTCCTGTCGGCAGACGGGGCGATCGAGCCGCCACCAGGGTTCGACACACACATCGCTGGTGAAGGGCGCCTCGTACCGCGCGGGCCAGCGCCCGGCGATGGGCGGGGCGGCGGCGAGGAACGCGATCGTGCCGGCGCCCTCGCCGCTCGGCGCGTGCCGGAAGACGCAGCCGGGGAGGGCGATGAGCGCGGCGAGCGCTGGCGCAAGCAGGCGCCGGGATCGGCGCGATGGCGGGCATGTCGGGCGCGTGGCAGTGCGATCCATCGGAAGGATTTCTAGGCGATGGCGCGGGGTTCCGCCAGCGGCGGCGGGCGTTGATGCTGATGATCGGACATTATTTTTCTGTTGCGAGCGTCTGGTGAGCGGCGGCGTTGATGTCTGAATGCTTGTTCCGGTGGTTGACGTGCGAGTGGTGTGAACGTGTGCGAGATCAAAGACCCGTCGACGGGCGGTTGAGGCATGGCCCGGCTTTCGCCGGGCGAACTGACATGGCGCCGGGTTCCGGGCCGGTCCGTTCGGCGGGCGGGGAGCGTGGCGGGGTGTGAAGCCGTCTCGCGATACCGCGTCGCCGAGGACGGAGCGGTCGAGAGTGACCGATGCCGTTCCGAGTTGTGCTGCCGCGTCGTCGCCGGCCGGTCGGGACGCGGGAGCGAAGGCGGACCTCGTGAGGAGCGCCTCTACCCTTCCGGGTTTGCGTCACTCCTGTGCGCACAAACGTGAACCTCTGGGCGGGATGGGGTTCGGTTTGAGATGCGCAGAGCCTGTGATTTGCAGGGTTTATGAGAGGGCGAAGATTTCTTTGGATTTTTCGTCGCGGGGTGCGGGACATGTCACCGGCGCGCGCACAAATGCGGACATGCGGGGTGCGGGAGGGCGGAAGGCGGAAGGGGGGAAGGCGGAAGTCTGGAACGCGGTGGTCGCGGGGTGGTGGTGCTTTGCGGTGAGGGTGTGTGCGCGGGGGCGGTACATTGCGGGAATGTCCAACACACCGCTGCCTGTGGACTCGCCCCGGCATCTGCCGACGCGCGAGGGGTACGACCTGTGGTCGGGGATCTATGACTCGGAGAGCAACCCGCTGATCCTGCTGGAGGAGCGGCACTTCGCGGCAGTGATGGGCGAGGTCGACGGGCTGCGGGTCGCCGAAATCGGCTGCGGCACGGGGCGGCACGCGGTGGCGCTGGCGCGGGCGGGCGCGCAGGTGACGGCCGTGGATTTTTCGCGCGGGATGCTCGACAAGGCTCGCGCGAAGCCCGGCGCGGAACGGGTGACGTTCATCGAGTACGACATCACGCGGCACCCCCTGCCGCTGGCGGACCGCGCGTTCGACCGCGTGATCTGCTGCCTTGTGTTCGACCACATCGGGGATGTGTCAACGCTCTTCGCGGAACTCGGGCGGCTGTGCCGGCGCGACGGGTTCATCGTCGCGACGATCATGCACCCGGCGATGATGCTGCGCGGCGTGCAGGCGCGGTTCACCGACCCGGCGACGGGGCTGGACACGCGGCCGGCGAGCGTGCCGAACCAGTTGAGTGATTATGTGATGGGCGCGCTGCGCGCGGGGCTGACGATCGAGCATCTTGGCGAGCATGCGTGCGATGAGTTGGTGGTGAAGGACTCGCCGCGGGCGGAGAGGTATTTGGGGTGGTTGATGTTGGTGGTGATGAAACTGACAATCGAGTGACGCTTCCTCGCTGAGGGCCATGTGATCGTGCCGAGTGATCGTCAAATATTGTCCGCTACCGGCGGCGGGAGCATCGGCCACGGCGAACCACACTCGGGGCAACGTGCCGGGCCGGTCCGCAAGTTTTTTTCCGGTCCGAGTTCGATACCCGGCCGCACGCTCGACAGGTCGTAGCCGCAATCGGGGCAGAGGCCGTCTTCCAAGTCTCGGCGCAGCCTGATTAGACGACGATGCATGGACTGAGCGGACATTCCGAAGATCGCGGCGGCCGTGAGGCCAATTCCCAGAATCAAACCCACACTGACGGGCCTCGGCATCCCAGCCGCCACCTGCAGGGTGCAACCGGCAGGCCAAGCTGCGAGAACGGTGAATGCCACAATCACCTGTGCCACCCGCATCGCGTTGGGCGTTCCGTGCAATCGCGGCCGCCAATAGCTCCACCGCCGGAGCATTTCCTCGGCGAGCACCGTATCGCTGGGCATCCCAGGCCCGGCATCCATCAAGTGCGCATGGGGTGCAACCCAACCAACGCCTCGTGACTCGCGGGCGCTCCACGACCGCTCGAACAGCTCGGTGCGTTCACGCATCCGCAGCTCGCGTGCGGGGAGACCACGCACATCAAGCAGCGCGGCGCGCGTGGTCCATGGGCGGCGGAAGTCGTCCCATGCGGACCAGCGTTTGGGGGAACTGTGCGTGCTCACTCTTCTACTCAGCGATACCTGAGACCTATCGGAGATCGAACCATGACTATGAAGGCGGGTCGTAAACCGCTCCGGGTGCCGGCACAAGCGGCCACGCGCAACCGCACTCCGGGCAACGCTGCGGCCCGACGCGCAGGCCTTCCAACGATGTCGGCTCAATAGCGTCCGGCGACCCGAGCAAGTCGTATCGGCAATCACAGCACCATCGGCCCACGAGTGCGTTTGCGCACTTCTGCGCACGCGGCTCCGGCTCCAAACACACTCCGAGAAGTACGACGAACACGATCCCAAGCACTGCATACTTGAAGATCGCCGGGAGCGGACCACCGGACGAAGACGTGATGGCTAGAAACATCGCGGCAGGTGCGATGAGTATTGTCCCCATGAACAGTGCGATGGCAATTCGCCGAGCTCGAATCTTGTGCTTGAGCTCGGATCGGGTGACCGGCATTGCGTCATGCGAACGCCGCCAGTACGTGAATCGATTTCCAAGCTCCGCGACCGCTGCTTGGACCAAAGGCTCTCCAGCTTGTAGCGATTTGAACCCAACCAGCTTGTCCAGAGTCTCGGTGCGCCGATGACATCGATCGTGCGGCGTCGATCGCGCCGGACGATCTGAGCCCGGATAGACCAGCTTGAGTCGATCCCAATTCGCGGGTCTTGCGGCTGATGATGCATGGTGAAACGACACGCGCTCCCACTCCGGGTTTCACGTCCGGGACTTACTTCATCTCCGCCACAACCTTCTCCATTCCCTTGGTCTCGATCTCGCGGCTGAGTTTTGTCACGAATTCCTCGAGCTTCATGCCGCCGGCGTCTTTTTCGATGCCGCGGGCGCGGATGGAGACTTCGCCGCGTTCTTCGTCGCGGGGGCCGACGATGAGGAGGTACGGCACCTTCTCCTCGGCGGCGACCTTGATCTTCGCCTGCACGCGGTCGTTGCCGTCGTCGAGGGTGGCGCGGACGCCGGCGCGCTTCAGTTCGCCCAGCACGCGCTCGGCGTAGACGTTGGTCTTTTCGCTGATGGGCAGCACGCGGCACTGCTCCGGGTTCAGCCAGGTGGGGAACGCGCCGGCGTAGTGCTCGATGAGGAAGCCGGTGAAGCGCTCCATGCTGCCGAAGGGGGCGCGGTGGATGACCACCGGGCGGTGGGGCTTGTTGTCTTTCCCGATGTACGAAAGGTCGAAGCGGATCGCCATGTTGTAGTCGACCTGCACGGTGCCGAGCTGCCACTCGCGGCCGATGGCGTCGCGGACGACGAAGTCGATCTTCGGGCCGTAGAAGGCGGCTTCGCCCGGCTCCTCGCTGAAGCGCACGCCGAGGGTTGATGCCGCTTCGCGGCAGGCGCGCTCCGCTTTGTCCCAGCTTTCCGATGAGCCGATGTACTTGCTCGAATCGGCGGCACGCAGGCCGACGCGGACGCGGTAGTCCTTGATCTCGAGCGTGCCGAGGATGAGCTTCACGAGGGTGAGGCAGCCCTGGACTTCGGGGCCAACCTGCTCCTCGGTGCA
This sequence comes from uncultured Phycisphaeraceae bacterium, assembly GCA_964391865.1. Classification (GTDB taxonomy): domain Bacteria; phylum Planctomycetota; class Phycisphaerae; order Phycisphaerales; family UBA1924; genus DASZQL01. The sequence goes on from CAYMNQ010000005.1 coordinate 355,869, forward strand.
GAAGAGGTGGGCGTCGTCCTGCGTGAACGAGCGGACGCGGAGCATGCCGGAGAGTTCGCCCGACTGCTCCCAGCGGTAGACGGTGCCGAACTCGCTGAGACGGACGGGCATGTCGCGGTAGCTGTGCGGCTGGCTGGCGTAAATCATCGCGTGGTGCGGGCAGTTCATGGGTTTCAGGAGGAAGCCGTCGATGAGTTTTTCATCGGGCACCACGCGCGCGTCTTCGATGACGGTTTTGCCCGCGCGCTCGTTCAAGCCCCGCGCGAGCTGCGCGGAGACGCCCTCGAGCTGGCTGGTCATCTCGGCGCACGAGCTGCCGGCGGCGGAAAGCTTCTCCAGCGCCTCGCGCTCGATGACGGGGGCGTACTGTGAGTCTTTGTAATACGGGAAGTGGCCGCTGGTCTTGTAGAGGTCGAGCTTGCCGATGTGGGGGGTGAAGACCTGCGAGTAGCCCTGCTTGCGCAGCTCCGCACCGATGAAGTTCTGGAGTTCGTTGCGGATGATGCTGCCCTTGGGGGTCCAGAGGATCAGCCCCTGCCCGACCATCTCGTCGATGTGGAAGAGGCCGAGTTTCCTGCCGATCACGCGGTGATCGCGGGCGGCGGCTTCTTCCTTCTGCTTCAGGAATTCCTCGAGTTCCTTCTCGGTGAAGAAGGCGGTGCCGTAGACGCGGGTGAGGCGGTCGGAGTCTTCATCGCCGTGCCAGAAGCTGGAGGCGAGGGACATGACTTTGGCGGCACCGATGCGCGCGGTGGAGGGCACGTGCGGGCCGCGGCAGAGGTCTTCCCAATTCTTGCCCGGCTCGCCGGTGGCGTAGAAGGAGAGACGGGCGCCGCTCGAAGCCGCCGCCCCCCCGCTGCCCGGCTCGGCGAAGGCGGCCTTCTTGCCGCGGTACACGCTCGACGGCATACCCAGCGCGCGCTCGGCGTTGTCGACCTTGTACTTGTTCTGCTCGGCGGCGAGTTTCTTCAGCCCCTCATCCTTCGCTACTTCATAGCGGGTGAACGCGCGATCCTCCGCGATGATCTTCTTCATCTCAACGTCGATCTTCTCGAAGTCGCTCGATGACATGGTTTTTCCGGCGGGGAAGAACATGTCGTAGAAGAATCCGGTGTCGGTCGGCGGGCCGTAGGCGAGTTGGACATCGTTGCCGAAGACGCGCTGGATCGCTTCCGCCATCACGTGCGCGGCGGAGTGGCGCACGAGGAACAGCGCATCGGGGTCGACCGAGCCGTCGCGCTTCTTCGGCGTGACGATCGCCACGGCGGCGTCTCGCTCGATGACCGTCGAGAGGTCGCGCAGTTCGCCGTCGATCTTCGCGCCGAGCGCATCCTTCGCGAGGCGCGAGCCGATCGAGGCGGCGACATCGCGCGCGGTCACCGGGCCGGGGAAGGACTTTTTCGAGCCGTCGGGGAGAGTGATGGTCACGCCGCTCATGTGGGGGCTCCGGCTAGAGGCTGGCTTGAGAGATCAGTGCTGTCAGACGCGGAAATTGAGGAACGAAAACGCCCGGCCGATGCGGGGCCGGGCGTTGAAACATACATCGCGGGCGGTCCCGGCTGGTCAGCCGCTGGGGTTCGTCGTCGTGGTCGTCGTCGTGCTCGGGTTGGTCATGGGACGCTTCATCGGGCGTCAGTATAGCCGGGGTGGGCGCGTGGGGAGTGAGGCTTGAGGCTTGGGGCTTGGGGTGGGAAGAGAGACACTTCGATCTCAGCGTCGCCACTCGGCACGGCATATCTTGCGGGTTCCCGCCGACCCCCAACCTGTGGTAGGCTCCTCGCCCCATGATCTGCCCCTATTGCGGCAAGGACAACGACAAGGTCATCGACAGCCGCGCCAGCGAGGCCGGGCGGGTCATCCGAAGGCGACGGCAGTGCATCGACTGCAAGAAGCGGTACACCACCTACGAACGCGTCGAGGAAACCGTCCGGCTGACGGTGATCAAGAAGGACGGCTCGCGTGTGCCGTTCAGCCGCGACAACATCATGCGCGGGATCGTCTCCGCCTGCGGGAAACGGCCCATCCCCGAGGAATCAAAGGTGCGGTTGGTGGATGAGGTCGAGGACGAACTACACCGCTCGCACGACCGCGAGGTCGAGAGCCGCGAGATCGGGCAGATGGTGGCGGAGAAGCTGAAGAACCTCGACGAGATCGCGTATGTGCGGTTCGCCAGCGAGTACTACGAGTTCAAGAACGTGGGCGACATCCTGACGCAGCTCGAAGAGTTGAACAAGCGCGTGCGGGATGTGAAGCATCAGCAGAAGCTGTTCGACAGCAGTGCGGCGGGGTGATGACCGATTCACCGAACCACGGTGCCGTGCAACGCCGCTCTGGGCGATGCACGCGCGAAGATCGGCACCTGCTCAGAATGGTCTTGGGCCGGAGTGGAGAAAGTCATCGAGGCCGGAACACGCGTGGATCGGCGAAGCGCCGTTCCACGGCACCTACTTCACGCGCTCAATCCGCGTTGACGGCCTTTTTGCCGGTCTTTTTCTGTTGCGACGTCGAGATCTGGTCTTTCAGGTCTTCCTCCATGAAGAGGATGACCTTGCACGACGGGCACTTGGTGACGTCGCCGCGTTTGAGCAGGATGCTGACCAGTTCGATGGGCAGGTGCGTGTAGCACGAGCCGCAGGTGTATTCCATGTTCCGCCGGTCCTGCTCCTCGATCGCGGCCATGACGTCGTCGGCTTCGATCGACATGCGCTCTTCGTAGACCGCGAGCGCGGTGGCGGGCACGTCATCCAGCGCGGTTTTGCGCTCGGATTCGAGTTCGGTCACGCGGTCCTTGATCTCGGCGGCCCGCGTGTCGCGCTCGGCGGCGGCGACCTGGCGCACCTTCTTCCGCTCTTCGCGCTCGGCGTCGATGGCGGCGAGCTGGGTGCGGAGTTCGTCGACCTTCTGCATCGACTTGATGGCGCGGTCCTCGACCAGTCCCTTGTCCGCTTTCAGCGTGTTCACCTCGGCGAGCATCGCCGCGTGTTCCTTGCTGGTGCGCGCATTGTTCATGCGCTCACGGAGAGTCTCGATCTTCTGATCGAAGGCTTTGGCTTCAACCTCGTCGTTCTTCGAAGAGGCCTCGGATTGCTTGAGCTGGGTGCTGATCGCGGCGGCCTGAGCGTCGAGCTGCGCGAGGAGTCTCTCCTGCTCCTTGAGGTACGCCTCCGCGGATCGGAGGCGGCCGCTCAGACCGCGCAGCTGAATGTCCACCCGATAAAGACGCACCAACTTGGACGTTACGCCCATTCGTTTCTCCGCGACACCTGCGTGCAGTGTATCACAGATCGACCGATTCGATTGTACGCCGCACCCCGGCGGCATTCCATCACGGACCGGCGCCCCACTGCTCCCACAGCTTGACCAGCCAGTACGCGACCGGCGCGACGAGCAGCGGCGAGTCGATCACATCGAGAATCCCACCGAAACCCGGCAGAGCGCGGGAGTAGTCCTTGATCCCCGCGTCGCGCTTCAGCAGACTGGCCGCAAGATCGCCCGCCTGCCCGATCCCGCCGAAGATCAGCCCGGCGACGGCACCCTGCCAGAGTGTGAACGGCGGGACGATCCCGCGCCCGCCGAGGACCGCCACCACACCCACGCCCACCAGCGTCGAGAAAAGCAGCCCGCCGACCAGTCCTTCCCAAGTCTTGCCGGGGCTGAGCCAGGGGATGAGCTTGTGCCGGCCGAAGAGCCGCCCCGCGGTGTAGGCGCCGATGTCGTACGACTTCACCGTCAGCACGATCGCGAGCAGCAGCCAGGCGGAATATTCGTTCCGGAGCATGATGAGAAACCCGCCGAGCAGCCCGACGTAGGTAAACGCGAGCAGCGTCGCCGCGGAGGACGCGACCACGCCGTCAACGTTCTTTCGGCGTGAGTAGTAGAGCAGCGCGGTGACATACGCGACGCCGGCGGCGGTGCAGACGACCGCGACGCCCGACGCCGGGCCGACGCGCGCGGTGGAGAAACTCGACGCCGCCAACCCGAGCGCGACGGCGAGGCTGTTGATCCGCTTCGAGGTGTTGATCTGCCGGGCGCGGAAAATCTTGGTCAGTTCGCGGGCGGCGATCAGCCCCAGCCCCAGCACCAAAGGGAAGAGCAGAAGCGCCGGGTACCCCCAGCGCGCCTCCGCCGCTTCGTCGGCCCAGATGAGCGCGATCAGCAGCGCGATCAGAACCGGACCCAGCAGCAGGCGGTACTTCAGCACGGGCGGAGGGTACCGCAAAGCAACCCCCGCGCGGCGGGTTGGCACGCGCTCATTCAATGCAACAGACCCGCCGGCGCGAAGAGCGCGGGCGGGCCAGCCGACGGGTTCGGCGCTGATCGCTACGATTGATCGCTTAGCACATCACCAGGAACGTCAGCACGGCGAAGAGCAGGATCCGCTGGCGGTTCTCGGTCAGAGCAATCAAGTCACTACGGCGGAGCGCGGCAAGCATGACTCTGGTCCTTTCTTCAATTGTCCGCTGGAAGAAGGAACAAGACCCGTGCCGGACCGTTCCGGGCGGCGTTCGGGGGGGCATCGCGTCCGGGAATGCGCGGCGTGTTGCGGGAACTCAACGTCCAGCGCGGTGCCGAATCAACATGATGCGAGCAATGGCGATCTTCGCGGGCGTGCTCTGGGTGGCGGCTATCGGACGCGCGCAGACGCCGGCGCTCCCGGCGGCGGCGGAGACTCTCGCCGCGTACCACGCGATCGAACCGTGGGTGCGTGAGTGGAAGGTGCCGACGGAGGCGCAGAAGCTCGACCCCGCGGGCACCACCGGCGCGTGCGTCACGCTGCGCCTCTCGGGCAAGGTGCTCGGGCGCGCGGCGCGCCTGGCGGACGACGGCACGTCGCTCTGGCTCGCCGTCCGCGACGCATGGGCGGAAGCGAACCAGAGTTTCCCCGTCGAGCGGGACGCGATGCGCGCGGAGCTGATCCTTGAGATGACTCCGCGCGTGATGATCGACATTCAACTGGGGGGCGCCTTCACGCCGCTGCTGGGCGACACGTTCGACGCGGCGGCCGCCGAACTGTCCCCCGGCATCGAGGGTGTCGCGGCGCGCGTCGAGGATGTCACCCGCGCGGTCTTCCCGGGCGTGATGCTCACGACACAGGGCACGCCCGCCTCGGCGCTGCAATCGGCGACGGGCGAGATCGGGCTGCCGCCCATCGAACTCGGGCAACTCCGCAAGATCCACCGGCTCACCGCGTACCGATTCCCCGTGCGCCATCTCGCGCAGACCGCTCCGGGCGAAGAGCCGCGGTTCCTCTACCGCGGCGGGGCGATCGTGCCGCTGTCGGCGGTGAGCGAAGCAGGCCTGCAAGCGTTCGCCGATCGGGCGGCGATGCACCTGCTGCAGCACGACTGGCGCGGCCCGGAGCCGCACGGGATGACGGGTGACTACAACCCCATCACCGACCGCTTCGAGCCGCCCATCGCGGGCGCGATGGAGCAGGCGGTCGCCGCGATGGCGTTGCTCGAATACGCCGCGACCCGCGGAGCACACCCGGCGACCGCTTCAAAGACGCGGAACTTCGCGGCCCGACTGCTGAACGACCTGCGGACCATCGGCGCCGGCGAGGAAGACCCATTGAAGAGCGTGACGGCATGCGCCGCGTTCGTCTGCGCGTGGGCGCTCGGCGCGCGGCTTGACGCACGAGCCTTCTCCGCGGGCGACGAGTTCTTCGGGCACGCGCTCGAGCAGGTGCGCGCCGCGCGGACCGGCGGGGCGTGGGCGCAGAGCCTTGAGCCGCCGCAGAGAGCGCTCGCCGCGTTCGCGTTGGTGCGCGCAATGAGCCTCCGCGCCGACGACGCGGAACTTCGGCAGCAGGCGAGCGACGCGGTGCGCTCGCTCTTCCGTGACACGGCTCGCGGCGAACTGGTGGCGATGATGCCGTGGCTCGGATGGGCGGAGCTCGAATCGGCGGGGAAGACGGCGGAGATCCCGGCGCGCGAAGCACTCACCGAGATGCGCGAGCTGATGTGGACCTTCCAACTGGGCGAATCGGACGTTGGCCCGGACGGCGCGGACCTCGCGGGCGGGATCATCTTCACGCGCTCGCGCCAACCGCTTCCGACGTGGGCGATGCTCCGCCCGCTGGCGTTCGCGGCGACCATGCAGGGCGATGCGCGCTTCACCAGCGATGCGGAGTTCGCCCGGCAGCTCGCCGGGCTGCGCCGATCGCTGCGGTTCATGATGCAGTTGACGTTCGGTGAGGAGTCGCGGGCCGTGGCGCGCGACGCCCGACGGGCGATGGGCGGCGTGCGGCGATCGCTGTGGGACCAGACCGCCGCCGTCGACGCGACGAGTCTCGCGCTGCTCACGGCGTGCGAGACGCTGCGAGCGCTCAGTCCCGCCGAGCCGCCCGCCACCCCCGAAATGAAACCCGCGGTGCAGGCCCGGGAACCGGAATAACCGGCGTGCGTCTGACGGTTTGATCGCACTGTTCCAGAGCGGCTGAATGCCTACGATCATGCGGTCGCTCAGCCGTACGCCCCGTGGACCGATGGAGAATCCATGCTGAAAGTCGCGTCCATCCTGATGCTCGCCGGTTCGCTCGCGGGGATGCCCGCCGCGGCCGTGGCGCAGAGCACCACGCCGAGCGTGCCCCGAGCGGCGCTCGACCCGCGCGCCGAGACGCTGAACAAACTCCAGCGCCGTGTGACGGTCGAGATCACCGATCAGCGGCTCGAGGACGTCCTCAAGTTCATCGCCGACTTTTCCGGCGCCAACATCGACGCGATCTGGAACGACGGCGGCGCCGAGGGGCTCGACAAAGACCGGCGTGTGTCGATCAGCGTGAAGGACGTCGCGTGCCTCACGATGATCGAACTGCTGCTCGCCCGCACGGGCGACGAGTTCTCCGGCAACACCTGGCAGATGGCCGAGAGCGGCGAGATCCAGATCGGCCCGCGCTCGCGGCTCAACGAGAGCGCCACGCTGAAGATCTACGACGTGCAGGACCTGCTCTTCGAAGTGCCGAGCTTCACCAACGTGCCGCAGCTTGATCTTGAGCAGGTGCTCAGCCAAGCCTCGGGCGGCGGAGGAGGCGGTGGGAATCCAGTCCAAAGCTCGGAGGGCGAGACTCAGGGGTTGAGCGAGCGCGAACTCTCCGACAAGCTCGTCACCATCATCACCAACAACATCGAGCGCGACCAGTGGACCCGCAACGGCGGGGACGGCGCCAGCATCGATGTCCACACCGGCACTCTGCTCGTCCGCGCGCCGGATTACATCCACCGTCAGCTTGTCGGGTACTCGTATTGGGACGGCGCGAGCGCGGCCCGATCCGGCGCTGCGGGCGAGTACCGCGCGGAACTCAACGCGCGCGAAGCCGCGAAGCGAGAAGCCGTTGCGAAAGCAACCGAGGAGTACGTCCGCCGGAAGGCGGGGGAAGACAAGATCGCATCGCCGAAGTGACGCCCGGTATGTGGTCTTCAATGCCCGCCGAGAATCTTCAGCCCGACGCGTTTCTCAAGCTCCGATGTCGGCCGAGCGACGAGGTCGTACCCGTCGGACGCGACAATCGTGCAGCGGACAAGCTCGCCCGGGCTGAGCGCCTGCGAAGATTGCACATAGGTCACGCTGTCGATATCCGGCGCTTGAAAATACGCGCGCCCGTGATATAGCCGCCCGCCCTTTCCCACGCCGCTGGTCGCGCGCCCCTCGCTCTTCAGCGGCTTGTCGATCAGCACGTCGAACTGCACGCCGCTGTTCGCCGGGTCGTTCTCATCGAATTGCTCGGCGAGGTACGCCGCCTGATCGAACGCGATCTGCTGCTGCAGTTCCATCAGCTCCGCGTGCCGGCACGACTTCACCTCGGGCGGCACGCGCAGGGAATCATCGAGCTCCATCGTACCAGCGCGGGTGCCCTCCTCGCGCGAGTACTCGAAGACGCCCATCGCTTCGAACTGCATCTCGTCGATGAACTCCATGAGCTGCTCGTGATCCTCCTCGGTCTCGCCGGGGAAGCCGGTGATGAACGTCGTGCGGATCGCGATCCCCGGGATGCGCTCGCGCAGCTTGTGCAGCAGTTCCGCCTGCTTCTCGCGCGTGACGTTGCGCCGCATGAGCTCGAGCACGCGGTTGCTCGCGTGCTGCAGCGGGATATCGATGTATTTCAGAATGTTGGGCAGCTCGGCGATCGCGTCGATCATCGCGTCGTTGAAATTCGTTGGGTACGCGTACATCAGCCGCCCCCAACCGACCTGCGAGCGTGATCCCCCTCCGCCGTACTTTGCGATCGCGTTGTTCACCGTGCGCAGCAGCGCCGGCAGCCCGCCCCCGCCTTTGCCGTCGTGATTCCAGCCGATGCCGATGTCATCGCCGTAGCTCGTCGTATCCTGCCCGATGAGGTTCAACTCAAACGCGCCGTCCTCCACGAGTTCGCGGATCTCCTGCTCGATCTTCTCCAGCGGCTTCGAGCGCATTTTGCCGCGGATCGAGGGGATCGTGCAGAACGCGCAGTTCTGGTTGCACCCCTCGGAGACGCGCAGGTACGCGTAATGCCGGGGCGTGAGGCGCATCCGCGCCGAGTCGTCCTCGAAGTAACCGATGCCCTTCCCGTCCTTGCCGTTGACGGTGAGCCCGGCGATCTGCATGCCGCGCGCCTCGGCGGCCTTCAGCGCGTTGCCCGCGATCCAATACTTCGGCTGGTCCGATGCTTCGGCGAGCGCCGCGCGCGCCGGCCCCTCGCCGCGCACCGCGCGGACGATGTGGTCGCGGTCGAAGACGCCGATCATCGCGTCGATGCCCGGCGCCCACTCGAGCATCTTCGCGCGGTGCCGCTGCACGAGGCAGCCGGCGACGACGACGCGTTTGACTTCGCCGCTCTCCTTGCGCCGGATCGCGTCGTTGATGATCTCGAGCGACTCTTCCTTCGACGCTTCGAGGAACCCGCAGGTGTTGATGACGATCGCGTCGGCGGGGTCGCCGTCGCCGCTCGGGTCGTGCGCCACGGGGGTCAGCCCGTCCTGCGCGAGCAGACCCAGCATCTTTTCCGAGTCAACGAGATTCTTCGGGCAGCCGAGGCTGACGAAGGAAACCGTGCGGATGTCGCTGGAGGTGGTGGGTTCGGGCATGGTCCGTGCCGGGTGAATCGGAAAAGGCCGGGATTCTAGCCGCTCCGCGCGCACAACGCGCCGACGCGCTCGATCCGCCGATCGGCCCACGAATTCAGCCGTTTTTATAGAGCCGGCGCGATGAGATGTAGTCGCGCACCGGCGCGGGCAGCATCCGTGAGAACTCGGCGCTGTCCAGTTCCCCCCGCGCGGCGGCGGCGCGGATCGTCGTCGCGCTCACGTCCATCGTCGGCACCTCGACGATCCGCGATCGCCAATTCGCCGCGTCGTCGGGCGACCAGTGCGGCGCGATCGCCGCCATCAGTTGGCCGGCGGTTTCGCTCGGCGCGCGCAACATCACCACGGGTTCGGCGAGCGCGATGATCTCCCTCGGCTGCCGCCATCTGTGGAACTGCGCCGCCTGGTCCGCGCCGATGAGCAGGCGCAGCGCGGTCGTGTGCGGCGCGAGCACACGCAGCTTGCGGAGCGTGTCCACCGTGTAGCTGGGCGGCGGTGACGCTGCCGAGCCCCCCCGATCCTGCGCGGCGGGCATCACAGCCGGGAGCGCGTCCTCCGCCGCGATCAGTTCGATGGGCGACACCGAGCACGCGGCCCGCCCCGCGAGCGCCAACCGCAGCATCGCCAGGCGGTCCCGCGCAGCCGCCATCGGTCCGGCGTCGCGCATCGGCGAGCGGGCGGCGGGGACATACACGATCCAGTCCGCGCCGAGCTTCTCGCGCACCAGTTCCGGCAGCGTGAGGTGCGCGACATGCACGGGGTCGAACGTCCCGCCGAAGACGATCACCGTCCGCGCCTCTGAGGGTACGGGAAAGAGATCGGAGAACTCGTGCGAATGCCCGGCGCTCATGCGTGATTCTTGCTCCGCGCCGACTCGGAGTCGAGCACGCGATCAAGCTCGGCCCCCGCCGCAGCGAGCGCGGCGCTCGTTCGTCGGCCGACCCGCCGCGCGACGCCGATGAGTGCCGGCCGGGTGACGAGATCCATCACAATGCGCGACGCCTTCGCCCGCCCGCGCTCGTCCACCCAGCGCGGCAACTCCTCCGGAAGCGACTCGGCGGGGCCATCGCTCACCGCGCGGATGACCCCCCACCGCTGCCCTCGTCCCACGGCCCACGCGGCAAACACGTGCGACTCCATATCGACGAGCGCCGCGCCGGTGCGGTCGTGAAGCGCCCGTTTGGCGGCGGGATCGCCGACTACATCGGTGACGCCAAGCAATGTCACGAACGACGCCGGGCTCGAACCCGATGGCGCCGGGGCTCGGAAAGCCTCGCCGGGCGACCACGCGCCGCCCTTGCCGTCGATGACGCGCGCGATCCGCGGGCACACAACGCCGTCAACGAGCCCGCCCGCGACGCCGAACAAAATGAAGAGCCGATCACGCGGCGCGTCAGCTTCGCTCAATCCCGCCAGAAACGTGCCAATCGCGCGCGGGCCGGGCCCGCAGGATACGGCCGCCGCCCGCCCACGCGACCGCCGCGCAGCGGCGGAACGCTCGATTTCCAGAGGACAAATGACGATCGGCGGCAGCACGAGAGAAGCGTATCACGGCGCGGGGGTGGCGCCAGCGTTGCGTCACGCTCGTTGACGCGTACACCACTGCTCGTCGATTTACCACTCGGGGGGTGCCTCGTGATCGGGCCCGGCGTCCGCAGTCGCTTCGTCCGCGGCGCTCGCGGGATCAAACTGCAGCGCGGACTTCCGGAGTTCGTCCGCCGAGACTTGCTCTGCCAGCACCGCGCCGTCCTCGCCGTAGACCGTGAAGCGCTGCTCGCCCGAGAAGTCGAATACATGGACCGTCATGCCTTCGACCTTGACGGACCCGACCAGTGTCCCCGCGCCACGCGAGGCAAACGCGGCCTCGGTGCCCTCGCCGCGAGGCTCCCCTTCGATCGAAGTATCGGCGGCGCTGGACGACCCGGGGTTCAGCGTCTTCGCGGCGGCGACGAGGAGCACAACCAGCCCCATCGCGCACATCAGCCTGAAGAGCGGATGCGGGCGGGCGACCTCAAAATTGCTGCCGCGCGTGAACAGCATGCGGGCGACATCGGCGGTTTTCGGGCGTGACTGAACACCAACCCGCCGACGCCGACGCGATCGGTCGAAAACGGCTACAATCCGCCCGCCTTGGCCCCATCGTCTAGCCCGGTCTAGGACGTCACCCTTTCACGGTGAAGACATGGGTTCGAATCCCATTGGGGTCATTGTCCTTTGAGAAAGAGAAGTGAATATCCCCCGCCGAACCCGCGTGGTTCGAGGCGGGCGGGGTCGCTTCTCGCGCGCATCAACCACGCGGCGTCCCACGCCAACATTGAGGGTTGAATTCCCTGGAGCAACAGCCCCACTGGACCCGGCTTGCGCTTCCCCGACCGGCGGTTGGCGAGGCTCAATTGGCGTCCGGAATCGCCGCCACCACCGCGCTGACCGGCATCTCGACCGGCCCCTCGGCGCTGACGGGCAACGCTCGCACGAAGACACGGACGCGCCGCTCGCCGCACTCGACCACGCCCCGCTCGACGCAGCGCCGGATTGTCGCGGCGCGGTCTTCCATACTGCCCGAGCGCAGGATCGCGCCGAGCGAGCGGACCGATTCGTGCGCTTCCTCGGCGAGTGATCCGATCCGGCCTGCGGCCAGCGATGCCCGAGTGTTCGAATCCAGCCGCCGCTCCAGCCGCTCGCGCTCCTCGGCCAACTCCGCGATCCGCCGATCGGCGATCTCGCGGTTCCGCTCGGTGAGGTGGTCCAGCAGGTTCCTGATCGCGGCATCAATCTGCTCGATGCGCTTCCGTTGCTTAGCCGCCGACTTGGCCCCCTCGATGTGCTCGTCGTCGACCTGAGCGCGGAGCAGGCGTTCGATCTTCTGGAGACCGTTCGCGCCGGTCAGCGGGGCGTAGTGCCCGATCACCGCCTCGATCACAGCAGACTCCATGAATTCGAGGGGCACCGCGCCGAGTTCGCACACGCTCCGGCCGTGACGGATGTACCCGCCGCAGGCGTAGAAGAGTTGGCGGGTGCGCGGCGCTTCGGGATCGTGATCCCGCGCCGGTCTCGGGTACCGGCTGTACCCCTCGTACCGGCAGCCGCAGGCGGCGCACGACAGCAGCCCCGAGAGCAGGAACTTCGATCGCGGCCCCGTCCACTGCGATCGAAGACCTGCGTCAGCGCTTAGCCCCAGCGCGCCGCTCGGCCCTTCACCCGCTGGCCTGCCCGTTCGGGGGTTTATCCCCTGCAGCGCCAGCGACTCGGGCTTCTCGCGCATGATCCGCTGCGCCAGTTCGAAGACTCTTCTCGTCACGATCGGTTCGTGGGCACCGCGCGTCGTGATCCAGTCGGACTCCGGGTTGGGTTCGAGCCGGCGGCCGATGATCCCCTTCCGCTCCACGGCGCGACCCTGCGAGATGCGGCTGAAGCGGGCATCGGTTCTGCGGTTCCATACGAGATCGCCCGCGTAGGCGGGGTTGACCAGGATGGCGCGCACGGTGGTGAGCGCCCACTTGCCACAGTAGCGCTCGCTCCACTGCGGCCCGCGCGGTGTGGGCGTGCCGGCGCGGTTGAGGGACTCGGCGATGCTCTTGAACCCGCGCTTCTGCTCGACGTACATCCTGAAGATCTGCCGCACGACCTTAACCCGCGCTGGCTCGCTGAGCACCAGCCGGGCTCGGTCGCGCTTGGAGACCGCCAGCGTCTCGCCGCGCTGGAGCGTGCGGACGACCGCGCTCGAGCCGTTGGGCTGGAGCAGCTGCTTCGAGCCGTCGGGCATCATGCGCACGATGAAGAGGCCCTCGCCCGACTGGCTCTCGTAGCGCAGGTCGTAGCCGAAGGGCGGCGCGCCGCCCATCCACCAGCCGCCAACCCGCTCCGCGTTGCCGCTTCCACCCCCGGAAGCGCTCGGGCCTCTCGCCTCGGTTTTCGACAGCAGCCCGCGGATCACGACCTTGGCGAGGTCCTTCGACTCCTCCCGCGCCTGCCACTGTTTGACCGGGCGCAGAAGATCGTCGGTGCCGTCGCCGGAGAAGTTCTCGGAGGCGTACAGCACCTCGACGCCCGCGCTCCTGAGGATGTGCCGGTAGTACCCCGCCTCGTCGTTGCCAACGCGGCCGAAGCGCTTCACGTCGTAGACCACGATGATCGAGAAGTCCCGCTGCGAACTCTTGGCATCGGCGATCATCTGCTGGAACGCGCGGCGGCCGACCGTGCTCGTGCCGCTGATCGCGTCGTCGGTGTAGAACCGCGCGAGCCGCAGCCCCCGCTCGGCGGCGAAGCGCTCGATGGCGCGCCGCTGGTCGGGGATCGACTGCTCCTGCCGGTCCGTCGAGCGGCGCAGATAGCCGACAGCGGCGGTGGCGGTCGCCGCACTCGGCGGGCTGCCTCGGGAGCGGTTTGAACGGGATTCAAACGGGGGTTGAACGGCGTTTGAACGCGGCATGAACAGGCCTCCTGCGGCCCACCGCCTTGGCACGTCCAAGGGGTCAGGCTGCGGTGGCCATGAGGGCGACACTCGCGGGGGATATCAAGGCCGATCGGATGCGTCCTCACTGCCTCATGAAATGAGGCGGTGAAAGTATGCGAGTAACGATAGATCTGAAGGAAATTCGCACTCCGCGTCAGTCCCAACGCAGAATGCGAGGTCAGCCGGTGATCTGCGCCAAAAACCTCGAAGGCTGCTGTGCCTTGACTGCTCCCCAGGGCATCACGCGCGTCCTAGGGTACGACAAATACAGCAGGCGCTTCGAGCGAGTGACCGCGACGAAAGCACTCCGGCGTTCCTCATCGAGGCTTGCGCCGTGCGCTCGGTAGTCGGGGAACGTCCCTTCCGCCATGCCGATTACGAAGACAACGTCGAATTCCATTCCCTTGGCGGAGTGCACGGTCAGAAGTGCCAAGCCGTCCTGCTTGGGCTGCTGCGTTGTGCCCAATGCGAGCTGCCCAAGAAAGGACCCAACCGAGTGACTGCCGCCTGACTCGGTTCGGACGTAGTAGTCCCAGTGCTTGCGCCACTCCGCTACGTCGTTGAGGACCAACGCACGCTCCTCTTCGGGTAGCGTTGCGGCGCACGTAGCCAAACTGTTCAGCGCGTTCGAAAAGCGGAAGTCGGACTCTGTCCACTGCATCGCGCACACGGCGTCCCAAACGGCGGTCGCATGTCCACTCGCTGCCGCCTGCGTCATTGCCTCAACGAGCGAGAGAGGTCCTCCGCTCGCTCCTGAGAGCGCCGCCGAATTCGTGGACGGCGGTATTCCCCACGCCTTTGCGAGCATCTCGCGATGCAGGCGATCCCGCGGATTGGCGAGCAGACGCAGCGTCAGCTCAAACTCCTCAACCACCTCCGACTCGCTTTGGTAGGCGGCTGCGGACAGCTTCTTGTAGTACGACAGTCCGCTCTCCTTGAGCGCGTCTTCCAGCGCACTGAATACAAAGCGGTTGCGGCCCAGAACGGCGCATCGATCAATCGAAATGTCTCCCTCTACGTCTGCATGCCCCATGGACTGAAGCAAGCGGAGCTTCGAGATCACTTCGCTCGCCTCTCCGGGCTCGTCGGGACAGTCCAGCACCTCTACTTCGCCAGCGATGGGAAGCTGCCCTTCAACGGAGTATGACTGATCCAGTCTGCGTGCCGCAGTCACGACGGCCTTGGAGCATCGGAAGTTTTCGTTCAGGACGACCCGGGTCGCGCCAAAGTCAGTCGCGAACATATCGAGATACTTCGGGTCGGCGCCGTTCCAGACGTAGATCGCCTGCTTTGGGTCTCCAACGGCCATGATGTTCCGAAAGGTCTCTCCACAGAGGCTAGCAAGCAGTCTGTACTGAGCCTCGTTCAAGTCCTGCGCCTCGTCAATGCAGATATACCTGTATTGACGCTGGTAGAACTCCGCGATCTTCGGGCGCTCCTCGAAAAGACGGTACGAGAGCAGCAACAGGTCGTCGTAGTCCAATGCGGCTGAAGCTCGGAGCTCCGCGTCGTACCCCTCATAGAGCAATCGCTCGTCGCCGTTCTCGACCTCGCTGGGATACACCAGCGCGTTCTTGAGTTCGCTGACGCGCTCCAGCCAGCGCGAGAGAGCCTTCTGTTGCTCCTTGGTGTCACCCTTTTGCTTCAATAGCGCAGTCAGGTGTGGGTCTGCCCTAACCGCGTTCGCCATGACCAGTTTGCGATCGTCAAAGGACTCAAAGATGTTCGGCAGACCATCAACGCCCACGGGCTTGCCACGGTTGGCGAGCACTTCCATGCAGAAACTGTGCAATGTCCCGATGAACGCCCGCTTGCGGATGTCGGGAACATCATCAAGCCGCTCCACCATCTCGTTGGCGGCTTTGTTCGTGAATGTGAGCGCTAGAACGCGGAAATGCTCTCCGGGTTGCGCCAGGAGCCGCCGAACGCGCTCGGTCAACACGCGGGTCTTGCCGGAGCCCGGACCGGCTTCAACTAAGAGGGCGCCTTCGCCGTGCTCGACGACTTGTTTCTGAATAGCTGTCAGTCTCACCGTCATGCGGTACCCCCGACTTTCGCAGGTGGCGACGTCTCGGCGACCATCTCGGTCAGCAGAGACGCCAACTCAGAGGGGACCGGCAGTATCTTGCCGACAATCGATCCGTATTGCGTTTTGTTCGCCCGAATAGTCGCGAGGATTTCGTCAAGTTGGGTCGGTTTGTCCATCTCGTCCCATTTCTTCCGGAGGGCTGCCGCGTGACGCTCGTTTTGGGTCTCGTGCTTGATGATCTCGGCGATCAGGGCGGTTCGATTGTCCTCGGTGACGATGCATGCCTCAAAGTCCTGGCCATTGGGAAGCACAACGACTCGGGAGTTTGTCGGAATGGTGGGCTGCCCGATGGCTGTCAGCGCATTGTTCACGGAAGTGATGGCCTCGGGCTCGCCATCCGAGAAAATGAACCATGGAATGCGAAAGCTCTCCGCCATGCGAAGAAACGGGAGATAGTTGCCACGCCCGCCGACTCCGATGAAGGTGTAGCCAAGGTCGTTCGGATGCTTTGTCCAATGAGCTGCTGCGAAATCGGGAAACGCCTGCTCCTCGGTCTCGCCCTCGAAGAACACGAGTGCCCGAGCAAAGAGCATGTCACCCCGAGTATTCATGACCTGCCGATCGATCTTGCGCAGGTCCTCGGCGGTAAGGCACGCGGTTCCTGAGGCCGGAGCGATTCGCGACACCCGCGTTTCTTCGCCCACCTTGGAGAAGTGCCGCATGTGAGTAATCTCACACTGACTGCAAATGTAAGGGGAATGCGTGCTGATGATGCGTTGTCCCGGCATATTGCAGATCTGGCGGAACATCGCCCGCTGTGCCTGGGGGTGGAGGTGGGTTTCCGGCTCCTCAAGTGCCATCATGGGGTGAACGGCGCCCGACGTGCCCTGCTTCTGCCTCCAGGTCGTGAACGCCCAAAACGCGAAAAAGGTGCCGAGGCTGCGTGTTCCCATGCCCTGCTGATGAAGTGGAAAGGGCGGAGCACCCCGAGTCGAAAGCACCACGTCCATTCCTCGCGCGAGGTCGCGGAGGTGACGAGCAAGCGGCGTTATCGCGATGCTGTTCTGATCGCACGACAAAGTCTCGTGAAAGGCGCGTAGGTGTCCTTGGACGTGTGTGAAGACGGTGCTGTTATCGACGATGTCCTTGTTGATTTCCGTCAAGTCTTTCTCAATACGATCCACGTCCGCAGGGGTGAGCCCGTGCTCATCGACCAGCTT
The DNA here is from genome assembly GCA_964391865.1 of uncultured Phycisphaeraceae bacterium. Taxonomy (GTDB): domain Bacteria; phylum Planctomycetota; class Phycisphaerae; order Phycisphaerales; family UBA1924; genus DASZQL01. Next base: position 372,630 of record CAYMNQ010000005.1, read on the forward strand.
GCTCCAGAACGAAGTGCGTGAGCGGAGATCCTCGGCAATGTCCCGCTTGGCGTCCAAGAGATAGAGCGCAAGTGGCTCGACTTGCGCAGCCGTGACCGGAGGGACCTTCTCAACGGGCTTCGAGGCTTCCCACTTGGCGCTGTCCTTCTGCCAATCTTTCAGGAACCGACGTTCAAGGTTGTACTCGCCCTTGACAGCATTCCATTTGAACTCTGTCCGAATGGCAGCCAAATCGTGATCATCGTCGTCTTGCACGATGCCGGAGCCCCACAGCTCCAGCCACGGGCTTCCTTGCGGGAACACGTCCGCGATAGCGCCGCCAGCGTCGGCTGGGCGAATCAGTATGTCGACAACCGCACTCCTGGACTTGGGCGCAGATACCTCGCTGGTACGGATGAACACGTCTTCGCTTGAAAGCCCTCGCTGGCCCGCGCCAATGGCGGCGAAGATGGCATTCAAGAAGCTGGTCTTGCCGGAGTTGTTCTGGCCGATGAGCAGCGTGAGCGCATCAAGCTCGACGTCAATGGAACACAAACACCGAAAGTAGCGCACGCGAACTTCTTTTACGAAGATTCCACCGATGGGCGGGGTGGCGGGTGCGCCTTGAACAGGCACGACTCCCGTTGCAGGCGTGGCAGCTTGGCGGATGTTTTTGCTCATTGGCTTTCACCCAGCATCTTCACGTCCAGCCCTTCAATCTCCTGAAGCGTCTTGCCCGCGATCCCCTGCAGGTCGCCGTACATGCCCGCGGTGGCGTCGATCACTTCGCGGATCTGCTCTTCGCGTTTGGCGAACTGCTTGATCAGGAACTTCCGTTCCTTGTCCAAGTCCTCCTGCATGTCACCGAACTTCTCAACGATGGCTTGGATGCGGTGGCGGAAGCGCGGCCCGGTGAGGTACTGATAGACCATCTCCATCTTGGTCTGCTGGCCCTCGCCAGCCTGGCGGGCCGCCGCGAGTTCAGTGAGTGAGTGCCGCAGCGCGATGGCGACGGGGATCGCGCACTTGGGGTGCGAAACCCACACGCCATCGATGTGATCGAAGGACTCGACGCCTTTGGGCAGAACCTGCGACACGATGATGGCGATCTCGGCCTTCGCCGCGCGCTGGTCCTCACGGAGTTTGGCGAGCCAGCCGTCGGACCAGTTCTTGGTGCGCTTGGACTCCCACAGAATCGTGCCGCACACCTGGCCGAGCGAACCGAGAACACGGTGGAGCGCATCACCGCCGTGCTCGCCCTTGGCGACGGGCTCGATGGTGTCGCGAGGGAACTTGGCGCGGAGGATGGCCTCGAGTTCGAGCTCCTGCACCTCGCCCTGAAGTTGCTGGGAGCCCTGCTCCATCTTCCGCTTCATCTCTTCGACCTGACGCTGGGCGTCGGCGATGAGCTTGTCTTTCTCCGCCATTTTGAGCCGGTTGTCCTCGTCGGCGCGCTGGCGCGCTTTAGACTCCACCGCGCCAAGGCCCTCGGTGACGCGCTTCTCGATGGTGAGGTCCATCTCGCGCTTGGCGTCGTCCAGTTCACGCTGCTTGCGGACGAGTTCGGCCTCGGCTTTCTGCGCTGTCGTGAGCTTCGTGTTGAGAGATGTGATCGTCTCGCTGAGGTCCGTAATGAGGCGGTCCTTGCCGGAGAGATCGGTCTCCAGCGCGAGGCGCGCTTTCTTCGATTCTTCGGCGGCGATGGCGCTGCGCTGAACATTCAGCTTCGCGGTGACTTGCTCGTCGATCGTGGCCTGGGCTTTCGTGATAGCCGCCTGCTGATCGCGCACGGCCGCTTCGCGCCTGCCGATGTCCGCATCTTTGGCCGCGAGCTGCTGCTCGAACTGCCGGCGTGTGGCGGCGATCAACGGCGCGGCCAGCGACTCGGTAAGACGGATTTCCGCCTGACAGTTGGGGCATCGGATGGTGGGTTCTTGCATTCGTTCATCCCCCGATGTGCAAGGGTATTGTAATAGGTTCCCATGTGCCGCGGCAGTCCCCGCTCACCACCTCCCAATCTCGGTCCAGTTCCCCCACTCCGGATCCTTCCGCATTTCCTCGAACATCTCGAGCACCGAGAGGTTGCGTTTGGGCGGCTCCTCGATCTCAGCGCCCCAGTAGACGCCGCGCTGGGTGAGGGTGACGGCCATCGCCAGCGCGTCGGGCCCGTCGTCGTGGGCGGCGCGGGGGAACTGCGCCATCTGCTCCAGCAGCGTGCGGTGCCGGCGGCTGAAGCGGAGCATGCCGCTGGTCACCAGCGGCTGGAGCTTCTGGATGCGGCCGAGCTTGTCGGACGTGTGCGTCACCTTCCGCGCCGGCACCGGCATCAACGCCTGCTGGCTGCGCCGGATCAGTTCGTCCCCCAGGAAGTCCTGGAACTGGTTCGCCTCGATGGCGAACACCTCGTACCGCCGCAGCGTGTTGTAGGTGATGATGTCGTCGATGGTCTGGTCGGGCTTCCGCCGGCGGATGTCGGCGTCGACCACGTACATCACCCCCGTCTTGCGGTCGAGCAAGATCGAGACGATCGCGGTGTCGTCGCGGTGCTTGCCGGCGCGGCCGAGGCTCGGGTCGCAGGCGCCGAAGTACACCCCCCCGGAGCCCCCCGCGCCACTCAGCCGCGCGAGCAGCGCTTCGGGGGTCGTTCCGTCGTCGTCCCAGAAGCGCATCTCGCTTTCGGGGAAGAAGCAGGTCGATGGATCGGTGGGCTCGTTCTGCTTCTCCGCGTCGAAGGCCGCCCGGCCACCCAGCATCCGCTCGCGCATCAGCGCGTCGTAGGGCTCGCGCTCGGGCCACAGCACCTCGGTGCCCGCCAGCATCGCGTCCCGCTCGGACTGGAAGTACGCCGCGGCGGCCTCGGGGCCGGACCGGCCTTCGAACTCCTCGTCACGGCTGAAGATCGCCGACCAGCGGTCCCACAGATCCTGACGCTCCGAGAAGCTGATCACGGACTTGAACTTCCGCCCGACCCAGCCGGGGGATTTCGCGGGGTCGGTCAGCCGCGCCAGGAGCGCGTCGTAGTGGAGGATGGTGCCGACCGCGATCACGTTGGTGCCCGGCTCGCCCGCCTTGAGGACCGCGCGGTCGAGCCACTCGGCCCGCTTCTCGCGCTGTTCGGCGCTGCGGACCGACTCCTCGCTCTCGAAGTCGTCGAGGATGATCATCGTGGGCCGGTGCTCGCGGTGCCGCCGACCGCGGATCTTCTGCTCCGCCCCCAGCGCCGCCACGCGGATGCCGGTGGCGGTCACGATCTCGTCCTTTGTCCAGCGCAGCACGCTGCTGGGGGTGGCCGCATCGCCCGCCCCGCGGCAGAGGTCTGGGAAGTCCTCGCGCAGGCGCGGGTTGGTCAGCAGCTCGTGCTTGAGGTGCCCGAGCTGCTGGACTGCCTGGTCGGCGGTGTGGGAGATCAGCATGATGTACCGCTCGCGGCCGTAGGCGAGGGACCACAGCGCGTAGGCGGTCGAGCAGAGCGTGCTCTTCGCGCTGGAGCGGGGGGCCGCGATCGCGAGGCGTCGATCGCGCCCCACCGAGGCATCGCGGAGCAAGGCCGCGACCTCGGCATGGAACGACGCGGGAGGGGCGCTGAAGAGGTGCGGCAAGTACGCCCGGGCGAAGGCGAGCAGGTTCTTCTCGCCGATCCAGCGCCGTTCGGCGCTCACGACCGAGCGGCAGGCCGCGGCGCTGCCGAGCGCGGTAGGAAGTTCCGGCGCCTCATTCGGCATGATCGCTCTCCTCCCCGCCGACCCGGGCATGCGTGCCCACCACGGCAGCGGTGACTGACTCGACCGCCGAGGTAAGGATGAACTGCCGGGCGCGGTCGAGCCGATCGGCCAGCCCCACGTCATCCCTCGGCCCGGCGCTCTCACCATCCTCCGCATCGGAGGGATGGAGACTCAGGGGCAGGGTCGAGTTGACGATGAGCCTGAGCCGCTCGATCTCTTCGGTGAGTTCCTCGGCATCCCGGGCGCCGGGCCCCCCGCCCATCGCCCCGCCGGTCCCGAGCGCGTGCAGGAGGTCCGCCTGTACGTGGTGGGCGGCCTCGGGCAGGTAGCCGAGGCGCTGGAGCGTGCGGACCATGTCGCGGAAGATGCCGAAGGCGCTGCGCTCGGCTTCGACCCGCGCCGCGTGCGGGGCCTCGCGGTCGCGCGCGAGTTTGCGCAGGCGCCCCATGGAGGAGTCCGCCTCGCGGATGAGCTGCCCGGCGACCTGCCCGGCGAGGGCGGGGTCGCGCCCGAGCGCATTCTTCTCCTTGATCGCCTGCCGGTCGCGCAGGACGGTGCGGTCGGCGACCGAGAGGATGCCGGCGATCTCCGCCGCCGAGTACCCCTCGGCCGAAAGGTACTCGACGCACGACCGCCGGTCATCCGCTGCGAGCGATGAACCCGACAGGTCCCTGCTCTGCAAGCGCCGGATCAATTCGAGAACAGGAAGGGACTCCGCTTCGCGGGGAAGAGAAGGATTGGAACGCAGAGGGCGCGGAGAGGGGGACGCAGAGGACACAGAGTTGGAAGATGAAGAGTGGTTAGATGCAGAAGAAGAAGAAGAAGACATTGAACGCGAAGATCGCGAAGAGCGCGAAGAGGATGAAGAGCGCGGAGACGGACGAGGGGTTGGATGCTCGGAGCGCGCCTCGCCGGTCGATGCGGTGCGTGGCGGTGAAGCCGGTTCTTTGACAGTCGTTCGTCGCTTCATCGGCGCGGCCCTGCCTTCTTGGCGCGCGCCGATGTGGCAGCCCGCGAGCCACGCCGAGCCTTCTTCGAAGCCCCGTTAACGGCCCCTCGAAGGGCCTTTGAAGAGCCTTCATCACGCAACCGCGCCGGGGCCACCGAACCAACCGTCGGAGCCGGCGCATCACTCACCGGCTTCGATTCAACCTCCCGCTCGACCCCGCTCCTCTTGTCTTCAACCAATCCCCCATTCCGACTCTGCGTCCCTCTGCGCATCTCTGCTTCCTCTGCGTTCCTTCCCCCGGTCTTCACCGCGTAGCGGCGCAGCACGTCCGGGGACACCGAGTCCTCACCCGCGAAGGCGATGTACCGGCGGACGATGACGTCGCAGTAGCGCTGGGAGATCTCCAGGCCGAAGCAGCGCCGGCCCAGCCGCTCGGCGGCGATGAACTGCGTGCCGCTGCCCGCGAAGGGCTCGTAGCACACCTCGCCCGCTCTCGTGTGCTGGAGCATGGGGATCTCGAAGAGCTCCACCGGCTTGGGCGTCGGATGATCCGGCCGCTCGGGGCCGTTGGGGATGGTGTCGAAGCGCCACACGGTGGGCAGCACCGGAGCCCCCGGAATTCGTCTCGGCTTCTTCCCCTCGAGCCAGCCCATCAGGCACGGCTCGTGCTGCCACGAGTACCACGTGCGCGTCAGCACCGGCCTGTTCTTGGCCCAGATGATCTGGCAATGAATCAGCGCCCCGGCCCCCCGCATCGCCGCTTCGAGCAGTGCCTGCCGCCGCGACGCGTGCCAGATGTACCACGCGGCCCGCCCCCCCGGACCAATCGCCTCATCCACCGCGGCCCGAATGAAGCGCTCGTACAGATCGCTGTTCCCATCGAAGTCGTCCCACGTCACGCCGTAGGTCGAAGACCAATCCTTATTCCCCCCGGAGCCGCTGCGCGAACGATGCGCGCTTCCATTCTGACTCGATCCCTCATCCCTGATCCCTCGTCCCTTCTTCCCTGGATGATTCGTCCCGTCGTATCCGACCAAGTACGGCGGGTCGGTGGCGAAGAGCGCGGCGCGTTCGCCGTTCATCAGTTCGCGCACGACCGAGGCGTCGGTGCAATCAGCGCACAGCAGCCGGTGCTGCAATCTCGGCTCGCGGCCGAGCAGGATCAGTTCGCCGGGCCGCGTCACCGGCGGGCCCAGCCGCTCCGACTCCGCCAGCGCGGCGTCAAGATCGAAGTGCTCCTCGCCAGCAGAATTCGAGCGCAGCAGCGCGCTGGCCAGCAACTCATCCACTTCCGGGGGGTCGAAGCCGGTGAGACCCATGTCGAACCCCGGCAGTTCGACCAGTTCGTTCAAGAGTTCGGCCAGCTTTTCGTGATCCCAGCCGCCCGCGATCTTGTTCAGCGCCAGGTTGAGCGCCTTCTCCTTCTCGATCGGCAGGTCGACCACCGACACCTGCACGTTCTGGACGCCCCGCTGGAGCAGCACCTTGAAGCGCTGATGCCCGCCGACGAGATTCCCGGTGCGAGAGTTCCATACCAACGGCTCGACCAGCCCGAACTCGTCGATGCTCCGCGCTAGCTTCTCGTACTCAGGATCACCCGGCCTGAGATCAACCCGCGGGTTGTACGGCGCTGGATTGATGGAGCGGACGGGGACTTCGCGCCATGAGACTCTCAGGTCGGGCGCGACCGGTGCTGCGTTGACGCGGGGCATAAGAAAGCCTCCATGCTTGAGCGCGGCATCGCCCGATGATCTGGCAACGCCGCTCAGGTTATGACCGGGGGATTTGAAGCCAGGGCTGCGGATATTCCGCGGAGCGCCCGCTCCTCGGCCCGCGCCGACGCGAGCCGCCCCCCCGGTCTTTGAACATTAGCACGGCGCGCTCACAACTGCCAAAACTCATGATGAATGCGTGGCACCACTTCAACAGCGGGAGACACGTTATTCACATTCTTGTTCAGATATCCACATAAGTTGGCGGATCATGATGGCGTTCCAGCGAACGTCGGCGGTTCAGGCATCACGCGTCGGCCGAGCCACCGTCGACGGATAACGCCACGCCCACCGCCCCCCGGGCCTCCTGCCCACGCCCCCGGAGGGCCGCCGCAGGCTTCGAGAATCTGCCGGTCATTCCGTGGCTTTGACTGGATTCCGCGCCGTTCTATGGCCATGTGTGCTGCTCGGATCGCGTCATTCACCCCGAGCGGAAAGGATCCCCACATGACTCGTCGAATTCCGAAGTCCTCACGTTCAACTGCTCGCGCCATCGCGCGGAACACCGCCAAGCCACCGCCCGCCACGCCCGGCGTAACTCCGCCCCGTGGGCGAACGTCGGCGGCCACGGGGCAAGCCGGCGCGACACCCAAGCAGGCGCAACCCGCTCCAGCGGCGGTGAAGCCGGTCGCGCCCACCGCCCGCCCACCATCCCGCGCTCCCTCAGGGAAATCCAAGGCCCTGGGGGGGTCGAAGGGTCCCCGGCCCGAACGCCCGAGCCTGCTCAACCTCGCCGCCAAGTTGCTCGCCGAGAAGGGCGAGCCGATGAAGTGCAAGGAGATCGTCGAGCGGCTCCTCGCGCGGAAGGCATGGACGACCACCGGAAAGACCCCCGCCGCCACACTCGCCTCGGCGATCATCCGCGAGATGAAACGCCAGGGGGCGGCGTCGCGCTTCGTGAAGAAGGGACGCGGGCTCGTCGCGGCGAACGCGCGAACGACGCTGGGCCCCCAGCGATTGTCGGTCTGAGCGAGCCGCCAACTCCTAGCAAGTGCTGCGAGAATCGCTGGTTCTCCTGGAGTCCGCGCCCGTTTGACCTTGCACCCAACCGTCGGTGAGTCCAAGTCCAACCCGAGTGCAAAGAGCCTCCTCCTGATCGCACATATCTTCGCATGAGCGTGGGTTGAAGAGAACCGACCTCGCCATTGAGCACTGTGCGCAGCCAATGCATGACAGCTCAATTCATACGTCGCAACCGGAGGCTGTTCAGCACCACGCTCACGCTGCTGAATGCCATCGCCGCGCTCGCAATGATCGGCGAGAGCAGCCAGCCGGTGAAGGGGTACAGAAGCCCCGCCGCGACCGGGATGCCGACAAGGTTGTAGACGAAAGCCCAGAACAGGTTTTGCTTGATCGTCCGCATAGTCGCGCGCGATAGGGCGATGGCCTGCGGCACGGCGCGGAGGTCGCCGCGCATGAGCGTGATGTCCGCCGACTCCATCGCCACGTCGGTTCCCGTGCCGACGGCAAGGCCAACGTCGGCCTGGGCGAGCGCCGGGGCATCGTTGATGCCATCGCCGACCATTCCCACAATGTGACTCTCAGCTTGGAGGGCTTTAACCTTCTCGGCCTTGTCTTTGGGGAGCACCTCGGCGAAGACCTGATCGACGCCGACCTGCGAGGCGACGGCATCGGCGGTGCGACGGTTGTCGCCGGTCATCATCACCACGCGCAGTCCGAGGGCGTGCATGGTCGCGATGGCGTCCTTGGACTCGGCACGAACCGTGTCGGCGACGGCGATGATCCCCGCCTCGCGCCCGTCCACAGCCACGAACATCGGAGTTTTTCCCACCGCCGCCAGTTCCGCGGACTTGCCCGAGAGCGTGAGAGCGACCTCCCGCTGCTCCAGGAGCGCAGCCTTGCCGACAAGCAGGCTTCTCCCGTCCACCGTGGCTTCCACGCCGTGACCGACCACGGCTTGGAAACGGCTTGGTTCTGCGAGTTGCACGCCTCGCGCGGCAGCCTCGCGCACGATCGCCGCCGCGAGAGGATGCTCGCTGTGCTGCTCGGCGGAGGCCGCGAGCCGCAGAACCTCCGCGGCGTCGAGCGACGAACCATGCGATAGCAGGATGTCGGTCACCGCGGGCTTACCGTGCGTGATGGTTCCGGTCTTGTCGAGGACGATCGCGGTGAGTTGGTGCGCCGTCTCCAGCGATTCACCGCCCTTGATAAGGATGCCAATCTCCGCGCCCCGGCCCGTCCCAACCATGATCGCCGTCGGCGTGGCCAACCCCAGGGCGCACGGGCAGGCGATGATGAGCACGGAGACGGCCGTTACCAAGGCCATGCTCAGTCGGGTTTCCGCGGGCGACGCGAACCACCACACGACGAACGTGGCGATCGCGATGACGATGACGATCGGCACAAACACCCCGCTGATACGGTCGGCCAGCCGCGCGATCGGGGCCTTGCTCCCTTGCGCTTCCTGCACCAAGCGCACGATTTGCTGGAGGGCCGTGTCAGCCCCGATCTTGGTAGCAACCACCCGAAGGGCGCCGGTCGTGTTCATCGTCGCGCCGAAGACACTGTCGCCGGCGGTCTTCTCGGCCGGCACGCTCTCGCCCGTCAACATGGACTCGTCCACGGCGGACTGGCCACTCTCGACCGCGCCGTCGACGGGGATCTTCTCGCCGGGCCGGACCAGCAACCGGTCGCCGACGACTACGGACTCGACCGGGACATCCACCTCTTGGCCGTCGCGCACGACACGGGCAGTCTTCGGCTGCATTCCGATCAGACGTCTGATCGCGACGGTGGTGCGGCCGGTCGCCCGGGCTTCGAAGTACTTCCCGAGAAGCACAAGCACGATGATGACGGCCGCGGCCTCGTAGTACACCGGCACCATGACCATACCGCCCATGGCCACCACTCCGCCGGCGTCATCCGCGTGGGCCGCGGCGGCAACGCCCTTTACACCTGCGAAGAACGATGGCCAGACCGTCGCCGCGACCGAGTAGAGGTACGCCGCGCCCGTGCCCATTGCCACCAGCGTGTCCATGTTCGCGCTGAAGTGCCGCAGACCCTTCCATGCCGAGCGGAAGAACTGCGACCCGCACCAGCACATGACCGGTGTTGTCAGCGCGAGTTGGAGCCAGTTGATCCAGGGGACGTTCAGCGCCTCGATCTTTCCGTGCGACATGGCAATGACCAGCACGGGCAGCGAGAGCGCAGCGCCGACGATGGTCTTGGTGAGCAGCCGCCTCGCCTCGGCCTCGCCCACGTTCATGTGGGCCGAGTGGTCCACTCCGGCGCCTCCCCGCCCTCCCCGTCCACCCATGTCATGCCCCGCGTGCGACATCGAAACCTGCGCCGCGAGCATCGCCGCGTGGTCGTGCCCCGTGTATCCGTGCGGCGGATTCGCCGATCTACGCGTGGCCGGAGCGGGAGGCGGCACAATCGCCTTGTACCCGATGTCGTCCACGGCCTTGGCCAGTGTCGCCGGCCCGGTCGCCGCCGGGTCGTACTTCACCGTCGCCACTCTGGTGGCGAAGTTCACGCTCGCCGACTTGACGCCGGGCTGTTTGCCGAGCCCCTTCTCGATGCGGTTGGCGCAGGAGGCACACGTCATCCCCTCGATGGGCAGGTCCGCCCGCTGGGTCGGCCCCGTCGGCGTGCTCGGGGCATCGGCCCCGTGCCTGTGCTCGTGATGGTCTTGGCCGCTCATGTTCGTCATCTTGGTTTGCGTCGGCACGCATCAGGGCTTAGCGGCGGTGGTCGTGTGCTTCGGCTGACCGACGGTCTTCTCCGCCTTGTCCCCTTGGAGGACCGCCCCAGCGATGAGCACCACCACCACGACCACACCCGCAATCAGCGGCACGAACTCCCTCCACCCAGTCGCCGGAGGTCTGTGATCGTGGCATCCGCACTTGCAACTCATGGCTCACCCCTTGGTCATGCGCGCTCACCTCGCAACCTTGCCCACCAGTTCCAAGACTTCCTCGATCATGTCGTCTCGCTTGGCACCATCCGCTTGCATGGCCGCCGCGGCACAATGCGTGAGGTGGTTCCGCAGCAGGTTCTTGGCGACCGAGCGCAGCGACTCCTGAACTGCGGCAGCCTGCTGGATGATGTCTGCGCAGTAGCGGTCCTCCTCGATCATCGACGCGATGCCGCGCACCTGTCCCTCGATCCGCCGCAGATGCTTGAGATTGGCCGCCTTGAGCGCGGCATCCACACCGACGGCGTGCGCACCCGGCCCCACACCGTCGCGGACCTGGCTTGAGAGCACCCCAGCCCCGGGCACGCATCCGCACGCTGCGCCGTTCAACGCTGATAGCACGGAACGCGCGGAAGCATTTTTTTTGCCCGACTTATTATTGGCCATCGCCATTGCTCCTTTGTTCGATACTTCAGCATCCACTCACCCGCAGCAGCCGCCGGCGGGCTTCGTGTCCGAGCCGCCGCTCGACATCGCGCTCTTGGCCCCGCCGCAGCACCCGCCACCGCCCGTGGCCGGACTCGTTGAACCCGAGGCAGCAGCGTCATCGACCGCGCTCGCCGGAAGTCCGGCCTGGTCGAGTGCGGCAACAGCCTTGGCCGCCGCCCGTCGGTCATCCGTTTCGACAATCGCCGAACCCACCGTCACCGACTTGACCTTCAATCCCGGCACCGCCGAGAGGGCCTTGGTGACGGTCTGCACGCAGTGCCCGCAGGTCATACCGTCGACGGCGACCGTGGTGGTCCACCCATTCTGAATCGTCGCATTCATGCTGAACTCCTTGTCGGGTCACATACCCCCCAGGAGTATATACGCCAAAGCATGCCCGCGGGTTCGCCGCCGTTTCTCCACGCTCGGCGCGGCATTACACCTGTTCCGCGACCGTCCCCGCTGGGTGTTGGAACCATCCCGGATCCGTCCCTTCGACGAGATCCTTCCGGACCTTCAAAACGGTGAACATCCCGCCGGCGTCGATCTCCTCGAACGGGCCCTCCGTGCTGCTTCCGATCGTGTTCTTCGGGCGGCCCATCTCCATCATGTGGCCCATGCCCACCGATAGGGGCATCGCGTCTGGGAGAATCTTGGCAAGTCTCGCGTTGATCTCGTCGGGACTTGTGCCGACCACGATGGGCAAGTTGTGCCCCATGCCGTTCATCAGATGGTGGACCTTGTGACAGTGGAACGCCCAATCGCCCTCGTTGTCCGCGACGAACTCGATGTCACGCGCCGCGCCGGTCGGAACATTGACCGTGACTTCGGGCCACTGCGCCGACTCGGAGACCGGCCCCCCGTCGGTGCCGGTGACCTTGAACGAGTACCCGTGCAAGTGGATGGGGTGCGCGTTGGTCGTGCTGAGATTGCCGATGCGGATGCGCACCCGCTCGCCCAGTCGAGCCAGCAGCGGAGCGGTGCTGGGGAAGACGCGTCCGTTGAAGGTGAACAGGTTGAACGCTGTCATCTCCGTCGGATCGGGCGTGGCGGCGCCTGGGGCAACGGCCCACTCGTTGAGGATAATCGCGTAATCGCGGTCCACTCGTGGCTCGCGGGGTGACTTGGGGTGAACAATGAACATGCCCATCATGCCAAGCCCCATCTGGAACATCTCGTCGAAGTGCGGGTGATACATGTATGTGCCGTGCCCGCGGATCGTCCACTCGTACCTGAAGGTCTGCCCGGGGCGGATGTGCTTCTGCGTCAGCCCGCCGACCCCGTCCATCCCGTTGGGGAGCAGCAGACCGTGCCAGTGGACGGTGGTGTGCACCGGAAGGTTGTTGGTCACGAGAATGCGAATGCGATCCCCCTCGATCGCCTCGATCATCGGTCCTGGAGACTGGCCGTTGTACCCCCAGCAGTTCACCACCAGTCCCGGCGCGAACTCGCGGGCGACGGGTTCGGCGGTGAGGCGGAAGACCTTCACGCCGTTGTCCAATTCGAACGGAAGCGTGGGCGAATCCGGAGCAATGACCGGGCGGTAGGGAAGGTTCGCGGGTGCCGCCACCGGGCTGGGCGCATGCCCCTCATGCCCTTGCGCGGGGGGTGAGGAGGGCGGCGACGGCGCGGGATTGTGGCCTTGGTGCTGGGGCTGGGCGGCAGCCGCGCGCATGAACGGCGTCACAGCCACGAGTCCTGCGGTGGTCGCAAGAACCTGGCGACGGGTGATGAGCGATTGATCGTGCGTGGTCATGGCTGGTCACCTCGGTTGGTGCTGCTGGTGAGGATTGGGGGCGGTGGAGGGCGGGGGAACCGGCGCGGGCTCGGCTACGGTTGGGGTCGACTCTGGGAGCGGTGCATCGGGGAGCCGGGTGCCGACAGCGAACTCAAGATCGGCCCGAGCTGTCCAGTACTCCTGGAGTGTGCGTCCGAATGCGGTCTGCGCTTCGGTGAGTTGTGACCGTGCCCCAAGCAACTCGAACACGCCGACGAACATCGAGTTGTATCGGTCTTGCGTCGCGGCCAGAACCTGCGCGCGGAGCGGAAGAATGTCGTCGCGGTACATCTGCACGATTTCCCGTGCGGTCGCCACCCGGTTCAACGCAAAGCGAATGTCCGTGCGGGCCTGGCCCTGGAGCGATGCCGTTCGGTGCCTGGCCTGCCGGATGATGGCCTCCTGCCGCGCGATCTCACCCTGGCGCTGATTGAAGATGGGCAGCTCGGCGGAAAAGTGCGGACCGGTGGATTGCTGGCCGTCTGAACCCTTTTCTGTCTCGCCCCCGATCTGCACCGTCGAGAGCCACCACTTCTTCGTGAGTTCGAGCGCGTACTCCTGTCGTTGGACCTCCGTCGCTGCGGCCTTGAGGTCGAGCCGCGATTCGAGCGCAAGCGCGATGAGGCTCTCTTCGTCGGGTTCTCCGGTCGTCGGCAACGACGCTTCGGCTGCCAGCGACCATGACACGGGTCGATCGGTGAGCCCCATGACACCTCGGAGCCGCTCCAGGCTGACTCGTTGTGCCGATCGGGCCTGCAGCAGGCCAAGCTGTGCCTGCTGGAACGCGGCACGCTCCGAGGCAAGAGTCAGGTCATCAGCGTTTCCGGCCTCGGACTGCGCACGGGACAGGTCGAGCGCCAAGCGTGCGACTTCGGCGAGCTCCTCCCCGGCCTGAACCGCCGCGGTGTCGGCTTGAAGTGCGAAGTACGCGATACGCGTGTCGGCCGCGAGCCGGAGCACCTGATGGGTGACCAGCAGCAGTGTCTGGTCTTCGGAGGCATCCACGAGCTTCTGCCGGACGGGTACGAGGAACGCGTCCAGCAGCCATACATCCACCCCGATGTTCCAGTTGAGGCCGCTGGGCGGCGAACTCGGGAACCGGAAGAACCCGGCGATGTCCGGGTTGCGGAGCTGTCCCGCAGTCACAACCTCCGCCTGCGCGATCCCGAGGTCTTCGAACGTTGCCTGCAACCCGCTGTTGTTGAACAGTGCAATTTGAACGGCATCGTCGGGCGAGAGTGGCCTCGCGAGAAGTGCCGCGATTGCCTCGTCCACAGCGCGGTCCTCGGGTCCCCCTTGCCGCCAGACGGCGCGCGCATTCGTTCTCGCCAGAACGTCGCTCTGGACATCAGGAAACCGCTTGTCAGGGGCGACGCTGGCGCAGCCCGCGAGCGCCAGAAGCGCGATCGGGCATACGAGGCCGAGGAGTCGGGCAGGGATTCTCATGGAGTGTCCTCCAAAATCTGTGGTTCCGCCGGATTCCGAGGATGCGCCGCCGGGACGGCATGGGCCGCCGCTCTGCGGAGTTCATACGCGATGCTCAAACTCAGGACCGTGCGTATGAGGATCACGCCGCCCAGCACGGCAAGCTGATCGAGGGTCGGCGCGAGCACGGTCTTCAGAATGTCGGCGGCGATCAGGAACTCCAGAGAGAGCACAAGCCGCTCGGCGAGCGCCAGGCGGACTTTCGTGAGACGCTCCGGGACGGCTCGCCGCGCCAAGGCGGCGCCCATCTCGACCGCGGCTATCGCCACGGAAGCCGCGATCATCACAGCGGCCATCACTTCGATGGCGCGGACAATGGTGTTGATGACGAGTGTGAGCATGTTCGGCCTGCGAAACGAGGGGACGGTGCATCACGCGGCGGATGTTCAATGGTGCTTGTACCAGCCGACTCCTTTGATGTCGTTCCAAGAGTTTGTTTTGTGGCAGAGGAAGCACTGGCTCACGTCGGCGTGTTCGATCCGGGCCACTTTCATCGAGACCATGCTGAAGTGCTCCATGTAGTGGCTCGGCGGGGCCTGGTGGCACGACGCGCAATCGGTCGAGAGGGACGATGGGTGGCGAAACTCCGGAATGCGCCATCCTCCCGCCGACGCGCTGGTCGCGTGGCACGACGCGCAGCCCGTCCCCATCAAGCCCCGGTGCGGGTCCTGGTTCGCGTGGCACGAGTTGCAGTCGAGCGTCAGCTCGCGGGGCGAGATCCGCTCATGTGGAGGCGCCGCTCGGGAGGCACGCGCAATCGCATCAAGAATCGCGGTTGTCTCGGCGGTCGGGGGCGACGTGTTCGATGCGGTCCGGATGGCCGCGAGAACCAAGTCGTCGTGCACCATCCTGACCGGCCGGTGTTCCTGGCCCAGGTGCTCGACATGGCACTCGGAGCAGCTGCCGATATCGGCGTGGAACCGCGTGCTCTGCTTGGCCAAGAGGCCTTCGGTCGCGCCCCCGCTCGCGTGACACGAGATGCACTTGTCCGCGGTTGGGCCCCGGTGCGGCGTGTGGCAAGCCTCGCAGTTCGAGGCGAGGAACTCGTGCTTGGTCGAGAGCCGGCCCGGGCTTACGAAGTCCGCCCAGCCCGGAGCGGCCTGTGTACCCCCTCGGTGGGAGATGAACGGCAGCGCCGCGGCCGCTCCGAGCGCGCCAACTGTGACGACGGCATAGAGGATTTCGATTCTCTTCATGGCAGCCACCGGATTCCGAAGTACCACGCCGACCAGATATGGATGACCAGCAGCGAATACAGCACGACGGCGATGACGATGTGGCAGGCAAGCCACCGGCCGAAGGCGCTCCTCATCACTTCCTGGGTCTTGATGGCGTACTCGACATCAGCGATCGATTCTGACAGTCGAACCGCCCGCGCCTGCACGCCAAGCCCAGAGGCCCCTACCAACCCGGGCTCATGTATGAAGAACGGGGCCGCGAGCCGGGAAAAGAAGCCCGCGAACGGCCTGAGCTTCCCGGCCTTCTCGGGTTCCTTCGCCAGTTCGCCGGCGGTTCGCTCGTAGGCAACGCGCAGCCCAGCCAGCATCTGCTGGCGGTCCCGCATGTCCATCGACATTCGGGACATGAGGTAGCGGCCCACAAAGCCGCTCAGTGCAACGATCACCATCATCGACGTGAGGGCAATGCCCAACGGGCTCTGGAACCGGTGACCACTGTGCAGCACGCCGAGGATCGGGCCCAGGATGCCCGCGTAAATGTGTATTGCCAGCAGCGTCCGCATGGAGAGCACGCAGGTCACTGATCGCTTGATCGGTGGAATGCGTTTCACAACGAGGTACGCCAGCGGCACGAGCATGAGCGCCGCGGCCGACACCCCAAGCACACCCCCCGCCAGGCTGCCCGGGAAGCGAGGATCCCGGTGGACGTAGAACCCCAGCACCAGCAGCACGAGGAGCAGGACCAGGCCGGTCACGATGGCACGTTCTCGTTCCTGCATCACTTAGGCCTCCACCTCGATGTTGCGGGTCGCCTTGGCTTGACAAGCGAGGATGATTCCTTGGGACTTCTCCTCCGGCGCGAGCGCGTCCTCTACGGCCATCGTGACGGACCCCTTGATCAGCCTCACCTTGCACTGGCCGCAGGTCCCCGCCCGGCAGGAGTTGTCGATCGAAACGCCCACATGTTCCGCGGCCTCAAGCACAGACGTATCCGCCGGGAGCGGCGCGGCCTTTCCTGAGATGGAGAACGAAACCACGGGGGTGGTCTCCGGCGACGCCTCGACCATCGCGGTCTGCACCGCGGATTGGCGGGTGTCTTTCCGCTCGGACGGGCCGAAAGCCTCCGTTCGGATCTGGTCGTTGGGCACACCGAGTTCCAGGAGGACCACGCGGGTGGCGTCCATCATGGGTGCAGGCCCGCAGATGTGCACGCGCCGCGTGGAAATGTCGGGAACGGACTGGGCGATCAGTTCCTTCGTCAGTCGGCCCTTTGGCCCCATCCAGACCGTGCCGTCAGCCCGGGTCATCGTGGCGACGACGTGCAGGTTCGAGTGCCGCCGCTGGAGATGCTCGAGCTCTTCGCGGAACACGAAGTCGCCCGATGTTCTGCACGCAAACAGAAGGAAGATGTCCTTGTTCCAGCCTCGGTCGGTAAGGGTTCTGACGATGCACATCAGCGGCGTGATCCCCACACCCGCGCCGATCAGCACGATGCTCTCCGCCTCCGTTCCGGCGAAGGTGAAACGGCCCTGCGGGGCCGCAATCTGGAGCAGGTCTCCGGGTGCGATCCGGTCGTGGAGATATCGTGATACGACACCGAGTTCCTCCCGCTTGATGGTGATCTCCACGTAGTCTCGCTGGGCCGCGGACGACGCGATGGTGTATGCACGTTTGGTTGTCTTCCCGGCCAACGCGACGGCGAGCGTCAGGAACTGTCCCGGCACAAACACAAACGGGATGGAGCCTCCAGAAGGGTTCACGAGGCGCAAGGTCTTGATCGAGGGCGTCTCGGCGAACACATTCGAGACGCGGAGGGAGCCGCTCCAGGGACCAATTACCCTGGCGGCGCCCTCCGGAAAGGGCTGCGGTGGAGTCGATTCGGAAGGCACGCGCTGCGCGTCGGTTTTCTGTGGTGCGCCGGTTGCCGCGGCCGGTGGGGCCGAGAAGGCTGCGCCCGGCGGCGGCTCTGTCAGGCGACGTAGCAGGGACGTGGCACGGCGCATCTTGACGAAGTACATTCCGACCATCACTAAGGCGAACGCCGCGAGCCCGATCATGACGATCCAGTGCTCGACCGACCAGTCCAACCACCCGTGCCGTTCAGCTGCCGACGGTTCCGCCAGATTCATTTGCCGCTTGAACCACTGCAAACCGACATCCTGCGGGGAACGTCCCTCAGCGATCGCTCGATGAGTGCTCAGCCCGCTATCAAACCTCGCGGCCCCCTCGCGCAGCCGGTTCATCGCGTCTTGCATGGCCGCGTAGTCGTTGACACCCGCCCGAGTCAGGAGGATGTCCATTGCCTCCGCCATCATCTTGGTGCCCGACTCCATCCGTTCATGTGCCGCCTGCTGCAACTGCTCACGTTGTGCGGGCGTGAGTGATGGAAGTTCCATCAGGCGCGGATAGAGCTCCTTGGGGGGGACGCCGAGCATGCCCTGCATCATGCCCTCCATACCGGCCATGCCGCCCGGGGACGTGGCGGAAGTACTCGCGGGCTGCTGCTCGACTGCGCCCTGTGGTGGGTGGTGCTTGGCATGTTCCTCGGGAGAGACCTGCGCGCTCAGTGGCGAACAAATCACGCTCAGGACCACCGCAACGATGGCGCGTGTGACGAACCGCCATCGCGGCTTCGGCGAGAACAGTCCCACGGAGAAGGGTTCAAGCATGGAGGAAGTCTCCTAGCGGACAGAGGACTCGGTGCGCAGGGTGGGGTCGTGCGGCTGCGGCTTGCACCGCTGCTCCGCCTCGTATGCTCGGCGGATCACCTCGTGGCGCTGCCACTTGCGGAAGTTGGCGGTGTTGTCGAGGTGCCACGCGGCCAGCCCGACCACGAGGTACACCGCGGGGCATGCGAACTGATCTGCGTTTCTCATAGGCGAACCTCGCTAGTTCCACACCAAGTGCAGCAGGTACACCCCGCTCACGGCGGCGGCCGCGATGAGCCCCCTCGACGCTCGAGGGCCGTCGCCGTCGTGATCACAGGAACAAGCCAGCCATCAGGATGTGCAGACCGTGAAACGCGTGTGCGCGCGTGCCCAGGGCGAAGTGAAGTATGGTGAGCACCACAACCCACCCGCACGCGCTCCGCACTTCGCTGGTCTTTTCTGGGTCCATCGTGGTGGCTCACAGTCGTTGGCCCGAGGCCAGCAACCCCTCCTGGTCGGGCAGCTCGACCAAAAGGAGCCGGTTCATGGTGCCGAACTCGTTGGGAACGCAGCCGGGGCATCCGTTGCACTTCTGGTCGCAGCCGAGCTCGCAGCACCACTCGCCATCGACGATGAACTTGTACTCGTACCTTCCCGGCGGCAGATCGAGCGTGGCGACCCAGTGACCGTCGCGGGTGGATCGCTTCAGGCGATGGCTCCGCTTGTCCCAGCTGTTGAACGTACCCGCGACAAACACCTCTTTGGCATCGGGAGCCTTGATCGACACTACGATCTCGCCGGGCTTGCACTGTGCGTTGTGTCTGGCCATGACAGTTCTCCTTTGGGTTGAGAGTGAATGGACGGAGCGAGTCACATATCGCCCATGCCGCTGCCGGCGCCGCCCATACCGGGCATCGCGCCGGACTGGTTGGCCGGGGCGGGGTTTGCGGGGACCATGCCCGAGAGCTGCTTGCGCTGCTCGTCTGTCAGCACCGCTGCAGCCTTACCAACATCGCGGATGAACGCGATGCGCTGCTCGCTTCTGAGCTGCTCGACCTCGCGGGCCTTGGCCTCAACTTTGGCCGCGTCGGGCGAGTCCGCGCCCGTCAAGTCCCAGAGTTCCTGCTCACTCTGATCGATCTTGCGTTGGAGTGTCGCCTGGTTGAGCAGCGACTGCTCCTTGATCTCGCCGAGCTGCTTCTGTTGATCGACGGAAAGGGTGATGTGCGACCCGTGGTCGAGGAAGAAGCCCGTGGCCCCCAAGTGGTAGATGTGCGAAGCGCCGGGGAACCCCGGGAGGGCAGAGGTCATCGTGCCTGTGTTCATGCCACCACCCATGCGCGACATGCCCATTCCCATCATCTGATCCATCATCCCCATCATGCCGGACATGCCACCGCCGCCCGACATGCCGCCGCCGCCCATGCCTCCCATCATCATCTGATCCATGCCCATGCCACTGCCGCCGGACATGCCCTGCATGGGAGCGCCGCTGCCCGACATTCCGGGCATCCCGCCACCAGTCGGTGGCATGGTGCCGGTCCCCATCCGCTTCATGCCCATGCCCATGCCCGGCCCCATCTGAGGCTGCCCCATCTGCATGCCAGCCGGCGGCATCGGCTGCGGGGGCGCGCCGGAAGCATGCCCCTGTGCAAGAGCCGCCTGGAGCTGCGAGATCTGGGCGCGGAGCTCGGCGAGTTGCCGCGCCAGTTCGGCGTTGTCAACCGACTGAGCAGCCGCTTGGGGATGTGCCCCCGCTCCCTGCGCCACATGAGCGGCGTGGGTTGCCGGATCGACGCCGGGCGGGGGCTGAGACCCGGCGGGGGCCTGGGGCTGCGCAAACGCGAGCGAGCTAAAGACGGTGCCGGCGACAAACGCGACGAGCGACATGCGAGAACGGTTCATGAGCGATCTCCTTTTCGAGAGGCGAGAGACTGAGCTGTGGCTGGCGCGGCACGACCGCGCTCGGCCTTCTCCAACATCATCAACATGCTCAGGCCTGGGTCTTTCGACTCAGACGTCTGGATCTGCGACCAATGCCGATGGATGTGTTGCCGCAAGTAGTCCACGACCGAGCCAAGGAGCACCACCGCGAACCGCCTCGAAGATGCCTCGGGTGGGAGTGAACCGAACGCCATCAGGCGAATGCGATGTCCGTGACGAGTGCGGGCCTGGCCGTCGCGAGCGAGGCGTTGAGCCAGTTCAACCGCGTGAGTCGGATCGCAGCAACCGAATCGCGTCAGCGCTGCCGCGACTACTCCGGGCTTCGACGCTGCACGGTTGAGCACCGCCCGGCCCTCCTTCACTTCACCGATGATCATGTCGGGAATTCCGGCCCGGACGTCGAGCGCGGGGTCGGTCTCAATCTCGCACTGCGCCCCGGACCCGTCCGAACCGAGGGATGCGTGAAGTGTGCAGGAATGCGCAAAGCGGAACGCCAGAATGTCCAGATCGGTCGCGGTCTGGAATTCCCCGTTGTCGGCTACCTCGACAATCGGATACTCGGTGACGGTGAGATAGCCGTTGACTCGGAGGTAGGCCTGGACGATGGCGACCGCGTTGTCCAAGGTGTTCGGTCCTTTCCGCCGAGGGAGTGATCGTCTCTCAAACATCCAAAGTAGAGCATCTTGGGATGTATACCGTTGACACGCCCCTGAAGTTCACGCCCGGGATTGAAAATGACGACCGGCCTCGCCGCGCGTGGGAGTTGCGGAAGCGCAGTGAGGCGGAAGAAGCCACCGAGAGAGCTTTGATACGATGACCTCGTCGTACTCGAACCAGCCACGTACCCGCAGTAGCCGCAGCGCCCATCAGGAATCTCCGATGCTCACCCGACAGGTAGGAGTTGCCGCGATCTGTCTGGGGCTTATCGCCCGGGCCGGAGAAGGCGGGCTTCAGATTCCGCAAATCTCTGAGCGAACCGGGATCTCCAAGCCGACGTTGGCCAAGGTGATCCACGCGCTTGCACGCAAGAAGCTCGTCAAGACCCGACGAGGGGTCCGCGGCGGAGTCGAGCTTGCCAAGCCGGCGGCGAGCATCACGATGTACGACCTGTGCGTGCTCCTCGACGATCCGGTGGTTGAGTGCCGCTGCATGTTCGGGTTCGGCCACTGCACCGCGGACGGCGCATGTCCGCCCGGGTGCCCGTGCATGGCGATGCACCACAAGCAGATCAAGTTCCTCAAGGGCACGACGATGGCGGACGTCTCGTCGCTGATGCTCTCGCACCTGTGTCACGACAGCGAGGCGAGAGGGAATCAGCAGAAGGGTCGACCCGGGCGAGCACGTCGAGCAAAGAAGTGAATCGCCGATGCCGGCTGGCTTCGCGTGATGCCCGCGAAGTGTAATCATGGCCCACCACCCTCGACTGGATGCGGCGACACCTCGCGCTCGTCAGTTTCGGGGAGCCGACCCCCAACCGTGTATTCGAGTTCGATCCGAGCAAGCGCCGCATCGCGCTCCAAGTCGTTGAGTGTGCGGCGGGCGTCGATCAACTCGCGCTGGGCCTCGAGGAGCACGGTGACGTCCGATTGCCCTGCCTTGAGCGCTGCTTCCGCGAGCGATAAGTTGCGCTCAGAGATCGCGAGCACTGAGGATCGATACTGATCGACGAGTCGCGTGGCGCTGTCAAGTTCGATCCAAGCCACCCGGGTCTCACGGATGGCTCGCTGGGCTATCGCCTCGTAGACAGCAAGCGCGGCTCGGGCGAGCGACCCGGCCTTGGCGATCTGGGCTTGATTGGTGTCGAAGATCGGAACACCGATCTCGATGACGGGGCCGATGGACTTCTCGCCGGCCTCCGAGCGCTCGAAGTCAGCCCCGAGCCCGAAGTCTCTCAATCGGCTCTGCTCCTCGAGCGTTAGATCGATGCGCTGTGCCTCCACAACGGACCGCGCAGCGGCGACGTCCAGGCGCTGCGAACCGGCGAGCGAGATCACCGCCGACTCGTCGAGGGCGGTGGTCGCGGTCGTCGCCGGACCCATGTCCGCAACCCACTCCGCGCTCTCGCTTGCGAATCCAATGAGTTCAAGCAGTCGCCGCCGCTCCTTGGCAAGTTCACGAACAACAACGGACCGGTCCGCCTCCGCTTTGGCAAGCTGCTGGCGTGCACGGTTGACATCCAGCGTCGTCCCTTCGCCGCCCCGCACGCGAGCCTCGAGCGAGTCGATGCTCCGGCGGATCGTGGCGAGGTTTTCGTCCGAAAGCGCGACCGCCCGCTGACCGAATCCGATGCGGACGTGCGTGGCTCGCACCTCCGCCACCAGCCGGAGCGCCTGGTCAGACACGTCGAGCACAGTCTGGTTGAGCCGAGCATCGGCGGCCTTGATCTTGCCGTCCCGCAACCACAGTGCGGTGAACGACTGCACCACCTGCGCCCCGATGAACGTGCCCCCGCTTACTGGATCGAAGGGGAATCGCAACGTCAGTCCCACGATTGGATTGGGCAACAGGCCCGCCTGCACGAGATCGGCCCGCGACCCCGCGATCAGCTCGACCTGTGACCTGATCGCGCGGTTGTTGCGAAGCGCCATTGCGAGCGCCAAGTCGGCGGTCAGCGGTGTGCGACCATCCCAAGCGGTCAAGGATGATTCCCACGCTTCATTCCAGTTCACCCTCGCGCCAGAGCGCTCCGTCACAGTCGAGGCAGCACGGCCTATGTCGGGCGAGGGGTCGAGCGATGCGCAGCCGCCCGCGATCGCGACCAGTGCGAGCGTCGCGGTGGCGACTCCGCGAAAGAAGTGATGGGTGACAGACAGAGCAGGGCTGATCATGAACGAAGTCTCCGGGGGAGTGGCTGACGAGCAGCGGGGCAGGAACACTCACTTGGCGGCGCGCGGGACGCACCGGTCGCAGTCCACGCCCTCGGGGGCGCAGGTGGGGCAGCGGACCTTGAGCACGCCGTCCTTCTCGTAGATGGTCATCTCGTTTTTGCAGTCCTCGCACATGTGCGTGGTCACGGTGCGATTCGTGGCCAGTCCCCCGCGCGGGCCGCCCGCGCTCCGGACCTTGCGGATCTGGTCATAGCACTTGGTGCAGACCGAAACTTGCCCCGGCTGGGGCGCGGTCATGGTGTGCTTGTCGCGGGCGCAGCCCCCCACGAGGAACACGGAGGTGATGGAGAGAATGGACGCCAGGACGACGGGACGTGCGAAAATCATTAGAGAATCTCCTTAAGGAAACCAGCCTCAGCCTGTCGAACCATTCGACGCGGCTTGGCTCATGCAATCGGCCCGCACCGCGTCGACGGGGCGGGACGGGGGATGCGATTACTTGTGGTCCTGGCCAGCGCCGTGACCGTGCTCGGCCTCGGGCGTCGTTGGCGCGGCACCGCCGGCCTTCTTCTCCGCACGGCTCGACCAGTGCAGGTGTGCGATCTTGGGTGTGCCGCCATCGTCCACGACGACGTAGGTCACGGCGGCGAGATACTTCCTCGGCGCATCGGGGTGGTTGGGATCTGGCACGGTGAACGAACCGATCTGCCGCACGATCGAGGTCGTGCCGAAGTTCTGCACGTCCTCTTTCACCATCGTCATCACGAAGCCGGGCATCCCTTTGAGTTCGGGCATGAGGTGGTGGTCGCGGTACGTCTCCCACGTCCCCTCGTCGCTGGCGTTCTCGCTGACCGTCGAGCGACCCTTGTCGAGGAACAGCGCATTGAGCGCCCCGACATCCGACTTCGCGCACGCGGCGAGGTAGTCGCGGGCGACTTTCAGTGCCGGGTTGCTGCCGGCGTTGATCGCCGCAACGGCTTCGGGGGCCATCTTGGTCAACATCGCCATCTTCGCCTCGTCGGACTTGCGGTCCCACTTGCGGTCGCAGCCCGGGCAGCAGAAGCCGATGGTGACCCCTTTGAACTGCCGCGTGGGCGATTCGGCATCTACATCGTTCTCCATGATCGGGCAGAGCTTGTTGACGGGCTTGGGCGCGGGCTGTGCCTCCGCGGGCGCGGCGGGCGGCTGTGGCTGCGCGGCCCAACCGGCGGCGCTGACGATTCCAGCGCCGAGCACGAGTGCGGCGAGCGAACGGATGAACACGGTGGGGGCTTTCTTCAAGGGTTGGACTCCGGGAAACGTTGAACAGGACTGTTGAACGAACGATGGGCGGCCCATCGGTGTGGGCACACGGAATGCTGCCGCGCGGGCTCTCGCGTAGCGCGGCAGCGACGATCACTTCTTCACGTACTCGTTGGGATCAAGGACCTCTTTGGGCGAGGTCTTGGCGAGCAGCACATACTCGTCAATGCACGGGGGGCAGCAGAACTCGTAGGTCTTGCCGCCGATGATCCAGGTGAACTTGGGATTCGCCTTTGTCATCGTGATCGGGCAGATCTTGTCCCCGGCCTTGGGCTTCATGTCGTGCTTGGCCATCTTTCCCTTGTATTTGTCGCTCGCCGTCATCGAGCCATTGGCCTTGATGTCAGCCTCGGTGTAGAGGCCGCCGGGCGTCAGGTAGAGCGCACGCTCTTCATCCGCGTCCACGCCCGCGGGCATGTCGTCGTGGCCACCCGCGGGGCCCGAATCAGCGTGCCCGGCACCCGGCTGAGCGCCGTGCGGCGTCTTGGGCGTGGAGCCTGCGATGGCCGCGACAAGCTTGGCCATCCGCTCTTCGTCCTTCAGCCCATCCCACCGCAGGGCGCAGTCACCGTCGCAGAAGCCGACCGTCTGGCCCTTGAAGTCTCTTGTGTAGAAGGCGTTGACCACATCGCCCGTCATCGGGCAGACCTTGTTGACCGGCGCTGCGCTCACCGGCCCCTTCTCCACACTGAACGTGAAGGGCACGGTGAGGACCCGCTCCGTCTCGGCGGTGCCGACGTTGAACTGACCCCACGCCTTGTAGGTTCCCGGTTCATTGAAGTAGGCCTCGAAGTCCACCTTCGGCCCGCCCATGCCTTTGCCCGCGTCCGCCGCCTTTGGCGCAGCGCCGCCGTGCCCCGCGTGCTCGTCTTTCTTCGCGCCCTCACCGTGTCCGCCGTGGGCGTCATGCCCACCACCAGCGCCCGCGCCGTGGCCGTCGCCGTGCTCGCCGCCCTCGTGGGGATGCGCGTGGACGAACTGCGTTCCGTCCTGGCTGATGATGACCAGGTGACCCATCGCGCCCAGGTACGGGCGTAGCGTGGTCACGGGCTTGCCGTCCTTGGTGACGGTGAACACCATGTGCGCCACGGCACCGGCCTTGACCGCGCCCCCCGTATCGAGCGCGACCGTGAAGCCGTCGATGGTCTTGGGTTTGTCGGCATCGACCGTCAGCGGCACCGTGGCCTTGGGCGTGCCGCTCGCCGTCACCTTCACCGGCACGACCTGCTGGGGCGAGCCCTTGGGCGTGAAGTCGAAGTACAGCGTGTACTCGCCTCCGGCGGGGAAGGTCATGGGCATCGTGAACGCGCCGTCCGCGCGGCGCGTGGGGTGCTCGTGCGCGAACCACGAGAGATCCTTGCTCACCGCGAGCAGGTGCAACGGCTTCTCGTGGACGATGTCCAGGTCCTTGACGGGCACGCCCTTGGCGTCCTTGAGCGTGAAGATCATGGCCGCGGCCTTCCCCGCTTCGATTGCCTTCCCACCATCGGCAGCCACCGTGACGCTGTGGGTCGGCGCGGCGGTCTCGTGCCCGCGTCCGTGGTCGTGGCCGTCCGCCATCGCTGGGGCCAGCGCCGCGACCTTGGCCGCCGCCGCCTTCACGGGCGCGAACGCCGCCTTGCTCTTGGCCGGGTCGCCGGCATCGGCGATGTTGTGCAAGTTGTCGGCCGCCTCGGCGAGTTCCTTGCTGGCGGCGTTGATCTCCTTGACCTTCTCGCGCGGCACGCCGCTGTCCTTGGCGAGCGCGAGCGCCCCCAGCGTCTTGGCGAGCGTGGCGACGGCGTTGGCCTTGTCCGACACGCCCGCGATAGAACCGCCCGCCAGGGCCGCATCCATCGCCTTCACATCCGCGGCGATGCGCTGGGCCGCATCGGCAATCGATCCGGCCTTCGCGACCTCATCGTGCGAGTGGTCGCCGTCCTTGTGGTCGGGCCGATCCCCGTGGCCGTGCTGCGCGAGGGCGCTCGGTACGGTAGAGAACGCGAAGCCGGAAACCAGGACCAATGTCAGGACCGAGAGACGTGAACGATTCATGAATGAGCTCCTTGATCTGAGGCCGATGGGCGGCCGGTTTCGGGTGATGCAGAGGCGGACGCGTTGCCACAATCGCTCGCCTCCGCTGACACGGAAATGGTGGGTTTGGCTTGACTGTCGGTTGAGACCTGCACGGGGTGGCTCGGCGCGTGTTCCCCGTGCTTCTCGGCGTGTTCCCGTGCCAGCCGCTCGGCGGCTGATCTCCCGAAGCGGTAGAAGACCGCCGGGGTGACGAAGAAGTCGAGCAGCGTGCTGGTGATGAGGCCGCCGAGGATGACCACCGCGACCGGGTAGAGGATCTCCTTGCCCGGCTCGCCTTTGCTGAGTACCAGCGGGATCAGGCCCAGACCCGCCGTGACGGCGGTCATGAGGACCGGCGCGACGCGCTCCTGGCTACCTCGGATGATGAGTTCCTTGCTCCATGGGCGGCGCTCCTCGGTCATGAGGTGGATGTAATGGCTGACCATCAGCACGCCGTTGCGGGTGGCGATGCCTGTTAGCGAGATGAAACCCACCAGCGAAGCGACGCTGAAGGTCTCGCGGGCCAGCGCCAGCGCTGCGACGCTGCCTAGGAACGCAAACGGAACGTTGAGCATGATCTGCGCTGCCACCATGCCCGAGCGGTAGTGCGTGAAGAGGATGACGAAGATGGCGATAAGCGAGCCCGCGCCCAGCGCCAGGAGCAGGCGGGTGGACTCCCGCTGCGCCTCGTACAGGCCGCCGTACTGGATCGCGTACCCCTGCGGCAACTGGATGTCCATCGCGATGGACTTCTTGATCTCTTCGACCGTCGAGCCCAGATCGCGCCCCCGGACGTTGGCGGAGACGACGATGCGGCGACGGAGGCTCTCGCGCTGGACCTCGTTGGGGCCGAGCTTCTCGACGATCTCGGCGACGTCCTGCACGAGTACGATCGCGCCGGTCGGGGAGACCAGGCGCACCAGGCCCAGCGCGGTCGGATCGGTGCGGTGGTGGTCGTCCAAGGTCAGCGTGATATCAAAGACCCTCAGGCCGTCGAGCACCTGGCCCAAGACCTTGCCCTTGGTGGCCGTCTCCATCGCGTCGGTCAGGGTCGCCGGGGTAAAGCCCACGCGGGCCGCGGCCTTGCGGTTGACGCTGATGTGGAGCTGCGGGATCAGCACCTGCTGCTCAACCTGCAGGTCGGCGACGCCGGGGATGCCTTCCATCGCGGCCTTGGTCTGCTCCGCGAGCGTGCG
>CAYMNQ010000006.1:0-353292 GCA_964391865.1 uncultured Phycisphaeraceae bacterium
CGCGATTCAAGGGAAAGCCTGAGACCCGATTGGGCCGAGTCTCAAGCGGAAGCGGAGAGGGGGGGATTCGAACCCCCGATGCGGTTACCCGCATACAGCATTTCCAGTGCTGCTCCTTCAGCCTCTCGGACACCTCTCCGGCGGTGCTGGCACGCGGGCCGTGCTTGCGGCTGTGGGGGGGAGAGTGTAGCGGGTCGGGAGATCGACGGAAAATCATCCGACTTGAGACCGGGACCGCGCTCGCCGCAAGAGGCGGATGAGTGTGGCGGGCGGGGCGTCGCGCGACGCCCATGAGCGACTCGGTGCCTGACGACTTGACGCCTTCAAATGTGAGCGGCTCGGCGAGTCTCTCGGTTAACGCGGGACGGTGGATCTCCGGCGCTCTTGCGAGGCTCCAATTCGTCCCTTGCTCAAGGCGGCTTGTCAGGCGAGTCATGTCGAGACAGCGCATTCACGGTTCCGTGGCGTTCAGCCGCGCGTCACATTTGCGGTTGTTGGGTCGACTGAATTCAAGACGAAAATTTCGGATTCTCGATGGACGTTCTCGTCGAGGAAGCGTGCGAGCATTCTCGATCAACGCTAACCGATCCGCTCGCGCCCGCCCATGTAAGGGCGCAGCACTTCGGGGATCGTCACCGTGCCGTCGGGGTTCTGGTGGTTCTCCAGGATCGGGATCAGCACGCGCGGGCTGGCGAGCACGGTGTTGTTCAGCGAGTGGCACACGACGGTCGTGCCCTTCGCCCCGCCGTCCTTGTAGCGCATGTTCAATCGGCGGCACTGGAAGTCGTAGAGGCGGCTGGCGCTGTGCGTCTCGCCGTACGCGCCGCTCGGCACGCCGTTCTTGTCCACCTCGCCGCGGCCCGGCATCCAGCTCTCGATGTCCACCATGTCCGCGTTCTTCACGCCCAGATCGCCCGTGCAGCACTGCAGCAGGCGGTAGGGGATCTTCAGGCTCTGCAGCAGTTCCTCGACGATCCCGATCATCTTCTTGTGCCATGCGCGGCTCTCCGCTTCATCCGCGCGGCAGATGACCACCTGCTCCACCTTGTCGAACTGGTGGATGCGGTACAGCCCAGCGGTGTCGCGCCCGGCGGCGCCCGCTTCGCGCCGGAAGCACGTGCTTACGGTCGCGTACTGCAGCGGCAGCATCGACTCATCGAGAATCTCATCCGCGTGCAGGCCCATCAGCCCGACCTCGCCCGTGCCGGTGAGGAACAGGTCGTGCGCCTCGCCGCGCGCCTTTTCGTCGAGCCGGTATGTCTGCTCGCGCCCGGCGGGGAAGAACCCTGTACCGACCATGCACTCCTCGCGCACAACGACGGGCACGCTCATCAGCTTGAAGCCGAATCTCTGGATGAAGTCCGTCGCGTAGCGGAGGCACGCGAGGTGCAGGTTCATGCCGTCGCCCATGAGGACGTAGCTGCGCGAGCCGGCCAATTTCACGCCGCGCGCGAAATCGACGAGCCCGAGTTTCTCAATGAGCTCGAGGTGCGTCTTGGGCTTGAAGCCGCGGTTCTGTTCGAAGGATTTCTTGGTGTCGAAACCCGGCGGGCTCCAGCAGCGGATCTCGATGTTCCCTTCCGCGCCCTCGCCCACGGGCACATCCGCGTCGGGCGGCTGGGGGATCGTCAGCAGCACCTCGTGCAGCGGCGCTTCGATCTCGCGGGCCTTCGCTTCGAGCGCGGCGATCTTGTCCTTCAGTTCCGCCGGGCGACGCCGGAGTTCGTCGGCCTCGGCTTCGAGCTTCGCCTTCGCGTCGCCGCTGGCGGATTTGATCTGCCCCATCAGCTTGCCGATCGCGGGGCCGGACTCCTTCGCGAGCCGGTTCTGTTCGGCGCGCATCGACTCCATCTCGATGAGAATGGCGCGGTGCTGCTCGTCGAGCTGGAGCGCGCGGTCGATGTCCGTGCTGATGCCCTTGCGCTGAGCGCCGAGCTTGAAGTGAGCGGGGTCCTTGCGCAGCAGCCGAAGGTCGATCATGGGCGGGATGGTAGCGGAGGGACGGGGTCCGAGAAGGGTGGCATGCTCGCAGCTTTGGGCGAGCATGCGTTGCGTGTTGCCGTGCCCAATCACGCACACTCAGAGCCGTGTGCGTGCCACCCTCTGCGCGCGTGCCACCCTCTAAATACTCGTCGCAAAAAAAGCATCAGCCGCCCTGTGGAGCGGCTGATGCTTCTGCCACACGCTGGCGAACCAGCATGCGTAGTCTTGGTGGGGGCCAAACCACCCATCCCCCAATACGTGTTTCATAGGCTGCCGGCCGGGCAACCCATTTTTCCCTGGCTTGAGCTTCCCAACTCAAACCATTCGACGTGCGAGAACCAGTTTCTTCGTCCCGATTGACCGCGGGTAGTCGGGCTCGAAGACGCTGATTTCTTCCCTCGCGTCCGGGCAAGCCCAGACGCTTCCTCTCCTACCAACTATTACAAAGTACCCGACGCCCCGCCCAACTGCAACCGAAAAACCGTTGCGAGGGGGAATTTTTTCGATGGTCCGGGGAATGTTGGAGGCATGTTCTCGTGAACCGGCGGGTGGTCCCTAGCATACGATGTAGCCCATTTTCACGCCGCCATCCGGTGAACTACGCCCCGGGCGTCTGGGCCCAATGCATCTTCCGCACCAGGGTTCGCCAATAGCTGCTTTCGGGGTTGTGGACCAGCCTGATCCGGCGGCGGTCCTTCCCGATCACCACCCGTTCGCCGCCGGTGAGGGGCCAGAGAACCTGGCCGTCCAAAACCAGCGTGGTGCCTTCAGGGCCGAGCCCGTCTCCCGCTCCGGTCTGCGGCGTTTGCACCCGCTGCACCGCCGACAACCCTTGCCCCCGACCGGTGTTCGCCCGGCGGATCGTGAGTTCAACGTCTTGTTCCACGCCGACAACCACCGGGCGGAACGCCAGCGAGTGGGCGGCGATTGGCGTGATAGAAATGGACTCGACCTCGGGTGCCACGATCGGCCCACCGGCGGAGACGCTGTAGGCGGTCGAGCCGCTGGGGGTTGCGAGGATCACGCCGTCGCCGCGAAGGGTTGGGCCTTCGTCCGCTCCGATGCGCAGGCCGATCTCGATCATGCGGTAGGGGGGCCCCGCGGTGATGACGCAGTCGTTCATCGCGATGCCGCGGAAACTGGGCGACGGGGCGCCGGCGGGGTACACCTCGATGCGGAGGAGCATGCGCTCGTAGAGGTGGAGGTCTTTTCCGCCGAGGAGGGTGGGGGCGTGCTTGCGCAGCGCGTCGAGATCGAACTCGGCGAGGAAACCGAGCTTCCCGAGGTTGATGCCGATGAGGGGCAGGCGGAGATCAACGCATCGGCGGGCCTGCGCGAGGAGCGTGCCGTCGCCGCCGAGGACCATGATGAGGTCGGCGCCGTGCGATTCGCTGAGCGCCCCGCCGCCGATCTCGAGTTCGGCGGCGAGCGTGCCGTGCTGCTGGATGAGCGAGCGGACTTCGCCCAGCGCGCCGACCACCGCGGGCTTCGAGCGGTTCACGAGCAGCAGGACTGATCGGCGCATGGCGAAGAGTCTATCACTCGTGCCGTGGCTCGATCAGCTCTTCATATTGACGTATTGCAGCGGCAGGTCGAGTTCCGCCGCCGTCAGCATCTTCATGACGGCCTGAAGGTCGTCGATCTGCTTGCCGGTGACGCGGATCTCGTCGCCCTGGATCGACGCCTGCACCTTGAGCTTCGAGTCCTTGATGATCTTGACGATGTTCTTGGCTTTGTCCTGCTCGATGCCGTTCTGGATCTTGACCTCGCGCTTCACCTTTCCAGCGAGGGCTGGCTCCGGCTCGCCCCACACGAACGACTTGAGCGACAGCCCCCTTCGGTGTGCGGCGGACTCGAACATCTCGCGGATGCCGTTGAGCTTGGTGCCGTCGTCGGAGACCATCTTGAGCGTGCCTTCCTTCTCGTTGAGTTCGAGGTCGGCGGTGGCGCCGCGGAAGTCGAAGCGCTGCGCGATGGCTTTCTTCGTGTTGTTCAGCGCATTGTGCAGCTCGGCGTAGTTCATCTTTGAAACGATGTCGAGGGAGGGCATGGCGGAGCTCCGGGGGGTGCCGAATTTTCGGCCCCTCGCCGCACAAGATACTCACCCGCCGCTCGCCTACACTTCCCCCCGTGAAAGACGCGACTTCCACAGGGCCAGCACGGCGGACCGGCGGCGAGGAGCGGGCGGGGGCGGTGACCATCCGCACCCTGCGCCGCATGATGCGCGAGGGACAGGCGTTCTCGTGCCTGACGTGCTATGACGCGACGACCGCGAGGTGGCTCGCGCGGGCCGGGGTGCATGTGCTGCTGGTGGGGGACTCCGCCGCCGAGGTGGTGCTGGGGTTCCCTTCGACGATCCACATGCCGCTGGAGGTTTCGATCGCGCTGACGGCGGCGGTGAAGCGCGGCGCGCCGAACTGCCTGGTAATGGCGGACATGCCTTTCATGAGCTACCAAGCGAGCGAAGCAGATGCGATCCGCAACGCCGGGCGCTACATGACGGAGGGGCTCGCGGACATCGTGAAGATCGAAGCGGACGAATCGTTCGCGCCGCTGGTGTCGAAGCTGCGCCGCGCCGGCGTGCCGCTGTGCGGGCACGTGGGCAGCATGCCGCAGTCGGTGGCGCTGACCGGCGGGTACGTTTCGACGGGGAAGACGGAGGAGTCGGCGCGGAAGGTGGTGTCGGACGCTGTCGCGCTGGAGAAGGCGGGCTGCGTGATGCTGCTCGTCGAAGCCGTGCCGCCCGAGGTGGCCGATGAGATCAGGAAGAAGACAAGCGTGCCGCTGATCGGCATCGGCGCGGGCCCGGCGTGCCACGGGCAGATCCTTGTCTTACAGGACCTTCTGGGGATGACCGATCGGCAGCCGCCCTTCGCCCCGGCGCTGGCGGGCGTGGGGAAACAGATCCAATCGGCGGCGGAAGAATGGGTGGCGCGAGTCTCCGAACGCCGAGTGACCGATCATCGCTACGGCGAAGCGCCCTGATTGTTCTCACCGTTTGATGCCTTGACCGCACCCCGCAAGCCGTACCCCGCCTCTTCCCGGAGTCTGCATGAGAAAGTTCATCGTGTTCGGCCCGAGTGTGTTGCTCATCGTCGCCGTTCTGGGGGCGCTGTTCCTCGGGCCGCTGGCGATCAAGCGGCTGCAGGTGGCGCAGCTCTCGGCCCGCGTGACTTTGGCGCAGAACCGGCTCGAAGGCGCGAACGTGCTGGAGGAGATCAGCAAAGCGCAGCGCGCCATCGCCGATGCGGTGCTGCCGGGGCTGGTGCATATCGAGTCTGAGACGAACTTCGCCGAGCTGCGCCGCGAGATGGAGTCGCAGGACAATGAGAACGGCGACAGCACTGAACAACCTGCAACGCCCGAGCCGCCGCGCCGGTTCTTTCGGCGCCCGAGCTTGTCGACCGGCGCGGGGTGGCTGTGGAACGACCAGGGCGTGATCATCACGAACGCGCACGTTGTGGGCGACGCGGAGACGGTGCGCGTTGAGCTGTACGATGGGCGCGTGCGGAGCGCGAGCGTGGTCGGCACCGACCCGCAGACGGATATCGCGGTGATCCGCATCGACGCGGGGAGCGTCATCCCGCTGCGGCGCGCCACGGGCGAAGCGATCAACATCGGCGAGCGCGTCTTCGTCTTTGGTTCGCCCTTCGGCATCAAGTTCTCCATGAGCCAGGGGATCATCTCGGGGCTGGGCCGCGGCGGTGACGCGGCGGGGATGGTCGGTCTCCGCGGCGGGTACACCAATTTCATCCAGACCGACGCCGCGATGAACCCCGGCAATTCCGGCGGCCCGCTCGTCGATGTCCGGGGCAAGGTCATCGGCATGGCGACCGCGATCGCCAACAACGTTTCGCAGTCCGTCGGCCCCAACGGCACCCCCGTGCAGGGGCAGTCCGCGGGAATCGGCTTTGCCATCCCGCTCGAAACCATCGAGGCGGTGGTGGCGCAGTTGCTCGAAGCGGACATCGTGCTGCGCGGGTACCTCGGCATCGCGCCGGGGTTCGTGCGCGATCCCGAGGAGTTCTCGCGCCGGACGGGCTTCGAGGGCGCGGGCGTGCTCATCGCCACTGCGCGCGAGGGCGAGCCCGCCGCCGACGCTGGGCTGCGCTCGGGCGACATCATCACCGAGATCGAAGGGCGCGCTACGCCGAGCTTTGACGTGCTGCGCTCGATCATCAGCATCGCCGGGCCAGGGAAGAAGGTCCTTGTGCGATTCTGGCGCAGCGGCGCGTTCGACACGGCGACCGTGACGCTTGGAGCGGCCTATCTCAGCATGCCGGGTCCGCGCGGGCAGCTGATCTACGTGCCGGGGAGCGAGCACATGACCCTGGCGCAGATCCGCGACTGGATCAAGAGTCAGCCCAAGGAACCGCCCGCGGCGGAATGAGCCCAGCGCAGATCCGAGCGAGTCACGGAGCTCGGGTCGCCAAGCTGGCTCGTGGCACCCGGCCCGCGAAATGCCGTCAGAGTGTCTTTGAAACCCGGCGGATTGACCTTTCCCCGCCTCCGGCGGCTGTGATACACTTGCCCCTCACCCCAAGGTTGAGAAGTTCGGCGTTTGGCCGCTTCCGCCTTCGAATCTGAGGAGATTTGGTGTTATGGCTTCCATGATCGCCACCCAGGGACTCGACCTGGCTTCCGCAAAGGTGCTCCGCAATCTCTCGACCCCCGTCCTGATCGAGCACGCGATCAACCGGGAAGAGGGTGTTCTCGCTGCGAACGGCACGCTCAGCGTCACGACCGGCAAGAGCACGGGGCGCAGCCCGAATGACAAGTACCTCGAGGACTCGCCCGAGGTGACGAACAACATCTGGTGGGGCAAGGTCAACCAGAAGATCACCGCCGCCGCGTTCGACGAGCTGGAGAAGATCGCGCAGGCGTATTTGTCGAAGAAGAAGACCGTCTATCAGTTCGACGGCTTCGTTGGCGCGGATCCGAAGTACCGGCTCTCGGTCCGGACGTTCACCGAGCAGGCGTGGCACTCGCTGTTCGTGAAGACGCTCTTCATCGAGCCGACCAAGAGCGAGCTCGCGTCGTTCGACCCGGACTGGACGATCGTCAACTGCGGCAAGCGGAAGCTGACGAAAGCCGAAGCGAAGCGCGTCGGCAGCAACCCGGACACGGGCATCTGCATCGCGCAGTCGCTGACCCGCAAAACCGTGCTGATCTTCGGCACCGAGTACGCCGGCGAGATGAAGAAGAGCATGTTCTACGCGATGAACTACGACATGCCCGAGGTGTCGGTGTTCCCGATGCACTGCTCGGCGAACGTTGACATGCAGGACGACACCAACGTCGCGCTCTTCTTCGGGCTTTCGGGCACAGGGAAGACGACCCTCTCGGCCGATCCGAAGCGCGCCCTTATCGGCGACGACGAGCACGGCTGGAGCGAGCGCGGCACGTTCAACTTCGAGGGCGGCTGCTACGCGAAGTGCATCAAGCTGACGAAAGAGGGCGAGCCGCAGATCTGGGACGCGATCAAGTTCGGCTCGGTGCTCGAGAACGTCACGCTCGACCCTGACACGCGCGTGCCGGACTACGACTCGAACGCGATCACGGAGAACACCCGCGTCACGTACCCGGTGAGCTTCATCCCCGGCGCGCGGATGCCGAGCGTGGGCAAGCATCCGAAGAACGTGATCTTCCTGACGGCGGATGCGTTCGGCGTGATGCCTCCGGTCAGCAAGCTGTCGCGCGAGCAGGCGATGTACTTCTTCATCAACGGGTACACGTCGAAGCTGGCGGGGACGGAAGCGGGCGTGAAGGAGCCGCAGCCGAACTTCTCGCCGTGCTTTGGCGGGCCGTTCCTGCCGCGCCCGCCGCGCGTGTACGCCGACATGCTCGCGGAACGGATCGACAAGCACGGCGCGAACGTGTGGCTGGTGAATACCGGCTGGTCGGGCGGCCCCTACGGTGTGGGCTCGCGCTTCAAGCTCAGCTACACCCGCGCGATGATCACCGCGATCCTCAACGGCTCGCTGGCGAAAGTGAACTTCGAGCCAGATCCGATCTTCGGCTTGTCGATCCCGGCGGAAATCCCCGGCGGCGACGTGCCGAAAGACGTCCTCAACCCGCGCAACACGTGGAAGGACAAGTCGGCGTATGACACGAAGGCGAAGGACCTGGCGAAGCGCTTCCGCGAGAATGATGCGAAGTTCGATATGCCGGAGAAGGTGCGCGCGGCCGGGCCGAAGGGGTAAGCCTGTCCACCGCGCCATCGTTGGATCTCCCGCGATTGAACAAACTTGCGTACTTCCGCGTTCGACCGCGACGTACAATACGCGGCATGAATTGGCGATCCGGAGCATGGGCACTGATGCTGGCGACGGCGATCATGGCGCTGGTGGTCATGGCCGTGATGCCCCCGCCGGGGTCGGTGGGCGCGCGCGAGTCGGCACGAGCAGCGCGTGAGCCGCGCGCGGCGAGCGAACCGTTTCTGCCGACGATCGAAAATCGCGATCGTCCGTCCGGGCCGGGCCCGGACGGCATGGTGTGGATCCCCGGCGGTGAGTTCTCGATGGGGTCGAGTGATCCGACCGCGATGGTGTGCGGCGGGCCGGATGCGATGCCCGATGCGCGACCGATCCACCGCGTGTACGTCGACGGCTTCTGGATGGACGCGACGGAGGTGACGAACGCGGAGTTCGCGAGGTTCGTCGCGGCGACGGGGTACATCACGATCGCGGAGCGCGTTCCGACGCAGGCGGAGTTTCCGGCCGCGCCGCCGGAGAATCTCGTGGCGGGCTCAACGGTGTTCACGCCAACGGATGAGCCGGTGCCTCTGAACGATCACTTTCAGTGGTGGCGCTATGAGCCAGGTGCGAGTTGGCGGCATCCGGAGGGAAGCGCGAGCGATGTGAAGGGGCGCGAGCGTTTCCCGGTGGTGCACATCGCGTACCCGGATGCGCAGGCGTACGCCGCGTGGGCGGGGAAGCGGCTGCCGACGGAGGCGGAGTGGGAGTTCGCCTCGCGCGGAGGGCACGCGGGGAGCAACTACTCGTGGGGCGATGTCATGCAGCCGGGCGGGCGTTTCATGGCGAACACATTCCAAGGGAAGTTCCCTGTGAAGGACATGGGGGAGGACGGGTTTGCCGGTGCCGCGCCGGTGAAGAGTTTCGCGTCGAACGACTACGGCTTGTTCGACATGGCGGGCAACGTGTGGGAGTGGTGTAGCGATTGGTATCGGCCGGATTACTACGGGCAGTTGGCGGCGGCGGGCGGGGGTGGGGGCGTGGCGCGGAATCCGCAGGGACCCGATTCGCCGTGGGATCCCGCGGAACCGGCGGAGAAGAAGCGGGTGCAGCGGGGCGGATCATTTCTGTGCACGGATCAGTACTGCACGCGGTACATGATGGGCACGCGGGGGAAGGGCGAGGTGACGACCGGGAGCAACCACGTCGGGTTCCGGTGCGTGATGACCAAGGAGGCGTGGGAGTCGGCGCGCGGCGGCGCCGCGGCGAAAGAGAACGGCGGCGCGCCGGTATCGCGACCGTGAAGCGGCGACCTCGCGCAACCGAGCATGAAACGGCGTCAGATGGCTTCGCCTGCAGCTTCGCGCGGAGCTTCAGGCGAGCCTCGACGCGGGCGTGATGCATGACCCGAAGGGCGCGGGTGCGGACCAGCGGCCGAGGATGTCCGGGCGGAACAGCAGAACTCCAAGCGACTCCGGGGAGTGGAGTGGCCAAACAGTTCAAGAGCGCGGCGCAGGCCGCCGGGCGGCCGTCCGGCTCGTATGTACGGCTCGCGCTGATGTTCGCCTCGGTGCGCTTCTTCGTCGGCATCACGGGGACGCTCACAGCGGGGCGGGTGCGGCCGGGGCTGGCATGCGTGGCGAGGGTCGTGTTTGCTCGTGCCGTGGTAACGCTGATATGCTCGACTGTCTGCATCGGCAGACGGTTTAAAAGCGGGCAGCGCCAAGGGCGCATGCAACGTGCGCGCATGTTTACGGATTCGACGGCGAAGGATCATTGCCTCAATCACGAAGCGGGGCGTGCCGCGCCGGTCCGCACCAAGAAAAGGACAAAGCCATGCGAAACAGGTCAGTGCTCGCGGCCCTCGGCGTACTCATGGCGCTCGCGCCCGCCGTGTGGGCACAGGAGATCCCGGCGCGGCCCGGTCGGTCGGACACGCTCGACCGAACGGTTCTGCCGATCCCCGAGCCGAAGCCGGTGCCGATCACCGAAGTCGACGCCCGCAATGCCAAGGCGCCGGCGCGATTTGAGGTCACAGCGCCGCGCGGGGCGCCGAACGTGGTGATCGTGCTGATCGACGACATCGGGTTCGGTCACAGCAGCGCCTTCGGCGGGCCGATCAACATGCCGACGCTCGAGAGGCTCGCGAGGTCCGGGCTGAAGTACAACCGCTTCCATACGACGGCGCTGTGCAGCCCCACGCGGACCGCTCTCCTCACGGGGCACAACCACCACGCCAACAACGCCGGCGCGATCATGGAACTCGCCACCGCGTTCCCCGGCAACACAGGCGTGCGTCCGCGAGAGATCACGACGCTCGCCGAGATCCTGCGGCAGAACGGCTATAGCACGGCGGCGTTCGGCAAGTACCACGAGACACCGCCGTGGGAGGTGTCGGTGTCCGGGCCGTACGACCGTTGGCCGACGGGGTCGGGCTTCGACAAGTTCTATGGGTTCATCGGCGGCGAGACGAATCAGTGGGCGCCGGCCATCTTCGACGGCGTGGCGCGGGTCGAAGCGCCGACGACGCCGGGGTATCACTTCACCACGGACATGACGGACAAGGCGATCAACTGGGTGAGCGCGCAGCACTCGCTCACGCCGGACAAGCCCTTTTATCTGTATTTCGCGACCGGCGCGACGCACGCGCCGCATCATGTGCCCAAGGAGTGGATCAGCAAGTACGCCGGCCAGTTCAGCCGCGGCTGGGATGCGCTTCGTGAGGTGACTTTCGCACGCCAGAAGAAGCTCGGCGTCATCCCCGCCGATGCGAAGCTCACGCCGCGCCCGACGGAAATCCCCGCCTGGAGCGACATGAGCGCGGACCAGAGGCGGCTCTTCGAGCGCCAGATGGAGACCTTCGCCGGTTTCGCCGAGCACACGGATTATGAGGTGGGCCGCTTCGTGGATCAGCTCGAGAAGATCGGCGCGATGGAAAACACGCTGCTCTTCTACATCGTTGGCGACAACGGATCGAGCGCCGAGGGCGGGCCCGAGGGCACCTACAACGAGATGATGGCGCTCAACGGCATCGTCGGCAAGGCCGACCAGATGATGAGCCACATCGACGATTGGGGCGGCCCGACGACCTTCCCTCATTTCGCGATCGGCTGGGCGTGGGCGGGCAAC
This sequence comes from uncultured Phycisphaeraceae bacterium, assembly GCA_964391865.1. Taxonomy (GTDB): domain Bacteria; phylum Planctomycetota; class Phycisphaerae; order Phycisphaerales; family UBA1924; genus DASZQL01. The sequence continues at coordinate 11,307 of CAYMNQ010000006.1, forward strand.
ACGCCCTTCCAGTGGACCAAGCAGGTCGCCAGCCACTTCGGTGGCACACGCAACGGCATGGTTCTGCACTGGCCCAAGGGCATCAAAGCCCGCGGCGAGATCCGCAGCCAGTTCCACCATGTGGTCGACGTCGCCCCGACCGCGCTGGAAGCCGCGCGGATCCCGCAGCCGCGGGCCGTCAACGGTGTTGCGCAGCGCCCGATGGACGGCGTATCGATGCTCTATTCGGCGGATGATGCCAGAGCCGCGGATCGGCGCACGACGCAGTACTTCGAGATGTTCGGCAACCGCGGCATCTATCACGAGGGCTGGGTGGCGTGCACGCGCCATTCGATCCCGTGGCTGATTGTGCCGCTGCCACCGCTGAGCGAAGACGTGTGGGAGTTGTACAACGTCGAGAACGACTTCAGCCAGGCGGACAACCTTGCGGCGAAGAATCCCGCCAAACTCAAGGAACTCCAGGAGGTCTTCAACAAAGAGGCGATCCGGAACCGAGTCTTCCCGATTGATGATCGGCGCTCGGAGCGGTTCAACCCGGCGATCGCTGGACGCCCGGACCTGCTGGGCGGGCGCAAGACGCTCACGGTCTATCCCGGCATGGTGGGCATGATGGAGAACGCCTTCATCAACGTGAAGGGTGTTCATCACACCATCACCGCCGAAGTGGAGCTGAAGGACGACAAGACCAGCGGCGTCATCATCGCGCAGGCGGGTTATTTCGGCGGGTGGACGCTCTACATGAAGGACGGCAAGCCTCGCCACGAATACAACTGGTTCGCGATTGAGCGCACCAACTTCGGCGGTGATGCAGCGCTGGGCCCGGGCAAGCACACGATCCGCTACGAGTTCATCCCGGACGCGGCCAAGCCCGGGACAGGCGGCAAATCGATTCTGAGCGTCGACGGCAAGAAAGTGGCCGAGGCACAGATTCCCAAGACGCAGCCCTTCTCGTTCTCGGCGGATGAGGGTGCGGACGTTGGCCTCGACGCGGAGACGAACGTGTCGCCGGATTACAAGCAGAACGCCAATGCGTTCACGGGCAAGATCATCAGCGTGACCGTGGAGCAGAAGTAATCCGGTGCGGACAACGGAGGTGACATGCACGTGGAGGGAGATCTGATGGTGCGCGGAAGTGGCTGGCTCTTCCTCGTCTGCGCCGCAGGCTGTCTCGTGAGTGGGCGCTTCGCATTGGCGCAAGCGGGCGAAACGGCGCTGCCGCCGCCGGCCCCTGCGGGGATCCTTCCCATCCCCGACTACACGGGCGACCTGTGGACCCGCCGCGCCCTGCTCGGCGATCTGGAGGGTGGGCGGACGGGCCTCGCCAACAAAGGGATCCAGTTCGGCGTTGATTGGAACAACACGGTTCAATCGGTGGTCAGCGGAGGCCGGGACATCAATACCGCGTACGGCGGGACGCTCGACTACAACCTGACTCTCGACCTGATGCGCATGAATTTGTTGCCCGGCGCGATCATCAAGATGCGCGGCGAGTCGCGCTACGGCGATTCGGTCAACGGCGATGCGGGGCCGATTCTTCCCGTCAGCACCGATCTGTTCATGCCCCTCGCCGGCGAACTCGACGAGGGACTTCCCTTCACGCTCACCACGCTGACCTACTTCCAGTATTTCTCTGAGACTTTCGGAGTGTTCCTCGGGAAGTTCGACACGCTCGATGGCGACCCCAACGAGTTCGCCTCTGGGCGCGGGCTGACGCAGTTCCAGAACCTCAACTTCATTTTCAACCCTGCGCCGCTCGTGACCGTGCCGTACAGCACGCTCGGCGGCGGCGTGCTCTGGGTGCCGATCCCGCACATCACGCTGAGCACCAGCATTTTCACCACCGCTGATTCCTCCACCACGACCGGCTTCGACAAGATCGGCGATGGATGGACCTGGGCCGGCGAAGGCCAGTTCCAGTATCAGTTCGGTCATCTGCCCGGCGGTTTCAATGTCGGGGGCTCGTTCGCCTGGGGGAACGACTTCACGACCGTCGGCCGGCGCTTCGTGTTCAGGCCAGGCGAAGGGATCACGAGAACCCCTGATGAGGACCAGTCGTGGGCGGTCTATGCGAGTGTCTGGCAGTACCTCTTCACGGATGAACCCGCCGAGAACGCCGAGGCGCCGCTCAACCTTGTCGACGGCTCGCCGGACCGCAAGGGTCTGGGTGTTTTTGCGCGCATCGGATTCGCCGATGAGGAGACGAACCCGGTGGAGTATTCGGTCAGCGGCGGACTTGGCGGGCGCGGCCTCATTCCCGGGCGCGACCACGATCTCTTCGGGGTCGCGGCCTTTCACTCGGCGCTGCAATCGCGCCGGCTCACGACCATCGTGGGATTGGACGACAGCTCGCAAGGCTTCGAGGCGTTCTACAACATCGCGCTGACTCCTGCCGCGGGTTTGACGTTCGATGTTCAGGTCGTCGAGTCCGCATCGGACCTCGTTGACACCGCGGTGGTGCTGGGGGTGCGTTTCCTGGTGCGGTTCTGACGGCCCCCATTCGCTTCGCCTTCACTCATCAGACTGACTGCGGCGGGGCGCGAGTGCAAGTTCGTGTCGTGCCTGCGCGGCCGCATGCCGCGTGTCGCATGAGTACCCTCGCGAGCCCGGGCAAGTCCGCCCAAGGCTTGAGACCACGGCGGGCGTGGCCGTCAGTCCGTACCTTCCATTCACAGCAGGGTGATCCGGTCCGCGATTTTTGCATGGGGGTAACTGCGGGGCTTGACATATGCCATAATAGGAATATATTGAAACCATGCCGCTCGCGCCAGTGCCCCACGCCGCCGAGGATGTCTTCGCCGCGATCGCGGAGCCGCGTCGGCGGCGGATGCTGGATCTGCTGGCGCGCGGGCAGCCGATGCCGGTGAATGATCTGGTCGAGGAGATGCGCCTGCCGCAGCCGTCGGTGTCGAAGCACTTGGGTGTACTCCGGCGCGCCGGCGTGGTGAGTGTCGAGCGGAGCGGGCGGCTTCGGCTGTACCGGCTGGAAGCGTCGCGCCTGAAGGCGGTGCGCGATTGGGTTGCGCCGTATGAGAAATTCTGGTCGCACCAACTCGATCGGATCAAGGAAAATGCGGAGAAGGCGGCCGCCGAGCGGAGTGTTGGCGGCGGGCACTGGATCGCCGCTGCGGCCGCCGCGTCAAACAACGTAAAGGAAGAGAGACGCGCGGTACGCCCGCCGCGCTAGCGACGCAGGCGATCGTCGATCAGCAGTCGGCTCTCAGCCAGAAGTGATTCATCACTGAGCACTCGGGCCCCAAACCCCAAACCCCAAACACCAAGCCCAATCCGAGAATCCCAATGCCCACCGCCATGCACGAGCACAGCGTCCAGAATTTCTCCATCGTCAAGGAACTGGTGATCGACGCGCCGCCCGAGATCGTCTTCGCGTCGATCGTCGACCAACTCGGGCCGGCGAGCGAGATGCCGGGCGGCGTGCCGTTCCCGATGAAGTTCGAGCCGTGGCCCGGCGGGCGTTGGTACCGCGATCTGGGCGACGGCGTGGGGCACTTCTGGGGGCACGTGCAGGTCATCAAGCCGCCGACGCTCATCGAGATTTGCGGCCCGCTCTTCATGTCGTACGCCGCGACGAATTTCGTGCAGTACCGGCTCATTGCCGAGGGAACCCGCACGCGCCTGAAGCTCGCGCACAACGCGATCGGGCTGATCGCCGACGAGCACCGCACCGGCGTGCATCAAGGGTGGGAGTACGAATTGGGTAAAATCAAGGAGTCTGCGGAGGGACGCGCATCACAGGGAGATCATGCATGAGCACGCCGAGTTCGCCCACCAAGCCGTCGAGAGTACCGATCGTTGTCGGGTGGGTGCTGACGGTTCTGCTCAGCGCGTTCCTGACGTTCAGCGGGGTCGGAAAGCTGCTGAAGCTGCCCCCGGTCGAGACCGAAGTCACGCGCCTCGGCTACACGATGGACACGATCTTCACCATCGGCATCATCGAACTCGCGTGCGTGATCGTCTATCTGTTCCCGCGCACGGCGGTGCTCGGCGCGATCCTGCTCACGGGCTACCTCGGCGGCGCGACGGCGACGCATGTGCGCATCGGCGACCCGTTCATCATGCCCGTCATCATCGGCGTTGTCGTGTGGATCGCGCTCTTCCTGCGTGACCGTCGCGTCAGGGCGCTCGCGCCGTGGCGGACCCGCGCGTGACATTGTGTCGCTGGCCCTGTTCAATTCCGTGCTCCAACATGCGAAAGGCGAACCCATGCCCTATGTCGACGGATTCCTGATCCCCGTGCCTACGAAGAACCTGAAGGCGTACGTCGCCATGTCGAAGAAAGCGCGCACGGTGTGGATGGACCACGGCGCGCTCGAGTACATCGAAACGGTCGGCGATGATTTCTCCGTGAAAGGGATGGTCTCGTTCCCCGACGCCGTCAAGGCGAAAAAGGGCGAGTCGGTGGTCTTCTCGTGGATCGTCTATAAGTCGAAGGCGCACCGCAACGCGGTAAACAAGAAAGTGATGGCGGACCCGCGCATCCAGAAGATGATGCCGAGCAACGGGAAGATGCCCTTTGACTGCGCCCGGATGTCGTGGGGCGGGTTCAAGATGGTCGTCGAAGCGAGGGCGTGACCGTTCGCACGCCGGCCGATCAGAGCGGCGAGTCGGGCCGGCTCCCGGCACCTTCCTGGCTCCCGGCGCGGGCGGCCGCCAGTTGTTCGAGTGCGGCGGCGGCGAGCCGCGTCTGCGGGTCGTCCTGACCGCGGGCGCGTTCGATAATCGCGTACGCCTCGCGAAGGGTCGAATCCGCTTCGTCCCAGCGGCGCAGGGCGGTGAGCGTCTCGCCGAGCTCGAGCATCGCTCGGCCCACGGCCCAGTGCTCCGCGAAGTGGACTCGCTTCGCTGAGGGGATGACCTCGCGCGCCAGCGATTCGGACTCGTCAAGCCGACCGATCCGCCGCAGGATTCTGACGTGGGTCAGGGCTGAGTCGACGGACTCCGGGTGATCGGCACCGACAGCGACGCGCTGCGCGGCGACCGCGTCGCGCAGAAGGCTCTCCGCTTGTGTTAGTTCTCCCGGCTCTGCTGCACCGGCAAGATCCTTCTCGAGAATCAGACCCGCGAGCAGAGCCTTCGAAAACAGCGAGCTATGATGCTCGGGGCCAAGCAACCGGCACCGGCGATCAAGGCATTCGCGGTGCAACGCCTCGGCCCGCGTGAATTCCTTGAGGTCTTTCAGCGCTTCCGCGGTGTTGCTCATCACCACGAGCGTTTCGTGATGATCGTCGCCCTTCGATAAGCGCGACGCGGCAAGGTCTTCTTCGAGCAATGCGAGCGCTTCCTGAAGTTTCCCCTGCTCCTGCAGGATCATGCCGAGGTTGCCCAGCGACTGCCGCGTCTCAGGGTGATCCCGACCGCGCAGGCGCGTGCGGCGGTCGACCAACTCTCGCCACGCCTGTTCTGCGTCGGCGAGTTTGCCCTGGATCGCGCAGATCACGCCGAAGTTGTTGAGCGAGATGAGCGTGGACGGGTCGTCGTTGCCCAGGGTTCGTCGGCGGATATCGAGCGTGGAGCGCCAGATCGATTCCGCGCCGGCGAGGTCTCCCCTCAGGCGCAGCACGCCGCCGAGGGTGTTCGCGGTGTTCAGCGTGTCGGCGTGCTCGCGCCCGAGCTTGCGGGAGCGGCGCTCGTACGTGTCGTGGAGGATCGTCTGCGCCTCGTCGTACCGCCCCAGCGCGCTGAGCACGGAGCCGAGCGAGTGCGCCGACAGCAGCGTGTCCGTGTGATCGTCGCCCAACTCAGCCCGGCGGAGACGCAGCGCCTCAGCGATCAGCGGCTCCGCGCGGTCGGGCAGCCCGAGGATGTACATCGTGTTTGCCAGCTTCTGCAGCATGCGGGCGCGCAGAAGCGGCTGGTCGGCGAACTGCGTCTCGATCGCGGCGCTCGAGCGCTGCAGCACTCCCTCGTCGAGATTCCGCAGCGCGAGCGATGTGAAGTTGATGCCGTCGGTAAGCCGGGCGAGTTCGGCCGCATCACGTTCGGCGACCGCCGGATCAGCCGATCGGCGTGCGATCGCCTCGCGTGCCTTCTCGCCGAGCGACTCGCGCAGCTGATCGCCCATCGCTTTGACATCGATGCCGATGAGCTGCGATTCCTGGAACGCGGTGACCCGCTCGAGTTCCGCCTGTCGCTTCTCGGCGATATCGCGCGCCTGGTCCGCGAGATAGGCCATCCGGGCCGTCGCCGCGATGCCCACGATCAACGTGACGAACGTCGCGCCGACGCCGGCGACAATCGCCCGGTGCCGGCGGGCGAATTTCCGCAGTTGGTCGAGAGTCGACGCGGGGCGCGCCTCGACCGGCTGGTGATCGAGATACCGGCGCACGTCCGCGGCCAGCGCGGCGGCGCCCGAATACCGGCGCGACGGCTCCTTCTCCATCGCCATCGCCGCGATCGCTTCCAGATCGCCCTTCGCCGCTGGCACGATCGCGCCGAGCCGCGCCGGGGAATCCTCGGTGATGACGCGGATCGCCTCGGGGATCGACACGCTCGACAAGTCATGCGGCAGGCGATCGGCGATGAGCTGGTACAGGATCACGCCGAGCGAGTACACGTCGGTGCGCACGTCGAGCGGCGAACTCCCGGCACCCTGCTCCGGGCTCATGTAGTTCAGCGTGCCGAGCAGGTGCCCGCGATCGGTGTGCCGCGTGATTCGGCTGTCCTGCGAGTCGGTCGGGCGCGCGATGCCGAAGTCGATGACCTTCACCGTGCCGTCCGCGTCGATCAGAACGTTGCTCGGCTTCAGGTCGCGGTGGATTACGCCGTTCTGGTGCCCGTGCTGGACGGCGTCGCAGACTGTCGCGAAGAGCTCGAGCCGCGCGCGACGGTCGAGCGCCTTCTCGCGCGCGTAGGTCGTGATGGGCTTCGCGCCGGGGACGAACTCCATCGCGATGAAGGGCATCGTCCCGCCGTGCTCGTCCTTCGTCGCGCCGGCCTCGTAGATCTGTGCGATGTTGGGGTGGCGCAGTCGCGCGAGCGCCTCGATCTCGAATTCGAAGCGCCGCAGCGCGGAGGTGCCCGCCAGCCCCTGGCGCAGCACCTTGAGCGCCACGCGCCGGCGAGGTCGGTGCTGCTGCGCCTCGTACACGGCGGCCATCCCGCCCGCGCCGAGCAGCCCCATGATGTCGTAGCCCACGATCTCCTTCGGCGGGCGAGGCTCGCCCGGCGCGGAGAGCGCCGAGTGCCCCAGCGCGGGCGTATCGAGGAACCCGCGCGTATTGCCGATCGCCGCCAGCAGCGACAAGACGCGCGTCTTCAGCCGCGGCTCGTTGGCGCAAGCCTGCTCCACGAACGCGGCCCGCTCCGAGTCAGGAACGTCCATCGCGCTCATCATCAGTTCGTGCGAACGTTTGGCGAATTCATCAGCCATGATCGCCGCCCGGCGCGCTGTCGGACAGGCGGCAGTAGAGCCACGCCTTCGCCGCCTGCCAGTCGCGGTCCACGCTGCGCGGCGCGACGCCGAGCAGTTCCGCGATCTCGGGGACCGTCAACCCGCCGAAGAAACGGAGCTCGACCACCTTCGCCTGGCGCTCGTCGATGTCCGCCAGTTCGGCGAGCGCTTCATCCAGCGCGATCACGTCCACCCCGGCGACGGGCGATTCCGCGCCTTCGACGCTCTCCATCGACACGCGCTCGCCAGCACCGCCGCCGCGCTTCAGCGCGAGCTTCTCGCGCGCATGATCGACGAGAATCCGCCGGATGATTCGCGACGCGACCGCGAAGAAGTGCACGCGGTCCTTCCAGTCCGTGTTCCGCTGGTCGATGAGCTTGAGATACGCCTCGTTGACGAGCGCGGTGGGCTGGAGCGTGTGATCACCGCGCTCGCGCGACATGTGCGAGCGGGCCAGCCGGTGCATGTCTTCATAGATCGCCGCCATCAGCGCGTCGAGGTCGCGCCGCTCGCCCGACGCAGCGGCGCGGAGCAACTGCGTCAGGTTGGCATGGTCCTCGCTCATCGTGCGGCGGTCCCGCGCGGGCTCGGGCGGCTTCGCCCGCGCCGGCGGAACGCCATCATAAGACGAACCCCACCCTGACGGACGGGGCTCGTTGGTGAAGGGGCCGCCGAAGGGAGATTCGGCGGCGTCGTGAGGGTGTGTGCCAAGACGCCGCCCGCTCGCCCCGCCGGCGCCGCGACGGGCCCGCGCGCGGGGCGCGGCGGCGTGCGGGATGACCGGTGCGGGCGAGTCGGACGGCCGGTTGTTCATGGGAGTCTCCTGCGTCAAGTTGTTGTGCTGAAGATCAACGATCCACCCTGAACGAACCCGCGTGAGTCATGTGAGAAGTTGCGTCACGGGCAAACGAACGCCCAGTTCTGAATCACGACCGCGACATCGCCCAGCCCGACGGAGCCGTCGCCGTCCTGGTCGGCGTTCAGCGGCGCGGGCGGGACCGTGAAGGTCCAGTTGGTGATGAGCACCGCGAGGTCGGAGAGCCCGACCATCCCGTCGCCGTCGACATCACCGGGGCAGACGGGGGTGAAGCGGACGAAGTGCGCCGAGTCGTCGAGATTGATCCAGCCGACGCTTTCGCTCCACGCGAAGCCGCGCAGGCGCTCGGCGGTCCAGTCGACCATCGCGGGGTTCGCCGGCGCCGCCAACGCGCCGCCCGAGAAGTTGATCCATCCCGCGTTCTCCGACCACGCAAAGCCGGAGAGTTCGCCCATCGGCGAGACGTTCACGCCGAAGTTGGTGTCGTTGGTGTTCGCGTAGGGGGCGTTGCCGCTGCCGGTGTTGATCCAGCCGATGCTCTCGCTCCAGATCCAGCCGCGGAGATGCGTGGGGAGAATCCGCACGCCCTGCGCGGTGCCGTCGGCGTCGCGCCAGTTCATCCAGCCGCAGTTCTCGCTCCAGCTGAACTTGCGGAGCGTGTCCACGTTCGAGGGAAGGGCGAGAGCCGGCCCCGCGAGGGCAAGGCAGGCGAGCGCCGCGATGGTGTGGTGATGGTTCATGAGTGTGTCCTTGTGTCGGGTGTGATGGGGGCGGCACGATCAATAGGTGAAGTTGCCATTCGGAACGCCGTCGCCGAAGCTCAGGCTGCTCGTGGCGCTGTTGCCGAGCACGGCGGCGCTCGCCGGCGCGGTGCGGTCGGAGATCAATCCGCTCACGTTGCCCGCGGCGATACTCCAGTTGATGGTGTTACCTGAGCAGGAGTTGCGGATGATGAGGTTGTCCGTGCCGTCGACGTCCACGCCGCGGTCGGCGGTGACGCAGTTGTTGCCCTCGATGCGGTTGCGGCTGCCGGTGGCGTGAACGCCCGCGCCGTTGCCGGCGCCCGAGCCGTTACCCGACATCATGTTGTTGAGGACGAGGCAGTCGTTCGCGACGCGGATGCCGTCGAGCGTGTTCTCACGAGCGGCGCAGAGCGACACGGTCGAGTCCGAGCCGACCGAGATGCCCGAGCCGAGGTTGTCGAAGGTGGTGCAGCGGGTGACGCTGGCACCGCCGCCCGTCTCGATGCCCTCGTCGGCGTTGCCCGACGCGACGACCCCGATGACAACGCAGCTCTCGCCGCCGGAGAAGCCGCTGCCGGTGTTGTTCGTGAGCGAGCACTCAGCGATGGTGATCCCGCCGCCGGTGAAGATGCCGTGGAACCCGTTGCCGCGCGAAACGCACGACCGCACCACCGAGCCACTGCCGGCCTGGATGCCGCTGTTCGCGTTCGTCAGCGCCACGCAAGCGGTGATGGACGCGGACTCCGCTGCGCGGATGCCGTCGGCCCCGTTGTCGAACGCCACGCAGCGCTCGACCACCGCGCCGGTGCCGACGCGCAGGCCGTCGTTGTCATTGGCGCTGGCGTGGATGTTCTTCAGCACCGCTTTTTCAGCGGCAAGCGTGCCGAAGTCCACGCCCTCGCCGCCCCAGTTGCTCACCGCGCCGTTCATAACGGTGAGGTCGGCGAGCCCCGCGAAGGTGGTCACGATGCCGTCCAGTGAGCCGGCGAAGCCGACGACCTCGAACCCGTTCAGGTCGATCGTCACACCGCTGGCGGCGATCTCGATGCCGTTGAAGCCGGGTGCCCCGATCAGGTTCTCAGTGAGGTAGTACGACCCACGGGTGGTGATGCGGAAGAACGAGTTGGCGTCGCCCGGCGTGGTCGCGGCGCTGATGGGGATGCGCGCCTCGACTTCATTAAGCGTCTTGTGCGTCGGCGCGACGGGGCCGGCCGGCGGCACGAGCGGGCCGGCGATCGCGCCGGTCGCGAAGAACAGTGCGGAGAAGCAAGCAATGCGATTCATGGGAGTGATCCTTGTGTGCAGAGGTGTGTGTGCGAGGGAAGACAGATTCAGTGGGTGAAGTTCGCAAAGTGGCTGTTGGCGCCGAGCGAGCCGAGAATGTTGGGCGCCGAATCGCCGCTGACAGCCGCCGCCGCCGCGCCGGCGGCGATGCGATCGGAGACTTCGCCGAAGACGTTGTTCGCGACCATCGCCCAGTTGGTGGCGTTGCCCGAGCAGGTGTTGCGGACGATGAAGTTGCCGCCGACGTTCACGTCGATGCCCAGGTCGTTCGAGGTGCAGTGATTCCCCTCGACACGGGTAAAGCTGTTGTTGACCTCCGCGCCCGCGCCGTCCGCGACGGCGAGCCCGTTGTTCGCCAGCGTGTTGCCGAGCACGAAGTTCGACGCGTTGGCGCTGATCCCCGAGTTGTCATTCGAGCGCGCGGTGTTGCCGACGAGCAGCACGCCGACGCTCGCGCCGATCCCGAGCCCGCCGTTTGACTGCGCCGTGCAGTCGAACGCCGAGCCGCTGGTCGCAATACCGGTGTTGCCGTTGTTGAACGCGCGGCAGGCGCTGAACGCGGCGCCGATCGCGCCGATGAAGCCCTCCGAGGTGTTCTCCCGGGCAGAGTTGGCGTGAACCACGCTGCCCACGCCGGTGATGAACCCGCGCGACGAGTTCCCGTCCGCGGTGCTCTCAACGATCACGCCGCCGTCATCGGCCACGAATCCAGAAGTCGTGTTCCCGCTCGCGCTGCAGCGTGACACCAGGCACGCCTGGCCAACCCGCAGCCCGTCAGCGCCGTTGTTGGAGAACGTGCAGTCGGTCACGATCGCCGCATCGCCAAGGCGCACGCCCATGCTGCCGTTGCTGCCGGCGTACACGCCGTCAACCCGGCAGTTCGCCGCGATCTGCGTCGAGAAGTCAACGCCGTCGCCGCCGAAGAGCCGCACCGCGCCGTTCTTGATGGTGATGTCCCGCAGATTCGGGAACGCGGTTCGGATGCCGTCGAGCGAACCAGCGACGCCCTGCATGTCGAATCCGTTGAGATCGATCGTCACGCCGACGGCGGCGATCTCGATCCCGTGCCTGCCCGCCTGCCCGAGCATGTTCGCCGGCAGGTAGTACGAGCCGGGGCTGCTGATGCGGAACACCGAGTCCGCATCGCCCGGCGTGTTCGCCGCGCTGATCGCGATCCGCGGCTCGATCTCGGTGAGCGTCTTGGAAGTCGGGGCGATCGGTCCCGCCGGGGGAGCCAGCGGCCCGGCGAGCGACGCCGAGCCGCCCGCCGTCGCGGCGACCACCGCCGCCAGCGAAACAGTCATACGAAGAGTCATGGGAATCTCCTGAAGAGAAGTGGGATGGGAAGTGCCCGGCGGCCTCTTGTCGAGACTCGTGCCGGAACGGGCATCACGCCCGCCGACCATGACGCGGATTCCACGCGCCGCGCACGCCACGCACCACAATTCGACTTGCGCTCACGTCAAGGCATGCCTCACCCGGAAACGAAAACGAACCCCGCTCGTGAGGGCAGGGTTCGCAAGAATCTCCGCCGAACAACTCGGTGCGGCGGGGGAGAAGGGTGATGGCTCAGTCAGGCGTCGGTGCGCCGCGCCGTTACGGGCACACCGCATCCCAGTTCTGAATGACGAACGACAGATCCCGCAGCCCGACGAGCCCGTTGTTGTCCTGGTCGGCACTCATCGGCGCCGGCGGGACCGCGGCCGTCCAGTTCTGGATCAGCACCGCCACATCGGCGAGCCAGACGATGCCGTCGCCGTTCACATCGCCCTCGCAGGTTGGCAATGTGGAGGCCCACAGGATCGCCTCGAACTTCCCCGTGACGGAGTTCAGCGCTGCGCCGCCGATGAAGAGCGTCTCGCCGTCGGACCAGATGCTGTGCGCGTTGGACTCGACGAACGCCGCCGGCAGCAGTTCATGCAGGTCGATGCGCGACTCCGCCGAGCCGTGCCACAGCGACGCGGTGTTGATGCCGGCAATCCAGACGTAGCCGACCTGCCAGCCGCCGAAGACATCGTTCGCGGCGGACGAGGTGAAGCCCGCGGGGTGCAGGTCAATCCACGATGCCGCCGAGCCAGACCACAGACTCGCGTGCCCAAATCCATCGAACTGTGCGCGGCCGACCTGCTGGAGGCCGTCCGATTCGTACGCGACCGAGTACTCGGCGCCCGTCGGGCTGAGATCGACGAACGAAGCTGACGAGCCGGTCCACATGCAGGCACGCCAGATGTCGCCGTCGTTCAGCTTGATGAACCCGACCTGCTGCCCGCCGCCGCCGCCGAACGCGGTGGAGGTCTGCGCCGCGGGCGGGTGCAGATTGGTCCACGAGGCCGCGGTGTCTTCCCACATCCCCGCGTGTGACGGTCCGCCGAAGAAGCTCGCGCTCCCGACGGGATGGTTGCCGTCGATGCCCCAGGCGCGGGATGATGTTGCCGCGAACGGGTTGAGGTCGACGTACGACGCCGCCGACCCGCTCCAGTATCCGGCGTGAAAGGAGCCGCCGATCTGCGCATACCCGGCTTGACGGGTCGGCGAAGCATTGCTCACGACTGAACTGATCGCGCCGGCGGGGGTCAGATCAACCCACGATGCCGCGTCGCCGTCCCACAGCGACGCAAAATAGAACCCGGCGATACTCACCGAGCCGGCCTGCACGCCGCCCTGCACCGAGTAGACGCTGGATTCGCCCCAGAGCGGCTGACTGAGATTGGTCACCGTCCACGCCGCCGAAGCCGGCGGGCCGGCGACGCCCGCAATGAACAGAACAACTGCCGACAAGCCACTGCTGCGCATGCAAAAACTCCTGTGTGTGTTATGTGGATTGAAGAATTGCGGGTCGATAGGCCCACTTATCACGACGCGGAAACCGCGCCCCACGCACGCCACACAACAGCGCTCACCCGCACACGACTTCCACGCTCAGCAGTTCAATCCCCCGGCGCAGCACCGCGATCGCGCTCAGATACTCGCTCAGCGAAATGCGCTCGATCGGCGTGTGATCCAGCGAACTATCCCCAGGCCCGTACGCCGCGATCGGGCATCGCCACACCGGCGCGACGACGTTCATGTCCGACGTGCCGGTCTTCAGCTTGTACGCCGCCCTCACGCCGCGTTCGCGCATCGATGCCGCCAGCGCCCGTGCCACCGCGTTCGAACGCTCCGACACGACCGCACGCTCGCGCCCTTCGAACTCCAGCGTCGTCGCGATGCTGTCCGGCGACCCGGCCGCCGCCTCGCGGCACCAGTGCTCAATCTCGCCCGGCTCGATCCCGGGCGGAAGGCGGAACCCGCAACGCCACTCGGCGCTCTCACGGTTTCCATCGGTTGAGCTTGCGCAGGAGATGATCCGCGCCTGCACACGGTGGAAGGGCCCCTTGCTCGCGCTGCCAGCGCCTTCAGAATGGTGCGCACGCTCCGCCTCCGCGCCGCGAGCCAGCACGCGCGTCCACCACTCAAACGCTGCGTCCGGCGCGCTGATCCCCGGCCCCGCGGAGTGCGCGCTCTCTTCGTCAAACTGTGCGCGAACGATCAGCCGCCCCTTGTACCCAAGCGTGATGCCGTCCGCGTGGCTCGGCTCGCCGATGATGCACGCGGCGGGCGAATACACTGCTGCTGCGTGCCGTGCGCCGCGCGAGCTGGCGACCTCTTCCTCCGTCGCGCCGATCACCACGAGCGAGACACCCGCCGGTAGTTCCGCCGTCGCCCCCGCGACCGCGAAGCATGCCAGCGGCCCCTTCGCATCCACAGCACCGCGCCCGTGCAGCACATCCCCCTCGATCCGCACCGCGATCTCCCCCGGCACCGTGTCGATGTGCCCGAGCAGCACGATCGTCTGCGACCCGTCAACGCCGGGCTTCGCGCCGCGCACACCCACCGCGTTCCCCGCTTCATCGACGAACGCGCGGTAGCCCAGCGCATTCATTCGCGTGACGAGCAATTCACTCGCGCGCCGCTCATCGCCGCTCAAGCTCGGTGTCGCCACAAGGTCGCGCAGCAGCGCCACCGCCGTCGCATCATCGACGCGGCGCATCGCGCGCTCCGCCGATGGCGCGCTCTCCGCGCCCGTGATCCCGCGCGCCGGGCTCATTCGAACACCGTGCCCTTCCCCGCAAGCGCCGCGCTGATCGGCCGCTCGATCCGCGCATCACCGATCACCACGCGCCCGACCCCGCCGCTCAGCGCCTCGCCCGCGCCGAGCACCTTCTTCTTCATCCGCCCCTCGGCGAAAGTCATCGCCTCATCGACGTTCGCACGCTCGATCCGCGCGATCAGGCTCGATTCATCCGGGAACGCGCGCATCAACCCCGCGACGTTGGAGAGCAGCAGCAGCTGTCCCGCGCCCAGCGCCGCCGCCGTCTTCGCCGCCGCCCGATCGGCGTCCACGTTGATCGGCTCGTTCCCGGTGCTCAAACCCGGCGGACACAGCACCGGCACATACCCGGCGCCGAGCAGCAGCATGATGAGCCCCGCATTCACCTGCTCGACCGTGCCGGTGAAATCGTCGCGGATGATCCGCGTGCGCCCGTTCTCGACCGAACGCACGGCTTCCTTCCGCATGCCGACCCACAAGCGCCCATCAACACCCGACAGCCCGACGGCGTTCACGCCGCGTGCCTGCAGCGTCTCAACGACGAGTTGGTTCAGCCCGCCGCGCACCGCCATCTGCATGATCTCGAGCGTCGCGCGGTCCGTCCGTCGGCTCGTGTGCCCGCTGGGAGACGTGATGAACTCCGCCGGCGTGCCGAGCCGCTCCTGCAGCGAGTTCGTGCGATCGCTCCCGCCGTGAACGACGACGAGCCGCCGCCCACTCTTCAACAGCTCCGCGACATCGGCACAGAAGAGCGCGACATCGCTCCCCGCGCTGCCGCCCAGCTTGACCACAACGATGTCATTCGTACTGCTCATTGCGTTTGATACTCACACAGATTAGCTCTGAGCCAGACTCACCGCAGAGACGCAGAGAGCGCAGAGTTCGGACAGAAGCAGCCACGGATGGACACGGATGGCCACGGATATTGAACCACATTCGCGGATCGAATTGATCGTCAACTCATTGTTCTTGTCTGATCCGTGTGCATCCGTGTCCGTCCGTGGCAATTCTTTCTCTGCTCCGCGCTCTCCGCGACTCCGCGGCGAAACACGCCCGGGACAACCTCGAAAATAATCCCGGGGGGGCGGGGTGTGAGAGATCACATCACCCCGCACCCCCACAGGAGCGTTGGCTTAGATCGGGTGGAGGCCCGTGAACCGCAACGCGGTCGTCTCCTCGAACCCGCACATCAGATTCATGCACTGCACCGCGCTGCCCGCGGCGCCCTTCATCAGGTTGTCGATCGCGCTCATCACCACGATCCGCTCGGAGTCCGGGTCGCGCTCAAACCCCACATCGCACCAGTTCGTCCCCGAGAGCAGCTTCGGCTCGGGGTAGCGGTGGATCCCTGTGCGGTCCTTCACGAGCCGCACGAACGGTTCATCCGCGTACGCCTCGCGGAATACCCTCCACAATTCCTTCTCATCAACCACGCGCGTCGGCATCACATGAGCCGTGCACAGCACGCCGCGCACCAATTCAACACTCGTGATCGATGCGTGCAGCTCAAACGTGCCGTGCACCTCCATCAGCTCCTGCGTCACCTCCGCCTGGTGCCGATGCCCCGTCGGCGCGAAGCTGCGCACGATGCCGACGCGCTCCGGGTGATGGCTCGACGGCGAGTTCGCGTTCCCGCCCTCCGACGAGCCAACCTTGATATCGCAGATCGCCGAGCGGATCAGCCCCTTCCGCGCCAGCGGCAGAAGGGCCAGATTCATCGCCGTCGCGTTGCACCCCACTCCGCTGACCAGCTTGCACCCGCGGATGCGCTCGCGCTGCAACTCCGGCAATCCGTAGACGAATCGATCAAGCCACGCGGGCGCGGCGTGCTCCTCGCCGTACCACTTCTTGTACGACCCCTTATCGCGCAGCCGAAAATCAGCGGAGAGATCGACGATCCGCCCCGCGAGCGACGCGTACTTCTCGATCGCCTTCGATGCCTCCCCATGCGGCAGGCACAGGAACAGCACGTCGCAAGCTTCGAGCTCCTGCTGCGGGATGAACTGGAGCTTCGTCCTGCCGCGCAGATTGGGGTGCGCCGCGTGAACGAACTCGCCCGCGCGCTGCCGGCTCGTCACCTGCGCCACTTCGACGTACGGGTGATCGAGCAGCAGGCGCAGCACCTCGCCCCCGCCGTAGCCCGACCCGCCGACGATCGACGCTCGCACGCGCGCGCCCCCCGGCGACTGTTGCGTTGATGCATCGCTCATGCCGCGGCCTCCTGCGAAGCGGCCGCCTGCGCGACTCGAACAACGTGATCGATCATCAACCCAGGAATATCGACGCCCGTCGGCTCGATCGAGTTGCGGAACTCCATCGTGTGATTGATCTCGGAGACCAGCAGCCCGCCGTCGCGCGTCTCGAGCAGGTCGATCGCAAGCAGCGTGTGCGAGGCATCTCCATCACCAATCGCCGCCGACGCGCGCTCGCAGATGTCTGCGATCTCTGGAGTGATGGTGATCGCCGAAGCGCTCCCGCCCCGCGCGGTGTTGGTGATCCAGTGCTCGCTCGCTCGCGCGATCGCGGCGATCGCGCGCCCGCCCACCATGAACACCCGCAGATCGCGCCCGGGCTTATCGACGTGCTCCTGCACATAGAACACGCCGTGCTGGGGCCCGCCGAGCGTGGACTTGTGCTCGATGATCGCTTCCGCCGCGTCGCGGTCGTTCACCCGCGCGAGCAATCGCCCCCACGACCCCGTCGTCGGCTTCAGCACGCAGGGGTAGCCCATCTGCTCGACCGCGCTCAGCGCCGACGCATCATCAACCGCGGCGAGCACGCGCGGAGTCGGCACTCCCGCCCGCGCGAGCCGCAGCGACGTCGTCAGCTTGTTGCCGCACGTCTCGATCACGTCGCTCGGGTTCACGCAGGGCACATCGAATGCCTCGAGGACGCGCACCACCGCGAGCGCCTGCGTCTCCGAGATGCACCGCTCGATCACCGCATCAAACCGGCGCCACGGCGCGGGGTCATGGATGTCGAACACGCACTGACGAACATCGATCACCTCGTGAACGATGCCGCGCCGAGAAAGTTCATCCGCGAGAAGCTTCTCTTCGACGCGGATCCGGGAATGAAGAAGAGCAATACGCATGGTGGGGGTGGGGGGATGGGGCTTGGGGCTTGAGACTGGGGGTGACCAATTCGAAGGCAAACGTCCGGACAAGCTCCGGAGCAAAACTCACAACTCAAAGTTCAAGCCCTCCTTACTCGCCCCAGTCCTCCTGCACTTCCGGCGCAAGTTCGAGGCGCAGCGGCGCGGCGTTCGTCACCTCAAGCTCCGCGCTGCAATCGCCGCAGCGCGTCACCTCGCCGCACAGCGGGCGGCGGGCGAAGGTCACTTCAGCGTCGCACTCGGGGCAGCAGCCGCAGAGCTCAGTGTTCATGGTCGCGGTGTTCATCGTGTCGTCTCCTGTATTCGTGATTGCGGGTTCGTGGTGCAAAGCGAAAAACAACAAGGCCCGTCCGGGATTCCGACATCCCGACGGGCCTTCAATCTCACGCGAGGTTCAGGGCGTTCAGCCAAGAATCGCGGCGAAGTGTCCGGGGGCGTCGGTGTCGACGTCTTTCCCTTTCGCTTTGCCGAATTTCGACGCCATCAACGCCACGCCCACGAGCCCGGGCCGGTGGGTCTTAGTCGCGGAAATGGCGGGCGAGATCGTGAACATGGGAAGAGCGTATTCAGGTGTTGACCAGCTGTCAAGCAGGTCAAATTCAATACCACTTATTCCGGGTGTACCTCAACGAATATCGGCGACTTTTCCACACGACTTGACTCCCAATCGCGGCTACGAGCCCACCTTCAATCGCTCCCCGAGGAACTTGGGTAATCCCAGGGAGGCGATTTTCGCCGCCACCGATTCGATGTCGTAGGGCACGCGCCGCACTTCGAACGTGTTTGCGCCGGTATCGAGCACGCCCCATGACGCTTCGGGGATCCCGTCGCGCGGTTGGCCAACCGAACCCGGATTGACGATTATGCGCCCCGAGCTCGGCAGCTTGAGCGGCACGCCCATGAGCAGCAATGACTCATCAATCGCGCCCATCGGGCAGCGCGTGAAGACCGCCGGTCGGTGCGTGTGCCCGATTGCGCCGAAGCGCGTCGGCAGACGCGCGAGCGACGGTTCGGCCCGCTCGGCTGTGTAGAGATATTCGTAGCGTCGTCGCCCCAGTGTCGCGTGGGTGATAGTCAGATCGCCAATCGTCTCGGTCTCGGGGAGCGAGCCGATCATCAGCAGATGCGGCGGTTTCAGAAGGTCTTGCGTCGCGCGGATCGATACCTGCGCGCGGTCATTGAAGCGTGCCTGAATCTCCGGCAGCAGGACCGCTTCGTCGTGATTGCCGATCACGACCGCGTCGCACGCGCTGCCCGTGCGTTCGAGGCACGGGCCGGGGTCCGGGCCGTAGCCGACCATGTCGCCTAGGCACGCGAGTGCATCGAGCGCGCACGACGCCGAATCCGCGAGCACCGCTTCGAGCGCTTCGAGGTTGCCGTGAATGTCGGAAATAAGACCGATCCGCGGCACGAACGGGACCCTCCCCACGCGAGCAACCCTGCCCGTTCGCGCGGCCGATTCACGAGGACGCGGCGGGCGTCTCGGCCCGTCAGACTGCGGTGCGCCGATCGCTCCACGCGACCGGCCGGACACGCCGCCCCGCAAAGGGCGGGGCGGGCACACAGGTCTTACTCGGAAAGCGTCTCAATGTTTCCGGCTGAACGCCAGTGGGATCATGAAAAATGCTGAGCCGGCCGCCAGTGCCGGGGGTTGTGAGGGCAGGTTTCTCGGGCGTGCGCATGACAATGCCCCAGATGGGCAAAGCGAAAAAATCCGGCGGGCTATTCGGCGTTCGCAGCGTGAGGGGATGGCTGTTCTTCGGGCACCGGCGGCTGGCTCGGCTTCTTTTCCTTCTCGCCCTCCGCCGGTTTGCTGCCGCCGGCCGCCGCTTTTTCTTTTTCCTGCTTGCGCTTGATGGCTTCGATCTTGGTCTTGTCCGGCGCAAGGATCAGGCTCATGCGCTTGCCGAAGGTCTTCGGCGGGACTTCGACCTTCGCGATATCGCCCAGCGAGTCGCAGATCTCGCGGAGCCGGTCGATGCCCATGTCCTTGTGCGCCATCTCGCGGCCGCGGAACTGCTGGACGAGCTGGACCTTGTGCCCTTCCATGAGGAACTCGCGTGCTTGGTCGACGCGGATTCCCACGTCGTGGTCGTCGATCTTGAGCGAGCGGCCGAGGCGCACTTCCTTCATTTCCTGCTGCTTGCTGGCGGCCCGGTTGGAGCGCTCGCGCTTAGAGAGCTCGAACTTGTACTTGCCGTAGTCCATGATCTTGCAGACGGGCGGGCGCACGTCGGGCTGGATCTCGACCAGGTCGAGCCCGGCTTCCTGCGCCATTTTCAGCGCCTGCGGCGTCTCGACGACGCCGATCTGCTCGTTGTTCTGATCGATCAGGCGGATCGGCGTGAGCCTGATCTCGTGGTTCATGCGCGTCTTGCGCGGCGGACCACCAGGCCCGAATCGACCACCGCCGCCGCCACCACCGCCGCCCGGTCCGCGCGGCGGACCACCTGGACCACCACCCGGGCCGCCCGGCCCGCGCGGAGGGCCGCCCGCGCCAGCGCCGGGACCGCCCGGTCCGCGCGGGGGACCGCCGTAACCACCACCACCACCGTAACCGCCGCCGGGAGGACCAAAGGGACGAGGAGGGATAATCGAACTCCTTTTAGGAAAGAACCAACGAGCACGCGTCTGAGGGCGTACGCCGCCCTGCGCGAGTTCGGCGGGCCCGAGTCTCGCTGACGCGATCAAAATGTGCGGACCAGAACCCCCTCATACGGAGACACTGCCGGACCGAGCCGATCGCGCATCACACGCAGCGCGACTGAAGATCGCGAGCTGCGGAAGGCGGGTTGGCTCTACACTGTGGGTCAGCGGCAGACTCCTGCGACGGAAGCGGGCTCGGCGAAGGCCGATCCCAACTCCCGCACACTACCCTGATATCGACCGCCGGGCAAGCGAAATCGAGCCGTTTTGGGACGGGTTTCACGGAGGTCACCGAATTTGCGCACAGCGGCGGTCCCTACAGAGCCGGAACGAGCAGGGACTTGACTTCGTTGGGATAGGGCGTGCCCTCGCCGAACCATGGGGAGGGCTTGTTGTTCCACATGAGGTTGCGGAGGACTTGGCCGTCCTTGATGACAACGACGGAGGGGGTACCCATCCATGCCCAACGCTCGATGCCGAGTTGGGCTTCGAGTTCGGGGATGGAGTACATGCGGACCTGAAGGTCGGGATCGGCAGAGGATTCGAGATTGCCCGAGTCCATATCGACGATGGGCTTCATCTCTTCGCAGACGTGGCACTCGGGGTCGAACAAGAAGATGTAGTACGCCGGCGCGCCAGCGGGGAGATCGCGCAGGTCGGCGAGGAGCGCGGATTCGAGGAGGCGCTGCGGGGCGTCCTTGTTCTCGTGCTTCTCGGCAACGGTCTCCGCGCGGGGTTTGCTGTCGGCGTACTTGTAGCCGGCGAAGGAAGCCAATCCGGCGACCGCGAGCGCGGCGAGGATAATGCCGAACTTCGCGCCGCGGCGTTTTGCCATTACGAGGGAGAGGAAGACGAACGCGATGTCGATGGCGAGGGTGACCCCGAGCGGCGGTGTCCAGAGTTTTCCGAAGCAGCCGCAGGATCGCCCGAGCGCGGTGTAGAAACCGGCGTACCCCGCGAAACCGGCGAACATGATCGCGGTGAGAAGCCACACATGCTTCGCGCGGTGCAGCGCGAGCAGGCCGAGGATGACGATGACTTCCGCACCCGCGACGGCGTAGTCGAGGAGGAAGTCGGTGCCAGGGATTTTTTCGTTGGGGTTGGGGCCGGTGAACTTCGCGAGGGCCGCGAAGCCGAGTACGCCCGAGACGAGCAACCCGGCGGTCAGGGCGACGGGGTCGAAGCCCTTGCGCGGCTGGCAAGCGCAACCGCCGGTCGAGCAGCAGTCGTTTTTCTTGATGGGGAGGTTGGTGTGTTGGGTCATTATGGCGTTCGGCCGTGTTAAAGAACGTGGGAACAGTCGGAGCTTCAGCAGAGACAGGCGGGGCGCCTGTGCCGCTCGCTATTTGTGGTTCGGGCCGCGAAGCAGCTCAGTTCGTCGCATTCTCGAGTTGTGAGACTTTGGCGCCGGGCTGTTCGACCCGGCCGAAGACCCAGGCTCGGTACTGCTCGTCCTTGCGCTTGAAGTAGAGGGGGACGAGGAACATGCCCTCGAAGCCGTCGCGGGGCTTGATCTCAATGGTGTAGACCATCTTGCCGTCCTTCATGTCGCTGGGCTTCCAGCTGAGGATGCGGGCGGTGAGATCCTGGGAGAAGGGGGAGGTGACGCTGAGTTCCTGCGGGGCGTCGATCACGCCGTAGACCTTGACGTCGTAGGTCTGGGCTTTGCCCGGCTGCATGATGTTGAAGTTCCACCCGCCGGGGGTGACGTGGAGCTTGCCGATGGCGGCTTCGCGCTCCGCGAGGCGGATTTCGTCGTGCAGCAGGTCGACTTCCATGACGGGCGCGTCGGCGCGGTCGGTTTCGAGAATGAGCCACGGCGGCATGCGGCCCTGGCTCAAGTCCCACTTCACCGCGTACTTGTTGCGCGGCGCGTCTTTCGCGGGGTCGAAGCCGTCGGCGTAAGCGACGGGCGCATTGTTCACACGCAGCACGCGGAAGGGCTTCTCATCGAGGGACGACAGTGTGATCTCGCCCTTGCGGTTTGGCTCGATGTCCTCGGTGCGGAGGTAGTGCGGCTCGCAGCGGATGGGGTAGGTGACTTCGTACATGATCTCGAGGATTTGCGGCTCGAGATAGGGGTCGAAGTAGACGTACGCGGCGCGTGGCCGACCGAGCTTGCCGAGCTTGTAGCCTGGGGTGACTTCGATGAAGAGTTCGGTTTCTTCGCCCGGCTGCAGGTCGCTCTTCGCGAGTTCGGCGCGCGTGCATTTGCAGGTCGGGATAATCTCTTTGAGGCTCATCGGTTTGTCGCTGATGTTCTTCACCTTCACGACGCCGGGCGCTTTGCCGCCGGGGGCGATGGGGCCGAGGTCGATCTTGTCGGGGATGATCTGGATCGGGGGCTTCTCGTTGATGCCGCCGACGAGCGGGGTGGAGCCTGTTGGCGGCGGGCTGCCGGGCGAAGGATGCATCACGGGCTGCGCGACGGCGGCGGGGGCGATTGCGAGTACCCCGGCGGCGATGGCGAAGCTCGCGGCGAAGAGGCGCGCGGGGCGGGACGGCTTGGGATGGGTCGTCATGCTGGGCTGATCCTCCGCTTGGTGATTCCGATTCTAGACCCCCGGCGCTCGGCGGATTCCGTAAGCGGACGGGCGATATTCGGGGTGCCAGCCACGGGGCGTATTGTGGACGGCGGGTCGCGATCGGCCCGATCGGGAATCGGATTGCCGCATGATCTACGGTGAATGGATGTTGGGGACTCTCGGTGCTTCGCTCCGCACGCCCGACTGGGTCGTGCTGGGGGCATACTTCGCGCTGCTCGTGGTGTCGGGCATGTGGCTCAGTCGGCGGCAGAAGGGGACAGAGGACTACTTCCTCGCCGGGCGGAAAATGCCCGCGTGGGCGGTGGCGATCAGCGTGCTGGCGTCGGCGCTGTCGGCGGCGACATTCCTCGGCGCGCCGCAGCAGGCATTCGAAGGCGACCTGACGTATCTGTCGGCGAACATCGGCGTGTTGATCGCGGCGCTGATCGCGGCGAAGTGGTTCATCCCCGCGTTCTACGCGCACAACGTGACCACGGTGTACGAGTTGCTCGAGCGGCGGTTCGGGCCCGGCGCGAAACTGGCGGGGAGCTGGATGTTCCTGATCGGGCGCGTGTTCGCGAGCGGGGCGCGGATTTACATCGCGGCGCACGCCGTGGCGTTCGTGGCGTTCGGCGATATCCAGACGGAGCACCTGCTGTGGGCGGTGGCGATCCTGACGGCGGTGGGGATTGTGTACACGATCGCCGGCGGGATCGAGACGGTGATCTGGACCGACGTGGTGCAGACGATCGTGTTTCTCGTTGCTGTCGTGGCGGCGGCGGTGGTGCTATTCGGGAAGATTCCGATCGGCGCGGGGGCGATCGCCGACGCGCTGGGTGATGCGGGGAAGCTTGCGGTCGTCAGCACGTCCACGGATCTCAGCAAGCCGTTCACGCTGTGGACCGCGCTCGGCGGGTTGATGCTGCTGAACCTCGCGGCCTTTTCGATGGACCATGACCTGGTGCAGCGGATGCTGACGTGCAAGTCGGCGGCGAAGGGGAGTTCGTCGGTGATCGCGGCGACGCTGCTGAGCCTGCCCGTGGTGGTGCTGTTCATGGTGATCGGGCACTTGCTGTGGGTGTTCTACGCGCGGCCCGACATGATGGGCGCCGCCGCGCCGATGGACGCGCCGACGGACAGCCGCAAGGTGCTGCTGCACTTCATCACGCACGAGATGCCGAGCGGGATGAGCGGTCTGATGATCGCGGGGTTGTTCGCGATCGCGCTGGGATCGCTGGACTCGGCGATCAACGCGATGAGCGCGACGTTCGTGAACGACATGTACAAGCCGGCGCGGCGCGGGCGGAGCGAGGCGCATTACCTGAAGGTTGGGCGCGTGGGCGTGGTGGTGTTCGGCGGATTGCTCGGCGCGTTCGCGGCGGTGTGCGTGCTGTGGCAGCACGAGTGGACGCCGCCGGGGAACAATGCGACATTCATCGACTTCGCGCTGAGCGTGATGACGTTCGCGTACAGCGGGCTGGTGGGCGCGTTCTGCACGGCGCTCTTCACGAAGCGCGGCACGAGCACGAGCATCGTCGCCGGGCTAGGGACGGGGTTCATTGTCGTGTTGTTGATGCGGCCCGAGATGCTGGGGGCGCTCGGCGCGTGGTGCGGGGTGGATGTGCCGAAGATCGCGTGGCCTTGGGCGATGCTGGCGGCGTCGGCGGCGAGCTTTGTGGTCTGCGCGAGTGTGCGCGGGACGAAAAAGCGCCGCGCGTGATCGAGCGGGTCTGTGCTCGGTTTCGTGCCACCGAGGACTGCTTTGAGTCCTCGGTGTTCCTGCGGCGCGCGGCACCGAGGACGGTCAAAGCACGGTCCTCGGTGGCACGACGGAATCGAACGATGGGCGACGCGCGAAACCCGCTCACTCCCGTTCGGGGCTCGTGGTGAGCGTCACAAGTTTCCGTCGGCGAATTTGCTCGTTTCCGAGTTGCCCGCAGGCGGCCATGGTGTCGCGGCCCTTGGTTCGGCGACGCTTGCAGAACTGGCCGTTGGATTCGACGCGGGCGAGGAAGCGGGCGACGCCCTCCTCGCTCGGCGCGGGCCATGGGGAGTCGCGGCGGGGGTTGTAGGGGATCACGTTCACGCAGCAACGGATGTTCTTCAGCAGCGCGCACAGTTCGTCGGCGTGCTCGTCGGCGTCGTTCACGCCCGGGATCAGGACGTACTCGGCGCAGATGGCGCCGCTGGCGCGGAGCGGCCACTCTTCCATCGCGCGGACGAGTTCGCGCAGGGGCATGGAGCGGTTGACGGGCATGATCTTCGAGCGGATTTCGTCGTTCGGCGCGTTGATCGAGACGGCGAGGTTGAGCTGTCGCCAGCCGGGGGTTGAAACGAGTTCGCGCAGGCGGGCAAGGCCGTCCAGCCGCCCGACCGTGGAGACGGTGATGCGGCGCGGGCCGAGCGCCGGGCCGTGGTCATCGCGGAGGATGTGCAGGGCTCGGATGAGGTTGTCGATGTTGTCGAGCGGCTCGCCCATGCCCATGAAGACGACGTTGCGGATGTCGTGCCTGAGCGCGCGCCGGGCGGCGTGCCATTGCTGGACGATCTCGCCCGGCGTGAGCGAGCGGACCAGGCCCATCTGCGCGGTCTCGCAGAAGGTGCAGCCCATGGCGCAGCCGACTTGCGAGGAGACGCAGAGCGTGTGCGTGGTCTCGTTGCGCCGACGCATGGGGATGACGACGGATTCGGTCTCCAGCGCGCCGACGCCGCCTTTCGGAGTGCCCGGGACGCTGAGGAGGAACTTGTGGACCGGGCCTTCGGGGGATTCGGTGGTCAGCACGCGCGACGGGATCGGCGCGAGGTGCTGAAACGGTGAGGGTTCCCCGGCGTAGAAGGCCCGGTAGAGCGCGGTGGCGGCGCGCGCGGGCATGCCCAGCGCGCGGGCGGCGGCGGCGAACTCCGCGTGGGTGGTTTCCAGCGGGGAGGGAAGGTTGGCGGGGTCGATGGTCATGACGGTATCGGTGCGCGAACGAAAAGGGTAGCATGCCGACGTACTGGAATCCGCCGAAATTCCGGGAGAACTTGCCGATCAAGGGCGACGTACACAGGCACGCATGAGCATGACGAAACCCATGGTCCGAGAGCGCGCGGCGGCGGTGATCGACGATGTCGGCGCGCTGACACCGCTCGCATCGATCGCGTCCGAGCGCTCGCGGTCGGCGGTGGATCGGATGCGCCGAAAATTCCCGAATGCGGACCCGGTGCGGTATCTGCCTGGCGTGCCGCCCGAGCGCGTGCCGGCGCATGTGGCGATCATCATGGATGGGAACGGGCGGTGGGCCCAGGAGCGTGGGCTGCCGCGGCTGTTCGGGCACCGCAACGGGGCGGCGACGGTGCGCACGATCATCAAGGACGCGGCGCGGCTGGGCGTCGAGGTGCTCACGCTCTACTCGTTCTCGATCGAGAACTGGAAGCGCCCGGCGGATGAAGTGCGCGAGCTGATGGCGCTGTATCTGCAGTACATGAGCGGCGAGCGCGAGGAACTGCTGCGCGAGAACGTGCGGCTGGTGCAGATCGGGCGGCGCGAGGGATTGCCCGCCGAGGCGCTCGCGGCGCTGGATGAGACGGTGCGCGCGACGTGCGGCTGCACGGGATTGACGCTGTGCTTGGCGGTGAACTACGGCTCGCGCGCGGAGATCGTCGACGCGGCGAAGCGGATCGCAGAACGCGCGGCGCGCGGCGAGCTTGATCCCTCGACGATCGACGAGGAAGTCTTCTCACAGCACCTCTACACCGCTGGGCTGCCCGACCCGGACCTCCTGATCCGCACGGCGGGGGAGATGCGGGTGAGCAACTATCTGCTCTGGCAGATCAGCTACGCGGAGCTGTATGTGACCCCAACATACTGGCCCGATTTCGGCGAGGAGGAGTTCCGGACGGCGATCACTGCATACGCTCAGCGGCAACGTCGCTTCGGCGCGCTGGACCCGGTTCAGGCGTGATTCGGCGGTTTTCGGACGCTTGAAACTGCCGAGAGCGCGGGAGCGTATTCTTCCTGTGCCGCGACGCCGCGGCTGGATTGGGGAGACTGTTTGTCGTGCCGATCGGCAGAACCATGACCGACATCCGTCGGCGAGCGGTTGCCTTGCTGGAGTCCGCGATCGCGTTGATCGGCGGCTCCGATATCCGCTGGAAAGAGGCGGTCGCCACCTTCCGGCGCGGGTCGGCGGCGGAGCGCGTGACGATTGACTTTTCGGACGGCGCGGAGCGGCTTGACGGCGACCGCTCGGCGGACGAGGACGACGCGCTGATTGAGGTGCTGGCGACGACCGGATGGGCCGCGCCGCCCGAGATCTTTGGCGACTTCGAACGCTGGCGGCGGAGGCTCCGCCCGCGCATCATCGGAGCGCCGGGCGTCACGGGGCGCGATCGCGCGATGTGCCGGCGTGATCTATTCGCGGGGCTGCTTGCGGCGGTGCGGATCGGCTCGACCCGCGGCGGGCCGTATGTCAGCACGCGACAACTCGACGATTGGGTGCTGTCGTTCGAGGAACTTCTTCCGATCGCTGCGGAGAACCAGCGCAAGATCATGACGCCCGAGCACCTGCATGAGGTTGAGGGTGCGGCCGGCGTGCTGGCGGTGGTGGATGAGCGCGAGCCGGGGACGGCGGGGTACTTCATTCTCGACGCGCTGCTGCCGGATCAGCCGAGCGAGCTGGGCGTGGTCTTCGCGGTGCCGGATGAGGATGTGATGTTGATGCTGCCGGTGATCGAAGACGGTGGCGCGGAGGGGCTGGCGATGATGGTGGAACTGGCGTTCCGCCTGACGGTGGAGGGCTCGTACCCGTTGTCGGATCAGTTGTTCTGGCGCGCGAATGGGCGGGTGATCCACCTGCCGACGACGGTCGTGGAAGAGGGAAAGAGCCGGAGGATTCACGTGGACGCGAGCGGCGACGGCGAGGAGTTGTTCCGGATTCTGGGCGCGCTGGAATAGTTCGGCGCGATCAACCGCCCAGCGCGGCTTTGCCCCAGGGGATGTCGAAGCGGTCGCGGGTGGTGCAGTAGCTCAGCCCGGCCATGCGCCCGATGGCGGCAAGTTTCGCGGGGTCGACGTGCCAGCGGTCGTTCACGATGCCGTCGTCCGCGTGGATGTGGACGATGCGCCCGATGACGATGTTGCCGCCCGAGGGCGCACCTGGGTTGAGGCGAAGCACCTGCATGGTCTCGCACTCGAAGGCGAAGGGGCTTTCGGCGACGCGCGGCGGCTTCACCTTGGCGCTGGGCGCGGGCGTGAGTTGTGTCATTGCGAACTCGGATTCGCCGAAGGGGAGTTCCTCGGCGCACGCCGCCATCTGTTGGGCGATCGCTTCGCTGGCGATGTTGACGACGAACTGCCCCGTGCCCGTCGGCGGCGTGGAGCAGTTGATGAGTGTGTCTTTCTCCGAGCCGTCGGCCTTGTTCGCGGGGCAGAAGGCGAGGGTGGGGGGGTTGGAAGAGACGCCGCAGAAGAAGGAGAAGGGCGCGAGGTTCAGCCGTCCGTCAGAGGAGACGGTCGAGACGAACGCGATGGGGCGCGGCACGATGGCGCCGATCATCAGCTTGTAGCGGTCGGCGAGGTCGAGTGAGAGCGGATTGATATCCATGCGCGAGGCTCCGAATCCAATGGTGTTCGGAGCATCATCGCGGATCACGCGCGACGGTGCGCGGTGATCACTCTTCTTGATGGGGGCGCGGCGTGGGCGTCATGCCGGGCGGCATCGGGGGGATTTCCTTCGGCGTGAAGGCGCGGTCCACGATGCCGGAGTTCGGGCCCGGGATCACTTCGTACATGATGAGGTCGCCCAGTTCCTTCTTGTGCATCGACAGGTCGCCGCTGCGGGAGAACTTCGGGCGCATCGCCTTGTCTTTGCGGTCGATGAAGACGAGCGTCGGCTTCTGATCGACCTTCGCGAGCAGGACGAGCGTGTCGCGCGAGAGGGTCAGCGCTTTGTAGTTCGGGCCGTAGGCCCAGCCGATGAGCTCGATGTTGGGGGCTGCGGCGACGAGCATCGGCTGCCCGAAGCGGTCCGCGATGGTCTTGGCGAACTCGTGATCGGTGGTGCAGACGAACGCGGGCTTGAAGCCGGTGTCGACGGCCTTCTGATAGAGCTGAGCGAGGTCAGTGCGCGGCAGCCCGCCGCCCCCGGATGGCATATTCATCTGCCAGGCGGCGACGCTGAGGGTGATGAGCACGAGGGCGGCGGCGGCGAATTTCACGATCCGCCAGCGGCTGCCGAAGTCGACCTTGATCGGCGCCGGCGGGTTGCCCATCACCGGCACATTCGCGCCCAGAGCCTTCAGGCGCTCGGCGAGTTCCGGACCGATTCCGGCGGCGGCGGGGCGGAACGTGCGCCGCAGCGAATCGTTGATGGCGCGCTGGCGCTCGACCCGCTCGCGCAGCGACGCATCGCCCGCGAGTGCCCGCTCGAACGTGGCGAGTTGATCGCCCTGGAGCTGCCCGTCGAGGAACAAGTCCAATTGTTCGTCGAGTTGAGCGGGGTTCAGGCTCATGCGGGCTGCCCTCCGCGGGCGAGGGGGTGGGACGCGAGTTTGTCGCGGAGCAGTTTGCGGGCGCGGTGGACGTGGCTCATCGCCGTCCCCTCGGGGATCGAGAGGGCGAGTGAGATATCGTGGTAGCTGAGGTCGAGCACGGTTTTCATGAGCAGGCAGGCGCGGGGCGTTTCGTCGAGTTCGTTGACGGCCGCCGCCACCTCGTCGTCGAAGTCACTCTGATGCGCGTGGAGCCCGCCGCGGCTGGAAATTCCTTCGCCCGAATTCGGGGCATGGATGCCGCGGGCGTCGGCGACGCCGTCGAGTTCCTCGCCGGCGGGGCGGGCTTTGGTGGCCTTGCGGCGGGCGTTCAGCGCGAGGAAGCGCACGATCTGTCCCATCCACGCGACGAAATTCGTCGCCGGGTCGAACTCGTGCAGCTTCCCGAGTGCCACCACGGCCGCCTCCTGGACCAAATCATCCGCCCCGCTGCGGTCGCCGGTCACACTCACGGCGATACACCACAGCGCGCGCGAACCATCCTGAAACCGGACGGCAAACTCCGCTGGTGAGAGTCTGGTCCGCGTGACTCCTGAGACAGGCGACGACCCAGTCGCCGATCCCCCGGTCACCGATCCCCCGGCGCCGGGTTCCCGGTGCTCGCTCTCCATCTGTCGAGAGATGTTCGGTGGGTGGGTCATGCTTGCAGATGTTTGCAGGACGCCGAAGAAAGTTGGCGCGAAATTGGAGAACCTCCACCATGCGGAGCAGCGCCGGGGGGGGCTCAGGCGGAGGTCCAATATACACCGATTGTCACCGAATCTGGGTGAGTTTCGGGTCTTGAGGTTGCGCAATCATCCTCAGGCTTGGCTGAATTCGAGCTGATTTGGCGCGGAGTCGCCGTATGTTCGTGACACTCACGGCGCCCATGTATTCGCCACGTGTGCCCGGTCGATGGGTTTGCCGTCCGGTCCGTGCATTTTGCCGGGGTGGCCGTTGAGCTTGATCTCGCCCTTCGCGAGTTTCGGGAAGTGCTCGCCCTGCCAGCTCGCGGGGTAGGCGGGGTCGTCGATGCCCAGCGCGGCCTTTGTCGGATACAGCGGGCGGAAGGTGTCGCACATTACCGCGAGTTCGCCCGTGTACGTTGCTTCGAGCGAGGCTTCGACGGTGCCGGGGTGCGGGCCGTGCGGGATGCCCTGCGGGTGCGCGGTGAGTGAGCCGACCTCGATGCCCTTGCGCGAGCCGAAGTTGCCCTCGACGTAGTAGAGCACTTCATCGGAGTCGAGGTTCGAGTGGTTGTAGGGCACCTTGATGGCCTGCGGGTGCCAGTCGAGCATGCGCGGGCAGAAGGAGCAGATGACGAAGTTGTGCGCCTCGAAGGTTTGATGGATCGGCGGCGGCATGTGCAGCTTGCCGGTGATCGGCGCGAAGTCGTCGATGTTGAAGCAGTAGGGGTAATAGCAGCCGTCCCAGCCGACGACGTCGAGCGGGTGATAGTCGTACATGTAGGTGTGCACGCAGTCGCGCGCCTTGATGCGCACCTCGAACTGCCCCGGCTCGTCCCACGTCAGCGGGAACTCGGGGATGCGAAGGTCGCGCTCGCAGTAGGGGGCGTGCTCGAGGAACTGCCCTGTCGCCTTCGACACATAGCGCGGCGGGGGGCCGATGTGCGAGCCGTTGGTGGTTTCGATAAGGAGCAGCTTGCCGAAGGGCATGTCGGCTTTGGTCAGACCGGCGGGGCGCTGATCGTCGGCGAGCGGGTTCCAGGTGAGCTTGTACGTCACGCCCTTGGGGATGACGATGTAATCCTTCGGGCCGAACTTCAGCGTGCCGAGGAGCGAGTGGACGACGCCCGAGCCGAAGTGGATGAAGATGCACTCATCGCCCTGACCATTTTTGTAGTGGTAGCTCATCTGCTCGGCGGGGTTGCAGACGGCCATCTCGCAATCGGGGTTGCCGAAGAGAACGACGCGCCCGGTGACGCAGTCACCCTTGGGCGGCATGCGCCCGCTCTTCAGGTGGCGCATGCGCATGGTGTCGACTTCGACGTACTCGGTCTTCGTCGAGTAGAGGGTCTTCCACCCGGTGACCTGCGTGGGCGGGTGGATGTGGTACATGGTCGTGGTCGGGCCGACGAAGCCCTCGGTGCCGAAGACTTCCTCGCAGTACAGCCGCCCGTCGGGTCGGCGGAACTGGACGTGGCGCTTCTGGGGGATCTCGCCGAGCTTGACGTAATACGCCATGGAATGACCTCCTCGATCGATGCGTGAGCGTGCCCGGATTCTATCTCGCGGGTGGCGGGGTTTCCGCCTTACAAAATGAGCCGAGGGGGCGCGGGGGTTGGGCTAATTCGCCGGTCGGGAATCGGCGCTCATCGTTCGATCGAGGCGCGACATCATCATCCGGCGGACGAGGGCGCTGCTGAGGGTCGGGAACGCGGCGGCGGCGGCCATTGCCCAGCGGGTCAGCGTGCTGGTCCACACTTCGGGCTTCGGTCGGCGGAGGCACTTCACCACCGCGTTTGCCACGGTCTCCGCGGGTTGCATGAAAAAGCTCTTTCCGGGCGGGTCGATAAGCGGGCGGTACTCGCTGACCGATCGCTGCTTGGCTTCATCGAAAAACTCGGTGCGCGTGCCGATGGGGTGGACGGATGAGACGTGGATGCCTTTGGGCGAGAGTTCGTAGTGCATGGCGCGGGCGGCGTGGAGCTGGGCGGCTTTCGTGGCGCAGTAGATGCCCGAGAAGGGCATGCTAAACCGTGCGAGGCAGCTCGAGCACAGCAGGATGTGACCCCTTCCCGCGCGGAGCATGTGCGGGAGGGCGGCGTGCACGGTGGCGAGGCTGCCCCAGAAATTCGTCTCGAACATCGCGCGGGCCTGCGCGAGTGTCATCTCGTGGATGGGAGCGACCTCGCCGTAGCCCGCGTTGGCGAAGACGGCGTAGATGGAGCCGAAGCGGTCGATGGCGGCGTTGATGAGTCGCTCGTGATCGGCGGGGGCATCGACGTTCATCTCGACGGCGACGGCGCGCCCGCCGAGTGATTCGATCTCGCGCACGAGTTCGTTCAGCCGATCGACCCGGCGGGCGCCGACGGCGACGGGCATGCCCGAGCGAGCGCACGCGAGGGCGGTCGCGAACCCGATGCCGGCGCTGGCGCCGGTGATCGCGATGGGTTGTCCGGCGAGGTCGATGGGCATGGCTCGGCTCCGTGCAGCGCGCGGAGTGTACGGGGTGTGCGTGCGGGAGAAGCGGGTATTGACGGGGGGCGTGTAATTGTGTACATTTGTATCCGATTTGGCCGATCGACCCTCGCGGAGGCGCGCGATGAAGGTGAAACTCGCAGGGCTTGTCGCGGCGGCGCTCGTCGGGGCGTTTTTCGGGCTGTCGATCTTCGCGTTCGACTACGCGGAGGGGACGAGCTACCTGTCCGACGACCCGCGCGCGTGTCTGAACTGCCACGTGATGCGCGATCAGTACGACGGGTGGCTGAAGGCGGGGCATCACGCGCACGCGACGTGCAACGACTGCCATGTGCCGCATTCGTCGATCTTCGCGAAGTATTACGTGAAGGCGGAGCACGGCTATCGGCACAGCAAGGGGTTCACGTTCCAGGATTTTCACGAGCCGATCCGCATCACGGCGCACAGCCGGGATGTGGTTCGGGAGAACTGCGTGCGCTGCCACGCGCCGATGGTGTCGGAGATCACGCGCTCCGGCGCGCTCGGCGACGCGGACCACTCCGGGGGCGACTGCTTGCACTGCCACGCGCACGTGGGGCACGGGGCGTCCAGATGAACATGGGAGAATCGGCGATGACGAGCAAACTCAGCAAGAACGCGCGGCGGGGCGGTTCGACGGCGGGGTATCTGATCGTGGCGGCGATCGCCGCCGCCGGGACGGCGGGGGTCGCGGCGCTGCTGCTCAACATCAACCAGCGCAAGCAGGAAGCGAAGGAAGTCGGCTTCAAGCTCGTGGATGTGAACGAGCAGACGGTCGATGCTTCGGAGTGGGGGAAGAACTTCCCGCGCCAGTACGACAGCTACAGACGCACCGTGGATACCGAGCGCACACGCTACGGCGGGAGCGAGGCGATCCAGAAGCTCGACGAAGACACGCACCTGCGCACGATCTTCGCCGGGTACGCCTTCGCGATCGACTACCGCGAGGAGCGCGGGCACGCGTACATGCTGAGCGACCAGCGGGAGACGGAGCGCGTGACGCAGCGGAAGCAGCCCGGCGCGTGCATGCACTGCCACGCGTCGAACACGGTGGCGTACCGGAAGGTAGGGATCGAGAAGGGCGCGCCGGGGGCGCTCACCGACTCGCTGCTGTCGGCGGCGGGGCAGGAGCAGCTCTTCAAGGGGTTCGAGGCGGTCTGCGCCATGCCCTTTGACGAAGCGACGAAACTGGTCGAGCACCCGGTGACGTGCCTTGATTGCCATGACCCGGCGACGATGCAGCTCCGCATCTCGAAGCCGGCGTTCATCAACGGCATCCGCGCGTTCGCGAAGTCGAGCGACCCCGCGCCGCACCTGCCGAGCATCGAGCGCTGGCGCAAAGAAGGCGGCGGGAAGGACTACGACCCCAACCTGCTCGCGTCGCGCCAGGAGATGCGCTCGCTGGTGTGCGGGCAGTGCCACGTTGAGTACTACTTCAAGGGCGACGAGAAGATCGTGACGTACCCGTGGCACAAGGGGCTGAAGGTCGAGCAGATCCAGGCGTACTACGACGAGGTGGGCTTCAAGGACTGGTCGCACGCGATGAGCGGCGCGCCGGTGCTGAAGGCGCAGCACCCCGAGTTTGAGATGTGGAGCCAGGGCATCCACGCGCGCAGCGGGGTTGCGTGCGCCGATTGCCACATGCCCTACGAGCGGCAGGGCGCGATCAAGGTGACCAACCACCACATCCGCAGCCCGCTGCTCGACGTGGCGAAGAGCTGCCAGACGTGCCATCGCTACGGCGAGGACGAGATCCTCGCCCGCGCGGAGACGATCCAGAAGCGGAACCACGACCTGCTGACGCGGGCCGAGGGCGCGGTGGTCGAGCTGATCAAAGCGATCGAGGCGGCGAAAACCGCCGGCGCGAGCGATGAGGCGCTGAAGTCGGCACGCGAGTTTCAGCGCCTGGCGCAGTTCCGCGCGGATTTCGTGTCGGCGGAGAACTCGATGGGCTTCCACGCGCCGCAGGAAGCGTCGCGGATTCTGGGTGAAGCGATCGACTACGCGCGGCAGGGGCAACTTGCGCTGCCGGGGCAGCGGTGAGTCTTGAGACTTGAGACTTGAGATTTGAGATCGGAGATGAGCGTCGGAGCGATCGTTACTCGCAGCTGGCGCCCCAGTGGTCGAGGACGATGCCCAGGTCCGCCATGCCGACGGTGCCGTCGTTGTTGAGGTCGCCGGCGGTGCCGATCCCGCGCTCGGTCCAGTGAAGGATGATGAGCGCGAGGTCGGCGAGGTTGACCGATCCGTCGGCGTTGGCATCGCCCGGGCAGGCGGGGGTGCTGAGACCCTGGAATTCGTGGGCGCCGAGGTCGATGGTGGGTGGGCCGAGCGGGCCGGTGTCGGGCGTGCCGAGGTCGTCGGCGAGGCGCGGGAAGTTCAGCAGATCGAAGAGCAAGGCCGTGCCGGCGAGTGCGCTGTTGTCGCCCGCGTCGATGCAGGGGGAATTGGCGGCGAGTCGCACATCGCCCAGGTCGTCGTCGATGGTGCCCCACACGCCGTCGTCGCCCGGCGAGGGGTCGCGTTCGAAGCGCGGAGTCGCGTCGAAGACGCCGGCGGGTTCGTCGGGTGGCACGCCGCCGATGCAGGAGCGCGAGAGCGTGATGACGTCGCCGACGATGTTCAGCGGCGAGTTGCGGATGCTGATGGTGTTGGTGATGGTGACGACATCGCCCAGCCCGAAGGCTTCGATGCCGCCCGCGCGGTCCGGCTCGTCGGCGGCGTTGTGCGTGAGCGTGCAGTTCGCGATGCGCGAAGTGGCGAAGGGGAGATGGAAGATGCCCCCGCCGCGGTTCGCGCTGTTGCCGATGAACTCGCAGTTGGTGATGGTGGGTTCGGTGAAGAAGCTGACCATCACGCCGCCGCCCCATCCCTGCGGGAGGGTGGTAGCGCGGTTGCGCGTGAAGGAGCAGGCGTCGATGATGGGCGATTGCCCCTCGATGTAGACACCCCCGCCGCCGAGCTCGGCGGTGTTGGAGTCGAAGTCGCAGCGCTCGATGCCCGCGCCCTCGGCGAAGTAGATGCTGACGCCGCCGCCGACGGAAAAAGGCCCGCCCGATGCGGTGTTGGCGATGTAGGTGCAGCCGACGGCGCGCACCGCGCTGCCGAGGATGTAGGTGCCGCCGGCTTCCTCGGCTTCGTTGGCGATGAAGACGCACTCCTCGACGATGCCGACGGTCTCTTCGATGGTGTAGACGCCCGCGCCGAAGGAAGCGCGGTTGAACTCGTAGTGCGAGCGGAGATCGTGGAAGTGCGAGCCGTTGGTCCAGATGCCCCCGCCGCCCGAGCCGCCCCCGCCGCCGGAACCTTTGGTGATGCCGACGCCCGCGTCATTGGCGATGAACATGCCGCTGACGACGCTGAGGGTGGCGGTGTCGGCGAGGATGCCCCCGCCGCCGGTGGCGGCGATGTTGCGCTCGAACGAGGTGGTCTCGACCAGCGTCGACGCGCCGGGGGCGTTGTACAGCCCCGCGCCCCTGTCGGCGCGATTGTCGGCGAAGAGACAGTTGATGTAGTGCGCGCCCGTGCCGCCGCCCGCGGCCCCCGGTCCTGCGGCACGGGTGTACGAGCCGGCGCCGTGCATCAGCGCAGTGTTGGCGCGGAACTCGCACGAATCGACGCGCACGGCCGCCACGTCGTGCAGGTATAGCCCGGCGCCGATATTTTCCGAATGGTTGGCGATGAAGACGCAACTGACGATGCGCCCGCGGACGCCGTGATGGTTGATCGCGCCGTGGTCGAGGGACCAGTTATCGCGGAAGGTGCAGTTCACGATGTCGATGACGCCGTGGAAGATGTTGAGCCCGCTGCCCTGATCGCGGCTGTCGGGTGTGGCGCCGAAGCCCGGGCCGTCGGCGTGACCGGCGGTGATCATGACGCCGTCGAGCAGCGTGCCGGGGGTGGTGTCGATCGCGGTGAGGACGTGGTACGCGTTGTCGGCGCGGTTGGCCCAACCGGGGGGCGGGCCGTCGTCGCTGTTCAGGTCGCCCGAGAGAATGGTGGGGTTGGCGCTGATGGTACGGGCTTCGGGGGCGGCTTCGGTGCCGGCGAACCCGCCGCGGAGTCTCACGCCGGGCGGGAGTGCGAACGACGCATCGCGTGGGCCATTCGCGGCGGCGGGGGTGTACGTGCCGCGCGCGACCCAGACTTCATCGCCCGGCTCGGCGGCGGCGAGCGCGAGCTGGAGATTGTCCATCGCGTCGGGCCACGAGGCGCCCGTCTTCGCGCCGGTGGCGGCGGCGTTGACGTAGATCACCGCCGCGGGCGCTGTGGCAGCGGCGAAGAGCAACGGGGTGATCGCGCTGGCGAGATGGAGGAGGGGTTTCAGGGGCATCTCTCATCGCTGCCGGTGCGGGACACACGCCGCGCGGGACTGTGTGAAGAATAGCCCAGGGTATCGGCGGGGACCAGTGGAAAGATGGCTCATTTCGGGCTGAATCA
Organism: uncultured Phycisphaeraceae bacterium; assembly: GCA_964391865.1. Classification (GTDB taxonomy): domain Bacteria; phylum Planctomycetota; class Phycisphaerae; order Phycisphaerales; family UBA1924; genus DASZQL01. Next base: position 48,064 of record CAYMNQ010000006.1, read on the forward strand.
AAGTAATGGATTGAACGGAAAGCGTTTGTACGGCCCAGGTACAGACCCAGCGAAGTGGTGCCGTCAACGGAGCAGCGATCGCCCACCCATCGCCGCCGGTTTCTCCAAACCCATCATGTCGAACATCGTGAGCACGATGTCGCCGAGCCGTGCATCGCCCGCGTGGTCCGCGTCCGCGCGGGGCGTGAGCTGGCGGCCTTTGAACGCTTCGCCCACCACGATCAGCGGCACGTCGTACGTCGTGTGCGCGGTGTGCGGGGCGTTGGTTTCGGGGTCGAACATCTGCTCGGAATTGCCGTGGTCGGCGGTGACGATGAGCGAGCCGCCCCTCGCCAGCGCTGCTTCGACGATCGCGCCGACGCACGAGTCGACCGTCTCGCAGGCTTTGATCGCCGCGTCGAGTTTGCCCGTGTGACCCACCATGTCGGCGTTGGCGAAGTTCACCACGATGAACGGCTCGCAGTCTACGGCGCGGAGCCGCGCGAGCACGGCGTCGCGCACGCCGGCGGCGCTCATCTCGGGCTGCAGGTCGTAGGTTGAGACCTTGGGTGATTGGATGATCGCGCGGCGTTCACCGGGGAACGGCTCGTCGCGGTAGTCGTTGAAGAAGAAGGTGACGTGCGGGTACTTCTCGGTTTCGGCGCAGCGGAATTGTGAGAGTCCGAGGGCGGCGATCGCCTCGCCGCCGATCGCGGGCATCTTGGGTGGGCGCGGGAACGCTACCTTCACATGCGGCTTGAGCGCTTCCCAGTACTCGGTCATCGTGACGTAGTGCAGGTCGAGCTTCGGGCCGCGGTTGAAGCCGATGGTGCCCGAATCGGGCGAGGGCTTTACCTTTGCCCACTCCGCGTCGGGAAAGACGAAGGCGGCGGAGAGTTCGCGCGGGCGGTCGCCGCGGTAGTTGTAGAAGATCACGGAGTCGCCCGACTTGATGCGCGAGCCGAGCGCGACTTCGCGCGAGGCGCCGATCATGGTGGCGGGGACGAATTCGTCTCCTGCGAGATTCGGCGCTGCGGGGTGGTCGTAATGATGCTGGATCGCGGCGGCGGCGCTGTCTGCGATCGCGGGTTCGGCGCGGTCGGTCCCCCCGGTGAGGCAGTCGTACGCGCGCTTCACGCGCTCCCAGCGGTAATCGCGGTCCATCGCGTCGTAGCGCCCGATGACAGAAGCGATCCGCCCGATGCCGATCTCGCGGCATTTCGCTTCGACATGGCGGATGAACTCGAGCCCGGTGAAGGGGCCGGTGTCGCGCCCGTCGGTGAAGAGATGGAGGAACACGCGGTCGCCCGAAAGCCCGAGCGTCTTGCACGCGCTCAGCATGGCATAGAGATGCTCGAGCAGGCCGTGGACCCCGGCGTCAGAGCAGATGCCCATGAGGTGCAGGCGCGAGGGTGCATTGCGGCACCGGCTGATGGCGGCGGCGATCGCCTCGATCTTCTCAAGCCCGGCGGCGCACGCGCGGGTCATTACCAGCGACTCCTGCGGCACGATGCGCCCCGCGCCGATGTTCTGGTGCCCGACCTCGCTGTTGCCCATCGTGCCGGGGGGGAGCCCCACGTCCTCGCCGCTGGTTTTGATGAGCGTCCATGGGTACTCGCGCATCAGCCGATCGGCGACGGGCGTCTTCGCGAGTTTGACGGCGTTGAACGCGTCGTGCGTCCGGTTTGGGTTATGCCCCCACCCGTCGCGGATGATGAGGACGCACGGGACGTTCTTGAGCGCGAGGGAATTGCGGGGTGTGGGGCTGCTCACCCTAGCAGTCTATCGGTACGGAACCGTCCGATAGCCTGTCGGTTTGCGGTGAGCGTTGTGACCCAAGCCGCGCATCCCGCACAGCGGGGCAGGGGAATTGGGGGTCGACCCTTGCACCCCCGCAATCGGTTCCCACGTCGTGCCGATGATCGCGGCCGCTGCAAGCGCGCCGATGCGCGCTGACTGCGGTGTGGAGGTTGCCATGAAGATTCGCGGAAAACTGATCGGGATTCTGCTCGCCGTCGGTATCGCGCCGGCGTTGGGCTTGTTCGGCGTGGTGATCAGCTCGCAGAAGACGCTGCAGAACGAGCTCGAGATGCAGTTCGAGCGGATCGCCACCAGCTCGATGGACAAGATCGAACGCAACCTCTTCGAGCGCTACGGCGACGTGCAGGCGTTCGGCTACAACACCGCGGTCTATAACCGCGCGACGTGGTACAAGCCGGGTGACGAGAACCCGATCGTCGACGCGATGAACAAGTATGTCGTCGCGTACGGGTTGTACCCGCTGATGGTCCTGGTGGACACCGAGGGCAAGGTCATCGCGGTGAACAGCCGCGACGCCGGCGGGAAGGCGATCGAGACATCGTCGGTGTACGAGAGGAACTTCGCCAACGCGCCGTGGTTCTCGGCGGCGATGCGCGACCAGTTCCTCGTCGGGCCGACCGGGTTGACGGGCACGGTGGTCGATGACGTGTACGTGGAGCCGATGTTCAAGGCGTTCTTCGGCGGGGAAGGTCTGTGCATGGGCTTCACCGCGCCGGTGAAAGACGCGGAAGGCAAGACGATCGCGGTGTGGCGCAACTACGCCGACTGGAAAGTCGTCGAGGATATGGTGTACGCGGAGTACGAGCAGCTCAAGAAGGGCGGCTGGAAAAGCAGCGAGCTGACGCTGATCGACTCGAAGGGCCGCGTGATTGTTGACTGCGACCCGTCGGTCCACGGCGTGCCGGCGAACCGCGACCTCGAGGGTGTGGTGCTCAAGCTGAATCTCGCGGAGAAGGGCGTCGAGGCGGCGAAGCTCGCCGTCGAGGGCAAGAGCGGCTCGCTCCGCTCGAAGCACGCGCGGAAGGGCACATACCAGTCGGCGGGCTTCGCGCACAGCGCTGGCGCGCTGGGCTACGCGGGCATGAACTGGTCGCTGCTCGTGCGCGTCCCCGAGGAGGAATCGCTCGCCACGTTCACGGCGATGCAGCAGAAGCTGGGCATGATCATGATCGGCGCGATCCCCGTGATCGGCGGCATCGCGTGGTTCTTCGCCGGCATGTTCGTGAAGCCCATCCGGCGCATCGTCGACGCGATCAAGGACATCGCGCAAGGTGAGGGGGACCTGACCAAGCGGCTGGATGCTTCGTCGAAGGACGAGCTGGGCGAACTCGCGGGGTGGTTCAACACGTTCCTCAAGGTGCTGCACGACCTGATCTCGCAGATCATCAACACGACGCAGAACGTGAGCGCCGCGACCAAGCAGATCGACGACGCCGGCCGCTCCATGGCGGAGACCGTCAACGAGCAGTCGCAGCAGACCGCGCAGACGAGCAGCGCCATCGAGGAGATGTCGGCGAGCATCATCGAAGTCGCGCGCAAGGCGGGCGACGCCGCTGGCGGCACCAAGCAGGCGGGCGAGCAGGCCCGCAGCGGCGGGGAGATCGTCACCCGCACCGTCGACGGCATCCGCGGCATCTCTCAACTCGTCGAGCAGTCCGCCGCTTCCATCACTGAACTGGGCAAGCGCGGCGAGCAGATCGGCTCGATCATCGAGGTCATCAACGACATCGCCGATCAGACGAACCTGCTCGCGCTCAACGCCGCGATCGAAGCGGCCCGCGCGGGCGAGCACGGTCGCGGCTTCGCGGTCGTCGCCGACGAGGTCCGCAAGCTCGCCGAGCGGACCACCAAGGCGACGCAGGAAGTCGCGTCGTCGATCCAGGCGATCCAGCAGGACACGACGAACGCCGTCAGCCGAATGGAGCAGTGCTCGAAGACGGTGTCGGAAGGCGTGGCGCTCGCCGAGCAGGCGGGGTCGGCGCTCAACGGCATCGTCAGCGGCTCGGGCGGCATCACGACGATGGTCGAATCCATCGCCGCGGCGACCGAGGAGCAGTCGGCGGCGGCGGAGGAGATTACGCGCAGCGTCTCCGCCATCGCGGAAGTTGGGCGACGGAACTCCGAGCAGGCGACGCAGGTCTCGACCGCCGCGTCGACCCTGAGCGACGAGACGGGCACGCTGCTGATGCTGGTGAGGCGGTTCAAGACCGATGCGAGCAAGGTGGGGTAAGCGGCCGCGCAAGTTTCGTTCAACAACAAACCCCTCGGCCCGCGCCGAGGGGTTTTCGTTTTCACAATCGGGTTCGGGCATTCAGCCCAGCGCCGCCACCACATCCGCGTTGTTCATCGCGTCCTTCAGCTCGCGCGCCTGCGACCATTTCACCCGGGCGATGCCGTCGGCGTTCTTGCCGATAACCACCGTGCCGCGGCCGGAGACGTTCAGCGGGGCGAAGTACAAGCCGTACGCGCGGCAGACCTGCCGGTGCATGTCGGCGAGCAGCGTCTGCTTTAGCCCCAGTGAGTCGGCCCACGCTTTGTGCGTGAAGAAGCTGTCCGTCGAGATGCCGACGACCTCGGCGCCCTTGCCGCTGAACTTGCTGAGCTCGTCGGTGATGCAGCGCATCTCCGTGGAGCACACCGGCGAAAAATCGAGCGGGTAGAAACACAGCACGACGTCCGACTTCTTGACGTGGTCAGACAGGCACCACTCGGCGCGGTTCTGGTCGGTGAGCGTGAAATCCGGGGCGGTGTCACCCGCTTTGAAGGGGGTGTCGCGCGGGATCAGGTTCTCGTTCGGCATGGAAATCTCCTCGGATCGGGCGATCGTTGCTTGGTGTCGGTGGTATACCCGAGCGGGGCGGATTGCGGGAAAGCGGCCCGCGCGCCTATGCTCTTGGTCGAGCAAGGATGGCCCATTGTATAGCGGGGTGCGCGCGGGATGATGACACTCGACTCCTTGAACGCCAGATACCGCGACGTGACGGAGCGCGTGGGCGCGGCGGCGGTGCGATCCGGACGCAAGGCGTCGGACGTCATGGTCGTGGCGGTGTCGAAGTACGCCGAGCTTGACCAGATCCGCGAACTGATCGCGCTGGGGCACATGGACTTCGGTGAGAGCCGAGTGCAGTCATTGATCCAGCGGGCCGCGGTGATCGAGGAGATCTTCGGTCGCCAGCTCGCGGTGCCGCAGGTCGCCGCGGCTCAGCGGGCCGCCCGATCGAAGCAGCAGGAGTCCGACGGGCTCCCCGCCCTCCCGCCCGCCACGCGCGTCCGCTGGCACATGATCGGGCACCTGCAGCGGAACAAGGTGAAGAAGGTCGTCGGGCTGGCGCGGCTGATCCATAGTGTCGACTCACTGCGCCTCATCGAAGAGATCCAGACGGCGGCGACGAAGCGCGACGAGGTGGTCGAGATCCTCATCCAGGTGAACTGCTCCGAGGAGCCGCAGAAATACGGCTGCGCGGTTGCGGCGGCGATGCACCTGTGCGAGCAGGCGGAGTCGAGCATCCACATGCGCGTGCGCGGGTTCATGACCATGGCGCCGCACTCCTCGAACCCGGAAGATTCGCGCCCGACTTTTGATCGGTGCCGCGACCTCTTCTCCGACGCGAAGCGCCACGGCGTGGGCGGGCCGCACTTCAACATCCTGTCGATGGGCATGAGCAATGATTTCGAGGTAGCGATCGACTGCGGGTCGAACCTCGTGCGCGTCGGCTCGGCGATCTTCGGCGAGTCGGCCCGCGCCGACGCCGACGAGGACGAAAGCGATGAGGACTGAGACCCGCGTCGGCGCGTTCCCGCGGTTGTTCGGCGCGCTGGCGGCGATGAGTCTGGCGGCGTGCGGCGCGATCGGCGTGCAGCCGGAGCAGCCCGCCGGCGATCCCGCGGCACAGGCGGCGGTTGACCCCGCCGACACGTTTGTCGGACCGCCCGCGCCCCCGACGGCGCAGGAAGTCAGTGCCGGCGTGCCGCAGGTCGAGAACGCGGCGGAGCGGTACGGCGCGATCTACGCGCTCATGCAGTTCGCCGGCATGCCGGTGGACCCGGAGCAGCGGCGCGAGCGCGACGAGTTCATCCGCGCGGCGTTCGTTCACCTGCAGGAACACGCGCGCCAGGCGCTCGCCGCGTCAAAGCTCCCGAATTGCTTCTTCAACGTCAACCGCGACGCGTTCAACCCCGCGCTCTTTCACATCGGTGAACTGGAAGCGATCGATCGGCTGCTCCGTGCGGCGTGCAACGAGAAGTACCAGGCGAAGGATTTCGCGGGCGCCGGCGAGTTCCTCGCCGCCCGCGTGCGCGTCGCCCGGCAACTCGGCGCGTGCCCCACGCTGATCGAGAAGCAGACGGCGCTGCTGTCCATGACCGACCCGCTGCGGCTGATCCGCGCGTGGTCCGCCGTCGCCGCCGACGCCGACCGGTCCGCGATGGCGGACGAACTGCGCAAGATCGATCCGAACGACCCCTTCGATTGCCGCGGCGGACTGACCGAGATGGCGAGGATCGTGCTCGTCATGATCGCCAAGCGCGACCCGCAGGTCGGTTTGCCGTGGGTCCAGCAACTGCAGCCCGCGAAGGCGATGGAGTTCGCGCAGTTCTGCGACAGCGGCATCAAGGAAGTCGTCGACGCGTGGGTGAAGCCCGACGCGCCGCAGAAGATCCGCGCGGTGGTCGAGGGCTTGAACAACTTCGGGCAGCCGCACCCGCTCTCGGGCATCGATCGGTTTCATCAACTGGCGATGAAGACGCGCGACGAGGTCGCGGCGACGATCAAGCTGTTGACGGACCCGAGGCTCGCCGCGCCCGACGCGCCGGCCGCGAAGTAACCGGACGGATCGAAGAGGCGCGAAGCGTGAGCGAGCGCTCTTCTCGTTGAATCGCGCTACTCCGGCCGCTTCCACCCTGATTCCTTGTCCTTTGACAACGCCCCCGCCGCCTGCTTCACGCAGCGCCGGCAGATGAACGCCTCCGCGTACATCGGGCTTTGCCACATCGCCTCACCGCGTTCTTCGAGGCACATTGTGCAAGTCGCGCCGGGCGGGATGCTCGCCGAGCGCACGCCGGGATCGACGTCGAGATACGCGATGGTGAGGCACCCGCCGCAGATCAGCGACCCCTGATGCCCCTCGACCATGGGCACGTCTTCCGTCCACACACGGCGGCAGAAGTCGCATAGGAAGTCGGTCATTTGCATGTATTCAGGGTCAGCGCCGGGGCGTTGCAAGGTTCGTTCTCCAGTCAGATGCAAAGCACGCAGTGCGAGACTCGCTGTCTCGCTCTGTTTCCCTCTGTGTTCAGAGTTTCCGCAGCTTCACCGCGTTGAACACACGCCCTTCCTTCACGTACTTCCGCTCGAAGTTCGTGCCCACGAGTTCATCGGCCCCCGCGGATTCGGGGCGCTCGAACGCCTCTCGTGCGTACCGCAGCGACGGTAAACCCTCCTTCATCATGACCCCGATGGGGGAGCACCAGCGCGCGAAGTGTTCTTCCATCCACGCCCAGTAGTCGGCGTGGTCCGTCACGATGCGCAGCTCGCCGCCGGGGATGAGCACTCGGTGCGCATCGGCGAGGAAGCGGTCCTGCACCACCCGCCGGCGGTGATGGCGCGACTTGGGCCACGGGTCGCTGAAGTACAGATGGATGACGTGCGCGATGCCGCTCGGCACGCGCCAACGAAGAAACTCGGTAGCGTCGACGCGCAGCATTCTCACATTGGGCAGCGCACGCCGGCGGATGCGGTCAGCCGCATAGTTGAAAAACTCGCCTGCCCATTCAATGCCGAGATAATTCGTGCCGGGTTGCAGTTCGGCCTGTTGGACGAGGAACGTGCCCTTGCCGGACCCGACTTCGATTTCGAACGGCCGGTCCGGGTGGGGGAACCATCCGCGCGGGTCGAGGCGCGCGCCGTCCTGGTTCACGGCGATGTCGTCGGGAAGGGGCGGCAGGTCATCGGCGTTGATCGCCACTTGGCCGGGGTCGAGTTGTCTACCGCGCGACAGGCCGAAGCTCATAGGGCCACTGTAGCGTCACGGCACGGCGTTGGGTGGCCCGGCACTCCGTGCCGGGTCTGTAACTTCCTGCTAAGCCCGTGGCACGGGCGTTCCGCCCGCAGCTACCGCCCTAAGCAATTGTCCGCTCCGCAGATTTGCCTCAAGACGGAGATCTGGTTGCCCCAACGGCCCGCACATGCCACGAGTTGCCGGAGCGATGCACGCCCTCGTGTGGCACCGCCTCCAGTCCCGCGAATCATCGGGAACCGTGACGCGAGTGCGCAAGAGCAAGGGCACAACGATCTCAGTGATCGGCAGGGGGAAGGACGACGCGAGGGCGCTGGGCCTTCGTGCTGATCTGAACGCTCGATCACGTGACGCACGCCGGCGCGGCCTCGGCCTACGATCGGGCCGCCGGCTCTGTGAACGCGACGGGCGGCGCTCTGGATGGTCTCGGGGCTCGAGTTGAGCCGTTCACTTCATTCGAACCGAGCTTGAGTCAAAGGTCACGAGTGGTAGGACCTCCACCTCGAGCGGCCCGCCGAAGCCTCGCGCCTCATCAACCATGACCTCGCCCGGGCCGGTGGAAACGGCCCTCGCCCGCGCCGGCGGGAACCCGCGGGTGTGCAGAATGCCAGCGGAGATGATCGCGAGATCGGCGTGAACGAGCCGGGCGGAGCGTACGACGGCGCGCATCGGGGCGCTGATCGCCTCGTCCGGCTCGCTGCGCCGCAACTCCACGAGGGTACCGCGCCTCGGGAGCACGTCGCCTCGCCAGGCGAACGCGAGGCTGTCGGCGGAACGTTCGATGGCAAGCCCCGTGCGGAAGTCGGGCGTCCGCTCCGGCCTCCAGTGCAGGATTTCCGACACGCGCCAGCGAGGCTGTCGGCGTTGTTCAGCGTGATGTGGGTTCACGGCATCTTCTCCCGGTGCGGCGCGATGCGCGGACGAGCGTCGTGGCGGGCGAAGTACTGGCACCTCGACCGGCCGGAGTTCCTCAGCTGCGGATGTTCGGCTCGAGAGATCCATCGGCACGCGATGCGGACCATCCCGCGGCCGAGCTGGCTGATGCGGACGATGCGCGCGCGCCGCGGCGTGCTGACCGACCTCGAAAGCACGCGAATGGCCTCACCATGTCCTGGGGCGCTCTCGATCCCGACATCGAACGCGATGCCCGATGCGGACGTGTCGGAGACGCGGCCCGCGTGCAAAGGTGATCCGAAGGAACGTGACCAGCCGATCCTCTCGTGCGGCGGGTAGCCGCGTTCGTTCTTCCGGCGGTTGAGCGACAAATTACGCATTTCCATGAGTCTCCTTGCTGTATCTTCTCTTAACGTGACATAACTCGCTGCGAAGGCGGCGAACGCCCATACCGGGCACCGAGTGTGCTCGATGTCCAAGCCTGAACGGTCCCTCCGGGATCACGCGGCAAGGCGTTGTCGTGGACGACTTCGGTCAAGAAAATTCGCGAGCTCCGGATCAAACTGGTGCCCCCGCTCGCGATCGACCTCATGCATCGCTTCCGCATAGGTGCGCAGACGCGCGTACGGGCGTTTGCTCGTCATCGTGACGACGCTGTCGGCGAGATTCAGCAGCCCGGCCAGTCGTTCCCCGGTGTCGGCAATTCGTCCGACCGCGTCCCGATGTTCGCTTGCGTCGTAGCGTCGGTGATGAAGGGCGACGAGCTCCACAACCTTTTCCGACAGGCCGCAGGCTCGGACCAGCTCCGCGCCGAGGCGCGCGTGCTCGTTGATGAGTCGTCGCTCCTCGGGATTGAGCGGGCGCGGCGCGGTGAGGAGTTCCTCAGGGATGCACACCTTGCCGATGTCGTGGTATCGAGCGGCGAGATCGAGCGCTTCGAGGTCATCCCGAGAGAATCCCGCTCTACGGCCGATCGTGACGGCCAGCTCGCCGACCAGGTTCGAATGCGGCCCGATGTGCTCCGCTTGGGTGGCTTGCAGCCGAGGACGGAGCAGTTTGACCAATGCCTCGAGCCGCTCGCCGGGATTCAACCCGGGCTCCATCTGCACGCATTCGGCGGCCTCGAAGGCCGTCAACGTATCCCACGTGCAGACGCGATCGCGCCCGGACTCTTTCGCCCAGTAGAGCGCGCGATCGACGCGAAGCAGCGACGACTCGCTGACTTCCTTGTTGGGCACGAGATCCACGCCGAAGCTGGCCGTAATGGGACGCGCCTGGTCGAGCCAGGGCCCCGGGATACTCGCGAGTGCCCGGCGAGCCCGCTCGGCCCAGAGCCAACCTTCGGCGAGCGACACCGACGGAATGAGCGCGAGAAACTCCTCGCCGCCCCAGCGGGCGAGCACGCTGGAACGCGGCAACGATGTGCTGAGCGCCTCAGCCGCCAGCCGCAGCGCGACATCCCCGTTGTGATGACCCCAGGTGTCGTTGATGACCTTGAAATGGTCGAGATCGACCATGGCCACGATCGTGTGCGCGCGCCGATCGGATCGGTTGCGCGCCGAACTGAGCAGGCGGCGAATGCAGCGCCTGTTGGGAAGCCCCGTCAGGGCGTCGGTCTCGCACAGCCGGACCAATTGACGCCAACGTCGCGACGCGGCACGCCGATCCGACACGCGGCGTCTCGACTCGGACACGGCGTGCCGGACCCGGTCGAGTAGCGCCCCATGCTCCATCGCGGCGGACTTCGGCACGAAGTCGACGACGCCGTTCCGGATGGAATCAATCACCACATCCTGTCTCGTGGACGACGACACCACGAGCACCGGGATCTGTGGCACGAGCTTCCTGAGTTCCTGCGAGACATCGGACGCCAAGTCGCAGCCGAGGTTGTAGTCGAGAATAATGCAGTCGAGTTCGGTGTTGCGGATCGCGGCCAGCAGAGCGTCCCTGTTCTCGACCGCGATCAGGGTGACCGCCACGTCCCCCCGCTGTGTGAGGGCGCGGTGAAGAAGTTGCCGATGGTCGGCATCGTCGTCTGCAAGAAGTATCCTAAGAGCGTCCATCGTCGTGTGTCTCCGATTGTTGAGAATGGCTGCCGGATTCGTCGGCGCGCGGGTCAAGCCTCCGAAGCAAGACTCTCATTCCGCAGAATTGTGCGGCCGCCCCATTTGGTACGAGCGACACGGTTTCTCACCCCCGCTGGATGGGTGCGGTGAGCAGCGCGGATATCGGGCACCTCCCCCCACGCCGTGTTATAAGTTGCATTCGTACTACTTTTCTCATTAAGAAGGATCGAATGTGCCGACACGCTTAAACGACCTGGCATGCGCCCGCAAAGACAGTCGTCGTGCGGGTCTCCGAAAGCCGGAGGCCCGGTGGCGTGGCGGACGCGCACTTTGGAGACCGACGCAATGGCCGAGATGATCACATCATGCAACGAGCTGGGCGCGGTTGGGCTGGCCATCCTTGACAGCAGCGGCGGGTGCGTGTCCACCGTCGGGGCATGGGATCAAGCGGTGTGGGAGAAGCTGCGTGGCACAACGAAGGTCAGCGTCGTTCTCGCCGGCGAAGCCAAGCACGTGCAGGAGTGGATGGCGCCCGACCAAGGTGCGGCGCCTGTCATCGTCGACGTGATGCCCTTCAGTGTCGAAGGACGTCGGCATGTGCTCTGCATCCAGCATCGCACGGGGCGCGACGGCGCGGGCGACCTCGCGATACAGCGGACACTCTCGCGCGGCGCGACATCCCTATCCTCGCTTGCGATCGTCGAAGCAATCCTCCCGGAACTCAAGTCGGCTCTTGATCACCACTCGATCGTGGCCGTGGCAGACTCGCACGGCGTCATCACAGAGGTCAACGACGCGTTCGAGCAGGTCAGCGGCTACGCGCGCGCCGAGCTGATCGGGCAGACGCACGGCATCATCATCTCGGCTCATCATCCGCATTCGTTCTTCGTAGACATCTGGGAGAAGATCGTGTCCGGGAGAGTGTGGAAGGGCGAGATCTGCAGCAGCACCAAGGACGGCGATCAGTACTGGGTGCTCACGACCATCATGCCCCTCGGATGGGACAGCGGGCGACCGAAGGGCTATCTGGCTATCTGCACGGATGTCACCGAGCTGAAACGCGTGCAGCGCGAAAATGAGCTCAAGAGTCGCGAGATGGAGCAACTCGTCTACACGGTCTCCCATGACCTCAAGTCGCCGATCGTGACGATCACCGGATACCTCTTGCATGTGATGAACCAGGTCGAGGTCACGGGCGACGCGGCGCTCTTGGGTGACCTGCGGCGGATCCAGCGCGCGACCGAACGGATGAACTCCTGCGTCGAGGATCTGCTGGCGGTGAGCCGCCTGGGGTATTACCCACTCGATCCGGTCCGCATCGACGTCAACTCGCTGGTCCGCGAAGTGCGCGAGTCGTTGGCCATGGAGATCGCGGACGCCGGAGCGGAGTTTGAGATTGACTTGGCCGTGGACCAGATCCTGTTCGACAAGAAGCAGATGGGGCACCTGGTGCAGAATCTGGTCCAGAACGCGATCCGCTACGGGCGACGCGACGGCGCCGTCCGGGTGTGCATTCAGTCGTCCAAAGAGCCCGATGGCACGGTGCGCCTCGCGGTGCGCGACCGCGGGCCGGGGATCCCCGAGGCGATGCGCGAACGGGTGTTCGCGCTGTTCCAGCGTCTCTCCAACGAGAGCCACGGCACGGGGGTTGGTCTTGCGATTGTGCGCTCGATCGCGGAGCGAGCGGGCGGCCGCGTGACCATCGAGGAGACGCCCGGGGGAGGAGCGTCGTTCATCGTTTCGCTGCCGTCGACATGTGCCTTGAGTCCCCGACGCCTTGATCAGGAGATGCTGCATGAAGCTCAAGCAGTCGCCTAGGCCCGTTCGATTCCTTCTGGTCGAGGATGATGACGACCACGCCGAGCTGGTATTCCGCGCGATGCGCGCACAGCGCATCTCGAACGAGATGAGCCGCGCGTCCAACGGGATCGATGCGCTGAAGATGCTCAATCGCGAAGGGGAGTTCGCCGGCAGCGAACCCCCGGACGTCGTGCTGCTCGACCTCAAGCTCCCTGGAGTGAACGGGCACGAGGTGCTCCACCACATCAAGAGCACCCCAGACCTATCCACGATCCCGGTCGTGATTCTGACCACGTCCCTCGCCGAGGCGGACCACGTTCGCGCGTACAGCGCGGGCGTCAACAGCTATCTGGTGAAGCCGGTCGAGTTCGATCGGTTCCAGCAGATGGTGCAGGATCTGAACATGTACTGGTCGGTGTGGAATCAGTCACCCACGCGGAAAGAAACCGCCGCGGGGCACACCTGAGCTTGGCCAGGGGGGCTTGGCGTGCTCTCGCCGAGCGCCAATCCAGCAAGTTGGCGTCGACTAACCCGCTCCCGAGCAGTTTTTCGGACGTATAGTCCTCCGATGAGGATTATTCCGCGATTCGCGCGCAGCGACTCACGAGATCATCCGAAATTCTTCTGAACCGCCGCGGTCCGCGCGATCCGGCGAGTACAGACGCGCAGCGCATCACGGTGCTGCGCGGCTTTCCGGTTCATGTTCGGCGGCGATTCCTCTGAGGGAACTCGGCGCGCGACCGCGATACCGGTCCCGGGTCAACGGACCGGCCCGGGCGGTTGTTCGCGCGACCGGAACGCCGAGGAGCACTGACGCCATGACCGACTTCACCCGCGCATCCGACTTCGGCTCGTACCTCACCGGCTCCCGCTCGGCGGGCTCGATCGGCGGGGTGGGCGGCTCGTCCGCCAGCACGCCCGAGCAGTTGCTCTCGCTCATCGGCGGCAGCATCGATCGCAAGCGATTCCACGAGCAGCACTGGGAAGGCTCGTTCGAGGACTATCTCGGCATCGTTTCGAAGAACCCGGCGGTTGTCCGCAACGCATACCAGCGGCTGTACGACATGGTGCTCAGCTTCGGCTTCGAGCGCTACCGGCTCTTCAAGCGCGACCTTGTTCGCTACCACTTCTTCGGCGACCCGATCGACAAGGGGGCCGACGGCATCTTCGGGCTTGATGAGCAGCTCATGCAGCTTGTCGACGTCTTCCGCTCCGCCGCCGAGGGCTACGGCAGCGATCGGCGCATTCTTCTGCTGCACGGGCCGGTGGGGTCGAGCAAGTCGACCATCGCGCGGCTGCTGAAGAAAGGGCTCGAACACTACTCGCGCACGGACGACGGCGCGATGTACTCCTTCGTGTGGATGCTTGATGAAGACGCCGGCCCGTCGGCGAAGACGCACCTGTTCCCCGACCCGATGCACGAGGAGCCGCTGCTGCTCGTGCCGCCCGAGGCGCGCGGGGCGATCCTGGAACGCCTGAACGCGGCGTACCAGTCGGGCGGGAAGGCGTTCGGGAAGCTGCGCCTCAGCAGCGAGGTCAACCCCTTCTCGCGGCGCGTGCTCGACGAACTCATGCGCCATTACGACGGCGACTGGCGCCAGGCGATGACGCACATCAAGGTCCGCCGGCTCGCGCTCAGCGAGAAGGACCGCGTCGGCATCGGCACCTTCCAGCCCAAGGACGAGAAGAACCAGGACTCCACCGAACTCACGGGCGACATCAACTACCGAAAAATCGCCCGCTATGGAAGCGATTCCGATCCCCGCGCGTTCAACTTTGACGGCGAGCTGTGCATCGCCAACCGCGGGCTGTGCGAGTTCATCGAAGTCCTGAAGCTCGATGTCGCGTTCCTGTATGACCTGCTCGGCGCGTCGCAAGAGCGGGTCATCAAGCCGAAGAAATTCGCGCAGACCTCGATCGATGAAGTCATCATCGGGCACACGAACGAGCCCGAGTACAAGAAGCTGCAGTCGAACGAGCTGATGGAAGCATTCCGCGACCGCACGATCAAGATCGACGTGCCGTACAACATCCGGCTCGACGATGAGATCAAGATCTACCAAAAGGACTTCAATAAGGAGCGGATCAAGAGCATCCACATCGCGCCGCACACGCTGGAAGTGGCGGCGATGTGGGCGATCCTGACGCGCCTCGCCGAGCCGAAGAAGGCGGGCATCACGCTGATGCAGAAGCTCAAGCTCTACAACGGCAAGAGCATCCCCGGCTTCACCGAGGACTCGATCAAGGAGTTGAAGGAGGAAGCCGCGCGCGAGGGTATGGACGGCATCTCGCCCCGCTATATCCAGGACAAGATCTCCAACGTCCTTGTCTCAGCGCAGGCGATGGAGGAGAAGCAGGTCAACCCGTTCATGCTGCTCAACGAGCTGGAGGGCGGACTGTCGCACCACTCGCTGATCAACGACGAGGAGACCCGTAAGAAGTACAAGGAACTCCTCGGCATGGTGCTGGGCGAGTACGAGGACATCATCAAGGGCGAAGTGCAGCGCGCGATCAGCGCGGACGAGGAAGCGATCCGCCGCCTGTGCGCGAATTACATCGACAATGTCCGCGCCTGCACGCAGAAAGAGCGCGTGAAGAACCGCTACACGGGCAAGGACGAGGAGCCGGACGAGCGGCTCATGCGCTCGATCGAGGAGAAGATCGACATCCCCGAGAGCCGCAAGAACGACTTCCGCCAGGAGATCATGAACTACATCGGCGCCCTCGCGCTCGACGGCAAGAAGTTCGAATACAACACGAACGCCCGGCTCTACCGCGCCCTCGAACTCAAGCTCTTCGAGGACCAGCGCGACACGATTAAGCTGAAGAACCTGGTGTCGAGCGTTGTCGATGACCAGACGCAGCAGAAGATCGACGTCATCAAGAAACGCATGATCGACCAGTTCGGCTACAGCGACCGCTCGGCGGCGGATGTGCTGAACTACGTGGCGTCGATCTTCGCGCGCGGGGATCAGAAGGGGGATTGACTTAGGCTTGCACTCGCGCTTACTTCGTTTCTAACTTGGGGTGTTCGCGCGCGTGCCGCTGGCGACTGTGCGGCAACCCGAACAGCCGATCGAAGGGCGCGTCCATGTGGCACTTCATGCAATCTTCGATGAGACCCGAGCGGATCACTTTCTGGCCCTCAGGTGAAAGAAGCGCGTAGACCCAGCCGTTGTCGGTTGGGATCGGCAGGTCTGTTTTCAGCATGACAAACAGCTCGCGCTGTTGATCGATGCCCCAGTACTTGCCGTCACGCTTTGCGTAGCGCAAGCATCTTCGCTCGGTGCGTGCGGCCCTCTCGTCCTGTGACCCGACAACTTCAGACACTTCTCGCGGCGTCCATGACTGCTTCACGAGGACTTGACCGTCAGGCTGCTTTTGCAGCGGAGAATTGCCGGAGGTCGTGGCCCGGTCGCCCTGGATGTACATGTAGTCATGGGGATGCCGAGCAAAGAGGTAGTAGAGTTTCTTGCCGTGAGTGTTTTCGTCGTTGCTGTCGCTGGCCTGAGGACCGTCAGGCGGGGGGATGTCGCACCGTTCCGGCGCCCAGTTCGCCTGATCGGACACGCGTTTCCAGTCGGCGTATGACGCGCCGATGTTCAGAAGCTGCTTTTCAAGAATCTGGTTGGCGAAGCCCTCCTCGGTGAGCGCGTGTTGTCGCGGAGCCAGGCTGGGTGCGCAACCAATCAAAGCGACGCAGCAGCCAATGAACGTTAGGAACCGTTTCATGGAATTTCCCTTCACGCCATCATGCTCGCGATCCCGATCGCAATGAACACCTTGATCACCCCCGTGATCAGCGCCACGGCGATCGCGTCGGTCTGATCGATATCCAAATGCTTCTGCAGCATGATGAGGTACATGACCGTAGTGACCACCGGGCCGATGAGGTTGATGGGTAAAAAGCCCATCAACTGCGCGACGATGTCGACCAGCGCGTAGATGCCGGCGAGGCGCAGCGTGGTGATGCCCCACGGCGCGTCGAAGCCGATCCAGATGAGCGAGCAGATGAAGAACACCGCGACGCCAACGGGGACGGTGATCGCGTAGCTGAGCAAGTAGTAGGGGAAGTCGGCGATCTCCCCTTTGAGCGCGAGCAGCAGCGCCACGCCCGCGAAGCCCGTCGCCACCATGCCGAGCGCTTTCAGGTACTCGTGTTTCAGCTGCGAGCCGGCTTCTTTGCGGCGCGCGGCGGCGGTGATCGCGATGAGCAGGTCGCACCCGCACTCGGGGCAGCGGTTGCTGTTCAGGCCTTTGAGTGAGTAGCCGCACTGCGGGCACGCGGCGGCTGATGGCTTGCCCGCCTTTGGTCTCGACGGTGGGAATTTCGAGGGCGTCGGGTCCAGACGCGGCGAGGTCGTTCCCGCGCCGCCCGCGGGTTGTGCGCTTGAGCTGCCGACGGGCGATGGACGCTTCGGCTTCGGCGCCGGATCAAGCTCTGCTTCGAGCGGGATGGGCGCGTCGTCGGGGGACGAAGTTGGTTCGATGCGCTTGATATTCCGTTCCACTGCCGCCCTCCTGGAATAGGGAATCGCAACACAGTGACGATGAGCGTCATCAGGAATTGTGCATCGAGACGCGGGCGATTGCAAGGCAATTTCGAAGTGGGCTCAGAGCACCGCGGCGGTGCGACCCAACCGGAATCAGCGGGCCCGCGATTCCAGTTCTTCCCACCGAGCATAGAGCGCCGTGACCGCTGCCTGAGCTTGTTCGAGTGCCGCGCACGCCGCCGCCATTTTGGTGTGGTCTGCCGCGACGGCGGGATCGCCCAGCTTCACTTCGAGTTCGGCGGCCCTCGCTTCCGCTTCGGAGATTCGCCGTTCGATCGTCTCGTACTCGCGCTGCTCGTTGTAGGTGAGTTTCTTCCTGGCGGGCGGCTGCTCCGCGGCTGTCGGCGGGGGGGTGGCCGCGACCGGCTTGCCCGATGATCTCGCGCGAGCCTCGGCGTCGGTCACGGCGCGCGATGCGGCATCGACCGCCGTCAGCGCTTGATCGAGGCTGGCGAACATCGCGGCGTTCCCGTTGCCGTCGAGCGAGAGCACCTCCGTCGCCAGCCGGTCGAGCATCGCGCGGTCGTGCGTGACCAGCACCAGCGCGCCGGGGAAATCTTCGAGCGCTTCCTCCAGCGTTTCGAGCGTGGGGATGTCGAGGTCGTTCGTCGGTTCGTCGAGCACGAGCACGTCGGCGGGCTCGAGCATGATGCGAGCGATGTGGATGCGCGCGAGCTCACCGCCGCTGAGCGAACTGACGGGCTGCACGAGTTGCTCATCGCGGAAGAGAAAACGGCGCGACCACGCGGTGATGTGCAGGGCTTGGCCGCGGAAGCGGACCACGCCGCCGACGGGGCAGAGCGCGTCCTGGAGCAGCATGCTCGGTTCGAATTCGCGCCGGTGCTGGCTGAAGACGGCCACCCGCGGCGGGGGTTCGCTGCGGTCGACCGTGCCTGAGTCTGGCGGCAGATCGCCTGTGAGTACGCGGATGAGTGTGGTCTTGCCGCTGCCGTTGGGGCCGAGCAGGCCCAGGCAATTTCCGACACCGAGTTCGATGTCGAGATCCTTGAACAGCGAGCGCCCGCCGAGGGACTTCGAGATGCCCTTGGCGGCGATGAGTTTCTTCGTGCGCCGCTCGGTGGGGTTGAAATCAACGCGCACGGCGTTTGTGTTCGCCGCCGTGTTGCGGGACTTCAGCTCGGCCAGTTCGTCGATGCGCGAATGGCTCGACGCGATGCGTCCCTTCGCTTTCGTGCGGCGCGCCTTCGCGCCACGAGCCAGCCACGCGAGGTCGAGGCGCACCTGGTTTGCCATCGCCTGCTCCGCTTTCGCCTGCCCGGCGAGGAACTCCGATCGTCGGCGGAGGAATTCGCTGTAATTGCCGCGGGTCAGCAGCGTGCCCTCGGGGTACGCGGGGCTGAGTTCGACGATGCCCGTGGCGACGTTCTCAAGGAACGTGCGGTCATGCGTGACGAACACGGACGCGAACGAGCTGCCCGCCGCCCCGCCGCGCCCGGCGCTGGTGAGCAGCTCTTCGAGCCAGCGGATCGCTTCGACGTCGAGGTGATTCGTCGGTTCGTCGAGAAGGAGGAGGTCCGGCTCGCCGCCGCAGCTTGCCAGCGCGCGGGCGATGGAGAGGCGCTTGCGCCAGCCGCCCGAGAGCCGCCCGGCGGGGGTGTCGGCGTGCGCATCATCGAAGCCGACGCGCGCCAGCACCATGTCGGCGAGAACCTCGGCTTCGTGATGATCATGAACGGTGCTTGTGCCGTCGTGCCCGGCGAGCGCGGCGGCGGTAACGATGGCCCTCGGCGTGACGGAGTCGTCGAACACCTCCTGCTGCGGCACATAGACGGTCCGCGTGCCGCGGGCGCCGGAGATCGCGCCCTCGTCGGGATCGTCCTGCCCCGCGAGCAGTTTGAGCAGCGTGCTCTTGCCCGCGCCGTTGGCGCCGATCAGCCCAAGCCGATCGCCCTCGGCGATGCTGAGCGACACGCCCGAAAAGAGCGTGCGCAGGCCGTGGGTCTTCGAGATGTCGCGGGCGCTAAGCAGCACGGGCGGAGAGTGTAGGCGCTGCGCTCAGCGGAGGGGCTTGGAGTAGAAAAACTCGGTGGTGCTGCTGGGATCGTGCAGCTCGCGCGTGCCCGGGCCGCGGGCGCAGCCGCGGGACTCGTAGAAGCGGTGAGCGTCGGCGAAGCGCGTGTCGGACCAGAGGATGAGCGTGTGCCCGCCGCGCTCGCGGGCGGTGCGTTCGATGAGCGTGAAGAGCGCCGCGGCGATGCCCCGCCGGCGCGCCCGGCGGGCGACGTACATCCGCTTGAGCTCGAACGTTTCGGGCGCGTCGGCGGGCCTGATCCCCGCGCAGGCGATGAGTTCGCCTGAATCCATTGGCGAAACGACCCACAATGTGCCGGCGTGTGAGGAGAAGGCGGATCTTGGGGCGGCGAGGTCGGCGTCTTCACCTTCGGGGTCCATCACGCAGCCGGGATATTCGCGGTAGCACGAATCGATGAGCTCGACGAGCGCAGCGGAATCGCTGTCGAGCACCTCGCGAATCGCAAAGCGGGGGATCGGTTCGGCGGGGCTCATGCCAGCCGGCGCGCGACGAGTTTCTTGCTCAGGATCGCGCTGCGGTAGTTGGTGTACGGCCATTGCCAGTGTTCGACGAAGCGGTACCCGCGCCGGAGATAGAAGCTGTAGAGATCCGTGTCCGGCTCGGCCATGGAGAGGGCAAGTTCCTCGAAGCCGAGTTCTTGGGCCCGCGACTCGATGTGAGCCAACAGCGCTACGCCGATGCCCAAGCCCTGGCACGATGGGTCCACGGCGAAGAGCGAGAAGTGCCCGACCTCGGGGCGGAGGAAGTGGGTGGGGAAGGCGGCGGACTCGATCTCCTCGAAGAGTATCGTGCCGACGATCTGCCCCGAGCGGAGCGGGACACTGCTCGGCGATTGGGAGTCTGTGGAGATGACGGCGAGGTAGTTCTCGCCGGAGCTGGCGCGCGAGCGGGTGGTGGCTTCGTCCTGCCGACCGGCGAGCGGGCGCAGCCCCATGTCGACCTGCGGGCGATAGGCGCGGTGCAGCAGCGCGGTGAGTTCGGCGACCGAGTCGCCCTCGCGCAGCTGGCGCACGATGAACGCCGGCCCGGCGGCAGGGGCGCGGCTCGGCGCAGGCCGGGCGGCGGGTTGGGCACGGTCGTTCATGGATCGAGAGAATATGCACTGCGTCGCGGTGGGCAAGTGAGCGCTCCAAGAATTCACCAGATTCTTTCGGAAGAGAATGCACTGAGTTGCATAATTATTCCAACAGGCGGAAGTCTGGATGCCGTCGTGCGGCGGTATCCTCCCGTGCATGAAAGCCAGCGGTCGGCGCGACATCGGCGATCTGAAACCCAGCGCCCCCGTCATAGGCGAGGGCGAGATCCGCCTGCGCGTCCGCTACTGCGAGTGCGATCCCATGAGCGTCGCCCACCACTCGGCGTGCGTCGCGTGGTTCGAGATGGGGCGGACCGAACTCCTCCGCGCCAGCGGCGTGACCTACGCCGACATGGAGCACGCGGGGATTTTTCTAGTGGTCACGCGCCTCGAGGTGAAGTACAAGCGCCCGGCGCGCTACGACGATGAACTCGTCCTCGTCACCCGCGTGAGCGGCGGCGGGCGGGCGCGGATCGATCACGAGTACGAACTCTGGATCGACCGCGGCGACGGGCGCGGCAAGAGCGAACTGCTCACCACCGCGAGCAGCACACTCGCGTGCGTCGATGCGCACGGGCGACCCCGCGCGCTGCCCGACTGGTTGATGCCGATCGCGCAGTGAGAATTCGTCGTGGATCAGGAAAAACAAGAAGCCCCGGCCAAGGCCGCGGCTTCTTGCTGCGTCGGAGAGAGTCAGAGGTGTGCGTGAAGCCGTGTGTGGAGCCGGGATCGGCCCGCGCGACGCTGGTCCCGCGGAAGCCGGACTGGTTTATTCCTGCCAGAACCACTTGAACCCACCGTCGGCGGGTGCATCGGCGTGCACGGGCTGCTTCTTCGGGTCGCCGTAGTACTGGCGGGTGGTGTTCGAGGGTGTGCCGCTGGTCGTGGGCTGGTTCGATTCGAGCTCGCGCGATGTGCTCGGCGTGTTGGTGGCGTAGAAGTTCGTGCTCGCGGGCGGCGCTTTGAACGGCTCATTCAGTCCCGCGTCGCGGAGCGTGACGTACGAGACGGCTTCCTGCTTGCCGTTGAAGGCGCTGACGCGCGAGTAGCGGTCGAAGCCGTCTTTCTTGGCGGTGACGTACACCCACCCGCCCGCGTCGGCGACGACGGTGCTGGTGTGGATCAGGCCCTTCCACGAACCGCTGGGGGTGGGCGTGACTTCGCGCCACGGGTTGCGGCGCGACTGGTCGGCGATGTAGAGACGCGAGCCGGGTGGCACGGTGACTTCAATCGTCGAGCGGGTCTGCGCCATCGCGTCGGCGGATGCGTAGCTGATCATGGCAAATTCGAGCGGCGCGTCGAGCCCACGCGACTTCAGAGTCGCGTCGAGATCGGACTTCACCTGCGCGAATTCCCGGGTGCTGTTGATACCCGTCAGGTCGTACGCGAGGGGCGACGAGCTGACGCGCTTGGCACCGAGATCGTGCCGTGCGAAGACCTGCTCGATGGCGCCGACATCGTCCGCGCGGACCGAGCCGAATCGCACGCGGGTCGGGGCGTCCCACGCGGTGGTGTTGACCTGGTTCGTCGAGCACGCCGCCAGAAGCGGCGCGACTAGCACGATAAGAGCTTTGTTGCGCATGCCGGACCTATCGGCAGAGCCGGCACAATCCTCGATAATTGACACCATTTCGGGCGTCGATCGCGCGGAATGGTCCCCAGAACTCCCGCACAGCCCGCATAAGCCGAACACCCACGAAAGTCGCGGGGATGTTGCATTCGATTGCTCATTCTGGATCGCGCGGCGGAGCCGCTGCGCGATCGCGATCATCCCGGACGATTCACGACCACGATGTCGCTCAGCGGCTTGCGCGTCAGCGACGGAACCACGCAATCTTCCGCCGGATAACCGACAGGGACCAGAAGGAACGGGCGCTCGTGCTCGGGTCGATGCAGCACCTCGCGCAGGAATCCCATCGGGCTGGGCGTGTGCGTGAGCGTCGCCAGACCCGCGTGGTGGGCGGCGGCGAGCAGCATCCCGCACGCGATGCCGACAGACTCCTCGCGGTAGTAGACCATCCCGCCGTCGTCGGTCTTTGTGAGTTGGAAAACGACGATCAGCCACGGCGCGATTTCGAGGAAAGGCTTGCTCCAGTCAGTGCCCAACGGCGAGAGGTCCTCGAGCCAGCGCCGACTGGCGCGCCGGAAATAGAACTCGCGCTCTTCCTCCTCGGCGGCGGCGCGGATTTCCTTCTTGAGTGATGGGTCACTGACGCACACGAACCGCCACGGCTGCTTATGCGCGCCGCTCGGCGCGGTGCCGGCGGCGAGGCAGATGTTCTCGATCGTCTCGCGCGACACCGGGCGATCCGAGAATGTCCGCACAGTCCGCCGACGGTTCATCACATCGTAGAACGCGCGCGACGCGGCTTCGGGCGATTGCCCAGGGTCGTGCCCACCAACCGAACGGTACGGCACGTGCGGCAGCAGCGGCGGCAGTCCTGTGAAGCGGTCGGCTTCGGGCGGCGAATCGTGGGTCATGCGTCACTTCTCCATCTAGCGAAACCGCTCTGCACCGACCGCAACGCCGGCGACTCCCGCATGCTCGAAGAGGGTCTGGTTCTCGGACCACCTTCGGAATGTCCGGCGGGCTTCGAGTATTCCCGATCGAACACGGGCGCTACGATTTCAACCCGCGCGAAGCCGGCGGGCGTTCGGAAACGCATCTGTCGAGCCGATACTACCGGACGACGGGGATCTGACACGGAGCCTGCCATGAGTCTGAACTACGCGATCGACGCTCTGTATGACACCGGCTGGTCCGCCGCGGATTCAGCGGAGTGCGGCCGCGCGCCGGACGGGCGCGCGTACCCGACGCTCGAGCGCGTGCGGTTCGAACTGTCGGCGGAGCGCGTGACGCTCTCGATCCGGCGCGTCGATGAGTTCGACTGCTGCCGAGCGGAGATCAGCGACAGTCGCGGCGAGGCGATCAGCGCCGTCGTGGGGCAGACCGCCGAAGAAGCGGCGGTGTTCGCGCTGGCGCAGTTCCGCCGAGCGCTGAGCACGCAAGCGTTGGTACGCTAGTACGGAACCTCCATCAATCGCGCGCATCGGTGTACGCGACTCTGGGCATGCTCGGAATCCCATCCCGCGCTGAGACCCGTCAATCAAGGACGAGGCCAGCCAAGCAAAGCGCAGTCTGGCGGCCACCAGTCTCCATTCAACGCACGACCGATTCTCAACGCGAGCATGTCCCGGCTCGCAGCAAGCTTGCTTGACGGTCCTCGCCGATTGCCTACACTAGCCCTCCTCTGCCGAGGGTGCCCGAGGCCCAATGGCCCCATCGTCTAGCCCGGTCTAGGACGCCAGGTTCTCATCCTGGAAACCGGGGTTCGAATCCCCGTGGGGTCATTCTCCTTTGAGATTGAGACGTGCATGACCCCCGCCGAACGAGGCGGGGCGGTTGTCGCGTCGCGCGCGGAGTGGGCGACGGTGGTGGGGGGCGGGGGGATGGCCGGTGCCGAGTGGTTCGAGTCGCGGCGGCATGTGTCGGCGTGACGCGTTCGCCATCTCGGTTGGCTCGCTCACCGCGCGTCGAGGCGTGCCTCGACTTCTTCAACCCCCATCGCCAGCGGCCCCTCGGCGTCCATCGGCAGCGCCCGCACGAAGACTTTCACGCGCTTGGCGTCGAACTCCACCACCGCGCGCTCGACGCAGCGCCGGATCGCTGCGGCGCGCTCTTCCGCAGGGCCGGAGCGCAGAATCGGTTCGAGTGAGCGCAGCGACTCGTGGGCGCACTCGGCGAGCGATCCGACGCGCTCGATCGCGAGCGCCGCACGGGTGACCGACTCAAGGCGCTGCTCGATCCGGGTCCGCTCTTCGGACAACTCCGCGATGTGCCGGTCGGCGACCTCGCGGTTCCGCTCCGAGAGATGATCGAGCAGGCTTCTCACCTGACCGTCGATCTGCTCAAGCCGCTTCCGCGCCTTGGCCGCCGACCGCGCATCTTCGACGTGCTCCGATTCCAATTGGCCGCGCAGCAGCTTCTCGATCCTGGGAAGACCGCTCTCCGACGCGAGCGGCGCGTAGTGGGCGAGCAGGGCGTCGATGATCGCCGACTCCAATCGCGCGATGGGGATCGCGCCGCGCTGGCACACGCTGCGCCCGTGCCGGATGTACCCGCCGCAGGCGTAGAAGAGCTGCTTCTCACGCCCGCGCGCGGCCGTGGCCCGTGCGAACTGGGTGCAGCCCTCGTAGCGGCAGCCGCAGGCGGAGCAGGAGAGCAAGCCCGAGAGCAGGAACTTCGCGCGCGGGCCGGTCCATTGATGACGCAGATCAGGACCGGGGCTGGAGGCGTCCGGCCCTTCGCCTGAATCGATTCCTGTGCCCACGCTGGGTGGGGATTGGGATTTCTGATGGCTGCGAGGCATCCGGGGGGGCCGGGGATTCCGGGGGTTGATGCCTTGCTGGGTGAGTGATTCGGGCTTGCTGCGCATGATCTCCTGCGCCAGTTCGAAGACGCGCCGGGTCACCAGCGCGGGGTGTGCATCGCGCGTGATGATCCAGTCGCTCTCGGGGTTGGGTTCGAGCCGACGGCCGACCACACCCCTTCGCTCGACGGCCCGTCCCTGAGAGATGCGGCTGAAGCGGGCATCCGTCCGACGGTTCCACACCAGATCGCCCGCGTAGGCGGGGTTGAGGAGGATGGCGCGGACGGTGGTGAGCGCCCACTTGCCGCAGTAGCGCTCGTTCCACACGGGGCCCCTGGGAGTGGGCACCTCGGAGCGGTTGAGGTGGTCGGCGATTCCTTTGAAGCCGCGCTTCTGCTCGACGTACATGCGGAAGATTTGCCGAATCACCTTGACCCGCGCGGCCTCGCTGGGGACCAGCCGCGCGCGATCGCGTTTCGAGACGGCCAGCGTTTCGCCGCGCTGGAGCAGGCGCACCAATGCGCCCGAACCAGAGTGCTCCAGCAACTGCTTGGTACCGTCGGGCATCATGCGGACGATGAAGAGGCCCTCGCCCGCCTGGCTCTCGTATCGCAGGTCGTAGCCGAAGGGCGGCGCGCCGCCCATCCACCACCCCCCGGAAGCTTGGGAACTATCTCCGCGCTTCGCTTCGGTCTTGGAGAGCAGGCCGCGGATCACGACCTTGGCGAGGTCCTTCGATTCCTCCCGCGCCTGCCACTGCTTCACCGGGCGCAGGAGATCGTCGGTGCCGTCGCCGGAGAAGTTCTCCGAGGCGTACAGCACTTCCACTCCGCCCCCCGGGCCAGGAGCGCTGCGCAGCAGGTGGCGGTAGTACCCCGCCTCGTCGTTGTCGATGCGCCCGAAGCGCTTGACGTCGTAGACAATGATGGTCGAGAAGTCCCGCTCGGCCCTCCGCGCATCGGCGATGAGCCGTTGGAAGGCGTGACGCCCGATCGTGCTGGTGCCGCTGATCGCGTCGTCGGTGTAGAAGCGGATCATCCGGTAGCCGCGCTCGGAGGCGAAGCGCTCGATGGCGCGCTTCTGGTCGGGGATCGATTGCTCCTGCCGGTCGGTCGAGCGACGGAGGTAGCCGACAGCGACGGCTGTCGTCGTCGCGCTGCTGGGCGCGCTGGCTCGAGAACGATTCGAACGGGAATCGATGGGGGTTTGAACGGCGTGTGATCGCGGCATCAAGAGGCCTCCCGCGGCGGGCGGCTCGAGGGAATCCCGAGGCCCGGCGCGGCGGCCATGAGGGCGACACTGGCTGGGGATATCAAGGGGCAACGAATGGGGCAGGTCGCTTGCACGTGCTCGGATTGTCGCGCACCAGGAAAAGCGCAAGCTTGACTGAGTGTCAACTCCATAAGTCGACGCGCTGCACGATGGCCGCCTCACCTGTTGTGGGAGCAACCAGCGCAGACCAGTTTGAACCTCGCGAAGTTCGATCTCGGCGCAGGCGCTGTTTGCAGCACTCTTCGAATCTGCTCGAGGACGTGCTTGGCGTCTCAACCTGTTGGATGTACCCTCCACGGAGGCCCAACAGGATGAGAGTGTTGAAATTTACCTGTCTTGGCCGATCAACGGTTCATCGAAAACTCGGAAGGCAAGGATGCCAGGATCTGAATCCTATCAAAGAGCGAGCGCCATTACGGCTATTAGAGCCGCCGCTCTCGACCAAAGGCCCATTGCTGGACTGACGCACCGGTTCTACCGCTACCCCGCGCGCTTCTCGCCAGCATTCGCCGGAGCGTGCATCGAAGCCTACTCCAAGCCAGGGCAGATCGTGCTCGACCCGTACATGGGCGGGGGCACTACGGTGCTAGAGGCCATGGTCAGGGGTCGGCGCGCAGTCGGATCAGACATCAACTCGCTATCGGTCTTCGTTGCTCGGGCCAAGGTGACCGAATTGTCCTCTCGCGAGCAGCAGGCCGTTGCGGTGTGGTCATCCGAGGTCGTGCCTTCTATTCGGTGCGACGACGTCATCGTCTCCGGCTGCCGGCGCGGCCGAGGCTGGGGTCGCAGCCGCCGTAGTAGATGCCCCCGCCCTTGATGCGCGACCTCAGTTCCTCGGCCGAGATGCCCTCCTCGTCCCAGAAGCGCATCTCGCCCTCGGGGAAGAAGCAGGTGGCGGGGTCGGTGGGCTCGTTCTGTTTCTCGGCGTCGAAGGCGTGCCGCCCGCCGACCAGCCGCTCGCGCATGAGCATGTCGTAGGGCTCGCGCTCGGGCCACAGCACCTCGGCGCCCTCGAGCATCTCCGCGCGGTGGGCCTCGAAGTACGCCGCGGCCGCGTCCGGCCCGGTCGCGCCGCCGAACTCCTCCTCGCCGCAGAAGACCGCCGACCAGCGGTCCCACAGGTCCTGCCGCTCGGAGAAGCGGATCACCGACCGGTACTTGCGGCAGATCCAGCCGGGCGACTTCGCCGTGTTGAGGAGCCGGGCCAAGAGCGCGTCGTAGTGGAGGATGGTGCCCACCGCGACCACGTTGGTGTCGGGCTGGCCCGCCTTGAGGACCGCGCGGTCGAGCCACTCGGCCCGCTTCTCGCGCTGCTCGGCGCTGCGGACGGATTCCTCGCTCTCGAAGTCGTCGAGGATGATGAGCGTGGGCCGGTGCTCGCGGTGCCGCCGCCCGCGGATCTTCTGCTCCGCCCCCAGCGCCGCCACGCGGATGCCGGTCGCGGTGACGAACTCGTCCTTCCGCCAGCGCGTCACCGATCCCGGCGTGGGCGTCTCGTCGGCCACCCGGCACAGATCGGGGAAGTCCTCACGCAGGCGCGGGTTGGTCTGCAGCTCGTGCTTGATGTGCCCGAGCTGCTGCAGCGCCTGGTCCGCCGTGTGGGAGATGAGCAGGATGTAGTGCTCGCGCCGGTAGGCGAGGGACCACAAGACGTAGGCGGTGGAGCACAGGGTGCTCTTGGCGCTGCACCGGGGCGCGGCGATGGCGAGGCACTGGCCGCGTTCCGCGCTGGCCTCGCGCAGGAGTTCCGCCACCTCGGCGTGGAACAGCGCGGGCGAGGCACTGAAGAGGTGCGGCAGATACGCCCGCGCGAAGGCGAGCAGGTTCTTCTCGCCCACCCAGTGCCGCTCGCTGCTGACGACCGAGCGGCACGCGGCGGCGCTGGTGATGGCCGCCGGGGTCGCGCTGATGTCATGCTTCATCGGAGTTCCCCCCTTCATCTTCAGAATGGTGGTTGTCCCGGGCCGAGTGCGCCTCCATCACCGCGCCGGTGACGGAGTCGACCGCCGCCGTGAGGATGAACCGCCGGGCGTGCTCGAGCCTCTGGACCAGCCCCCCGGTCACCAGCCCCCCGGTGACCAGACCCCCCGTGACCGGCGACAACGCGGCGCTGCCATCGACCGTATCACCGTGATCCAGACCGCCGATCTCCGCCGCGCCGGCGATGATCCTGAGCCGCTCGATCTCCTGCATCAGTTCTTCAGCGTCCCGAACTCCGACCCCCCCCGGCGGTCCGGACTCGCCCATCCCCATTGAGTGCATGAGGTCCGCCTGCACGTGATGGGCCGCCTCGGGCAGATAGCCGAGGCGCTGGAGCGTGCGGACCATGTCGCGGAAGATGCCGAAGGCGCTGCGCTCGGCTTCGACCCGCGCCGCGTGCGGGGCCTCGCGGTCGCGCGCGAGTTTGCGCAGGCGCCCCATGGAGGAGTCCGCCTCGCGGATGAGCTGCCCGGCGACCTGCCCGGCGAGGGCGGGGTCGCGCCCGAGCGCATTCTTCTCCTTGATCGCCTGCCGGTCGCGCAGGACGGTGCGGTCGGCGACCGAGAGGATGCCGGCGATCTCCGCCGCCGAGTACCCCTCGGCGGAGAGGTACTCGACGCACGAACGCCGGTCATTCACCGAGAGCGCCGAACCCGACAGGTCCCTGCTCTGCAAGCGCCGGATCAGTTCGAGAACAGGAAGAGACTCCGCTTCGCGGGTGGGAGAGGAATTGGAACGCAGAGAGCGCGGAGAGGCGCTGAGGGACGCAGAGTTGGAAGATGGAGAAATGTGTGATGCAGAAGAGGAAGAAGAAGAAGACTTTGAACGCGAAGATCGCGAAGAGCGCGAAGAGCGCGAAGAGGATGAAGAGCGCGGAGACGGAACTTGGGTTGAGTGCTCCGCGCGCGCATCGCCGGTCGATGCGTTCCGCGGCGGTGATGCCGGTTCTTTGACGGTCGTTCGTCGCTTCATCGGCGCGGCCCTCCCTTCTTGGCGCGCGCCGGTGAGGCTTGCGGCGAGCGGCGCCGAGCTTTCTTCGAAGCCCCGTCAATGGCCACTCGAAGGGCCTTTGAAGAGCCTTCATCACGCAACCGCTCGGCGACCGCCGAACGGGCAGACCGCGCCGGCGCCTCACGCACCGGCTTCGCTTCAACCTCCCGCTCGATCCCGCCCCCCTTGTCTTCATCCCCATTCTTCTTCCGACTTCGCACTCTTCGCGTTCTTGGCGAATTTCGCGATAACTCTTCCTCCGTTCCTCTCCCGCTCTCTGCGCCCTCTGCGTTACTTCCCCCGGCCTTCACCGCGTAGCGGCGCAGCACGTCCGGGGACACCGAGTCCTCGCCCGCGAAGGCGATGAAGCGGCGCACGATGACGTCGCAGTAGCGCTGGGAGATCTCCACGCCGAAGCAGCGCCGGCCCAGCCGCTCGGCGGCGATGAACTGCGTGCCGCTGCCCGCGAAGGGCTCGTAGCACACCTCGCCCGCTCTCGTGTGCTGGAGCATGGGGATCTCGAAGAGCTCCACCGGCTTGGGCGTCGGATGATCCGGCCGCTCGGGGCCGTTGGGGATGGTGTCGAAGCGCCAGACCGTGGGCAGCACCGGAGCCCCCGGAATCCGGCGCGGCTTGTTCCCTTCGAGCCAGCCCATGAGGCACGGCTCGTGCTGCCACGAGTACCACGTGCGCGTCAGCACCGGCCGGTTCTTGGCCCAGATGATCTGGCAATGGACCAGCGCCCCGGCGCCACGCATCGCCGCTTCGAGCAGCGCCTGCCGCCGCGACGCGTGCCAGATGTACCACGCACTTCGTTCGTCAATAGCCTCATCCACCGCGGCCCGAATGAACTTCTCGTACAGGTCACTGTTCCCATCAAACTCATCCCACGTCACGCCGTATGTCGCGGACCAGTCTTTATTGCTGCCTCCACGCCGAGATGGAGACGTGCGTGTCCGTGGCTCCGTGCCCCGACCTGATCCCTGCTCCCTGATCCCTGGTCCCTTCCGACTTCCAGGATGATTTGTCCCGTCGTAGCCCACGAGGTACGGCGGGTCGGTGGCGAAGAGCGCGGCGCGTTCGCCGTTCATCAGTTCGCGCACGACCGAGGCGTCGGTGCAATCAGCGCACAGCAGCCGGTGCTGCAATCTCGGCTCGCGGCCGAGCAGGATCAGTTCGCCGGGCTGCGTCACCGGCGGGCCCAACCGCTCCGACTCCGCCAGCGCCGCGTCGAGGTCGAAGTGCTCTTCGTTCGCCGGATTCGAGCGCAGCAGCGCGCTCGCCAACAACTCATCCACTTCCGGGGGGTCGAAGCCGGTGAGGCTGAGGTCGAAGCCCGGAAGTTCGACCAGTTCGTTGAGCAGCTCGGCGAGCTTCTCGTGGTCCCACCCGCCGGCGATCTTGTTCAGCGCCAGGTTGAGCGCCTTCTCCTTCTCGATCGGCAGGTCGACCACCGACACCTGCGCCGTCGTGATCCCCCGCTGGAGCAGCACCTTGAAGCGCTGGTGCCCGCCGACGAGGTGGCCGGTGCGGGAGTTCCACACCAGCGGCTCGACCAGCCCGAACTCGTCGATGCTCCGCGCCAGCTTCTCGTACTCAGGATCGCCCGGCCTGAGGTCGACCCTCGGGTTGTACGGTGCTGGATTGATGGAACCGACCTGAACCTCGCGCACGTCGATCGTGGACCGATCGCGCGCCGCCGCCGCCGCGGAAGAACGAATCTTCGACATGGAACTACCCCCCGATACATCATCGCCCCCCGGCAAGTCGCCGGGCATCCGGACTCATCGCCGCGACCATCGCGGCGTCCCGGAACATGAGAAGTATAGCACGCCGCGCAGGAGTCCCCGGAGCGATCCGGGGGAAAATGACACAAGTCATTCCGAACGGCTTATGTCCCTGATGCGGCATCCGAACATGGTCAAGGATGATAGTTGGTACATGAGAACGTGAGCCCGCCGGGCGGGCGTCGGCGGGCGATTCTGGCGGCGTGTGAAACCGGGGAGCAGTTGGTGCCGGGCGGGCCGCGTCGGGCACGGCCTTCTGCCGGGATGATTGCCCGACCGTCCCCACGCCCGCGCCCCACGCTCCCCTTCCGGGGGCGGGGGGGGGCTGGGAAATCTTCGAGGAATGTGACGGCCGGCACTGGATTCCGCGCCGTTCCATGGCCATGTGTCCTGCTCGGACCACGTTGTTGACCCCGAGCGGAAAGGACCTCACATGACTCGCAGAACACCAGATTCGACTCGTTCAACCTCGCGCGCCGGAACCCGGCAATCCGCCGCCAAGCCCGCCCGCTCGGCCAAGCCGGGAACAAATCCGCGCCGTAGGCAAACGTCGGCGGCCACGGGGCAACCCGGTGCGACTCCCAAACAAGCGCTGCCCGCTCCAGCGGCGGTGAAGTCGGTCGCGCCCACTGTCCGCCCACAATCCCGTGCTCCCTCAGGGAAATCCAAGGGGCCGGGGGGGTCGAAAGGTCCTCGGCCCGAGCGCCCGAGCCTGCTCAATCTCGCCGCCAAGTTGCTCGCTGAGAAGGGCGAGCCGATGAAGTGCAACGAGATCGTCGAGCGGCTCCTCGCGCGGAAGGCGTGGACCACCACCGGCAAGACCCCCGCCGCCACGCTCGCCTCGGCGATCATCCGAGACATGAAGCACCGGGGGTCGGCGTCGCGCTTCGTGAAGAAGGGGCGCGGGCTCTTCGCGGCGAACGCGCGAACGATGACTAAGTGAGCCGAAGGCTGGCTTCGCGGAAGATGAACGCTATGCAACAACACCCCCGCGTGGAGCGGGGGTGTTGTATGGTGTAACGCGGCGGCGAGGAGACGCAACCGTAACGGTCACCCAAATTCTTGCGCACGATCAAAGGCCGAGCGACGTCATCGTCTGTATGTGGAGGAGTTTGTTGCACACGCCGACCGAAACTGCTGCCCCAACACTGACTGTGGTGCGAAGTTTCCAGTGCTCGCGGTTCGCTGTCCTTTCGGAGGACGTTTGCAAGCCAACGGCTCAATCGGGAGAGCGGCGATTGCACCAAACGACCGGCGAGTGAGCGAGACTCACCTCATGTTCGCGAACCGCGGATCGTTCGTCGAGTTGGAGGTCGTCGGCCAGAACGCGGCGCACGTTTCCAATGGTGGATCCTGGATCACCGCGCCAACTGGTACGCGGCTCCGGATTCGCGCCGGGCACCGGTGCCGTGTGTTCGAGCATGAACTGGTGATCGAAAGTGCGGCGTGATGGCGCACCGACTCTGCCCGGTTGCCGTCTCCATTCTTGAAGGCACTGTCGATGCGGGCGTACCGCGGAAGCAGGCCCTGTAAGGAATGAGAACCATGGCACACACCCGCGTCATCGACAACCCCGGCGGCTCTCCCCCGGTTCAGCGTCCCAGCCCGCCCCGCACTCTGACGTTCAAGCCGAAGCCGGTCACGGTCACGAAGGTCGGGCTGTGCCTCGACCTCTCTGGCTCTGTGAGCGATTCGCTCGACACGATCAGCGATGCGGTGCGGCACCTCGTGACCTCTCTCCAGCCAGCGCAGCACGCCCGGCTGGTGGTCACCGCCTTTGGTTCGGACGCGAAGGTGCTGCACCCTCTCGCGCCACCCAGCACGGTGGAGCCGCGACGACTCACCCAAGGCGACATCCTCGGCTCGACCAACATCGGCGCCGGGCTGACGCTCACGGGAGATGAACTCCTCAAGTGCGATACCGACGGGCCGAGCCGCTCTGTGATCATCCTCACGAGCGACGGACACAACACGGCGGAGTGCAACCCGGTTGAGGTGGCGCGTGAACTTGAGACCCGCATCCCCGGTCTCACGATCGTCACCATCGGCGTTGGAAGCGCGAGCGTTCAGGAGCTGCAGGCGATCGCCTCGACCCCCGAGCACTACTACCCGGCCTCGGACATGGAGCGCATGGCGAAGCTCATCGCCGACTTCGGCCGCACCGTTTCGATGACCACACAGCGCGCGATGGATCCCCGCGCGGCATTGAAGCGAGTCGAATAGAGAGCAAAGCTCGGTCTGTCGCAGTGAACCGCGGCAGGCTGATTTCCAACGACGGGTGCATTTGCCCTTTGCTGTCCCGCGGCCGTCGCGTGTGCGCCAGCTGCAAGCGATGGGCAATGTGCCAGAACTGAAGGAGAAGCGTCCCAATGTCCACCACTCTCGATAGCGTCATCTCTGCGCTGGATCAGGTGAACATCGAGCACTTTCCGGATCCCAGCAACGACCGCATGCTGATCATCTGCAACACGTCGGAGGGGTGTATCCCGGTCATTCTGAGCCTCGACTGCGAGGGGAACTACCTCCGGCTGATGTCCCGCTTCGACAACGGCTGTGATGCGAACCCCGAGGCTCTGGCGCTCATGGCCAAGCTGAACTACGACAACCGGCTCGTGAAGATTGGGCGCGACGACGATAACGACGTGCTCCTCGATGCGGGCATGTGGGTCATGGACGGCCGTCTCACCCCCACGATGCTCGAGTTCATGCTGATGAACTTCGTCGGGGTTGCCACGGAGGCCTTTGGCCAGCTGCGCGCCGTTCTTCGGCAGGCCGCCTGAGCGCTTGCCACTACACTATGGCGAACCAGCGCGGCGGGCCCGGCGTTGATCCGGGCTCGCCGGTTTCTCGTCCACGTAGGACTCGCCGCGGCCGCAGAGGATCTGCCTTGTCCGGTCGCAGATCCCGCGAAGAACACAACCCCGGCCACGACGCTTGAAGCGAGTGTTGAGCGCCCACGCACTTGCGCAGGCATGCTCAACGCAGCGTCACAAGGCGGTGAAGAAGGTACATGGATACGCCGAGGGCAACGATGCATTGATCTCAGCTTCCGTTCGAGCCAGCGTCTCCGACGATGACGAAGGCGGCCCAGTAGTACGGGGTGTCGTTGAAGGGGAGGTCGTTGGCCGCGAACTTGGCCTTCGCTTTGACGGCCTCCTTCTCGGCGGCACCTCGCGCGGCGGTGTTCTGCTCAACGGCCGTGTCGGGTGCGGCGTTCTGCATCCCGGCCCGTGCCCTTCTTCGGTTCCGCTCTCCGAGGGTCATGTTCCGGAGCCAGTGGCGGGCTTCCTTGAGGGCGTCGGGGAGGGGCATCTGCCGGCCCGGCGGGTACCGGCGGCACCTCGAGGGGTCCTTCTGGGGATCGCCGACGACCCGCTCCTCGACGTGTAGCCCCAGCAGGCCTTCGTACATCCTGGCCATCAGCCATCCCGTGGTGTCGTCCGCCACCTTCCACTGGCTGCCTAACACGCACCGAGCGCCAGCAGTGAAGAAGCCGATGGGCAGGGCCATCGTGCTATCACCGATGCGGAAGCCTTTCGATGTCTCGCACGCGCTGAGCGTCACGAGTTGGCAGGCATCTAGGTGGCCTGTCCAGTTGATGAGCATGTCCAGTCGAAGCCTGTCGTACGTCCTCGGCTCGGGATCGAAGTGTTCGGGCCCGTCGGCCTCCTGGCTCTTGCTCAGCACAATGGCGGAGCCCATCGGGTCTGACGGCCCGGCGAGCTGTCCGTGGGTCGCCAGGTGAAGGAATCGTTTGCCCCGTGCGTGGCCGTGTACGGCGGGGATCGTGGCATCGGGCCCGAGGAGCGGCTCGACCTCGCTCCTGGCCTTGAGCGCAAAGAGCTCCGCGATCCGCCGCGCTTCGAGGGCGGCGTGGGGCAGCTGCTTGAGCTTCCAGCGATCGTCTTCCCGCAGCATGGCTTCGAGCGGATCGTCCTCCGTGTGCCGCTGCTGGCCGGGCTCGGGCTTGTCGGGCGCAAGCCTGAGGTCGGGATCGCCCACGATGGTGGGGTCGTATGG
Organism: uncultured Phycisphaeraceae bacterium; assembly: GCA_964391865.1. Classification (GTDB taxonomy): domain Bacteria; phylum Planctomycetota; class Phycisphaerae; order Phycisphaerales; family UBA1924; genus DASZQL01. The sequence continues at coordinate 82,738 of CAYMNQ010000006.1, forward strand.
CCCATCGACATTCCCACGCTCGCGGAGCATGGCGAAGATCGAGGCCGAGGGCGCGTAGACCACCTGCGGATCCGCCACCTCTGGGACCTCCGCGATCTCGGCCAGCACATCGACAGGCACGCTGTGCAGCGGGCCCGAGGGGATGATCGCCAGGCGCGCGGCGCGGGCCGCGAGGGCTCGTATGTCAGATGGGAAGGCGAAGTCCAGGAACTCCTTCGCCGCCGCCAGCATCTCGCCGATCTTCTGCCGACCCGACAGGCCGTCGGCGCAGGTCTTGGCCGCCTGCTGGGCCTGCTGGATCCGGTCCTTGTCCTCGTCGACGATGAAGCAGGCGACATCGCCCTCGCCAAGGGCTGGGATCGCCACCAGCGTGACCGCCATCGACGCCCAGCTGTAGAGCAGCATGAGTTCACCGGGACGAAGGACCGCGCGGATATCATCGAGGCTCCGCGGCGACGAGGCGGGCAGCAGCTCGCGCTCCAGCGGCAGCAGCTCCTTCCGCAGCTTGGCCAGTTCCTCGCCCAGTTGCTTCTGCGCCTCCGCCGGCAACGAGGGGTCGTTTAAGCGCATCTGCAGCTCGTTGGCCTGACTCGACACCTGCACGAAGCGTTCGAGCTCCTGCTTCGACCAGTGCCCACGCGCGTGACGCTGCTGCGCCAGATTCGCCCAATCGAAGCTCATCGGCTGAACCAGGTCCAGGATCGCCCGCGACGTCCCACGCTCGATCGCGTCCACCACCGAGGAGGCGTCGCGGCCGAGCTTCATCCGCACCAGACCCAGCAGAGCCGCAACCCCGTCCATCGACAGGGTGCCGGACACCTGCGCTCGCTCAAAGCCCGCGCGGGGTTGACCACGCAGCAACTCCATCCCCTCTAGCGCGCGGATCAGCAAGGGCTCGGCGGAGAGAAAATCAGCAGATGCAGCGAGCTCATGGGCAAGATCAGCAAGTCTGGACAAGTAGAACGGATGAGCGGCGCCATGCCGCGCCTCTGCCAACTCCACCACTTGCTGAAGAATTGCCACCGCCTTCGGGCGGTTGCCGAGCTCGGACTGAGCATGCGCAAGATTGCTCAACGCGATCATTGTCCGTGGGTCGGAAGGTCCGAACACGTCATGCGCGTCCCGACGCACGACGCTCAGAATTTTCTCCGCCGTCTCATACTGAGAGCACCGCATCAGCAGGCAAGCAGCGTTCACGGCCGTAGTAATGGTGTATGGATGCCGCCTTCCAAATCTGCGACGCTGAAAGCCTAACACGTCGATCATCATTTCCCCGGCCTCAGCCACACGGCCACGCCCAGTATTCATGAGCGCCATCGCCAATTCCCCGTACGACTTCACTGTCAGCTCATGATCGGGACCCAAGGATGCGAGACGCCGGTCTACCACGTATTCAAGTAGCTCAGCCGCCATGTCGTACCGACGAAGCAAACCATGCGCGATGCCGAGGTTAGACAGACTGACCAGCGTGTCGGGATCATCGTCACCAAACGCTTCGCGACGCTGATGCCAAACCGAGGCATGCATTTTGATTGCCTGGAGTACATCACCACTCTCTAGAATTTCCTCGGCCAGGTTGTTCCCAGCATTTAAGGTACATCTTGCGGTGTCTCCATACGTCTTGATACGAAGAGCGGCCTCTTGCGCACATAAAGCAATGGCTTCGGCAGCCATGCCTCGTTCGCGGTACATCGCTTTGAGCTGACCAAGGCAGTGGATCGTGCCCGGATCGAGCAGGCCCGCCAACTCCCGGTGCCACCACAGGGCATCCCTGCGGGCAACGATCGCACGCTCTATGTCGCCGCTCTTCTCACGCGCGGCCACGAACTCGTCAAAGTACGCGCGAAGGAGGGAAAGCACGTCACATACCGCCTCGCTGCGGTTCTGAGCCTTAAGTGCACTTGCGAGCCGAGTGAGCAAGTCTATTCGTTTGCCCGGACACTTGTTGGCCTTTTCCCAGAGCGCATACGCGGCACAACACTGGACAATGCACCTCGGATCTTCAGGTCGGCACTGCATTGCAACCATAGTGGCAGTCTGGGCCGGGAAGAGGATGAACGCACGGTGTCTCTTCATGGTCGCGAGCACATCCGGCTCGATGCCATCCAATACAGAGGCTGGCAAGGTTGCAGAAATGTGTGCCAAACCACCGTTGGAGCCGGCGTCTTTAGCCTGACCAGAGTGTGAGCTCCCGCCTTTCGCTTCATCTGCCTGAGAGCCGACCGGAGCCGATGTCCGCGGTGCCTCACCCATCATGACATCAAGTCGTGCCAGGACTTCCTTCACATAGTCTTCATCACGGCCGCTCGACTGTATCCACTGTCGATACGGATCGACACCGAAACTAAGCTTGTCACCGAGATACAGCCCTTCTTGAATCTGCTGTACAAGCGGAATGAACTCCGGAATACTGCTTGCGTACACCGTCATCGCGACCATCAAAGCAACCGATTCGGGAGGCATGATCCCGACGGCCAGGTGCATCGCGGCCTCAGGGTCGTCATTGCCCGTGTCGAGAGTCACTCGCGCGTTCAGCGCGTGCCAAGCCATGCGCAGTAAGTTCCCCACGGCCAGACCGCGCATGTCGGGATGCCGCACATAGCAGTACTGTTCAGACGAGAGGTTGTCCAGTGGAAAGTGTCTAGTGAACTTGAGCACCGAAGTAGGCAGTGCCGTGATCGGCCCCGGGTGCTCGTGGACCGACACATGAGTGCAGTCGAGGCACCAAGTCAGGCTGAACAGCGGCTTCGGGCAGAAATAGGCCGCGAACTCGTGCGAGTAGTACGGATTCTCGCTGGAGAACACGCGCCCACAGTTTCCGCACTGTCCGCATGCATTGGTGTCAGACATCTGTGCCCCGCGAAATGGCATTCATCTGGCCGATCCGCCAGATGGTCGGCTCCGACCAACAACCACAAGTGCTAGATCTCCAGCTTGGCCTTAACCGCATAGGATGCTTCACCCGATCGTCGGAACTCGACGACCAGATACTGACCCGCGTCGTACTGCTCGTTTCCGACAAAGCGAATCGGCGCATCTTCGTCGCGAATCGTGACGGGATCGGCGTTCTGATTCTCTAGCAGGTCCAGCCATGTGACCGTCAGTTCGCAGCCCTCTTCGACAAAGCCGAAGCCACCCGTGCGGACGACCAGTTCCTTGCCCTTCGTGGTGATCTCCAAGAGCAACACTTCAGGAAAGCCCTTCGGCAACGGCGTCGTCCACTTCAAGACTTTGTCAGAGGCAAGGAATTGCTTGGGGAAGCCTGGGACGAAGCGGTGTGACCTCGCTTCGAAGTGCTCTCCACCGGCGACCTTTCCGGAAGCGTCAGAGGGCGTTGCGGCCGCCCGTGTCACCGGGTGGTCGGGACCCAGAACGCGCCGGCTGACCTCCAGAGCATGCTCGCGCAGGGCCTCCGATTCAGAGCTATCGCCACGAGTACGTATTAGTGCAGCCACGCGCAACGTGGTGATCAAGGTGTCAGGCTGCTCCGGACCGAGCACACGCTGGAATCCGGATAGAACCTGTCGAAGAAGCGACTCTGCCCTATCCAGTTCGCCTCGGAGGCGGAGCACCTCTGCCAAACTGCACATGCTTCTGAGGGTGTCGGGATGATCCTGTCCCAGCGTGCGGATTTGCTGCTCCATTCGAAGCTGCAGTGCGGACACGTCGAGTTCTTGCGCCGCTCCCCGCTCGTCACCTATGCACGCGAACAGGGCGGACCCCAGGGTGCCAAAGTTGGTAGCGAACACATCTACAGAATCCGCGGAGTCGGCAGCAACGAGCTCGATTCCGAGTTTCGCCACCAAATCGGTCGGTTTAGGGGGACGGAATCCATCACGCCGATAGAGCTGCTCACCGTGCTCTACCATCCAGTCGACCCAGCCTCTTGGCATTTTCTCCATAACCTCATCGCGGAGCTCCGCGAGTGCCACTGGGTTAAGCGCGATACGGTCTATTCGGAGCCGCCGCAACTCCTCAACCGCTCGCCGCGAGAGGGGCAAGGCCGCGAGCTCTTCCAACGCCGAGCCGTCCAGCACTTCCAAGGGCACTGGGCCGACTTCCCCATTGTGAATTCTTCTCCACTGCACCCGGGTTCTGGTGAGACGGTTGTCGTATCGGAGAAACTCGACAGGTGAGATCACCACCGTATCAATGGCGGTAGCGGATCTCTTGAGGAGTTTGTCGTCTGGTTCCTCGTGGCGACTCGTGGCGATGACGAGGTCGGTGATGACATCAGTCGGATGCATTGACTATCTCCGGATCGTCATGGGGTACTCACTCCAAACGCGCATTCATCGTTCAAGGGCCGAAGCCCTTCTGTTCAACGCAGTTGCGGATGGATGGAGCCTTGCGGGTGATTGTGCCAAGTGTGCCTGTCTCTCGAAACTTGTTCTTGAGTGCGTCAATCGAGACCTCGTACCTCTCGGCGATGCGTTCGTAACTCTCGCCGAGGTGCTTTGCCATCCAAATGTCGGCGTCTGGCCTGCCCAGCACCGCCTCTGCGCACTGTTGGAGAACATGCAGCAGTTCGGTTTGTTCGTTTGCTTCTGAGGGATCCATTTCGTTCGGCTGAAGCAGATGTGGCAAAGCGCCGGAAGCGACGAGTGCGGCGTCACGTCTGCGCTTTTCCCAGGTGTCTATTGCTCGGTTCATAATGCGACCAAAGAGCACCTTTTCCGGTGGCACCCACCTCGCTCCATTCAACTCGCGGAAACGGTTGTCGCCACTGTACGCCGGCATACAGAAGGAACTTGATGCCGTCGCGAATTCCCTAAATACTTGCTGTACCAAGTCCTCTGCGACCGTGTGTCCTCTTCGATCGGAAATAAGGCCGAGCGCACATCTGTGGCTCCGCTCCATCGCACAGCGCAGCCATTCATCGAAGTTCATGATCAGATCAAGATCATCCATCGTCGCGCCTCCTCTCGGAGCCCGGAGGATAGCCGCGCGAACGGAATGGGTTGACGGTTCCCCGCGATGGATTTCGGGGATGGACAGATCAGAAATTCTGTGCCGCGACTGAGAATCGATGTGGATGTCGAAGCGATTGTCCACAAGGCTTCCCTTCGAGCCGAGAAGTGGTTTGCAGCCGATTCGAACACAGACCGAACGCATGCGTCGGCGACTCTTCATACGGGTTGACGGCGTATCTGGGACAACGGTGCGCACCGCCTCAAACATTTTTCCACAGCCTTGCGATTCCCTGAGCCGTGATGCGGCGGCGGGTGGAATCACCGCACGGCCGTCCTTCTCCCCCGTCGCCTCCTACCTGCCATCCCCGACGATGACGAAGGCGGCCCAGTAGTACGGGGTGTCTTGGAAGGGGCGGTCGCTTGGCAGCTTCCCCTCGTCCGGATCCTGCGCCGAGTCGGTCTTCGGCTCTTTGGTTGCGGCTGCGGCGGGGTTCTGCCCGGGGGCTCTTTCCGCGGCAGCGTTCTGCATCCCTGCCCGGGCCAGTCTGCGGTTCCGCTCGCCGAGGGTCATGTGCCGGAGCGCGTGGCGGGCCTCTTTGAGGGCGTCGGGGAGGGGCATCTGCTGGCCCGGCGGGTACCGGCGGCACTTCGAGGGGGCTTTCTGGGGATCGCCGACGACCCGCTCTTCGTCGTGCATCCCCAGCAGCCCTTCGTACATCCTCGTCATCAGCCAAGCCGTGGTGGTGTCCGCGACGTTCCACTGGCTCGCGAGCACGCAGCGGGCACCCGCAGTAAAGAAGCCGATGGGCAACGCCATCGTGCTGTCACCAGTGCGCACACCTTTCGAGGTCTGGCACGCGCTCAGCGTCACCAGCTCGCAGCCATCGAGGTGACCGGTCCAGTTGAGGAGCGTGTCAAGACGCAGCTTGTCGTACGTCGTCGGATCGAAGCGCTCTTGCTGCTCGTTGGCTTCATCGCTCTTGCTCAGCAAGACGCACGAGCCCATGGGATCCGACGGGCCGGCGAGCTGTCCGTGGGTCGCCAGGTGAAGGAATCGCTTGCCCCGCGCGTGGCCGTGCACGGCGGGGATCGTGGCGTCGGGTCCCAGAAGCGGCTTGACCTCGCTCCCCGCTTTGCGGGCGAAGAGCTCAGCGATCCGCCGCGCTTCGATGCCGGCGTGGGGCAACTGCTTGAGCGTCCATCGATCGTCGACCCGCAGCACGGCTTCGAGCGGATCGTCCTCCGTGTGCCGCTGCTGGCCGGGCTCGGGCTTGTCGGGCGCAAGCCTGAGGTCGGGATCGCCCACGATGGTGGGGTCGTATGGCCCATCGACATTCCCACGCTCGCGGAGCATGGCGAAGATCGAGGCCGATGGCGCGTAGACCACCTGCGGATCGGCCACCGCCGGGACCTCGGCAATCTCGGCCAGCACATCGACGGGAACGCTGTGCAGCGGGCCCGAGGGGATGATCACCAGGCGCGTGGCACGCTCCGCCATCGTGCGGACGGAGTCAGGGAAGGCGAAGTTCATGAACTCCTTCGCCGCAGACTCCATCTCGCGGATCTTCTGTCGCCCCGACAGGCCGTCAGCGCAGGTCTTCGCCGCCGCCTCGGCCTTCCTGATCTGCTCCTGGTCTTCACTCACGATGGTGCAGGCGACATCGCCCTTGCCCGGCGCCGGGATCGCCACCAGCGTGACCGCCATCGACGCCCAGCTGTAAAGCAGCACCAGCTCGCCGGGGCGGAGGACTGACCGGATCTGATCGAGGCTCCGCGGCGCGGAGGCGGGCAGCAGCTCACGCTCCAGCGGCAGGAGTTGCTTCCGCAGCGCGGCCAACTCCTCGCCGAACTGCTTCTGCGCCTCCGCCGGCAGCGAGGGATTGTTCAGCCGCATCTGCAGCTCGTTGGCACGGCGAGAGACATCGGTGAAGCGGTCGAGCTCCTGCTTCGACCAGTGGCCACGAGCATGACGTTCCACCGCCAGATTCCCCCAATCAAAGCTCATCGGCTGCACCAGGTCCAGGATCGCCCGCGACGTCCCACGTTCGATTGCGTCGACCACCGAGGAGGCGTCAAACACCAAAGAGGCGACACGCCCCAGCTTGATCCGCACCAGGCCCAGAAGTGCGGCAACCTTCTCAAGCGACAGCGCGCCGGCCATTTGCGCACGCTCAAGACCAGCGCGCCCATTGCATCGGAAAAAGTTAGCTCCGCTCAGCACCAAGTCCAGAATGGGTTCTGTCTCCCACAGCTTCCCACGTGAATACAACTCCAACGCAAGGTCATAACGCTCTGCGTGATCGTACAGAAGTTTGTCTTCAGGATAGTAAACTAGCGGCGTCGTAGAACACTTGAGCTCCATGAAGCGTCCCACAATCTGCGGCCACTCCTTGGCACGCCTCGCACGCCAAAATCGCCACAGAAATCGGAGCAGCCCATTGTCATAGTCTCCAAAGTACAGCTTGTTCAGTGTATCGTTGGCCTCTTCATGGCCACACTTCGCTGCGAACAGCATCCACGCACCGGCCTCTACACGATCTCGCTTGCCGGACACCCCAAACCATAACGCGAGCGAGTATGAATAGAATGCGCGCACATAGCCCATCATCGCTGCCTCTCGGAGGAGGGCGACGGCGCGTGCAGGGTTGTGACTCTCACGTCGCCCCATCCAGAAGATCAGTCCGAGAAGACGCTTCGCCTCTGCGCGGCCGGCCTCGGCCAGAGGTTCTAGGATTTCAATTGCTTTCAGCTCATCCTTGCGAATGGGACCAAACCCGTCTTTGTAGTACTCCCCGAGTACTTCACGCGCTTCCGCATGACCAAGTGCGGCTGCCTGCTGTACGAGCTCCACAGCTCGGTTGGGGTTGTACCAAGGCTCGTCCCTATTGCTGAGTCTTCCAGACAGTGCCAGCATGCATCGCGGGTCTCCCTGCTGAGCGCCAGCATCGTACTCCCGAACCGCAGAGTCATAGTCGTCTCGGCGCAAACTCGCGAGGCGGCCGGATGCAAAGCGAGGTGACCGGGTGAAGCCGTCGATGCGAGGTCTCCTTGTGGCGGACGGGGTTTCCAATCAGCTGCGGGAGCGCGGGCACGCAAAGTTTACTCATCGAGCTTCGAGCAGCCGAACTCGGCGACGCAGTCCCCGACGAAGCTGTCGATGGCGGTGTCCAGGTCGTGGCTGGTGCGGCCGTCGGCCATCACGCGGGCGATGCGCTGGCGGGCGTCCGAGATGAACCCGGCGAAGTTCCAGATGAAGCCCGCCAGTGACTCGTGGTCCAGTCTGCTCCCAGGGTAGTGGGAGTGCGCGGCCAGCGTGCCGCCCACCTGCGCGTGGAGGGCCAGCTTGTGGAAGAGGTGCTCGGCGTTGATGGTCATGCACTCCTTCAGCACCTGGCGGGCGTGCTCGCAGTCGGCGGAGACCTGTGGGAACTCGCCGCAGAAAAGCTGAATGGTCGCGTCAATCTCACTTTCGACATGAACGAAAATGATGACGTGCTCGCCGTCGCACACGCACGGGAGCGCGATGGTCTCCGAATCGACATTGAAGAACTTCAGGTCCGACTTCCGCAGCTGGTGCTTGACGAGGCTGATCTTCATGGTGGTACTCCGCATGAGTGGCGGGAGGAGCACGTTGCCACGCGGCGCTGGTGTTGCCTCTCCCGGAGAGGATGACGCTGGCGGCTGGTGATCCGTGCGCGGAAAGGGACTGGAAATCGTGAAGTCGCGTTGCTGCCCACCGGGAGGAGGGCGACAACGAGTTCAGACCAGTTTCACTCTGAAGAGGCGCACCAACTTGCGGTTCGAGGCGTCCTCCTCGGCGGGCGGGTTGCTTCCGCTCAGTCAATGGAGATGCACACCATGTCGAACAACAACGCCTCCGCAACTCCTGTCCGTCGACGCTGGATGTGGATTCCGGCCCTTGCGCTCGGAGTTGTGGCCGGTCGGGCACTCAGCCCGAAGTCGTCGGCCACGGTGTCTCACCAACGCAGCGAGCAGGTGCAGCCGCAGATGCTCATGCCCGGTGGTCTGCTGCCCCGTTCGGTGTACGAGACCTTTTATACGAACGAGCCGCTCCGCGAAGGTGTCCTGACCGTCAGCGACCGCATCGTCCGGCTCGACGGGGAGATCGCCTCGGGCGTCGGCGATGAAATCGTGCGGGAGATCGACCGCTACGTCGACATCGACCCCAAGGCACCGATCTTCCTGCTGATCGACAGCAGCCCCGGGGGCTCGGTGTTCGAGGGGCTGCGAATCCTCGACGCGATCAGGGCGTCGCCCGCTCCGGTGTACGTCGTGGCCAACAAGTACGCCTGCTCGATGGCGGCGCTGCTGGTGAGCCTGACCGATCACTCGGTGATCCTGCCGAGCACGATCATCCTGCACCACGAGATGCGTGTGCAGGATCCGCCCAGCGGGTCGGTGCGTCAGCAGCGGGAGCTCGTTGAGCGACTCAGCGAGACTTCCGCCCTGCTTCTGAACCCGCTCGCCGAACGCATGAAGACGACGCCGGAGGCCCTCACCGAGGAGTTCTACAAGCGCGATGTCGACGGCGATTGGCTTGAGCGGGGGGAGAAGGCGGTCGCTCTGGGGTGGGCCCGGCACGTCGTGAAGGCGGTTCGGCTGCCGCCGGGGCAGCGCTGGCGGGTCGAGAAGCCGGCAATGAAGCCGGATCAGGGCGGCGGCGAGCAGCAGCGCCTTGGTCTGGACTTCCGTCACGCGTCGGAACTCTGATCGAACAGAGCGCGAGACGTTGCCCATGCCGTCCGGCGCGGCCGGGTGCATCGCAACCAAATCACCCGCGCGGCGCACCATTGGCCCGCGAGGAGCGTCCCTCGTTACGAAGTGACCCAGCAACTTGTCGGCGGCACACAAAGGCATGCCGCAACACATCGGCATCGACCTAGAAAGGATTGAGTAGCCATGTCCCCCGATTCTCTCACCGCGCTTCAGAATGGGGCGCTCGTGCTCCTGATCGCGATCGCGTCGTTCATGGCTGTGCAGATCGTGCGGCCGCTGATCATGCTGGTCGCCCGGTGGTTCGGGCTGTCCACGCCCAATCTCTACCTTGCGTTCCCGCGACTGCCGTGGCGCGTCTTCGCCCGTCCCTGCCTTTGGTTCGCAGCGAGGTTCGACGAGTTACTCTGTGCTGGCAAGCGGTCGACGGCGCGCTGGGCCGGGTGGTTCGAATCTCGGGCGCAGCTTCTGGGGCCCAGCGACATCTTCGTTGGCAACTGGAGGTGGTGCGGGCTCGGGATGTTCATGCCCGTCGGCGTGCCAGCGCGCCGGCACCTGTCCGTCATCGCCAGTTCAGGCGCGGGGAAGACCAACGCGCTGGTGAGCATGGTGTCGCAGTATGCCGGGAACGCACTGGTCATTGATCCCAAGGCCACCGTTACCAAGGCCCTTCTGCCTCGACTGGGCAACGGAGCCGCGGGCATCATCGGGAAGAACCGCGGGGTGCTTGTGTTCGACCCGCGTGGAATCTCCGGCTTCACGTCGGCGCGGTGGAATCCGCTAGCAGAGGTGGAGGCTCAGGAGCAGCGTGAGCCTGGCGCAGCGGTGAGGTGGTGCGCAAAGATTGCTAACGTGCTCATTCCGGACGAGGGCATCGATCAGAGCTTCTTTACGAAGTCGGCTCGTGTTCTGATACAGGGCATCTGCCTTCACGTGTTGAGCACGGAGCCGGATGGTCGCAGAACACTCGGTCGGGTACGCGAACTGCTGACCGAGGGCGATCGCGCTGCTCCAACGGATGCGTGCCCTCACGATTTCCTCCGCCGAAAGATGAAGCACAATACCTCCTTCGGAGGGATGGTTCGCCGGAGCGCCGAATCGGTGTTTGGGGGGAGCTCGACCAGCTCGGCGGACGTTCTGGCGACTGCCCGGGCGCACACAGCGTTCCTTGACGACGGGGCGGTGCAGCACGCCCTGGAAGTCTCTGACTTCAGTCTTCTCGATGTGAAGTACGGCGACGTCTCGGTCTTTCTCACGGCGAGCGTGGGGGACCTGGCTGGCGAACTGTCCGGACTGTTTCGGCTGATGGTCACGATGACGCTCGACCTGTTCGAGGCCAACAACCAGAAGCGGCCAAAGCACCCCACGCTGTTCGTGCTCGATGAGCTTCCCTCCATCGGGTACGTGGAGGCCATCGACCGTGGGCCCGCTGTCCTGCGGGGATACGGAGTAGCACTGGTGGCCGTGGCCCAGGACCTCGAGGTGCTGCAGAAGGCCTACCCACAGTCGTGGGGAGGCTTCCTCGGAAATGCCGAGGCGGTGCTCGCAATGGGCTCGAACCACCCGGAGACGCTCGAGTACTTCTCAAACATGCTGGGACAGAACACTTGCCGGTCCGTACTCGGCAAGAAACGTGGCAAGGGCAGCCCGCACGAAACCGAGCGGGATCGACCGCTCATGACCCCTGACCAGTTGAAGCGCTATTTCTCCGGGGACAACATGGTGCTGTTCCGCTTCGGGCAGCGGCCGATGAAGTTGAAAGTGCCACACTACTTCAAGGAGTTGGCGGTCTTTGAATACGAGCCCGATCCGGGATTCGCAGAGCCTACCGGGCGCGCGCTGATGCGGGCGTTGCTGCGGTCCGCCATCCCGGGCCCAGCGAACCATCAGACCCCGTAATCCGCTTGACCCAGACGAAGATAGCGTCGAATCCGCGCACCGCACCGACAGAAGCGCCGTCTCCATCCGTGGAGAGTCAGCGAGTGGCTGGTGATCCAACGCACCAGTATCAGAACCAAGGAGTACAAATGTCCGACAAGTTTACTAACGGCATGAACACTCAGACTTTCAATAAGGCGGTCAGCGAGAGCGCCCATTCGAAGGGAGAGGCTGTGGCGCCGAAGATCGCCACACCGATGCCCGAAATGGCCCTTCGACCCGATGGTTCGGTCGTGAAGGACGTCCACACGCAGATCGATAACGCTGCGAGAGCCGAACTGGCGAGGCTTGAAGCCCAGAAACGTGAGCAAGAGCAGTCGCAGAAGCGTGAAGAGGGGCGGTCACGGTAGCACGCCCCGCCGCCGAGCAAAGAATCAAGTGACCAAGTCCCTGTACTGGAGAAAGACATGCCCACTGAAGACGACATGAGCAAGCCAGCGCCGGAGATGTACTGCGTGCGGCCTTCACCGCACCAGTCCATTGATGATGCGCTGCAGTCTCGGCGAGTTCAGGACCTCGCACGTGCCCAAGAGAGCGCGAGCACCGCGGGAGGACTACTTGATGCAGTCGACGCCGCGCTACAAGCTCGCGATGCCGCGAAGCGCTCCCACGACGAAGCCCTGCGCGAGCACTTGTTGAAGGGGCATGGGCTGGTGCCGTACCAAGATGTCATCGCCGTGCACCCCGCACCGTCCATCGAGTGGCCGCTGGGTGTTCACATTCAGTTGCCCGAACGAGCCGTCAAGCAGGTCGAGGAACGGGGCCGTTCAAGATAGGGCGGAGGCTAAGCCCGATTCGGCTGTCGGATAGGCGACCAGCACCTTTCGTGAACAACAGGCTCTGAACCAGCAAGTGCTGGTCCGACCCGGATTTCGAAATGCGGCGTGTCACCTCTCCCCACGGGTGACACGCCATAACCAGTTGTCTGACAAGGGTTTATGCGCAATCAAGCCCCTCCAAAGGGTGACAAAACCGCCACCTTTTCGCCCGTTTGCGACATCCTCTTCACCCTATGGTCGTGGGGTCATTCTCCGTTGAGATTGAGACGTGCATGACCCCCGCCGAACGAGGCTGGGCGGTTGTCGCGTCGCGCGTGGATTTGGCGGCGGTGGTGGGGGGCGGGGGGATGGCCGGTGCCGAGTAGCTCGAACCGCGCCGGCATGCGTCAGCACGCCGCGATTGCCATCCCGGTTGGCTCGCTCACCGCGCGTCGAGGCCTGCCTCGACTTCCTCAACCCCCATCGCCAGTGGCCCCTCGGCGTCCATCGGCAAGGCCCGCACGAAGACTTTCACGCGCTTGGCGTCGAACTCCACCACCGCGCGCTCGACGCAGCGCCGGATCGCGGCGACGCGCTCCTCGGCCGGGCCGGAGCGCAGGATTGGTTCGAGAGAGCGCAGCGACTCGTGAGCGTGCTCGGCGAGCGATCCGACGCGCTCGATCGCGAGCTCCGCACTGGTGAGCGCCAAGAAGGGCCGCAGCATTCTGGCGTGCATCGCGTACTTGAACGAAGAGAACGCCATGCAGTCGGTGCTGGAGTCGATGTTCCCCGGCATGGTCATCGCCTATCCCGGCTCGAACCCGTCATCGTGGGAACTGGTCCGGACGTGTCCGTCGGTCAAGCTCAAGTTCAGCCATCGACCCGGCGCGCCGGACCGCATTAATCGGGCGGACGATGGGCGGCAGCGGAAGCGGGCGTGAATGGAGATATCGGGCTGTCGCTCAGTTCTGGGTGTTCAGCCGCGTTTGGGGGGGCGATCATCGCACATCTTTGTGTCGATTGATGCCGAATAGTCACAAAAACGGCTCGGACAGGACACCTCACATGGGCGGCGTCCGAGCCGCATGCCGAAGTTATTCCGTGTTCGCGCGACGCATTTCGACTTCGAGCGCGACTTGCTCGACGGTATCGTTCAGGTTGCCGCGTTCGCCGAAATCGGCCATTCGGCAGAGCTTGCTGTCGATGTGCGTGAGCAGCGTGTCGAGTTGTTGCACCGTCCACGGCTCAACGGGATGGCACTCCGTCTCCTCGGCGGCAGCGCAGGCGAGCAGGACTTCCGACTGGATAGTCAAGAGCTGGCCGCCCGCGCCCAGTTTCTCAAAGCGGCCCGGCAGACCGGCCAAACAGACGAGCGCCCGGTCCAGGTGCTCGTCGTGGTATAGCCAGTAGCCCAACTGCAGTTCGAGCAGCAACAGGTACAGATCGTCGGGCAACCCAGCGTCCCGCCACCTTTGAATTCTCGACTCGTACGCCTCGATCCTGCACTCCCAAAGTCGGTCGGCGGCCGAGGGGTCTGAGTACACCCCACGGCCGGATAGATAATCGGTGACCCACACGAACTCGAGTACTTCGAGCAAGCGGCCGGCCTTTGCGGCGGCACTGTTCTTCTGCTTGGCTTGTTTCAATGACTCCAAGACCATCTGGTTCCGCCCGAGGACTTCGGTCGACTCCTTCTTCGCCTCCCGCGCCTCCGCCGCGCTGCTGACGGCCTGCCGCTGGACGAGGGCGATCACCCCGAGGCTGATCGCGAGCAGTGCAGCCGAGACGAACAGCCCGGGCCGTCGCCGTGCGAACAGCAGCGCCCGAGCGGCGAGCGACGGGCGCATCCAACGGATCGGGCGATGCTGCAAGTAGGCTTCGAGGTCGTCGGCGATCTCCGAGGGAGAGGGGTACCGATCGGATGGTTCGCGCTGGAGGCAGCGCTCAATGACTCTGCGGATCACCGGCTCGTCGATCAAGTCCAGTTCCGCGCGGGTCACGACCTGCGGCTCGTGCATGCGGCGGGCCACGTCGGACGCCGAGACACCGTTCGGCGCCTTGCCGGTGATCATCCAGTACAGGATGCCGCCGATGGCGTAGGTGTCGACGGGCGGCGCGTTCTGGCTGATTTCTTCCGCGTACTGCTCGGGGGCCATGAATCCGAGCGTGCCGAGACGCCCGCTCCGGACCGAGTTCATGCTCGTTTCGTTCGTCCGGATGCGCTGCGAGATCCCAAAGTCAACGATCTTGGGATCGCCGTCCGAGCTCATGACCACGTTGCGTGGCTTCAGGTCGCAGTGGACCACGCCGGCGAAGTGGGCCGACTGAATCCCGCGCGCGATCTTCGCGGTGATGCGCGCCGCCTCTCGCGCGCCGCACGGTTCTTTCCGAGCAGTAGCCCAGAGTTCGAGGTTCGCTCCGGGGATGTACTCGTAGACAATGAACGAGTGCCCCTCGGCCGTCACCCCGCGGCGCAGCGCGGCGGCCACGCTCGGGTGATTGACGCGCCGGGCCTTCGTCGCTTCCTCGGCGAAGAGGCGCACCGCGTCGTCATCCAGAACGCCCACTCGGAGCACTTTGACGGCGACGTAGGCCGGGGCATCGGGGTCGGACAACCCGTGGTCGATCGCCAGGTACATCTGGGCACACGCCCCCTCGCCGATCAGTTCGGTGAGTTCGTACTGGAGCTGTCCGTCCGGCAGCGCCGGACCGAAGCGCATCGGGAGTTTGAACGGCTCACCGAGTTGGAGCGCACTGGGCGCTCCGGTGGTGGAGACCAGCGCGAAGTGCAAGTGCACCGCATCGAGAATGGCCGCGCGAAGGTGGGGGTAGTTGAACTGCAGCGTTTCCACCGCGTCCATGCTCAGCAATTCCGCACCTGACAGGGAGCGCAGCACCATGTCAATGGCGGCATCGAGCACGACGCGGCGTCCGGCCAGGTTGTGAATCGAGTCCAGGAACATCTGAAGATCGAGCGGGAGGTCCCGCTCGATGCGGTCACGCCCGTATCGGTCGACGAGGTCGGCCAGTTCGTCATCGTCGCGCGGAGACACCGCTTCGCAGAGCGCCGAGAACGACATCTGCCACGGGAACGGCGCCGTGCGCTCGTAGCGTGAATCAAGATCGCGAATGATGTGAATCATGCGGCTGACCCTTGGATTCGAGTGAGGCCCGAACACGTTTGCGGATGAGTTCCCAACGCTTGCGCGTGCTTTCGGGCGTGCGGCCCGTCAAGCCCGCGATGGTCTGTAGTTCCATGCCAGAGAGCCACAGCCACAGAATTCTCTGGTCCTCGGGCGATTCGATCGCGGCAAAGGCCGTGTCGATCACAGCATCGCTTGCGTCTTCATCCGCGTCCGAGTCCCGGCCGAGAGCAGAATCCATCAACTCCGCGAAGGGCGCATCGTCAGCCTCAACTCGTTTGAGGCGGCCGATGAGACGCACCTTCTGAAGGACGGCGGCGTCCGCCACCTTCATGATGAGCCCCCAGATCTCTGATTCGGATCGGGCACGGATCTCGTGGGCCGAGGCGTAGTGGACGATCCGCCGCAGCACGGTGGAGAGGATGTCCGCCGAGTCGAAGACACGGCGCATGCGCGGGCCGAGCTTGCCGCCCATGCGGCGGCGCAAGAGCGGCCCGTACTGGAGCACGAACTCGCCGAGGGCGTCGCGGTCGCCCAGGGTGATTCGCCGGACCAATTCGTCCTTCGCGGCCGGACCCCTCATCACACACTTCCTTCAGCGGCGCACGCACTCGAAAAAAATCTGAAGTCAGGCTTCACACGCCCCGTCGGCCCGGAACCGCCTGGCCGACGGAGCTTGGTGGATGTTCCCCGGCCTCCGTCGTGACCACGAACGGAGCCGTGCCGTGAACAGAGTCAACAGGACTGGTCCGGTGGGGGGATGGCATCTCTGGAGAAGCGCCGCTCGGTCTGTCCGGAGCACTCTGCATCAACCAAGGCTCCTACTCAGAGCTCTCGCGTTCGTTCTGATGGCGGGCATGAGCGGCCTTGACACATCGGCGACCGCGCAGTCAGCACCATCGAATCAAAACCAGAACCAGCGTACCACAACGCCATATCCGGCTTCCAGCGGGGGTGTGTCGGGCCCGGTGAGCGTCCCGGACAGCCCGAAGGACTGCACCGTGCAGTGGATCGAGTACTGGATTTGCATGTCAGAGGGCAATCAAGGTTGCGCAGAACCTGACTGCCCCTGAACTTGGGGAGCACGATCCGGTCTCTTTCATTCTCAACATTCTCAATGCGAGCACGCTAAATCGCCATGCCAGAACTTCACGAAGAGGCGCGGGCCACTCGATTGGCCGGGTCGCGTCCGATCGACGATCCGGTGGAGCAGGCCGCTCCGAGGGCGGTCATCCTGATCGAAGAGATGGGCTGTTCCCCGCCGGCGATGGCATCCCGGATCCGGGAACTGCGCGGGCGACTTTCATATCGCGAACTTGCTATCGCACTCGAACTGAACCCCGAGACAGTCCGTCGCTACTGCCGGGACGGGAAGCCGTCGGTTCAGTTTGTCCAGCGCTGCTGTCTCCGGCTCGGAGCCAGCGGGGAATGGCTGTTACTCGGCCGCGGCCCACTGCGCGCGGCAGATATCCTGCGACATCGATTGCGCGAAGCGAGCGTGAGAGAGTTGCTCGGCGAGCTTGCGGTCCGATTCGGGGCTCCCCGATCGCGCGACGAGAATGATGGCGCGTAGTCACAGGGCGGCACCGCATCGGTGCCGCCGCGGCTCGGTCGCGAGGGTTTGGCTCCGCACGGAGTCGTGCAACAACAAGACGCAGCGTACTGCTCATCGCGTGAACGAGAACTCACGCGCGTGGCGGCGTTTTCTTCGCGGCGCGCACGATGGCCTGGAGCTCTGCCGCGGCGTCGGCGCGGCATGCCAGGCACCACCGGCAGAACCTGACGGGGTCGATGCACCGATCGCCGGATTCCACTTTCTGAATGAAGGTGTGCGGGCGCTTGAACGAGGCACCGAACTCCACCTGCGTCAAACCAGCGTTCTCCCGGATGGTCTTCAGGCGCTCGCGGAGCGCGTGGTAGGCCGGGTCGTGCTGGGGATTGGGACGCCGGGAGCGCTTTCCCATTTTAGAACGCCAGACTTGGTGGGAAAATGTCGTAGATTGGGACATCTGGCATGACGTTGAGAGGAAGCCGTTTTCGTCGAGCCAACGAAACCCCGTGAGCATCCCGCAGACCATTTTCTTCGCTCTTGCCGGGTTGCTTCGAATCCCGGCGATACCGGTACCGCCGCAGCCGCCGGGGCAGGAGCGCGGTGGCGACGAGCATGGCCAGCGCGTAACGGCCCGGTCGATGTTTCTAGACTGCTCATCAACAACTGCTGCCCCAGTTGTGGATGAGGGTGAGTAGGTCGGTGAGCGTGACGAAGCCATCGCCGGCGAGGTCGCCCAAGCGCTGCTCACTCCGGCCAAGTTCCTCAGCAAGAGTTCTGATCTCGCTTCGGGTTTGAGTGCAAGCAGCATGGGCCACGTTCGAAGCCAGCCCCTGTGGTTGACGCTTCGGTGTTGACCACGGCCCGCGAACTCAGATTTGTGAGGGCGCGAATCTGTACGGATCAAGGTAGGGTCTTTGGTCGTCTTCGCGCTCTTGCTCGTCGAATGGGTTCGTCATACACTATCGACCCCCGTACGCGAAAAAGCGGATGGGAGCGGCCACCGTAGCTCAGTGGTAGAGCACACCCTTGGTAAGGGTGAGGTCGAGGGTTCAATCCCCTCTGGTGGCTTTCTCGGTCGGGATGGTGGTGTTCGCCGCGGCTTCCGCAGCTTGCTCATCGATGCAATGCGGATCGTCGGTGGAGCGCCGGAAGTGGCCTTTTGGTTCGGCGTGTGCTATCTTCCCCGCCCCTCCCTTCGGTTCATGGATGGGCCGGCGGGCAATTCGGATGTCATCGCGTGCCGAGCGGTTCGGCGCGTTTGCAACGCCGGCGAACGGTCGCCGGCAGAGATCACCGCCGACGTGTGCGGTCGGTGCAGGTTCGAGTCTCGTCGCGCGGAGCGCGGGGCTCACAAGGATCGGGTTCCCTCGGGCGCAGCGCACGCGAAGAAGCGAGCCGCGTCAGGGTGAATGCCGGAGGTTCTTCGACCATGGCCAAAGACACCTTTCAGAGGACAAAGCCGCACGTCAACGTCGGCACCATCGGGCACATCGACCACGGTAAGTCGACGCTGACCGCCGCGCTCGCCGCCCGCTCGGCGGCGAAGTACGGCACGAAGGTCAAGAGCTACGCCGAAATCACCAAGGGCGGCACCGTCCGTGACGCGTCCAAGACGGTCACCATCGCGGCGTCGCACACCGAGTACGAGTCGACGAGCCGGCACTACGCCCACGTCGACTGCCCGGGCCACGCCGACTTCGTGAAGAACATGATCACCGGCGCCGCCCAGATGGACGGCGCGATCCTGGTGGTGTCGGCCGCCGACGGCCCGATGCCCCAAACGCGCGAGCACGTGCTGCTCGCGCGTCAGGTCGGCGTGCCGCACATCGTCGTCTTCCTCAACAAAGTCGATCTCGTTGACGACCCCGAACTGCTGGAACTGGTCGAGCTCGAAATCCGCGAGCTCCTCAACAAGTACAAGTTCCCCGGCGACAAGACGCCGATCGTCCGCGGCCAGTCGAAAGCGGCGCTCGAGAACCCGAGCGACGACAAGGCCTGCGGCCCGATCGACGAGCTGATGAAGGCGCTCGACGAGTTCATCCCGACCCCGACCCGCGAGAAGGACAAGGCGTTCCTCATGTCGGTCGAAGACGTCTTCTCGATCAAGGGCCGCGGTACCGTCGCGACGGGCCGTATCGAGCGCGGCATCGTGAAGGTCGGCGACGGCGTTGAAATCGTCGGCCTATCGACCCAGAACAAGACCTCGACCATCACCGGCGTCGAGATGTTCCAGAAGACCCTCGAGTCGGGTGAAGCGGGCGACAACGTGGGCGTCCTTCTCCGCGGTATCGAAAAGGAAGACATCGAGCGCGGGCAGGTCATCTGCAAGCCCGGCAGCATCAAGCCGCACGCCAAGTTCAAGGGCGAGGTCTACGTGCTGACGAAGGAAGAGGGCGGGCGTCACACCCCGTTCTTCAACGGCTACAAGCCCCAGTTCTACTTCCGCACGACCGACGTGACCGGCAGCGTCAAGCTGCTGGGCGGCGCCGAGATGTGCATGCCCGGCGACAACGTCCAGATGGAAATCGACCTCGGCGAGAAGCCGATCGCGATGGAAGTCGGCCTGCGTTTCGCCGTCCGTGAAGGCGGCCGTACCGTCGGTTCGGGCGTCGTGACCGAGATCCTCGCCTGATGGAGTCTTGATTCGGGACGCCCGGCTTCTTGCCGCTCCTTCGCTCACGGGCTGACGCCCGCGGCGACGCTCGCGGTAGGAAGCCGGGCGCCCGTTCTACGTTTTCGGCGCCGAGCTTCGGCGCAAGGACCGCGACCATGGCTAAGAAGAAAAGCGACGCCCGCGAGTACGTGTGGCTTCAATGCACCGAAACGGGCGATCTGAATTACCGTACCAGCATCAACGTCAAAGGCGGCATGGCCGAGAAGCTCAAGGAGGGCTTTAATCGGTATTGCGCCCGACTGAAGCGCCACACGCGGCATAAGATTAAGCGGAAATAATTTGTAGGGATCGGGGATCAGGCAGCGGCACCAATCCAGTCGCTGGTTCGAGAGGCGTCTGTCAAACTGGTGCCCGATCCCTGATCCCAGGTTCCTGCTCGCGGACGCCGGTAGCTCAATTGGCAGAGCAGCGGATTCCAAATCCGCAGGTTGCGGGTTCGATTCCCTCCCGGCGTGCTTCGTTCGATCGCGGCGCGTTTCATGGACCCCCTCGCCGCCGGGTCTCGGGTCTGAACCCGTCCACGCTGATTGCGCGGCACGCGGGGCAAAGGAAGACGGCACATGTCCTTCGGCATCTATAAACCCGATCAGGGCTATTGGACGCGGATGATGACCGCGCTCGGTGCCGGCGCGCTCGTGCTGGGCACCGCGGGCTGGGTCGCCGGTCAATTGCAGGGCGCGAAGTTCGGTGCCGCCGCCGAGGACGGCACGGCCGCGGTCGATCCGCGCTTCGTGCAGCTCATGGGCGCAGGCCCGGTGATTCTGATCGGCGCCATCCTTGTGTACTGGTTGGTCTATTCCAAGCCGCGGTCGAGCGAGTTCCTCATCGCGACCGAGGGCGAGATGAAGAAGGTGAACTGGTCCACCCCGAAGGAGATCATGGGATCGACGTGGGTGGTGATGGGGATCAGCCTGCTGTTGATCGTGGCGTTGCTGCTGGTCGACGTCGCGTTTTCTCGGTTTTTCCACTGGATCAAGGTTCTTGAGATTACGGGCTGAGTTGTTCGGGCTCGTGCGTTGCAGGTTCCCCGCTTTGGCGGGAAGGTGAGTTCGCGGCACGTCCGGGATCGGGGCACGCCGCCGACGTTTGGCTTGGTTCGATGGTCCGCACCGTTCGGCGTCGGCTGACTGAGCCGGCGCGGGAGGCCGCAGCATGTCGGAACTTCAAGAACAGAATCCCGCTTCCGTCCCCGCACACGTGACTGCCCCCGCCCCCGCCCCCGGCGCGCTCGACGGGCGCATGAACGAACGCACCGACACCATTGAGTCCGAGGACCAGCTGGTCACGCCGGGCATGAACTGGTTCGTACTGCGCGTGGCGTCAAACAAGGAAAACTCCGTCCGCGAGACGCTGCTGCGGAAAATCCAGATCGAGGGGCTGGTCCACCTCGTGAACCGCATTCTCGTGCCGACCGAGAAGACCAAGACGATGAAGGGCGGCAAGCAGAAGATCACCGAGACGAAGCTATACCCCGGCTACGTCTTCGTCGAGATGAAGCTGGAAGCGGACGGGCGCATCCCGCAAGACGTCTTCTTCCTCATCAAGGAGACGACGGGCGTGGGCGATTTCGTCGGCGCGACCGGTCGGCCCACGGCGCTGGCGACGCACGAGGTGCAGAAGATGCTCCTCGACTCGCGCCGCCCGGAAGAGTTGCCGAACGTCAAGACGGTATTCCAGAAGGGCGAAGCGGTCGTCATCAAGGAAGGCCCGTTCGAGAACTACGAGGGCACCGTCGACGAGCTGCTGCCCGACAAGGGACTGGTGCGCGTCCTGGTCACCATCTTCGGCCGGCAGGCGCCGATCGAGCTCGAAGAGTGGCAGATCGGGAAGCAGGGCGAGGAATAAGCGGGCGGACCTCGGCACGACGCGCGAGCGATCAGGCGCAGATTGCTGGATGGACATCCCGAGCGCGCGGAACGGCACCGATCACGCTCGTTGCTGCTCCGCGGCGCGCGCACTCATCGTACGCTCACCATCTCCGCGTACTGCTCGTAGCGTTTGGCGATCTCGTCGCGCGTCAGCCGGGCGAGCCGATCGAGCGAGAAGGACTCGATGTTGAAGCTGGCGATGACCGTCCCGTGCGCCATCGCGGTGCGGATCGACGCGAGGTTGATGTTCTTGTCGCGGCTGTGCGACGCGGCGAGGTGCCCCATCATGCCGCCCGCGAACGAATCGCCCGCGCCGGTGGGATCGACGACTTTCTCCATCGGGAACGCGGGCAGGGCGGCGACGCCCTCGTCGTGGACCACCAGGCAGCCGTGCTCGCCCTTCTTGATGACGACGAACATCGGGCCCATCTCGAGGATCTTCCGCCCGGCGGCGAGCATGTTCCTTTTGCCCGTGAGCAGGCGCGCTTCGGAGTCGTTCAGCACCAGCCCGTCGATGTCGCGCAGGAGTGCTTCGAGCTCGGGGCGGGCGGACTCGATCCACAGGTTCATCGTGTCGGCGACGGAGATCACGCGCTCGGGGAAGCTGTGCAGCAGCTCGCGCTGGATCGTCGGGTGCGTGTTGGCGAGGAAGACGAACTTTGAATCGCGGTACTTCGCGGGCGGCGTGGGCGGGTGCTCGAGCAGCACGTTGAGGTCTGTAAAGAGCGTTTCGCGCTCATTCATGTCCTCCAGATACTTCCCGCCCCACGCGAAGGTCTTCGAACCTTTGCGGATTTCCAGCCCGTCGATGTCGATGTTGGGGAACTTCTTGAAAACCGCGACGTGCGACGCGGGGAGGTCCTCGCCCGCGACCGCGACGATGCGCACGTGCGTGAAGAACGACGCGGCGGCGGCGAAGTAGGTGCACGACCCGCCCAGAACGCGTTCCGCCTTCGACTCAGGGGTGTGGACGGTATCGATGCCAATGGTGCCGGTGACGATGAGGGGCATGGGAAACTCCGGGGAAGGCGGAAGTCGTAAGTGCGGAAGTCGGAAGCTGGAGTCTGGAAGCCGATGTGTGAACCGCGCATGGTACAGCGCGAAAAATGGGCTTGTGGGTCGGGCTATTTCAGCGCGTGCAGGCCTCTGGTTTCGCGCTCGCGGTTGAGTTTCAGGAATGCCGCCGGATGGTCCTTGACCAGTTTGAGGAGCTGCGTTGCGGACACATCGAGCCGTATGGAGGCGGTTCTCAATTCCCATCCGGCGTCGGCGATGAAATCGAGCGCCTCGGCGAGGAGCGCGGGGAAATCGTGATGATCGGGGCTGACGACGATGCGGTTGCTGGGCACCGGGGCCCGGAGCATTGGGAGCAGGGGGTCGCGCGGCTGGACGGCGGCGCGGTGCGGGCCGCGGACGCGCGAGCGCCAGAGTGCGCTCGCCGCATCACCCGGCGGGACGGGGCAGCGATGCTCGATGCAAAGAGTCAGGCGCAATCGCTTGAGCGCGACACGCCGGTTGTCGATCACGCTGCGCCGCTCGGTGGCGTGGGCTTCGATGCCGGTGGGGAGGTGGGTGAGGTAGACGCCGGTCTCGACTTTGTTGCGATGCTGCCCGCCGGGGCCGCGGGTGCGGGCTTTGGTGAGTTCGCACTGCGCGAGCAGAATCTCATCGTCGAGCGCGGCGGGATGAGTAGGGATCGGTGAGTTCATGAATGAGCAATTGTGTGCTTCGGATTGTTTTTGGACTCTGGAAGGGTATTTCGTGCTGGTTTTAGCGCGGAGAGAGTTCTACCATTGATCCTGTGTCCGAGGAGAGATCGGGACCAGACCGGCGCGGGCCGATGTGTGTCTCGCGGCGAGAAGCCGAGTGCTTAGGTCGCTGGAGATTCGGATGAGCCGACGCGCGCGTGAGCTTGCGAAGATGGGGTTGATCGACGCGGCAGTGGTGATCGCGGTGACGTGGTGCGCGGTCGGCGCGCCGGTGGTGCCGCAGCCGCCGACGAATCCCAGCGTGCCGCGGGATCAGGACGATCCGCGCCGTCGGATTGTGATCGGCGAGCCACCACCGCCGGGAGTGGTCGATGCCGAAGACTTGAAGCCGTTCTTCGACGCCGCTCGGGTGCGTCGAGTCGATGTGATCGGCATCTCGGACTCGAACCAGATCCACCACGGCGTGGGGTGGGATCAGGGGTTCAACGTGGCGCTCGCGGAGCGGTTCTCGATGTACGCCACGCCGCTGGTTTCGTGCGCACCATCGAATGGGACGCAGGGATATCTATCAGGTGCGCTGGTGTTCCCGACCGAGATCCCCGTGCAACAGCCAGTGCCGTTGGTGTTCACGAATTTTTGGAACTCGATCCCTGCCGTCACTCCGTCGGGGATTGGAAATCTCGCGGCGGGCGTCTCGTTCGGGCCGTCGCTGGCGGGGGTCGCAATCGCGGCGAACTCTCCGATCGGCGTGACCGGGCCGCTGCGGTTCACGTTCAGTTACGGCGCGTACCCTACGCCCGGCGGCGGGTTCCGCCCGCAGTTCCGCTACAACGGGCCGAATTCCTACGGCGGCTGGCAGCAGGGCGATTGGGTGAGTTCGTTCAACCCCGCCAGCCACGAGATGCGCACGGCGACATTCGATATCCCCGCGGGCGACCGCGGCGGGAACGATGTGTACGCGGGCTATACGCGCCCGGCGAGCGAGCCGATGCTCGGGCCGATCTTCCTTGGGCTGATGCGCGCGGAGAACCGCGATCGGACGGTCGGCGTGTCGTACTCGACGCTGATCTACGACGCGGGCGAAGGGCTGCGCACGATGGCGTCGCGGCTCATCAACATGCCGACGAGCCAGCTTCAATACTACTTTACGGAAGTGACCCGTCAGCAGAACTCGCCGAGCAAGATGGTGTTGGTGTGCATCAACTCCGGGTTCAACGATCCGAACGAGACGCTCTCGTCGATCGGGCCGGCGCAGATCAACGATTCCTTCAGCGGGGAGTCCTACGCGGACAACCTATTGGCTCTGAAGAATCGGATCACGCAGGCGTGGGTTGCGTGCGGATACGACGTTTCAGGGCTGTATTTCCTGGTGTTCCCGTCGCACCCGCCGCCTGTGTTCCACTTCGCTCACTATCTGACGCCGTACCGGCAGGCGGCGGCTCAGTTCGCCGCGCAGCACCCGCGCATCGCGAGTGTTGATTTCGATCGGCTCATTACGTGGGAGCAGATGGCGGGTAACAATTGGTACTACTTCAGCACGATCGACACGTACCACCTAAGTACCGCCGGGTACGAGGGGATGTCCGGGCTGCTCTTCAATGCGCTGCTGGGGCCGGTCGTCGCGGGCGACGTGACGGGCGACTCTCGCGTGGGCCTTGAGGATGTCGCGGAGATCGTCTCGCACTGGGGCGAATCGACCGGCGCGTGGATGAGCGGCGACGCGGACGGTGACGGGATTGTCACGCTCGCGGACCTCGCCCGCGTCATCGACCACTTCGGGCGCTGAACCCGCTCAAGCGGCGCCGGTGCTGGGGTGAGCGCCGAGTGCGAGGCCGTCGAACGCGCCGATCACGAACCGGTGGTGCGCCAGCCCGGCGATCATGGCGGCGTTATCGAGGCAGTAGGGCATCGCGGGCAGGAAGAGCTGCACGCCGCGCTCTGCGGCGAAGCGATGTAACTCCGCGCGCAGGCGGGAGTTCGCGCTCACCCCCCCGCCGATGAGGAGCGAGCGGATGGGCGGGCCGCCGCGAGGTTGGTCGAGCGCGCGGGCGAGCTTCAGCATCACCGCGCCGACGGCGGCGCGCTGGAACGACGCGGCGACATCCGGGTAGCGCGCCGGGTCGAGCGGCACGCGCGGCACGGGGGCGCTCGCGCGGTCGGCGCGACGGGAGGGTTCCTGCGGCACACCCCGCACGGCGTAGAGCACGGCGGTCTTTAGGCCGCTGAAGGAGAAATCGAGCGAGTCGGGGGAGAGGCGCGAGATGGGGAAGTCGAAGGCGCGATCGTTGCCGCCGGGCGCGAGGCGGTCGAGCGCTGGGCCGCCGGGGTGAGGGAGCGAGAGGATGGTGGCGGCTTTGTCGTACGCCTCTCCCACGGCGTCGTCGATGGTGGAGCCGAGGCGTTTGAGGTGCAACGGTGACTCGAGCCGGTAAAGGGCGGTGTGCCCGCCCGAGACGACGAGCCCGAGCGCGGGGAAGTGGGGGGAGAGGTCGGCGCCGCCCATTGCCGGCGACGCAGAAAGGAAGCCGGCGTACAGGTGCGCCTGCACATGGTCGATGCCGATCAGCGGCTTGCCCAGCGACCACGCGAGCGCCTTCGCGGCGCTGACAGCGATGAGCAGCGAGCCGATGAGACCCGGGCGGTGACCCACGGCGACCGCGTTGATGTCGGCGAGCGTTACGCCCGCGTCGGCGAGCGCGCGCCGGATCACTGGCAGCATCCGTTCGACGTGCGCGCGGCTGGCGATCTCGGGCACCACCCCCGCGTACTCCGCGTGAAGGTCGTACTGAGACGCGATGACGTTCGACAGCACCTCACGCCCGCCGCGCACGACGGCGGCGGCGGTCTCGTCGCAGGAGGATTCAAGGCCCAAGTTCAAAGAAGAATTCACCACGGAGACACGGAGGGCACCGAGACGAGTGCGGAGAAGGGTTCTTGTCTGAAGAGGACTGTGCGCTCAGGGCTTTGATTCAGGCTTCGTCGCTGATTCCGGGGTGGGTGATGGCTTTTCGAGCGGCGCGCCTTCGAGCCAGCGGGCGAGGTCCGGGCCGGTGATATTGAGCGTGACGATGGCGTTGCCCTTCGCATCGGCGATGGTCATCGTGCCGCCGTTGACGTCGGCGTTGTCGGGGAGGAGCGAAGGCGGGATCGCGACGACGGCTTCATCGGTGTTCGCGGTCAGCGCGTTGATTCGGCGTTCGACGCGGTCGAGCTCGCGCGAGAGGAAACGGTAGCGCTGCTCTTCGAGTTTCAACTCGGCCGTTTCGATCGCGCCGACGGGCGCATCCTGTCCTTGTGGCTCCCACTTCCCGGTGGAGAGCTTAGATTTGATCGCGCTCACCGCCGCCGAAAGCTGCGGATCTTTCAGGTGATCAAGGATCCACTTCGGGTCGCCCCAGCAGCACTGATCGCTGCCCGGTTCGTGCTTGCGGATGACTTCCTCTTCGCGGCGGATGCGGAGCATCTCACGGTACTGCTCGTTCGTCATCGGGACGTAGAAGCCGGGGGAGGGATCGACGCCCCATTCGGCGGAATCATCGGAGCGCTGGATGCAGCGCCCGGAAGGGAGGTAGTAGTACTGCTCGGTGATCTTCAGTTGCCCCGCGCCGAGCGGCAGGCGGTGGATGTTCTGGACGATGCCCTTGCCGAAGGTGCGCTCGCCGAGGACGATGGCGCGCTCGTTATCCAGGAGCGCGCCGCTGGTGACCTCGCTCGCGGAGGCGCTTCCGCGGTTCACGACGACCACGAGGGGAAAGTCAGGGAGGGTGGCGTCGTCGCGTGCGAAGACCTTCTCTTCTTCCACCGCGCGCCCGCGCGTCGAGACGATCAGACCTTCCTTGAGGAACAGGTCCGCCATCTGGATGGCGGCGACGAGCGCCCCCCCGCCGTTGAAGCGGAGGTCGAGGATCATCCCGGTGAGCCCTTGATCGACGAGTTCGCGGCAGGCTTTCTCGAGTTCAGGGATGGTGCCGCCGGTGAACTGCGTGACGCGGATGTACGCGATCTTCGACTCCGGATCGATAAAGTACGTCCACTGATCGCCCACGCGGTGGATGCCCTTCACGGTGGAGGTGATGATGCGCTGGCGGACGATGGTCATGTCGAAGCGGATGTTGCCGGGCTTCGGGCCGGGGGCTTCGCCCTGCGCGTCGGGGACGCCGGCTGGTTTGGCGCCGGCGGGCATCGTGGTGCCGGTGCGCTCGATGGTGATGATGACTTCGGAGCCGGGCTCGCCGGTGAGTTTGTCGACGACCTGATCGACCGCCTGCTTGTACGTCGTGAGCCCGTTGACCGCAACGATGAGGTCGTCCGCCTCGATGCCGGCTTTGTACGCGGGGGAATCTTCGAGCGGGCTGACGATCTTGATGAAGTCGTCTTCATTCTGGACCTGCGCGCCGATGCCGACGAACTCCCCGCGGATGTTCTTGTCGAATTCGCCCGCGTCGGCGGGAGGAATGAACTCCGTGTAGGGATCGTCGAGGGACTCGATCATGCCCTTGATCGCGCCGTCCTGGAGTTTCTTCGCGTCGGTGTCCTTGTAGAAGCGGTTGTTGATGAGCGCGTAGATGTCGACCAGCGGGTCGAAAACGGCGAAATCGCTCGTCCGCTCGCGGGCCTGCAGCGGCAGGCGGACCAGCAGCACGACCAGCACGAACGCGAGCAGCATCGACGGGAGCAGCAGCGTCTTGTTCTTCACGGGGGCCTCCGCAGGAGTCGGGAATCCGATGCAGATCGTAGCGGCTCGGCGGGCGGGGGATGCGGGGATCAGTCGGAAGGGCGGAAGTCGGAAGGCGGACGGCGGAAGAGGAGGAACTTGCCACGGATGGACAAGGATTGACACTGATGAAGAGGGGGAGGAGAAGAAATTGGTATAGGGTGGCTGCGATGGTGCCGAGCGCTGGCGGCTATAGTTCACGCTCGAACGGTGACGCCGACTTGATCGATCCGCACCGACATCGCACATCCGACTGTCTTTCCCGCAAGCCGCACCCCGCACCATGGCCGTCCCTAAAGAACGCACCGATATCAAGATCACGCAGGAGCGGGCGGTGCTCGCCGCCGTGCACTTGCCGGACAGCCGGTTCGACGCGCGCGACCCGCTGGGGGAGTTGCGCTCGCTGGCGGAGACGGCTGGCGCGACGGTGGTGGGGGAGATCACTCAGAACAAGCAGCGCCCCGACGCGGGCAGCTACATGGGCGTGGGCAAGCTCGACGAGCTCAAGCTGATGTGCGAGGAGCTCAACGCGGGGCTGGTGATCTTCGATCACGAGTTGTCGCCCAGCCAGATCGGCAATATCGAAGAGGCAATCGGGCGCAAGGTGATCGATCGGTCGGAGTTGATCCTTGACATCTTCGCCGGTCGCGCCACGACGCATGAAGCGAAGCTGCAGGTGGAACTCGCGCAGCTCGAGTACACCTATCCGCGTCTGAAGGCGATGTGGGATCACCTCGAGCGGATTGTGGGCGCGGGCGGGATCGGCGGCATCGGCACGCGCGGGCCGGGCGAGCAGCAGCTCGAAATCGACCGGCGGCTCGTCCAGGCCCGCGCCACGCAGCTCCGCCGCGAGCTGCACGAGATCCAGGAGCGCAAGGGACGCGAGGTGCGGGCGCGCAATCTCGACCACTTCACCGTGGGCATCGTGGGCTACACCAACGCGGGCAAGAGCACGCTGTTCAACGGGCTGACCGCTGGCGGCGCGTTCGCCAACGATCAGTTGTTCGCCACGCTGGTCACGCGCACGCGCGACTGGAACCTCGGCGGCGGGCTGACGGTGATGCTGTCGGACACCGTCGGGTTCGTGCGCGACCTGCCGCACAAGCTGGTCGCCAGCTTCAAAGCCACGCTCGAGGAAGCGACGCACGCCCAGCTGTTGCTGATCGTCCTCGACGCCTCCGACCCGGCGGCGGAACTGCAGTACGAGACCGTGCAGGAGACGCTGAACGAGCTCTTCGAATCCACGCGCGACGCGGAAGAAGACGCGGGGCGCGAGTGGTGCCCGCCGATGCAGATCCTGCTGCTGAACAAGGCGGACAAGCTCGACGACAACGCGTCGCTGCTGGTGTGGCAGAACAAGGTGCCGGGGTCGCTCGCGTTCTGCGCCGCGCATCCGGGCGGCACGGGGCACGCGGAACTGACGGAACGCGTGCGCGAGCTGGCGCGCGGGCCGGTGCGCGAGCTGGTGCTGACGCTGCCGCTCTCCGAATCGAAAGCGATCTCCAGGATTGAGCGGCAGGCGGAGGTGCTCGACCGCGACTACGACAACGGCTCAGTGCGGCTGCGCGCCCGCATCGGCGAGCGGCAGCTCGAACGTCTCCGCGCCAGCGGCGCGCGGATGACCACGGTTGAGGTGTGAACGGCGCGGCTGTCTCGCGGGCGATTGAAGCGTTAGGCACCCGCGGGGACGATCGCCAACCCGTCCGGCGCGACACCCGTCTTGAGCCAGCGGACCACGCGCTTCTCGGCCAGATCGATCGACGCCACCTGGCTCGTCCGTGCCAGCGAGACGAACGCCCATCGCGAATCGGGCGAGACGGCGCAGCCGATGGGGATGGGGCTGTCACCGAAATCGGACGGCGCGGGGGCGGGTTGCACGCCCGGTTCATTGAGCGCGATCCGCGCGGTGCGCTCGCGCGTGATGGCGTCGAAGATGACCAGCCCGCCGTCCTGCGCCGCGGTGACGAGCGCGTGCTTGCCGTCGCGCGTAAACGTAACGCGGATGGGGAACCCCGGGCAGTTGATGGTGGCGGCAGGCTCGTAAGTCTTCGTGTTCACGACTGTGATGGTTCCCGCGACATTGTTCGCCACCCACACTTCCTTCCCGTCGGGCGAGACGTCGAGCCCCTCGGCCCCCTTGCCGCAGGTGATGGTGCGGATCGATTTCTTCTCCGCGATTTCGATCACGCTGAGCGTTCCCGAGTGGACGTTCGATGCGTAGGCGCGCGTCGCGTCGGGTGAGAGCGCCACCATGTGCGTGCCCTGCTGGTCGGTGCTGATCGAGTGTTCGACCTTGCCCGTATCGATGTTGACGATGAGGACCGCTTCGCGCACTTCCGCGGTGACGAGCAGGCGCACGCCGCCGGGGAGAAACGCCAGCCCGTGCGGGCGCGCCGGGTCGCCGAGGTCAATGACGCGCGGCTCGGCGTTGCCGCGCAGGTCGATGACGCTGAGGGTGGAGCCGGGCTTCATCGCGCCGTAATTGCTGACCACGGCCCGCGCGCCGTCGGGGGTGATGACGACCTCGTGCGGGCCGTGGCCGGTCTCAAATCTGCGCTCGTGCTCGACGGCGCCCGGCGCGAAGATCAGGCCGGTGCCCTCGCTCTTGTTCAGCACGACCACCCGGGGCTCCGGCGCGCCGAGCGCAATGCATGCTGGGCAAAGTGAAATCAGAAACGTCGCGCGACGGACGACCACGCCGATGGTCATGAATCACCTCTGGATGAGCCCCACGCGCCAAATTGAAGCCCGACAGCCGACGCCGGACCGGCTGGCTCTACCGCCGACCAAGGGCCGGGTTGCGGATGGCGGGGCGGCCCGCGGTTTGAATGGCGTTGCGGAGGTGGACAAGACCCGCTTCGGCGCAGATAATCCTTCCCCTTGCCGCCACCTTAGCTCAGCTGGTAGAGCGGAGCTTTCGTAAAGCTCAGGTCCGGGGTTCGAGTCCCCGAGGTGGCTTTCGGCGAACCTCCCGAATTCCTCCATGGGCAGTGAGGGAATTCGAGCCGAGGATCGCTCCAATTCAAGCGTCGCCCGCTCAGGCGGAGAGCGCCCGATCGCATCACTCGCGATGGGTTGGCTCGTCGCGCGCGTCGAGTTCCTCCGCGACCTCCGGCATCGCGCGGTCGGGGATGTGATTGAACGCGATCCGGGTCGGGGCGGAGTCCCTCGCCGCGTGCATGGACGCGAAGTAGATGCTGTTGCGCCCGAGCTTCGCGTTGATCCGGTCGATCGCCGGGCCGAGTCGGCGCGTCCGCCGCGCTTCTTCGAAGAGCGCGCCGGTGGCGAAGCCCTTCGGCACGAGATCGGCCAGCGCGATCCCCACCCGCAGCGGCGTGCCGCTCGGCCGCTTCGACCACAGCTTCAGCAATTCCTGCAGCAGAACCAGCGAGTCGTCCGTCTCGGGGAGCGCGACGTCGGCGGACCACGAGCGGCGGCCGAGCACCGCCTGCGACTCGCCATGCCTGAGCGTCTTCCGCCGCTCGGCCTCGCTTCCGAGCGGGGCTCGCCGCGAAAAATCTCGATCGAGGAACCTGATCGACAGCACCAGCCGGCGCGTGCAGTACCCGCCGAAGCGGAGGCGCGTTGTGCCCTTTGCGAGCAGGCGCACCGCGACGGCCCGCGCGCCCTCTTCGTTCCGCTTGTCGGGTGGCAGCACGTGCTGGTGCCCGAAGGAACTGCGGCTGGTCTTCGGCTCGGCGATGTCCTCGCCGCGCATCGCGCGCCACATGAAATCGCCCCACACGCTGCCCCACACTTTAATGAGGTCCGTTCGTGAGTACGCCGTCAGTTGGTTGACGCTGGTTATCCCCTGCGCCGCGAGGCGTTTGTTCATCCGTGGCCCGATGCCCGGAAAGTCCATCAACTGGAGCGAGTGCAGACGCTGCGGCAATTCGTGCTCTTCGATGACCACCAGCCCGTCGGGCTTCATCATGTCGCTCGCGATCTTCGCCAGCCACCGGTTCGGCGCGATACCCACTGAGCAGCGGATGCACTCGCCGACCTGTGAGAGGATCGCACGCTTCATCGCCCGCGCGAGTTCGACCGCGTTCTCCCGATCGCGCTCCTTGCCCAGCAGCCGACACGAGAACTCATCGATCGAATGCACCGCATGCACCGGCAGTACGGTCTCCGCCGCCGCGAGGACTTTGTGATGGAACTCGATGTAGTGATTCACGCGCCCCGAGACGCACACCAGCCCTGAGCACATCCGTTTGGCGTCGCGCACGAGCGTGCCGGTCTTGACGCCATGCTGCTTCGCTTCATAGCTGGCGGCGATGACGGAGGTGCTGTCCGTCAGCATTGGCACGACGGCGACGGGCCTGCCGCGCAGCGACGGGGTGAGCTGCTGCTCGACGGATGCGAAGTATGAGTTGAGATCGATGAAGAGGAGGCGCAGCGGCATAGTCCACGCGACGGATGTTAGGAATGCGGTGAGGGGTGATTCGAACGGTGCCTTACCCGCTCTTGCTCCTCTTCATAATCGCATTCCGCCGCGCTACGAACGCCGCCAGCGGCGGGCCCAGCCAATCGTGCGTGTCGATCAACTGGTAATCGAACCCGAACCCGCGGGCCAGTTTCTCGACGGTGTCGATATGCCGATTGAAGGCTTCGAGATACGCCTCGCGGATCGCGCGTGGGTCGAGTTTGAGCAGCCCCTCACCTTCGAGCCCTTCAAACGGCGCGCCGCCGGCGCCGTCGGGGATTTCGAAGGTCCGCTCCTGCCGATCGATCACCTGGCACAGGATCACATCGTGCGACTTGTGCTTGATGCGCGCGAGAGCCGTGCGGATGCGCGCCGGGTCGTCGAAGAAATCGCTGACGATCACGATCAGGCAGCGGTTGTTCAGCTTCGCGAGCGTCTGGTCGATCACGCGCCCGAGGTCGCTCGGGCGATCGACCGGGTGGTGCGAGAGCACGCCGACGATGCGGCGCCACTGGCTCATCGCGTTGGTGCGGTCGAGCGCGTCGACGAGGTAGTCCGCGAAAATGCCCAGCCCCACGCGGTCGCCCTGCTGCAGCGCCATATACGCGAACGCGGCCCCCGTCGCGGTCGCGTGGTCGTACTTCGACCACTGCGGGCGGCCGGAGACACTCGCCTGCTGCCCAGTGCCGCTCGCTTCGGCGAAGGAGCGGCTGCCGAAGTTCATCGAGCCCGAGCAATCGATCAGCAGCACCAGGTCGAGCGATGTTTCCTGCTCGTATTGCTTCAGGTAGAGCTTGTCGCTGCGCCCGAAGACTTTCCAGTCGAGGTGCCGGATGTCGTCGCCCGCGACGTAGGGGCGGTGCTGCGCGAACTCGACGCTGAATCCCTTGTACGGCGAGCGGTGCTGCCCCGACTGCACGCCCTCGACGACCATCTTGGCGCGCAGTTCGAACGTGCCGAGCCGCGCGAGCGTCTGAGGGTGCAGGTAGAGCGTCGCGTCGACCTCCGGCGGGCGCTCTTCGCGCGACAGCGTCACGGAATCGTGCGGCAGGAACGCGGGAGATGACCCTTCGAGCAAACCATCGTCGTCGACGTTCGGCATGGGCGGATTGTAGGGAACGAGCCGCCGCCGAGCGCGCCGGCGCGGAACGGGTATTGTTCCGCTATGTCTCCGGCGAACGCTCAACGTGCCCCATCACCCGATGACACCTCGGGGCAGCACCCGCGGACAATGAGCGGTGGCGCGGCGGCACCGTGTCGGCGCCGCCCGCTGGGTGTCGCGGGATCGGCGATCGCGTGGCTCGCCGTTGTGGCGTGCTGGGTGATGCCGATGGTCCTGCTGTGGTCGTCGCGGCCCTACATGCTCGATGTCGCATCGCATCTCTGGATTCACGCGGCGGTGGGGGGGCTGTTGATGGGCGTGCCGCTCTCGCTGGTGTTGCGAAGAAGAGTCGCGGCGATGGCCGCCGCATTCGGCGTGTTGCTGACCATCGCTGTTGCCGCAGTACACTACAGGGTGCCGGGGCGGGTGGCGGCGGCGGACTCTTCGTTCCCGCTGAAAGTGCTCTCATACAACACGAAGATCGAAGCCGCGATCCCTTCGCCGGGCGATCCGGTATTCGCGTGGCTCAGGTCGCAAGACCCGGACGTGATGGTTCTGATCGAATGCTGGACGAGTTTTGTTGCCGCCGACCCGTGGCTGCGCGAGACATACCCCTACCGCATCGAGCCGAAGCCGGGCAAGCAGTGGGCGATGCTGCTGCTCAGCAAGTACCCCTTCGAGGAGATGCCGCTCGCGCCCTTCAGCGGCGAGATTCAATCGAGCTTTACCTTGCGACGGAGCGTGCTTGTGACGCATCCTTCGGGCGGACGATTCATGCTCGCGGGAGCGCACTACGCCTCGCCGCGATCGCTCGCCGCATGGGAGCAGTCGCTTCGCGAAGCCGAGCGCGACGCGCGGGGCATCCGCGCCTGGCTCGACCGCACCAGCGCCGAGCCGGTGCCCCTGATCGTGGCGGGAGACTTCAACTCGACGCCCGTGGGTCGCGTTCACCAGCTCTTTGAAAAGACCACCGGGCTGACCGGATGGACATCTCGGTTTGGAGCGGGCACTTGGCCAGCCTGGCTGCCGGCGTCGCTGAGCATCCCGATCGACCGCGTGTGGGCGAGCGGCGGCGTCGGCTGCCGCCGAGTCAGCGTTGGCCCGCGGTTTGGGTCCGACCATCGCCCGATTGTCATCGAACTTGAGGTGCCCCTTCGGTCGTACACTTCTGGGTCCGAGTGAGTTATCCGTCTGTTTGTTGGCTGTCAGGCTCCATCCGTGAGCAATTGCGGATGCCGCCGACCGTGGCGGTCGATAGAAGTTCGATCCCCAGTATCGATCCGTGATTCGGCGGGAGAGCCGCCCGCGGAGTTTCAGCGAGAGCCAGCCGTCCAGTGAGCGCCGAACTCATCCCCATTGTGATCTTGCTCGGTCTGATCGGCGCGGTCGTGCTGGTGATGGCGGTCACGCGCCTGAAGCACGGGGTGCTGTTTATCGGAGCAATGCTCGGAGCTGCCTCGGTGGCCGGCGGGTATCACCCGGTCTATCAGCCCGTTCGAACATGGCTTGCTCCCGTGCAGGAGCAGCGGTCGTCGATCTTCCTTGGGTTGGGAGCCCTTGTCTTTCTGCTGGCGATGGTTCATATAGGCAAGCTTCGGCTGGAGCGTGTTTCGATCGCAGTGCTACTCCTACTGGCATCGGCCGCCTTCGCTGGCCTTGTCCGCGTGATGGCCGGCAAGGCGGAGGACGGGCTGGTCTCCATCGTCTTCGCATTCGCAACCATTCTCCCATTGGCGATCTTCATGCCCGCCCTGGTGAGCGAGGAGGGCGGGTACTTCCGGATCATGCGCATCGTCGGCCTGACGGCTGCGGCATGGACATTTGCCGTCGCCGTGCAGTTCGTCATCAATCGCAACGCACTATCACGCGGCGGGTTTGGTTCGCTGCGCTTCCAGGGGTTGCTCGGCAACCCGCAGCACGCCGCAGCCTATCTCGCACCGACCTTTGTGACGTTGCTGGCTTTGTACATCCATGACCCT
The DNA here is from genome assembly GCA_964391865.1 of uncultured Phycisphaeraceae bacterium. Classification (GTDB taxonomy): domain Bacteria; phylum Planctomycetota; class Phycisphaerae; order Phycisphaerales; family UBA1924; genus DASZQL01. Next base: position 118,248 of record CAYMNQ010000006.1, read on the forward strand.
TTGAAACGTCTCAAACTGTTCTGGATGTGCTGCCTGGGTGCCGCCGGCGTGATGGTGCTGTGGACCGGATCGCGTTCCGCGGCCGCGATGTCCGTGATGGGCGCGGCGTTCGTCCTCTACAGCCGACTTGGGCGCTCCGTGCTCCTTGCGCCTCTCGGGCTGGGGGTCGTCTTTGTTGCGTTCCAGATACTCTCCGCGCTCGGCGTTGAGATTCTGGTTGATCGGCTCGTATCGACCGAGGACACACGCAGCGCCGCGTGGGCCGCCATGTGGCAGCAGTTCCTTGAGAATCCGATCTTTGGCACCGGCGGTACGGACGAGACCGTCTTCTCCGAGAACAGCTATCTCTTCGCGCTCGCGTCCTATGGGATCTTCATGGGGTTGATCTTCGGCGCGCTCATCTTGGTTAGCGGCTTCCAGTGCCTCCGCCTGTTCCTTTCCCGGTCCAAGTTTGATCCCCGCGGCAAGTCGGTCATCGACCTCACCCTCGCCGTGCATGCCATGTACTTCGCCGGCGCGATGACCGAGGGATACATGGTGTCTCGGGTGAGCTCGATGCTCATGTACTTTGCCATCTTCAGTGCCTTCGCCCAGTGCCTGATCGACGATGCACGCCTTGCGCGCGAGACGGGGCACGACGACCCCGTATGGCACCAAGACTCGGCGGACCACGACGACGCCCCGGGGGCGCTCGAATACTCCGACTACGGCGAATCCCAGCAGGGCGACAGCCGCGCCGCCGGTTGAGCGAACTACCGCCCAACGACCTCGCGGTACATCGCCTCGATTCTTCCAGAAATCTGCGCCCAATCAAATGTGCGCGCCCACTCGCGCCCGCGCTCGCCCATCCGGCGCGTGCTCGTCAGGTCGCTGAGCATGACTCGCAACTTCGACGTGAGCGCCGGCACTTCGCACGGGCACGCCGCGCCCGCGCGCTCGCGCACCACCTCGTCCCAGATGTTCACCTGATCGGAGACCAGCACCGCCGCGCCGGCCGCCGCGGCTTCGACCACCACCACGCCGAAGTTCTCCTGATAGCTCGGCAGGCAGAAGACGTCGGCATCAGCGAGAGCGAGCAGACGCGACCGGCCCTTCAGCATGCCCGTGAATCGCACTCGGGCCGTGATGCCGAGCTTCTCCGCTAGTGCGCGCAAGGAACCCACGTATTCATCGTCTCCCGGCCCGCACAGCGCGAGTACCGCTTCCGCCGGTGCCGCTTCCTTGAACGCCGGCAAGAGCAGCTCGATGCCCTTCTTGTAGTGCAACCGGCTCAGGAACACGACCAGCGGCGCATCGCCCGCGATGCTCTGCTCGCGCCGGAACACGCCGCGCTCGGGCGGCGGGTCGAACTCGCCCAACTCGATGCCGTTGGGGATGACGAACTCTTTGGGGCCCAGCTTCAGGGGCCCGGCGAGTCGCCGCTCCGTCTCGGTCGTGTAGTGGATCGCTGCCGCGCCGTTGAGATCGCGCCGCCCACGCAGCGCGAGGAACACCTTCTTCTTCAGCGCGCCTTGGCGCAGGCTCCAAGGGTCCAGCATCCCGCACGGGCGGAACACATACGGCACGCGCCCTCGTCGGAGCATCGCGCTGCCCCAGTGCGGTGTGTGGTGCCATACGCCGTGGATGTGCGCGACATCGATCCCGTGCCCGAGTGCTTCCCCGATCAACTCGGCGACGCGCGGCCCTTTCGCCAGCGGCCCGCGCCACGGTCCGCCGGAGTTCGCCGTCGCGCCCACGGCGCGCAGGCCGTTGAGCACGCTCGCCACCACCGCCGGATCGTCAGCCGTCACGACACTGACCTGGTGCCCCGCTGTCGCTTGCAGGCGAGACAGACGGTCGAGCACGTTCGCCGGGCCGCCGGTTGTGGGATCAATCGAACTGCACAGGTGAAGAATGCGCACGCGGTTGCTCACACCGTCCACATGTCGCGGAACGTCTCGATCCAGCGCTCGCACCACATGTCGGACGAATATCCGGCGGCAACCTCCGTGCAGCGCCGCCCCATGTCTGGCAGGCGGTCGTGATGCTCGTGCATCCACCGCATCGCGCGGGCCAGTGCAGTCGCGTCCTCCGTCGCGCACGTCAGCCCGTTGAAGTACGGGCGGATGAGTTCAACGGCCGAGCCGCACGCCTCGGTGCAGACCACCGGCAACCCGCTGGCGCACGACTCGACCACCACCAACGGCCAGGGATCGAAACGGCTCGCGAGCACGAACACGCCGCTGTTGATCACGATCGGCGGCTGGTCCGCCGGCTGCACGAAGCCCTTGTCCTCGACGCCCTCCGCCTTGCGGATCGCGTCGCCCCACGGCCCGTGCCCGCAGCACGTCATGGGCCACGGGTCGCGCACGATGGTGCGATACTGTGCGTATCCCTCGAGCAATCGGTCGATCGCCTTGTCGTCGATGTACCGGCCCATGTAAAGGAATCGCTTGGGCCAGCCGCCAGGCAGCGCCGCTCGCTGCGTGTAGAGCGGAGCGAAGTGCTGGTAGTCGATGCCGTAGACGCCGCGCCGGATCTGCTTCTCGCTGAACCCGAGCACGCGCGCCAGCCGCCAACTCCGCTCACCCGTCACAAAGACACGCGACAGGCGCTGGAAGAACTTCCGTTTCGCGTACTTGCCGAGATGCTGGCGGACGCTGCCGTTGTAGGGCGTGTCCATGCCCATCGCGAACTTCACGCCCGCGAAACGCGGGTCGTTCGCGATCCGCAGGTACGCAGGGATGCCCCAGCCGCACAGCACGATCACGTCCGGCTTGTGCGCCGCGACCAGCGATGAGAACTCGTGGTACTCGTCGATCTGCGGCTCGGTCATCAGCCGGTGGTTCACACCCTGCATGATCTTCGCGTTGAACGCGCCCTGTGTCGGGTCGCCCTCCGGGTTCATCGCCACCACCAAGAGGTCGACCTCGGGGCGCCCCGCCATGGCGCGCCAGCACGCCGCCATGTACCCGCTGATGTACATCCAGCAGATGACGACTCGGAGGCGCCGGGGCTCGCCGTGCTGTGCCATGGGCGGCGTCATTCAGCCGGCTCCTCCATCCTTGCGGAAGATCATCGCGTTATTCAGCAGGAACCACGCGGCCCCACGCTCGCGATACCGCCCGATCAATCGCTGCGTCGCCGCGTCGTCGAACGCGAACCCACGCGAGCGGAACTTCTCGATCCAGTAGCTCCGCGGCTGCTCGTTCACATGCCCCGCGCCGCCCTGCCCCGGCTGCGCCGCGGAGATCACCAGCAGCCCGCTCTGGTTCGTCATGAACTCGGCGAACCGGTCCGCCAGCGCCGGCGGGATGTGCTCCGCCACCTCGATGCTGATCGCCACGTCGAACGGCCCGCGCGGCAGCGTCGCGGTCGAGCGGCTCACGTCGAACGGCTCGCAACGTACGCCGTGCTGCTTCGTGCGCCGGCGGTTCTTCTCCGAGTATTCGCACGCCACTACGCTCACGCCCCGGTCCATGAACTCTTTCGAGTAGTGCCCCATCCCGCACCCGCAGTCGGCGGCGGATCTGATGTGCGGGAACTCCTCCATCACGCACGCGACGACGATCGGCCCGTCCTTTCGCGCGCCCATCTCGAACCCACGCCGCACGATCGGGTTGTAGATCAGCCACTCCCAGCCGAGCGACTCGCCTGTGCGCACGAGCACCGCGTTGAACTTGAAGGTAAGAAACTCGAGGACGCCCATCAGTTCGTCCCTCCGCGCCGGCGTTGATCCGCGATGGCCCGCTCGTGCTTGAGCACGCTCATCTTGACGCCGATCATCGCCTCATAGATCGCGCGCATGCGCACGTAGTTCAGGCCCGCCTTGCCGTCGAGGAAGCCGAGGCGCACGACCATCTGGTACAGCATGATCGCGGTAGGACGGAAGGGGATGCGGTAGCTCAGGACCTTCAGCACGCGCCGGCGCTGCACGGTGCCCTCGAACAGCACGCCGCGCACCATATCGCCGAACGAGAGCTGCGCCCGTTCGAGCGCCTGTCCCGCCTCGAGCTTGCTGTACCGGTTGTGCTTCTCGAGCCACTCGTCCACGCCCTTCGAGAAGTTGTAGTGCAGGTAGGGCTGCACCATGACTCCAGTCTTCCCGCGGTTCACCTCGCGCTGCCCGTGCCCGTAGTCCTCGAAGCGGCAGAGCGCCTTGTCGAGCAGTCGCACCTGGTACACAGGGTACTCGGCGGAGTGGCGCAGCCAGCGGTCCATGAACATCATCATGGATGGGTTCTGGTACGCCGACGCGCCGTCGATGCTCTCGCCGTTCGCGCCGAGACGCTCCGCCATCTCGTTCACCATCGCGGGAGTGAACCGCTCGTCAGCGTCGAGTTGGAACTGCCAGCGGTGCTTCACGGGGATGTTGTCGATCGCCCAGTTCCGCTGTTGCCCGAAGCTCTTGAACGGGTTGACGTGCACCCTCGCGCCCATCCTCTCGGCGATCTCGCGCGTGCGGTCCGTCGAGCCGGAGTCGAGCACGTGCACGTCATCGCACCACGCGCAGCTCTCGAGGCACGGCCCGATGTTGTCTTCCTCGTTGAACGACAAAACGATTACCGACACGGGCGGTCTCGCGCTCGCCGGCTCGTCTGCCGGGGTGAACGACCAGTGCCCGGTGCGCGCCAAACGGCGCGTGAGTTCGCCGCCGGTCGGCGCCGGCTCGCCAGCGCGCGATGGCGCGGGGAGCGGTGCCGGAGTCTCCGTCGCGCGGGCCACGCCGATGGGCGAGTCCGTCGCCGTCCCGATGGTGCCCTCGGGCTGTGCCAGCCCCTTTGCCGCCGCCTTGCTGAACGCTTCGGGGTCGCCCTGGCGCTGCAGCACGCGGAGTTCCTGCAGTTTCAGCGAGATGAAGAAGTCATACGTCGCCAGCAGAAGGCTGAAGCGGAACCCCGCCGCTCCGTCGAGGAAACCGAGGCGCAGCACATACATGTAGAGGAACCGCCACACGCCCGCCAGCGGCAGGCGCGGCAGCACATGCTTCTTCAGCCACCGCCGCACCGCGATGCCGCGCTCGAGTTCCTTGGGCGACGGCGTCGTCCGAGCCTGCATCTGCTCGCGCACCAACTCGCGCGCCTCGAGCGTCGAATAGCGGTTGTGCTTCGCGATGAAGTGCTCGAGACCGCGCCGGTCCTCGTGCAGCATGATGTGCCGCAGCCGACCGGTGGGGCCGTCGACCGACATGTGCTCGTGGACCTCGCGGTCCTCGTAGTGCGCCTTGCCGCGCTTGAAGAACCGCAGGTTGTAGCTGGGGAAGTAGCCGCAGTGCCGGATCGGGCGGCTCATGAAGTACGTCAGCCGGTTGACGTAGAACCCCGCGTCCTCGATCTCGTGCGACGGGCGCTTCGCCAGCGCGATCATCTCATCGCGCAACTCGGGCGTGATCGCTTCGTCCGCGTCGAGGATGAAGATCCAGTCCGCCGTCAGCGGCAGGTTCGTCAGCGCCCAGTTTTTTTGCCTCGCGTAGCCCAGCCATTTCTGCACAACAACCTTCGCGCCCATCGATTCCGCGATCTCGCGCGTCTTGTCGCTCGACTCCGAGTCCACCACGAACACCGTGTCCGCCCACCCCACGACGCTCTTCAGCGCGTGCGGCAGGTTGATCTCCTCGTTGAAGGTCGGGATCAGAATCTCGATGTTCGATCGACTCACGCGGCCTGCCTCCCCGCGCCGTCGCGCGTCGCCGCCCGCTCGATGGCGCTCGGTTCGACCCGCTCGCCCATCGTCCGCTCCGCGATATCGCAGAACCACCCGCACAACGCCTTCTTGCTCAGCCGATCATCGATGAACCGCTTGGCGCGCAGCCCCATCTCTTCGAGCCCGGCGCGGTCGGTGCGGAGCATCTCCCGAACCGCGTCCACGATCTCCTCGGGACGCCCACTCTTGATGTGCCAACCCACCCCACCCTGGTTCAGGATGTCCGACGCATGGCACGGATCGGGCCCGAACAGCAGGATCGGCCGCGCCACCGCCATCGCGCCGTAGATCTTGCACGGATGCACGATCCCGACGACGTTCTCCTCCATCGTGACGATATGAACGTCTGCCGCCGACAGGCTGAAGCGCAGTTCGCTCATCGGCTGGTACGGCAGCGACCGCACGTTGGGCGGGTTGTCACGCTTGATCGCTTCGTCCACTTCCTTCTTCCGCACCCCGCCGCCGATGAACATGAACTGCACCTGCGGCTCGCTTTGCAGCAACCGCGCCGCCTCCAGCAGCTTATCGACGGGTGTCGAGAAGCCGTGGTTCCCGCTGTACATGATGACGAATTTGTCGCTGATCCCCTGCGAACTTCTGAACGAGTTCTCCTCGTGACGCACGACCTCGAGCGCATCTTCATGCGGCCAGGGCGGGAACACCGCGAGTTTGTCCGTCACGTCCACTTTGCGGTTCACGCGCTCCGCCATGAAGCGGTCGAGCGCCACCACCGCCGCCGACCGCCGGAGGACCCATCGTTGGAACACGTTCATCAGCCGTGCCGCGAGCGACGACTCTTTCATCTTCCCCAGCGCGATCACCTGGTCGGGGTTCAGGTCCATCACCCAATATGTGATGGGAACGCCGCGCAGCATGCTCGTGAACGCCGCCGCGAACCCGCACATGGGCGGTGACGTGCTCACCACGATCCCCGCCAGCCGGCGCGTCGAGAGCCCCGCCCACAGGCAGTGCAGCATGAAGATCATCATCCCCGCGAGCCGAACCGGGATCGATTTCTTCCCGAAGCTCGACCAACGCACGCGCCGCACGTCCACGCCGTCGCGCATCTCGCGGTTCGCGTACTTCTTTGTCGGGTCGTCGTACCCGCGGTCGGCGGTGATCACGCGCGCTCGGTACCCGCGCCGCGCGAGTTCCACCGCCACGTCCGCCATGTGCTGCCCCACGCTCGCCGGGTCGGGCGGGTACACCTGACTCAGCACCAGCACGGTGCGATCGCTCTTGCTCGTTCTCGGCGCGGTGCTCACGGCTGCTGTTCACTCTCAACGGACGCCCCGCGCCCGAACTCTCAATTCCGAACATCCTCCTACCACGATTCGGAGGGGCGACAGTATGACATGACCAGTACGAACCGGTCACGTCTGTTGATCGGCTGTTCGGTGTGGAAAGGCGATTCCCTTCGCCAGGTTCGCGCGAGGTTACCGGCATTGGCGGGGGCCTCGGCTACTTCGCCGGGGCGTTCAGCACCCGCGTGACCCCCGCGAAGCTCACGAGGATTTTCCCGTCGATCACCTCGATCCGCTGCGGCGTGTTCTGCTCGCCGCCCTCCACGCGCACGCTCGTCACGGCCTTGCAGCTATCCGTGCTCCACAGGCTCATTTCGTACGCGTTGAACCCCTCGCCCGCCGGCTCGCCGATCATCTGCATGGTGACGATGAAGTCCTGCGCGAACGCGGGAGCCAGAATGCTCTGATCGGATGTCCCGGTATCCGTGCCGACCAGCTGTCCCGCGCGGTCGAACAGCAGCAGCCCGCGCCGGGTGCCGAAGACGAGCACGTCGCCCATCGTCTTCGACTCCAGCCATCCGTGCCCGACGAGCAGCCGCTCGCGTGTTTCCAGCGCGTCCTGCGGCTTAAGCTTCCCTGTCGTCGTATCCACCTGCCAGAGCAGATCGTCATCGCCGCTCACAACCACGCGCCCCGGCGCCGCAACGGCGAACGTCGACTCCGCGAGTTCCTTCGACTGCGCCTGCCACTTCACGCGCGCGCGGAAGACATCGATCATCATCAGCCCGCCCTGCACGCCCGCGACCAGCTCGCCCTCGGGCGTCGCCACCAGCCAGCGCAGCTCCGACCGCAGTGGCATGCGCTGGATCGACTGACCCGTCCGCGCATCGAGCGCGACAATCACGGGCGAACCCGGCGCGGTGTCGATCTCGACCACGCGCTCGCCCCCCGCTCCCGCGGCGATGTTCTCTACGCCGCCCAGCACCAGCGTCCCCGCGAAGAGCGTCAACTCATGCACGCGGTCGAGCGCCTTCCGTTCGCGCCACAGCGCCTTGCCCGTGTTCGTGTCGAAGGCGATCACCCCGCCGTCCGTCGTCGCGATCACCAGCGTGTTGTCCTCGAACGCCCACACGAGCTCGTCGATGTCAACGCCCGCGATCATGGGCAGGTCGACCCGCTCCGGCGAATCCTCCCATCGCCCTCGGATCATGCGCCGGACGCCCTGCGTGCTCCAGGTGATCTCGCCCGTCTCCGCGTCGCGCCGGAGGAAGACCACGTCGCGCTCGGTCTTCTCGTCGATCGCTTTCGCGAGGAAGACACCGCCGTTCATCTGGCGCAGGTACGCCTCGTTCCGAACGCCGTCCCACAGCTTCGTCATCTCGCCGTTCACGTTCTTCCACATCGAGAGCGACGAATCGCCCGCCACCATCATTACCCGGTCGGGCGGAGGGGCCGGAGCACGCGGATCGTCCGGGCGCGCTAAGGTTACCCCCGCGAGTTCCTGCCCCGCCGAGATCGTCGTCCCGATCCGTGCGCGGCGTTCGCCCCGCGCCAGCCGCGCCCGGAAATCATCGAGCAGGTCCGCCGAGTTGAGCCCCCGCCCCTGGTCGGTCAGCACGACCGACGGGTTCTCCAGCCGCAGTTGTTCCAGCGCCGCGACGGCGGCGTACAGCCGCCCCGCGCGCTCGAGCTGCATCACCAACCGTCCGCCCAGTTCGCCCGCCAGGGGGTCGTCGCGCTCGAGCGCCTCGCGTGATAGGCGCAAGCCCTCTTCAAGCGCCCACACCGCGAGCTGCGGCTTGCCCTGCGACTCGTACCGCGTCGCCGCTTCGCTCCACGCCCGGGCCGCCACCCGCGCCACGGGGAATTCCTTCGCCACCGCCTCGAACGGCTCGGGGGTCAGGCTCGCCGAAGCCATCGCGAAGCGCTGCTCCGCTTCCGCTTCATACGCGGCGTAAACCTCGCGCCCGTGCTCGCGCACCACCCGCCGGAGCCGTGCCGCCGCTTCATCGTCCGCCGGCACGGTCGTTTCGCCCAGCGTGAATGTCGTCGAGGACAGTTCCTTCGAGCGCAACACCGTCTGGTACGCGTCCACCGCGCGCTGCGGCTGGTCCGTCCCCTCATAGAACCGCCCGGCCGCCATCGAGTACGCCACCTTCTCCATCGGCAGCGACGCGGCACGCCCAAGCCGGTCGATCAGCGCCTCGCGTGACACGTTGTCCAGCCGAGCACCGAGCGGCGCACCGCGCCCCGGCTCGACCATCTCCAGCACCGAGCGGAACAGCCGGCTGCGCCCCTGCTCAGCGCGGTCGCCCGCGCCCGACGCATCGATCGCCTTGAGCGCATGATCCAGCGCCGGCAGGATGCCCGCCGGCTTGTCCGCGCGGTACGACAGCTCCGCGAACGTGACCGCCGGCATCGGGTTCTCGGGCTCCGCAGTCATCCGCTCGCGCAGCATCTTCTCTGCCGTATCCCACAGCAGATAGGTATGCACGCGCACGTCGTCGACCACCACCAATTGCCCCGGCAGCGGCAGCACCATGCCGGGCGAGTCGAGCGGCACCTCCGTCGGCGGCGTGCCCGGCGCGTCCGTCGCGCCGATCAGCAGCATGCCTTGCGCCGTCGGTGCGACCAGTTGCCCGCCGCTCACCACCACTCGCCCGCGGATGCCCGGCTGTTCCACGGTCAGAATCATGTTGGGCGAGTCGGTCGAGCCGAACGCCGCGAGGTCTTTCGCGAACAGGTCCGAGTCCGCCACGCCGATCAACCGTCCCGCTGCCGCGAGCAGGTACTTCGGGTTGCTCCAGCGCGAGGCCGTCTCGCGCGCCAGCACCGCGCCGGTGTCGGGATCGAGCATCACGATCTCGCGCCGATCGGGGCTGAGAACGAACAGCCGGCCCTCGTACCACACGGGCGCCGCGGTCTCCCACGCCGACCCGCCGCCGCCCGCGCCGAAGGTCTCGGTGTCCATCCGCCGGAGCCAGCGCAGCCGTCCGCTGGCAGTCTCGACCGCGGCGCAGAAGCCGATGCGGTCGCAGCGAAACGTCACGCCGTCGCGCACCAGCGCCGTGTCGCCCGCCAACGAGCGCGTGCCGTAGGGCAGTGCGCCGATGCTGCCGAGCTGCGTCGCCCACGCCAATTGCCCGGTGCGCGTGTCCACGCCGATCAGGTAGGAACTGTTGAGCCGGCGCGCCGGCACCTGCTTCACCGCCGTCAGAACCGTTACCCCCTCGTCGATCAACGGCGGGCCGCTCAGCATCGACTCCATCAGGCTCTCCTCGCCGAAGTCTTCGATCGTTCTCGTCCACAGCACGCGCCCGCTCAGCGCGTCAAGCCCGATCAGCGCGCGGCGCGACGAACCCCGGTCGAACTGCGCCGGGATCCCGGTGAGCGCCACGACGGTTTCCCCGTCGGATGCGAGCCCGATCACCTCTTCGAGCAGATCGCGCACGAACGCATTGGCGTTGAGCCGCCCCGCGTCCACGCGCACGCGCCATAACAGCGACAGCGTGAATCGGTTCCATGCCGAGATGGTCTGGGCGTCGTTCACGTACACGATGTCGCCCACCACGGTCGGTACGGTGTAGAGCAATTGAGCGTCGGGTGGGATCTGCCGCGAGGCGCGCTGATCGTTCACCGGGATTCCGGTCATCCCCTCGCCCGTGTAGTCCGACCACAGCGGCTTGGGCAGCAGACCCTCCATCTCGCTCGGCTCGGCGGCGTCGAACGGCGACCGCACCACCGGGATCGTCGGGTGCTCCGTCGGCACTGCGCCGCGCGCGGGGGCGCGGGCTTCCGCGCGCCAGCGAGCCAGCCGCTCGATCGCGCGCATCTTCAGCCCCCCGTCGCGAAGGTAGCCCGACGCTTGCTCCAACAGTGTGATCGCGTCCAGCGCACGCTCGCCTGCGCGGTCCGGGTGGCGATCCAATTGTTCGAGCGTCAAAATCGCCGACGCGAACTGCGCTGATTCGAGATGGTTCTGCGCCCGGCGCAGCACGGCCTCGTATCCCGCGGCGGTTAGGAGATATGACTCCTCGGCCCGGGCGATCTCGCTCCCGCTCAGCGCCGCCCGCGAGATCGGCTCGAACACTTCGCGGTACTTCTCCAGCAGTTCCTTGTTCTCCAGCAGCGCCTCGTTCAAGCGGTCGCGCACGGTCACGAACACCGCGCCATCCGCGGCACTTGGCAGCACCCGCCGCGGTTCCTCGTTCAGCCGAGCCTGCACCGCCCGCGCCGCGTCCTCGAGGTTCCGGTCAGGCCCGAGATCTTTCAGCCCGGACAGCACCGCCGCCGCTCGGGGCGAGTCGTCCAGATACACCGGGCTGGCGACCGGCATCTGGCCCTGTGCGGTTCCCGTCAGCATGGCAAGAATCACTGCCGCGGCCCGGTAAGGACCGAAAAACCCCGCTATGCGACCGATTAAATGTTGACCCATTCGGCACCCGCTTCAGAGGTTCTCGAATCCGACCATCCGGAACAGCCGTACCAGTGTAGGTCGCCGGTAGTCGACTCTTCGCCTCGATCGACCCCCGGCTCCAGCCGATAGACGAATCCCGGACCGCCGACCGGCGATCCCTCCCTTCGTACCGGCTGGAGCGCCCAATGACCACACTCAGGGCACAACCCGTCTCGATCACTACGTTCGCCGGTCGCCCATCGACCCTCTTCGAGCGGGCCGCCACGATGGAGGCAATTGTCTGCCGCGTGAGCCTCCTGATCCTCGCGATCATCATGATGGGGGGCGTCGATCTCTACTGCACGCTCACCTACATGCGCTCTGTCGGCATGATCGAAGTCAACCCCATCGCCCGCTACATCGTCCAGGTTGGCGGCGCGGGGATGCTGCTCAGCTTCAAGTTCGGCACGATGGCGCTCTCCGCGATGGTGCTGTTCCTCGCCCGCCGCCACCCGCGCACCGAGGCGCACTGCTGGCTCGGCTTCGGCATCCTGCTGGCGCTGATGGCCCACTGGGTCCACTACAACGCCACCGTGCCCTCGATCACCAGCGAGATCGTGAGTCTCGCCAGCACCGCGAATCCCTGCGCGCAGATGCCCGAGGCGTGGGTGAAGCTCGAGATGTGATCCGCGCCCGGCATGCGTGCCCGACTCGGCCGAGCCCGACTCATCTGCTCTCCGCCAACCACTCGTGCAGCTTCTTCCCCGCCCAGCAGTTGATGCAGCGGTCGGCCGTCAGCGCCGCGCGCCGAGCGGTGAGCACGCCGTAACGCAGGTGGTCGAAGTCTTCGACCGAGTGAACGTCGCAGTCGATCGCGATCAGCGCTCCCGCGTCGAGCGCGGTGCGAACATGCTGGTCGCGCAGGTCGAGCCGCAGCCAGTGCGCGTTGATCTCGAGCGCAACCCTGTGCGCCGCAGCCGCTTTGGCGATCGCCGCGATATCCGGGAAGAACCCCTCGCGCTTGTTGATGAGCCGCCCCGTCGGGTGCCCGAGGATGCGCACGTACGGATTCTCGATCGCGCGGAGCAGCCGCTTAGTCGCGGTCTTCTCGTCCTGCTTCAGCGACGCGTGCGGCGAGGCGACCACATGATCCAGCCGCGCGAGAATATCATCGGGGTAATCGAGCGACCCGTCGGCGAGGATGTCCACCTCGCTGCCCGCCAGAATCGTGATCCCCGTCACCTGTTTCCGCGCCGCGTGGACCGCTTCGATGTGCTCGATTAGCCGCTCGACGCTCAGCCCGCCCGCGATCGCCGAGCTTTTCGAGTGGTCCGTCACGGCGATGGTGTGGAACCCGCGCGCCTTCGCCGCCTCGGCCAGCTCGACGATCGACATTTTCCCGTCCGACGCCGTCGTGTGCGCGTGCAGTTCCGCTTTGATGTCTTCGAGTGTGATCAAATGATCCGGCGGCGCATCGCTCCACCCGGCCCGCTCCTCGCGCAGCTCGGGCGGGATCTCCGGCAGCCCAAGCGACTCGAAAATCTCCAATTCGCTCGCGCCCGCCAACGCCTGCACCCCCCGGTGCTGCGGCGGGGTCTTCCCGCCATCCTCCGGGTACAGGCCGTACTCGTTGAGCGTCAACTTCTTCTTCAGCGCCAACTCGCGCGTGCGGACGTTGAACTCCTTCGATCCGGTGAAGTACATCAGCGCCGCGCCCCACGACGCTTTGGGGACCAGGCGCAGATCCGCCTGCAGGTGCCGGCCGCGCAGCGTCAGCCGCACGGAGCACTTGCTCTCCCCCTTCGCCAGCACCTTTTCGACTTCGGGCATGGTGGTGAAAGCGTCCCGCGCCGCGTCGGCATCGTCCGCCGCGACGAGAAGATCGACATCGCCGATCGTCTCCTTCCCCCGTCGCAGCGACCCGGCGAAGGCGCACTGCGTCACCCCCTTCACCCTCATCATCCGCGCGACGAGTTCCTCCGCGATCGGCATCGCGATCCCGATCGGGATGCGGTCCGCCGCCTTCTCCGCGAACGCCATCGCGTCCTTGATGTTCTGCACCGTCTTCTCGCCCATCCGCGGCACCTGCATGATCGAGCCGTCGTCGATCACGCGCTTCAGGTCCGCCAGGCTCGTGACGTTCAACTCCCTCCACAGGTGCTTCACCGTCTTGGGGCCGAGACCCGGGATGTTCATCACCTCAAGCAACCCCCGCGGCACGGCTTCGAGCAGTTCTTCCAGTTCGCCGATCTTCCCGTGCTGCGCGAACTCTTCGATCTTGTCCGCGATCTTCGGGCCCACGCCCTCGATCGCCAGCAACTCCTCGCGCCCGCCCGCGGTTTTCGTCAGCGCGACGAGGTCGCGCGGATGGTCCTCTACCAGCCGCGCCACGCGCTGGTGCGCCACGATGCGGAACTTGTCCTTGGCGCTGGTGCTCGTGAGTTCGAGCAGCCGCGCGATCAGTTCGAAGCACTCGGCCAGTTCGCTGTTCCTGCTCATGCAAGGTCACGACGCCGGGCGCGACCGCCGCCCGTCCTTTGCAGATGACTCGCGCTTCGGGTTCTTCGGCCCGTTCGCCCTCGAATAGCTCCTCATCACTTGCTCAAAGTACCCCGTCCGCTGCACCGGCTCCGCGGAGATGCGCACGACTGTGCCGCCGGTCTCGGCATGAAGGTGAGCCGGCATCGCGTCATCCTGGTCGATCCCCGCTGCGCGCAGCCCCGGGTCGTACAACTCCGCCATCCGCTGCTCGACACCCTCGACGATCGCCTCACGCTCCTCGCCCGGCGCCAGCATCAACGCCGCCAGCCACCGGCGCGCCAGCTCCGGCCCCTTGCCCCCCGATAGTCGCAGCATTTCAACCAGCAGCCGAAGGTGGTCGTTTGGCAACAGGGTCGGCGACGGTGCCGGACTTGGCCTTGACGGATCCCGGTTTGTCGGTTGGATGATAGGCATGTACCACAGTAGCGGAGGGTACCGCGCCAGCCGCTCGCGCGTTCAGCCGCACATCAATCAAATTCACCATCGCCTCAATCCGATCGGCCCGGCCTGTCACCGCCTCAAGCGCGCTCACCAGCGCTGACACAAGCTCCGACGGGTTCGCTTCCTTCGGCGCGTGCGAGCGGTGTTCGCTGTGATTCGGCACGCCCGGCCCCGTCCGCAGCCGGGGCGCGTTCAGATCGAGCCGCGTGCACAGCGCTTCCAGAAACTCAATGCTCGGCGAAGCGTCGTTCAGATATCCCGAGCAGTCTCGACATTCTGATCCGCCAATGGCGCGCCGGAGCGGAAGGTGCGATTGCCGATGACCGCTAACATGCGTTCGTATATGGAAGTAAGTTCCACGGCTTGATTCTCACGAATCACGCATCGTCTTACAAGCACGCAGAAGTGATTCACATTTGGAGAAGCATCTCAGGCGATATCAGACAGGCCAAGGTCCTCGGCGTGCGACTTGAAGAGCCGAGTTCGCAGGAGTCGATCCGTTGGATTCATCAATGTCGGCGATCGCTCAATCCAGTGTTCCGCGTCACGCTTTGCAAGGAGTAACAACTCAAGATCGCGCGGAAACTCGGCCAAGCGGAACGGCGCGGTGCCCGCCTGCCGCGCCCCGATCACCTCGCCCGGCCCGCGAATCTCAAGGTCCGTCTCCGCCAGTTTGAACCCGTCCGTCGTCGCCGAGAGCGCTTTCAGCCGCTCCCGCGCCTCCGGCGTCGGTTCATCGTTGTGGATAAACACGCACACCGACCGCCGCGTCCCGCGTCCAACGCGCCCGCGGAGCTGATGCAACTGCGCCAGCCCGAACCGGTCCGCATGGTTCACCACCATCACCGACGCGTTCGGCACATCCACGCCCACCTCGATCACGCTCGTCGCCACCAGCGCGTCGATCATCCCCGCGCGGAATCGGCCCATGATCGTCTCGCGCGTGCGCTGCTTCAGTTTCCCGTGGACCGCCGCCACGCGCAGCCCCTTCAGCGGCCCCTCCTCCAGCATTCTCATCACCGGCCGCACCGCGCGCAGACCCTCCGCGCTCTCCTCCCCGCCGTCGATCGCCGGCACGACGATGTACGCCTGCTCCCCCTTCTCGATCCTGCCACGCACGAAGTCGTACACCGTCGGCGCCTGGACCTCCGGCACCACCCGCGTCACGATCGGCACGCGCCCCGGCGGCAGTCCCTTGATCGTCGAGACATCGAGGTCGCCGAAGATCGTCAGCGCCAGCGTCCGCGGGATGGGCGTCGCGGTCATCACCAGCACATGCGGCGAGGAACTCGCGTCCGCCGATTTCTCCCGCAGCTGCGCCCGCTGGTGTACGCCGAAGCGGTGCTGCTCATCGATCACCGCCACCGCCAGCGACTCGAACTTCACCCGCTCGCTCAGCAGCGCGTGCGTGCCGATCGCGATATCAAACTCGGTTGGCGTCGGCTCGCCGGCGCGGCGCGACTCCCCCGTGAACAATTCAATTTTCACGTTCGAACCCGCGAGCATCGCTGAGATTGTCGCGTAGTGCTGTTCCGCAAGCAGTTCCGTCGGCGCCATCAGCGCCGCCTGATGTTTCGACGCCGCCGCCATCAGCATCGCGTACAGCGCCACCGCCGTCTTCCCCGAGCCGACATCACCCTGGATCAGCCGATTCGCGGGCGTGGCGGCCTGCAAGTCCTTCACCACCTCGCTGACGGCGCGTTCCTGCCCCGCCGTCAGCTTGAACGGCAAGCGCGCCCGGATGTGCTCATCAATCGCGCGCGACCACCGCAGCGCCGGCGCGTGCAACGATTTTCGCACATACGCCCGCTTCATCCGCACGCCCAGTTGCAGCATCAGCAGTTCGTCGTACACCAGCCGCCGGACCGCTTCCTTCACCTCCGCTTCGTCCTTCGGCGAGTGGATCATCCGGTACGCCTCGCGCAGTTCGGGCAGCGCCCGCTCGCGCCGGTGCTCCGCGGGCAGATGGTCCTCGATCAGCGGCATCGCGGATACCAGCACACCCTGGATCACCCGGTCAATCGCCGACGACGGCACAGCCTCCGACGCCGGGTACACGGGCCGCAAGCGCGGCTCCGCGCTCGATGCGCCGGCGCCGTCCTCGGCTTCATCCGCCGACTTCACTTCCCACCACTTCGGGTTCACCAGTTGCAGCGACTTCCCCGTCGGCCCGCGACGGTTCGCTTTCCCCTGCACGCGGATGAACGTGCCGGGCGACAGCCGCCGGCTCAAGTACGTCTGGTTGAAGAACACCAGATCGAGCCTTCCGGACTCGTCCATCAGCACCGCCTCGAACCTCGGCCGCCGCCCGTGCGTCACCAGCCGCGTCGCCGTGATCTCCCCGCGCGCCGACACGATCGCCCCCGGCTTGAGTTCCTCGATCCGCGCCTCGCCCTCCAGCCGCTCGTGCCGGAACGGGATGTGATGGATCAGGTGCGCCAGCGTCGGGATCCCCATCGCGCGGAACCCCTCGGCCCCCGCGCGCGTGACCCCCGGCACCGACTCGATCGGCGTCAGCAGCGTTAGGGGCCTTTCAGCGCTCTTTGCATCGCCCGTCACGTCGACAGCATAAATGGAGCGAGCTTCATTCAATTGGTGCCTTCGGCGCGGGCCCTCTGATGGAGCCCTCGGTGCGAGCCGAGGGTCGCTCGCGCCCGATCCTTCGCACGCCCCGCAGCACACCGCCCCCCAGCTCGCGCTGGGGGCTCCATCGAGCGCGCGATCTCGCAGCATGAAAAAAACACCCCGGCATGGGCCGGGGTGCTCCGTCATTCTTCAAACATCAAGAACAGCGATCCGCGGTCACGAATTCCCCGCCGCGAGGATCACGATCTCCACCCGCCGCGAGTCCTTCTTCGACCCGCGCGGGGCATCGGAGCCGAACGCCGCCGAATACATCCGCTTCGAGTCAACGCCCTTTGACGCGAGGTACCGCTCGACGGCCAGCGCCCGTTGTGCGCTCAGGTTCTCGTTGTCGGTGAACTTCGACTTCGTCTTCTTCAGCGGGTCGGTGTCAGTGTGCCCGGCGATACGGATGCGGTTGCTCCCGTAGCGGCCGTTCAACTCATCCGCGATCTTGTCGAGGATCTTCTTCGCGTCGCTCTTGATGGTCGTCGAGCCGCTGTTAAACAGCACGTCGCCCGCGATCGAAATGACCTGATCGCCCGGCTGCCCGCTCGAGTCGCTGCCGGTGGGCGAGACGCCGGACGCCGGCACCGTCGACACCTGGGCCGCGTTCGCCTTCACGCCGTCAAGCTCGTTCTGCAGACGCGCCTTCTCCGTCTCCGCGTCGGCGAGCTGCCGCTCGAGCTGCTCGTTCCGTTCGCGGATCTGCATCGCCTCCTTCTCGAGGTCCTGATACTTCTTCTTCGGGACGTTGTCGCACCCGGTGAACACAGCGGCGGCGGCGGACAGGGCCATGATCGAGATCAGAGAACGAGCGAGGGTCATCGTCGGAATCCTCCGTGACGTGGATGGTTCAATCACTATCGGCAACGATCGCAACCGATCACGCAGCTTTTGTCAAGCGATCTTTGCGCCGGCACACAAGCCGAAAGAACCCTAGTGGGCTCGCCGCCCAGCCGCTCACGGTAGCCGCACCATGCCGCCGCCGATCAGCGAGAGCGCCGCGTCGTACAGCGGCTTGAAATACAACGCCGTCAGCGCCCCCGCCGCCAGGTGCGGGCCGTAGGGAACCGCCGACCCGATCCTCGGCAAGAGCCGCCGGAACAGCACGCTCGCCGCGGCCCACGCCAGCCCGAAGAACGGGGCGGTGAAAAACGCCAGGATCGGGTCTACCCACCCGAGCACCGCCCCGACCGCCGCCATCAGGTGGACATCGCCCAGCCCCATCGCCTCCTTGCCGAAGGCGAACGACGCCAGAATCCTCGTCCCCCAGACCAGCCCGCCGCCGACCAGATAGCCCAAGAGACTGCCGCCAAACGCCCGCAGCCACAGCGGCGGCGATTCGAACCACGCCGCCATCGGCCCGCCGCTTCGCGCGAGCCAGAACCCCACCATCGCCAGCCCGATCGTCGGCAGAAGGAACAGCAGTTCCGTCACCATCTCCCGCCGCGCGTACGGGTACTGCACCCATACCGGGTCTGCGTCGCTGGTGCCGCTGTCGGGGACCAGCCGCCGGAGGAAGAGCCCGACGAGCAGCCCACCCGCCGCCCCGGCGACCATCCCTTGGATCGGCTTCCCGATGGGCAGTGCCAGCGTGAACCCGACCAGCATGAGCGCGATCGCCGGGCCGGTGAGGTAGAGCGTCCGGAGCAGCACGACCCGCAGCGGCGGGCCCGACGCCGTCGGAGCCTTGTGGTCCGGGTCCTCCGCCGTGGAGAGCGTGGACTGATGCGCTTTCTCCCACTCGGCATAGTCCGCGAAGCTCGCCGGCAGGATGCGGCGCCAGAGCAGCACATTTGCGATGACCAGCCCGGCCGCGGCGCCGAGTGCCGCGCCGAGCCATCCGCCGCTGACGGTCGGGATCGCCCAAACCGCCTCGCCCGCGCGCAGCCCGCCGCGCGTGGCTTGAATCCATATCGCGTTGCCCGTGTGCGCGACGATGCCGACAGCGCTCGCCAGCAGCGGGATCGAGAGCGGGATCATGAATGTCTTCGCGTCGATCAGCGTGATCGACACCAGCGAGCCGATCAGGAACAGGATCGCCACGAACACGGGCCACGTCCGTATCAAGCCGTCGGCGGTGAACTCGGGGCGCATGGCGCGCACATCCAAACCCATCAGCGAAAACACCGAAGGCTGCATGTACCAGAGCGCGTACAGCGAGGCGAAGAGCAACGCCACGATCAACTCAATGAGCGGGTACTGCGCCGAGATCGGGCTTCGGCAGAAGCGGCACTTCCCGCCCAGCCACAGCCATCCAAGGATCGGGAAGTTCTCGCGCCACGTCAGCCGCGTCTCGCACCGCGGGCACGCCGACGGCGGCAGCACGAGCCCCAGCCCCGCGGGCAATCGGTACGCCACCACGTTGATGAACGACCCAACGATCGCTCCCAGCGCAAAGACGAACAGCAGCCCGGTGATGCTCGACGACCAGATCAGCACGTTGCCGGTGTTCATGGGTGAGGCGCGGATCGTAGCATCTCCAACGAGTGGGACGGGCGTCCCGCCCGTCTCTTCTCAACCTCGTTCTTCTTCGGCATAGATGGAAGGCTTCGCGCTCGACGTGCCCCGAGCACGTCAACCACCGACCGAATACGCTTCCTTCGCCATTCATTCGACCCAGGAATCCAGCCGGACCGACACGGAACCCAACCATGTCCAAAAGCGAGCCCAAGCCGCAGCGTCCCGCATCCGTCACCAGCCAAGGCTCGTCCGCCGCTGAGCCGGCGCTGCAGTTCAACACGGGCGTCTGGGAATACGCGCCCGCCCCGGAGCGCGTGCCTGTCAAAATCGCGCCGCGATACGGCTGCTTCATCAACGGCTGCTTCACCCGGCCCGGCACCGGCGCGCACCTCTTCCAGTCCGTCAACCCCGCGAACGAAGAGGTCATCACCGAAGTCACGCTCGGCTCGAAGAAGGATGTCGACGCCGCCGTCGCCGCCGCGCGCGAAGCGTTCCCCAAGTGGGCCGCGCTCCCCGGCGTCGAGCGGGGCAAATACCTCTTCCGCATCGCCCGCCGAATCCAGGAACGCGCCCGCGAACTCGCCGTCCTCGAAACGATGGACGGCGGGAAGCCCATCAAGGAATCACGCGACGTCGATATCCCCCTCGTCGCGCAGCATTTTTTCTACAACGCCGGTTGGTGCGACAAACTGCAGTACGCGTTCGCGGGAGCAGGCATCAAACCATCGAGCCATCAAGGCACCAAGCGAAAGAGCGGCAGTGGGGCGGTCGAGATCGCGCCCGGCGTGCGCCCCCACGGCGTGTGCGCGCAGATCATCCCGTGGAATTTCCCGCTCCTCATGGCCGCGTGGAAGATTGCTCCGGCGATCGCCTGCGGAAACACCGTCGTGCTGAAACCCGCGGAGACCACGCCGCTCACCGCGCTGCGCCTCGCCGAAATCTTCGAGGAGTGCGAGCTCCCGCCGGGCGTCGTCAACATCGTCACGGGCGACGGCTCGACGGGCGCGGCCCTCGCCGACCACCCCGGCATCGACAAGCTCGCCTTTACCGGCTCCACCGAGATCGGAAAAATCCTCGCGAAGATCGCGGCGGAACGTGAGGGCGGCCTGCCGCTCACGCTCGAACTCGGCGGCAAATCACCCAACATCATCTTCGAGGACGCGTCGATCGATCAGGCGATCGAGGGCATCATCAGCGGCATCTACTTCAACCAGGGTCACGTCTGCTGCGCCGGCTCGCGCCTGTTCGTACAGGAATCGATCCTCAGCGACGTCATCAAGAAACTCAACATCCGCATGGCGTCGCTCCGAGTGGGCGACCCGATGGACAAGAACACGGATGTGGGCGCGATCAACAGCCGCGCGCAGCTCGAGAAGATCGAGAGCTACTTCGAAGTCGCCCGCGCCGAAGGCGCGGAGCTTTGCTCGCCCAACACCAGCACACTGCCGAAGAAGGGTTTCTATTGCCGCCCGAGTTTCTTCACGGGCGTGCAGCAGAGCCACCGCATCGCGCGCGAAGAGATCTTCGGCCCGGTCCTCGCGGTGATGAGTTTCCGCACGCCCGAGGAAGCGCTCAGCCGCGCCAACAACACCCCCTTCGGCCTGGCCGCCGGCGTGTGGACCGACAAGGGCTCGAAGATCTTCGAGATCGCGAGCAAACTGAAAGCAGGCGTGGTGTGGTGCAACACCTACAACAAGTTCGACGCCGCCAGCCCCTTCGGCGGGTACAAGGAATCAGGCTTCGGCCGCGAGGGCGGGATGCAGGGCTTGCGCGGGTATGTGAGGGTCTGATTTCGATCAGCCTCATGCCCCACGACCCCACCCAACTCCCGCCCGATCTCCCCATCCCCACCGACGACGGACGCGCCGCGCACCTCCTCCACGCGCGCGTCCCGCCCATCACGCTCCGCGCGTCGGGCCACTTCAACCCCGCAACGAACTCACTCACCGCCGCGCACGATGTGAATCTCGCCGACCTCGCGCGCCCGCCCAGCGTGTTCTTCTTCTACCCGCGCACCGGCGTGCCGGGTCAGCCGCCCAGCCTCGGCTTCCACGGCGAGGACTGGGACTCCATCGCCGGCGCCCGCGGCTGCACGCCCCAGTCCTGCTCCTTCCGCGATCACTTCGCCGAGTTCACGCAACTCGGCGTGAGCGTCTTCGGCGTCAGCACCAACACCACCGAGCACCAGCGCGAATTCATCACGCGCCAGCACATGCCCTTCGAGTTCCTATCCGACGCCAATCTCGAACTCACGCGCGCCCTGCGTCTGCCCACCTTCGAATTCCCCGTCGAATCCGGCGGCCCGACGACGCTCCTCGCCCGCATGGCGTGGTTCTGCGACCACGCCGCCGTCGAGCACGTCTGGTACCCCGTCTTCCCGCCCAACGAAAACGCGGCGAACGTCCTACGCTGGCTCAGCCAACGCGGAACATCTCGACCGTCTTCACTGCTGTTCTGATGGAGCCGCCTGCGCGAGCAGGCGGTCCCTGGGCGAAGCCGATTTCAACGTCCAACGCCCATCGGCTCGACCAACGGCTCGATCGAGCGCTCATCCACGCCGTTTTTCGCCGCCCTCGCCGGGAGTCAGCTCCGCCACACGCTGCTCCGCGCGGTCGAGAATCGCCCGGCAATGCTTCAGCAGCGCCATGCCGCGCTCATACTCCGCGAGCGATTTTTCCAGTCCGATCTCGCCTGCCTCGATCTGCTCGATGATCGATTCGAGTTGCTCCGCCGCCTGCTCGTACGACAGCGACTCGATCGGCGGGTGCGAATCTTGTTTATTGGTCTTCGACATGCCGGGCTTCCTCGCGCGGCGAGCGATGGCATTCTTCGCGCCGTTCCTCCCATCATACGGCGGTGCAGTCGCCATCCGCCGTCGCCTCGTAGAATGCCGGTCAACTCGCGGCCCGCAGTACACCCAAGGAGCCGACCCATGATCTACACAATCCTCAGCGTCCTCCACCTCATCTTCTTCCTCATCGCGGCGTTCGAGATCCTCACGTCCTCGAAGGCTCTGGGGCAGAAAGTGCTGTGGCTGCTGCTGATCTTCCTGCTGCCGCTCGTCGGGCTCATCATCTACTACCTGCTCGGCCGCGGGAAGTGAAGACTCGGTGAATTCGCCGGCGCCGCCAACGGTGGCGGCCCTGGTCCTGCATATCGAAATCTGTCGATATACTGTTTGTCTTCTCGTCGAGACCCCGCACCAGCGGCCCGCGAGTCGGCGGGCCCTCAGCAGCGAAGGAGCCCCCTATGAACCGCGCGATGATCCCGTCCGTCCTGTCCGTACTCGCCGTCGGTGCCGTTGCAGGAATGCTCATCGGCGCCTCACTCGGTACCGCCCACGCCGAGCAGAACACCGCCCGCTCGTCGCCCACCTGGGCGCAGGGGGGCAAACGCGAACGCTGGACCCCCGACAACACCGTCTTCGCGTTCATCGACCACCAGACCGGGCTGATGAACCTCGTCAACGACACCCCCGCGGTCGAATACAAGAACTACGTCGTCGGCCTTGCCAAGCTCGCCAAGATCCACAACATCCCCTCGGTGCTCACCACCAGCGCCGAGAACGGCCCGAACGGCCCGATCACCCCCGAAATCCCCGCGCTGCTCCCGAACGCGCCGCTGATCTCGCGCCCGGGCCAGATCAACGCGTGGGAGAACACCGACTTCGTCGAAGCGATCCGCAAGACCGGGCGCAAGAAGATCGTCATGTCCGGCATCACCACCGATGTCTGCGTCGCGTTCGCGGCCCTCTCCGCGCTCGACGCGGGCTACGAGGTGTACGTCGTCACCGATGCCTCGGGCAGCATGAGCGAACAGACCCAGCTCGCCTCGCTCATGCGCATGCAGGACGCCGGAGCGATCATGGGCACGTGGTTCGCCCTCTCGTGCGAGATGCTCTGGGATTGGCGCGCCCCCGCGGGCGGCCCGAGCGCCCAGCTCTTCATCGAGCATTTCCCGGCCTACGCCGAGATCTTCAACAGCCACAAGCACGCAACCGAGCAGGCCGCGAAGAAGTAATCGAGCACAACACTTGAACGCGCGCGCCGGCCGCTCGCCGCCGCGCGCGATTGCCCGCCAACCGCCCGACCCGCACCCGCGCGGCACGCCCGCGCTCCCCCGGAGGTCCAGTGCATGAGCCCGGTCACCCGCCGCGAGTTCGTGAAATCGACCGCACTCCTCGGCGTGGCTGGTGCGCTGCACGCCTGCGCCTCGCGCCGACCCGTTGCTCACGACGGCTCCCCCTCGATCATCGTCTACAACGGTCGCGTCTCGACGATGAACCCCGCTTCCCCGCGCGCCACCGCCTTCGCAGCCGCCGGCGGCCGGTTCACCGCCGTCGGCGGCAACGCGGAGATACTCGCCCTTCGCGCCCCGAACACTCGCGTCATCGACGCCGCCGGACGCCGCATCATCCCGGGCCTGATCGACAGCCACATCCACGTCATCCGCGGCGGGCTCAACTACAACCTCGAACTCCGCTGGGACGGTGTCCCCAGCCTCGCCGACGCCATGCGCATGCTCCGCGAGCAAGTGTCGCGCACCCCCACCGGACAGTGGGTCCGCGTCGTCGGCGGGTTCGCCGAACTCCAGTTCGCCGAACGGCGGCTCCCCACGCTCGACGAACTCAACGCCGCCGCGCCGGATACGCCCGTCTTCATCCTTCATCTGTACGACCGTGCGCTGCTCAACCGCGCCGCGCTCCGCGCCGTCGGCTACACGAAGGACACCCCCGAACCGCCCGGCGGCATCATCGAGCGCGACCGGCACGGCAACCCTACCGGGCTTCTCGTCGCCAACCCCAACGCCTTCATCCTCTACAAAACGCTATCGCTCGGCCCCTCGCTCCCGCCCGACCACCAGATGAACTCCACGCGCCACTTCATGCGCGAACTCAACCGCCTCGGCGTCACCAGTGTCTGCGACGCTGGCGGCGGGTTCCAGAACTACCCGGACGATTACGCCATCATCAACCAACTGCACCAACGCGGCGAGCTTTCCGTCCGCGTCGCCTACAACCTCTTCACCCAGCGCCCGCAGAAAGAGCGCGAGGACTTCGCAAACTGGGCCGCCAGCACGCGGATGTACCAGGGCGATGAATTCCTCCGCCTCAACGGCGCGGGCGAGATGCTCGTCTACTCCGCCGCCGACTTCGAGGATTTCCTCGTCGCCCGCCCCGACATGCCCGGCGCGATGGAGCCCGATCTCGAAGCCGTCGTCGCGCTGCTGGCCCGCAACAACTGGGCCTTCCGCATGCACGCCACCTACGACGAGACCATCTCCCGCGCCCTCGACGTCTTCGAGAAAGTCGACCGCGACACACCCATCCGCAACCTCCGCTGGTTCTTCGACCACTGCGAGACCATCAGCGACCGCAACATCGAGCGCGTCCGCGCCCTCGGCGGCGGGATCGCCGCCCAGCACCGCATGGCGTTCCAGGGCGAGTACTTCGTGAGCCGCTACGGCCGCGCCGCCGCCGAGCGCACGCCCCCCGTCCGCCGCATGCTCGAACTCGGGATCCCGGTCGGCGCCGGAACCGATGCCACGCGCGTCGCCAGCTACAACCCCTGGACCAGCCTTGCATGGCTCGTCACCGGACAGACCGTCGGTGGCACCACGCTCTACCCCGAGCGCAACCGCCTCTCGCGCGAGGAAGCGCTCCGCCTCTACACCACCGGCAGCGCCTGGTTCAGCCGCGAGGAATCCACCAAGGGTCGCATCGCGCCGGGCCAGTTCGCCGACGCCGCGGTCCTCAGCGAGGATTTCTTCGAAGTCCCGGACGACCGCATCCGCGCGATCGAGAGCGTGCTGACGCTGATGAACGCCGAGGTGGTCCACGCGGCCGGCGAGTTCGCTTCACACGCCCCCGCGCCGATCCCCATCCTCCCGGAGTGGTCACCCGTCACGAAGTTCAGCGGTCACTGGCGCGCTGCTGCGGTTGCCTCTTCGCCATCACCCACAGCCGCTGCGCTCGCGTGCGCGCGCCCGCATCACACCCACGCCCCCCTCGGCCGCGATGCGCTCAGTTCGCCCGGCCTCGGTTGTTCGTGCTGGGCGTTCTAACTCGCTTCGCGTGCTCACTCACGCGTTCGCCGCCGCCCCGATCGTCATCGTCACCGGCACGAAGCTCGGCTTCACCCGCGCCTCGAACTCATCCCGGTACTTGTTCACGATCGTCCGCACGGCCCAGTTGTTCCCGTCCGCCAAGCCGCAGATCGTTGTCCCCGGCATCGCGCCCATGCTTGTCGAAATCTCGAGCGCGAGGTCGAGGTCTTTCGTTCGGCCGTTGCCCTCTTCGATGCGCGACAGCAACTGGTACAGCCACCCGCTCCCTTCGCGACAGGGCGTGCACTGCCCGCAACTCTCGTGCTTGAAGAACCTCGCGATGTTTCGCGCTACGGCCACCATGTCGGTGTCTTCATCGAACACCGTCGGGCACGCGGTCCCCAAACCCAGCACGTTGTACTTCCGCCCGATGTCGAAATCCATCTCCGCGTCGAACTGATCCGGGCCGAGAATCCCCGTGGAAATCCCGCCGGCGATCGCGCCCTTGAACTTCTTCCCGCCGCGCATCCCCTGGCAGTAGTCCTTGCTTTCGATCAGCGTGCGCAGCGGAATCCCAAGATCGCACTCGAACACGCCCGGCCGATTCACATGCCCCGACACGCCCATCAGCTTGCTGCCGAAGCTCGGCGGCCCGCCGACCGTGCTCGCGGTGCCCTGAGATTGGAACCACGCGACGCCGTTCTCAACAATGCTCGGCAGGTGCGCCAGCGTCTCGACGTTGTTGATGATCGTCGGCCGACCGAAAAGCCCCTTGATCGCCGGGAAGGGCGGCTTGATCCGCGGCCAGCCGCGCTTTCCTTCGAGCGACTCCAGCAGCGCCGTCTCCTCGCCGCACACATACGCGCCCGCGCCGCGGTGCACGTGGCAATCGACGGCCCATGTGCCGCCCGCCGCCGTGCTCGTGCCGTTGAGCAACCCCTGCTTGCCAAAGACGCCGTTCTCGTACGCCTCTTTGATCGCCGCTTCGAGCACCATCGCTTGATGGTGATACTCGCCGCGGATGTAGATGAACGCGCGGCTCAGCCGGCACGCATAACACGCGATCGCGATCCCCTCGAGCATGATGTGCGGATCAAAATCCATCAGCAGGCGGTCTTTGAACGTGCCCGGCTCGGATTCGTCCGCGTTGATCGCGAGATATCGCACGCCCATCTCGGCCTGGCTCTTCCCCTCTTCGACCTTCGGCAGGAACGTCCACTTCAGCCCGGTCGGGAACCCCGCCCCGCCCCGCCCGCGCAGCCCGGATTCCTTCACGTCATTCACGAGCGCATCGGGCTTCATGCCCAGCGCCTTGCGCAGCCCGACATACCCGCCGGTCGAGACGTACTCCGAGTACGACACAATGTGCCGCTTCGCCGGGTCGGCGTAGGGCCAGCAGGGGATGCGCTTCGTCAGCGCGGGGGCAGTCATCTTGGGCGACCAGGTCGGCATGCGCGAAACTCCAATCCACAAACGAGACGAGCCGCGTGAGCAAGCGTCCCGTTCGGCAAGGCAGGTGATTGTACGGCCAAGCACCCACCGCCGCAGCAACGGTTCACAACTCCTACTCGAAGAGGGACGCCAAGCTAGAGCCGAGCGCTTTCGCACAGTAGGGAGAAGCGGCCGAAGTCGCGTTAATCGGCGAAATCTCCTTTAGTCGAGCGCCGATCCGCAGAGAGTCATTCAGCGCAACCGAGCGCCCTTCGCTCCAACGCGCCGCCCTCATGCTTCGCACCGACAGACACCTTCTCCATCCCCCCAAAATCCCCTCACTGCAGGCTTTTTCGTTGTCTCGCGCCCCCTCTCCCTGCATACTCAACTCCAGCGTGAGGAGTCGTCGGCCCGCCCGCGGGCGGCGGTGGTCGTCAACCATCACTCCTCGCAAGGTCCGGCGCGTTCGACCCGCCACTGAGAGAGAGGGTAGTCCGATGCGTTCATGCGTAACATCCGCCAGCAGCGCGTTCCTGTCCCATTCCAATTCTCTGCTCTGCGTTCTCTGCGCCTCGGCGGTGAGTATCTCTTCCGCCGGCCCGCTCACCCCGCCCGCCGGCCCGATCGCCCCAACCCCCGGCCCCGAGCCGCGCATTGCGATCAACGCCACCAACACCCCCGGAGACGCCGATAGTCTTTTCAGAATCACCCAGCCCGGCTCGTATTACCTCACAGGAAACATCACCGGTGTGGCTGGCAAGCATGGCATCGAGATCGCGGCCGACGACGTGACGCTGGACCTCGGCGGATTTCATCTCGAGGGAGTCCCGAGCATGGGGGACTTTGACGGCGTGAGCGCGGGTGGACCGAGCAGGTCTACCATCTCGGTTTTCAACGGCACGATCCGTGGATGGGGCGGGCACGGGATCGAGTTCATCACACTGCTGGTCTCGGCCGGGCGCATCGAGCGCATCATCGCCCATGGCAACGCCGGCAGCGGCATTCGCGCGGGGCAGGGTTTTCTGGTCTCCGCCTGCTCGTCTGGGGCCAACATGGCCAACGGCATTTCAGCCGGGATCGGCAGCACCATCGAGAATTGTTGGGCTTCCAGCAACGGCTCCAACGGAATATCAGCCAACGTGCAGTGCACGCTTTCGGGCTGCGTCGCCGTCTTCAACAACGCCAGAGGAATCACGACGAATAGTGGCTGCGCGATCACCGGCTGCACCGCGCGGCAGAACTCCGGCGACGGCATCTTCGCGGACGCCGACAGCACGCTCACGAACTGCACCGCGACAAACAATTCCAGCGACGGCATCAGCGTCAACTTCGGCGCCGTCGTAGAAGGATGCACGGCGTCAGCCAACGGGCTGGACGGCATTCAATGCACATCCGGCTGCGTTATTCGCGACAACTCGTGCCGGGGGAACGGAGCGCCCGTCGATGGCGCTGGTATCCACGTCACATCGAACGACAACCGGATCGAAGGCAACACATGCACGGGCGCCGACCGCGGCATCGACGTCGACGCGGCGGGCAACATCATCATCCGCAACACATGCTCGGGCAACACCGTCAACTGGGACATCGTCGCCGGCAACGCCTACGGGCCGATCGTTGCCACGCCCGCCGGCGCCGCGGTGAACGGCAACACCGCCGCCGCAGCGCTCGGCTCTACCGATCCCAACGCGAATTTCTCGTACTGAACCCGCCGCCACGCGCACGCGCATCCCGCTACTCACACACAGGAACACACCCATGCCGTCCCACCATGCCACCCGAGTTTTCTTCCCGACGACCAACATCCTTCTCTGCATTCTTTGCGTCTCTGCGGTGAATCTTGTCCAAGCCGGCCCGCTCACCCCGCCCGCCGGCCCCATCTCGCCGACGCCGGGACCCGAGCCACGCATCGCCATCAACGCCACCAACACACCCGGCGACGCTGATTCGCTCTTCCGAATCTCCGCTGCGGGAAGTTACTACCTCACCGGTAACGTCACCGGCGTCGTCGGCAAGCACGGCATCGAGATCGCCGTTACAGGAGTCACCCTTGACCTCAACGGCTTCGAGGTCATCGGCAACGGGGCCGCCTCCGCCTTCGACGGTGTCTTCTCGGCCGTCACTTCGAGCGGTGTCGTCCCCGTCACCATCCAGAACGGCACCATCCGAAACTGGGGCGACGACGGCATCCGCGGCTCGGGCGTCATCGTCCGCCATTGCGTGCTCGTCAACAATTCGGGCGATGGCATCTCGGGCGCGGTCGTCGTGACGGACTGCGTGGCGACCGGCAACATGGGCAACGGCATCCAAGCCAACAACGGCGCGTTGGTGCAAAACTGCCTCGCGCGGGACAACGGCGACGACGGCATCAGCGCCAGCAACGGATCCACGGTGACCGACTGCACGGCCCGCAATAACGGGGGCTACGGCATCATCGCCTTCGGCAGCGGCTTGATCAGCCGCTGCACGTCGTCACTCAACACGTTGGGCGGCATCAACGGGCAGCAGGCCACCACCATCCTCGACTGCAACGCCAGCGACAACGACGCGAGCGGCATTACCGTCCAGGGCGAGTGCCTCGTCCGCGGCAACACCTGCCATGGCAACGGAGCTTCCGGCATCTTCGTGTCCAGCGTCACGGGCACACGTGTCGAGGGCAACACGGTGACCAACAATGTCCGCGGCCTGCACATCACCGGCACCAACACGCTCATCATCCGCAATACCGCGCACGGCAATACAACCTGGAACTGGGACATCGACGCGAACAACATCGTCGGCCCCATCATCAACCGCACCGCGCCGGCCAGCGCCTCCATCAACGGCGATTCCGCCCCCGACTCCACCGGCAGCACCCACCCCAACGCCAACTTCACGTATTGATCCTGCGATGCACCGCGGCCACGCATCCCATCACGCACGCGAAAGAACGAATCCCATGCCAACCCGCCACCCCCGCCGTTCCCTCATCAACCAATCAAGCTCTCTTCTCTGCGCTCTCTGCGTCTCCGCGGTGAGTCCATCTCTAGCCGGCCCGCTCGCCCCGCCCGCCGGCCCGATCGCGCCAACCCCCGGCCCCGAGCCGCGCATCGCCATCAACGCCACCAACACGCCGGGCGATGCCGACAGCCTCTTCAAGATCACCCAACCAGGGTCGTACTACCTCACCGGCAACATCACGGGCGTGCTCGGCAAGCACGGCATCGAGATCGCCGCCGGCGGCGTCACGCTCGACCTCAACGGCTTCGACCTCTCGGGCGTCCCTGCGATGGGCGCTTTCGACGGCGTGAGCGTTACCACACTCAGTGTGTCCAACATTGCCGTGGTCAACGGCTCGGTCCGCGGCTGGGGCGACGAGGGCGTCGACCTCGGCACTGCCGGAGCAACCAACTGCCGCCTCGACGACCTGCTCGCCGACGCCAACGCCGGCGTCGGCATTCTCGCCCATACTGCCAACACGATCTCGAACTGCTCAGCACGCAACAACGCCGGCGGCGGCATTCGAGGATTCAACAACTGCACGGTCTCGAGTTGCTCGGCCATGAGCAACACCAACAGCGGCATCGTTGTCGGTATCGGCTCCATCGTCTCGAACTGCTCGGTGAGCGGAAACACCGTCGTCGGCATCAGTGCGAACGGAACAATCGTGAACTGCTCGGCAATCAGCAACACGGGCATCGGCATTAGTGGCGTCGGGACCATCCTGCACTGCTCGGCGATCAGCAACAACGGCATCGGGATCTCCGCCGACAGCGGCACCACGATCGCAAGCTGCCTGGCCGCCAGCAACACCAGCAGCGGCATCTCCGTCGGGAGCGCGTGCATCGTCACCGACTCCACCGCCTACTTCAACAATGCCGACGGCATCGTGTGCGCGACAGCATGTGTGATCCGCGGCAACTCCTGCGCCAGCAACGGCTCCGGCGCAAACGACGGCGCGGGCATCCATGTCACCGGCGCGGACAACCGCATCGAGGGCAACAACTGCACGAGCGCCGACCGCGGCATCGACGTCGATCTCGGCGGGAACTTCATCAGCAGGAACATCTGCTCGGGGAACGCCAACAACTGGGAAATGAGCGCGGGCAACATCGTCTTCGTCGTCAACGGTGTCCCGGCCGGTGCGTTCGTCGGCAGTGCCGGCGGCAGCGCACCCGGCTCCGCCGATCCCAACGCCAACTTCTCGTACTGATCCCGCCGTCCTCGCGCGGCCTCGCATTTCACCGCTCACACTGGAATCCAGGAAATGTCACCACTCCACAACTGTCACGCCCTCTTCATCCAGTCCAGCCTCATCCTCGGCGCTCTCGGCGTCTCCTCGGTAAATCCCTCGTTCGCCGGCCCGCTCACCCCGCCCCCCGGCCCCATCGCGCCAACCCCCGGCCCCGAGCCGCGCATCCCGATCAACGCCACCAACACCCCCGGCGACGCTGACTCGCTCTTCAAGATCACCCAACCAGGGTCGTACTACCTCACCGGCAACATCACGGGCGTCGCCAACAAGCACGGCATCGAAATCGCCGCTAACAGCGTCACGCTCGATCTCAACGGGTTCGAACTCCTCGGCGTTGCAGGGTCGTTCGACGGTGTGAGCGTGACGACGACCAGCAGCTATCTCGAAAACGTCTCCGTGCTCAACGGTTCGGCCCGCGGATGGGGCGCCGATGGCATCGACCTCGGCACTTCTGGCTCAGGTGCGGGGTCGACTGGTGGTCGCGTGGTCGGCGTTCATGCGAGCGCCAATGGCGGGTGGGGCATCTACGCCGACGACAATCAGACGGTGACCGAGTGCACCGCGTACGAAAACGGCTCAAGCGGCATCCGCCTTGGGAATGGATCGTCGATCAGCAACTGCACCTCGTTCCGCAATGGGAGCAGCGGTATCGGCACCGGCTTGAACTGTGCCGTCACGAACTGCTCCGCATACAACAATACTGGCTTCGGCATCAGCGTCACCATCGCCTGCGTCGTCACGCAATGCTCCGTCTACCTGAACGGTGGAAATGGCATCAACGCCACCGAAGCCGCGGTCACAAACTGCGTGGTGTACTCGAACTCGGGCAACGGCATCGACGGTCTTGGCAGCACGATCACCGGCTGCGATGTCGCCGACAACACCCTCGACGGCATCCGCTGTAGTTCTTCCAACGTGATCCGTGGCAACGCCTGCAGGAACAACGGCCGTGGCGGCGGCGACGGCGCTGGCATCCACGCCACCGGCAACGACAACCGAATAGAGGGCAACAACTGCACCGGCGCCGACCGCGGCATCGACGTCGACGCCTCCGGCAACTTCATCATCCGCAACACCTGCTCCGGCAACACCATCGGCTGGGTCATCGCGGCCAACAACGTCGTCGGCCCAATCCTCGACCGCCGTGCCCCGGCCAGCGCCGCTATCAGCGGCTTTGCCGCACCGAGCAGCCTCGGCTCCACCGACGCCAACGCGAACTATTCGTACTGATTCCCGCGCGCTCCGCCTGCAACATATCTCACCGCTCACACACTGAGGACACCACCGATGCCGTCTCGCCACACCCGCCGCACACTCTTCTCTCAATCTGCTTTCCTTTTCTGCGCTCTTTGCGCCCCCGCAGTGAGTCTGTCGAACGCCGGCCCGCTCGTTCCTCCTGCTGGCCCCATCGCCCCAACCCCCGGCCCCGAGCCGCGGATCGCCGTCAACGCCACCAACACCCCCGGCGACGCCGACAGCCTCTTCAAAATCACCCAGCCCGGCAGCTACTACCTCACCGGCAATATGACCGGCGAAGTGGGCAAGCACGGCATTGAAATCGTCACCAGCGGCGTGACGATCGACCTCAACGGCTTCGATCTTGCGGGCGTGCCGGGCTCGCTCGACGGCATCACCCTAAACGACGGCGGCGCGACCGGTCACAACGCGATCGCCATACATAACGGCTCGGTGCGCAGCTGGGGAGCCGTCGGACTGCGCATGAGAACCTTGCCCTTCTCCAGCAGCGGGTTCGACATTGTCGGCGTGAGGTCAATCGGCAACGCGCAGCAGGGCTTCTTCATCGACTCGCACGCGACCATCGCGAACTGTGTTTCTTCGAAAAACGGCAACGATGGGTACTTCCTCCGCAACGGGAGCGGAGTATCGAACTGTGCTGCGTCGAGTAACGATGGAAGCGGGTTCGTCGTTACTGCCGGCTCATTGGTTAACTGCACCGCTGAGTCAAATGCTGACGTCGGCTTCATCGTGATCCTCGGCTCGGCGACGAACTGCACGTCGAGCAACAACGGTCGCCTCGGGATGTTTGCCGGCGGCAGCACGGTCACACAATGCACATCAGCGAACAACAGGAGCCACGGCATAGAGGCATCGAGCAACGCGATGATTACAGCGTGTTCGAGTTCGCAGAACGGATTCCCAGAGGCAGCCGCCGGCATCCTCGTCTCAGGCACGAGCGCGCGCGTCGAGGGCAACAACTGTCAAGGCAACGCGATTGGCATCTGGGTCACGCGTGACCGAAACCGCATCGACGGCAACAGCTGCTCCGGCAACAACGTCAGCTTCGACATCGACGGCGTGGACAACCTCGTCATCCGCAACTCCGCCAACGGCGGCTCGCCCAACTACTCCATCACCGCCGGCAACTCCGTCGCCCCGCGTATCACCGTCACCGACTCCGACGGCTGGGCCGGCATCACCAACGCCGACCACCCCTGGGCCAACTTCGGACACTGATCGCGTCCGCGCCCAAAACTGTTGGCGCCGCAATCGGTACGATCTCCGCCCAATCAGGCGTTGCCGAACGTCTCAATTCGGCACAGGAGATCGCCCCATGCGCGTTGCCAGCCGTTTGCCCCGTCCCGCCGCCGCTCTCGCCGTCATCGCGCTGATCACCAGCGCACTCGCCGCTGACAATCCGGGGGCGGGGGGCGCCGGCATCAAGCCTCACGCCGGCATGCTCCAGTACCCCGACATCTCCTCATCCAAGATCACCTTCGTCTACGCCAACGACATCTGGACCGCCCCGCGCGACGGCGGCGTCGCGACGCCCCTCGCCAGCCCGCCGGGACAGGAACTCTTCCCGAAATTCTCCCCCGACGGCAACTCCATCGCCTACGTCGGCAACTACGACGGCAATCGCGATCTCTATGTCATCGGCAGCACGGGCGGGATTTCAACGCGCCTCACGCATCACCCCGCCGCCGAGTTCCTCAACGACTGGATGCCCGGCGGCGACCGAATCCTCTACTACAAGAGCGGGCTAGCGGGCCTGCAGCGCCAGAGCCAGATGTTCACCGTCAGCGCGAAAGGCGGCCTGCCGGAACAACTCCCGCTCCCATACGCCACCGTCGGCAGCGTCTCGCAAGACGGCGAGTGGCTCGCCTACACGCCGCACACCACCGACTTCCGCACCTGGAAGCGCTACCGCGGCGGCATGGCCACCGACATCTGGCTCTTCAACCTCAAGAACTTCACCTCCAAGCGCATGACCGACTGGGAAGGCACCGACACCCTCCCCATGTGGCACAACAGCGTCGTCTACTACCTCGCCGATCAGGGCGACAACGCAAAGCTGAATCTCTGGGCCTACGACACCCGCAGCGCCCAGCGCACCCAGCTCACCAACCTCGACGAGTACGACGTCAAGTGGCCCTCCATCGGCCCGGGCGACAAAGGGCAGGGTGAGATCGTCTTCCAGCACGGCCCGGAGCTGAAAGTCGTCGATCTCTCCACCAAGAAAGTCCGCACCGTCGAGATCATCGTGCCGGGCGACCGCCCCACGCTCCGCGACCGCGAAGTGAACTTCGCCGACTTCATCACCGCGATGGAAGTTTCGCCCAGCGGCAAGCGCGTCGTCGTCGAATCGCGCGGCGAACTCTGGAGCCTCCCCGCCGAGAAGGGCGCCGCGATGAACCTCACCCGCACCAGCGGCGTGGCGGAACGCGACCCCATCTGGTCCCCCGACGCGAAGTGGATCGCCTACCTCTCCGACGCGCCGGGCGAGTATGAGCTCTTCGTCATGAAGCCCGACGGCTCCGAGTCGCGCCAGCTGACGAACGGCGGTAGCGCCTACCGCTACATGCGTGTCTGGTCGCCCGACTCCAAGCACCTCGTCTTCGCCGACAAGACCGGCGCGCTCTTCCTCCATACCATCGAGGGCGGCAAAACCGTTCAGTTCGCCAAGGACCCGTGGGCGAACCAGAACCCCGTGAGCTGGTCGCACGATTCGAACTGGATCGCTTACTCACTCGCCGACGGTGCCAACAGCAACAGCGCGATCTGGCTCTACGACGTGAAGAACGACGCCGCGCACCGCGTCACCGACCCGTACTTCGAGTCGAACTCGCCCGCCTTCGACCGCAAGGGCGACTTCCTCTACTTCGTCAGCAAGCGCCGCTTCTCGCCCAGCTACAGCGACCTTGATACCACCTTCATCTACGACAAGAGCGACGTGATCCACGCCGTCCCGCTCCGCGCAGACGTGAAAAACCCCTTCGCCGCCAAGAACGACGACGAAGAAACGAAGAAGGACGGCGACAAGAAGGGCGACAAGAAAGACGACGCGAAGAAGGACGAGTCGCCGCTCCTCGGCGTGTGGGAAGGCGAATACTCCGGCGCCGACCCCAACAACAAAGACGCCAAGATCGCCTTCACCTTCACGTTCAAAAAGGGCGAGGGCGAAAACGCCGCGCTCACCGGCACCGCGACCGCCGGCGGCACGACCTCCAACATCGAGAACATCACCGCCGACAAGGAAGCCAAGACCTTCAGCTTCACCATCGCCGCCGACGTCACCTACACCATCGAGGGCAAGTTCGACGGCGACAAACTCACCGGCACCTGGAAATCCAGCGACGGCCGCAGCGGCGACTTCACCGCCAAGAAGAACGCCGAAGCCTCGAAAGAGCCCGTGAAGATCGATCTCGAAGGCTTCGAACGCCGCGCCATCCCGCTCCCGCTCCGCGCCGGTCAGTTCGGCGGGCTGAGCGTCACCGAGAGCAACAAGCTCATCTTCATCCGCTCGGGCGATACGCCCATGACCGACGAACCCGGCGCGAACGGCAACTCAATCCGCATCTACGACATCCACGACGACAAGGAAAAGAAGGAAGAGAAGACCGTCATCGCCGGCCTCGGCGGCTACGTGATGTCAGGCGACGGCAAGAAACTCCTCGTCCGCAAGGGCAACAACCTCGCCGTCATCGACGCAGCGCCCGATCAGAAGATGGAGAAGCAAGTCCCCACCGACGCGATGAAGGCGCCCGTCAACCCGCGCCAGGAGTGGACGCAGATCCTCACCGAAGCGTGGCGACTCCAGCGCGATTTCTTCTAC
This sequence comes from uncultured Phycisphaeraceae bacterium, assembly GCA_964391865.1. GTDB lineage: Bacteria > Planctomycetota > Phycisphaerae > Phycisphaerales > UBA1924 > DASZQL01. The sequence continues at coordinate 154,424 of CAYMNQ010000006.1, forward strand.
GTCGCCAACATGCACGGCGTGGACTGGCCCGCCATGAAGGAACGCTACGAGTGCATGATCGCCGACGCCGTCACGCGCGACGATCTCTCCTACATCATCCGCGAGATGATCTCCGAACTGAACGTCGGGCACGCCTACTACAACGGCGGCGACGTTGAGAAGCAGCCCACCGTCAACGTCGGGCTGCTCGGCTGCGATTATGAACTCGTCAACGGCGCGTACCGCATCAAGAAGATTCTCGAAGGCGCGCCGTGGGATTCCGACGCGCGCGGCCCGCTCTCGCAGCCGGGGGTTGACGTGAAAGTGGGGGACTACCTCCTCGCCGTCAACGGCGAGCCGATCGACCCCGCGAAAGACCCGTGGGCCGGCTTTGTCGGGCTGGGCAACCAGACCGTCGCGCTGACCATCAGCGAAAACCCGACGAAAGATGACAAGGCTCGCACCGTCTTCGTGAAGACGCTCACCAGCGAGGGCAACCTCCGCTACCGCGCGTGGATCGAAGCCAACCGCAAGTACGTCGATGAAAAGACGAGCGGCGCCGTCGGCTACATCTACGTGCCGAACACCGGCGTCGACGGGCAGAACGATCTCTTCCGCCAGTTCTACGGGCAGCGCGAAAAGAAGGGCCTCATCATCGACGAGCGCTGGAACGGCGGCGGGCAGATCCCCACCCGCTTCATCGAGCTCCTCAACCGCCCGCGCGTGAATTACTGGGCGCGGCGCGACGGCAACGACTGGCCCTGGCCGCCCGACTCCGCGCCCGGCGCGAAGGTCATGCTCATCAACGGGCTCGCCGGCTCCGGCGGCGACATGTTCCCCGCCCTCTTCCGCCAGATGGGCATCGGCAAACTCATCGGCATGCGCACCTGGGGCGGGCTCGTCGGCATCTCCGGCAACCCCGGACTCATCGACGGCGGCAGCGTCACCGTCCCGACCTTCGGCTACTACCAGATCGACGGCACGTGGGGCATCGAAGGCCACGGCGTGGACCCCGACATCGAAGTCATCGACGACCCCAGCCAACTCGCCGCCGGCAAAGACCCCCAACTCGACGCCGGCATCGACACGGTCATGGCCGAAATCCAGCGCAACCCCTACCGCCCCCCGCAGCGCCCCGCCGACCCCGATCGCAAGGAGATGGGCATCAAGCCTGAAGATAAGTAAGCGGCTGCGCGAAGGATCGGGTGCCACTGGTTGGCTCTGCAACCAGTGCTACTTCAACTACTGCCCATTCCTCAACGTTTGCAAGTCAAGCGCGGCACTGACCGGCCGTCCGGTCAGTGCGCCGCGCAACAATCCCAGCTTCGCCGATGCGTGAGCATCCATAGAATGGCTGCGCAATGGGCCGCCGCCAAACGATCTACGTGTTCTGCGCGCTGATCGGTATCGCAATCGGCCTGATCGCGCTCTGGTTCATGGCGGGCGCTTACATCTCGATCACGAAGAACCGCGCGGCGAAGCAGCACGTAATCGACGGCATGGAGCGCGCCACCATCCCCGCGCCCACCACGCGATGCCTCGTCGGTCAGCGCTTCGGTTTCGCGGGCGGCACGTCCGCCATGTTCGGCCGCGGCTTCTTTGTTCGTTCGACCGACATGAGCGCCGTCGGCGTCACCGCGCTGCACGTCCTCGACCTCAACGGCCCGGGGCTCATCCTCGTCGAATGGTTCGATGAGTCCTCGCTCACTCCGATCGGTTCCGCCGAGCGCGTCTTCGCGCCGCCGGGCCGCCAGCCCGGCGCGAATCAGCTCGATCTGGCCGGCGACTACCTCCTCATGGCTCCCGATCGCCCGCTCAGCGACATCACTTTCCTCGAACTCGACGATCGCGCGGACGGCACGCGGTTCGCCGAACCGATCTGGTTCCCCATCGCGGCCGACAGCGAGCCGCACGGCGTGCGCTGGATCAAAGGTGCCGTCGCCGAAGCGGATTCGAAACGCATCGACATCTTGCTCAAAGACGAAGGGGTGACCATCCACGGCACCAGCGGCTCCCCGGTGATCAGCGGCACGACGGGCAAAGTGATCGGCATCGTCTCCAGCGGCCTCACCGAGTTCGGCGAGACATACGTCTTCCTCGCGCCGATTCACGCCGTCCGCGAAGCATTGAACAAACCAGCACGCAAGAATCGCCTCGCCGAAATCAACTGGTCACTCCACCGCGCGCAGGAAAAAGCCGGGCCATGAGGCCCGGCTTCGAGTGTCGAAATCAGATGATGTTCAGCGTGCGAGCGTGAACGGGGAATCGAACGGCTTACCAGCCGCCGCGATCGCCGCCGCGGCCGCCACCACCGCCGCCGCCGCCCCAACCACCACCACCGCCGCCACCGCCACCGCGACGGCCGCCGCCACCACCACCACCGCCGCCCCAGCCGCCGCGGCCGCCGCCACCACCGCCGCCGCCGCCTTCGCGCGGACGGGCTTCGTTGACGGTGAGATCGCGGCCGCCGACGTTCATGCCGTTCAGGGCGGTCATGGCGGCACGGGCCTCTTCGTCGTTGTTCATTTCGACGAAGCCGAAGCCGCGCGGGCGGCCGGTTTCGCGGTCCATGACGAGGCTGGCGGAGGCCACTTCGCCGTGCTGCGCGAAGAGATCGCGGAGTTCGGACTCGGACGTGTTGAACGAGAGGTTGCCAACGTAAATTTTCACTGCGAGACTCTTTTTCTTTCGCCCAAGGAACTGTTTTGAAACCGCTGCACCTCGGGCGAATGAGAGCGTCGGCCGACCAAGAACCCGTCCGATACACCGGCCGGCCACAAACTTGGACAGCGAAGGATACCGGGATGGGGGGTTGGTGTCCAGTCGGGGTTTGAGTCTTGCGTCTTGCGTCTTGAGTCTTGAGCCGGAGGATCGATACCGTTCTGCGAAAACCCGTCGACGGGCGGATCGAGATTGGCTTGGCTTTCGCCGAGCTTCGAAACTGGAGTGTTCGGCGGCGGCTTGAAGGTGTGTGCCTTCGAACTGATGCCGCCGAGCGAGTCGGACTCTCACCCCTCCGGAGCCGTCTGCAGCCGGCCGGCGGGGTGGAGGACGCCGCGGGCGTGCCCTCTATCTATCCCTGTTTGCGTCACCGGCGCGCGCACGGATGTGAACATGCGCGCTGGGCGTGGAGCATTGGCATCGCTGGAAGTGCTTTGGATTTCGGTGCTTTGTGCGGGTGGCGGGTTTTTTGGATTTTCTTCCGGGACCTGTCGGGACATGTCACCGGCGTGCGCAGAAATGGTGACTTGCGCGATGCGGCGTGCGGATGTTGGCCGAGCAGAGCCTCGGCCATGGCACACGAGCCCAGCGCGATGCGCGTTTGGCTGCGCCCGGCGTGCGAAGACAGCACGCGGGCGACTGGTCACGTTGTGGTTGGGTTCATGGTGAGGACTTTGGCGACCATGGATTCCATGGCTTCGGCGGTGGCCATTTCTTCGACGACGACGCCCGTGGCGCCGAGAGTTGCGGCGGTGATGCCGCGGGACATGAAGCTGGTGCGGGCGATGATGGCGATGGTGGGGTTCATCTCGCGGGCGAGCTTGCAGGCGCGGAGGACGGTTTCTTCGTCGGGGATGGTGAGGATGAGGGCATCGGCGTAGGTGATGCCGACGGACTCGAGGGTCTCGGGGTTGGCGATGTCGCCGAAGACGACGGAGCGGCCGAGGGCGGACTGCTTGGCGACGGTGGCGGGGTTCATCTCGACGATGACGGACTGCATGCCGAGGGACTTGAGTTTGTCGGCGACGACGCGCCCGACGAGGCCGTAGCCGGCGATGATGGCGCGCTTGTGCGCGTGCGGGCGGTCGAGGTCGGTGGGCGTGCCGGGGCCGGAGGGCGCGGCGGCGGGGACCGATTCGATCGAGTCGGGGTCGCGCAGCCATGGGGCGAGCGGGCGCGTGGGGAGGTGGCGTGCGGCGGCGTGCACGAGTTGGATGAGGCTTGGCGTCACGATGAGCGTGAGCACGATGGCGGCGATGCAGAAGGAGAGGGCTTTTTCATCGAGGAGGCCGAGGGCTGGTGCGCCGGCGGCGGCGAGGAGGACGATGCTGAACTCGCCCGCCTGGCTGAGGGTGACCCCCGCGCTCGTGGCGGTGCGGGGCGAGGAGCCGAAGCACCAGCAGGTGAAACCGATGAAGAGTGTCTTCACGGCGAGAATCGCGGCGGCGGCGGCGAGGACCGCGGGGAGGGAGCCGAAGAGCAGCGGGAGCGAGACGCGCATGCCGACGGCGGTGAAGAAGACGGCGGCGAAGACGTCGCGGAAGGCGACGACCTGCGAGCCGAGGTGGTGCCGGAAGGGCGTGGCGGCGAGCAGGAAGCCGGCGAGGAAGGCGCCGAGGGCGGGGTTCAGCCCAACGATCTGCGTGAGCACCGCGGCGCCGAGGGCGGTCGCGGCGGAGACGACGGTGAGGACTTCGGCGGATTTCAGTCGGGCGGCTTCGTTGAGGATGCGCGGGACGATGTACTTGCCGAGCATGAACAGGAGGGCGACGCCGACCGCGGCGATAATGCCGTTGAGGGCGAGGTTTTCGACGAGTTGCCAGGTGGATGGCTGAGCTTGGAGCTTGACGAGCCCGCCGCCGCCGGTGCCGTTCCATCGTGCGATGGGGGGCAGGATGAGCATGACGGCGATGGCGATGAGGTCCTGGATGATGAGGATGGCGACCGCGAGGCGTCCCTCCGGGAGCGCCATCTCGTGGCGCTGCTGAAGGACGCGGAGGACGACGGCGGTGGAGGACATCGCCATCGCCATGGCGACGACCAGCGCGGAGGGGGTGGAAAGTGAGAGCAGCCCGGCGAGGGGCCAGAGCGCGAGGGTGCAGAGGACGAATGCGCCGACGGTGAGTGCGACGATCTTGCGGATCGTCATCGCGAGGGCGTTGAGGTCGAGGTGAAGACCGACGCCGAACATGAGGAGGATGAGGGCGAGCTCGGAGACCTGCTCGGCGCGTTGGATGTCTTTGATGATGCCGATGGCGCCGGGGCCGATGAGCGCGCCGGTGATGAGATAGGCGGGGATGGTGGCGAGCTTCAGGCGCTGGAGGAAAATCGCGACGACACTGGCGGCGAGGAGGATGATCACCAGCTCGCGGAAGATCGAGGCGGACTCGGCGGAAGCGGTTGACGAAGCGAGGAGCCAGACGGGCATGGGGGGATGGTAGCGGGTGGGTGGGGAATTTGGAGATTTTGAACGCAGAGAACGACAGAGGGATGAGGATTGCGGTGGGATTGCGGGATCGCGCGATGAGACGTTCGGTTGGCGGTGTGGGGAGAGGATGGAGGTTCGGGAGCACGAGGCGCAGAGCCCCGCGTTCGCGGCCGCGTGAGTCCTGCACCCCTTCGGGGTGCGGCGGGCGCGCGTGGGGCGTGGGCCGGGGGTCCGCGCGGCTGCGCCGCTTCGACCCCCGGCAACGTGCCTGCGGCCCTTCGGGCCGATGGGGACTGGCGGCTAGCGCGGCTGCGTCGCTTCGAATCTTGGCAACGTGGCTGCGGCCCTTCCGGCCGGTGGCGTCCGCGGGCGGCCCGCCCTTGGTTTGCGATTGGCGGTTATTGGGAGTGGATCGAGGTTGAGGAGCACGAGTCGCAGAGCCGACTCGTGGCACCCCCGGTGTGTTGGCGCGGTGAGTCTTCAGCACCCATCATGGGTCGCCCTCGGAGTACCGTCCCGGAAACGTTCAGAGGTGATGCACCTTGAAGATCGCGATGGTGCAGATGGAATTGCCGATGCGGTCGGTGAAGGGGAATCGGCGGACGATTGGCGCGGAGATGGGGAGCGACTTGCTCAGCGCGCGGTCGAGCCAGGCTTCGAGGTCGTGGCGGGCGGTGGGGTCGTCGCTGTTGAACACGATGAGCGCGAGGGCGGCGTGCGTGATCGATTCATCGGCGGCGAGTTTTCGCACGTCGCGCATCGCTTCGTTCAGGAGGCGGCTGGAGTACTGCGGGTTCGCGCGGGCGACTCGGTCGTGGACTGAGAATTGGCCGATGACTTTGACTTCGAGCCAGAGGGCGTCCTCGCAGGGCACGCCGCGGTGGGCGAAGAGTGTGCCGACGGAAAGAGGATCGGCGAGGTGGTCGTTCGGATTGTCGGTGATGACGATGTCGCAGCGCTCTCCCTCGGAGCGTCTTGTTCGTGCGCGGTCGGCGGGGTAGCGCTGCTCGGGATGGACGGCGAGGGAGGCGGCGCGGAGTTCGGCGTGGAGCAGCGGATGGATGGCGAGTTCGTCGAGGGCGTCGACGCCCAGCGGGGATTGCTCGAGGTCGGCGTGATGGGCGGCGCTGGCGAGGGCGCGCTCGAAGAGGTCGGCGATGTGGTCGAGCGCGATCACACGCGGCGTGTGCTCAGCGGACGTCGCGTCCTTCGACGACGTCGGTGACTTTCGGGTAGGCGTGGCCCTTCAATTCGCCGGAGCGGAGTCGGCGGTTGTAGTCGTGGTACGCGCGCATGGCGTCGCGCCCGAAGATGAGCATGATGGGGATGTTGACCCAGAGCATGACGCCCGTGCCGAGGGTGGAGAGGATGTCGAGTTCGTTCTCGGTGCGGATGAAGCCGGAGCAGGAGACGAGGATGAGGGCGCAGTAGACGATGCGGTAGGGCATGATGGACTTCCGGCCGAAAAGGTAGACGATGCCCTGCTCGCCGTAGTAGGACCAGGAGATCATGGTGGAGAACGCGAAGAGGAAGGCTGTGGCGGGGACGATCCACAGGCCGAGGCCCGGCAGGACGCGGTCGTAGGCTTTGGCGGTGAGCGTCGCTCCCTTGAAGGAGAGATAGACGCCGTCGCGGACGATTTCGGGTTGCGTGTCGGTGCGGATCGGGTTGAAGGTGGCGGTCCAGCCGTCTTGCTCGTTGCCGCTGAGCGTGCCGTTGACCTGATGGTGATCGCCGCCGGTGGCGCCGTTGGTTCCGGCGCGGACAACGAGGAAGATGCCGGCACCGTTGCGCGTTTGGCGGGCGGCCTCGGCTTCGCTGGCGACGGCGACCTTGACTGGCTCGAAACTCCACTCGCCGGGAGCGGTCTGGGTGATGGCGGGCGCCGGGCCGTCGAACTTGAGGGCCGGGTCGCGGTTCCACATGCCGGAGAGGAGGATCACAAGCGCGGTGATGGTGCAGACGCAGATGGTGTCGACGAAGGGCTCGAGGCCGGCGACGAGGCCTTCGCGTGCGGGTTCGTTGGTTTTGGCGGCGGAGTGCGCGATGGGTGACGAGCCTTGGCCGGCTTCGTTCGAGAAGAGGGCGCGCTGCATGCCCTTGAGGAAGCCGTAGCCCGCCGTGCCGCCGATGAAGGCGCCGACGGCTTCTGAGGGGGCGAAGGCTTCCTTGAAGATGAGTGCGAAGGTGGCGGGGACCTCGGCTATGTTGGTGATGATGACGTAGAGGCCGGCGAGGATGTAGAGGCCGCACATGAAGGGGACGATGAGGCCGGCGACGTCGCCGATGCGTTTGATGCCGCCGACGATGACGATACCCACACCGAGCGTGAGGACGATGCCGGTGACGATCTCGGGGATGCCGAAGTAGCTGAATCCGATGTCGGCGACATTCCAGGCCTGGAACATGTTGCCGCCGGTGACGGTGGAGATGACGAGGGTGATGCAGAAGAGCGCGCCGAGGGCGACGCCCACAGGGGCGAGGGCGGGGCTGAACTTGGCGAAGCCTTTTTTGCAGACCCACATGGCTCCGCCGTGGGGGTTCTCGGGGTCGTCGGTGTTGCGGTAGAGCATTGCCTGGGTGACTTCGGTGAGCTTGAGGGCCATGCCGACGAGGGCGGTGACCCACATCCAGAAGACGGCGCCGGGGCCGCCGAGCGAGATGGCGATGGAGACGCCGGCGATGTTGCCCAGCCCGACGGTGGCGGAGAGCGCGGTGGAGAGTGCCTGGAAGTGATTGATAGCGCCGGGGTGATTCTTGTCGTCGTACTTGCCGCGGACGACGGAGACGCCGTGGGTGAGCGAGCGGTACTGCCCGAAGCCGCTCCAAAAAGTGAAGAGGACGCCGACGGCGAGGACAACGTACAGAACGACGTTGTCCCAGAGGATGTCGTTGACCACTGTGAGGGCGTTCATCAACTGGTCCATGGATCGCTCCTAGGCGGCGGGTCGGTCAGCGGGCTGAGCGGTACTATGGCGTGTCGGCGTCCGGGACGCAATCGGCGGCGTGCGGAATCGGGGGACAGTCCAAAGGCGGATGATGTACCGAATTGAGCTTGAAACTGAACTGAAACGGATGGAGGTCGAGGGGTTCTCGTTCCCGCTGGGCGTGTCGCCCGTGGAGGCGAAGGCGCTGTCGCCCGGTTACATCATGGAATTCGAGTCGGCGGACGGGGCGGCCCCCGGCGGTGGGGCGGAGTCGTGGGCGGGCGACGAGTGGGAGGAGTGGCCCGACCGGTTCATGTTCGACATCGTGGTGCCGTTCAAGCGGCTGCGCTCGCTGTGCCTCATGCTGTTCGACCTGCTGCCCGGGCGGGTGTATCCGATCCTTGATGTGCTCGGGCGCGACGCGTACCGCGAGGTGGACCCGTACCTCGCGTACGAGCCGGTGGGGGTCGAGAAGTTCTACGACGCGATGCGTCAGTTCGGCGAGTGGCTGTACGAGGACGGGCTGGTCGGTTTCGGCGCGATGAGCCTCGATCCGTTTTTCTATGTGTTCATCGACGAGCACAAGGTCGTGACGGTGCGGGCTGCGATCGACCTGAAGGAACGCGTCGAGAAAATTCTGTCGGCGTTCGAACTCTCGGTGGTGCCGAAGCTGGATTCGGTGGACGGCACGGAGCACGAGCACCGCAGCGTGCTCCGCGCGCCGCCCGATCGCCCTGAACTGCTGAGCGGCGACGACATCCTCGATCGGCTGCGCGAGTCGTGGAAGCTGGAACTCAATATCGATCGGCAAAAGAACGTCGACGAAGAGGGGAACGAGTTGGGCATCACGCCCTGGCAGTGCCTGGTGCACTGCGAGTCGGCGGCGGGGGAGCAGGGGGACCGGTGGGCGGAGGTGATTCTCTGCGCTGACAATCTCGAAACGGCGGAGCGCCTCGCGGAGGAAGCCGTGACGGAGAAACCCGCGAAGAAGAAGATCGAGTGGGCGGAGATCGACGTGGCGCGGAGCGATCGGCTGCTGCCCGATGATCTCTCGAAGGTGCTGAAGAACGGCAAGCCGGCGAAGATGGACGAGAGCCGCGTGCTCTCCGTGCGGTGGCTGGATCTAGAGGGGGGCGAGGAACCGCGCGGGTGAGCGGGCGTTGGGAGAACGAGTAGCTCGACGAGCACGAGTCGCAGAGCCGACTCGTGGCACCCGGGCATAGTCACGGGCGCTCGAAGAGCATACGGACGCAGTTGCCCTTGGCGTTGTATTCGACGCTTGTCATGTAGGCGCGCATGAGCATGAGCCCGCGGCCGCTGGGGACTTCAAGGCGGTCGGGGGCGGTGGGGTCGGGGACGGTGTCGGGCTTGAAGCCCGGGCCGCAGTCCTCGACTTCGAGCGCGACGCGGCGGTCGTCGACTTCCCACTTCACGCGGATGGGCTGCTCGGGGATGTTCTTGTGCCCGTGCCGGAAGGCGTTGGCGACGGCTTCCTCGAGCGCGAGGCGCAAGGCGAAGACGGCGGCGGGCGGGAACTGGTGGCGTTCGACGGCGGCGAGGAAGCCTTGCTCCGCCTGCCGGATCGCCGCCGACTCATTCGGGAGCGACAGCTCCACGCGATCGCGGCCGGGTGACGGTGATGGGCGGGGTTGGCTCATGGGCGGTCGGGTCCGCGCGGGTCACTTGAAGCTGGCGGTGGCGGCTTCGACCGATTCGTGGATCTCGAACAGCTTGTTGAGCTTGGTGATCGCGAAGACCTCGTAGATTTGTGGGTCGATCTGCGCGAGCCGGAGCTGCCCGCTCTTCGCTTTCATGCGGTTGTGGATGGTGATGAGGGCGCCGAGGGCAGCGGACGAAAGGTGATCGACGTTCGCGAAGCTGATGACGAGGCGCGGCGTGGGCTCCGCCTCGATGAGCGTGCCGATCTCTTCGGCGATCTGCTGGATGTTGCTCTCGTCGAGGATGTTGCGGTCGACGAAGCTGACCTGCGTGATGCCGCCCTCCTTGCGGACACGGACTCTGGAGTCGGCTTTGGGGGGCATGCGTGGTCTCCTTGCTCGCTGAGGGTCTTCGGCCCGATGACGCTATCGGTTCAGAGTCGCCCGTGTCAAGCGTGCGATGGTCGATTGCGACGGGAAGAAAAACCGCCGCGGGGTTGCCGCAGCGGTGAGAGAAGCGATTTCGATAGCGCCGAGCGGGACTTGGTCATGGCATCGGGCCCGGCACCCGGACAGTGGATCAGCGGAAGGGGTTGCTGAGCTTGTCGAGAAGGCCCGGGAACTGGAGCTCCTCTTGCTCGTTCTGGATGATGATGGTGGGGCGGAGGAGGACGAGCAGGGTCGACTCTTCCTTGCTCATGGCGCGGTTGGTGAAGAAGCGGTTGATGATGGGGATCTTGCTGAGGACGGGGACGCCGGTCTCGACTTCGAGTTCGGTGTTCATGCGTTGCCCGCCGAGGAGGATGGTTCCCTGATCGGGGACGGTGGCGCCGGTGTTGACCTGGGTGACGGCGAGGACGGGGACGGAGAATCGGCCCGGGATCTGCTCGGAGCCGCCGCCGCCCAGGACGCCGCCACCGCCGGCGACGGCCGCGTTGACCTCGAACTGCGCCGCCGGGCCGGCGGGGACTGACAGACCGGCCTGCACGGTGAGGGTGACGTAGCGGCGATCGGCGGAGACGACGCCGCGGACGGCGAGGGCGAAACCGGTGTTCGAGATGCCGACCTGCGGATCGAAGGCGACCGAGCCTTGGCTGACGACGGGCGAGAGGTCGGAGATGAAGGCGGTCTGCGTGACGACGGAGATGTTCGCCGCTCGGCCATTGGTGAAGGTGAGGCGCGGCGCGTTGAGGACGACGTTGCGCCGGTCGGCCTGGGTGGCTTCGATGAGGAAGTCGACCTGGATATCGTCGAGGAACGTGCCGGCGACGGAGAGGGCGGGCTGAGCGAGGCCTTGCGGGCCGAGGATCTCCTGCGCGAACTGAGAGGCGAGAATGAGCTGGTTGGTCAGAAGGTCGCTGCCCTGCGTGACGGGGATGATGCTGGTCGATTCGGGCGCGGTGACGGCGAAGTTGTTGGGATCGTCGATCTGGAACTGGATTTCGTCGGCGTTGGGATCGACAACGCGCCAGTTGGGCGAGCCGCCGATGCGGTCGTTGCGGATGAGGTCGCTGGGGAGCGTGGAGAGGTTGCCGTTGGCGAGGGTGCCCGCGCCGAAGGCGCGCTGCTGTGCCTGGGCGTCGCGGAACTGGTTGTTCTGGGCGTTGAAGACCACGTCGATGTCGAAGCCGATCTTCTCGAAGAAGTCCTGAGCGATGGAGAGGAAGCGCGTCTCGACGCTGACCTGGATGGACCGCACCTCGCGGAGTTGCTTGAGAAGGCGCGCGATCTCGCGGTGGTTGCGGGCGGTGTTGGTGATGACGAGCTGCCCGTTGAGTTCTTCGAGGGTGCCGACGTCCCCGCCGTTGGTCGCCCAGCCGTCGCGGTCGATGTTGTTGGTGATGATGTCCTGGAGTCGGCGGAGGAGTTCTTCTTCGGTCAGCCCTTCCTGTTCGGCCTCGGTGGATTGGACGGGGTTGCCGCCGCCGCCGCCGCCGCCGCCGGCCTGGCTGAGGACCTGTTCCAAGTCGAGCTGCGGGACGTTGGTGAAGCTGGGGACCTGGTAGAGGAGATCGCGGACATCGTAGAGGACGAGGAACTTGTTCTTGTTGAGGCGGGCCTGCGAGGCGATGACGAGCACGCCGTCGTTGACGGCCCAGCCGGCGCGGCTGAACTCGTCGCGGCTGATCTTGGCGAGCACGCGGTCGAGAACCACGCGGGCGGGCACTTCCTGGAGTTGCAGCGAGATCTGTGTGTCTTTCTCGATGCCGATGTCGACGAGGGAATCCCAGTCCGCGTCGACGTTCAGGTTTGTGACGGTCGCGATGAACTGGATGACGTCGGCGAGGGAGTTGTCCTGGAACGACGCGGGTATGCGGCGCGATTCGAGGGTGGCGAGCACACGGCGGTCGGCGTCGGACTCGACGAACGATTCGACCTCGCCGCGGCGGAAGCTGATCTCGGGCCAGTCGCTCGGGTAGTCGACGACGTTCTGCGTCGCGATCATGCCGCGCTGGACTTCGAGCGACTCCTCGAACCAACTGCCGGTCTTGGCACGCTGCAGACGCTCCCATTCGCGGTACCAAATGACGTCCTGGATGATGTCCTTCATCAATAGGGCCGCGGGGTTCGTCGGGTCGAGGAAGAGAATCTGCTCCGTGACCTGCAGTGCCTCTTCATATTTCTGCTCGGCCTGAAGGGCGCGGAGACGGTCGAGGTTCTCGTTGATCTTTTTCTCACGCTCGGACTTCTCGCGGCTGCCGGCGTCCCGCGCTTCGGCTTCGATGGACTTCGCGCGGGTGTCGATCTCGCTGCGGCGGATCTGATCCTCGGCGGCGTCGATGGAGCGGAGCAGTTCGTCGATGGCGGCCGCCTTGGCGCGGTACTCCTCGTCGGAGAAAAGCCCGTTGGCGAACGCGTTGTTCCAGTTCAGCCGCGCCTGAGCGGCGAGGTTCCGCGCTTCGGCGGTGTCGCCGGCTTCGAGCGCCTTCTTCGAGCGGCCCACGAGGTTGTCGTAGACCACCGTTGCTTCCTCGCGCATCAGGTCGCGCTGCTGCCCGACCTGCTGGAGGAGGTTGCCGCCCGCGCCGCCGAGGCGGGTCCGGGCTTCGACGGCGCGGTCCTTGACGTAGACCGTCTGTTGAGCGTCGAGGTACGTGCCGTAGGTGCTTGCGGCCTCGGTGTACTTCTGGGCGGCTTCGGCGTAGCGGCCCGCCTGGAAGGCGGCGTCGGCCTCGGTGATGAGGCGTTGGGCGTCGAACTTCGCCGCCTCGGTGAATCGATCGGTCGCGGGGGGCGGTTCCGCGGCGGGGGGCGTTCCCGCCGGTGCGGATTCGGGCTCTGCCTGACTGTCGGTCGGCTGGGCGGCGAGTACCACTTCGGTCAGTGCGGGAGCGCCCGCGCCGGCGGCGGAACTGATCACTCCCATCGGGACGTAGTCAACATCGAACGTTTTGCGCTCTTCACGCTCGACTTCGAGCAGGCGGTTCTGGTAGCGGTTCAGCGTGGCGGTCTGCGACTGCGTGAGTTTCACGCCCGAGCGAGAGACGGAGCCAAGGCCGGCCTTCGCTTCGCCGAATCGGCCGTTGTCGAAATCCTGCACCGCCTGAGCGAGCGCCGCGGGGACCATCGGGGCGAGTTGGTCGCGGACGCGGGCCGATTCATCGAGCAACTGCGAGGCACGCTGTTTCTGCTCGGGCGTCGCCTCGTCGGCTTTGCGAGCGGCGTTGGCCTGCTGGTCCGCGAGACGCAGGTCGCCCTGCTTCACGGCGAGTTCCGCCTTCTGCAGGCTGATCTCGACGCGCCCCATCGTCTCGAGGCGGCGGTCAGCGGCGCTGAGCAGCTGCATCACGCGCTCGCGCTGGTTGGCGTCGAGTTCGTTCTTGCGGAGGGAGAGGAGGATCGAGCGTGACTCGACGGCCCGACCCTCTTCGAGAAGCGTCGCGGCTCGCTCGGCGACAAGGGCGGGCTCGACGGCGCCGAGCGCCACGCCCATCTGAGCGGCGAGGATGATCGCCGCGATCGAAGCCGAGCGGACGGTACGCGAAGTCCAGCGATCCATTCGGGAGCTCCACTTCTTATCGCCGCGGCGCACGCAGTGCCGGGGCGGAACCCACACACACAATCGGCGTCGGCTCGGGCGTGAGACACGATCGCCCGGGCTGTAGCCGCAGCCCAATGACCGGCCGCCGGGCGACCGCGTCCGGCGGAACATACCGACGCAGGTTGGGCGACGCAAACAAACGCCGGTTCCCGCGGGTTGCGAAATCCCTTGCCGGGAAGGTCGGGCCGTTCCGCCCGGCACACCGCCCGGGCGAAGTTGTGCGGATAGGCTGCTCGCGTGGCGCGATCGCTCTTCAATTTGAGTCCCCTTGCCAATGCGGGCGCCACACGCTTTGCCCGGGTCATTCTGGAGCGGGGGATCGACGACCCGGAGGGCCTGACCTATTCGATCCCGGAATCGATGGGTGATGTGCGGGTTGGGCAGGGAGTGGTCGCCCCGCTGGGGCGGGCGGACCGAGGGGTTCGGGGGTACGTGGTTGAGATCGTCCCATCACCGGGGATGGACCCGGAGCGGATCAAGCCGTTGTCGGGGCGAACGGGGGCGGCGTTCCCGTCATCGCTGTTGACTCTGGCGCGCTGGATGGCGGGGTACTACTGCTGCCCGGTGGGGATGGTGCTCTCGAGCATGATGCCGGCGGCGGTGAAGAAAGGGACAGGGTCGGTCCGCAAGACTCTGCTTCGGCGGGTGGACGGGTTTCAGTTGGAGGGCGGGGGGGGGCTTGGGCCGAAGGCGCGGGAGTTCGCGGCGCGGGTAGCGGGGCTGGATGCGTCGGTGTTCCCGATCGGGGCGCGCGAGCTGGCGCTGAGGCTAGGAGTGCGCACCGTCGCTCCGATCAACCGGATGGTGAAGGCGGGGCTGCTGGCGCCGATGCAGCGCGATGTGATCCGGGCGGCGGGGCGCGAGTGGGGGGGCGGGATCGGCGAGACCACCGCGCGGCCCGAGCCGACGGCGGAGCAGCGCAGCGCGATTGACGCGGTGAGCGCGGCGCTCGGCTCGTTCGCGCCGTTCGTGCTCTTCGGCGTCACGGGCTCGGGCAAGACCGAGGTGTATCTCAATGTGCTCGAGCGCGTGCTGGGGCGGGGCGAGTGCGCGATCGTGCTGGTGCCTGAGATCAGTCTGACGCCGCAGACGGCGGGGCGGTTTATTGGGCGCTTCGCCGAAGTCGGCGTCGCGGTGTTGCACTCGGGGCTGAGCGCGAGCCAGCGGCACGAGGCGTGGCGGCGCGCGGCGGAGGGGAAGGCGCGGATTGTCGTCGGGGCGCGCTCGGCGGTCTTCGCGCCCTTCGACGCGGCACGGGGTACGAAGCTGGGCGCGATCATCGTCGATGAAGAGCACGACCACTCGTACAAGCAGGACCAGCTGCCGAGGTACCACGCGCGTGATGTGGCGATCAAGCGGGCGCAGATCGAAGGATGCCCGGTGGTGCTGGGGTCGGCGACTCCTTCGCTGGAGTCGTGGTGGAATTGCCTGAGCGAGATGAAGCGCAGCGCGGGGCACGTGCCGCCGGCAACGCGATCGGTTGAGCGGACCGTCGTCGTGCCGAGCGGTCCCCTCTCCTCAACCCTCTCCCTGAGGGAGAGGGGGGCGGAACAAGCCCCAAGCCCCAGGCCACAGGCCCATCCCCGCTTCTCGCTGCTTTCACTCCCGAAGCGCGTCGGCGGCGGGTCGATGCCCAGGGTTGAGATTGTTGATCTTGCGGAAGAGCGAAGGAGCCGGCCGTACACGGATCATCATCTGCACGCGCTCGGGCCGCGGTTGGAGAGTGCGCTGCGCGCGACGGTCGATCGCGGTGGGCAGGCGATTCTGCTGCTGAATCGGCGCGGGTACGCGAGCTACATCTGCTGCGCGGATCACACCTGCGGGTGGTGCATGCAGTGCGATCACTGCGACGTGACGGTTGTGTACCACAAGAAATTGCTGCCGGCGGGGGAGTCGCGCGGCGGGGGGCGGGCCGGGGGGGGTGGGGTGGTGCGGTGCCATCACTGCCTCGCGGAGCAGAAGCTGCCGTTGACGTGCCCGCGCTGCGCGAAGCGCGTGAACACCTTCGGCTTCGGCACGCAGCGGCTGGAAGAAGAGGTCGAGCGGAAATTCCCGTCGCTGCGCGCGGGGCCGAAGGGGACGATGCAGCGCCTCGACAGCGACACCATGACGCACGCCGCGGACTACTTCGAGGCGCTCGAACGCTTCCGCACGGGCGAGGCGCGCGTGCTGATCGGCACGCAGATGATCGCGAAGGGGCTGGATTTCCCGGGCGTCGAGCTGGTGGGCGTGATCAACGCGGACACCGCCCTCGCGTTTCCCGATTTCCGCGCGAGCGAGCGGACGTTTCAGCTTGTGGCGCAGGTCGCCGGGCGCGCGGGGCGGAGCGCCGCGAGCGGGCATGTGGCGCGCGTGATCGTGCAGACGTTCAACCCGCACGAGCCGGCGATCCGCTTCGCGGCGGCGCACGATTTCGCCGGGTTCGCGGAACTGGAGCTTGACCAGCGTGCCGCGGTGGGCCTGCCGCCGGCGTGGCGGATGGCGCGGGTTGTCTGCCGCGATGAGAATCCTGTGAAGGCGGAGGGGCGGGCTCGCGAAGTGGCGGCGGCGCTGGCGAATCTGACTCCCTCTCCCCTTGGGAGAGGGCCGGGGAGAGGGACTCGGCAGACTTCGGATGCGCGGCTGACCAAAACCAATGCCGATGTCGCCGGTGTCCCTCCCCCCGCCCCCTCCCAAAGGGAGGGGGAGTTGAGAATCCGCGGCCCGATCGCGTGCCCGATCAGCCGCGTGGCGGGGTTCTACCGGTTTGCCGTCGAACTGCTGGGGCCGACGGCGACGGAGATTCAGCGAGCGCTCGCGATGCTGCGCTCGGCGGGGGTGGTGAAGAGCGATGCGCACACGGCGGTGGATGTGGATCCGGTGGCGCTGTTGTGAGGGGGCTGGATCGTCACTTCGCCGTGAGTAGCTTCTCGATCAGCGCCGGGTCGTCGGGCAGCAGCCCCGATGCCGGCAGGCGCTTGAGCAGCTCGCGCCATTCCGCGCCCGGGCTGGTGTCGGCGAACGCCCTAGCAAAGAACGGCAGCGATACATCGACCCGCTTGGCGTTGGCGAGCGACACGCCTGTCCAGAACGCCATCTCAGCGTTGCCGGGCTCGAGGTCCTGCGCCGCGCGGTACTCGCGGAGCGCGCCGTCGACATCGCTTTTCTCCATCGCGACATCGCCGGCGTTCATGCGTTCATAGGCGCGGGCGACGCGGAGCAGGCGGGCGAGTTCTTCGACGGGCGTGTCGTGGTCTTCCACGCGCAGGTCGAACCGCCGGTCGTCCCACGCCTTGCCGCTCGGCTTGCCCTTGACGACGAGGAGCGCGGCGCTCTGCATGCCGCGGATGTCGCCGCCCTTCGACTGCGCGCCGCGGAGCGCGGCGACGAGGCGCTCGGCGAGGTCGCCTTCGGTCGTCTTGAATGAAGCGATCATCGCTTCCGGAACCCCGCTGTGAAGCATCATGTTCGACTGCGCCACAATCGAAAATCCCGGCATGGACGATTCGGTCGCGAGTTGCGCGAACTTGATGCACTTCGAGCCGTTGTGGGCCGCAGTGCTGCCGCTGGCATCAATCATCGAGACCTGCCGAACAGCCTGGCCCGGATCGGAAACCGTCAGCGCCGTGAGAGCCTCGCCCGCCGTTCGTCCGCCCTTCATCAACGCCAGCCCCATCGGCCCGTAGCGTGGGTCGACGAAGCTCTGCGTCGCCACGGCGCCCACGCCCGACCCGGCCCACGGCACGATCGACCCGACGCTGAACCAGTGGCTCTGCACCGCGACGCCCAGCTCGCCGGTTGCCGCGTCTCGCGCGACGATCGAGTAGGTCGCGACGGGGCGGGTGGGTGACTCATTGGGTGACATCGCGGTCCGCTCCGCTCGGTCCAAGGGTGAGCACGCGGCCGCGAACGCGGCGGCGAGCAGTGCGGTGATCAGGATCGGACGGCACGCCGGGTTCACGCAAACTCGCTCATCGGCGGGCAGGTGCACACCAGGTTGCGGTCGCCGTAGGGATTGTCGATGCGCCCGACATATGGCCAGAACTTCGCGTCGCGGAGCCACTTCGCTGGGTACGCCGCTTTCTCGCGCGAGTACTGGTGCGTCCACGAATCCGCGCAGACGGCGGCCATGGTGTGCGGGGCGTGCTTCAGCACGTTGTCGGCTTTGTCCGCCTTGCCCTCTTCGATCTCGCCGATTTCGGCGCGGATGCCGATCATCGCGTCGCAGAAGCGGTCGAGTTCCGCCTTCGGTTCGCTCTCCGTCGGTTCGATCATGAGCGTGCCGGGGACGGGGAAGCTCATCGTCGGCGCGTGGAAGCCGTAGTCCATGAGGCGCTTGGCGATGTCGTCGATCTTCACGCCGCTGGTTTTCTCGATGGGTCGGCAGTCGAGGATGAATTCGTGGGCGCAGCGCCCGTTCTTGCCGCGGTAGAGGACGGGGTAGTGCTTCTCGAGGCGTTTCGCCATGTAGTTGGCGTTGAGGATCGCGACCTGCGTGGCGCGCTTCAGCCCGTCCGCGCCCATCAGCGCGATGTACACCCACGAGATGGTCAGGATGCTGGGCGAGCCCCACGGGGCGGCGGAGATGGGGCCGATGGCCGACGAGCCGGGGCTTGAGGCTTGGGGCTTGGGGCTTGGGGAAGAAGTTTCGGAGTTTGGGATCTGAGATTTGAGATTTGAGCCTTTGCCAAACGGCGACACCACCGGGTGCCCCGGCAGGAAGGGCGCCAGGTGCGCCGCCACGCCGATGGGGCCCATGCCGGGGCCGCCGCCGCCGTGGGGGATGCAGAAGGTTTTGTGGAGGTTCAGGTGGCAGACGTCGGCGCCGATCGTGCCGGGGCTGGTGAGGCCGACCTGCGCGTTCATGTTCGCGCCGTCCATGTACACCTGCCCGCCGTGCTGGTGGACGATGTCGCAGATTTCCTTGATTCGCTCTTCGTACACGCCGTGGGTTGAGGGGTAGGTGACCATGAGAGCCGCGAGATCGTTCTTGTGCTCGGCGGCTTTCGCGCGGAGGTCATCGACATCCACGTTGCCGTTCTCATCGCACGCGACGGCGACGACTTTCAAGCCCGCGATGATGGCGCTGGCGGGATTCGTTCCGTGCGCGGAGTCGGGGATGAGGCAGATATCGCGCTTGTGATCGCCGCGGGCGCGGTGGTAGGCGTGGATGACGCACAGGCCGGCGTACTCGCCTTGGCTGCCGGCGTTGGGCTGGAGGCTGACGGCGGCGAAGCCGGTGATCTCGCTCAGCCAGCGCTCGAGGTCGGCGAACATGCGGCGGTAGCCCTTCGTCTGATCCGCCGGCGCGAAGGGGTGGATGCGCCCGAATTCGGGCCACGTGACGGGGATCATCTCGCTCGTGGCGTTGAGCTTCATCGTGCACGAGCCGAGGGCGATCATGCTGTGCGCGAGGGAGAGGTCGCGGCCCTGGAGTTTGAAGATGTAGCGGAGCATCTCGTGCTCCGAGTGGTGGCTGTTGAAGACCGGGTGCGTGAGGTAGCCGCTGGCGCGTTCAAGGGCCGAAGGCATGCCGGGCTTGATGTGCTGGAGGGCTTCGGACTCGTCAATATTGAAGCGATTGCCGCAGCCGAAGGCTTCGCAGAGTCGGCGGACGTCCTCGATCGTTGTGGTCTCGTCGAGGCTGATGCCGAGCGTGCCGTCGCCGAAGTCGCGGAGGTTGTAGCCCTTATCGGCGGCGATGCTGAAAATGTCGCGTGCATCGGCGCGGCTCTGTTCTTTGCCGTTCGGGCGGATGCGGACGGTGTCGAAGTAGTGGGGAGTGAGCACATCGTGCCCGAGCGACTTCATGCCGCTGACGAGCAGGCCCGTGAGCGCGTGGACACGCTGCGCGATGCGCCGCAGCCCTTCGGGCCCGTGGTAGGCGGCGTACATACCCGCGATGATCGCGAGGAGCGCCTGCGCGGTGCAGATGTTGCTGGTCGCTTTCTCTCGCTTGATGTGCTGCTCGCGGGTCTGGATCGCCATGCGGTAGGCGGGGTCGCCGTGCGAGTCGCGCGAGACGCCGATGATGCGCCCGGGCATCTTGCGCGCGTGCTCGTTCTTGGTGGCGATGAACGCGGCGTGCGGCCCGCCGAAGCCCATCGGCACGCCGAAGCGCTGTGCGCTGCCGACGGCGATATCCGCGCCGAGTTCGCCCGGCGGGGTGAGCATCGTGAGCGCCAGGAGATCGGTCGCCATCACGACGATCGCGCCGGCGGCGTGCGCCTTCTCGATGATCGCCCGGTAGTCCTCGATGCGCCCGTCGGTGGCGGGGTACTGCAGGAGGATGCCGCAGGCGCTGGGAAGAAGAGGAGGCAGAGGTTGGGGAGTCACGGGCGGGACGCCCGTGCCACTAGTCAGAGTAGAAAACTCGACGAGTTCGATCCCGATCGTCTCGGCACGCGTGCGGCAGACTTCGATCGTCTGCGGGTGGCAGTCGCTCGACACCAGGAATTTCTTTTTGCTGTCGCCGCCGCTGATCGCGAAGCACATGGCCATCGCTTCCGCGGCGGCGGTGCCTTCATCGAGCAGCGATGCGCCCGCGAGCGGCAGACCCGTCAGGTCGCTCACCATCGTTTGGAAGTTGATGAGCGCTTCGAGCCGCCCCTGCGCGATCTCCGCTTGGTACGGCGTGTACTGCGTGTACCAGCCCGGGTTCTCCAGAATGTTGCGCAGGATCACCGGCGGCGTGATGGTGTCGTAATAGCCCATGCCGATGCATGAGCGCATGATCGTGTTCTGCTTCGCGTAGGAGCGGAGCCATTCGAGGCATTCCGTCTCGCCGAGCGGCCGGCCGTGCGCGCCGGTGTGGATGTTCAACGGCCCCTTCAGCCGGATCGCGGCGGGGACCGTCTGATCGATCAACTCATCGAGCGAGCGGCAGCCGATGGTGTCGAGCATCTCGCGGAGGTCCGCCTCGCTCGGCCCGATGTGCCGGTGGGCGAAGGTGTCCGACGGGCGGAGGGCGGCGACCGTGAGCGCGACAGAGCCAGTCGAAGCGGGGGAGGTCGAGCCGGTGCGGGAGGGAGTCATCGTCATGGGTATTGGCGGCCTGATGGGTGAGCGAGCGGCGGTGGGCCGAGGGGGAATCCGTGGGTGCCGCTCGCTGAGGGTCGCGAACGGGCGAAACGCCGTTGAAGGCGGGTTCGGAGGGCGGCGGCACGCGGCCCGATCGTGCCGCCGAAAGGGCAAGTGTAGGCAGTCACGCGGATTGCCCGCAACGAAGCGGACGGATGCGAGTAGAAGCCTCCCGAACCCTGCAACGGCGTTAGGATGATGTCTATCGGGCTTGTGCGGGGGTTGGGGTCTGATCGGCGGCTCGTGGGAGCCGGCGGGCGTCGAAAAACCACTCGGGAATGTGTCCATATGCGCGATCTCTTCACGCGGCCGTTCGTGTCCCTCTCCGCGGCTCTGGTTGTTTCGGCGCTGCTCGCCGGGGCGTGTGCGACGCAGTCGCGCTCGGCGACTCGGGCGGATGCATCTCGCGAATCTTCGAGGCCGATCGTTGCTGCGAGGGCAACACCGACTCCCGCGGCGCAGCCCGCGCCGGTGGCGGCGGCGACGCCCGCTCCAGCCCCCGCGCCGGTCGCGGTGCCGAAGCTCAGCAGGCTCACCGAAACCCTGACCGGCGCGACCGAAGATGAGCGGTTCCTGCTGCACGCGGTGGCGACGCTCTCTCACCCGTACTTCGAGGGTCGTTCGGCGGATACGAAGGGCAATCGGCTGGCGGCGGCGTTGATCCAGCATCACTTTGATTCGCTGGGTCTGAAGCCCGCGTTTGATGCGAAGGACGCGCCGCCCGATGTCGCGCCGCTCGCCGCCGCTCCGGAACGCGCGTTCCAGCAGGCGTTCAGCGTGCCGGGCGAGATGAAGGTGAATGTCGCCGAGGCGTCGTGGAAGAACAGCGCCGGGGAAACAAGGCTCGAAGCGGCGAAGGACTTCAACCCGCTGGGCGTGTCGGGCAACGCGAGCGTCACCGGGCCGATGGTGTACGTGGGGTACTCGATCACCGAGGGCGAAGAGAAGTATTCGAGCTACCAAGAGGGCGATGACCTGACGGGCAAGATCGCCGTCATGTACCGCTTCGAGCCGATGGACGGCTCGGGCAAGAGCAAGTGGTCGAAGAGCACGGGGGGCACCGGCGGCGGGGGCAACTGGAGCGGGCACGCCGGGCTGACGCAGAAGATCAATGACGCGATCAAGCGCAACGCCGCCGGCGTGATCCTGATGAACCCGCCCGGCGCGGACGACCCGCGCGCCACGCGGCTCGATACGCCCAACCGCTCGCGCTTCGGGCGGCAGGTGGGCGTGCCCGTCGTCACGCTCTCGAACGATGCGGCGGAGCGGCTCATCAAAGCGGCGGACCCGAAGGGACGCTCCGCGCTCGACCTGCGCAAGCTCGCCGACAGCGGCGAGACGGCCCTCATCCCCCTCGACAAAGACGGTCTGACCGTCACGCTCAACACGAACCTCGAGCGCCAGCAGCTCGCGACCTCGAACGTCGGCGGCATCCTGCCCGGCAAGGGCGCGCTCGCCGATCAGTGGATCGTCATCGGGGGGCACTACGACCACCTCGGCTTCGGCTACGTGGGCGGCGCTCGCCCTGGCAATATCGGGCAGCTCCACCCCGGCGCGGACGACAATGCATCGGGCACCGCGGGGGTCATGCTGCTCGCCAAGCGCTTGAGCGAGGAGTACTCCAAGATGCCGGAGAGCGGCTCGACGCGCTCGATCCTGTTCCTCGCGTTCTCGTCGGAGGAGATGGGGCTGCTCGGCGCGAACCACTATGTGAAGAACGCCACGCTCGAGAACTCGCGAGTAATGGCGATGCTGAACCTCGACATGATCGGGCGGATGGACAAGCCGGAGATGGAAGTGGCCGGCACCGGCACCGCGAAGGAGTGGGACGCGCTCCTCGCCCCGATGTTCGCCGCCGCCCCGTTTAAAGTGAACACGGCGGCGAGCGGCGGGTCGCGCTCCGACCATGCGTCGTTCTATCGCGCCGGCACACCCGTGCTCCACTTCTTCAGCGGGCTGCACCGCGACTATCACCAGCCCTCGGACACCTTCGACAAGGTGAACTACGAGAGCGCGGCGAAGATGGTCACGCTCATCAAAGACATCACGCTTTCGCTCGCCACCCGCGGCGAAATGCTGACGTACAACAAGCTTGAAGACTCGTCGCAGGGCCGCACCATGGCGGGCATCCGCGTGCGCCTCGGCATCGCGCCGGGGAACTATAACGACGCCGAGCCGGGCGTGCTGGTGGGCGATGTGACGCCCGGCGCGTCTGCCGCCGCCGCGGGGATTCGCGTGGGCGACCGGCTCATCAAGTGGGGCGGCGAGGAACTGGCAAACGTCGGCGCGATGATGGAACGCCTCGGCGGGCACAAGCCGGGCGATGTGGTTGATCTCACCGTCATCCGCGACGGGCAGGAAGTGGTGATCCCGGTGACGCTGCAGGCGCGCGAGCAAGCGGGCTAAGCAACGAGCTCGCGCGTGAGCGAGCGGGGAAAATCGACTTCGCGCGTGAAGTCACTCGATTCCCACGCGCCGAGGCCGGCATCGTTTACACTGCGTGCATGCTGAAGCTTGCTTTCTCCACCGTCGCCTGCCCGGATTGGACTCTCTCGCGCGTCGCCGATGCCGCCGCTCGGTTTGGTTTTGACGGCGTCGAGCTCCGCTCGATGGGGCACGGCGGGGCGGAGTTCGCCTGCGACCCTGCGCTCACCGACCCGGAGAAAGTCCGGCGCATCCTCGACGACGCGGGCGTCGCACCCTGCGGCGTGGCGTCGGGCTGCTCATTCGATGCGCCCGTCACGCCCCCTGTGCTGGGCGAACTGCTCGGGCTGAGCAACAAGCTGGTCGCCGCCGCCAAGCATCACATCGACGTCGCGCAGGACATCGGGGCTGGGTATGTTCGCGTCTTCGGCTTCCGCATCCCGCGCGGCGAGAAGCGATCGACCACCCTGCGGCGCATCTGCGATCGGCTGAGTGATGTCTGCACGCACGCGCGGCACCGCGATCTGTCGGTCGTCATCGAGAACGGCGGCGATTTCGCTCATGCCGCCGACCTCGCGGAGATCATTGATCGCGTGGGCAGCCAGTATCTCCGCGCGTGCTTCGATCTCGAAGCGGCGTGCGCGGTGGGGGACGATCCGCGCCTAGCGGTGAAGCTGCTCGGGCGCAAGCTGATCGCCGCGCGGGTGAAGGATGCGTTCAATGGCTCGCCCACGCGGCTGGGCGACGGCAACCTGCCGTGCCGCGAGTTCGTGCAGTCGCTGCGCGATGCGGGCTCCGGCGCGTGGCTCGTCTACACATGGGACCGCGCCTGGCTGCCGCAACTCGCCCCGGCGGAAGAAGTGCTCCCCGCGGCGGCGGTGCGCCTCGCGGAGTGGTCATCGCGCCTAGCAACGCAACGCGCGATGGCCGGCGCTGCGTGAGTCTCATGCCCCGCCCGGCGCGGAGCGCATCGACTCACGCAATTCGAGCAGACTCGATTGATCGATCTTGATCATGCCGCGGCGGGGGCGGTCGAGATCGAGAATGATCAGCACCACCAGCACGAGAATGAGCGAGAACGCGCACGCGGGGAGCCAGTGCCGACGCCCGGCGAGGCCAGCGCCGTAGCCGATGAACCCGATCCCGGCGATGCAGATGATGAAGAGCAGGAACAGGATCGGCTCCGGGACATGGTTCTGGAGCGACGCGATCCGTTCGGAGTGCTCGTCGATCACCGCGTTGATGGACGACACGCACAACGACACAATAGGGCCGCGGTCGTCGGCTTCGGCTACCGCGAGCGTGACCGTCCAGAGCCGGTCGAGCTGCTCGGCGAAGCGATCGTTGACCTCACGAAACTCTGCGTTGGTCAAGACGTGAGCGTATGCGTCGATGCGGGCATCGGTGTACTCGCGCAGCATTGACGAGATCTGCTCGCGGTGGGGCGGGCGCAGCATCTGTGCGCGGAGATACGCCGTGCCGATCGCGTTCGCTTCGGCCAGAACGCCGGCTTTCCGCGCTTCGAAGCGCGCCGCCGCCATGGCGAAACTGAAGCCGAGCAGCAGGCCGATCAGACCCAGCAAGCCGCCCTGAGTCGCCTGCACCGTGGCGGGGGTCGCACGCTCGCGATCGGCACGCCCGAGCCGAAGCCCGACGCGGAACGCCAGTTCATATGAAGCCAGCAGCACGGCGGCGAATGCGGCGCCGATGACCACGACGTTCTGCCCGTACAGGAACTCGCTCATGCCGCGAGTGTACGATGCGCCCGCCGCTGGTGAGGAACTCGGCGCGGCGTACACGATGGACGACGCCCCGTTCAACCCGACGCGCGACGTGCTAGCGATGTGCCGCGAGCAGGGCTTCGCGCTCGCCGGCGTGTGCGCCGCGCGCGAATCGGATCACACATCCGAGTTCCGCGCGTGGCTCGACGACGGCAAGAACGCCGAGATGACGTACCTCGCCGACAACCTCGACAAGCGGCTCGACCCGCGCCAGCTCGTGCGGGGGGCGCGCTCGGTCATCATGGTGGCCGATCAGTACGCGACTCGCGCCGATCCGCCCTCTTCCCCAGCGGCAGATAGCGTCGGCCGCATCGCCCGCTACGCGCGCGGCGAGGACTACCACGAAGCCATGAAGCACCGGCTGCAGTCGGTGCGAAACCATCTCCGCAACACTTACCCCGAGCACCGGTTCCGCTCATTCATCGACACCGCGCCGGTGCTCGAGCGCGAGCACGCCGCCCGCGCCGGGCTGGGCTGGATCGGCAAGCACACGTTGCTCATTAACCCGCGCCTCGGCAGTTGGCTCTTCCTCGGCGGCATCATCACCACGATGGACCTGCCCACGCCGCCCGAGCAGCGCCCGGTGCCCGACTCCTGCGGCTCGTGCACGCGCTGCATCGACGCGTGCCCGACGCAGGCGATCACGCCGTGGAGCGTGAACGCGAGCCGGTGCATCAGCTACCTGACCATCGAGCACCGATCGGAGCTGCCGAAGGAGCACCGCGCGGCGATGGGCGACTGGGTGTACGGCTGCGATATCTGCCAAGAGGTGTGCCCGCACAACTCGCCGCGTGTGGATGGGGTGGATGTCGGCGAAGCCCGCCCGGAGTACGCGCCGCGGCGGAGCGGGTTTAGTCTGCTGGATGTGCTCGGGTGGGACGCGGCCGGCTTTCGCGCGATGTTCCGCGACTCGGCGATCAAGCGCGCGACGTTGGAGATGATGCAGCGGAATGCGGATAATGCAGCGAGAAATATTGACAGCCCGAGATCGCCGTGACGGCAATCGGTCCGCTCTACCCTTTCGCCACCACCTCAAACATCTTCCCCACCTTCTCCCACGCGACGACGTTCATGAACGCCTGCACATACTCCGCGCGCGCATTCTTGTACTTCAGGTAGTACGCGTGCTCCCACACATCCACTCCGACGAGCGGTACGCCCATCGTCAGCAGCATGTCCTGCTGTTTTTCCATCTGCTGAATCATCAGCCGGCGCGAGAGGTGGTCAAACACAAGCCACGCCCATCCGGAACCTTCGACGGCGTTCGCCGCGGCCTGGAACTGGGCGCTGAACTTGTCGAACGAGCCGAAGTCGCGGGTGATCGCGTCCGCGAGCGGGCCGGTCGGCTGCCCGCCGCCGCCCTGCGAGGGCGGCGCCATCGTGGCCCAGAAGAGCGTGTGATTGACGTGCCCGCCGCCGTGGAACGAGACTTCGCGCGACCAGTGTTTGATCAGCGCGAAGTCGCCCGCGTCGCGCGCTTTCTTCAGTTCGCCCATCGCCTTGTTCAGCCCGTTCACATACGCCTGATGATGCTTCGTGTGGTGGATCTTCATCGTTTCGGCGTCGAGATGCGGCTCGAGCGCCTCGTACGGGTACTGCAGCGCGGGCAGCGTGTACTCGCCCTTCGCGGCGTCCCAGCCGAGCGCTTCAGTCGGGCCGAGCGGATGATCCTTCGCGGCCCCGGCAGCGGCGGGCGCGGCATTCTGGGCGGCCGCGAGAGCCGTGGCGCCGAGGACGCCGAGCGTCCCGAGCGCGGTCATCGCGGCCCGACGGTCGATCACGGTGCTGGCAGGGGCGTCGAGCATTGATTGTCCTTTCAAAGCGTGTGCCATTCGATCATACCCGCGCGCGATCAGACTGACCTCAAGGCTGCGGCGTTCATGGGGCATCACTTCTTCCAGCGCAGCTGCTCGACCGTTCGCTCCAAACGATCAAGCTGACTCTTCAGATCTCGCACCTCGCGATTCAGATCGCTCACCGAATTCTCCAGCCGGTCAGTGATCGGCTCGGCCCGCCCCTTATCTGACAGGGTGCGATCGATCGTGTCGAGCCGGCGATCGATGTCCTTGATCGACCGCTCGAGCGACTCGTTCACACGCCTGAGCTCGTCGCGCCATTGGTCATCGCCGGCGCGCCCGCCGGGGGCGGCGGGGGCCGGCGAACTGCGCGATTCGAGCGCCAGCGAGCGCTGGTACGCGGCTCGCGCGAGTGCCTCGCTGAACGCCGCCAGGAACGCCGGGTCGTCGGTGTCGCTCCGCATCGGCAGCAGCAGCCGCACCGCCGGCTCAGCGTCGCCTGTTTTCAGCAGCGCCCGCGCCCGCTCGACCGCCGATGCGATGGTGGCGGCGCGATCCGGCTCGCTCAGCGCGCCGCCCTGCCGCGCAGCCGCGCGAGAAATCGCGGGCACGCCAACGCCGATGGTGATCGTGAGAACCGCGAACGCAACGGTGATTGTCTTGTGGCGCATACTCGGCCCTTGGAAAGATGTACTCACCAATCAAACCGGGGTCCGCCCGGGCGGATGCAGCACGGACAGGCTCGTGAACACGTGACATCATCGGGAACCCGTGTCCATCCATGCCATCCGTGGCTTCTTCTGTCTTTCTCAGGCGCACCGCGCACCGCGCGCACCCCGCCTCACGCGGGCCTGATCCCCCGCGCGAACATCGACACGCGTTCCGCCTGCTGTTTCTTCACGTTCTCGAGCACGAGGCGCGGGATGCGGAACACCGCCGACTCTTCCGGCGCCGCCGCGCAGTGGTCGTGGATGCACTGGTAGAGCAGCTTGAACGCGTCGCGCGGTTGGTGCATCTGGTCGAGCGCGTCGATGACGTCCTGCCGCGACACGTCGCTCTCGAACAAATCGGTCAGCGAGATCGGGGGCGCTTCGGCGGCGGGCGGGCGGCACGCCGCCAGTCGCGCGTTGCACAGGTCGAACAGCATGGGCCCGGACCACGACAACCGCTCGACGAGGTTCTGTTTATCGAGCCGTGCTTCCTGGAAGAAGGATGACGACTCGCGGAACAGCTCGTGGCGCAGCTCGATTGGCAGCAGCAGCTTCACGCCGATGCCATCCTGCTGCAGGAACTTGTTGTTGAAGAGCGGCCAGACGACCGCCTTCATCCGCGCGGGGTCGCCCGAGACGAGCGTCGGTTCATCCAACCGGTCGAGCACGATGATGATCCCCGAGTACCCGAGCGCGCCGAGCACGCGCCGGAAGCGCGCGAACATCGCGTAGCGCTTCTCCTCCTGCTCGTCGACCGGCAATATCGCCGAGTCGCGCAGGATCGTCGGCAGCAGCGCCAGCGAATCGGCCAGCGATTCGGTGTTCCGCGGCAAGGAGCGCAGCTGCCGGCGTAGGCGTCGCGCCGTGTGCTTCAAGCCCCAGCGGTCGAAGATAAACCACTTGAGGAGGAAGAACACCCACACGCCGAGCGCGGCGTACGTCGCGTACAGCCATGGCTTCGGGCCGAATGGCTCTTGCTTGAAGTAGATGTCCGCCGCAAAAATCCCCGCGGGCAGAAGCCACCCGAAGTAGGCCGCGAACTGCCACAGCAGCGCCGAGCGGTTGCCGGGCAGCTTTAGCTTGTTGCGCACCGAGCGTGTGCGCGCCGGCGCGCCGAGCTGGCGGTCGTAGATCGCCTGCAGCAACAGCAGGTCGCGCCGCAGCGTCGGCTCGCACTTGCGCAGCACCTTCCACGGCTTTTCGGGCAGCACGATCGGAGGCTCGCCGCCGCCGCGATCTCCCAACAGCGCGTCGATCAGCCGCGGCACCGCGCCGTGCAGGATCGAATCCATGTGATCGACGAGGCGCAGCTTGCCCAGCGTCTTCAGCACCTCCGGCGCTTCGTCGTCCATCCGCGTCTTGAACGTGGCGCAGAATCGGTCGAGCATCGGGTTCAGGTCGTCGAACGAGATCATCAGCACGCGCCCGCCCGCGCCGCTCGGCACGTTCCAGTTGTGCTGCTCGACACGCTCGGCCATCTGCAGCCGGATCGCCGTCTTGCCGCTGCCCTTCTCGCCGAAGACGATCGAACTGCCGGGTCGCGCCAGGTCGCCGAGAATCTTCGAGAAATCCGGGTGCGCGACGGGCATCGGGCCGGACCCACCGCCCCCGCGCGCGTGCCCGATGCGCCCGAAGACCGGGTCCTGCCGCGCCTCCTCGCCGAGGAACGGGTTCTCGATGATCTTCCAGTGCTCGAAGAATCGGGCGACGTTCATGCGGCTCTAGTGATGATCGGCCATCTTGCCGAGCATGGGTGAAACCTGGGCCAGCATCTTCTTCACGGTTTCCTGGTCGCGTCCTTCGAGGTTCAGGCGTAAGAGGGGCTCGGTGTTGCTCTTGCGCACGTTGCACCACCAGCCGTCCTTCTCGAAGCAGTCGATGGTGACGCCGTCGAGTTCGTCGATGGTGCCGCGCTCGGCGAAGGCCTGTTTCAGTTTCGCCAGAGCGCCGTCTTTGTCCTCGATCTCGAAGTTGACCTCGCCCGACTGCGTGTAGCGCGCGACGGGCGCGATGAGTGTGCTCATCGGCTTGCCGCCCGCCTGCGCGTACGCCGTCAGCAGCACGGCGAGCGCGATGGCGCCGGAGTCGGCGTTGAAGTTGTCGCGGAAATAGAAGTGCCCGGAGAGTTCGCCGCCGAAGACAGCAGCGTGCTCCGCGAGGGCCGCCTTCATGAACACATGCCCGACGCGCGAGCGCACGGGTGTGCCGCCCGCCCTGCGGATGTCCTCTTCGAGCGCCTTGCTGGAGCGCAGGTCGTAGACGATGGCGCTGCCCGCGTTGCTCTTCAGGAACCACGACGCGAGGAACGCCGACAGCAGGTCGCACCCAACGGCGGTGCCCTTCTCATCGACGACCATCAGCCGGTCCGCGTCGCCGTCAAAGCAGATGCCGAAGTCGGCATTTTCGGCGACCACTTTTGCCTGCAGATCCCGCAGGTTCGCGGCGACAAGCGGGTTCGGCTCGTGGACGAACTCGCCCTTCGAGTTGTCGAAGTAGAGCTCGCTGATCTCCAGCCCCGGCACGCTCGCGCCTTTCTTGCCGAAGACCTTGGGCACCATCGTGCCCGCCATGCCGTTGCTGGCGTCGATCACGGCTCTGATCTTCTTGCCGCCGGTATCGCAGAACGAAAGGACGTGCTTCGTGTAGTCGGCCCACAGGTCGCGCTTCTCGACCTTGCCCTTGCCCTTGCCCTTCTCGGCGACATCGACCATCGCGGCGATCTTGCGGATCTCCGAGAGGCCCGTCGACTCGCCGACCGGCTTCGCTTTGCGCTTCGAGACCTTGAACCCGTTGTACTGCGGCGGGTTGTGACTGGCGGTCACCTGCACGCCGCCGGCGCAGTCGAGATGGTTGATCGCGAAGTAGACGAAAGGTGTATCGACAAGCCCCACGTCGATGACGTTCGCGCCGCCGTCGATGATGCCCTGGCAGAGCGACTTGTGCAGGCTGGGGCTGCTCTTGCGCATGTCGTGCCCGACGACGATGTTCTTCGCCATGGGGGTGGTGTCGCCGCCGTTCTGCGCGTCGGCGAGGAGGAACTTGGCGCAGCCGTAGCCGATCTGCCACGCGCGGTCCTCGTTGAGAGGATCGGGGTAGGTGCCGCGGATGTCATACGCTTTGAAGATTTTGCCGAGCATGATGGGGTCAATGGCTCCGTGGGCAATCGCTCGAAACGTGCTGGAACGCGAAGGATACTCGGATCGGTGGGCGTCGGCGATCGCGGAGCGTCAGAAGTCTGGTTCTGTGTCGGTGTCCGCGCCAACGATGCGCACGCCGCTGGGGATCGCGTCGAGAAAGAGGCTGCCGTAGCGGGATTTCACGAGGCGCGGGTCGAGGACGACGACGCGTCCCGAGTCGGTGGCGCTGCGCACCAGCCGGCCGAAGCCCTGCTTGAAGCGGATCACGGCGCGGGGGAGCGAGTCTTCCATGAAGGGGTTCCCGCCGCGGGCCTCGATGAGTTCGAGGCGCGCCTGCGTGAGCGGGCGGTCGGGCGGGTCGAAGGGGAGTCGCGTGATGATGACGTTGCGCAGCCCGCGCCCGCGCACGTCGACGCCCTGCCAGAAGGAGCTGGTGCCGAAGAGGACGCTGCGCTCGCTCTCGCGGAAGCGTTCGAGGATCGCGATGCGGCTGCCGTCGCGCCCCTGCACGAAGACGGGCATGCCGCGCGACTCGAGCTCATCGCGCAGCCGTTCGGCGGCGCGGTGCATGGTGGCGAAGCTGGTGAAGAGGACGAACGCTCCGCCGTCGGTCGCGAGGACGTGCGTTCGGATGCGTGACGCGAGTTCCTCGTCGAACTCGCTGCTGCGCGGGTCTGGCATGGCCGCGTCGACGTGCAGCTCGACGAGCGCGGCGTGGTCGAAGGGGCTGCCGAGCGTGAGTTCGGCGGCGTCGTCGCAACCGAGGCGGCTCTTCGCGTGGTGGAACGACCCGCCGCCGGTCCCCCCGGTGGTCAGGGTGGCGGAGGTGAGCGTGACGGAGAGTTCGCCGCCGAAGAGTTTTTCGCGGAGCACCGGCGCGACCTCGACGGGGGAGCAGGCGAGGGTGGCGCGCAGGCCGTAGCTTTCGTGCTTGGTGACTTCGGCCCAGTAGACGAAGCCGCTTTGTGATTGTGTGCAGAGCGCCTCGACATCCTCCGCGATGGCGGCGGCGCGGAGGCTGTAGGCGTTCAATTCGAACTTGTCCTCCTCGTTCGTCGCGCCCTCTTTCAAGCGCTTGAGCATGAGCGCGAGTTCCTTGAAGGTGCCCGAGAGCGTGTCGTTCACCCGCCCCGCGCCGGCGAGGCGCGCGGTGCCGGGTCGCCGACCGGTGAGTTCGACGATCTGGTCGAAGAATTCGTCGCACGCGGAACCGGCGCGATGGACGGCGATCGCGGCGCGTTCGAGCAGCGCGGTGGAGTCGCCGCTGACGATGAGGCTGGGCAGGAACCCGCGGCCGGCCCTCTGCTTGCCCGTGTGGACGAGCGTCGAGAGCAGGTGGCGCACGCGTCCCTCGGCGAGCGAGACGCCGAAGTGCTCGCTGGCGACGTCCTCGATGTTGTGCGCCTCGTCGAGGATCACGTGGTCGTACTTGGGGAGGAAGCCGGCGTCCTTCGTGCGCAGCGCGAGGTCGCTGAAGAAGATCGCGTGGTTACAGATGAGCAGGTTCGCCGACTCCATGCGGCGGCGGGCCTGCTGGTAAAAGCACTTTGAGAAGTTCGGGCACTTGCGCCCCATGCAGTTGCCCGAGTCGGACTGCACGCGGTCCCACACGCCGGCGCGTTCGAGCGGCGGGAGCGTCGAGAGCGAGCCTTCGGTTGTCGCGTACGCCCAGTCTTCGATGACGTGCAGCGAGCGCATGGTCGCGTCGTCGGGGAACAAGCGGTCCTGGCGCTTCGACGCGAGCTGCAGGCGGCGGAGCGAGAGGTAGTTGCCGCGGCCCTTCACGAGTTCGGCGCGGAAGGGTTCCGTCTCGCCGCCGCGGAACGCGTCGCGCAGGAGCGGGATGTCCTTGCTCAGCAGTTGCTCCTGCAGCGCGATGGTGTTGGTGGCGACGACGACAATCTCGTTGTGCTCGATGATGCGCCGGATCGCGGGGACAAGGTAGGCGAACGACTTGCCGATGCCGGTGCCGGCTTCAACGAGGAGCTGTGAGCGCGAGTCCATCGCGCGCGTGATGGCGGCGGCCATCTGCGCCTGCTGCGGGCGCGGCTCGAAGTGCTCGCCCATGAGACGCGCGATCGGGCCGCCGGGGGCGAGGATGGGATCGATGGTCAGGCTTGGCACTGGTGAAGTGTAGAAGGTGTTGTGAGCCGGTTCACCGCGGAGACGCGGAGCGTGCGGAGAGGAGAACATTGACTGTTATCAAGAGTGCGCATGATCTTGTTCTGCGTGCTCGGCGGCGCGCCGGCCGCGTTCGACGCTGACGAAGAGGAGGCCGACGAGGCCCAGCGCGAAGGTGGCGGCGACGAGGAGCATGCCGTCGCGCTGGGGGCGTGAACTGGCGCCGACGACCCACGCGTACATGAACGGGCCGACGACGCCCGCGACCTTGTAGCCCAGCCCCCAGAAGCTGAAGAACTCGGCGGTTTTGTGCTGAGGTGTGAAGACGCCCACGAGCGCGCGGCTGGCGGTTCCGGTCATGCCGAGGCCGAGCCCGACGCCGATGCCGACGAGCCAGAGGTGAGCTTTCGATGCGTTCTGCTCGGGGAGGAACGCGGCGCCGAGCGCGGTGATGAGCCAGATGACGAGCGACGCGATGACGGTGGTCTTGAGCCCGATGCGGGCCTGCGCGATGCCGCCGATGACGGACCCAATGCCGCTGACGGCGGCGAGGACCCAGACGAACAGGACCAACTCTCCCGGCCCCATGTAGCGCCCGGCGATGACACCCGCGTTGATGATGACGATCTGCATGCCGCAGCAGTAGACGAGGAAGAAGGTGAGAAAGACGGCGAGTTCGCGGTAGTGCGAGACCTGGCGCGCGGTCTGTGCGAGACGCACAAAGCCGATGGTGGCGAGGGACTCGCCGGGCTTGAGTGTCTCGGCGGATTTCTTCTCTTTGAGCCAAAGCAACGTGGGCAGCGCGCCGAGCGCGAACCACACGCCGGCGAGCACGAAGACCCCGTGGAATGCACTCGCGGGTTGCGGCGAGGTGAGCATGCCGGGGATTGCGAGCGAAAGGGGCAGGCAAAGGAGCGCGCCGATGTACCCCATGGTCCAGCCGATGGCGGAGACGGTGCCGACGTTGTCGCGGGTGGAAATTTCGGGGAGGAAGGCGGCGAGGAAGTTCTCGCCGCACATGAAGCAGATGTTGGCGAAGCCGTAGATCGCGAAGGCGAGCCAGAGATCGCCCTTGCCGGTGAGCGCGAGGGCGACGGTGGCGGCGGCGCAGCCGGCGCAGGCCCAGTTGAGCGCGAGCTTCTTCTTCCCAGTGAAATCGGCGACGGCTCCGAGAAAGGGGCTGGTGACAACAACGATGAGCGAGGCGGCGGCGAAGGACCAGTTGCGCAGTTGCACGCCCTGCTGCGGCGATTCGGCGATGTACTGATCGAAGTAGATCGCGAAGTAGAGGGTGGTGATGAGCAGCGTGAAGGACTGGTTGGCGAGGTCGTACATGCCCCACGCGAAGACCTGGCGCGGGTTGGGGAGCGCGCGGAAGGGGTTGAGGCGGGGGAGGGGCATGTGCGATCTATACCATGAAGCATCAGGAGCGGGCTGCATTTCCGGAGCGCATCGCGATGCAATGCTGACTCGCTCCTTCGCCCCTTCGGGGCTCGCGCGTCAGTCGGCTGCACGTCCGGGGGTTTCGCTCGAAGACTCGCTCAACCCCCGGCAACGTGCCTGCGGCCCTTTGGGCCGAGGAACAATACATGCGGAGCATTGCAACAACGAACAGCTCTGATCAGAGTGCTTGGTGAACACGGACTACGCTCGATTGCTCGGCGGGAACCCGGGAGTTTCGTCGGCGCGTGGGTGCGGTTCGTTTCCGAGTTCATCGCCGACCCAGAGTTCGCCGAGGCTGGTGCAGATCATGCGGCGTTCGTCCCAGGCTTGGCGGAGCCGCAGGAGCGGCTCGTGGAGGGGCTCATTGTCGAGGAGGAAGGTGCCGTGATGGATGGGCATGAGGCGTCTCGCGCCCATGCGGGCGGCCATGTCGGCGGCTTGCTCCGGGGTGGCGTGGAGGTGTTCCCAGCTTCGTGAGGCGCCGATGCCGAGGATGGCGAGATCGACGCCGCCGTTCTTGGAGAGATGATCGAAGGCGCGGGTGTGGGCGGTGTCGCCGCCGAAGAGGATGCGCTTGCCGGCGGCTTCGATGAGGTAGCTGTTGTAGCCGCGGTGCCGATCGAGGATCCAGCGCGCGCCCCAGTGCTTGGGCTGGATGGCGGTGACGCGGACATCGCGCGCGGCGGCTTCGTATTCCCACGCGAGTTCGATCACGTTCTTGAAGCCGCGCGGGAGGAGGCTGGCGGTGCGGCGTGGGACGACGACGGTGAGCGAGTGTTTCTGGTTTGCGCCGAATCGTCGGGCGAGACGCGCGAGGGTGGGTTTGTCCCAGTGGTCGAAGTGCGCGTGGCTGAGGAGGAGAAGGTCGATGGGCGGGAGGTCGTCGACGGAGCCGGGGAGTGCGGCG
Source organism: uncultured Phycisphaeraceae bacterium (assembly GCA_964391865.1). Lineage (GTDB taxonomy): Bacteria > Planctomycetota > Phycisphaerae > Phycisphaerales > UBA1924 > DASZQL01. The sequence continues at coordinate 189,557 of CAYMNQ010000006.1, forward strand.
AGTCTTTTGCGGCCGATCTCGTACCGGCCGAGGGTGACGCCGGCGTGCGAGCCGAGGTGCGGGTCGGTGAGGATGGTGAGGCCGCCGACGCGGAGGAGTGTGGTGGCGTGCCCGGCCCAGCACGCGGCGAAGTTGGCGGCGGTCCAGTGCTCTGCTTGCGGGAGCGCGCCGGCGACCGCGGGCGGCTCGCCCGAGTCGAGTTGGCGGACGGGCAGGCCGACGGATTCGGCGATAACGCGCGGCCATTGGCGTGCGGCGGCTTGGATTCCCCGTGATCGCGGTCGCATGGAAGTGTGGTTGGGGCTCCGGTGGTCTGACTTTCAGCCAGAGATCGTAGGGCGTGGGAAGTCAGACGGGCGGAGGTTGAGGCGATCCGCGAGTGCTTTGTCGGTCACTTGGTACCTGCTCGGAGTGCGGCCGGCGAAGACTTCTTGGACCGCCGTTCCCAACGGTGATACGGCGGTGCGAGAGTTGGGCCCATCACAGCTGCCCGGCGAGCATTTGTTCCGCCATCGCAGCGAGTTCGTTTTCCTCGGCGGTCGCTTCCTTGGGCGGCGCTTTGCCCATCGCTTCGACGCGCTCGGCGGCGGTGCCGATGAAGTCCACCTTGATCCCGAAGTTCTCGCCCACCTTCACCGCCGTACCGGTCCCGATCGGCTTGTTATTGACGCACAATTCAAGCGGCTCGTCGGAAGATTTGGGCAGTTCCATGATCATGCCCGGCACGAGCGCGAGGACATCCTTCATGGGCATCTGGCGCTCGCCCATGAGGACGATGATGGGCACGTCGAACTTCAGGATGCGGGAAAGCGCGTCGGACATTGCTCGGTGTATCGGCTCGTTCCGCCGGTGACGTGCAGATTCCGGAGTACGCCATCTCGTGAAAAACAGCGACGGCACGCCCGATTGGTCGATGTTCACAGGATCGGGGCGAAACCATCAGCCGCGGTACGCGCCCAGGATCAGCGTGACGTTGTGCCCGCCGAAGCCGAAGGTGTTGTTCATGGCGTAGCGGACCCGGGCGTCGCGGGCGTGGTGCGGCACGAAGTCCATGTCGAAGCCATCGTCCGGGTGGTCGAGGTTAATGGTGGGGGGGACCACGCCGTGGCGGATCGCGCCTAGACAGGCGATCGTCTCGACCGCGCCGGAAGCACCGAGGCAGTGCCCAAGCATGCTCTTGGTGGACGACATGAGCAGCTTCCCGCCGCGCGATTTGATCGCGTGATCGCCGAAGACGCTCTTCACCGCCGCGACTTCCGCCGCGTCGCCCAGCGGGGTGGAAGTGCCGTGCGCGTTGATGTAGTCGATGTCCGTGGGGTTCAGCCCCGCGTCGCGGAGCGCCCAGCTCATCGAGCGCGTCGCGCCACGTCCGTTGGGGTCGGGCGCGGTGATGTGGGCGGCATCGCTCGACGCCGCGTAGCCGAAGATCTCGCCGAGAATGTTGGCACCGCGCTTCTTGGCGTGTTCTTCGGTCTCGAGGACGAAGACGGCCGCGCCTTCGGAGAGGACGAAGCCGTCGCGATCCTTGTCGAAGGGGCGGGATGCTTTGGTTGGCGCATCGTTGCGGGCGGAGAGGGCACGCATGGTGAGGAACGCGCCGAGGCACAGCGGCGACACCGCGCCCTCGCTGCCGCCAGCGAGCATGACGTCCGCGTCGCCCCGCTGCAGCATGCGGAACGCATCGCCCATCGAATGCCCGGAACTGGCGCACGCGGTGACGTGCGTTGATGATGGGCCCTGCAAGCCGAAGCGGATCGAAAGATCGCCCGAGATGGCGTTCGCCATCAGGCGGGGAACGGTGAAGGGGCTGAGCCGCTCGGCTCCCTTGTCGAGCATGACGTAGATGCCCTGCTCGATGGTCTGAATGCCGCCCACGCCCGAACCGACGATCACGCCGCAGCGCGTGAGGTCTTCCTTCGACAAATCGATGCCGCTGTTCTTGACCGCCTCAATACCGGCGGAGATGCCGAGGATCGCGAATCGGTCGAGGCGCTTGCCCTCTCGCCTATCGAGATAGCTAGTGTCGTCCCAGCCAACGATCGCACCGCCGATCTTGATGCTCCAATCGTGGTTCTTCCAGCGATCGAACTCGTTCAGCCCGGTGATGATCGAGATGCCGCTGCGACCGGCGACCATGCCGTCCCAAGCGCTGGCGGCGTCGAACCCGATGTTGGTGACCGCGCCGGCGCCGGTGATGACAACCCGATTCTGTGCCTGGGAGTGGTTCATGCCGGGAGAGTCAGCGGGGGGCGGCGTGTCGATTCGATGCCGGGGAAGGTCGGCGGGTGCGGAAAATGAACCGGCCCGCTGTTCGGCGGGCCGGACGAGTGGCCGGGGATTCGCGGGTCAGACCTTTACGGATTTGATGAAATCGATCGCCTCGCCGACGGTCTTGATCTGCTCGGCTTTGTCGTCGGGGATCGAGGTCTCGAACTCGTCTTCGAGCTCCATGACCAGTTCGACCGTGTCGAGGCTGTCGGCGTTGAGGTCGTTCACAAAGCTGGTCGTGCGGGTAATCGTCGTCTTATCGACGCCCATCTGCTCTGCCACGATATCGATGACCTTCGCTTCGATTTCGGTTTCTGTCACGTCATTGGCTCCATGGTTCGCCGGACGAGGGCTGCGTGGCCCTTCCCGCCGTCAGCGAAGGGGAATATAGCCGCTCTGCCGGGGGGTCGCAATCGCTTGGGACGTGTCCCGTTAGGGACCACTAAGTTCTGGGGATGGTTCAGCACATTGTCAGCCCGCCGTCGATGCAGATCGTCTGGCCGGTCAGGTACCCAGCGCCGTCGCAGGAGACGTAGGCGACGGCGGCGGCGATGTCGTCGGGAGTTCCCAGCCGCTTGATCGCCATCGCGTCCTGAACTTTCTGCTTGATCTCGTCAGGCAGGCCGGCGGTCATATCCGTCTCGATGAAGCCGGGCGCGACGACGTTGGCGGTGATGCCCTTGCCGCCCAGTTCGCGCGCGAGGGATTTCGTCAGCCCGATCAGCCCGGCCTTGGCCGCCGCGTAATTCGCCTGTCCGGCGTTGCCGACGACGCCCGAAGTGGAGCCGATGTTGACGATGCGGCCGAAGCGATTTTTCATCATCGCGCGGGCGGCGGTGCGGCAGGCGACGAAGGCGCTCTTCAGATTCGTGTCGAGGACGGCGTCCCAGTCTTCGTCACTCATGCGGAGCGCGAGCCCGTCCTTGGTGATGCCGGCGTTGTTGACGAGGATGTCGAGTCTGCCGCGCTCGTCGATGATGCGCGCGATGGTTTGCTCGAAGGATTTGGCGTCGGCGATGTCGCAGGCGACAAACGAGGCCGCGCCGCCGGCGGATTCGATCTGCGCGCAGACCTCGGAGAGCGGGCCTTCGTTTCGGCTGAGGAGGACGACGTGCCGCCCGTCGCGCGCGAGCCGGAGGGCGATGGCGCGGCCGATGCCGCGGCTGGCGCCGGTGACGACGGCGACTCGTTGCACGGTAGGTTCGCTCACGCGGGGTTCCTTGTGGGTTCGTTGCGGCTGATCAGTCGGACCGTTGGGGGCCGCCACTGCTGCTGGATGGGCTGGAACTGGGTTCCTCGGGCGGAGCGTCCTCGGGCTTCGGCGCCGGAGTCGGAGCGGCGGCGGCTGCGGCGACGGTGATTGGGCGGACTTTCAGTTCAACGCCGTCGAGATCCGCGGCGGCGCGCGCGGTCTTGGGTTCGATCGCCAACCCGCTGAACGTCCACGAGCCGCCGGCGTTCTCGCCCTCGAATGCGAGCAAGTATGCGCCGGCTTTGTCCTGAACGCCCAGCCCGAGCTTCGCCTTGCCGTCTTCGACACTGAGGGCGCAGACGCGGACGAGTTCGAGGTTGGCGGTCTGGGTCTTCCACTCGCCGCGCTCGGCGAGGTCTTTCAGCACCGACTGATCACGGCGCGAGAGAAGGGGCATCATCGCCGCGTCGTCGCCCTTCGCCAGCGCGTTGGCGAGGTCCACCGCGGCGCGGAGCAGGTTCGCGTCGCTCGGGCCCTTCTCCTTGGGGAACTCAACCTTTGCAGCGAGGGTGATTCCCTCCCACGGATCGGGCGGCGGGGGCGGTGCCGAGACGACCGGCGCGGCGACCGGGGCTTCTTCCTTGGGGCAGCCGGCGAGGACGAGCATCGCCGCGACTGCCGCGAGCGACAGCCCGGCTCGCGTCAACGTGCGGACAAGTGCGTCGGAACGATCAGACGGGTTCATCATGGTTCACCACCTTGATCGCGCGGTCGATGCGGCGCATCAGACCGGCGAGGACTTTATTCGGCGCGAGTTCGTGGAACTCCCCCGTGCACTCGGCGGCAAGGACGGCGCAAGACTGGCTCCAGCGGACGGGTTTCGTGAGCTGCTCGACGAGGCGCTGGCGGATCACGTCGGCGAGGGGGCGCGCGGTATCGGCGCCGGTGCCGTAGGTCTGCGCGGTGACGTTCGAGATCACGCGGCAGTGGGGCGCTTGGATGTCGGCGCTCGCGAGGGCGGCGGCGAGACTGTCCGCCGCGGGCTGCATGAGGGGCGAGTGGAACGCGCCCGCGACGGCGAGCTTCGTAGCGCGGAAACCCATCTCGCCCGCGACGGTCACGGCGCGATCGCACGCCTCGGCGTGCCCGCTGAGGACGATCTGCCCCGGCGCGTTGTAATTCGCAGGGACGAGCACCTGCCCTTGCGATGCCTTGTCGCACACGGCCTGCGCTTGCGCGTCATCCGCGCCGATCAGCGCGACCATCGAACCCTTCGAGGCTTCGGCGGCGGACTGCATCGCCTGCCCGCGCAGCCAGACGAGTTCCAGCGACGATTCGAACGAGATCGCGCCGGCGAGGTGCAGCGCGGTGTACTCGCCAAGGCTCAGCCCGGCCATCGCGGCGAAGTCGCTGGCAGCGGCGTCGGGGAAGAGGGCGCGGAAGCTGGCAACGCTGACGGCGAAGATCGCGGGCTGCGCGATGTCGGTGCGGTTCAGCCGCTCGTCCGGGCCGTTGAAGCAGAGGTCCGTCAGCTTCGCGCCGAGTTTGCTCATCAGTACGTCGTCGGCGCGTTCGAGCGTCTGCCGTGCGGCGGTAGACTTCTCGAACCAGGCGCGCCCCATACCGACGGCTTGAGCGCCTTGGCCGGGACACAGGATGACGGGCTGAGTGCTCATGCGTGGGAAGGATAGTCGAGTGGGTCGACAGCGGCGGGTGTGGCCAGAGCACGCACGATCAGAGCCGTATGCGTGCCACACTCGGTGGGGCTAGAGCCGCCAAAGACTGGAGGCCCACGTCAGCCCGCCGCCGAACGCGACGAACATGACGAGGTCGCCCTCGCGGCACTTGCCCATCTTGCGGAGTTCGTCGAGCGCCACCGGCACCGAGCCGGCGGAGCAGTTGCCGAAGCGGTCGATGTTCACATAGAGCTTGTCTTCCGGGATGCCGAAGCGCTCGCGGGCGGATTCGAGCATGCGCGCGTTGCTCTGATGGCAGACGAACATGTCGATCTCGTCGGCGCGGATACCGGCGGTTTCCAGCGTGCCTTCGATCAGCCGGCTGAAGGTACCGACGGCGAACTTGTACACCTCGCGCCCGTTCATCTGGAGCGCGCCGACGCGGGCCATCTCCGCCTCCGCATCGGCGGGGAAGTCGTGCGCGGTGGTGGGGATGTAGAGGTCCTTCCAACGCGACCCGTCGGCGTGCAGGGCGCTCGCGATGACGCCCTTCGAGGTGTCGTCGCAGGCGCGGAAGATGGCGGCACCGGCCGCGTCGCCGAAGAGGATCGACACCGCTCGGTTGTCGTAGTCCATCACGGTGCTCATCACGTCACAGCCGATGACGGCGACGGTGCGGAAGCTGCCGCAGCGGATGACGTCGTGCGCGAGATTGAGGCCGTAGAGGAACCCGCTGCACGCGGCCATCAGGTCGAACGCCCCCGCGCCGTGTGCACCGACGTTGGCGGCGACGCGGCAAGCGGTCGAGGGGCACATCATCTCGCCAGTCACGCTGCCGACGATCACGAGGTCGAGCTCCTTCGCGTCGATCCGCGCGTCAAGGAGCGCCTTGCGCAGCGCCTCGGTCGACAGCGAAGTCGCCCCCTCGCCCTTGGTGGGGTCGCAGATGCGGCGCTCGCGGATGCCGGTGCGCTGCGCGATCCACTCGTCGCTCGTCTCTATGAGCTTCTCGAAGTCCCTGTTGTGCAGCCGGCGCTCGGGGTAGTGGCACCCCGTGCCCGCGAGTTTCACGCCGATCTTCGGCGGCGTGCGGGTGGGAACGCTCAGGCCCGACTGACCGGCGGCGGTGGTGGTCATACCGGCTCCTCGTGCGCGGCCCCGGCGATCTTCTCGAGTTCGGCGACGCGCTCGACGATCGCCTCGTTCACGTTCTTGTGAGCATAGTCGCGGGCCACACGGATCGCCGCTTTGATGGTGCGTGCCTGGCTCGACCCGTGGCAGATAAAGCAGTTGCCGTTGACGCCCAGAAGCGGCGCCCCGCCGTGCTCGTGGTAGTCGTTCTTCTTGAAGAGACCCTTCAGAACGGGCTCGAGTTGGAGCCCCAGGTCCGGCGCGACGTTGAACACTTCATGCACGATCGCGCTCACGAGGCTCTTCGACAAGCCTTCTGCGAGTTTCAGCATCGTGTTGCCGACGAAGCCGTCGGTGACGACCACGTCGGCCATGCCCTCGAACATGTCGCGCCCTTCGACGTAGCCGATGTATTTCAGCCCCGGCATGGCTTTGAGGAGGTCGCGGACCTCCTTGATGAGCGCGGTGCCCTTGCCCTCTTCGGCGCCGATGTTCATCTGCGCCACGCGGGGCTTCTCGATGCCGAGGATGCGCCGGGCATAGGTCTCCGCCATAATCGCGTACTGCGCGAGATGCACCGCCCGCGGCTCGGGGTTCGCGCCGACATCGCACAGCACCACCGGCCCGTGGAACGCGGGGATGGTGCACGCGATGCCGGGCCGGTGAACGCCCGGCAGGCGCTTCATGTGCATGGTGGCGGCGGAGACGCACGCGCCGGTGTTGCCCGCGGAGATAACGACATCGACCGGATTGGCGCTCTTGCGCTTTGACCCGAGCAGCATCATTTTCACGATGGAGGAATCGGGCTTCGCGCGGACCGCCTCGACGGGCGAGTCGTGCATCTCGATGACGCTGGTGGAATGCTCGACGACGAGCCGGGGGTCGCTGACGCCGCGCTCGCGTGTGATGTCGTCGATGATGGCGCGGTCACCGACGAGGATGAGTTGGTCGCTGGGGTCGAGGATATCGAGGGCGTCGAGGCAACCCCTGACGATGACGTCAGGCGCATGGTCGCCGCCCATGGCGTCGACGGCGATCCGCATGTGCGGTTAGTCCCTCTTGGGGCCGATGCCGAGCTTGGGAACGCTGATCACGAGCCCCGGGCGGACGTAGCCCGACTCGGTGCACGCACGGTGATGCTGCTTCGGGTTGCCCGAGAGCGGGCACATCGTCGAGTTCTGGCCGACCAACGCCTCATGGCTGCGGCGGAGACGCGTGCGACTGTGGCTGAGTCGATGAGTAGGGTGCATGAACCGAATTCCTTCAAGCAAGAAGCTGCCCGCTCAACCGAACGGAAACAGGACGAAGAGAATAGCCGGTTGGGCAGATGATGTCAACGAGAAGAGGGCGAAAGGCAGAAGAGAGGAAGGCACCAGTTGCAAAGCCAACAGAATGGCACAACGACCTCGTCTGCTGCATGAATCGGATGCGTAGTTGTTTTCGTGGTGAAGCAATGTCCTGTTTCGCACCTGGGAGATTCATCGCGGGCGTCTCAGTTCGGCATGCAGATTGGCGATCGACGGTGCCGCGTGCTATGATGTGTGAACGTTCGATCACTCCGCGATTCGCCGGGTGTTCGCGCCCTCCTAGCTCAGTTGGTAGAGCAGCTGACTCTTAATCAGCGGGTCGAAGGTTCGAGTCCTTCGGGGGGCATTTCATTGGAAATTCGGGCCTAGTCAGTTCGGCCCGAGCAGGCGGTCCAGCTTTCGGTCGAGGTACCACGCGTGGTGTTCAAGGTGCCAGGCGGCGTAGTCGAGGATGAGCCGAACGGTCATCTCGCCGCGTTGCGGGTGGAGTGAGCGGCGGGCGAAATCGCTGGGCTGGAGCGTGCGGAGCCAGTCGGCGCCCCACAGGCGCAGCGTGTGGATGACCGCGACGGAACCGGCGACGGGCAGCGGCTTGGCGACGGCGGGGGTTGAACTTGGGGAACTGGCGCCGGGCAGGTGCGGGTGATACAGCCCGCGATCGATGAACGCGTCTTCATCGAACGGCGCGAGCAGCGGGGCATCCTCGGCGACGGTCCGGCGCAGGCGGTGCACGAACACCAGATCGGCGTCCGCGAGGTGCCCGACCAAGACCCGGCACGACCATCGCCCCACGTTCGCTTCGGGGCGGAAGAAGGTGTCGAGCTGCGAATCGTCGAGATCGAGCAGCCGGCGGTCGAGCTTCGAACTGCCGACCGCGAAACGCTCGACCAGTTCTGCGGTCGGCAACGACTGAAACTCGGCGAGGGCGGGCGACGCTGGCGAGGCGGTGGTGGGGGGCATGAGTGAAGGATAGTCGTCCGGTGTGCTACGCTCCACGGCGTGGAAGCAGCATCATTCGTTCAACACGAGCGGAACGGGGCGGCGGCGGTGGCGCGCGTCACGTGCCCCAACATCGGGCAGCGCGAAGCCCCCATCGTCCAGGACGAGATCGTGGCGGCGGCGAACGGCGCCGCCTGGAAGCTCGTCGTCGACATGCGCAGCGTCACCGTCCTCGGCTCGATGGGCATCGGCATGCTCATCACGCTCAGCAAACTCACGCGAGAGAAGAGCGGGAAGCTCGCGATCTTCGGCATGAACAACGACATCCTCGGCATGATCAGACTCACCAAACTGGACAAACTCCTTCCGCTTGTGGACAGCGAAGCCGCGGCGATCAAGAAAGTCTCGTAACCCATCGCCCATGCCGGACCAACGGGCCAGACTGGCGGTGATGCTCTCGGGCGGCGGGCGCACGCTGGCGAACCTGCTCGAAAAGATTTCCGCCGGGGAACTGCCCGCGAGTGTCGTGCTGGTGATCGCATCACGCGAGTGCCCCGGCGCGCAGATCGCGCGCGACGCGGGCATTGAAACGATCATCACGCCTGGCGTGATCGCCGCGGATGAACTGGACGCGATGCTGCGGTCGCGCGGCGTTGAATGGGTAGCGCTCGCAGGGTATCTGCAGATCGTCCGCGTGCCGAGCGAGTACCGAGGCAGGGTCGCGAACATCCACCCGGCGCTGCTCCCGAAGTTTGGCGGGCCCGGCATGTACGGGCGGCGGGTCCACGAAGCTGTTCTCGCGGCAGGCGAGCGCATCAGCGGCTGCACGGCCCACCTGTGCGACGACCGCTACGATACGGGGCCCATTGTGGCACAACGATGCTGCGAAGTCCACGAGAACGACACACCGGATTCGCTCGCGGCGCGGGTCTTCGCGCTCGAGTGCGAGGTGTACCCGCGCGCCCTGCGCGAACTGATCGAGGGGTGCGCGACATTCTCGTCAACCTAGTGGCACGGGCGTCCCGCCCGTGTCTCCTTAACCTCCATCTTCTCCTCCGTTCGGCGATCGTTCCGGCGATTTTCGCGGGCGCGATAGCCGCCCCCGCACAGCCCACGCCCGAACCGGCGGCTGAGCAACCATCCGCTCCCGCCGACCGTCGCGGCGTGCTCTCCCCGCGACAACTCGACCGGCAGGTCCGGGCCGCGTTTGAGCAGAAGGACTACGCCGGCGCCGTCGCTGCCATCGAGGAATACCGCGCGCACAAGCCGAAAGACCCCGTGGCGGCGTACAACCTGGCGTGCGCCCGCGCGATGATGGGGCGGGTGGACGACGCCGCCGAACTGTTGCTCGATGCGATCACGCTCGGCTTCACTGATTTTCACGCGATGGAGCGCGACGAGCACCTCGGCCCGTTGCAGGCGCACCCGAAGTTCAAGCTGGTTCTGAGGGGCTGGCGCGAACTGCTCGACGCGCGCGGGAGCGCCGAGCTTGAATCAATGCGCGCCGGGCTGGGCGAGTCGTATATCTACGAGCGCGATGAGGCGCTGCGGCTGAACTTTGCATCGTCATTCCCGCGCGCCACGCTCGATGAGGCGCATGAGGAACTCCGCAGAACCGCCCGCTGGTCCCGCGAGCATGTTTTTGGTGACACCCCTGCCGATGAATCGCGCCCCGACCCGTGGGTGTCGATCGCGATGCCCACGCCCGCGGATTTCGAGTCGCTGGTCCTGGGGGTGTCGATCGGCGGGTACTACGACAACGCGGCGAAGCGGCTGGTCACGCGCGACCTGGGCCCAAGCTTGCGGCACGAGTTCTTCCACGCGCTCCACTGGCGCGACATGGCGCGGCGGGGGCAGGAGCACCCGCTCTGGGTCATGGAAGGACTGGCGTGCATCCTTGAAGATGTCGATCTCGCGCCCGACGGGTCGTACCGGCCCGTGCCGTCGTGGCGGACCAACATCGTGCGCCGGCTGGCGCTGAACTCCGGGTTGGTGCCGTGGGAGACGCTGTTCCGCTGGCCGCGCGAGCGGTTCATGGCGGAGCGCGTGAGCGCCAACTACGCTCAGTCGCGTGCCTTCTTTGTCTTCCTGCTCGAACGCGGCGAGCTGCGCGAGTGGTACCGCGCGTTCGCGGACGATTTTCGGCGCGAGCCGACGGGCTTGGGCGCGATCGAGACGGTCTTCGCAAAGCCCGTGCGTGATGTTGAGCGTGAGTTCCGCGAGTGGGCGCGGTCGCTGCCGGAGGTGGCGGAGGTCGCGAAGCCCGGAACGGCGAGCCTGGGCATCGAGGCTGCCGCCGGCGACGGAGAGGGGCCCGTCGTCAAGCGCGTGAAGCGCGAGCGGGTTGATGAAGCTGGGATGTACCTCAAGCCGAAGGACGTGATCCTCGCCGTCGAGGACCGCGTGGTGCGGACGCTCGACGACCTGTCGCGCGTCTTGGGCGAGTATGAGGTTGGAGATCAGGTGATACTGGATGTCAAGCGGTCAAAGCTGCGGCTTCGCATCAAAGTGGAACTCGCCCCGCAGGATGAGAAGCAGTTCTGGTAGCGCGGGGCGGATGGGGCCGAATCCGCGGCGGGCGGCGGGAATCGGCGATCTTGGCAGATGGGCGTGTCGATGCCATGATAGAGACCGAAGCCGCGCGTGGGCGGCACGGCCACTCGGACGGAGCCGGGCGAACCCGGGAAAGGAAGCGGCGAGCCAATGCGGATCGAAGTCACCGGGAAGCATCTCGACATCACGCCGGCGATCAAGCAGTACGTGGACACCAAATGCGCCAAGCTGCCCAAGTATTTCGACGGCGTGCAGGAGATCTTTGTCGTCATCGAGAACCCGCGTCCCGAGGAGTTCTTCGCAGAGATCCGTGTGGACGTGGTGAAGCATGAGGACTTCATCGCCAAGGTCACCGGCAAGGACGCGTACGAGTGCATCGACCTCGCCGTCGACAAGGTTTCGCGCCAACTCAAGGACTTTAAGGAACGCCTGCGTGATCATTGATGAACGCGCGCGCCAGTGCCCCGGAGCCGTTGCATGAAGCTGTGCGAACTGGTGGTCAAAGAGGGGATCGTCCCCAACCTGTCGAGCGTCGAGCGCGACGGCGCAATCGCCGAACTCTTCGAAGCGTTGGTGGCGGCGAAGGTCGTCAAGCCCGCGCAGCGCGAGGAGCTCGTGGCGCTGGTGCTCGAGCGCGAGAAGAAAGGCTCGACCGGGTTCGGCAAGGGCGTCGCCGTCCCGCACGTCAAGCACGCGTCGATCAAGACAATGGCGGCGGCGATCGGCACCAGCCGCGCGGGCGTCGACTTCAACGCCCTCGACAAGCAGCCCGTTTTCACGATTTTCCTGCTGCTCAGCCCCGCCGGGAAACCCGAGGATCACCTGCAGGCGATGGAAGTGATCTTCAAGAACCTCAGCCAGGACAAGTTCCGCCGGTTCCTCCGTCAGGCGGAGACGTCGGATGATGTCTGGGGTGTGCTGGACGACGCGGATCATCAGCGGCTCAGCGCGTGAGACGCCGACGCCGGCGCGGGGGCATCGACGAGCGGTGAGAGACGGGTGTGCAACGCCGACGGCGAGCGACCGATCAGCGGGAGGTGCGGATTTGGCGACTGCGAGCAAGAGAGCGACGATCCGAAACCGGCTGGGCATGCACGCCCGCCCGGCGATGGAATTCGTCGATCTCGCCGCTTCGTTTCAGTCCGAGATCACCGTCCAAAAGACGATCGATGACGACACCGGCCCGGTCGATGGCAAGTCGATTATGATGGTGATGATGCTCGCCGCCACGCAGGGGACGGAACTCGAAATCGTCGCGACCGGCAACGACGCGGACGACGCGGTGGCGAAACTTGCGGCGCTGGTCGATCGAGGCTTCGGGGAGGAATAGCCATTTTCGCCTACCGGGCATCGGCCCGGATAGTGCGTCGGGGCCTGTCACCGTCACCCGTGCTTCAAAAAACCCAGCCCGGAGTACCCCATCCGTTCGGCTGTTCGTTCGTCAACCTCGGATCGGCTCCGACGTCGCCCCGAACGCCTCGGCGAAGTCGAAGACGCCCGTGAAATCGTCGAGACTGTCCTCATCCGACTTGCGCATCACGCCTGTCTCGACCAGGATGAACACGATGCGCCCGAAATCTTCGGTGCGCCGGATGTTCCACGACTCGAGCACGGTCCGCGCGAGGAACCCGAATTGCTTGAGCGCGAAGTCGCGCAGGCCCATGCAGAGCTGCTGACCCGAAACATGCCGCGGTGAATCGTCGTCGGTGTCGTCGCCGTGGAGTTGCTCGACGGTGTGCCGCAGCCCGCACTGCACGAAGACGAAGGCTTCGGGCGGATAGCCGCTGGCTCTCGAACGCACCCGGTCCCAGATCAGATCGCCGCAGGAACTCACGCGCACTTCTCCACACGACCAGCGCCCACGAGACGCCTACAGACCCACATCGCGCCGGAATGCTAGCGGGCCGGCCGCGTCAAGCCAACCGGTGCGAGGACAAGTTTTTTCGGCCCGCCGGCCCCGGCGCATGAATCAACCGGCGCTGAAGGGTTCGCCCTTACCTGCTGACATGCGGGTTTCCGTCGATGAAGAACCGGAGCGGTCGGCTGGCCCACTCGCCCGCCGATTCCACCCCGATCCGCGCGGTCACCGCGATTCTTGCGCGAGCGGGCGGATCAACCTCAGCGACATACAGCCGGTCGGACGCCGTAAGGTCGAGCATGTTCAGTCGCCGATCGATATCGAACGCCTGGCAGAGCCGGGCAGGGCCCGACGCGAGGTCGATGGGGCGGATCAGCCTCGGTGCCTTGGGGAACGAGCGCCGCCGGGCGAGCATCGCGTCGATGCCTTCGAGGGGTTCGAGCGCCCGGATCAGCACCGCGACGGGTTCGTCGATCTCACCGCTGACGATATTGAAACAGTGGTGCATGCCGTAGGTGAAGTAGACGTACGCGGTGCCCGCGCCGCGGTACATCGCTTCAGTGCGCTCGGTGCGCCGCCCGCCGTAACTGTGGGCGGCCCGGTCCTTCACGCCCAGGTACGCCTCCGTTTCGACGATGCGCCCGACGAGGCGCGTGCCGTCGTCGAGGATGCGCACGAGGAGCTGCCCGAGCAGCGCGGGGGCGAGATGTTGGGATGGTTGACGGAAGTCGGCTCGACTCCAACGATGGAGCCTTGTCGAATTGCCGAGCGTCATTGCGGCACATCCGGCAACAACAACGTGGGCGGCACGCGCGAGCTGAACGCCGCGGTCAGTGCGTCGCCGCCCTCTGACACACCATCGAGTTCAACCATCGCCAGCCCGGCGATCACCCGCGGCGATTCGCTCGGCGACAGCATGAACATCGACGGATCAAGCCCCAGCGCCCACGCTCCGTTCAGCGTGATCAGGCGCAGCAACAAGAAGGCATCGCGCTCGCCGCGCTCGAACAGCCGCCGTGCATCGTCCCACGGCGTGATGCGATCTGCTTCATTCGCCGGCAGATTGATGATCGAATCCGTCCCGAGTGCGACGTTGATCCCGGCGGCGAGCAGGTCTTTCCATCGGTGCGGGCCGAGCGTGGAATCGTGCCCGAAGTACTCCCACGCGCGCGGGCAGAACACGACCGATGTGCCCGTGTGTGAGAGGGCTTCGATTTCCAGATCGGTGATCGCGTTGACATGCGCCGCGAGAAACGTGCCCGACATCAGCGGCCCGACCAGATGCGTCACCGGCGGCTTCCCCCGACCGAACGCCGACGCCGCTTCATCGCTCCACAACCCCAGCCCTTCAAGAAACCCGCGCAGCGGGCCGGCAGCGTCGTTGGTGAACTTGACTTCGTCCGCCGTCTCGGAGAGGTGCGTCGCGAGCGGCACGCCGAGTTGACGCTGCAGCCGAGTTGCGGCGCGGTACAGGTCCATCCCCGCCGAGTACGGCGCGTGCGGCTGCAGCCCGAGGCGCACGCCCGCGGCATCCAGCGCGGGCGCCTCAGGCCCGGCGCACAGTTGCTCCATCGCGCCGATGCTCGCCGCCTGCCGAGCACCGAGCCCGAAGAACTCGGAGAACGACACGCCGATCATGGGCGAAGCGCGGAGCGCATCGAGCGGCTCGCGTCGCGCGTTGCCCGCGATGTCGCCGACCGCGACCACCCCGCCGCGTACGCTCCGCCGGATGCCCTCGTCGCACGAGGAGCGAACGCCGTCGTCCATCTCGTGCCGAGCGCGCCGGACCAAGTCGATCCAGCCGACGAAACCGCCGCCGCGATCGAACGGGCGCGGGCCGAGGGAGGTGAGGTCAAGGTGCGCGTGGGCGTTGACCAACCCCGGCAGCAGGACGCCGTTCGGCCGATGAATTCGCTCCGCCGCGGGGGCTGCAGGGTGCCGAGCGACGGATTCCGGAGTGCCGCTGGCGAGCAGGCGGATCTCGGGCGATTTCCCACCGGCCGAGTGGTCGAGCTCGGCGAGAACCGCCCCTGGTCGGGCTTCCCAGCCGGTGGCGTCCGCCGCGACGGCGGCTTCAAAAAGCCTCAGTTCCTTGCTCATGCGCTCCCGTTCGGCTGGCCGATAATCCTAGAGTTCCGTCCCCGGCGGGCCGGACTTTGCGGTATTGTTATCGGCCCGGACCTACGGTACCACTCCGGGACGGGCGTTCGCCCCTTCAGCCTTCAACCGAGGAACTGTCCCATGCTCACGATTCGTCGTTCTCTTCTCGCGCTGGCGTTCGCCGGGTTCGCCCTCGGCGGGTGCGTCGATCAGTCCAAGTATGACGCCGCCATCGAAACCGCGCAGACCAGCACTGCCCGCAACGAGTCGCTCGTGCAGGACAAGCAGGGGCTCGAGTCGATGGCGGAGCGCAAGCAGGCCCGCATCAACGAGCTCGAAGCCGAGGTCGGCTCGCTCCGCGACCTGAACGGGCAGCTCGTCAGCCAGATCGATTCGATCCGCGCATCGCAGGACTCGCTCGAAAATCGTCTGAAGAACGTCCGCGGCGGGTGGCTCGATGCCGCGACCGATCAGGCGCTCGCCGACCTCGCGGCACAGTACCCCGACCTCATTTCCTACGACGCCGAGCGCGGGTTGGTCCGCTTCATGAGCGACTTCACCTTCCGCTCCGGCTCCGCGGACCTTAGCCCCAGCGCGAGCGCCGGCCTGCAGAAGCTCGCGTCCATCGTCAGCGCCACTGCCGGGGCGGCGTACGACCTCCGCGTCGTGGGTCACACCGACAGCCAGCAGCCCTCGCGCAGCAAGGCGCGATTCCCGACGAACCGCCACCTCTCCGCCGCCCGCGCGATCTCGGTCGAAGAGGCGCTGGTCCGCTTCGGCGTGCCGGGTTCCCGCGTTGAAGTGGTCGGCTGGGGCGAGTACCGCCCGGTGGTCGCCAATTCCGCCAACGGCAACACGCCGCAGAACCGCCGCGTGGATATCTACTTCGTTCCAAGCAGCGGCGGCGCCCCGATGACCAGCGACGCCGCCCCCGCGCCGCGCAGCGCGCCCGCCCAGCCACGCCGCGAAGAGATGCCGCTGAAGTAAGCCTCAGATTCAGGAGAACCGAAGATCAAAGGAGCTTGGCTTTCAGCCCGGCTCCTTTTTCATGGTGGGCAAAGGGTCGCTCACTCGCGCGTCGCGCCTCGTGGGTCTCCCCGACTCGCTACTCTTCCGGGCATGATCGGCCCGCTGGCCCAATTCGGCTTGTATGTTCAGGAACGCCTGGCGCGGACCGGTGTGTTCACGCAGTTCGTGCTCGCCACCCTCCGAGCGCTGTTGACATCCACGAAGAGCTGGTCCCGCTGGTCACGCTTCGGGCCGCAGCTCTACTCCATCGGCACGAAGTCGGTCCCGGTGCTCGCGATCACCGGCGCGTTCATCGGTGCGATCCTGGCGATCGAGGGGTACGGGCAGTTCCGCTCGATCGGGCAGGAGCAGCGACTGGGCGGGGCGATCAGTGTGTCGATCGTCAAACAGATCGGCCCCGTTCTGGCGGCGGTCATGCTTGCCGGGCGCGTGGGATGCTCGCTCACTGCTGAACTTGGCTCCATGAACGTCACCGAGCAGCTCAACGCGATGCGCGTGATGGCGGCGGACCCGATCCGCGTGCTCGTCGCGCCGCGCGTCGCCGCGTGCGTCGTCATGATTCCGATCCTCACCATCGCGTCCAACATCTGCGGCATCGCGGGCGGGTGGGTGATCGGCGTTCCCGTCTACGGCATCAACAACGACCGCTATTGGGAATACACCGCGTCATTCGCCGACTATCGCGATATCACCGACGGCTTGATCAAGTCGCTCTTCTTCGGTGCCGCGATCGGGCTGATCTCATGCTACAAGGGCTTCCATTGCCGACCCGGCGCGCAGGGCGTGGGGCGGGCAACCACCGAAGCCTTCGTGACCAGCTTTGTCGCGATCATCCTGCTGAACTTGGTTTTGGCGAAGTTCCTCAACGACCTGCACATGGCGGGCGAGGGCTTCACGCCGTTCTTTTCGTGAGCCCTCAGATCGCGGCGAGAGCAGCATCACTTCAAGAACAACGCGAACCAGCCACAGATGACCCAGATCAGCCCAGATCAAGACAAGTCATTTTGTCTCTTCACAGAGAACTGAAGCGAAATCATCTGGGTCCATCTGAGCCAACTGTGGCCGATCTTGTGCAGTATCACATCGCCAGGACTGAACACCATTGGCCCTATCGGCAGGACACGCCCCAGTTGTTGATGACGACCGCGAGGTCTTCGAGGCCCACCGTGCCGTTGCCCGACACATCGCCCAACGTCCCCGGCGCGACGGTGAACGACCAATTGGTGATCATCAACGCGACATCGGAGAGCCCGACGGAGCCGTCGCCGTCGGCGTCACCGGGGCACGAGGGCGTCGCGGCGCCGAACAGAATGAACGGGAATTCCTGCGGCAGGTCCGCCGCCGACGCGGGCTTGCCCGTGTCGATCACGTCCGCCCATTGCCCGCCGGTGGGAGTGGTCTTGAACTGGCGCGCGTTCGCGCCGGGCGTGCTCCGCGCGCCCGCGATCGTGACCGCCGGAGTGAACGCTTCGCGCGAGGCGTCGGCCGTGGTGTATTGCCAGTCGAGCCAGTAGGTGCCCGGCGCGAGCTGGATGTTGCCGAGGGTGACGCGCGTTTCACGGATGGGCTTCGACTCATCCGGTGCAGCGGGGAGTGGCAGCGCCACACTGTTGAACACCCGGCGCAGGTTGGTGAGCGACGTCGAGGTCATGCGGTTCGTCGTCGCATCGCCGAAGACCACCGCGCTGCCCACCTCGCCGGGGCGACCGTCCCAGATCCGCACATTGACAGCGGAAAAAGGCGAGCCGGCATCGATCGTGCCCGACTGATACGCAAAGATGGCCGCCTCGTCGAGCCGCCACCCGCCGGCAGGGACGGTGAAGTCATCGGCGAATCGGTACGCGCCCATGGTGCCCGTGAGGTGGCTGCTGAACCCCGCGACGGCGTTAGCGCCGCCTGTGCCATCGGATTGCAGTTCGCTCCACATGGCGCCGCCCGGCGCGGTGACACCGCTGGCGGTGGTGGAGCTGCCGCCGAGCGCGGGTGCCGCCGGGTTGGCGCTGCCGTTGCTGAAGAGCGGCATGCCGAGCGCAGAGCCCGCGAGCAGCGCGGGGAGCATGAAGAGAACGGGGGTGAATCGCGTGCGCATGGTGTGTCGATCTCAGCAGGCGGCCGTCACGCCGCGGAAGGTCGGGGTGTAACCGGGGAAGACCGCGTTCACGTTGGTATTGCCCAGCCGGTTTTGGATCACTTCGGAAAGGACATCGCGATAGTCGGTGGTGATGTGGAGGTCGAGGCCATGGTACAGGTTCTCAGGGGCCAGCCCGGGCCAATCGGCGAGGACGCGCCCGCCCATGATGCACTGCCCGAGCAGAAGCATGCAGTTGCCATAGCCGTGGTCGAGCCCGCCGCCGTTCTCATCGACACGCCGCCCGAACTCGGACATGACAACGACGGTGACCCGGGGGTCCGGCCCGGCGAATAAGTCAGAGTAGAACGCGGCGAGCGCGTTGACGACCTGCGCAAGGAGCATGTCGAACGTGCCGCCGAAGGTGCCGTGCTGCGCGTGGGTATCCCACCCGCCGAGGTCGATCGCGATGGTCTCGACGCCCACCTGCGCCTTGATGAGCGCAGCGGCGGAGCGGAGCGCCAGCCCCATGCCGGTGAACCCGTAGTTCGCGCCGCCGGCCGGCGCGTAGCCGTTAATGTCCACGGTCTGCAGCAGGTTGAGCGTCTCGATCGAGTTGAGCGCGTTCGCGCGCAGCGGTTCAGCGGCTGCGTTGTGCATCGTGCTGAGCACCGCCTGCCGTGCCGAAGCGGTTGACGGCGAACCGGACAGCGTGAACGCGCCCGGGTTTGGAATGGGCAGCGACTTCGGGCCGCCCAGCAGCGACTGCTGCAGGTCCGCGCGGATGCCCAGCCCGCGCAGCGGGGCGACGGGATTGATGGGCCCGATCGACGCGAGGTGCCGCGCCATCCAGCCCGACGTAAGCGATTGTCCCGGCGCCGCGATCTCCATATCACGCTCGACTTCGAAGTGCGAGCGGTTGCCGCCCAGATACCCGGCGGCGTGGACCGCGAGCAGGTGCCCGTTGGTGTACGCGGGCATCAACGGCGCCATCGTCGGGTGGAACCCGAAGAAACCGTCGAGATCGATCGCCGCGTTCGATGAGCCGCTCCCCGGTTGCGGGACCGCGAGCATCGGTCGAGCCGCGTAGTAGTCCGCCTCGCCGTGAGGCACGCACAGCGACAGCCCGTCCATCCCGCCGCGCAGGAAGATCGTTACGAGCACGTCGCGCTGCGACGAGCGGTAGTCGCGTGCGAGGGCCACCTTTGGAAGCCACGCGGGCCCGATGGCAGCGAACGCGGCGGCGGCCCCGCTGGTCGCGAGAAACCGCCGACGTGAGAGTTGCTGGTATTCCGTGCAGCCGTGGCAGTCGGCGTGGGACATGGTGGGGAGTTCCGGGAGAGACTTGAGTCGTGAGTCCTGAGACCTGAGTTCGAACAACCGAAGATCGGCTCAAGTCTCACGACTCAAGCCTCAGGTCTGATTCAATACCATTGGAACGAGGGCGAGCAGATCGAGAGCGCCACCGCCTCGGCCCGGCGTTGAGAAGAACTCGGATCGATCGCGAGGTAGTCATGGATCGCGGTCTTGTCCACCGAGCCCATCTCGCCCGCGAAGAACTGCTGGTCGATGTGGTTCATCACCTGCTGCGCGGTGGTCTGCCCGCTCAGGAACCCGGCGAAATCGACGCTCAGCCCCGGGATCGAACCGTCGACCATCTTGAACGCGAAGTTCCAGCGGTTGACAACCAGCCCCGTCCAGTGCGAGATCTTGTCGGGATAGCCGTTGGGAGGGCTCCAGTTGTAGGGGAGATGCCCGGCGGCGGACAGCAGCGCGCGCAGCCCGGCGGGGTCGGTCAGCGTGTGCGGCAGAACGCGCAGCGCCGACGCGACGAGGTGGAGCGGGCGCTTGAACTTCAGCGGTGCGTCGAACATCACGTTCGGGCGCAGAGCGGCGGCGACCATGTCGGGGATCCAGCCGGTGGAGTCGATGTAGATCTGGCTGACCTCGTCGATCACACCCTGCGGGGTGCCTTCGCCCACGAGCCACGTGCAGAGCTTCGTTGCAATGAAGCCAGCGGTGATGGGGTGCGTGGCGATGCGCGCGACTGAATTGAAGCCGTCGGAATAGCCGCCGTTGGGCGGGATCGCCTGCCCGAGGAAGAACTTCGGGCCTTGATCGTGCAGCGCGTTGTTGTAGCGGAACGTCCCGCTGCCGGGGACCGCGCTCGGCGGGTCCATGCCCCATCCGGTGAGGCACCGCGCGAGCTCGATCACGTCCTGCTGCGTGTACCCGTTGTCGACGCCGAAGGAGTGCAGTTCGAGGAGTTCGCGCGCGTAGTTCTCATTCACCGCGCCGGCCACACTGTGGTCGTTGTCGAGGTACGCGAGCATGCCCGGGCTGTTGGTGCTCGCGATCAGCATGTTGGCGAAAGAATTGAACGTGTACGCGCGGACGACCTGCCGGTCATCCACCGGCAGCATGAAGATGCCGGGGTACTTATTGATGGAGATGTTGAAGTGATCGCGCCATAACTCGACCATCCGCTCGTAGAATTGCCGGCGGGTGTAGATCGAGCGCTCGATCGCGGACTCGGCGAACCACTCAGCCAGGACGGCGGCGCCGTAGCCCGAGAGCTGCCACGGCGCGGAGTTCACGGTCGGATTGGTCGCTAAACGCGCGTCGAGCGCCGAGTCATCGATCGATTCGTAGTCGACGTGGTACGCGATGAACCCTTCGTAGCCGAGCGACTCGGCGAGCGCGTAGTCCGCTGGCGTCGGCCCGATGCACATCCGCCGAACCAGCTTGGGCAGCACGGCGCCCGGATCAACGTCGGCCGAGACTTGATTTGTCGGCGCGGCCTTCGTCGCCGACGCACCGGCAGCCCACAGCGCCGAAAGCGCCGCGAGCGGCTTCAGCATCGCTCGGCGGGACGGCATCGGCATCTCGGGCGCGACCCCGGCCCCGCCCGACAGCAACTCGGGTGACGGAAAATCAGCAGCTGGCTTCACGCGCACTCTCCTAACCCCAAAAGGCGGACCACACTCCAGCCGAACCCCGCGCTCGACCCCAATGCCATATCTGGAAAGATACTCCCTCGGTGGGTCGAATCAAACGTTCTCGACCGAATTGAGCGGGGCATTTTCGGGCACCGGAGCGTGCATCCGATTCGCAGGTCACGATTCGTGCGCACAACCGCGGACTTATCAGAAACCAGCAACCTCCCGAGCCGAAGTGAGATTGCGGGCAACGTCCGTTTGCTCCGTGTGCATCCGAGCGCTACCCTTACAGGTATCATTCCAGGGTACCCTTGTTTCCGAGGAGGTTCAGCGATGGACCACATCAACCGGGTCGTTCAGCGAGCGTCGGTCTGGTTCCATTTCGGGCGCTGGGTTCGCCTGTTCCTCTTCTCGCTCACGCTTCTGACGGCGTGCATGCTGCTGGCGCACATCGCGTCGAGGCTGCTGTCGTTTCGCGTCGACTGGCTGACCAGTTGGCTTTGGGGCGTCGGAGCATGTGCCGTGGTTTCGTTTGTATGGATGTTCGTCACGCGCGCTGATCGGCTCGCCGTTGCGCGCTTGGTCGATGAGGGGGCGCAGCTCAAGGAATCCATCAGCACCGCTCTGACGATCGAGGGGCAGGACGATCCCTGGAGCCGGGCGACGATCGAGCATGCCCGGCAGGCGTCGTCGCGCGTGATCGTTCGGCAGGCGATCCCCATGCGCGCCCCGAAGTGGTGGGCGATGCCGATGGTGATCTTCGCGCTCTTCTTCGCCGCCGGGCTGATTCCCCAGATGGACCTGCTGAAACTCGTGCAGAAGGCGGAGGCAAAGGAGCAGGAACGCGTCGCCGTCGAGCAGGCGAAGAAAGATGTCGAAGCCATCGAGAAGGAACTCGAGAAGACCCTCTCGAAGCTCGGCGCCGACAAGCCCGAGACGGGCGGCGAGGCGGGGAAGGATCAGCAAAAGCCGCAGACGCCCGACGACATCCGGCGCGAGGCGCTCAAGAAACTCACCACCGCGCAAGACCGGCTCGCGGAACTCTCCGAGCAGGGCAAGAGCGACATGCTCAACGCGCTGAAGGACAAGCTCGACAAGGTCGATTCGACTCAATCGCCCGGCCCGATGGCGAAGCTGACACAGTCGCTGCAGCAGGGCGATTTCGGGGCGGCGAAGGAAGCGCTCAGCGAGATGCAGAAGCAGCTCGAATCCGGCTCGATGAGCGAGGAGGATCGCAAGAAACTCGCCGAGCAGATGAACAAGCTGGCGACGCAGCTTGCTGAAGCGGCGAAGGACCAAGCGGAACTCGAGAAGAAGCTGAAGGAAGCCGGGCTCGACCCGAAGCTGGCGAAGGACGCGAACGCGCTGGAGAAGGCGCTCGCCGAGGCGCAGAACCTGTCGCCCGAGCAGAAGGAAGCGCTGCAGAAACAAGCGAAGGCGAACCAGCAGGCGTCGCAGGCGTGCCAGAAGATGGGCGGCGCGTGCGCCGGCATGGCGCAGTCGATGGCGCAGGGGCAGGACGGCGAGATGGCGGGCGAGCAACTGGGCGAACAGCTTTCCGAGCTTGAGATGGCGGGCCAGCAGCTCGACGAGATGGCCGCCGCCAAAAGCGCGATCGCCAAGAAAATCGGCGAACTGGGCGAGTGCATGAACCCCGGCGCGTGTGAGGGGCAGGGCGATGAGATCCGACCCGGCCCGGGCCGCTACACCAACACGCCGCAGCAGGGCGCGGGGCAGCGCGATATGCAGGAGGCCGCCTTCAAGACCAAGAAGGAAAAGTCCAACAGCAAGGACACGGGCGGCCCGATCATCGGCAGCACGCTCGTCGAGGGCGAGCAGGTCAAGGGCGAGAGCGTGCAGCAGTTCTCCGATATGGTGACGGCGGCGGAATCCACCGCCGCCGAGGCGATCGAGAGCAAGCAGATCCCGCGCGAGTACCACGACGCGATCAAGCAGTACTTCGGGCGGCTGAAGAGCCGCACCGCTCAGCCCGCCGGCGCGCCGTCGAAGGACACGGAGAAGCCCGCCGAGCCGGCACCCTCGGCGGAACCCGCGAAGAAAAGCTGAACCGCCGCCCCGGAATGAACGTATGTGAATCCACTTGACGTCGCGGGCGCCGCGGTGCGCCCGGGTATGCTCGGGTGATGCTCGAACGCGCGACGGGGACGGGCGATGCGGCGTGCTGACCGAACGACGGCTTTGAGATCACTCGCCGCGCTGGCCGTGGGCGTGGCGTCGCTGCTCAACGGGGC
Organism: uncultured Phycisphaeraceae bacterium; assembly: GCA_964391865.1. Classification (GTDB taxonomy): domain Bacteria; phylum Planctomycetota; class Phycisphaerae; order Phycisphaerales; family UBA1924; genus DASZQL01. The sequence goes on from CAYMNQ010000006.1 coordinate 212,869, forward strand.
GTGCGACCGAGCCGCGAGCCCTGACGCAGCAGGCCAGGTCGTTCTGTACTCTTCCGCCGACGATGTGATCGCAAAGCCGATCATCAATCGATTTGAGCGCGAGTCGGGCGTCCGCGTGAAACTGCTGGGCGACACCGAAGCGACCAAGACCACCGCGCTGGTGCAGCGGCTCCGTGCGGAGAAGGATGCGCCGAAGGCGGATGTCTTCTGGTCGAGCGAGGTGTTTCTGACGATCTCGCTGGCGCGCGAGGGAATCTTCGCGCCGTTCGAGTTCGCCGAGCGCGAGCGGTGGCCGGCGGAGATGCGCGATGCCGAAGGGTTGTGGCACGGGTTCGGGCTGCGCGCCCGCGTGCTGGTCTACAACACCAAGCGCGTGAACCCGACGGACGCGCCGCGCACGATGCACGAGATGATCGAGAGCGAGCGATTCGCCGGGCGCATTGTGATGGCGCGCCCGGCGTTCGGCACCACGCGCGGGCATATGGCGGCGCTCGTCGCGTGGTGGGGCGAGGACGCGGCCCGCGACTGGCTCGAGCGCCTGCGCGAGCGCGGCGTGCGCCTGCTCGACGGCAACTCCGCCGTCGTTCGCGCGGTGGCGATGGGCGAGGCGGATCTCGGGCTGACGGACACCGACGACGTGTGGAGCGGTCAGCGCCAGGGCTGGCCGGTTGATCTCGTGTACATCCGTCACGACGCGCCGGCGCGCGGCGACGGCTTGGCGATCCGTGCGGGCCCGCTGCTGATCCCTAACACCGTGTCGTTGGTGAAGGGCGGGCCAAACCCCGAAGCGGCCCGCCGATTGGCATCTCTTCTGCTGAGCTCAGAGACCGAGCGCCAGCTGGCGCGGAGCGAATCGCGGAACATCCCGGTTCGCGCGTCGCTGGCGACGGAGTTCGCACCGCTCGCCGTCCCGGACCCGGCGGCGGCGGACTTCGGCACGATCGCGGACGCGATGGACCGCGCGATGGCGATGTGCCGCGAGGTGCTCGGGCCATGAGCACACGTGGCGTCGGGGTTCTCGGCGCGGTCGCATGGGGCGCGATGTGTGTGGTCGCTGCGACGGCGGCGCTCGTAGTTTCTCTGGGCGTGGTGCGCGGCATGATCGATCGGTCTGCGGCAAGCGCGGAGCCGATGTGGCCGTGGACTATGGGGCGGTCGCTGGGACTCCTATCGCGCACGCTCGCGGTAGCGCTCGGCATCGGCGCGCTGTCAACGTTGCTAGCCCTTCCGGCTGCATGGGCGATGCGGCGCTGGGCCCTCGTGGTCCCGACGATGCTCGGCGCGACGATGCTGCTGCCGGCGTATCTCGCGCATGCGGCGCTGTCGCTCGCCCGCGCGCCGGGGACGTGGCTGGGCGACATACTCGAGGGCGGGCCGGCGCGGCAGTGGACCATCGTGAATCATGCGCAGGCGATCATCGGGCTGTCGCTGTGGGCGACGCCGCTGGCGGCGGGCGTGCTGGCGCCGGCGCTGCGCGCCGTGGAGCGTGAGGCGATCGACGCGCTCCGGCTGTCCGGCGCGGGGCCTGTCGCGCGGGCTGGGTTGATGTTGGCGGAGATCCGAGGCGCGCTGATCGGCGCCGTCGTGGTGGTCGGCGCGGTGATGCTTGGCTCCGCCGTGCCGCTACATCTGGCGCAGGCGGAAACGTGGTCGATCGTCGTGTGGCGCGCGATGGCGGAGACGGGCGCATCGCCAGCCGCGTGGGCCGCCGCCGCGCCGATGCTCGTGGCGGCGGGGGTGACCGGATGGGCCTTGACCTCCCGCTTGCTCTCCACGCGGACGCCGGAGACGCCCGGCGTTCACGCGGACCGCGAGGTGTCGGTCGGCTGGCTGCTCGGCGCGGGAGCGATCTGGGCGGCGGCGACGATCGGGCCGATCGCGATGTTCGCGGCGGAGCTTCGGTCAACGCAAATGCTCGGCAACTTCTGGGTAATGAACGGCGAGGCGGTGGTGCGATCCGCGTGGATCGCTGCGACCGTGGCGCCGGTCTGCGCCGTGGTCGCGGCTGGAACGTGGGCCGGGCTGTCACCGAACGCGGCACCGCTCGCGCGGGCGCTGACGCGCGCCGCGCTCCGCGCGTGGGTGGTGCTCGCGCTCACGCCGGGCATCCTCATCGGCGCGGCGATAAGCGAAGCGGCTCCGCTGCCGGGGATGAACTGGCTGACCGAGACGCCCGGGGGACTGATCCTCGCGCACGCGGCACGTTTCGGCGCGATCGGCGCGCTGGCCGGCTGGTGGATCCGGCGGCAGGAGCCCACGACGCTCGGCGCGGTGCGCGGGTTGTACGCGGGGGAAGGCACGGCGGCGGGGCTGCGCGCGATCGCGCCGCTGTTCGCGGGCACCATCGCGGCGGCGATGATCGGCGCGGGGATGCTGTCATTCCATGAGATCGAAGCGGCGGTGATGGTCTCGCCCGCCGGCGCGCCGATGTTCCCGCAGCGGATGCTCGCGATGCTGCACTACCTGCGCGACGACGAACTGGCGGCGGCGGTGGTGGTCGTTTCGGGCGCGGGGGTGCTCGGCGCGTGCGTCCTGCTCGGGTTTGTGGCATCATCCCGTCGCGTGATCGGACGAACCGGGAACCTGCTCGCGTTGCTCCTGCTCTCGGTCGTGATGATCGGCTGCGATGATCGCGCGTCGGGGCATGTGCCGGACGCGACGGCGCGGCCGCCGGAGCGCGTGCTCGGTTCGCTCGGGCGCGGCGGGGGGCAGTTCATCTACCCGCGCTGCATCGATACCGACGGCGAGTCGCTGTGGGTCATCGACAAGGCGGCCCGAGTGCAGCGGTTGTCGCTCGATGGCATGCCGCTCGGCGGGTTCACCATGCCGCGGCGTGAGAAGGGGATGCCCACGGGCATCAGCATCGGTCCGGACCGGTTCCTCTACATCGCGGATACGCACGAACACCGCGTCGCCGTGTTCGATGCGAGCGCGAAATCGGATGAGGTACTGCGCGAGTGGGGAACCTACGGCTTCGGCGACGGGCAGTTTGTGTTCCCGACGGATGTCGCGATCGCGCCCGGCGCGGACGGGCGCACGCCGGAGCGGTTCTATGTCAGCGAGTACGGCGGGAACGACCGCGTCAGCGTGTTTGACGCTCAGTACCAGTTCGTCTTCGCGATCGGCGGGCCGGGGCTGGCAAGCGAAGCGGCTGGTTCGGCCGGCGTGGTGTTCAGCCGCCCGCAGTCGCTCGTGTACGACGCGCGCGCGAAGCAATTGATCGTGGTTGACGCGGCGAATCATCGGCTGGGGGTGTTTTCACCTGACGGAGAATTGATCCGCTGGATCGGACGCGCGGACGGCACGCCGGGGCAGGCGCTCGGGGAATTCTGCTACCCCTACGGCATCGCGCTGCTCGCCGACGGCGGGGCGCTGGTCAGCGAGTTCGGCAACAACCGCGTGCAGCGCGTTGATCTGGATCGGGGCGTGGGCGTGGAAACGATCGGCGCGCCGGGGCGCGAGCCGGGGGCGATGGTCACGCCGTGGGGTGTGGCGGCGGGGAGAGATCGGGTCTTTGTGCTCGATTCGGGCAACAACAGAATTCAGGAGTTCGCATTGAGGTAGTCGGCCCGCGCGAGACGCGTGTCGGCGGCGGTCCAGCATGGTCATCGGCCCACTCGAATTCGCGCACCCCTCCCGGCTGCTGCTGATCCCGGCGCTGGCGGCGGCGTCGTGGCTCATCGCGAGGCGCAGTCTGACGGGGCTTGGGCGCGCCACGCACACCACCGCGCTCATCGTGCGCGGGATCGTGATCGTGCTGCTCGCCGGCGCGCTGGCGGACCCGTACTCGCGCCGGGAGAGCAAGGGCGTCGCGGTGACGGCGATCGTGGACGCAAGCCGATCGGTGCCGGCGGACTCGCGCGCGAAGCTGCGCCCGTTCCTTGAGAGAGCAGCGGGGTCCGCGCTGGAGGATGATCGGCTGGGGTACATCTCCGTGGCGCAGCAGGCACTGGCGCAAGCGCTGCCGGGGGACAAGGTGCCGCCCGCCGATCGCGCGCGCGAAGCGAAGCCCGAGCAATGGGAGATCGGCTCGCCGCAGGCGACGGACCTCGCCGCCGCCGTGCGCCTGGCGATGGCGGTGACGCCCGAAGACAAGGCCGGGCGGCTGCTCCTCTTCTCCGACGGCAACGAGACCGCGGGCAGCATCCTGACGGCGGCGAAGGCGGCGCAGTCCGCGGGCATTCCCATCGACGTGCTGCCCGTGGCGTACAGCGTGCGGCGCGAAGTCATCTTCGACAAACTCTTCGCCCCGAGCGCGGCCCGCAAAGGTCAATCGGCCAACCTCCGCTTTGTGCTCACCTCCACCGCAAACGAGCGCGGCACCATCACGCTCACCAACAACGGCGAGACGATCGACCTGCTGCCGGGCGAGCCGGGGGAGTCGTTCCCCGTCGCCCTCGAACCGGGACAGAACGTGATCAGCGTGCCGGTGCCGCTGCCCACTGCCGGGCCGCAGGAATTCAAGGCGGTGTTCGTGCCCGAGGGGGGCGGGACGGCGGGGGCGGGGGGCGACGCGATCACGGAGAACAATGAATCGGTCGCCGTCACGTTTGTCGCGAGCGAGGGGCGCGTGCTGATCGTGTGCAGCGATGCGCCGAGCGTGGACCCGCTCCGACGTGCGCTGGAGCAGTCAAAGATTGATGCGAAGATTGTGCCGCCGAGCGCGATGCCCGCGTCGCTGGTCGAGCTGCAGGCGTTCGACTGCGTGATCCTGAGCGACGTCGCGTCGGCGGACCTGCCGCTGGTGCAGCAGCGCGAGCTGGTGTCGTACGTGCATGACGCGGGTGGCGGGTTGATGATGCTGGGTGGCCCGAACGCCTTCGGCGCGGGCGGCTGGCAGGGCTCTCCCGTCGCGGATGCGCTGCCCGTGAAGCTTGACCCGCCGCAGAAGCGGCAGATCCCGAAGGGTGCGCTGGTGTGCGTGATGCACTCGTGCGAGGTGCCGCAGGGCAACTACTGGGGGCAGCAGACGGCGCAGGCGGCGGCGAACGCGCTCAGCCGGCTCGACCTCATCGGCGTCCTCGAATACGCGTGGGCCGGCGGCAACGCCGACGGCAGCTCTTGGGCCTTCCCCATCCAGCCTAAGGGCGACGGCACCGGTGTGTCCCGCGCGATCAAGAACCTTCAGTTCGGCGACATGCCCGACTTCCAATCGATCATGCAGCAGGCGTACAACGGGCTGATCCAGTCGAAAGCCGGGCAGAAGCACTGCATCGTCATCAGCGACGGCGACCCCGCCGCACCGAGCACCGCGCTCATGCAGCAGTTCGCCGCCGCCAAGATCACCGTCAGCACCGTCGAGGTCTTCCCGCACGGCGGGGGCTTCGGCAACACCATGAAGTGGATGGCGAATATCACCGGAGGCAAGTACTACACGGTGAATTCGCAGGGGCAGCTCGCCACTCTGCCGCAGATCTTCACGAAGGAAGCGCAGATCGTGAAGCGCTCGCTGATCTGGGAGGGCGACCCGGTCTCGCCGCGGATCGTAAACGTTGGCGCGGAGACGCTGCGCGGCATCACGGGCTTGCCTCCGATCACGGGATACGTCGTCACCGCTGATCGCGAAGGGTTGGCGCTCACCACAATCAAAGGGCCGAATGACGACCCGATCTGCGCGCAGTGGCAGCACGGGCTGGGGCGCGTGGTCGCGTTCACGAGCGACTCCACCACGCGATGGTCCGCGAACTGGGTGTCGTGGGGCGGCTACCGCAGTTTCTGGGAGCAGCACGTGCGCTGGGCGATGCGCCCGACGGGATCATCGAACCTCTCCGTGGCAACGGAGGACTCGGGCGGGACGACGCGCGTGGTGATCAATGCGCTCGACGCCGCGGGCGATCCGCTGAACTTTGCGACCTTCCAGGGTCGCGCCATCGGGCCGGGGTTGACGTCGGCGAACATCGAACTGCGCCAGACTGGGCCGGGGCGGTATGAGGGATCGTTCGATTCGTCGGCGCCCGGCGCGTATGTGTCGAGTTTCATCTACCGTGTGCCGGGGAGTGGCGGGGCGGTGGAGTCGGGCACGGTGCAGGCTGCCGTTACGCGCCCGTTTGCGGACGAGTTCCGCGCGCTGAAGGACAACACGCCGCTGCTGCGCCAGGTGGCGGAGCTGACGGGCGGGCGCGTGCTCGATGTCGCCTCCCCCGAGACGGCGGAACTCTTCAGCCGAGTCGGGCTGACGATGCCCGTCTCGCGCCAGCCGCTGTGGCTGCTGTTCGTGATGATCGCGATCGGCGTGTTTCTTGCGGATGTGGGCGTGCGCCGCGTGCGCATCGACGTCCGCGCCATCGCGAGCGCCGCCCGTCGCGCCTTCAGCCCCGCGGCGCGGGCGCAGCAGAAGTCGCAGGTCGAAGCCCTCCGCGCCGCGCGGGCCCGCTCCGAGCAGCGCACCGCCCTGCGCGCCGAGCAGCCCGGCGCGAGCGCCGCCGCATCAACGAAGTTCGAAGCCGATGCCGGCTCCACCGGCAAGCGCCCCACCTCGCCCATCGACGCGGCGGGAAGCACCGGCGCCAAGCCGCCGACCGTCGCGCCGGATCCGAGGAAAGACGCCGAGCCGGAAGAAGGCGGCCTCTCGCGCCTACGCCAGGCGAAACAGCGCGCCAAAGACCGAATGGGCGATGATGAATCAAAGCCGCCGCCGTAGAGAACGCGATCGCCCCGTTTTCAGCCCTTGAACCGCACACCACACACGCCCAACCGCACACCGAGTCAACGCACTCACCCCGAGCACCTCCCATGGCCACCGAAACACTCGTCACACCCGACAACGTCAAGCAAGCCTGCGCCGAGTTCCGCGCCACGTTCGAGAGCCTGAAAGCCGAGATCGGCAAGGTGATCGTCGGGCACTCCGACATCATCGACGGCGTGCTGACGGGGCTCTTCGTCGGCGGCAACGTGCTGCTCGAGGGCGTGCCCGGGCTCGGCAAGACGCTCCTCATCAAAACGCTCGCCGACACGCTCTCGCTCGAGTTCAGCCGAATCCAGTTCACCCCCGACCTGATGCCGGCGGACATCATCGGCACCAACATCGTCATGGAAGACCCAGACACCGGCCGCCGCAAGTTCGAGTTCCAGAAAGGCCCGATCTTCGCGAACGTCGTCCTCGCAGACGAGATCAACCGCGCCACGCCCAAGAGCCAGTCGGCGCTCCTCGAAGCGATGCAGGAGCGCAGCGTCACCGTCAGCGGCAATCACTACAAACTCGCGCCGCCGTTCTTCGTCATGGCGACGCAGAACCCGATCGAGCAGGAGGGCACTTACCCCCTCCCCGAAGCGCAGCTCGACCGCTTCCTCTTCAAGATCGTCGTCGGCTACTCGCAGTTGAACGAGCTGATGACGATCATCGACCGCACCACCGGCGCGCACACGCCGAAGGTGGAAGCGAAGCTGAACGGCCCGAAGATCATCGAGATGCAGCAACTCGTAAAGAACGTGATCGTCGCGCCGCACGTGAAGGAGTTCGTCGCCAAGCTCGTGCTGGCAACCCACCCCGGCGGGCAGTTCGCCCCAGAAGTGACCAACCGCTACATCCGCGTCGGCGCCAGCCCCCGCGCGGCGCAGGCGCTCATCCTCGGCGGCAAAGTCAAAGCGATGACCGACGGTCGCTACCACGTCTCGTACGCGGATGTGATCGCGGTCGCCAAGCCCGCGCTGCGCCACCGGCTCGTCCTCAACTTCGAAGCCGAAGCAGAGCGCATTGACCCGGACCAGATCGTGGAGCAGATCGTGCAATTGACGCCGCGCGAGGCGGTGAAGAACTGAGACTCTTCAACGCAAAGGTCGCAAAGGGCGCATAGCATGGAAAGAAAGCCGTTCAACCCAGAGTTTGTGACGACACCGAGCACGGTCGCGTCGGGGGATTCGCTGCCGGCTAACATCGAAGCCGTCGGACGATCAGTCATCGGAGCGGCGATCGAAGTCCATCGCGTGCTCGGCCCGGGCCTCGTCGAGCGCGTGTACGAGGAGGCGCTGATGTACGAGCTCGGCATCCTGCAACTGAGCGTCAAGCGTCAGGTTGAGATCGCGGTGCAGTATAAATCGATCACGATCCCGGGCCAGCGCCTCGATGTGCTTGTCGAGAATCAAGTGATCGTGGAACTGAAGTCGGTCGCTCAAGTGGCGGAGGTACACAAGGCCCAGTTGCTTTCGTATCTCCGAGCCGCCCAGTGCCCGCTGGGCCTGCTCATCAATTTCAACGGTACGCAGCTGAAGCACGGCATCCACCGAGTCATCAATTCTTCCTGTCTTGGCGTTCGTGCGCACGCGCCATCTTCGCGTTCTTTGCGAACTTTGCGTTGAGTATCCATGCTCCGTACCACCACCACAGACCGCCCCCGCACCCTTGACGACCTCCTCGGCTCCGCGCTCATCGCGCGCCTGTCGCAGCTCGACGTGTCCTCCCGCAAAGTCTTCTCCGGCAAGTTGAAGGGCGAGCGCCGCAGCAAGCGCCGCGGCTCGTCCGTCGAATTCGCCGACCACCGGCCCTATGTCGTGGGTGATGATCTCCGGCGCATCGACTGGAACATCTTCGGCCGGCTCGATCGGCTGTTCCTCAAGCTGTTCCTTGAGGAGGAAGACCTCACGCTCCACCTCGTCATCGACGCCTCCGCATCCACCGACTGCGGAGATCCGTCGAAGTTCCTCTTCATCCAGCGCGCCGCCGCCGCGCTGGCGTACATTGGTCTGGTGAACATGCACCGCGTCACGATCACGGCGATCGGCGAGCGCCCGATCCCGCCCGACGCCGACAACGCCACCCCGCCCCTCGACACGGGAGGCATCCTCGCCAGCTTCCGCAATCTCCGCGGCCGCCGTCGCGCTCGCGAACTCGGCTCGTTCCTCTGCGGGCTCGAACCCTTCGGCGCCGCGCGATTCACCGAAGCCGCCAAGCGCATCGCCCTCGCGCGCCAGGGCAAAGGCGTGATGGTCGTGCTCTCCGACTTCTTCTTCAAAGAGGGCTACGAAGACGGGTTGCGCTATCTCGTCGGGCGCGGATATGACCTCATCGCGGTGCAGGTGCTCGCGCCGCAGGAAGTCGAGCCATCCATCGCAGGCGATCTGCGGCTGAAGGACGTCGAGGACGGCGACCGCGCCGAAGTCACCATCTCCGCCGCGCTGCTGAAGCGGTACAAGAACAACCTCAGCGCGTACTGCGATCAACTCCGTCTGTTCTGCGCCCGCCGTGACATCACGCACATGACCGTGCAGAGCGACCTGCCGCCTGATCGGCTCGTGCTCGACTATCTGCGCCAGCGGGGGGTGCTGTCATGACATGGCTGACCCCGCTGCCGGCGATCATCGCGGCGTGCATCGCCGTGCCCGCGCTGATCATTCTCTACTTCCTGAAGCTGCGCCGGCGCGATCTCGAAGTCTCGACCACGCTGCTGTGGAAGAAAGCGATCCAGGATCTGCAGGCGAACGCGCCGTTCCAGCGCCTGCGCCGGAACATACTCCTGCTGCTGCAACTGCTCATCCTCGCGGCGGTGCTGTTCGCCATCGCCCAGCCGCAGTGGCGGGCCGCGTCGTCGCCAGGCTCCAAAGTCGTCCTCATCATCGACCGATCCGCCAGCATGGCGACGAAGGACGAATCGAACGACGCGGGGGGAAAGGGCCCGGTCCTTTCGCGCCTCGACAAGGCGAAACAAGAAGCTCTGAAAACCATCGACGCGCTCCGCGCCCCCAGCTTCTTCGGCGTCAGCGACCCCGACCAGGCGATGATCATCGCGTTCGACTCCGTCGCCGAGGTGGTGCAGCCCTTCACGCCCGACGAGGTGCGGTTGAAGAACGCGATCGAGTCGATCGAAGAGACCGACGCTCTGTCGCGAATGGACGAAGCGCTCCGCCTCGCCGGCGCGTACGCGAAGCCCGTGCAGGTCGAGAACCGCGGGCTCGTCATCACCCCCGGCCCGCCCATCGAGCTCTTCTCCGACGGCGTTCTGCACGACACGGAGAAACTTGCGTTGCCGCCCGAGAGCAAGGTGACGTATCACGCGGTGGGCAAGCCGAAGACACCCAACTACGCGATCACCGCCATGCGCGCCGAGCGCTCCTATACCACGCCGGGGCAGGTGAGCATCTTCGTCGCGCTGCAATCAACCAACCCGGGGTCGAAGCCGATCGACATCGAACTCGCCGTCGACGGCGTCGTGAGTTCCGCCCGCGCCATCGAGATGCCCGCCGCCGCGGAAGACACGGGCGACTCCACATCGGGCGTGGTCTTCAAGCTGAACCAGACGCAGGGCGCCGCGATCACCGCACGGATCGTCACCGCCGATGCACTCGCGGCCGACAACGTGGGGCGCATCGCGCTCGCGCCGGCGAAGCGCGTCGCGGTCTGTGTGGTGGGGGAAAGCGACCTGTTCCTCACCGACGTGCTCAGCTCGCTGCCGCTCTCGAAGCTCGGCCGCATGTCGCCCGCCGAGTTCACCACCGCCGCCGAGAGCGGCACGTCGGGCGACTACGACATCTACCTTCTCTCCGGCTGGACGCCCGAGCCGAAAGCGGGCAAGCCGCCGCTGCCGCCGGGGCAGTATCTGGTGCTCGGCGCGACACCCGCGTTCTCGGGTTTGCAGCGCCCGCCAACCCCCGAAGCGCAGCGCGCCTGTGTCATCGTTGACTGGGATCGTCGACACCCCGCGTTGAATCTCATCGATCTCTCCAAGCTCATCATCCCCGAGCCGATCCTGATCCGCGCGGGCGACGAGATCAGCACGCTCGCCGAGGGGTCCTGCGGCCCGATGATCGTTGAAGTCTCGCAGGGCGGCGCGCGGGCGATCATTGTCTCCTTCAAACCCCTCGAAACCAATTGGCCGCGCGATGTGGACTTCCTGCTCTTCCTCGCCACCGCCGTGCGCTACCTCGCCGACGACTACTCGATGTCCCTCGCGCAGACGCTCGTGCCCGGCGACACGCTCTCGACGCGCCTCCCCGTCGGTGCGAGCGGTGCCGAATTGCTCGGCCCGGAGTCGCTGCGCATCCGCCTCACGCCCGCCTCCGACGGCTCGGTGAGCTACGGCCCGCTCCGCCGCGCGGGCGAGTACCGCGTGCGCTGGAGCGGCCCGACCGGGCCGACCGATGAACTCGTCAGCGGCTCGCCCCAGCGCACCATCCCCGTGAACCTCTTCGACCCCCTCGAATCGCGCCTCGATTCACGCCCCCAGCTCGCGCTCCCTTCGGGCGATGTGCTCGCCGTGAACCGCGAGAGCGCCACCGGGCAGCCGAAGCCGACGGGGAAAGCGACGCTCTCCATCTGGCCCTGGCTGGTGATGGCGGCCCTCGCGGTGCTGATGCTCGAGTGGTTCATCTACCACCGCAAGGTGCACGTCTAGTTGTATCAGCGTGCCACCGAGTCCGGCGCTCTGACCGACCTCGGTGCCTCGCCGTCGGTCGCACCGAGGACGCAGAGCCGTCCGCGCTGGAACGTCATACGTTCACGGATACACGCACTCCCATCCCCAGTTCGTGATGACCTCGCTGATATCAGCGAGCGTGACGGCACAGTCGCCGTTCAGATCGCCGTCCTCAAGCTTCGCGCCGCTCATACGCCCCCAGTGCGTGATGATCACGGCGAGATCGCTCAGCCCGGCTTTGTAGTCGCCGTCGGCGTCGCCCGCGGGGATCAGCGGGCGCGGGTCCACGCCGTTGCTGATGCAGTCGCGGTCCCAGTCGATGCCGATTCTTCGTCCCGACCCGGGCGGCACGGCGGCGACGTTCAACGCCGCGCCCGAGTCGACCAGCGCGCTGATCTGCTCGAGCGTGAGCGACTCGTCGAGATCGGACCGGAACATCGGCGCATCGCCGCCGCTGGTAAGGACGTAGCCGCGCTTCACGCCGCTCACCTTGCCCGAGAGCACGATGTCGCAGCGCGAAGGCGAGAGATCGTGCTGCCGGATCAGCTCGTTGAGCAACGCGTTGTCCGCCGTGTCCGCCGTGCTGGTCCATAGGAACTGCTCGCCCACGCACGGCATCACGTTCGTCTGGAACGCACTCAGGAATGAGATCATCTCGCCGCTTAGCGGCACCAGCCCGCCGAAAAACTCCTGCAGGAAGGTCTCGATCGGGTGATTGTTCGCCTCACGCTCCTCGCGTCCGTCGTGCAGCAGCCCCACGCCGCCGTACTTGTCGGTCTGGAACTTGTCGACGATCTGCCGGAGCTGCGGGATCTCCTCGACCTGCGCGAAGAGCGAAGGCCCGAGGAAGTTCAGCGCGATGTCGGAGCTGACGCAGTCAGCGCGGAACGCGCCGTCGTCCTCGACGCGGTGGCACACCTGGCAACTGTCGAGATACAGCGAGCGCCCCATCACCGCGCCGGGCTCCTTGAATTGGTTCGACACGTTCCGGTAGAACGTCGGCTGGTACGCCATCGTGTTCACGAACTCCGTGTAGCGGTCCATGTCGGCGTCTGACAACTGATTCTGCGCGCCCAGCAGCCCGACGAACGCCTCGTTGAAATCCTGGAACTGCGGCTTGTCGCCCCGCCAGTGGAACGGGTTGCGCCCCTTCAAGCCGCGCAGCGAGAGCGTCACCATCGGCCCTTTGATCGGATGGTTGTACCCGCCCGCGCTCGGCGTACAGGGGCTGCCGATCGCCGCAGGGATGTGCGGCTTGGGCAGCATCGCCGTTTTGTCCGGCTGCCCGAGATCCCACGCGCGGTGGTCCATGTGCCCATCGATGTGGCACACCGCGCACGATGATGAGTAGTTGTTGCTGAACCGCGTGCTGAACAGGAACTTCCGTCCGGTCCGCGTCCCGATCGGCTCGGGGTTCGCGAGGCATGCCTCGGCCAGCACCGGCATCGCGTCGTTCGTGGCGTCGAGCTTCGTCACGGTCATGTTCGTACGGTCAAAGACGTAGAGAACGTCCGTCGCCGAGTCCATGAGCAGGCAGCGCGGCGAGCTGTGCACGCCGCCGACATCGCGCAGCCCCATCACGCGCCCGTCCGATGGGTCGATCGTCGCCACGCGCCCGGAGCCGAGCGCCGCGACGAAGGCCCGCTGCCCGTCGGCCCGGAAGACGATGTCCGTCGGGTTCGCCGCCGAGATCGCCTGCGCCGCCGGGTTCGGCCCGCTGACGTCATCAAACCCCGCGAGGCCCGCGTGAAGGTCGAACTTCTGCACCACCGGCACCGCGCTCCCCACGGCCGTGAGCTTCACGACCTGATGATCGACGAGGTTGCCGCGCAGATTCGTTTCGAGCCGCGTGAGATTGTTCGGCTCAAGATTCGAGACAAGCAGTGTCCCGCGAACCTCGTCGTACGCCAGCCCGGTCAGCGTGGCGCCGACGTTCCCGATGCGCTGCTGCACGGTCAGCCCGTTCGCCGCCGCCGGGTTCACCGCGTCGACCACGATGATGTCGTGATCGACGGTATCTTTCGCATCGCGAATGGTCTTCAGCAGCACCGCCGAGGCGTTGACAAGCGTGATCGGCGCGCCGTGGACCGACTGCCACACCGATTCGAACGTCGACTTGTATTCGGCGACCATCGCCGGCTCGGGGTTGCCGTTCGCGTCCGAGAGGCGATCGACCATCTCCTGCCACGGGAAGCTCACGCTGTCGGCGGCGTGCCCGGCGTCGCTCACGATGCGCTCAACCAATTCCGCGCCCGCGAGCGCGTTGATCGTCGGGTCGGGCCAGGGTGTGAGCGCCGGGTTCGCCCACAGGTCCGCCAGCGACGGCATCAGCAGCGGTACGACCAGCACCGGCCACGATTCGCGGAAGTCGAAGTTTGAGCCGGGGTTCGTCGGCGGCACATTCTGCAGGTGATGGAACACCGTGATGCCAACCGTCGTCGTGTTGTTCCCCGAGTGCAGCGCGCTCACGATCACCCGCTGGTTCACCGAGTCGTACGCCAATCCCCGCGGCGTGTGACAGTCGAGCCAGCGCGAGCGAACGATCTGCCGCGTCGCGCCGTCGATCGCGACGAGCGCGCCCTCCTGCACCAGACCCGCCGGCGCACCGGTCGAAAGGTCCGGGACCAGCGGGCTCCCCTCGCACACGGCATACGCCCAGCGACCGATCCGACTGAACACCAGATTCACCGGACGATCGCCCACGCGGATCACATCGATGACGCGGCGCGACAGTGTGTCCACCACCGCGATGCTGTCCGACGAGTAGTTGCACACCCACAGCAGGTTCGTCCCCGGCTGCATCACCGCCGTTACGGGGTCGAGTCCCACCCAGATGTCGTCGAGCGCCGTCATGGGCGAGGTCGATGGATCAAGCACCGCGACGGAGTTGTTCGGCGTGCGGCAGACGTAGAGCAGTCCGTTGTGCAGCGCGAGCGACTTGGTCGCCGGCGCCTCGAAGTTCACGAACGCCCCTGACTCGAGCGAGGAGTCCGGTGGCGCATCGGGGTTGTAGATCTGAACAGGCGGTGGCCCGCCGGGGAGCGAGATCGGCGGGCCGCCGAGTTGCTCCGCCATCTGTGCCGTTGGGTGTGTCGGCGCGCGGTCCGCGATCTCGCCCGGTTGGCTCTCGGGCCGAGCGCTCACGCTCAGTTGATACGAACCAACTGCGAACAGCACCACGCCGATTGAAGCGTATCGAATGGCATTCGGCGAGCGTACATTCATGGAACACCTCCAATGTGAAATGAGGGGATGTGTTGTGCGTGCAATCCCCGTGCCCGCCTTAGAAAATGCGGCCAATTCACCATTGGCAGGAATTTGCTCATCGCGCGCAAAATTCTCGCCACCTCGCCAGTTCGGTGTCACACTTGGGTGAGTCCGGCGAGAACACCGTTGTCTTGCCGGGCGATCCCCCGGTAGCATCGGCGACGTGTTGAACGTGGCCGGACTCTGAACCTGAGGGAGAGGTTCGTGAAGCGTCAGGATGCGGCGCGAGCACGTGCGGAGCGCGGGAGAAGTGGTTTCACCCTGGTGGAACTGCTCGCCACGGTGGCCATTCTCACCATCCTGCTTTCTCTCCTCCTGCCCGCGATCCGCGGCGCCGTCGGCTCGGCCCGCGCGTTTGTCTGCCAGCGCAACCTCGGCACCGTCACCTTCGACTTCTCAATCTTCGCCGACGAGTTCCTGCACGAGTCCCGGGGCACGATGGACCCGCGCTACGCCGGCAACCAATTTCAGTTGATCGAGTTCATGAACAACCAGTACCGCGTCGGCCCGTTCTGGACCGACAGCGCCGGGCAAGGCCGCCATGTCATGCTCTCCGACAAGCATGCGCTCGCGTGTCCGGCGGCGGCGGAGCGCGTCACCATAACGATCGACGGTGGCTGCGCAAGCGGCGGCATCCTCTTCCCACAGGCCGTCTCGATCGGCTTCAACCGCCGACTGCATCAGCCCGATCCGGGCATCTCGGGCATCCCGCATTTCACCCTCCGCAGCAAGCTCCTCCAGGAGGTCAATGTCCCGCTTCTATGGGACACCGACGGTCTCGCGGCGTATTCGCGGGTCGTGCTCGACGCACCGTTCTCCGCACCTTCGCTCGATAGCAGGGGACTGCTGCGCAACAACCGCTACTGGCACCCGGCGCTTCGGCATATGGGCAAGATGAATGTCGGCTTCATCGGCGGTCAGGTGAGATCGACCTCCACACCGCTGAGCGAGTCGAGCTGGCGGTGGGATTTCCAGCCGCGTCGATAGGGGGCCAGCCCGATGTCACTCCAGCACAAGTTCGCCGCCCTGGTCGCGCTGATCGCACTCACGGTCGTGATCAGCGTGGGCACCGCCGCATGGGCCGTGCGGATGTTCGATGTCCAGTACAGCGGCTCGCTCGCCGGGGCTGCGGCGTCGCTCGGTGAACTGGCGACCGCCTCTGAGCCGATCATCGCGCAGGTCGAACTGATGCGCGCGATCGAGCCGAGACACTCGGTACAGCCGGCGGAGTCCGCCAGCCTCTCGCGCCTGAGCGCCTCCGCGATCGAGCACGCGCGGCAGCTCGAGACCGACGCCGTCTGCCGGTCAAGGCTCGGCTTCACAAGTTGCGATTCGCTCGCGATCCGCATCCGTCAGTCGCAAGATCACGTCGCCCGCTACCTCGCCGCCGCGCCGTCGACCTCAGCGGAAGCGGTGCGTCATGATTTGTCGAGTGTCGCCGCACTGATCGAGTCGATGCGCCGGCATGTCGTCACCGCGACCGAGGATTCTGCCGGCCAGGCCGGGCACCTGCGCGGACGGCTCAACCTGATTTTCGGACTGGCTCTCGCCGCGTCGGCGTTCCTCTGTGTGCTGTCCATGCAGCTCATGCGCCGCTGGGTGCTCGCGCCCATCGCCGAGCTGCGCCGCGCCGCCGAACGCCTCGCCGCCGGCGATTTCTCCGCCCGACTCGACATCAAGGGTCGGGACGAACTCGCGCTCCTCGCCGCCGACGTGAACCACATGAGCCGAACCATCGTCGACATGCAGGAGGAGCGCATCGAGCGCGAGCGCCTGGCGGTCATCGGGCGCATGGCCCGGCGGCTGGCGCACAACCTCCGCAACCCGCTCGCGGGCATCCGTAGCCTCGCCGAGTTCACCGGTGCCGAACTCCCCGCCGGCTCGCCCCTCGCGGAGAACCAGGACCGCATCGTCTCAGCGGTCGACAAGTTCGAGCAGTGGCTGGCCGAACTGCTCGACGTCACGTCGCCCATGCAGCCCGAGTTCGAGCGCCGCTCGGTGATCTCATCACTGCAGGACATCGTTGAAGCCATGCGCCCGATGGCCCGGGCGCGCGATGTGCGGCTGGAGGTTGATCTTCAGTCAGCGCCGGCCGAAGCGATCTTCGACGATCGGCACCTGCGCCACGCTGTCGTCGCGCTGCTGTCGAACGCGCTGGAGGCGGCACCCCGCGGTGGGGTGGCGCGCATTTCCGCCTACACACCATCAGACCCCCCGGATCACTGGGGCATCAGAATCGAGGACGCGGGCGCGGGTATCCCCGCCGAAATCGCCGAGAAAGTCTTCGACGTGAATTTCACCACAAAGAAGGAAGGGAACGGCATCGGTCTTGCAGTAGCCCAGCAGGTCGCGCGCTTGCACGGCGGATCGCTCGACCTCGCGGGGCCGGAACACCCGGCCCGCCAGCGAACGGATTCGCTCGCCGGGGCCGTTTTCCTTCTCAGCCTCCCTCTCGATCCGCCAGCAACCGCGGACCGACCGGCGGCGTAGGGACTACCAGCGTGGCACGGATACTGATCATCGAGGATGAAGCCAATCTCCGGTTCGCAATCCGGCAGAGCTTCGCGCGCGCGTCGCACGAGGTCGCCGAAGCCTCCAATGTCCCGGAAGCGATGGAGCACTTCCGCCGCGCCGAGTTTGACGCGATCGTCTCCGACATCAACCTGGCGTCCGATCAATCGGGGACCGATTTCCTTCGGCATGCGCGGGAAGAGGGCTTCGAAGGCGCATTCATCATCATCACCGCATTCGGCTCGGTCGAGAAGGCCGTTGAAGCGATGAAGTTCGGCGCCGACGATTTCCTCCAAAAACCGATCAGCCTCCAGGAACTACAGGTCGTGGTGGAGCGGGCGCTCGATCACCGCCGCATGCGCACGCAGCTCCGGTTGTACGAGCGGCTCGAGCAGTCACGCGAAGGGCAACGCCAGATTCTCGGGCAAAGCCCGGCGTGGCTCAGCGCGCTGGCGCTGGCGGAGCGCCTCGCCGCACTGCCCCTGCCGCGCGCGGACGCGCCCAACGGCGCGCCGGTGCTGCCGACGATCCTGCTGCTGGGGGAGACGGGCAGCGGCAAGGGCGTGATTGCACGCCACATCCACGCGACCGCGCAGCGCCTCGGTGCCGATACTTCGACGCCCTTCATCCATGTGAACTGCGCCGCGCTCCCGCCGACGCTCATCGAATCCGAGCTTTTCGGTCACGAGAAGGGCGCATTCACAGACGCGAAGGCGGCCCGCGCCGGGCTCTTCGAGATGGCCGAAGGCGGCTCGATCTTCCTTGATGAGATCGGCGACATGCCCGCCGACCTGCAGGCGAAGCTGCTATTGGTGCTCGAGCACGGGCGCTTCCGGCGCGTGGGCGGCTCGCGTGAGCGTTCGGTCCGCGCCCGCGTCATCGCCGCGACCAATCAGGCGCTCGACCAGCGCGTCGACGCGGGCCACTTCCGGCGTGATCTCTTCTACCGGCTCAACGCGTTCACGATCCGCATCCCGCCGCTGCGCGAGCGCGGGGATGACGCGCTGGCCATGGCCGCGGCCCTGCTCGACACCATGTCGCGCGAACAACGCCGAGCGCCGATGACGCTGAACATCCAGGCGCAGGCGGCGGTGCGTCACCACACCTGGCCCGGCAACGTGCGCGAACTGCACAACGCGGTGCAGCGCGCCGTGATGCTCGCCGATTCGGCCGATGTCGGCCCGGCGGATCTGGGGCTGAGCGTGCTGGCGCGCAAACGCGTGAGCGAGCACGCGGACGCACCGGCCCCGGGCACGCCCGCAGGTGGGCCGCTGGTCTTCGACTTCGAGCACGCGCAATACACCGCCGACGGCGTGGAGCGTGAACTGATCCTCCAGGCCCTCCGCAAAGTCCGAGGGAACGTGTCGAAGGCCGCCAAACTCATCGGCATGAACCGCAGTTCCCTCCGCTACCGCATCGAGCGATGCGGGCTTGAGAACGAAGTCCAGGAGCTTGCCCGCCAATGACCGACCGACAGGTCTGTTGTGTTCTTGGTTCGTTGGCTCTCGCGTCGGCAGTCGGCGCGGTCGTCCGTGGCGCCGAGACCGTCCCAATCATCAATTCCTCGGTCACGTTCACGGACGCGCTGAATGACGCATCGGTTCACCGCGTCGATCCCACGACGCCCGGTTCGCCGCTCCCGCTGCTCGTAGGGCAAGGTGTCACAGACTTGGCGGGCGTGAGTTTCGCCGCGTGGGAGACACCGACGCCGCTGACCGACCCGTACTCTGGAGTCGTGTCTGACGCGCCCGGCTCGACGCTCGTGCGCGTGCAGCTTGTGTTCAACGGGCACGTCAATCCGCCCGGACCGGCAGGACTCGGCGGGGAGTCGTTCAACCCCTTCAAATTCGGTTTGAAGCCCGTCTTCGGCTTCATCGAGATCGATCTCGACGCTGACTACGACACCGGCGGCGAGACCGGCACGGCCGCCGAATCGCGCTCCCTCGGCGCGATCGGGCGCTTCGGCGGACTCGCCGGCGCCACGCGCCGCGATCGGCAGGCACGCTCCGGCGCCGATATCGATCGCAACTTCTTCACCGGGCCCTTTTACGAGCGGAGCGGCGCTGATTGGCTCGTTGGTTTCTGTGGCTGCTACGACGTCACCTTGATCAGCGAGCGCAGCGGTGACGGCGACAGCGTGTTCGAGAGCGGCGAAGTTTGGATCGTCGAGGGGCGATTCTTCCGCCGCGCCGGCGGGTACCAACTCGGCAGCCTCATGTTCGGCGGTACCGCGCCGGGCTTGTACGACCCGCCCGTCCGCGCGCTCATCCACTCCGATCCTGGGCTGACGGGCACGACCGATGACGACCGGACGTACTTCACGATCATCTATCCCCTCACGATGGCCGGGGCGGCCGCGCTCACGGGCGGGGCTGAAGAGCCGATCGACACGGATGTTGAGAATCACACCAGCATCGAGGAAGCGATCGAGGACATCATCATCGTCGCCAACGCGGGCGGACTGACCGGGCCGACGCAGGTCCTTCAGCAAGGGTGGGCCGGTCGATCGCGCGGTATCGCGCTGACACCCGGCACTTGGCGTGCCTCAGCGCTCCTTGGCACGGTGTATCCGACGCAGGGATCGTTCACGTACATCTGGACCGATGTCGGCTTCGACCTGAAGCGGGGCGACATGAACGGCGACGGCGCCGCCAATGTGACCGATCAGAACATTATCGAGTCGTACATCACCGCCAACGACGGCACCGCGAACGACGCCGACGGCGCGTTAAACGGCTCCGTGCGCATCCCGAGCTACGCGGTCGGGTTCAACTACCGCGACCTGAACGCCGACGGGCTCATCAACTTCACCGATCGAAATGACCCGCTTTACCCGCCTCTGGTTGTGAGTCCGATCGGCGACCTCGATGGGAACGGCTTGGTGGGCCTGTCCGACATTGCCCTGGTCATCGCTGCGTGGGGCGAGGAGGGCACCGACAGCCCCGCGGACGCGAACGATGACGGTGTGGTTGACCTCGCCGACCTTGCGGTTGTGATCCAGAATTGGGGCGGGACATCGACGGGGCCCGTCGACGCGATCCCCGCCGATCGTCGGCTGGCCTCCCCGGTGCATTGACCCGGTCACTTCGCGGGCGCGTCGCGCTTCTCTTCGCCGGTGAGCGACTTCCACTGCTGATCGGCGTCTGCGGCGTTCTTGGCGGGGTTCTTGTCCCAGAAACTCCGCGCGTCTTCGAAGATCGTCTTGTAGAACAGGAACAGCCGACCGTCCTTGATCTCGAAGGCTTTGGGGTTGATCTCCACCTTGCGCCCGCCGTCGGCCATGGCGCTCGCGCACCACCCGCCATAGGCCGGCTCGTACCGCTGCGGGTTTTTCTTGAATCGCTCGAGGTTCTCGGCGCTGGCGAAGCGGTAGGTCACGCCGCGGAACTCGAAGGTGAGTTTGGCGTCGCCTTTCGTGGCCTTGCCGCCGCCCTCGGCGAAGTACGCGACCGGGTCGTAGCCTTCGATGGCGAGGGCGTTCTTCGGCAGGTTGTAGTGCTGTGTATCACGCGGCGCGGTGGGATCGGTCTCACTGGCGGAGCTGGGCGGCGTGCCCTCGGCCTGGGAACCGAGCGCCAACGGCGCGAGCGGGAGGGCGGTCACAAGGGAGAGAATCAGTGCGGCGGTCGGGCGTGGCATGCGGATGAACTCCGGTGGGTGTGCGAGAGAAGCCGGGTCTGTTGAATTGTTCGATGCCGGCGTGTGGAGCGGGATTCCTGGAAGGATTCGGTGAAAATACTTGAGGCGCGGGCGGCATAGGGATAGGCTGGCGCGCCTCGCGGGCGTCGGCGGTCGTGGGGATCGGCGTTCGCCCGCGAAGATCGGATCGTGGGCGTATGGCCGGCTTTTCGGCCTGGGGGCAGATCGTCGCGTTCGCGCTGGTGGCGTTGGCTGCCGCCGGTGTGATCCTCTCGTCGCGCCGCGCGGGCGGTTCGCTCGCGTGGTTTCTCGCGGGCGGAGTGCTGATCGGCACGCCCTTGCTGGGCATGCTGCGATGGTCGAGCCTCGCCGCCGACCACAGCTCGCACGCCGTGCTGATCTCCGAGATCCCGGCGCTCGACCTGCCGGGTCAGAGCTTCGTGCGTTCCGATAGCTGCAGGGCGTGCCACCCGAGCGAGTATGCCTCGTGGCACCACAGCTATCACCGAACGATGACTCAGGCGGCCTCTCCCGACGCGATCATCCCCGATCTGCACGGGTTGGTGCTCTCCTCGCGCGGGCGCGACTACCGCTTCGAGCGCGATGGCGACGAGTTCTTCGTGACGATGGCCGACCCGGACTGGGAGCACGATCTGTTCTCGCGCGGCATCTCGCCCGACTCCGTCAGCGCGCCGCCGATGGTGCGCACGCGCATCGTGATGACCACCGGCTCGCACAACCAGCAGACGTTCTGGGTGGCGAGCAACAAAGGGCGGAAGCTGCTCAACGTGCCGTGGATGTACCTGACCGCCGAGAAGAAGTGGGCGCCGCGCGAAGATGTGTTTCTTCGCCCGCCGCAGGGGCACCGCAAGTTTGATCGCTGGAACGACAACTGCATCGAGTGTCACAGCACTGCCGGGGAGATCAACTTCGACAAGTCGACCGGGCATTTCGACACCGCCGCCGCGGAGTTGGGCATCGCGTGCGAGGCGTGCCACGGGCCGGGCGAGGCGCACATCCGCGCCAACCAGGACCCGCGGCGGCGGCTGCAGCTGGCGCGCGAAGGGAAGGGCGACCCGACGATCGTGAACCCCGCGCGGCTGGATGCGCAGCGCTCGTCGTATGTGTGCGGGCAGTGCCACGGGATGAATGTCTTCAAGAACGAGGTCACCGCCGCGGGCGTGCGCTACCGCGCCGGCGGCGACCTGACCGAGGGGCGCATGATCCTGCGCACCACGCCCGCGCGCCTGACGGAGAACGATAAGAAGGACTGGGCGCGCCTCGAGAAACACCTGCGCGACATGCCGGCGAATTTCGTGCCCGACCGCTTCTGGCCCGACGGCATGGTCCGCGTCTCCGGGCGCGACCACAACGCGATGGTGGAGTCGCTCTGCTTCGCGGGCGGCGATCTCTCGTGCCTCTCGTGCCATTCGATGCACTCGGCGCACCGCGTCGACCAGCTGAAGCATGCGAAATCTCCCGATGAGGACTGCCTGCAGTGCCATTCCGAGTTCCGCGCGGACATCCCCGCGCACACGCACCACGCGGCGGGGTCGCCCGGCTCGGCGTGCGTGTCGTGCCACATGCCGCACACCGTGTACGGGCTGCTCAAGACGATCCGCAGTCATCACATCGACAGTCCGACGGCGGAGAAGGCGCTGCGCACGGGGCGGCCCGATTCCTGCACGATCTGCCATGTCGATCGCACGATGGAGTGGACGGCGGCGAAGCTCAACGAGTGGTACGGGCAGCCGATGCCCGAACTGAATGAAGAGCAGAAGTCGATTTCCGCCGGCGTGCTGTGGCTGCTGACGGGTGATGCGAACCAGCGCGCGATCGTGGCTGACGCGATGGGGCGGCGTGAGACGCAGCTCGCCGCGGGGACGGAGTGGTTGCCGGGACTGCTCGCTCCGCTGCTGAACGACCCATTCCCGGCAGTGCGGTTCATCGCACACCGCTCGCTTCGGACGCTGCCGGGGTTCGAGCAGTTTGAGTTCGACTTCGTGGGGCCCGCTGACAGTTGGGCCGCAGCGCGCGACCGGGCGCTGGCGGTGTGGAACTCGCGACGCTCCGCCGGTGCACCGCTCGGCACGTCCTCTCCCGGCGCGGTGTTGTTCGACAGCGCGGGCCAACTCGATCGCGCGGCGGTCGCGCGGTTGCTGCTGCGGCGTGATGACCGGCCGATGGATTTGCGTGAATGACATGACTGCTTTCCCGGTGTCACCGACCGGTCCTCCGGTCAGTGCGTGTGACTGAGCCGACCGAATCACACTGACCCGAGGAACGGGTCAGTGGCACAACTCAAACCGAATCGCCGCCTGTTAGTACCCCGTATGACACGCCCAACCCCGAAACCGATCGCCGCGAGCAACAGTGATGCAGCCCCTCCGTCCGTCGAGCGCGCGAATCTGCGCTTCGGCTGGTGGGCGCTGCTGCTGTATCTGACGATGGGGCTGGTGCTGGAAGCGATGCACGGCTTCAAGGCGCAGGAGTATCTAAACGTGTCGAACGAGACACGCCGACTGATGTGGACGCTGGCGCACGCGCACGGGACGCTGTTCGCGGTCATCAACATTGTGTTCGCGCTGGCGCTCCGCGCGATGCCGTGGTGGACGGGCGCGACGCGCGTTGCGGCGTCGCGCTGTCTGCTGGGGTCGCTGGTGCTGCTGCCGGCGGGGTTTTTCCTCGGCGGCGTGTGGATCATGGACCGCGATCCTGGGTTGCCGATCGTGCTGGTGCCGATCGGCGCGGTGCTGATGATCGTGGGCGTGCTGCTGACGGCGCTGGCGGCGGGGCGGGAGCGGGCTTGAGGCTTGGGGCTTGGGGCTTGGGGCGCGCGGAAAGGGACTCGCCGCGAAGTTGCAGAGGATTTGGAGGTGGAGAGAAGGCGTGTGATTGCGATCGCTGGATTCTCTGCGAATCCGCGCTGAACTGAACTGCCGAGGTTGGGTGTCGAGATTCGCGATTCTGATGGCCGACTGCTGAACGCCGAGTGCTGAGTGCTGAGTGCTGAGTGCTGAAAAGAAAACCCGCCGGCGGGCGATGTGGTGTGGCCCGGCTTTCGCCGGGCGACGAGACACAACGGAACGAGTGAGGCAACGAAACACAGGATGTGACCGGGCCGGGAGACTCGTGTGCACCCGAGTGCCGATTGGCCCGGTCGAAGGGACGCCGCGTGGACGCCCTCTACCTCTCCCGGTGTGCGTCACCGGCGCGCGCACAAATGCGGACGTGCGCGCGGTCGGCGGGGGGACGGGACAGGTTGAGATGGCGGGTTGGCGGGCGGAGCGGGAATTGTGGCGAGTTTTGTGGTTTTCCCGCCGAGGGCTTGGGGACATGTCACCGGCGCGCGCACGACGGGTGACTCGCGCGATTGCGGGCCGCTTTGCGCTGATCAATCGGACGCGCGGGAATCGCTGCGCGGCGGAAGCGTGGTTCACTCAATCGCTGGGCATCCACCAGAACTCGGCCGGCCGAAGGCATGGCCAACCAGTACGGCAGCCTCGGCAGGATCGAACTAACGCGCGGGCGCAGGTGAGAGGCATGCCGGCTGTGGATGATCGCGCGATCTACTTAGGAAGATCGGCGCGAAGGATCGTGAGCGGCTGCTGCAGCGGTGGCTGGATGAGGCGGGGTGCGGGGGTGCAGAGCCGTTAGGCTGGCTCGCCGGCCCCTCTCCCCGGCCCCCTCCCTGAGGGAGAGGGAGGTAGAAGTTCACCGCGCGGCGGCGGGCGCCGGCGCAGCCGCTGCGCCTTCCTGCTGCTTGAGCAGGTCGTAGATGGCCTGAGCGCTCGTCGCGTCGTACATCTTGTTGCGGAAGGGCTCGTTCGTCATCAGGCGGCTGATCTTCGCGAGCGCCTGGATGTGATCACTCGTGCGGTCGAGGGGGCTGGCGAGGAGGACGATCATTTTCACCGGCTTGCCGTCGATCGCGGCGAAGTCCATCGGCTCGGCGGGCTTGCCGATCGCCATCGCCAGGTTGGCGATGCCGTCGCACTTGCCGTGGGGGATCGCGAGGGCGTAGCCGATGCCGGTGGTGCGGGTGCACTCGCGGCTCCAGACGGCGTTCTTCAGCGCGCCGGGGTCCTTGACCTTGCCCTGCGCCGCGAGCATGTCGACGAGTTCCTCGATCGCGGCCTTTTTGTCGGCGGCGGCGAGCGGCACTTTGATGCTGGCGGGGGTGAGGATGTCCAGTAGGTTCATGCCGCGGTCCAGAGTCGTGAGCACAACGCATCCGCCACGGAAGCCCAACGCTCGGGCATCGACCGTGCGGCGAGCATCGTATCACGCGCACGCGGCATCGCAAAGGGCGGGATGGTTGTGTCGAGCCTTCCGCGCGAGCGGGGGGAGATTCGTTTGTCGAGGTGAGCGACCCCCCGCTCGCGCGGGGGGCTCCATTCGCGCCGGGGGGGCGCCATTCTCGCGGGGGGCTTCGTGTCGGCGTCGCTGTCCGCTCGCGTCTCATATACTCCGGTTTCCTGAACCTGCGCGGAGTCCTCCCGAATTGCCTGAAACAGCCAGCATTCCGAGCCGAGCCGTGGAGTCGTCCGGGCCGATGGAGCTTCTTGCCGGGCGGCTGCAGCGGGTCGAAGCGTTGATGCGGGACTTCGTCTCGTCGCTTGGGTTGCCGGGGAATCTGGACGCGGCGATCCGGCACGCGCTGCTGGCGGGCGGGAAGCGCTTGCGGCCGGCGCTGGCGATCTGTTCGTGCGAAGCGGTGGGGGGCACGGTTGAGGAGGCGCTGCCGGCGGCGGCGGCGCTGGAGATGATCCACGCCTTTAGCCTCGTGCATGACGATCTGCCGGCGCTGGACAACGACGATCTGCGGCGCGGCATGCCGACGGTGCACGTGGCGCACGGCGAGGCGATGGCGATCCTCGCGGGCGATGGGCTGATGAGCCTCGCGTTCCAACTGATCGCGGAGAAATCGGGGGATGCGGCGCTTTCGGGGCTGCTGATGCACGAACTGGCCGTCGGCAACACCAACATGATCGTCGGGCAGGTGCTCGACACGCTGGGCGGTTTCCCGCGTGAACTGGAAGAGCGGCGCGATGATCTGGGCAAGCTGAAGATGGTGCACCGGAACAAGACCGGGGCGCTGATCCGAGCGTCGTGCCGCATGGGAGCGATCGCGGCGCTGTGGCGGAAGAACGGTGGGGGCGGCGGCAGCGGGGGGTCCGAGAAGTTGCTGAAATCGAGCGAGTTGAAGGCGGTGACGGTGTACGGCGAGTCGATCGGGCTGATGTTCCAGATCGTGGATGATCTGCTGGATGTAGAACAAACCGCCGAGCACACGGGTAAGCGAGTGAGCAAGGATTCGGAGGCAGGCAAGCTGACGTACCCGGGTGTGCTGGGCGTCGAGCGCTCGCGCGGCGAGATCGACCGGCTGCGAGCTGAGGCGCTCGCGGCGGTTCGGCCGCTTGGCGGCGGCGCGGATTTGTTGGTTGGTCTGTGTGACTTTCTCGCGGTTCGCACGAAGTAAGTAAGCTGCTCGGAATCGGGCAGGACGCCCGCGAGCGGCGTATACTTTCACTGGATTTTGAAACTTCGGGAGCAACGGATGCCCCTGCTGGACACCATCAAATCGCCCGCTGATCTCCGCAAGCTGCCCATTGATCGGCTGCCGGAGGTCGCGAAAGAGATCCGCGAGGCGATCTTCAACCAGGTCTCGAAGACCGGCGGTCACCTCGCGCCCAATCTGGGCGTGGTGGAATTGACCGTGGCGTTGCACTACGTCTTTGACTTCGCCAGCGATCGGTTGTTGTTTGACGTCGGGCACCAGTGCTATCCGCACAAGCTGCTGACGGGGCGGTACCCGCTGCTGTCGAAGCTGCGCACACGCGAGGGGATGGCCGGGTTCCCCGAGCCGCGTGAGAGCGCGTATGACCTGTTCAGCGTGGGGCACGCGGGCACCGGCATCTCGACGGCGGTCGGCATGGCGCGGGGTGATGTGCTCAACCGTGAATCGTTTGATCCCGCGTCGCGCCCGGATGGTCGGCGCGTCGTCACGATCATCGGCGATGCGTCGATCGTCAACGGCGTGGCGATGGAAGGCTTGAACAACGCCGGCACGCTTAAGCGGCAGTTCCTCGTGATCCTGAACGACAACGGGATGAGCATCTCGAAGCCGCAGGGCGCGGTGGCGGGGGCGTTCGATCGGCTGCGCCTGAACCCCTTCTACCGCGAGTGGAAGAAAGGCGCCAAGCAGATGCTGAAGCATGTGCCGGGCGGCTCGATGATGGGCGAGGCGTACCACCGGATGGGCGAAGCGGCGAAGGCGTGCATCGCTGAGAACGCATGGTTCGAGCATTTCGGCTTGGTGACCGTCGGCCCGATCGACGGGCACGACATCCCGGAGCTGGTCGAGTTCCTGAGCGAAGCGCGCGACTTTGACCGCCCGATGGTGCTGCACGTCAAGACGGTGAAGGGCAAGGGGTACGCGCCGTGCGAGGGCGATGCCGTCACGTTCCACTCGCCCAACTCGTTCAACTACGACCCGGATTCCTGCCGCGTGGAGATCAAGAAGGACGGGCGTTCGTTCACCACGGCGTTCGGCGACGCGATGTGCGAGCTGATGTCGCGCGATGAGAAGATCGTGTGTGCGACGGCCGCCATGCCGGGCGGAACGGGCATCGACAAGCCGCTGGCGAAGTTCCCCGAGCGCTCGTTCGACACGGGCATCTGCGAGTCGCACGCGCTGGACATGATGGCGGGGCTGGCGAAGACGGGGTTCAAGCCCTTCTTCGCGGTGTACAGCACGTTCGTGCAGCGGGCGTTCGATCAGGCGTTCCAGGAAGTTTCGTTGCAAGGGCTGGCGGTTCGGTTGTGCCTCGATCGCGCGGGCTTGGTCGGCGGCGACGGCGCGGTGCACCACGGGTTCTGCGATGTGTCGATCCTGCGCGTTCTGCCGAAGGCGGCGATCATCGCCGTCGCGGACGAGCCTTCGATGCTCGCGGGTCTGGAGTTTATGCGCGGCTACGACGACGGACTGTCGGCGATCCGCTACCCGCGTGATGTGGTGTCGGACGCGCTCGCGCGGTTCGGCGCGTGCCCACCCTACGAACTCGGCAAGGCGCGCCCGCTGATCGAACATGGTGCGCCGGATGTCGCGGTTCTCGGCTTCGGCGTGATGACGATCACTGCGCTCGAAGCGGTCGACTCGCTCGGGCCCGAGGTCCGCGCCTCGCTTTACGATGCGCGCTTTGCCAAGCCCGTCGATACCGCGCTCGTCCGCTCGCTGCTCGAGCGGCGCGTGCCGATCCTGACGATCGAAGACCACGGGCCGCACGGCGGGTTCGGGGCGGCGGTCATCGAAGCCGCCGCCGAGATGGGGCTCGATGCCGGCCTCATCACGCGCCTGTCGCTGCCGGATTCGTGGGTGTACCAGGACAGCCGCGCGAAGCAGCTTGCCGAGGTGGGGCTGGATGCGCCGGCGATTGCGAGGGCGATCCGTCAGGCGGCCGCGGGTCGCGGCGTGAGCGTCAGCGAGCCGGTGATCGAAGTGAAGCACCGCGCCGGGCAAGCCTCGCGGGTGTGAGGGGGACTCCTCCGGGGCCGTCTGAGCTGAGGGTTGACGCGCTGAGAATTGCCGACGCTCTGAGAAGGGCGGTACCGAAGGCCCGCCTGCTCGCGCAGGCGGCTCCATCATGCATCACTTCGTGATCATGTCAGCAGCACGGCGTATGAACCATCGGAGTACTTCTCCGGCGGGTCGCCGGGCACGCCCTCGGGGGTGCGGCGGTTTTCGCGTGTGACGTTGAAGGAGTGCCAGCGCACGGCCCACTTCGCCTGCTCTTCGTTTTCGATCGGGTCCAGGCTGCAGGTTGAGTAGAGGATCGCGCCGCGCTCGCGCCCGAGCTTCAGCAGGCGCAGCGCGTCGGCGGCGATCTGCCGCTGCGCGCCGACGAGTTCGCCGGTGCGTGCCGCCGTGAAGCGGTACCGCGCTTCGACGCGCCGGGCCAGCACACCCGTGTTCGAGCACGGCACGTCGAGCAGCACGAGGTCCGCCTTGCCCGCCCAGTCGATGAGCGCCTTGTGATCGATCACGCGCACGCGCGGGTGCCCGTCGAAGACGCGCGCCAGCGCCTCACGCCGCGGCAGGTCCACGTCCGTCGCGATGATCTGCGCATCGGGGAAGGTCGCCGCGAGTTGGCGCGTCTTCGTCCCCAGCCCCGCGCAGGCATCGACGACAACCGAGGGCCTCAGATCGCTGACGCTCATCACCGCGAGTGAGGACGCCGGGTCCTGCACCCATAGATCATTGCGGGCCGCGAGCACTCGGCGGAGTTCCTCGAACGAGCCGGTGAATACATGATGCCCCGGCGCGGTGTGCGGCACGCAGCTCGCGGGCAGCGGGGGGGCGGCGTGCGAGGTGTTGAGGATGACCGGGGGGCGCATCAGGCCGTGGAGCGCGACGCGGCGCACATCGCGCAGCGGCATGCCGCGGGAAAGGACCCGCAGGAGTTCGAGCGGGTGGCTGGTCGCGATGGCGAGGCGCTCGAGCGGGCCGTCGGGCAGGATCGCCTGCGTGAGCGCCAGCGCCCGCCCGTCGTCGAGCGGGAGTTCGTCCGTCAGGTCGGTCCACTGCGGGCGGTATGCGACATCGCCCTCATTCAGCAGCGTCAGCACGCGCCGAAGGACGGCGTTCACCATCCCGCCGGCGCGGTGACCCGCGACGCTCTTCACCCAGTTCACGCTCTCATTCACGGCGGCATGGAACGGCACGCGGTCCATGAAGAAGCACTGGGCCGCGCCGCAGAGGAGCGCCGACGCCGTGCGCGGCTCGACCTGCTCCCACGGCATGTTGATGGCGCCGCTGAGCAGGTGGCGCAGCGTCAGCCAGCGCCGGATGGCCGCGTCGTAGATCGCGTGGGCGAAGGCGGCGTCGAGCGGCGAGAGCCGGTCGAGGACATCATCCGGCAGGGCGTCGATCGCGAGATCGGGCCATGCTTTGCACTGCGCGGCGACGGCGCGGAAGGCGGCTTCGCGCGCGGGATCGGCGGAAGTGAAGGGGCGGGGTGGGCGCGGGCCATCGGAGCGAGGGCCGGATGGGCGTCCGCCGCGGGAAGGCTTGCCCCCGCCGCGGAGACTGGGTTTGCGTGGTCGATCGTTGGGCACGGGGCGAGTGTAGCGGGTGGGGGGGGAAACGAGCGTGAGACGACACCGAGGCAAGAAAGGACCATTGGGACAGTGACAAGTGTCGTGCGGCTCACCACGACCGAGCGCCAGCCTTGATGCCGTTCGCGGGTTCAGAGTGTCAGACCGCGTCGGGGGGCGGCGAAGATGATGAGACGCCGCGCCTTGCCGCTTCGAGTTTGGCTTCGAAGGCCGCCATCGCGGTGCGGCGGGCGGACTGGGTTCGGACATCGTCGTTCAGGTAGCGCTGGCCAGTGATCTCGGAATTCTGCAGCGAATCCGCCCACGCGCGTAGCTGCCGGGATATGGCTTCGGCCTGAGATTTCAAATTTGAGATTTGAGATTTCAAATTCGGAGCGGAGAGAAACGGCAGCCGTTCGCAGAGGTGGAGCATCGAGCGAACTTCGCCCGCCGAGCCGCGCGCGTAGTAGAGAAAGGTCAGGAGTTCCTGCGTCGTGCCGCGCTCGAAGCCTTCGGCGATGTTGTTGCTGACGGATGCCGCGGCTCGCTCGAGTTGATTGCGGAGATCGCCGCGGCGGTTGAAGGCGGGGTCTTCCACCAGCGCGAAGACGCCGACGGCGAGGTCGATCGCGGCTCGCCAGACGGGGAGGTCCTCGAAGCGGGAGTATTTCATGCGGATCAGATTTCAGCGTCTGAGACACCGAATTCTCAAATTTGAGATTTCAGATCGCCGCACTAAAACCACTCACAGATTCCCCCGCCGCTCCTGCTCCAACTCGAGCGCCTCAAACAGCGCCTTGAAGTTCCCCTTCCCGAAGCTCTGGCTCCCGCGGCGGCAGATGATCTCGAAGAACAGCGTGGGCCGGTCCTGCAGCGGCTTGGTGAAGAGCTGGAGCAGGTACCCCTCGTCGTCGGCGTCGACCAGGATGCCGAGGTCGCGGACTTTCTGGTGGTCTTCTTTCACCGCTTCGTGGCCGTGCTGCTTGAGCATGGTGTCGACGCGGTTCCAGACGTGCTCGTAGTACGTGTCGGGGAGCGTGAGGAAGTCCACGCCGCGGCCGCGCAGCGCGGCGATCGAGTGGAGTTCGTCATCCGTGCGTAGCGCCAAGTGCTGCACGCCCGGCGTGTTCTGGTGCCAGTCGAGGTACTCCTGCACCTGGCTCTTCTTCTTGCCGGCGGCGGGTTCGTTGATCGGCATCTTGATGAGGTTGTTGCCGCTCGCCATCACCTTGGACATCAGGGCGGAGTAGTCGGTGGAGATGTCCTTCTCGTCGAAGTGCTTGAACATCGTGAAGCCGAGGACGTTCTCGTAGAACGCGACCCAATAGTTCATCTTGCCGAGTTCGACGTTGCCGACAAGGTGGTCGACAAACTTCAGGCCGCACGGGTGCTTCTTGTTGTAATCGTTGACGGCGAGGACGGACTGGTTGGTCGGCCCGCCGCCGCCGTCGATCTTCTTGAACTTGGGCTTGAAGAGCCCGCCCTGCTTGACCTTGGTGAGTTCGTACGCGCCGGTGCGCGAGACGAAGGAGTGACACACGCGCCCGTAGGTCTTGATGCCAGCCATGGTGACGCTGCCGTGCTCGTCGCGCCAGGTGCGCGGCTCGTACGCCGACTGCGCGCCGTTGCGGATCGCCTGCTCCCAGGCCTTCTCGGCATCGAAGACGGTGAACGCGACGTCCTTCACGCCGTCGCCGAACATCGCGACTTCCATCGCCGCGGGGTGCTCGGGCGTGAGCGCGCTGGTGAGGATGAATCGGATGTTGCCCTGCGTGAGGAGGTAGTGTGACGCGTCGCGGTAGCCGGTGGTCAGGTCGCCGACCTGTTCGATCTGGAAGCCGAAGCAGTGGGCGTAGAAGAACGCCGCCTGCTTGGCGTTCCCGACGTAGAACTGAACGTGATCGACATCGATCAGCGCGAGCGGATCGGCGGGGGCGTTGGGCATGGGGCGGGTCGAGGTGCTGGCGACGGTCATGGCGGAACCTCCAGTGAAAGCCAGGTTCGAGTCATTCTTCTCTTGCGGGCGTTCGGATTGTACCCGACCGTCCGGGGCGGCAATGCCCATTTCCATCGATTATTGAGGCGGCTAGGCGATTCCGCAACTGTTTATTCAGCGAAAGCGACACTTCGGCGAATAATCTTCTTGCAAACCGGGCCGATTCCGGTCACACTTGGCGCGCGGCGGTCGCCCAGGACGCCGATCGCGCCACCCTTCCCAGCCGACCCGGGAAAACTCCCGTGGGCCGGTGCTTCGTTGAGGATTGCCAGTTATGGAACGTGCAGGTCGTCGCCCGGTGTTGGTCAACGGAAAAGCGAGCGGTGTCGCGTCGCCTGCGCGGAAGAACGGGCAGGCGCCGCAGCAGCCGCGGCGGAACCGCGTGAAGTTCGATTCCATCGACCTCGCGATTCTGAACCAGCTCCAGGCGGACAGCAAGATCACCAACGCGATGCTGGCGCAGCGCGTCGGCATCAGCCCGCCGTCAACGCTGGAGCGCGTCAAAAAGCTCGAGCAGAACGGCATTATCAAGGGGTATGTGGCGCTCGTTGATTCCGTGCGCGTCGATAAATCCATCGCGGCGATCGTGCATGTCACGCTGCGCGAGCACGGCGAGGACCGGCTCACGGCGTTCAAGAAGGCGGTCCAGCAGTTCGAGGAAGTTCAGGCGGCGTACCACACCGCGGGCGAGGAGGATTTCATCCTGAAGGTGCTCGTCACGGACATGGAGCAGTACGAGCAGTTCGTCGTTCAGCGGCTGAGCGCGATCCCGAACATTGGGCGCATCCGCACGAGTTTCTGCCTGTCGGCGGTGAAGGAAGAGACCCGGGTGCCGCTCGATGCGGTGGGGCACGCCGAGCACGGCGATGGCTCGGGCGAGGGCGCGAAGTAACCTCGCGATTTCCTGCGGCTGAAATCGACGCTCACCCTATGATCGACCGATAATCCCTGTATTCCCCGCCACGCTTGCGGTGCGCGCCGAGCGCGTGGGCGGGGACCGCGGGGCGATCGGTCGGCCCATGTCCCTTGTCCGAACTCTCATCCCGAGCATGTTCCATCGGCGGTTGCTGGTGCTGCTGTTCTGTGCCGCGGCGCCGATGGCGGTTCTGATGGGACAGACGTACCGGCTGACGGTGTCGAAGCACGACGAACTGCTCGCCGAGGCGGAGGGGCGACTGGTCAACGAGTCTTGGACGCCGACAATGCGCGGCAGGATTCTCGACCGCAAGGGGCGCGTGCTGGCGAAAGACGAGGCCAGTTTCGACGTCTTGGTTGACTACCGCGTCATCACCGAGGAGTGGGCGTACTCGCAGGCGGCCCGGCGAGCGCGTCAGCAGAGCTCGAAGGAATGGCCCAAGCTCGACGCCGAGGCACGCGAGGCGCTCATCAACACGGAGTTGAGGGCGTTCTCGTCGTTGCTGCGGGAGTTGTGGCGGGATCTCGCCGTGGCGCTTGAGATTCCGCGTGACGAGCTCGACGCGCGCCGAGCCGACATTCGCGAGACGGTGCAGGCCACCGCCGCCACCGTGTGGCAGCGGCGGCTTGAGGCCCGGCGTGAGGAACTGAACCGCGAGCGTGAGACGACGAAAGAGGTCGAACTCGCGGATGTCGCCAAGCCGCTGGACGTGCAGCAGCAGCCGCACGTGATCGCGCGGGATGTGGATGACCGCGTCGCGTTCGAGGTGCGCCGGCTGAGCGAGAAGTATCCCGGGCTGCGTGTCGAACGCGGCGGGCGGCGCGTCTACCCGTTCGAATCGCTCGACATCAGCGTCGATCGCTCGACGTTCCCCGCCCCGGCGCGCCTCGACCCCGCGCCGATCACCGTGCGCGCCGAGGGCATCGCGACGCACGTGCTTGGCTGGATGCGGGCGCTGCAGCGTGAAGACATCGAAAAACGCCCGCGCGTTCGTGAGGGATCGAACGAGATAGACCGCGGCTCCTACCTGCCGGGCGACCGCGCGGGAAGTCAGGGCATCGAGGCGGCGTACGAGCACACGCTGCGCGGGCAACGCGGGCAACGCATCGAGCATCTCGACACCAACAGCGAAGAGATCATCGAGCCGATCCCCGGCGGTGACGTGCCGCTGACGATCGACGCCATGCTGCAGGCGCGCATTCAGGCGGTGATGACCCCGGCGGCGGGGCTGGCGCAGCTCCAGCCCTGGCACGTCAGCACCGTCGAGAGCCAGCGTCAGGCGATCCCTCTCGGTACGCCTCTCAACGGCGCCGCGGTGGTGATCGAGATCGACAGCGGCGAAGTCCTCGCGCTCGTCAGCACGCCCACCTTCACCCGCGCACAGATGAGCGAGCACCCCGAGCGCATCTGGTCCGACCCGGTCGATTCGCCGTGGGTCAACCGCGCCATCGGCAAGCCGTACCCGCCCGGCTCTATCGTGAAGCCGTTGATCCTGTCGGCGGCGGTGACGGAGGGGGTCCACGCGCTCGATCATCAGATCGACTGCACCGGGCACCTCTACCCAGAGCGACCCGCTCAGTTCCGTTGCTGGGTGTACAAGCAGTTCGGGCGGACGCACACATCGTACTTCGGGCGGGGCTTGGTGGCGGACGAAGCCATCGCCGTTTCGTGCAACATTTTCTTCTACACGCTCGGGCGCGCGCTCGGGCCGGAACTCATCGCGAAGTGGTACCGCAACTTCGGCGTGGGCTGGAAGCCCGCGTGGAATCTCGGCCCGGAGTTCGAGGGCGTGATCGGCGGCGCGAAGCCGATGGAAGTGGGGGACGCGACGCTCGCCGGCATGGGACAAGGCCCGGTCGCGTGGACACCCCTCCACGCCGCGAATGCCTACGCCACGCTCGCCCGCGGCGGGCAGGTGATCGAACCCCGCATCGTGCGCAGCGAGAAGCCGCGCGCTTCGCGCCTCACGCTCGACCCGCGCGCGGTGGACGCGGCCCTCGAAGGGCTGAGGCGCTCGGCGAACGACGAACAAATCGGAACGGGCGAGCATCTCAATTTCAGCCCCGAGTTCGCGGGCGACACGGACGGGCGCGAGAAGATCTTTCGCGCTAAGCATGTCAGCGTGTGGGGGAAAACCGGCACCGCCGAGGCGCCGGACATCGCGGTCGATCTCGACGGCCCGGGCGGCAACGACCCGGTGACACTCCGCACGGGCGACCACTCATGGTTCGTGATCCTCGTCGGCCCGGAGAACGGCCCGCCGAAGTATGCGGTCTCGGTCATCATGGAGTACGCCGGCAGCGGGGCGCGCGTTTCGGGGCCGATCGCGAACCAGATCATTCTGTCGCTTCAGGCGGAGGGGTATCTGTGAGCTTCGCCCGCCCCAACATCGTCCGCCCGCCGATGAAGATTGGCGGAAAGACCGCCTTCGACGCGGGCGTGCGCGGCAGCGTCACGCCGCATGTGTCGCTCCTGCATTCCGGCTGGCTCACGCTGGCGGCGACGCTCGCGCTCAGCGCGCTGGGCTTGTACGGCATCGCGCTCGCGGGCAGCATGGGCAAGGCAACGGGCGAGGCGCTCGCCGCGCGCCAGGGCGTCTTCATGGGCGTGGGGCTCATCGTGGGCGTGCTCTGTACCGTCGTCCACTACCGCTGGGCGATCCGGCTCGTATGGCCGATCGCGCTCGTCGTCATTGGTTTGCTCGCGGTGCTCGTCGCGCCGGGTGTGCCGGATTCGATCGTCACGCCGCGGAACGGCGCGCGCCGGTGGATCGACCTGGGCCCGTTCGATCTTCAACCCAGCGAACTGGCGAAGATCGCGTACGTGCTCGTGACGGCGTGGTACCTGCGTCACAGCCGCAATCACCGCACGTTCTTTGGGCTGATCCCGCCGGCGCTCATCGCGCTGGTGCCGATGGGGCTGATCGTGATCGAGCCGGACCTCGGCACCGCGCTGCTGTTCGTGCCCGCGATGGTGGCGATGCTCGTGGCCGCCGGCGCGAAGTTCAGGCACCTGCTCGTCGCGTGCGGGGTGGTTGCGGTCGTCGCCGTGTTGGTCGCGGCGGCGAGTCTGCACTTCGCGGAGAAGGGGCAGTACCCGCTGCTGAAGCGCCATCAGGTGATCCGCATCCAGGCCGTGATGGACCAGTTCAAGGGCGACACACGCCACGTGCAGGACCGCGGCTTCCAGGGGCAAGCGGCGATGACCCTCGTCGGCGCGGGGGGCATCGACGGGCACTCGGACGCGAAGAGCCGCGCGCTCGTGGCGTTCAGCGGGCTCCCCGAGCGCCACAACGACATGATCTTCGCCGTCATCGTCAACCGCTTCGGCTTGCTCGGGGCGGCGGGCGTGATGGGGCTGTACCTCCTGTGGCTGCTCGGCGCGATCGGAGCCGCGTGGACGTGCAAGGACGCTTTCGGGCGGCTCATCGTCGTCGGTTTGGCCACGATGACCATCGTGCAAGCGCTCATCAACATGGGTGAGACCACCGGCATCCTGCCCATCACGGGCATGACGCTCCCCTTCATCAGCTACGGCGGGTCGAGCGTCATCACGGGGTTCATCATCGTCGGGCTGATCTTCAACGTCGCGATGCGCCGCCCGCCGTACCTCTGGCGGCCGTCGTTCGAGTACGATCGCGATGATGATTGAACGCGAGCGAGAACTTCGCTTTGACACGCTGCCGCCGCCTCTTGCACCAACTCCTGAATTCCTCGTGCGCTGCGCCGAGCAGGGCATCGAGTTCGAGCCGGGGGATGTCGAGCAACTCGGCTCCTTCCTCGCACTCCTGCTGCACGCCAACACGCTCGTCAATCTGACCGCGATCACCGACCCTGCGCAGGCATGGGAGAAGCACATCTTCGACGCGCTCACGCTGCTGCCGCTGCTGGCGGAATTGCCCGAAGGCTCGCTCATCGCCGACGTCGGCAGCGGCGGGGGGGTGCCGGCGATCCCGCTGGCGATCGTCGTGCCCACGCTGCGCTTCACGATGCTCGAAGCCACAGGGAAGAAGGCCGCGTTTCTCGTCGCCGCGGTTGATCTCCTCGGTTTGAAGAATGCGCGGGTGTGGAACACGCGGGCCGAGGCGGTGGGGCAGGTGCGCGAAGGGAAGGAGTCGGAGAAGGAGCCGCACGCCGGGCGCGACGTGTTCGACGCCGTGACCGCCCGCGCTCTGGGCCCGCTCGCCGTCGCCGCCGAACTCACGGTCCCGCTGGCGAAAGTCGGCGGGCGCGTGCTTCTGGTGAAGGGTCAGAAAGCCGACGAGGAACTCGCCGAAGCGAAGCGCGCGCTCGCGCTCCTCGGCGCGGAGCACGAGGGCACGCTCGATACGCCGACGGGGCGCGTTGTCGTGCTGACGAAAGCAAAGCCCACGCCGCGCCCGTACCCGCGTCAGCCGGGCGAGCCGAAGCGCTCGCCGCTCTGACATACCGCCGCGAGTTCGCGCTGGCCCGCCGCGCCGTACACTCTGTGCAACATGACACTCGCTGAATCCATCGGAGAAGTCGCCGCCACGCAGACCCCGTGCATGGTCATCGCGTGCGCCAAGCGCGGCCGCTCCGACGACGGGCAGATCCAGACCGAGATGAGCATGGCGATGAACCTCGGCGAGATGTCCATGGCCGAGGCGATCTCGATGGTCGCCGGGCTGAAGGTCGTCTATCTCCAACTGGTCGAGCACCTCTCACGCACCAGCGGCGTGAACGAAACCGAACTCCACAACGCCATCGCCGAGCAAGTCAACACCAGCCGGACCAGCGGCGGGCCGGAGAACTGAATTTCAACATGCGTGCTGGGGTACCGTGGCCGATGCTCTGATCGGACACGAGGTTCGACGCAGCACGGATGTTCAATCCGGTCGACGCCAGCACGCTCGCTCGCGCAACGCGTATTGACTCAAATCCATTCCTCTCTCTTCTCCGTGCCCTCCGTGTCTCCGTGGTGAATTCTGTCTCACGCCGGATACGTACACGAAGTCCGGTCCGTCTCCCACACCGTCACCGCGCGCAGGCGCGCCGTGCCCGCCGAGCGTTTCTCGATCTCGGGCGCCAGCCGCTCGAAGCACACCCGCGCGATGTTCTCGACCGACGGGTTGACGCCGCTGCCGCTCAAGAACTCGCGCGTATCAACATTGAGATGCTTGTGATCGAAGTAGTCGACCACCGCGTCCATCGCCGCCGATTCCAACTCCTCCAGTCCGAATCGGCGTACGCCGTCCGTCGGTATCTCGACCGCCGCCTCAATTCTGTAGTTGTGCCCGTGCCCGCTGGGGTTGTTGCAGCGCCCGAAGGTGCGCCGGTTGTCGTCATCGCTCATTGTCGGCACATGCAGCCGGTGCGCCGCCGCGAAATCGAACTGCTGCCGGATCACCGCTCGGTTCATCGCCCGCTCCTCGATGCCGACGCTGTACGTCGGCGAGAGATGCAATCTCAGATCGCGCACGCGTCCGCCCAGCGCCTCGTCGCACGCGCGGAACAAGTCGCCGACCACCACCGCCGGGTTGGTGCCGGGCGACTCGGCGCACACCCGCTCCACGATCGGCACCGCCTGCGCCCGCACCGCGCGGTCGATGTCCTTGATGTTGATGAAATACCCCGTGACGGCATCCGGCTCGCCGCAGCAGACCGCCTCGATCTCGTAGTGCCGCCCGAACCCGCGCATCGCGGGCGACCCGCCGAACCCGTTCGCCGCCGGGAGGGGGGCGCGATCCGAGCGGTCCAGGTTCTCGGGCGTCCCAAACGACGGCCCCACGCCCGAACCGGGGTTCACCGCGAAGCGCACTCGCCGCGACAGCGTCAGCATGGTCAAAGTGTAGGGGCCTTGAGGAATAACACGATTGTGACGCGCGATCGAACCCTGATTCCTCTGGACAACCCTCAAGAAACGCGGCACAGTACCCATGACGGCGCGGGGCGGTGGGCCACGCGACGCCAACGAACCCCGGCGGCCTCCCGGCTTGCGGAGCTCGACAAGTGAAGACCTGGGAAAAGAGAGTCCTTCTTGTCTGCGCGTTCCTTGGAATCGCGCTGCTCGCCAGCCACGGTTCGGCGAACGCCCGACCCGCTGCCGGTTTCGACCGGCATGATCAAAGCGCCCCAGTGATCGTCAAGATGCTGGTGCCGAAGAAGATCAAGCTCATCACGCACTTCTCGCCCAGCGCCACCGCCTGAGCGCGAGAGCCGTCACGATTCCGACCGCAACGTGCCGCCCGCGACGCCGAGCGTTCAGGAGACGAGCTTGGGGTCGGCACCCTCCGCCTAACACCATTCGTCCAACCAAAATCGGCCCCACGCCCTTGCCCGCCGTCCGTTGGGCTGTGGCGAACGCTTGAGTTGCGGTGAGCAGAATCGGATACGCGAAGTGGATGTGACGGCCGCGTGTGAGACTGGACGCATCTCCTGGAAATCGTGTGTTTGAACCGGCGGCTCGACGGCATAACTCTTTGCCCTGTAACGAGGAAGCCCTTCGACGAGCACGTCGAAGGGCTTCATCTCGAAAACAATCGGGGTGACAGGACACGGTTTGAATTTCTTGTGGAGGGAATACGCCTCTGGGAACCAGAAACGCTGCCTTTGCTGAGCTTGAAGCCGAAAAAGGCGACCGAGATAGGCAAGGGCAGACAGGGCACCAAGGCAGAACCGCGTCCTGGCGTCACCAACCACCGGCATTGCCCAGAATAATCCGGCTCTTCGGGGTATCGAGTCAGACGCCTTACGAGCCTGCGCGATTGGACTGGCGAGTTTGGGTGGCAGCGCGATACGATCTTCAGGTGAAATGAGTTTTGGGGCGCATGCGCTCCCACTCATCCAGAAAGGCTCAAATGCAACGTATCTGCGCCCGTCTCATTTTATCCGCGCTTGCACTTGTGTCGGTCGCGACCTCGAGTGTGCTGGCGTCGCAGCCCGCCGCAGACGCGCGTGTGCAGGGCAAGCCGATCACGGTCTATACAGCGAAGAAGATCGTGACGATGGACCCGGGTTGGCCCGAGGGCACCTGTGTTGCCGTGCAGGATGGGAAGGTTCTTTCGGTTGGCCGCTCGATGGACGACCTCAAGCCGTGGCTCGACGCGAAGGGCGCAGGCAAGGTGGACATCGACGAGACGTTTAGGGACGAAGTGCTGGTGCCCGGGTTCATCGAGGCCCACGGGCATCCGCTCATGGGCGGGATGTTGTACCGGATGCCCCTCCTGGCCTACCTGCCGACGATGAATCCCTACGGCCCCGAGTTCCCCGGCATCACCACGATGGACGCCGTGAACAAGACCATCAAGGATCATCTCGCCACCGTCAACGACAAGACCCAAACCGTCATCTTCTGGGGTTATGACGTTGTGGCGATGGGCAGGCACTTGACCGCTGCGGACCTCGATGCTGTCACCGGCGATATCCCAGTGATGGTCTGGGACGCGTCAGAGCATTTCGTGTACGCCAACACCGCGGCGATGAAGAAGGCGGGTGTGACCGCCGACGCGCTCAAGATCAATGGCGTGCAGGCCGGGGCCGACGGGAAGCCCAACGGTCAGTTTCTGGGCGTGACGGCGGGAACCTTTATCCTGATCCCGCAACTGGCCCCGCTGATGGCGCCCGACCCGGCCCAGGCCGCCATGAAGCACCTTATGGACATGGGCTGGAGGAACGGCGTGACGACCACGTCGGAGTTCGCGCTGGGCAACCTCGGCGTGGACTCGGGGATCGCCTCGTTCGAACGCTTTTACAACGATCCGGCCGTGCCGATGCGGTGCGTCGTGGTGAGCGATGCCACATCAATGCTGGCCGAAAAGAAGGACGACGCGATCGCGTTCGTCAAGTCGCTGGAAGAGCGCAGCACCGACAAACTCATCTACCGCGGCGTCAAGTTCTTCGCCGACGACGCCTTCCTCTCGCTGGGCATGCAGATGGTGAACCCCGGCTATACCGACGGGCGCGAGGGCCTCTGGATCACGCAGCCGGGCAAGCCGCTGGTCGATACCTACAGGCCCTGGTGGGAGGCGGGCTTGCACCTGCACACGCACGCAAACGGGAACGCTGGCAACCAAGCCGTCATCGACGCGCTTGCAGCGCTGCAGGAGATCAAGCCGAGGTTCGATCACCGCTTCACCATCCAGCACTATGGCATGTCCACGCCCGAGCAGTCCCGGCGACTGGCCGCGCTGGGCGGGATAGCGAGCGTGAACCCGTACTATCTCTACACCCGGGCCGAACTGAACGCCCCGCTTGTGGGCACGGACCGGGCCGCGACGGCGGCCCGCTTCCGAACGCTCGTGGATGCGGGCGTGGTCACCGCCATGCACACCGATTCACCCGTGGCCCCGCCGAAACCCCTTGAGGAGATGTGGATCGCGGTCAACCGCGTGGGCTACTTCTCGAAGCAGGTGCTCGGGCCCGGCGAACGCGTCAACGCGATGGAGGCCATGAAGATGGTCACGATCGACGCCGCGTGGACGTTGGGGATCGAGGACAAGGTCGGCAGTATCGCGCCGGGCAAGTTCGCTGACTTCACGGTGCTCAGTGAAGACCCGCTCGCGGTGGCGCCCACGGCCATCCGCGATATCCGCGTGTGGGGGACCGTCCTGAACGGTCGAAAGTTCCCCGCCAGCGACATCAAGCCGCTGGCGATGGCACCTCGCGTGGAAAGGGTCGCGGATGCCACGCCCGTAGAGGCGTCGGCATGGCTCGCGGTGTTCACTCAGGGTGCGTCTGGCTCAACCGGCGGCACGCTCGCCTCCCGCTACGGCAGGCCCGGAGCGCTGTTTGACGTGGACGCGATCGCAGCTCACGCGGACCAATGCACGATGGGGTTCTGGCGGCCAGCGGGGCCACTGCTGGCGCGGGCCAAGGAACTAATGAGTCGTTGAGGCGATAGGCCGGCGACCCGCGTGGCTTCGCAGGTGACGCGGGAGGTGCCGGAGAGGGCAGCGGCCCGCTCTGGCAGCAGTGCATCGACCACCAGCGCTGACCGGCCGAGATGTAGATCACGGTGCGGGACACGTCGCCGACATCCGCCCCC
Organism: uncultured Phycisphaeraceae bacterium; assembly: GCA_964391865.1. GTDB lineage: Bacteria > Planctomycetota > Phycisphaerae > Phycisphaerales > UBA1924 > DASZQL01. The sequence goes on from CAYMNQ010000006.1 coordinate 254,642, forward strand.
GCGCCGTCGTCGCGCCCGCTCGCGCTGGTGGAGAGCGGGCAGCGGCTCACGCACCAACTGCGGCTGGAGGATGAGTCCACGCCGACCCGCCGCGCTCGGCCCGCGGGTGTGCTCGGGGCGGAGGTGTGGGTGAAACTCGTCGATGCGGACCAACCCGCGCTGACCGACCCCGCCGCGCTCACGTTCCTGACTATGACCACCCGCCCAAGTTTCCGCGCCGTGTTCAAGGCGGGCGAAGGCGGAAAACCGCCTTCTACATGGCCCGCTGGGTCAACACGCGCGGCCCAAAGTGGCCGTGGTCGAAGACCACGACGGCGATGGTGTCGGCCCAAGAGAGGTTCAAGTCCCGGCAACACCCACTCCAAAACGCACGGCTCTGGAAGGAAGCGAGGCAACAGATTGAACTCTCACAAATCCTGTTCCCACAACGAGAAAGCCCCTCGACGTGATCGTCGAAGGGCTTGATCTCTCGAAAAGTCGGGGCGAGAGGATTTGAACCTCCGACCTTTTGGTCCCGAACCAAACGCGCTACCAAGCTGCGCTACGCCCCGCTGGTCTGACTATCGAACGAGGGAGTGTAGGGCAGAACGCGTGGCGGGGCAACTCATGCGGGCTGGCGGTGGACGGGCGTTGGGGCTGCGGCGCGCGAGAAGCGGGTGATCGAAAACGGCGGCTCGCGCTCGCCGAGCATTGCTCCGACAGCTTCGTGGGCCGCTCTGAATGCCATAGACATGCCGTGACCGGTGAATCCGCCGCAGAACCATGCGCGCCCGCTTGGCTCGATGGGACCAATGATCGGCAGGTCGTCCTTCGAGAATCCCATGATCCCGCTCCAGCGTGCGACGACGGGCAGCCGCCGCCCGAAGAGCCGCTCGCCGAATGACTCCAGCCCGCGCTGCACGTCGCTCGTCGTGTGGTCGATGCTGGTGCTCTCGGAGTCGGCGAAGCGCTTGCGCCACCCGCCGAGGACGATGAGGCCCGGCTTCGGCTGGCGGAAATACTCGTAGCCGTGGTTCGCGTAGTAGGAGTACTCGAGCCGCAGATCGCCCGCGTCGAGCGCGAGCATCTGCCCGCGGTTGGGCGTGACGAGCGGCGCGACGTTCGGCAGCAGATACCCGGCGTACGCGTTCGTGCAGAAGAGCGCGCGCGAGGCGCGCACCGTGCCGTCGGAGATGCGGAGTTCGACGCAGTCCGATCGAGCGGCGAACTCGTACACCTCCTGCAACTGAAGGATCGGGCGTGACAGCTTCGCCGCGAGGTGGCGCATGGCGTGGTACGAGTTGCACGCGGCGTCGTTCGGATTGAGGAGCCCGCCGAGCGCCAGCCCGCTGCGCCACGCGGCGTCGGTGCCGCGATCGACCCAGCGGACCTCGAAGCCGTCTTCACGCAGCATCTCGGCGGCGACTTGCAACTGCGCACACTCGTCCGCTTCGAGCGCCAGCAGGCACGACGGCACTCGTTGATACGTCGGCAGCGACTCGATCCCCTCGGCGCGGAGCATCGCGAGATTGTCTTCGGTCCAGCGCCAGACTTCGGCGGCACGCTCGCGCCCGAACTGTTGGGCGGCGGCGGCGTAGTTCTCGGCGGCGCCGCGCATGAGGAACCCGGCGTTCCGGCTGCTCGCTCCGGCGGCGAGATCGTAGCGCTCGATGACGACGACGCGCTGCCCGCGCCGTTCCGCGGCGAGCGCCGCCGAGATGCCAGCGATCCCAGCGCCGACGACCGCGAGGTCGCAGTCGATCACGCCCAGGGAATCCGTGCGTCGCCAGATGCTCACGGTCATGCGGGGATTGTACCCCGCGCCCTCGCCGCGGACGCGCAAGAGCCTACGCGCCGTTCTCCAGTTCATCGATCGTCCGCGGCCAGTCTTCCTTCAATAAACGCGACATGGATCGATCCGCCAGCAGCTTGCCGGCCGTCTGACAGCGCGGGCAGTAGTTGCACTCGTTCTCGGCGTAGACGATGCGCTGCACGGCGGTGTCGCACGCGGGGCACGGCTGCCCGAACTTGCCGTGGACCGCGAAGTCCGGGCGGAAGGCTGTGATCTCGCCCGGCCCTGGGAATCGGCCCGGCGCGCCGTTGGTGAGCCCGAACTTCTCGCGGAGTGCGCGCGTCCAACGGTCGAGCGTGTGACGCGTGGCGTCGAACAGCCGCTCGACTTCGCGCGCATCGAGATTTCCCGTCAACTGTGTGGGTGAGAGCCTTGCCGCGTGCAGGATTTCGTCGCTGTACGCGTTGCCGATGCCGTCGAAGAGCCGGGGCGTGGTGAGGGCACGCTTCAGGGTGCGCGATTCGGATCGCAGGCGCGATTCGAACTCCGCGAGCGAGCACTCGCGCACGTCAAGCCCGACCGGCGCGAGCTGGGACAACGGGCCGCGCCCCGCGACGATATGCAGACTGGCGCGCTTCTTCTGGCTGGATTCGGTGATGCCCAGCACGCCGCGGTCGAATTGGAACTCCGCGAGCGCGATCTTGCCGAAGAGCGAGCCGGGCGGCCGCGCGCCGCCTGGGCGCGGCTTGGCGCTGGGTGTTGCGGCATCGGCATCAAGCCATCGCAGCCGGCCAGCGATCATCGGGTGGATCACCGCGAACAATTCGCCATCGAAGGCGATGACAATCCGCTTGCCGAGGCGTTCGACGCCGATGATGGTGCGTCCGTCGAGCGCCTCGATCGGCGGCTCGAACGTGCGCAGAAGGAACGCGCTGATCACGCGCGATCGGCGCAGAAGCGATCCGACAATACGTGGGCGGAGCGCTTCGATGTACGCCGTGATGTCCGGCAACTCGGGCATGGCGCGGCGTCCGTCGCTTGCCGGCGCGATCGACGCGCAGCGAAATCAGGAGAGCACGACCCACAACGCGTGCAGCAAACCCGGCAGCCAGAAGAGCAGGCATAGGATGATGTTGATGACCAGAGCCAGCCCGATGCCGCGCTTCAGCCCGACGGCGACCGGCGGCAGGAGGATCGCGATGATGACCATCAGCAGATTGTTGGTTTCGATGCTGGACGACATGGGGCCTCCTGAGCAACGCGGGCGTGTCACGCCGCGCGCCTAGTATGCATCAAACCCCGAGAGAATTCCCATGAACCCGACCCGCAACTACCTGTCCTCCGATGTGCGCGAGTCGATGATCCGCCTGCTGTGCGATCGGCTCGCCGACGCCATCGACCTGCAATCGCACCTGCGCCATGCACATTGGAACGTGAAAGGCCCGCAGTTCATCGCGTTGCACGAGCTTTTCGGCAAGCTGGCGGACGAGCTGGATGCGGTGATCGATGATCTCGCGGAGCGGGCGGTGCAGCTCGGCGGCGCGCCGCGCGGCACGGTGCGCCACGCCGCGAAGCACTCCTCGCTCGCCGAATACGCCGCCGACGCGGCATCGGGGATCGATCACTGCCGGGCGCTGAGCATGAGCCTGTCAGCATTCGGCGCCGGTGCCCGCCGTGCCATCGACGCCGCCGCCGAGCGGGGCGATGCCGATACCGCCGACCTGTTTACCGGCATCTCCCGCGCCGCCGACAAAGCGCTGTGGCTGATCGAAGCGCACACCCAGGGTGCATGATGGGCATCCATCAGCCCGAGATCTTCGCGAGGTCTTCAACGCTCGCGTCCATGTTCGTATAGACCTTCTGCACGTCGTCGTTGTCTTCGAGCGCTTCGATGAGCTTGACGGCGTTCGCAAGGTCCTCGCCCGCCGCCTTCACCAGCATCGTCGGCAGCATCGTCAGTTCGGCAGAGCTGATCTCGATCTTCGCCTTCTCGATCGCGGCCTTCACAACGTTGAACTCGGAGGGCGACGTGGTGACGGTCCACAGCCCGTCGTCGTGCGAGACATCTTCCGCGCCGGCGTCGATGGCGACCTCCATCAGACGGTCCTCGCTGACCTTGCCTTCTTCGATGACGATCACGCCCTTGTGCTCGAACATGTACGCGACGCTGCCGGTCGTGCCCATGTTCCCGCCGTAGTCGCTGAAGATCAGGCGCATCTCGGGGGCGGTGCGGGTGCGGTTGTCGGTGAGGGCGTCGGCGATGATCGCCACGCCGCCGGGGCCGTAGCCCTCGTAGCGCACGCTTTCATAGTCCGCGCCGCCGAGCTGCCCCGCGCCCTTCTTGACGGCGCGTTCGATGGTGTCGCGCGGCATGTTCTGGAACCGCGCTTCATCAATCGCGTAGCGCAGCGAGAGGTTCGATTCAGGGTCAGGGCCGCCGTGCTTGGCGGCGACCATGATCGCTTTCGCGCACTTGCCCCAGACCTTCCCGCGCTTCGAGTCGGTCTTGGCTTTCTTGTGCTTGATGTTGGCCCAGTGGCTGTGTCCGGCCATGTTGCGGTGAGTCCTGTGGTGCGGGGTTGTGTTGAAAGTGCCGCCTGAGAGGCCGTCACTGAACTGCGGGCATCGATGTGACGGGTGTGACAAACGTGCAGAGATTCCAGAGGGGCAAGTGCTCAGCGTGGGCAGCCGTCGCGCGAATCGCTATGGATGATCGGCAATCCGCGGCGCCGAGTCGAGCGAGCGCCGCTCAGCCGGGCGGTGGGGGAGGCGCGCCGCCCGCCGGCGCCAGCGGCGCGAGCGTGGGCGCCTGCCCGGCTTCGACAGCAGCGATGTTCGCCTCCGCCGCCTGTCGCGCGGCGTCGATTTCGCGCATCACGCGCAGGATCGCGCGCAGCCGGCGTTTGCTGATGTTCTGATCGTTGCGTCGGATTTCTTCGAGCTGCAGCACCGCGATCTCGGAATAGCGGACGCAGTCCCGCCACGCCGTCACCGCCCCTTCTCGGTCTCCCGCGGCGGATCGCGCATCGCCGAGGTGGCTCGACACGATCGCGGCCGTCGCGTGGTCGCGCTCGTTCCGCTTCGTGAGTTCGAGCGAGCGGGCGAGCAGAGTGACCGCGCCCTCGATGACGTCGCCCGTCTCCGGGTTCCTGGTATCCGTGAACTGCCCCAGTTTGTAGCGCACCCAGCCGAGCGAGTCGGTGATGCTCGCTTCGCTCGAAGACTCCTGGTACGCGGCGGCGATGTGGCTCTCAGCTTCGCGAATGTCCCCGCCGCGCTCGAGCAATCGGTAGCCCAGGTTGTTGTGCGCCATCGAGTTCTTCGGGTTGTACTTGATGGCGAGCCGGTACAGCTCATCGGTCAGCGCATCATGCACGCCAGCGTCCAGCGCGCCGGCGACGAACTCAGCGAGTTCCGAGCGAAGATCGGCGGATACGCGCACGCCCTGCGCGTCGCCTTGCCGCTGATAGAACTTTCCGAGCTCATCGAACACGGCATCGATGGCACCAGCAGCAGCGGCACTGGCGTAGGCATCGGCGATCGCGTCGTCATCCTCGAACATTTCCAGCCCCGCGTGGATCCACAACGCCGCGAGGTCGCTCGGCAGCGGGCGTGTGTTCTCGGCGACGTGCCGCACGATCGCGCTGCCGGCGCGGCGGGCGCCCTCGCGGTCACGCTCGCCCGCCCGCTGGGCCCGCGCCTCGAACTCCCGCGCGGGGAACCAGACGGCGGGGATGCGCATCCGCTCGGAGCGCTGCGACGCGCTGAGCGCCGCCGCCGCGATCGAATCCGTCGGCGTGCCGGAGAGCACCATGAGCCGGAGCGACACGAGCGCCAGCCGGTCGGAGCCGGTGAACCGCTCAACGACGGCGGCGGCGATCTCGTTCGCCTTCGCGTAGCCGCGCTGCGACTGGATCGCCTGCTCGCCGATCGCGAGGGCCATCGCGTCGAGCTTCGCCGAAAGGTCATTCCGCAGCGGGCCGGGTCGTGCCGCGAGTTCTCGAATGAGCGACGCCACTTCGTCGAGCTTCTCGGTGCGGGCGCGGAGTTCGGCGAGTTCGACGATCGCGTCGGCGTTGCGCGGGCCGCGCGCCAGGCGCTGCTCGGCGAGTTCGTTTGCGCGCCGCGAGTCGCCGGTCTTCTCACGCAGGATTTTCTCGAGCGCGCGGCTCGCTTCGACATCGCCGGGGTACTTGTCAAGCCACGCTGACAGCAGCGAGACCGCCCGCTCCGCGCCGCGACCCTCCGCGAGCACCTCCGCGAAGCGGATCGTGTACGCCGGGTCGTCGGGCCGGCGTTCGACCTGGCGTGCGAGCCATTCTTCCGCGCGCTGCAGCGAGCGCGTCTCCGTCCACAGCCGCACGAGCAAATCGACGACCGAACGCCGGCCGGGGTACTCCTCGGCCAAGTCGAGCAGGTCGCGCTCGGCAAGATCGTACTGCCCTCGCGCGGCGGACTCTTGCGCCCGCAGCCAGCGCAACGTCGGGCTTGACGGGTTCGCGTCGCGCAGCGCGCGGATGGTTTCGACGAGGCGCGGATCGCTCTGGAGCGGCCCGCCGCTGCCGTAGAGCGCGAGCAAGCCGGCGTACGCTTCTTCGCGCGTCGGGTCCGCGCGCGTGACGGCGGCGAAGTACCGCTCCGCGTCGGCGGCGCGCCCGAGCGCCGCCGACACGCGCGCCGCCAGCAGCGCCACGTCCGTCGCGCCCGGCTCCGTGGGCAGCGGGTCATTCAGCGCGGGCGACAGCACCTCGATGGCGCGCTCCGAATCGCCCATCTCCGCGAGCACCGAAGCCTTCGCGAACCGTTCGCGAAGGCTCGGCCCGTCGGGGATGCCCGCGAGCAGCGACTGCGCGTCGTTCAACCGCCCGAGCCGCACGAGCATCGACGCCCGCGCGACGGCGGCGGCCGATTCAGCCGGCACATCGATGAGCAACGCCGCGAGTTCGCTCTCCGCGAGCGCGACTTCGCCGGTCGATGCCAGCAGCCGCGCGTGCAGCAGGCGCCCCGCGGTGGACTGCGCCGCCGCCGAGTCGAGCGTGCCCCACGCTTCGAGCAGTTTCGCCGCCGAGCGGTCGCGCTGCAGCAACGCCTCGGCGTACAGCGCCTCGTGCATGGGCGAGCGGTCGATCAGCCGCACCCATTCCCCCAGCAGTTGATCGGTCTTCTTCGGGTCCAGCCGTGCGAGCAGCGCTCGGAGTGCGGGGGCATCGGCGGGCGCTTCGGCGAGCCGGTCGCGCAGCAAGGCGGCGCCGCGTTCGGCGGGGAGTGCCGCGGCCCGGGCGCGGACCAGCGCTCCGGCGGCGACGGCGCGTTCGCTTGGAGGGAGCGCCGCGCTGACTCCCTCGATCGCGGCCGCGAGGTCAGGCCCAACGGAGCTGTTCGAAGCGAGAAAGCCGATCAGCGCCTCCGTGCGGTCGTCGATGCGCCCGCGATCGCGCTTGATCTGCTCGAACAGGAACCGCGCTGCTTCAGCGGAATGACCGCGACGCATCGAGGAATAGATCAGGCGCGCTGACAGAGCGCCGGGGTTCAGGCTCGGCAGCGTCGCGGCTCGTTCGTAGCACTCCCGCGCGCCGGCGGCGTCGCCGGTGCGCAGCAGCGCATCCCCCGCGTCGCGCCAAAGATCGCCCGCCTGCCGGTACAGCGAGCCGAGTTCGAGCTGGTACGCCGTCGTTTCGTTGAATGACTGCGGCAACTCGGCGGCGGTGCGGAGCGACTCCGCGCCGGCGCTGAGGTAGCCGAGATCGATCAGCGCCCGCCCCAGCCGCGCGGATGCGACAAGCGGCAGGGCGGGATCGAAGGCTTCGATGCTCTCGCGCGACAGCCGGGCCAGGTACCGCAGGGCCGGCTCGGTCTCGCGCCGTTCGAGCGCGAAGCGGGAGAGCTGCTCCAGAGCGCGGATGTCGTTCGGGGCGCGATTGAGCGTCTCCTCGAACGACTGCCGAGCGCCGGCGGCGTTGCCCGCGCGGAGCTGCGCTTCGCCCAGTTCGCGCCACGGCTCGGGGGCGCTGTCGTCGAGCTTCAGCGCGTCGCGCACGTCCGCCTCGGCGGTGCGGAAGTCGCCCGCGAGACGCTTGGCGCGGGCGGAGAGGTACAGCTTGATCGCCGCCGAGCGATCCTCGGCGGTGGGCGACGTGCTGTTCGAGCTTGCGTCGGGCGCAGGCACGCCACTGAATTCCGCGAGCACATCCGCGAGCGGGCGGCTCGCTTTCGCAGCCGCGGCTTCGTCGAGGCGCTCGCTGAGCGCCGGGGGCAAGCCGGGCGGCGCGGGAGCGGCGATGGCGCGGCCATCCGGTCGGCGCTGTTGACGCGCGATCAATTCCGCGAACGGCTCACCCTCCGCCGTTTGAGACGATGGCCCTGCCGCCGCTGCGGCGCGCTCCGCGGGCTTGGTCGCGCAGCCGACAGGCGCCGACGAAGCCGCGCCCGCCGCCAACAACAGTGCGACGGGCAACAGCATGCCAGCGCGGGCCGTGATCGGGCCGGGCGATCCTTCGCGTTGTCCGGCGATCGGGCGGTGCGGCACGGGTCACTCTCCATCAACGCTTGGCGGTCTTCGTGTTCGACGCGCGCGAAGGCTTCGGTGCCGGGCGTTTCACGGATGTACCGGCGGGTTTCGCCGCCGGTTTCGCGGACTTGGGCTCGGTTTCCGCCTTCGGTTCGAGCTCGGGTTTCTTCGGCGCGGGCTTGGGCGGCGGGTCGGCGTCGGGATCTTCGCTCCACGCTTGGAGGAGGTCGTGGGCACGGAGCGCCTCGCCGCTCTTGATGTGGCGCTCGAGCGTCGATTCCGCGTGCGCCGCGTCGTAACTCGGCTCGATCACGTGCACGTGCACCAGCTTCGCCAGCGTGCGGTCATCGATCGGTACCGCGTGACCGTCGAGCCGAAGCAGAACCACGCGCGCCGCGACGAACGGCGGAACGCCCTCCAGCGATTCGAGGTACTGCCGCGCCTCGCGCTTGCCCATCGGGCGCAGCGATTCGAGCGAGACGGCGTACTCGCGCACGTACAACTCGTTCAGCGCCGCGCGCATCCGCTGGGCCCGTTCCTCAACGCGCGGGTACTGCTTGCCCATCAGCCCGATCAACTCCGGCGGGCGCGCCACACGCAGCTCGTTCACGTCCACCATCGAGTGCAGCAGACGCTTCAGGGCCAACTCCGCCTTCGAGTGCGACGACTCCCACAGCAGGAACGAGTAGAGGAACTCCTCGAGGAGGTTCCGCTCGACCGGCTCGGGGGCTTCGTACTCGCCCTTCAGCCGGCGGAGCAGGGAGCCGAGGGCTTTCGCGTGATCGATCGCGCTCAACGTGGGGTCTCCTGATTCGGATCCGGCCTCGCCGCCTTCGCGGGGTCGGCGGGCAGTGGAGGGACCGGGGGATCTTTCGCCGCCTCCGCGATGGCGGCCAGCACGGCGGCCTGCTTTTTCAGGCCCTTGTCCAGCTTGAAGACGAACTGCGGCAGGCGGTGTACCGACACCAGTTCGCCCGCCTCGCGCCGGATGAACGCCGCGGCGGCCCGCAGCCCGTGCATCGAGAGTTCCTGCTTCTCTTCTGGGAGCACGGAGATGGAGATGACCGCCGTCGCCGCGTCGGGCGTGACCTCGACGCCCGTGACGGTAATCAGCCCGCCCACGCGCGGGTCGGCGAGTCCCTCCGCGATGATCTGCTGCACGGCGCGCTGGATCACTGTGCTCAGTTGCTCGGTTCGTCGGCTCACGGGCGGGCCTCCTCGGCACGCAGCCGGCTTTCTTCCTCGGTCCACAGCGGCTCGGCGTCCTCCGGCTCGGGGAGCGAATCGCCGTGCAGAATGTCGCGGCGCACGTCGCCCAATTGCGCCTCGGGCAATTCGCGCAGCTTGTGCGTGATGCGGTCAAGCACCGCGGTGACATAGCGGGTGGAATTCGCACAGACCGTCAGCCCCATGGTGGCCAGGGTGTGGTGGTCGAGCGTGCCGACCTCCGCCACCGAGACCATGTGGTCGCGGTGCAGGCGGTCCTTCAGCGACTTCACCACCCGGCGCTTGTCCTTGAGCGACCGGCTGTGCGGGACCACGATTTCGAATTGCAGAACGCCGATGACCATCGTGCCTTATCCACTCGCCCAGAGAATCAGAGCGTGCGGGCCACCTCCACCTTGCGGTAGCACTCGAGAACGTCGCCCTCCTTGATGTCGTCGTAGCCGACGATCTTCATGCCGCATTCCTGACCGGCGCGGACCTCCTTGACGTCATCTTTGAACCGCTTGAGCTGCTCGAGGACGCGGGCGTTCTCGAAGACCACGCCGTTGCGGGTGATGCGGATGAACGCGTTGCGTTCGATCGTACCGTCGGTGATGTAGCAGCCGGCGATGGCGCCGACCTTCGACACCTTGAAGACCTGGCGCACGTCGGCGTGACCCAGGATCTCTTCCTTGATGTCGGGGGTGAGCAGGCCCCCCGCCGCCTTCTTCACGTCGTCGATGAGTTCGTAGATCACCTGGTAAGTGCGGATTTCGACGCCCTTCTGCTCCGCCGTCGAACGCGCGAGACCCGACGGGATGACGTTGAAGCCCATGATGACCGCGCCCGACGCGGCGGAGAGGCTGACGTCCGATTCGGTGATGCCGCCCGATGCCGCGTGCAGCACGCGCACCTTCACGGCGTCCGTCGACACGCCCTCCACCGATTTCTTGATCACGTCCACCGAGCCCTGCACGTCCGCCTTCACGACGACGAGCAGTTCCTTGATCTCCTTTTCCTTCAGCTGCGCGAACATCGAGTCGAGGGTGACCTTCGGCACCGCCAGTTCGCGCTCGCGGTCGAGCTGCTGGCGCTGCTCGGCGGCGTCCTGGGCGGTGCGCAGGCTGTCCACGATGAAGAACTTGTCGCCCGCGTCGGGCAGCTCGTTCAGGCCGCTGATCTTCACGGGCGTCGAAGGGTGCGCGGTCTTGATCCGCTTCCCGTGATCGTCGGTGATGTCGCGCACGCGCCCGAACGCGCGCCCGGCGACGACGATGTCGCCCACCTTCAATTCGCCTTCCTGAACCAGGAGGTTCGCGGTCGCGCCGCGGCCCTCTTCGAGCCGCGCCTCGACCACCGCCCCGCGGGCCGGGCCTGCGAAGTCCGCTTTCAGGTCGAGGATCTGCGCCTGCAGGTCGAGCGTTTCGAGCAGTTCCGGGATGCCCTTGCCCGTGACGGCGCTGGTGCGGACGACTTCGGTCTCGCCGCCCCATTCCGTCGGGTTCAGGCCCTGCTCCGCCAGCTTGCCGAAGATCTGCTGGATCTGCGAGTCGGTGACCTGCGGCAGGTCGATCTTGTTAAGCGCCACGACCACCGGCACCTTCGCCGCCTTCGCGTGGTTGATCGACTCGATGGTCTGCGGCATCACGCCGTCCACAGCCGAGATCACCAGCACCACGATGTCCGTCATGTTCGCGCCTCGCGAGCGCATCTCGCTGAACGCCTGGTGGCCCGGCGTGTCGAGGAACGCGATGGACTTATCGTCGCTGCCGACCCGCACCGGCACGCGGAACGCGCTGGTTTTCTGCGTGATGCCGCCCGCCTCGCCGGCGGCGACGTTCGCGTTGCGGATCTTGTCGAGCAGCGACGTCTTGCCGTGGTCCACGTGCCCCAGGATCGTGACGACCGGGCTGCGCGGGCGCAGGTCCGTCTGCTCACGTTTGGCGAATTCTTCGGCGACGACATCCTCGGCGCTCTTCGGCGCTTCGCCGATGAGCTCGATGTCGTAGTCCATCATGATCTCCTGCGCCTGCACGATGTCGATGCCCGAGTTCACCGTCGCCATGATCCCCTTCAGGAACAGCTTCTTGACGATCTCGGCGGCCTTCACGCCCGTCGCCGACGACAGGTCCTTGATGCTCAGTGGCACGACAATGTGGACCTTGCCGCCCTTCTCGGCGGGCGACGCCGAACGCTCGGAATGGCCCTGCTCGCGCAGCTTCGTCTCCCGCCGGCGCTGGCGGAGGAAGCCCTCCGAGCGGCTGAGCCGCTCCTCGCGCTCGATCAGGTCTTGGGCACGCCATGCGGCGGCTTCGGATTCCGACTGGGCCGATCGGCGTCCGCCGCCCGCCGCTGGTCGCGCGGGGCTGGCGGTTTCGCCCGCGCGGCGCTTGTTACGACGCGGGCTGCGGCTGGCGTCATCCTCGCCGCCACCGCCACCGCCGCCGACACCCGACCCGCCGCGCGGGCCGCGCGACGTCGGGATTGAATCATCGGAGGGGCCGCGCCGCGGGCGCGGGGCTTCGATCACATCCGCCTGCTCGACGCGGACGACCTTGGGCCCGCTCAGCTTCGCGGGCTTCTGCACTTCGGTGAGCTTCGGGCCCATCGGCTTGACCACCGTCGGGCGCGTCGGCACGTTCATCGGTGCCGGCGTGTGCTTGGTCGGCATGGGGCGCGCCGGCGGGCCGTGATGCCCGGCGCCGGGCGGCGACTTGGGGGGCGACCCGGGGCCGATTGGTGACGACGGAGCGGCCGGAGCGGCGGGCGGCGCGACGGTCTGTGTTGCTTTCGCTGCCGGGGCGACCGGGGCGACCGGGGTGACCGGGGCGGTCGGGACGAGAGGGGCCGCCGGCGTTTCGGTCTGGGTCGACCGCGTTTCGGTTTCGATGACGTTCGGAGTCGGGGGAACAATCTTCACCGGCTGCTCGGGCACCACCAGCTTCGGGCGGCTGACCGGAGCGGCGGGCGGCGCTTCAGGCTCGGCAACGGCGGTCGCGGCCTCGGCGGCGTCGGTGTCGTGCGGACCATCGCCGCCCGCCTTTTTCGCGCGGGCACGCTTCGTCGCGGTGCGTGCGGCGTCGAGCTTCACAGGCTCGGCGGTTTCGACCGCGGTGTGCGGCGTGGCTTCGCCGACGGCGGAGGAGAACCACTCCCGGATCGTCGCCTCCAGGCCCGCCGAGACGGCGGACATGTGGTTCTCGATATTCGGGATGGCCTCGGCCTGGCACTTCTCCACGATGGCCTTGGAGTTCACGCCGAGGTCTTTTGCGATCTGGAACACACGCTTGATGGCCAAAGTTCGCTCCGCTGTTGGACCGACCACTCCGCTCCGACCGATGCCGACACGCCCGCAGATTCGTTACCGAACGATCACGCCCCGGGCCCGCCCCCGCCGAGGATCGCCGCCGCTCGCGCGTCGTCCGACTCGCTGACCGCCGGTGCGCCCTCGCCCCCGCCGGTGAGCCCTTCGAGCAGGCGCTTGCCCGCGGCTTCCTCTTCCTGTTTCCGCTTGGCGGCTTCTTCCTTCTCGATCGCCTGCTGCTCGGCGACTTCCTTCGCCCGTGCCGAGCACGTCCGCACGATCTCTTCCGCGACCTGCTGGTCGAGTTCGAGTTCGCTGACGAGCACGTCCGCGCCGACTTCTTCGATGTCGAAAACGCTGATCATGCCCAGTGCCGCGAGTCGGTCGAGCTTCTCTTCCGTGACGTGCCCCGTGCCGCGGAGTGTTTCCGCCATGATCTCGAGGCCCTTGTTGAACTCACCGGGGGTGAGAATGTCAATGTCCCACCCGGTGAGCCGTGCGGCGAGGCGCACGTTCTGCCCTCGCTTGCCGATCGCGAGCGAGAGCTGGTCATCGTTGACGACCACCGTGCCGCGCCCGAGCTCGAAGCACAGCGAGATTTCCGCGACTTCCGCCGGCTTGAGCGCGTTCTGGATGAGAATCTGGCTCGACTCGTTCCAGCGCACGATATCGATCTTTTCCCCGTTGAGTTCGTCGACGATGTTCTTGATGCGCGAGCCGCGGACACCGACGCACGCGCCGACCGCATCGACCTTCGAATCGACGCTCGCCACCGCGATCTTGGTGCGGTAGCCCGCTTCGCGGGCCATCGCTTTGATGTCGATCAATTTTTCTGCGACCTCGGGCACCTCAACCTCGAACAGCTTCTTGATGAAGTCCGGGTGGCTGCGCGACAGCACGATCTTCACCTGATTCCCCACGTCGCGCGTGTCGAGCACCAGGCAGCGGATGCGGTCGCCCGCGTGGAACTGCTCGCCCGGGATCTGCTCCGAGCGGGGCATGAACGCCTCGGCCCGGTCGACCGTGCAGACCAGCGCGCCGCCCTCGTACCGCTGCGCCACGCCCGTGACGATTTCGCCGACTTTCTTGCTGAACGTCTCGTAAACGCTGGCGCGCTCGTCCTCCCGGAACTTCTGGATCATCACCTGTTTGAACGTCTGGGCGGCGATGCGCCCGAACGCCTCGGGGCTCATGCTCATGGGCTCGCCGTGCCGAGTGAGCTTGATCTCGCCCGTGACGCGGTCGACAGTGCACTTGAATTCCTCAGCGTCGAGCGTATTGAAGTGCTTGCGGGCCGCGGACACCATCGCCTGTTCAAGGTCCGACATCAGCGTGTCGCGATCAACGTTCCGGTCGCGAGCGATCGAGTCGATGATGCGGATCATTTCCTGAGTGTTCATTCCGAAGGTCCTTTCTGACGAGTCCGAATTACCAGGATGTCGAGCCAGCGATCCGCCGCCGGATCGCGCGTAGTGACGAAATGACGGCCCCAAAAACAATCGGGACCACGAACGCTCTATGGGCGCACGTGGTCCGCGGCGTCCCGATTCGGCGTCGATCGGCGAGAACCGCCGAACGACGATCGGGGAAGCTCCTCGATGGGGAGGGCTCAGCTCATCGCTTCGCACTCCGTTCCGCTTCGGCACCGAGCGCAGGAACCGCGCGCGAGCCGGAAGCGGCGAGGGGCCGGGCGAGCCGACGGCGAGCGACTCCCGTCGCCCGCGAACATGGGCTGCCCTTACCGCGCATTGTCTTGGACCGTACGCATGAGCTGACGTTCCTTGACCGACCACGGCCGCCACGGCGGCGACCAACACATTCCGAACCGAGAAGAGTACCCGCTTCGACCCCAGCTGGTCAATATGGAGGAAGCGAGATCGTTTGAATTGGGGACGAGCCGGGTGTCGCGGGCCGAGGTGGGGCGAGTGGGATTTGGCTCAGCGGTTACTCGGCCCCAGCCCCATCCCCAAGCCAAGCCCCAAGCCCCTAGACCCCACCATTTTGACGAACCGCCGCCCAAACGACGATGCTTCGCCGGTGGATCAAGTCACGCACGAGCTTTCTGGGCCGGACGGCAGGGTGGTGGTGCTGCGTCTTCCAGCCGACCTGAACCACGATAGCGCGGATGCCGTGCGAGCACTCTTAGCGCGGGCGCTGCCCAATCGGGAAGGGGCGGCGGCGGTGATCGACCTAGCCGCCGTGCGGCTGATCACGTCGATCGGCATCGCGGCGTTGCTGCAGATGGAGGAGTTCTGCCGCGACCGGGCCGCGCCCATGGTGCTGGCGAACGTGCCGAAGTCGCAGCAAGCGTTCCTCAAGATGCTCAAGCTGGACCGGAAGTTCGTGCAGGCGGAGTCGGTTGAAGAGGCAATCCAGCGCGCGGTCGGCTCGGCGGCGTGAGCACGCTCACACCCGGTCCGTCGCCGTGACATGCCGAACGACCTTGAGCGCGAGCGAGCCCTTGTGCCGCCCGAGCTCGGCGAGCAGTTTCTTCTCGCCCTCGACGCAGATGATCACCGGCCTCTCGGCGGGGGCGTCGGTGGTGAGGATGTCTCCGACCGACAGGCGCAGCAGGTCGCTGAGCGTGATCGCTGTTTCCGCCAGCAGCCCGCTGACGCTGAGCGTGGCGCCGGCGAGTTCGGCGGCGATCTGCTTGTCGAGACCCTCGGTGACTTTCAGCTTGCTCGCGGAGAACCAGCTCTGCGACGACAGCGCCCCCATGAGCGGCTCGATCACGTTGTACGGGATGCACAGGTTCATCGTGCCGGCGCGGCTCGACATCTTCAGCTCGAAGCCGATCACCACCACGACCTCGTTGGGCGGCACGATCTGCACGAGATGCGGGTTCGACTCCGTCCCCGCGACGGCGAAATCCATTGGCTTGATGCTGGTCCACGCTTCGCGGAGCGCGTCGAGCGCGCGGGCGGTGACCTTCGAGATCAGGCGCGTCTCGATCATCGTCTGCGGGCGCTGCGGGATGAACAGTTCCTGATTGTTGCCCCCCAGCAGGCGATCGATGATCGGGTAGATGATCAGCGGGCTGATCTCGAGACACATGTTCCCTTCGAGCGGGGCGGCGGTGAGCAGGTTGAAGCTCGTCGGGTTCGGCAGGCTGGCGATGAATTCCGCGTACGTCATCTGGTCGCAGGTGGCGACCTTCACCTCGACGATCGTGCGCAGGAACCCCGAGAGCGCAGCGCCGAAATTTCGTGCAAAGCTCTCGTGCAGCGTCTCGAGCGCGCGCATCTGGTCCTTGCTGATGCGCTCGGGTCGCTTGAAATCGTACGGACGGATCTCGACGCTGTCGAAGTCCTTCCGGTGCCGGCTGAAGACCCGCGCCTGTGGTTCGGGTTCTTTCACCTCGCCGGTGTTGACCGCCGCCAGAAGGGCGTCTACTTCATTCTGGTCAAGCACGTCGGTCATGGTGGCGTGGAATCCATGTCCCCGGCGGGGGCCGGGAATGGTGAGCAGGTCCGATGGGTTGTTATCGAGTCGTGAGGGGTGGGGGCTTGAGGGGAGGGGGCGGCTGCCGCGCAATCGGGCGCGAGCGGTACACCACTTCCGCGTGGATTGAGCCGGGAATCAACGCGACCCGAACGGAATCAAACTGTTTTGTGGAGGCTTACAGTACCCATATGAAGCACTTGCCTCGATCAACAATTGGATTCTTGCGGTCCCTCCTAATGCTTTTTCTCGTCGCCGGACTGAGCGGGATCGTCGCGAAGGCCGCCGGCCCGGCGGGCGGCGGCGGGCCGGTTGTGACCGTCAGCGCCACGCCGAGCCGATCCTCGGTCCCGGTCGGCGGCCGGTTGGTGATCGCCGTCACCCTCGATCACGCGGAGCACTGGCACACCTGGCCCAGCGCGGATCAGGACGTGCTGCCGAAGGACATCGCCGAGTTCGCGATCCGCACCACAATCACGACGGTCGGCGGTGATCCCCCCGCGCTCGACGCCCCCGCCGCGTGGCTGGGCACGCGCGGCACGACCCAGTGGCCCACGCCCGAGCCGGCGCTGGTCGCCGATCCCAACGGCGGGGCGGACCCGATCTCGCTGCCAACGTATCAGGGCAAGGCGGTCGCGTTCCTGCCCGTGACACTCAGCGAATCGCTCGCGCCGGGTCGGCACACGCTCGGACTGATCGTCGGGTTCCAGGCGTGCAACGACAAGTCATGCGAGGCGCCGGAAGAACAGCCACTGAGCGTGACCATCGAGGTGACGAGCGGGGGCGACGCCGCGGTGCGTGAAGCGTGGCTGGCGGATGGGCCGAACAAGGCGCTCTTCGCGCCGTTCAAGCCGGCGAACTTCACCCCGCCGCCGCCCCCCGTGACGGGCGCGCCGACGACGGCCACGGAGACAAAGGACCCCGCGCCCGCGAACGAGTCGAAGGATCTGAAGGTCGATGCGTTCGGGCTTGGCTTTACGATCAACGACGCGGGTTCGGCGCTCGGCACCGCGCTCGTGATCCTGGTGGCGCTGTTGGGCGGGTTCATCCTCAACCTCACGCCGTGCGTGCTGCCCATGATCCCGCTGAAGATCCTCGGGCTGTCTCAGGCTGCGAAAGACCCGAAGAAGTCGCTCTTCCTCGGCATCGTGATGTGCCTTGGTGTGGTGTTTTTCTGGATCGTGATCGGCGCGTGCATCGCGTTCATCCAAGGATTTGACGACGTCAGCACGTTGTTCCAGCTCTGGTGGTTCGTGCTGGGGATCGGGCTCTTCATCGGCGCGATGGCCGTCGGCATGCTCGGGCTGTTCACGGTCGGGCTGCCCAAGTGGGTGTACATGGTGAACCCGAGCCAGGACACGGTCCGCGGCTCGTTCATCTTCGGGATCATGACGGCGGTGCTCGCGACGCCCTGCATCGCGCCGTTCCTGGGGACCGCGGTCGCGTGGGCGACGCGCCAGACGCCGGCGATCACGCTGCTCGCGTTCCTCGCGGTCGGCTCGGGGATGGCGCTGCCGTACCTGATCCTCGCGGCGAACCCGAAGTGGGTGGACAAAGTTCCGAAGAGCGGGCCGGCGAGCGAAGTGGTGAAGCAGGTGATGGGCCTGCTGATGCTCGCGGTCGCGGCGTTTTTCATCGGCAGCGCGTTCCTCAGCCTCTCCGCTGATGTCCCGTACCTCTGGCAGGTGCTGCACTGGTGGATCGCCACCGTCTTCGCGGCGTGCGCGGCGTTCTGGCTCGCGCTCCGCACGTTCCAGCTCAGCAAGTCGGGCGTGAAGCGCGCGGTCTTCTCGCTGGTCGCGCTCATCCTCGTGGGCGGCATCGGGTGGTGGACGATGCGGCTGACGGATCTCGAGGCGCGGGTCCACGCACAGGAACTTGCGGCCAAAGAGAAGTCGGAGCAAAACGGCGAAGACGCCGCCCGCTTCTGGGTCCGCTACACGCCGTCGAAGTTCGAGCAGGCGATCGCACGCGGCGATGTGGTGGTGCTGGACTTCACCGCGTCGTGGTGCCTGAACTGCAAGGCGCTGAAAGCCGCCGTGCTCAGCCGAGAAGATGTCGAGAAGGAACTGCTCGCGCCGGGCGTCACGTCGTTCCTCGCCGACCTCTCCAGCCGGCATGACAAGGGCTGGGACCGTCTGCGTTCGCTGGGACGGAAGGGAATCCCGCTGCTCGCCGTCTTCGGACCCGGCACGAAGGAACCGTGGATCAGCGACGCGTACACGGTGGATCAGGTGCGGACCGCGATCCGGGCCGCCAAGGGGCAGCCGGGCGGGTCGCGGGCGGAATCCAGCGGGAATCCGGACCTCGCCGCCGGCCGGCGTTGATGGAATTGACTTGCCCGACCGGCGGGCGTATTTTCTCTCCCCCGACCCCGCCATCCGGCGGGTTCGGCAGCCGATACACTGTCGGCGACAACGCGGGTGTAGCTCAGTGGTAGAGCGTCACGTTGCCAACGTGAAAGTCGAGGGTTCGAGTCCCTTCACCCGCTTTGCGTCAGATGACGCCAACCCGTGACGCCGCAAGGCGTTGCGGGTTTTTTCGTGGCTTCGGATCGCTCGTCGCCCGTCCCGCCGGTGCGGGGCGCGCTTGCCACTATGATCCCCGCATGAACGGCGGTTTGTTGATCGTTCAAAGAGTGCTGATCGCGGTGGCGCTGCTGCTGGCGCTGACGGCGGCCGCACGCGCGGGGGCGAAGCCGCTCATCGGCGCGGGGAGCGACGGGCACGGCTGGGTGGCGCTCGAGTACCCGGGGCAGGGCGTGTCGCTGCTGCACCTGCCGCCCGATGCCGAGCCGGGGACGATCGCGCCGGCGGTCCCGCTGCTGCCCGCGCTGCCCGCGGCGATGGCAGCACGCGAGAACGAAGTGGTGTTCATCTTCGATCCGCCCACCGCGAAGGTGACGGGGAGTGCCGCCACGTCGCCCGCGCTCCGCTTGGTGCGGCGTGTGACGGCGAGCGAGATCGGGCGGCCCGGGTTGTATCTGTATTCGGCGCCCTCCGCGCTCGCGCCGCTCTCGGCGGAGGGGCGCATCGAAGGGCTCGCGCTCACGCGCTTCGGGCCTGTGGTTTTGATGAGCGATTCGGCCGGTGGTGGGCGGCAGATGTTGCGGCTTGATGCCAAGGGCTGGTCGCCCGCGCCTCTGCCGACGGGCATCCGCCCCGGCGCGCGGCTGCACCTGCTGCAGCGCGATGAATCCGTGGTGATTCTCGAAGACGCGCCCGATGCTTCATCACCCGCGAAGTTATGGACGCGCCCGGCGGATCGCGCGGATGGCGCGTGGTCGGTGCAGCCCGTCGGCGTGCGACCCGATGCAGTCACCGCATGGTTCACGCGCGGGCACCTCATGGCGGCGTACCCGCACGCGCAGGGCGGCGTCGAACTCATCATGGTCCGCGGCGAGAACCCGTACCACCGCGCGACCACCAAGCCCGCGCCGGGCGAATCGGCGATCGTCCCCGTCGTCGGCGGCGTGGCGGTGGTGAGCGCGGAGTTCTCGCCCGTGCTGCGTCTCAACTCGACGGTTGTGAATGCTGCGGGTGACATCGTCCACGAGGGGCCGACGCCGACCGCCGCGCCGATCTCGCGCCGAGAAGTGGAATCGCTGCTGGTCTTGCTCGGCTCGCTGGTGCTGACGGTGATTGTCTTCGTGTTCCGTCCGGCTGGATCACTGAGCGACGCCGTGAGTTTCCCCGAGGGTGTTTCCCTCGCGACGCCGGTGCAGCGGCTGAGCGCGACGTTGATCGATCTCGCGCCGGCGCTGGGATTTTCGTCGTGGTGGTTCGGGTTGTCGCCGCTGAGAGTGCTGGACCTGGCGGCGATGTTCCAACTCGAGACGGGCGTCTGGCCGCTGGCGATGGTGCTGGGGCTGGCGGCAGCGCACAGCGCCGTCTCGGAAGCCCTCACAGGCCGCACCATCGGCAAATTCGTCGCTGGCTGCCGGACGATTACATCGGCGGGCGGGCGGGCGTCGTTCGCGCAGGCGATCGCGCGGAATCTCGTGAAATACGCCTGCCCGCCGCTGTCGGTGATCACGTTGATGGGCCCGCCCGCCCCGGGGCCGCACGCCTTCGGCACGCTGGTGGTACGTCCGATCAAGACCAACCCGCCCGAGCGGCATGATCCGCTGGAATGACCGGGTACCCCGGGTGGGGCCGGGCGCGATGCTCCAGCCACCCCGCTGAATGATCCGATAAAGAGGGAACGCCGCGCGATCGGTGCGCCCCAGCGAATCATTGGAGCCTTCCCTCGTGTCCGACGCGAAGTCCAAACCCCATGCCGAGCCTTCGAAGCCCGACGCGAAGTCGGACCCGAAGCACGAGACCCACAAGGGGCCATCGCCCGCGGCGGGGAAGGACTCGAAAGAGTCGAAGGACGCGAAGAAGAAAGATGCGAAGAAGGACGCCAAGGCGGCGACCGCCGCGGCTCCGGCGGCGAAGCCCGCGCCCCCGCCGCTCCGCGGTTGGCGCGACCGTTGGCAGATCCCCGCGCTGTTGGTCGGAGCGGGGTTGCTGGTGGGCGGCTTGATGATCATGCCCCGACCGAAGGGCGGGCCCGACTACGCCGGCGCTCTGGCGGCGATCGACGCGAAGATCCACGCGGGCGAGTACGACGCGGCGATCAAGGACCTCAACGGGCCGGTGACGGCGCTGCTCGCCGATCCGGTGACGCCCGACTCGCAGCGGGCGGCGTTCCACGCGATGCGAGCCGAGGCGCTCTACCTCGGGCAGCGCGCGCTGAACATCGACGTCGCGGAGAACAACCGCAAGATCCTCGAACAGTTCGAGACGGCGAAGCACTTCGATGAATCATCGATCACCGGGCGGCGAGTGGGATTCCTCGCGGACACGCTGGTTTCGCTCGGGCGGGCCGACGACGCGGAGAAGCTGCTCGAACAGGTCCCGGAGAACGCGACCGACCTCCGCCGGCGGCTGGCGAAACGGCTCATCGATCACCGCATGAGCGTGCCCAAGCCGGACTACGCGGACATCGCCGACCGGCTCGCGCGATTCCGGTCGCAGCCCGGCGTTTCCAAGCAGGATCACCTGTGGGCGATCGCGCGGCAGAACGAGATTCGGTTGTCCACGCAGTCGCCGCAGCGGCTGATCGATGAACTGCTGGTTGAGGTCCAGCGACAGCCCGATCAGTCGAAGCCGGAAGTGGGGGAGTTGTTCCTGCTGCTCGGGCGCGCGTACTTCGACTTGGGCGAGATCGATCAGGCGTGGGCGAACCTTTCCCGCGCGTCCGAGGTCCTCCCCGAAGCGGACGCGCTGCACGGCGTGGCGGAGATGCTGCTGGCGCGCATCTCGCAGGTGCGCGGCGAACTCGAGGACGCGCGCGACCGTTTCGGCGCCGTGGTGGCGCGGTACCAGTCGCCCGACGCGATGCTGCCGGCGCGGCTCGGGCTGGCGGAAGTCGAGTTTGATCTGGGGCTTGAGAAAGAAGCGTTCGAGGGGTACGAGCGCGTGATCGCCGGGCTGGGCAGCCGCGGCCCGCGCACCGCGGTGACGCAGTCGGACGTCGAGCGCAGCCTCGACCAGCGCTACCGCAAGTCGACCGAGGAAGGGAAGCAGGACATCTCGCTGCGCTTTGCTCAGCTCAGCGCCAGCTTCTACGCGGAGAAGGACCTCCCCGCGCCGGCGGTCCTGCGCCTCGCCGAAACGCATCTCGCGCTCGCCGAGCAGGGAGCGTTAGCGCTTCAACGCGAAGCGGAGTCGAACCCGCACGCCGGCGCGCCGGACCCGGTGACGCTGCGCGCCATCCGCGGGCATTTCGCCGAGACATCGCGGTACTACAAGGCGCACTCGCGATTGGTTGGCGTCACGGACCCGGTGACCTCGTCCGACTCGCTCTGGAAAGCCGCCGACGCCGCCGACCGCGCGGGCGATCAGCCCGGCGCGATCCAGCTCTTCAGCAGCTACGCGGGCAACCGCACGAACGACGCGCGCTGGCTGCAGGCCCGCTACCGGCTCGCCCGCGCGTTCCAGTCGCGCGGCGAACCGAAGACCGCCATCAACATTTACGAAAGCATCCTCGAGCACAGCCCCGACTCCGCCGAGGCGCTATCGGCCTACGGCCCGCTGGCCGAGGCGCACATCGCGGTCGGCGAAGAGGCGAATCTCAAGAAAGCAGAAGCCCTCCTGCAGGACCTGCTCAGCGGGCGGAAGGTCGAGCCGACCTCGATCCCGTTCCGCGACGCGCTGATCGAGCTCGGCGGGCTGTACCGGCGTACGGGGCGATACCCTGAGGCGATCGACCGGCTGAGCGAGGGCCTTTCGCGCTTCCCCGATGCGCCCGGCATCCACCGGATCAGGTTCGACCTCGCGGACTCGTTCCGTCTGTCTGCGGGCGTCATCGAACGCGAACTGCAGAACGCGATGCCCGCCGCCGAGCGGGCGGAACTCGCCGGCACGCGCGAAGATCGGCTGCGCAAGGCGCTGTCGATGTACGACCAGGTCCGCACCGGAGTCGAGTCGATCCCCGACGCGGCCCGCGCGCCCGTTGATCGCGTCGTGCTGCGGAACTCGATTTTCTACCGCGCGGACTGCGCGTATGACTTGGGTGACTACGACGCCGCCATCACGTTCTATGACAGCGCCGCGCAGCGCTACGCCGCCGACCCGGCGTCATTGGTGTCCATGATCCAGATCGTGAACTGTTACGCCGCGCTCGGAAAGTGGGGCGAAGCCCGCACCGCGCACGAGCGCGCCCGCGCCCGGCTCGCGGAACTGCCTGAGGACGCCTGGAAGCGGGCGGATGTCCCCATGGACCGGCGGCACTGGGAGCGCTGGCTCGAAGCGACGAGCCGTCTCGACCAACTCGGCGCCTCCGCCGACGGCAGCCCGGACCGCACCGCCCAGCCCGGTTGAGGCGCGGTTCGGCAATTCCTGCCGATTCTTTCAACCCGATTCAACCGATCGGCCGACACACCAAGCGGAAACGCACGGCTGAGCCGTGTTCTCGCCCACCACGAGTGAAACGGGGCGAGCGGAGGTCACGGATGACCGCGCCCGCAAGAGAAATCCCGGCCCCTGCATCGCCCATGGGCGACCCCGCCGAGTGGATGCCGCGCATTGCGGGCGTGCTCGATCGGCAGATTTCGCTCTATGCGGAACTCGATCAGCTGAGCGTCTCACAGGCGGCGATTATTGAAGCCGAGGACAGCGACGCGCTGCTTACGGTGCTGGCGCGCCGACAAAGTCTCATCGAGAATGTCGAGCGGCTCAACGACGAACTCGGCCCGTTCCGGCAGCAGTGGGACGTGCTCGCGCCGCGCCTGAGCGAGTCGCAGCGACAGGTGCTGCGTCAGCGGCTCGATCGCATCGCGCATCTGGTCGAACTGATCGCCGCGCGGGATGAAGCGGATCGGCACGCGATGGAAACCCGCAGGGCGCGCCTGTCGGTTGAGATGGGTGCGGCGTCGAAGGCGCGCGGTGCGGTCGCCGCCTACGCCGCAGGCGGGCGGGCACCAATGCCGTCTCCGCGCTTTCAGGATCACCAGGGATGAGCACCGCCACCCTCGCCCAACCCGTGCAGAGCGTGGTGCCGGGCGCCGCCCGGAGCGCGACGCTGTCGCCCGATGAACTCGCGGAACTGCTCACGGCGTTCAACGAAGTCACCGGCAAACTGCAGAAAACGCACGAAACCCTGCGATCGGAAGTCGCGCGGCTGGAAGCGGAATTGAGCGAGAGCCGCGAGCAGCTCCGTCGCGCCCGGCACCTCGCGGCGCTTGGCGAAATGGCCGCCGGCATCGCGCACGAGGTGCGGAACCCGCTCGGCTCGATCCGGCTCTACGCGCAGGTGCTGGCGGAAGACCTTGCCGATCGCCCCCAACAGTGCGACGTGGCCCGCAAGATTTCCTCGGCAGTGACTCGGCTGGATTCGGTGGTGGGGGACGTGCTGCTCTTCGCGCGCGAACGCCCGCTGCAGCTCGCGGGTCTGTCGGTGCAGGAACTGGCGAACGACGCGATCGATGTCTGCCGGGAACTGCTGAATTCCCACGGCATCGCGATCGCGCTCGACGTGCCGGCGGGGCTTGAACTGCACGCCGACGCCGGGCTGATGCACCAGGCTGTGCTGAACCTGATCCGTAACTCCGCCGAGGCGATCGGCGAGTCGAGCGTCGTGCTTGCAAAGAGGGAGATCCGCATCGAAGCGCGCGGGCGGCGGCTGCTGAACGCCGAAGGACGGCGCGAGCCGCTCGTGAGCCTGACGATCCGCGACAGCGGGCCGGGTTTCTCGGCGGAGCACGCCGAGCGCGTCTTCGACCCGTTCTTCACCACGCGCCACACCGGCACCGGGCTGGGGCTGGCGATCGTGCACCGCATCATCGATGCGCACGGCGGACGCATCGCGATCCGAAACAACCCGCCCGGCGAGCCGGGCGCGTGCGTCGAGATTCTCATCCCTGAAACACCGGGCGAATCCGCCGGGAGTATGGCCGCATGAGTACCGTGCTGGTGGTCGACGACAAGGAAATGCTCCGCGACAGCGTGGGCGTCACGCTGCAGCGGGCGGGCTTCACCGTCATCGCGGCGGCGGACGGCAAATCGGCGCTCGAATGCGTCGCGCGCCGGCGCCCCGACGCGGTCGTGACGGACCTGAAGATGCCGGGGCTCTCCGGGCTTGAGCTCATCGAAGCGATCCGGCAGATCGACGACGACCTGCCCGTGGTGCTGATGACCGCGTTCGGCACGGTCGACACCGCCGTGCAGGCGATCAAGCTCGGAGCGTTCGATTACATCACCAAGCCCTTCGAGGGGGACGAGCTGCTCGTCGCGGTGAAGCGGGCGATGGAGCACGCCCGGCTGAAGCGCGAGAACGAGGTCTTCCGCATCGCCGCCGCCGAGACCGAGCACCCCGCGATGGCGACCGACGCCAACGCCCCGCGCGGCATGGACCGGATCATCGGCGACTCCCCCGCGATGCGCGACGTAAAGGACCGCATCCGCGCCATCGCCGCGTCGCACGGCACGGTGCTGATCGCGGGCGAATCGGGCACGGGCAAGGAAGTGATCGCCCGCGCCATCCACGAACTGAGCAGCCGAGCGGGCGAGCCGTTCCTCGCGGTGAATTGCGCCGCGATGAGCGAATCGCTGCTCGAGTCCGAGCTTTTCGGGCACGAGAAGGGGGCATTCACCGGCGCCGATCGGCTGCGCAAGGGCCGCTTCGAGCTGGCGCACAAGGGCACGCTGCTGCTCGACGAGATCAGCGAGATCCGCCCGCAGGTGCAGGCGAAGCTGCTCCGCGTGCTGCAGGAACGCGCCTTCGAACGCGTCGGCTCGAGCACGACCATCGGCGTGGATGTCCGCGTCATCGCGACCACCAACCGGGCCCTCTCGACGGAGGTGTCGCGCGGCGAGTTCCGGCAGGACCTCTTCTTCCGGCTCAACGTGCTTCCGATTTATCTCCCGCCGCTGCGCGAGCGCATCGAGGATGTCATGCAGCTCGCCCCGCACTTCGTGCGGCAGGCCGCCCAACGCGAGGGCCGCCCGGGCAAGGCGCTCTCGCCCTCCGCCATCCAGTTGATGATGACGTACTCCTGGCCCGGGAACGTGCGCGAACTGCAGAATCTCTGCGAGCGAGCGGTGGTGCTCAGCCCGGGAGATCTGATCGGCCCCGACCTGCTCGCCGGCTGGCTCGCGGCTCCCGAGTCCGCGGCAAGCCTGCACGACTCGCGGCATGCGGAGGCGAAGTTGGCCCCGATCACCAGCGGGATGGCGCCGGTCGATTCGCTCTTCAACGAGCCACGCCCGCTCGCCGAGATCGAGCGCGAGGTGATCGTCGCCACGCTCCACCGCTTTAGCGGGCACCGGGTCAAGACCGCGCGGGCCCTCGGCATCGGCGTCCGCACGCTGGGGCTGAAACTCAAGCGATGGAAGGAACTCCAACTGGTCGCCGAGTCGCTCTAACGCGAGGGCTGCGCCCCATCGGCGCAAGCAATGCCGAGCACCGCGGCAGGAGATCGAGCCCGGGCCGGCCCGTGGTTTGCGAATCAGAGGAACGCCATGCTCATCAGCGGACTCTTTGACTCCGGCGCACTCCCCGTTCTCGGGGCGAGCATGCAGTTCGCCGCCCGTCGGCAGACCCTCATCAACCACAATATCGCCAACCTCTCGACGCCCAACTTCCAGCAGAAGGATGTCTCCGCCCAGGGTTTCCAGGCGGCGCTCGCCGAGGCGGTCAATCAGCGCCGGCGCGAATTCGGCGGGCCGCGCGGCGATCTGAAGATCAAGTCCACCCGCGAGATCGCGGTCAGCGCGGGCGGCAACATTTCTGTCACGCCGAGGACGCCCTCGGGCAACATCCTCTTCCACGACCGCAACAACCGTGACCTTGAGCATCTGATGCAGGATCTCGCGGAGAACACCGCGGCATTCCGCGTCTCCGTCGACCTGATGCGGGGACGCATGGAGATCATCAACTCGGCGATCCGTGAGCGGCTCTGATCCTTGATTCCTCAACACACGAGGTGACGCATGTACGGCGGTTTGGATATCTCGGTCAGCGGCATGCTCGCGCAGCGCACGCGCCTCGACGTTATCGCTGCCAACATCGCCAATCAGGACGCGATCCTCGACGCGGATGGCAACCCGAACCCGTACCAGCGCCGCATCTCCGTCTTCATGCCGGGCGATCCGAAATCGCGCAGCGCCGCCGGGCGCGCGATGGGCGTGCATGTCGCGAAGATCGACCTCGACACCACCACCGAGTTCCGCAAGGTCTACGACCCCAGCAGCCCCTACGCGATGCAAGCCCCGCACAAGGACGCCGGGCACGTCCTTTTCCCGAACGTCAACGGCGTGGTCGAGCAGATCAATACAGTCGAAGCGATGCGGGCATACGAAGCCAACGTTGCAGCCGCCGAGGCGAGCAAGACGATGTTGGCACAAGCCTTGCGGTTGATCGCGTAGGCGAATCCCTCTGTCCTCTCTTCACCGGCTCAATGCTCACCGCTGAAAGCTCAAAGCTCAAATGGTTGACCCCCTCGGACTCATCGGCGCCTCACAACAGCTCGGGCCGTCTCTCCCGAGACTCCCGGCGGGTGGTGCTGCCGGCGACCCGAACGGCCCGTCGTTCAAAGACGTGCTGATGGAAAACCTCAAGCAGGTGAACCAGCTCCAGCAGGACGCGAGCACCGCGATCGAGGACCTCGCCACCGGCCGCCGGGCGGACATCGAGACGGTGTTCATGGCGACCGCGCAGGCCGACACCGCGTTCCGCATGCTCCAGCAGCTTCGCAACAAGGTCATGGACGCGTACGAAGAGATCAAGCAGATCCGCGTCTGACGCCGTCCGAATCAGCGCAGCCATTGCGCGACGCCCGCGCATAAACCGCGCCGAGGCGCACAACGGGCGCGTTCTTTCAAGCGGGCGGATCAAAGAGGCCGAAGGCAGGGTTCGCCGTGCGTCGGCGGGCGCGTGTCTGCCCGTTCGTCGTCGGCGTGAACCCGCGCGAGGATCGCGCGACGATTGGCACGGAGGCCGACCATGGGCCAGCTTCGGCGGGTCCTCGACACCATCAGACTCGCGCTGACCAAGCTCACCGTCAGCCAGAAGCTGCTCATGGGCAGCCTCGGCGTGGTCATGCTGATGGCGCTGTTCCTGGTCCAGCAATACACCGGCAAGCCCACGTACTCCGCACTGCTCCCCGGGCAGCCCGCCGAGGACCAGGCCAACGCCGCACAGTTCCTCCGCGCGAACAGCATCGACTTCACCACCGCCGAGGACGGCACCATCATGGTCGCGCCGGCCCGGCAGTCGCAGGTGCTCGCGATGATGACCGAGCAGAACAAGCTCCCGGGCGACAAGCGCCTGCTCTTCGACAACCTGATCGACAAGCAGTCGTGGACACTCAGCCAGCGCCAGAACACGCAGCTCGAAGTCATCGCCGTGCAGAACGAGCTGTCGTCGATCATCGCCAACATGAACGGCGTGCGGTCCGCGCATGTGATCCTCAACCTGCCCGAGCGCCGCTCGCTGGGCCAGCCCTCCGCCGAAGCCTCCGCGTCAGCGACCGTCATGTCGAGCAAAGCGTTGGATCAGGCGACCGTGGACTCGATCGCGCACCTGATCGCCGCTTCGCGCGGGATCGACGTGCGCCGCGTGCGCGTGATCGACGGCACCACCAACCGGCAGTACCGCGCCCGCGACGAGAACATGATGGCCGCGTCGACGTACCTCGAGTATGTCGCCGCCGTTGAGGATCGCAAGCAGTCGCAGCTCCATCTGATGCTCTCGTCGTACATCCCGGGCGTGATCGTCACCGTCCACGCGCAGGTCGATGTCACCCAGCGGCAGATGACGAAGAAGAACGTCCTGCCCGAGGGAAAAGGCTCGACCACGCTGCTCACCAGCGAGACGACGACGGACAACCAGTCGAACGAGCCGCGATCGGGCGGCGAGCCGGGCGCGCGCAGCAACACGGGGCAGGACATCGCGGGCGTCGCCGCCGCGGGCGCGACGATGAAGGAGAACTCGGGCGAGACGAAGTTCGCCGCCGAGTTCGGCGTGAACACCGAGACGATCAACGATCCACGCGGCAACCCCACCAAGATCAACGCCGTCGTCAACATCCCGCGCGGCTATTTCACCGAGATCTGGAGGAAAAAGCAGACGCCCCCCGCGAGCGACGCCGCGGCGGCGCCGGCGGCCCCAGCCGAGCCGGCCGACGATGCCCTCGCCGAGATCGTGAAGACCGAAACGGACCGCATCAAGCGCGAGGTGCTGCTCCAGATCGACACCTCCGCCGGTGCTGAAACCCGCGCCGGGGAAGTTGAGGTCTCGATGATCCCGATGTCCATCGCGCCCCCCGGCGGTGATGGCGCCGCCGAAGCCTCGAGCGTGCTCGGCATGAGCGTCGGCCCGCTGGCGATGGAGGGCATGGTGAAGACGGTCGGGCTGGGCGCGCTCGCCGTCGCATCGCTGGGCTTCATCGTGCTCACCGCGCTGAAGTCCGCCAAACGCGAGCGACTGCCCACCGCGCAGGAACTCGTGGGCCTGCCACCGGCGCTCGACTCGAACACCGATCTGGTCGGCGAAGCCGCCGAAGCCGACGCGGCGCTCGCAGGCGTCGAGCTCGACGACGACGAGATGCGCCGCCGCAAGATGCAGGAGCAGGTCAGCGATTTCGTCAAGGAGAAGCCGCAGGAAGCGGCGTCCCTCGTCAGCAAGTGGATCACCGGCACCGAGTAAGCCCGGAGACGCGCACGTATGCCCCGCAAGCCCGGCGATAAGCTCCCCGACAGCGCCTCCGAGCTTTCGTCGATCACGAAAGCCGCGATCCTTGTCCTGTCGCTCGACACCGAGCGCAGCCGGGCGCTGCTCCGCCTGCTCACGCCCGAGCAGGTCGAGGACGTCACGCGCGAGCTCGCCGGATTGGGCAGTGTCTCACCGCGGCTGCGCGACCAGGTCGTCGAGGAGTTCTACGGCTTGTCGCTCGTCAGCTCGCACCAGACCGAGGGCGGGCTCGAGTACGCAAAGGTGCTCATCAAGGAAGCGCTCGACCCCAAGATCGCCGACCGCGTCGTCGCGCAGATCCAGACGCAGGTGCAGAAGACCCCCTTCGCATTCCTGCAGAAGGCCGAAGCGGCGAACCTCCTCACCTTCATCCAGGATGAGCACCCGCAGACGATCGCGCTGATCGTCTGTCATCTCCCGCACCACAAGGCGGCGGAGATCCTCATCGGGCTCCCTGTGCAGAAGCAGATCGAGGTCATCAAACGCATCGCCAACATGGAGCAGACCAACCCCGAGGTGATCCGCGAGGTCGAAAAAGGCCTCGAATCGCGACTCGCGAACATGCTCACGCAGTCGATGGAGAAAGCCGGCGGCGTGCCGACCGTCGCCGAGATCCTCAACCTCGCCGACCGCGCCACCGAGAAGGCGATCATGGAAGGGCTCGAAACGGAAGACCCCGACCTCGTCGAGGAAATCCGCCGGCTCATGTTCGTCTTCGAGGACGTCAAGATGGTCGATGACAAGGGCATCCAGGCGGTGCTCCGCGAGGTCGACAACTCCGAGCTCGCGCTCGCGCTCAAGACCGCGTCGGAGGATCTCAAGAACAAGATCTTCGGCAACATGTCCGAGAGGGCCGCCTCGCTCATCAAGGAGGACATGGAGTTCATGGGCCCCGTCCGCGTCAGCGATGTCGAGGGTGCGCAGCAGCGCATCGTCGACATCGTCCGCCGGCTCGAGGAGTCGGGCGAGATCGTCATCGCCGGCCGCGGCGGCGCTGAAGAACTCATCGTCTGACCCCGGAGCTGCACCCCGCGATGCCCCTCATCCGCCCCGCCAATTCCGACCGAATCGCACGCCCGGCCCTCGTGCTGGACCTGGGCGATCTTCGCAAGCACGGCGAGAAGCTCGTCGAGCAGTCGCGCGTCAAAGCCGCAGCGATCGCCCAAGAAGCAATCGCCGAGCGCGAGCGGCTCATCGCCGGTGCCAGCGAGAAGGGCCTCGAGGAGGGACGCGCGAAAGGCTATGCCGACGGGCTCGAAAGGGGCCGCGCCGAAGGTCACGCGGCGGTGCTCAACGAATCCCGCTCCCAGCTCGAACGCGTCACGCACGCCTGGTCGGTCGCGCTCGGTGAGTTCGAGTCCGCTCGCGCCGGAATCGTCGCCGCGGCGAAGGAAGACGTGCTCGCGCTCGCGCTCGATCTCGCCGCGAAGATCACCAAACGCGCTATCGATGCCGAACCAAAGATCGTGCAGGCGCAACTCGAAGCCGCGCTCGCCGTTGTGATGCAGCCGACACGCCTCCGCGTCCGAATGAACCCGGTCGATGTCACCGCCACCCGCGAAGTGATGCCCGCGCTGATGAAGCGCTTCGGGCTCGGCACCGACGCCGAACTCATCGAGGACGCGGCGCTCGAACGCGGCTCAGCGGTCATCCTCACCGATCGCGGCGAGATCGATGCTTCAATCGAAACGCAATTCGACCGTCTCGTCGAAGCGCTGCTTCCCGATCGCCACTCGCGCGCCGCCGCCACCGCGACGGAGCAACCCGCGACTCTGCAGGAATCGCCCGAGTGACCACGTTCCTGAAAGACGCCCGCGAGTCGATCCGCCGCGCCGAGCCGATCCGCGTCGTCGGCTCCGTCGCCGCGCTCCGCGGCCTCACGGTCCTCGCCGAAGGACTCCCCGCGCCCGTCGGCTCGACCGTGACGATCCGTTGCCACGGCGATTCACTCCCGAAGCTGGGCGAAGTCGTGGGCTTCGATGGTCGGCGCGCCATCCTCATGATGCTCGGGCAGACCACCGGCATCCGCGCGGGCGACCCGGTCGTCGCGGAGCAATCGTCGCCCACCGTGCGCATCGGCCCGCTGCACCTCGGGCGCGTGATCGACGCGATGGGCCGCCCGCTGGACGAGCGCCCGCTCCCCGCCGACTCCGCAGCCGTCGCGCTCTCGCCGCCGCCGATCAACGCGATGAAGCGCGGGCGCATCC
Organism: uncultured Phycisphaeraceae bacterium; assembly: GCA_964391865.1. GTDB lineage: Bacteria > Planctomycetota > Phycisphaerae > Phycisphaerales > UBA1924 > DASZQL01. The sequence goes on from CAYMNQ010000006.1 coordinate 286,321, forward strand.
ACGATCCGCTCCCGACGGGCGTGCGCGCCATCGACCTCATGACCACCGTCGGGCGCGGGCAGCGCATGGGCATCTTCGCCGGCCCGGGCGTCGGCAAATCCACGCTGCTCGGCATGATCGCCCGCCGAACCGCCGCTGATGTCAACGTCATCGCGCTCATCGGTGAGCGAGGCCGCGAAGTCCGCGAGTTCATCGAGGAAGCGCTCGGCAAGGAAGGGCTGGCCCGCTCGATCGTCATCGTCTCCACGTCCGATGAGTCGCCCCTCATGCGTGTCCGCGCCGCGCTCACCGCCTGTGCCGCCGCCGAGTTTTTCCGCGACCGCGGCCAGAACGTCATGCTCATGCTCGATTCCGTCACCCGATTCGCGCACGCGCAGCGTCAGATCGGGCTCGCCGTCGGCGAGCCCCCCGCGACCCGCGGCTACACCCCCAGCGTCTTCGCCGCCCTCCCGCAGATGCTCGAGCGCGCTGGCGCCGTTGAAGCGCGCGACGGCTCGCCCGCCGGCTCCATCACCGGCTTCTACACCATCCTCGTTGAGGGCGACGACATGACCGAACCCGTCGCCGACGCCGTCCGCGGCATCCTCGACGGGCACGTCATCCTCTCCCGCTCGCTCGCGCAGCGCGCCCACTTCCCGGCGATCGACGTGCTCGACTCCGTCAGCCGTGTCGCCGGCGACATCTGCGCCCCCGAGCACACCAGCGCACGCCACGCGATCCTCCGACTCCTCGCCGCGTACCGCGATGTCGAAGACCTGCTGATGATCGGAGCCTACGCCCCCGGCTCCAGCCCGACCACCGACGCCGCCGTGCAACTGAAGCCCAGAATCGACGCGCTCCTCCAGCAGCGCACGAGTGACACGCCGGAGAAATTCGAACAGTCGACCAGGAAGCTCATCGAACTCGCGCGCGAGGGCGAGACTCTCATGCACAACGTCGCCGTACGAGCCACCGCCCCGGCAGCCCAATTACGAAAGCCCGCCCGCGCGGGCTAGTCCACGTTCATTCTGAACGACAACTCCTCATTCGACTCTTCTTCTTCTTCTTCTTCTTCTTCTTCTTCTTCTTCTTTGCATCTTCTGATCCGTGTCGATCTGTGTTCATCGGTGGCACATTCCCGATCAAATGCCCAAGTTCACCTTCCCACTGCAATCGCTCCTCGACCACCGCGCCCGAATCGAGCGCGACGCGCAGGTCGCGCTCGCCGCCGTCGAGCAGGAGCGCCGCGCCATCGAACTCGAACTCGCCCGTCGGCAGCGCGAGGTCATGGGGCTGAAGCAGGACCTCCGCTCCGCGCTCGCCCCGCCGCCCGGGATGGCATCGGCGCCGGTCGACATCCGCGGCGCGCGCCTCCAAGCGGGCGCAACCCTGCACCTCCGCGCCCGTGCCCAGCAACTCGTTCTTCAACTCGCCGGCGTGCATCACCGGCTCGACGCCGCCCGCGCCGTCCTGCGCGAAGCCAGCACCCGTCGCCGAGCCGTCGAACTCCTCAAAGAACGCCAGTTCCAGCGATGGAAGGCGGAACAGCAGCGAAAAGAGAACAACACGCTCGACGAGCTCGCCACCATGCGGGCCGCGTCGGCGGTCGCCCTCTTCTCAAACGACTCCGCCGACGCCCACGCCCCGATCGCGCGTAGGGGTAACGCCCCACACTGCGTCGAATCACCCGATCCGCTCCAACCCGCCCCCGCATCGAAGCCAAAACCGCGCCCCAGCCGATAAACCCAGCAGCCCATGCGTTCCCTCTGGACCATCATCACGGTGCTCGCCCTCGCGAACCTCCTCGCGATCCTCGGCTTCATCGGCTGGCTGAAGATGAACGATCGACTGAGCGCCGACCGCGTCGAACGCATCCGCGTGATGCTCGCGGAGACCGTCGCCGCCGAGCAGTCGCGCTCCGCCGAAGAGGCCAAAAAGACCGAGGAATCCGCCGCCGCCGCCGCCGCCGAGCGCGACGCCGCACAGCCCCCGATCAACGCCGAATCCCGCATCGAACTCGCCCGCGGCGAGGACGAAATCGTCCGGCTCCGCGCCGAGCGCGTGCAGCGCGAAAACTCGGACCTCACCAAGACTCTCCTCAGCGAGCGCGCCGAGCTCGACCGCCAGGTCGCCGAGTTCAAAAGAGAGCGGGACGAGTTCAAGCGCATGCGCGATGAACTCGCCAAGCAGGAGGGCGGCGAACAGTTCGAGAAAGCCGTCAAGCTCTACCAGTCCGTCAAGCCCGCCCAGGCGAAAGACATGATGAAGACCCTCATCACCAAGGGCGAGACCGAACAGGTCGTCTCATATCTCAACGCACTCCCGCCCCGCACCGCCTCGAAGGTCGTGGGTGCCTTCCACGCCGACGACCCCACGCTGGCAGCGGATTTGCTCGAACGTCTCCGGAAGCGCGGCCTGGAACTGCCGCCACCGGGAACGTGATGCATGCCGCAACTCCTGCCGATCACCCTTCAACCGCCCGAACTCAGCGCCCCGCCGCCCATCGCCGCCCCCACAAAGTCGGCGTTGCTCGAGCGGCCGCGTTCCCGCATCGGCACCGCCGAGTCCCGCGAAAACCACGCGATTCCTGCTGATTCTCCCTCCTTCGCCGATCGGCTGAGCGAGCGCATCGACCCCGCCGATCGCACCGCGGCATCCCGCGAGCGCGACGCCAAGCCCGCCGGCCGTCGGTCGGAACGCACGGATGCTGAACCCCCGCGTGAGCGCACGGACGAGCCGTCCGCCGCGCAAGAATCCGATCTCGACGCGCACGAAACGCGCACCGACCGCCGCGACCGCGCCCCCGACGAACCACGCGCCAAGCATCGATCAAAGGACGAGCCGGACGAGTCCGCCGCGCGTGCGGCAGGCGAAGAGTCAGCCGCAGTTCGCACGTCATCCGATCGTGCGACGCCCACCGACTCGGGCGACGAGGCGCGCGACGCTCCCGAGCAGGCCGCCGAAGCCGAATTCACGCTGACGCCCCGCGCCATCGCCGCCCGCTCATCCGGCGCGACCAATAGCGGCGCGAACCCGCCCGGCCCATCCAATCAATCGGCGGCAGCGCACTCCGCCAACAACGAGCCGACGGCAACGCTCGACGCGGACGCCGCCGCTGAGCCGAACGCCGATACCGCCGATGCATCGGTCGGCGAAGCGAACGCCCCCGACCAGTCCGCCGCGGAGAAGCCCGCGAAGGACGCCCGCGCCGCGCTCGCGTTCCTCGAACGCCGCGGGCTTGGTTCGCTCACGGTCAACGCGCCCGGCGAATCCGCCGAACGCGCGAGCGCGAACCGCCAGTCTCGCCAGGCCGAATCGAACCCCGCGTTGGCGGACAGCACCGGTTCGCCCGTCTCAATCACGACGAATCAGTCGCCAGGCGCGGCCTCCGATCAATCGCCACGCAATCAAGACGGACAACCACAGCAACCTCCGCAAGCCCCCGCCGCGCCGAGCGCCTCGAAAGTCCGTACCGAATCCAACCCATCGGCAGATCGCGCCAACGCCACCGACGCGCGCCACGCGGCAAACGTCTCGGCCCCAATCACGCCGCACGCGCCGACGGACGCGGCACCCACCGCCGACCGCGCCGCGCCCGCCCCGCCGCCGAGCATCGCCGGCGTCTCCGCCCCGCACGCCACTGCGGTCCGCGCCCCGTCGATCGCGCACACCTCGCCAACCGCGAGCGCGAAAGCCGCCGACGCTCAACTCGCCGATCCGGCCGCCGCCGCGGTCGCGCGCGGGCTCTCCGCCGTTGTAAATCAGAAGGGCGGCTCGCTCACGCTCCGATTGACGCCCGATTCACTCGGATTTGTCCGTGTGAACATGGAGATCGCGGGCGGCGCCGTCACCGCCCGAATCGAGGCGTCCACGCCCGCGGCACACGAGTTGCTCAACGCCAACCTCGGCATGCTCAAGCAGTCGCTCGAATCCCGCGGGTTGACGGTCGATCGGCTCCACGTCGATCTCGCCGCCGCGCCGGCCTCCCAGTCTGCCGCGAACAACAACTCTTCGAGCGCCAATTCCTCCAATGATGACCGCGCCGGCTCGCAAAGCTACTCACACGACGCCGCCGGCGGGCGCAGCCGCGGCGATACCGGCGAAGGCCGCGACCCGCGTCACCCGCGACGCCCGAACGAGACCCATGCCCCCGCGATCGAACGCACCTTCACCGCCCGCCTCGACCGCACCTTGAACGCCGTCGCCTGATCGATCCATCAACGGGAACGCACCATGTCCGCGATCTCCGCCAATTCCGCCGCTCGCACCGCCACGCCGACCGACGGCTTCAGCACGCTCGGCAGCGACGAGTTCATCAAGGTGATGTTCGCCGAGCTCTCGCGCCAGGACCCGCTCCAGCCCAACGACACCAGCAAGCTGCTCGAGCAACTCGGACAGATCCGCTCGATCGAATCCGACCTCGCGCTGCAGAAGAACCTTGAGGGGCTGATCCGCCAGAACGAGATCACTTCCGCCGGCGGGCTGATCGGCAAGTTCGCCGTCGGCACCACCGATACCAACGACCGCGTGCAGGGCTACGTCGATTCGATCAGCGTGACGCGCGACGGCGTGCGCCTCAATCTCTCCACCGGGTTCCAGATCCAGCTCGCGCGCCTCGAACAGATTGTCGATCCCAATCTCGTCTCGCCCACGAACCCGGAGAACCCGCCCGCCGGCGGCGCCGATGACGACGACGAAGAGGAGCCGACCACACCTACGCAGACTCCCACCGGCGGCCCGAGCACGCCAACCACCAGCGCCCCGCCGCGCGATCCCACGCCGCGCCCCGCCGGCGGCAACGGCTCACCCGGATCTTCGCCCGGCACCAGCACCCCCGACGGCATCGCATCGTAGTTCTCCCGGCAGCACCGTCCGGGCCGTCGGAGACGAGCCCGGTTGATCAATCCTGAGCGCGTCGTCGGCGGAGCACGATGACGCAAACGCGAGACGATCCCCGCGCATCGACACTTCGATGTGCCATGATCGTCCCGCATGACGCCGCGAGCCACGATGTCGCTCCAGCCCGCCGACCTGCTCCGCCGACTCGCTTCGGGCATCCGCCCGGGTGCCGACGCGCCCGCGTCGAGCGGCGCCACGCCCATCGAGTCCACCGGCTTCTCCGACCTTCTCCGCGCCGCCCGCGCGGGCGAGCTGCGCAGCGAGCGCCCGCTCTCGCTCGCGAAGGGCACCGAGGGCAAGCTCAGCGAGAACCAGCTCGACCGCCTCGCCGTCACCGCCGACGCCGCCGAAGCCAGCGGCTCGCGCCGGCTCCTCGCGGTCATCGACGGCAACGCCGTCACCATCGACATCGATTCGCGCACGGTGCATTCCGTCACCGCCGACTACACATCCAGGGTGCTGTCGGATGTCGATTCCGTCGTGTTTCTCCCCGCCGACCCGGCGGCGAGCTTGAAGGCACTCTTCGGCGGCGATCCCGAGCGGACGAGTCAGTCGTCACACCCCGGCGCGCCGCGCCTGCCGATCCGCAACACGTCCGTCGCATCGTTCCTCGCGTCGCTGGAAGAGCCGCGCGACCCCGCCGCCCCAACCGCAGATCAGTTCCGCGCCGCCTCGTAATCCCGATTCACCGACTCACGCCGGGCCGAGAGAGCCCGCCGATCAGGAGCGTCACCCATGGCATCAACCACCTCACTCTTCACGGGCCTCTCCGGGCTCAACGTCAACGCCCGCCGGCTCGAAGTCATCGGTAACAACATCTCCAACATCAACACCTTCGGCTACAAGTCCAACCGCATGCACTTCGCGCCCGCCTTCAACCGCGACTTCTCCCTCGGCACCGCGCCCAGCGCCAACTCGGGCGGCACAAACCCGGGGCAAGTCGGCCTCGGCGTCAACATCGCCGCCACCCAGCGCAACTTCGCCAACGGCGCGATCTCGCCCACCGGGCTGAACACCGACCTCGCGATCGAGGGCGACGGCTTCTTCATCGTCGAACGCGGCGGGCAGCAGCTCTACTCGCGCAACGGCGCCTTCCAGTTCAACAGCCGCAACGACCTCGTCACCACCTCGGGCGAGCGCGTGCAGGGCTACGGGGTGGACCCCAATTTCAACCTGATCCCGGGCCGCCTCACCGACATCAACATCCCCCTCGGCACGCTCACCCTCGCCGAAGCCACCGAGAACGTCAGCCTCGCCGGCAACCTCAAAGCCGACGGCGTGATCGCCACCACCGGTGCCGCGTTCAACTTCGGCGTGCTGCAAGCCGGCGGCGCCGCCATCACCGGCGCGACAGCCCTCACCGCGATCGACGGCGCCAGCTTCGCCGTCGGCGATCAGATCAAGATCACCGGCGCACAGCGCGGAAACAAGGACGTCCCCGACGCCACCCTCACCGTCGGCGCCGGCACCACCGTCGACAACTTCCTCACCTTCCTTCAGGACGCGCTGGGCGTCGTCCCCGACGGCGGTTACACCATGGGCGACATCACCGGCGCGCCCGAGCCCGGCTCGTTCTCCGTCAGCATGGCCGGCGTCATCACCTTCACCGGCAACTTCGGCAGCGCCAACGACCTCGTCCTCTCCGGCAGCAACATCCAGCGCGTCCCCGTCGGCGGCGGCGCTTCAACCAATCCCTTCACGCTCACCAAGACCGCCCAGGCCAACGGCGAGTCCGTCCGCAACACCTTCATCGTCTACGACTCGCTCGGCGCCGCCATCGAGATCGACGCCACCATGGTCCTCGCCTTCAGCGAGACCAACAACGGCACCTACTGGCGCACCTTCCTCCACTCCGCGGGCGACTCCGATACCGCGCTCCACCTTGAAACCGGCGACCGCGCCGGCACCTTCTCCTCCGCCGTCCCCCTCGTCCACTTCGATCGAAACGGCGCCATCGTCAACCCCTTCGGCGTCTCCGTCGAGCTCGACCGTGCCGGCATCGGCTCCGGCACCGCGCTCTCCTTCGATCTCAACTTCTCCAGCGAGGGCTCTTCAGTCACCGCCCTCGCCGATACCGGCGGCACCTCCACCCTCGCCGCCACCTTCCAGGACGGCACCTACCTCGGCACCCTCTCCTCCTTCTCCATCGGCAACGACGGCATCATCTCGGGCGGCTTCAGCAACGGGCTGACCCGCACCCTCGGGCAGGTCGTCCTCGCTTCCTTCACCAACCCCGAGGGCCTCGTCGACACCGGCAACAACCTCTTCACCGTCGGCCCCAACTCCGGCACGTCGCTCGTCAGCGCCCCGCTCGACTTCGGCGCGGGCCGAGTCGTGGGCGGCGCGCTCGAACTCTCGAACGTCGACCTGTCGCAGGAGTTCATCAACATGATCCTCACGTCGACCGGATACTCCGCCGCGTCGCGCGTGATCACCACCAGCGATCAGTTGATCCAGCAGCTCCTCGTCCTCGGCCGATAACCCGCGCCACGCCGCCAATCATCTCCACCCGCGCAATCGGCAAACCCGCCGCGCGTGCGGCGGACGCCCCATCAAGCCCCGCCGGTATCCGGACGATCCACGATCGCCGAACGATCCGCGCGCCCGCCGCGCGATCGCTCCGTTCGATGTGACCGCCCGCACGCGCCAACCGCGACGAGGTACCGATGGCCGACGACGCCAAGAAGAAAGACGAAGCCGCCCCCGCCGCCGAAGCGCCGGCAAAGAAGGGCGGGCTCCCGATCAAGACGATCATCGTCGTTCTGGTCATGCTCGCAGTCGAAGCCGGCGCGCTCGTCTTCGTCATGGGCATGCTGGGGAAGCCCAACGACGTGAAAGCCGTCGAGCTCGATCACCACGACGACACGGAGGGCGAGAAGCCCGTCGAGGTGCCCATCCTCACCGATTCGTTCATGAACAATTCCTCGGGCCGCGTGTGGATCTGGCAGGCGGAGATCGTCGCCGTCGTCAAAGCCAAGCACGCCGGCCCGGACCCCAAAGCCCCAGCGGCCCCGCCCGGTGACGGGCACGGCGAGGAAAAGAAAGACGACCACGCCGCCGACGCGCACGGCGATGCTCACGCTAAGCCCATGACCGTCGTCCGCGAGGAACTCGAGCAGAAGAAGGCCCAGATCCGCACCGGCATCTCGGCGATCTTCAGCGCCGCCCAGCACAACTACTTCACCGAGCCGGGCAACGAAACGCTCACGCGCCAGATTCTCGAGTTCCTCCGCCAGACCTTCGGCCAGGACGAGACGGGCGACGAGCGCGTCATCAAGGTGCTGATGCCCAAATGCCTCGGCCAGCCGCTCGAGTATTGAGCGGGCCCGTCATTCGGGTGCCATGGGTTGGCCCTGCAACCCATGCTCCATCGACTACCCCAACTCCATGCCCCGCCCATACCAACCGCCCATCGCCGTGCGATATCTCGACAACAAGACGCGCAGCGTGAGCGAGAGCTCTTCGCTGCGCGCGACGGCAACCGGACCGGTCGCATGCCCGGTCCGCAAAGCCACAACCCCATAACCCGCGCCCCGTTACCGTCCGCAGCGCTTCGCGCGCCGGCCCATGCTCCGCGTCACACACCGAGCGTGAACAGTCGAAATATGGACTCGGGGGTTCCCCCGCGCCGGGGGGGGCGCCGCGCGTCGGCGCTCCGTCGTGTTGTGTTGACGATCAGAGCGAGCACGCGAAATGAGTCGACGCAAGAAGCCGAAGATCTCGCCGCCCGCGCCCAATCCCGGCGCACCGGGTGCCGTGCCCGATCGCCCGCGCTTCCATTCCGACGCGCTCGAACCCCGCATCCTGCTCTCCGGCACATGGGTCGACGCCGACACCGGCGCGCCGCTCGCCGGCCCGACGAGCGGCGACGACGCCTACACCGGCACCAGCGGCAGCGACTCCGCCGCCGGCGGACTGGGCGACGACTCACTCTCCGGCCTCGCCGGCAACGACTCCCTCGACGGCGGGCAAGGCAACGACGATCTCTTCGGCGGCGATGGCGACGACATCCTCACCGGCGGCACGGGCGACGACAACCTTCTCGGCGGCAACGACAACGACCTGCTCACCGGCGGCGACGGCAACGACACCATCGACGGCGGGGCGGGCACCGACACCGTCAGCTACTCCGGCGCCACCGCGGGCGTCACCGTCGATCTCAACACCGCCGGCCCGCAGAACACGGGCGGCGCTGGCATCGACACCATCACCAACGTCGAGAACATCACCGGCTCGGCCCACGCCGACAACCTCACCGCCGCCAACGCGGGCAGCACCATCGACGCCGGCGCCGGCAACGACATCGTGACCGGCGGCAATTCCGCCGACACCCTCATCGGCGGCAGCGGCGACGACATCATCGACGGCGGCGGCGGGAACGACATCATCACGGGCGGCAACGACAACGACACCATCACGGGTGGCGCAGGCAACGATTCGCTCGACGGCGGCAGCGGCAATGACACCTTCATCGCCCTCGACGGGGACGGCAACGACGTCATCATCGGCGGCACCGGAACCGACACCGTCACCTTTGCGGGCGTCACCACCGGCGGCGTGAACGCCAACCTCGCCGCCGGCACCGCCACCAGCAACGCCGGCACCGACTCGCTCTCCCAGATCGAGAACATCACCGGCACCGAGCAGGACGACATCCTCAGCGGCAACTCCGGCAACAACGCCTTCTCCGGCGGCGGCGGCGACGACTTCATCACCGGCGGCACGGGCAACGACGCGCTCGACGGCGGGGCGGGCATCGACACCGTCAACTACGCCGACATCACCACCGGCGGCGTGACCGTCAACCTCACCACCGGCGCCGTCAGCGGCTCGGGCGGCACCGACACCGTCTCGAACTTCGAGAACGTCATCGGAACGGGCCAGAACGACAACATCACCGGCAACACCGCCGACAACACTCTCCAGGGCGGCGGCGGCGCCGATACCCTCAGCGCCGGCGCGGGCAACGACACCCTCGACGGCGGAACCGGCAACGACGTCCTCCTCGGCGGAACCGGCGACGACAGCATCGACGGCGGCGGCGGCACCGACACCATCAGCTATTCCGACATTACTGCCGGCGGCGTGACCGTCGATCTCAACACCGGCACCGCCACCGGCGCGGGCGGCAACGACACCTTCACCAACATCGAGAACATCACCGGCTCAAACCAGGCCGACACCCTCATCGGCAACTCCAGCGCCAACACCATCAGCGGCGGATCGGGCGACGATCTCATTCTGGGAGGCATCGGCAACGACATCCTCACCGGCGGCAGCGGCACCGACACCGTCAGCTACACCGACATCACCACCGGCGGCGTGACCGTCAACCTCAACACCGGCGCCGCCACCGGCGCGGGCGGCACCGACACACTCAGCCAGTTCGAGAACGTCACCGGCACCGGTTTCGCCGATGTCATCACCGGCAACTCCAGCGCCAACACCATCATCGCCGGCGCGGGCAATGACATCATCGATGCCGGCGGCGGCAACGACCTCGTCTACGGCGGTGCCGGCGATGACAATTTGATCGGCGGCAGCGGTACCGACACGGTCTCGTACTCCGACATCACCACCGGCGGGGTAACCGTCAACCTCACCACCGGCTCCGCAACAGGCGCCGGCGGCACCGATACCCTCAGCCAGTTCGAGAACGTCACCGCCACAGACTTCGCCGACGTCATCACCGGCAGTTCCGGCACCAACACCATCATCGCCGCGGCGGGCAACGACTCCATCAGCGCAGGCAGCGGAAACGACGTCGTCTACGCGGGCACGGGCGATGACGTCATCGACGGCGGCAGCGGCACCGACCTCCTCAGCTATTCCGATATCACCGCCGGGGGCATCACGCTCAACATGAACGCCGGCACCGTCACCGGCGCTGCCGGCAACGACAGCTTCAGCCACTTCGAGAACGTCACCGCCACCTCGTTCGACGACATCATCACCGGCAATTCCAGCGCCAACACCATCACCGCCGGCGCGGGCAACGACACTGTCAGCGCCGGCGATGGCAACGACGTCATCTACGCCGGTACGGGCGATGACTCCATCGACGGCGGCACCGGCACCGACACCCTCAACTACAGCGACATCACCGGCGGCGGCGTCACGGTCGACATGACCAGCGGCACCGCCACCGGCGCCGCCGGCAACGACACCTTCACCAACATCGAGAACATCACAGGCTCGAACCAGGACGACGTCATCGCCGGCAACGCGGGCGCCAACACCATCAACGCCGGCGCCGGCAACGACCTCGTCTCCGGCGGACTCGGCAACGACAACCTGGTCGGCGGCAGCGGCACCGACACCGTCAGCTACGCCGACGTCACCACCGGCGGCGTCACCATCAACCTCGCTACCGGTTCCGCCACCGGTGCCGGTGGCAACGACGCGATCAGCCAGTTCGAGAACGTCGTCGGCACCGGTCAGAACGACAGCATCACGGGCGACAACAACGCCAATACCCTCATCGGCGGCGCTGGCAATGACGCCATCGACGGCGGGGGTGGTAACGACATCTTGGACGGCGGGCTCGGCTCCGACATCCTCACCGGCGGCACCGGCACCGACACCGCCGACTACTCCGCGCACCCCGGCGCCATCCACGCGAATCTCGCCGCCGGCACCGTCGTCTCGGGTGCCGACACCGACACGCTGAGCGGCATCGAAGTCATCCGTGGCTCCGCGCACGACGACACGTTCACTCTCGGCAACGCCGCCGCCGGCGCCGTCTACACCATCGACGGCGGGGGCGGCTCCGCCAACATCCTCGATATCGCGCAGCTCGGGCGCGCCAGCGTCCAGATGACCCCCGGCGGCGGCGTCATCACCGTCGAACTCCCCGGCGGCGGCACCGCCACCGTCAACTTCACCAACATCCAGCGCGTCATTCTCGCCGACGCCGACTTCGACCCGCGCCCCGCCCCGCCCACCGCCGCCCCGCTCAGCGTCGGGCTGAATGAAGACGGCACCGTCACCACCGCGCCCGTCATCGACCCCGCGCACCTCGCCAGCGGGCGCGCCTTCATCACCAACGTCAGTACCCCAGCGAACGGCTCCGTGACCCTCAACGCCGACGGCACCTTCACCTACACCCCCGCGCCCAACTTCAGCGGCACCGACACCTTCACCTACTCCATCGACGACGTCTGCGGCACCACCACCGCCACCGTCACCATGAACGTCACGGGCGTCGCCGACGCGCCGACCCTCAGCGCCGCCGACAGCGCGGGACTCGAAGACGCGCCCATCGCGATCAACATCTCCGCCGCCCTCACCGACTCTTCCGAAGTCCTCAGCGTGCGCGTCAGCGGCCTGCCCAGCGGCGCATCGCTCTCCGCCGGCACCGCGAACCCCGACGGCTCGTGGACCCTCACGCCCGCGCAGCTCCCGGGCCTCACCGTGACGCCGCCGAACAACTACTCCGGCACGATGACGCTCACCATCGACGCTACCAGCGCCGACGGCGCCAGCACCGCCACCACCAGCACCACACTCGACGTCGAAGTCACCGGTGTCGCCGACACGCCCGCCGTCTCGGCGGCGAACGTCACCGGCGCGGAAGACTCCGCCATCGCGCTCAATCTCTCCGCCGCCGTGACCGACTCGTCCGAAACCCTCAGCGTGCGCGTCAGCGGGCTGCCCAGCGGCGCATCGCTCTCCGTCGGCACGCAAAGCCCCGACGGCTCGTGGACCCTCACCCCCGCGCAGCTCTCGAGCATCGCGATCACGCCGCCGGCGAATTTCTCCGGCCCGATGTCGCTCACCCTCGAAGCCACCAGCGCCGAAGCCGGCACCACCGCGAGCAGCAGCACCACTTTCACCGTCGATGTCACGGGCGTCGCCGACGCGCCCACCCTCTCCGCGATGCACGCCTCGGGCCCCGAAGACACGCCCATCCCGGTCACCATCAACGCCGCGCCCACCGACCCATCGGAAACCGTCACCGTCCGGCTCAGCGGCATGCCCGCCGGCTCGACTTTCTCCGCCGGCTCAGCAAACCCCGACGGCTCGTGGACCGTCGCTTCGGCGCAGCTCCCCGGCCTCGCGCTCACGCTGCCGGAGCACTACTCCGGCACCGTCACGCTCACCGTCGCCGCCACCAGCACCGACGGCGCCAGCACCGCCACCACCACCACCGCGATCCAGGTCAACGGCATCGCCACCGCCGACGCGCCGATCCTCTCCGTCAGCGACGCCGCCGGCTTCGAGGACGCGCCCATCGCGCTCAACATCTCCGCCGCCCTCACCGACACTTCCGAGACGCTCAGTATTCGTGTCGCTGGCTTGCCGAGCGGCTCAACCCTCTCCGCCGGTACTTCCAACCCTGACGGCTCGTGGACCCTCGCGCCCGCCGACCTCGCCGGCCTCACCCTCACGCCGCCGCCGAACTACTCGGGAACGATGTCGCTCACCGTCGCCGCCACCAGCGAGGACGGCTCGAGCACCGCCACCATCAGCTCAACGATGCAGGTGAACGTCGCCGCCATCGCCGACGTGCCGAACCTCACCGCCGCCGATGTCACCGGCAACGAAGACTCCGCGATCGCGCTCAACATCAGCGCCTCGCTCGCCGACTCCTCCGAAACGCTCAGCCTCACCATCAACGGCGTCCCCTCCGGCGCGACGCTCTCCGCCGGCACGCAGAATCCCGACGGTTCATGGTCCCTCGCCCCCGCCGACCTCGCGGGCCTCACCGTCACGCCGCCCGCGAACTATGCCGGCTCGTTCGCGCTCACCATCGCCGCCACCAGCAGCGAGAGCATGAGCAGCGCCACCACGACGGCGAACATCAACGTCACCGTCGCGGGCGTCGCCGACGCACCGACGCTGTCTGTGGCAGACGTCACCGGCGCGGAAGATTCCGCCATCGCGCTGAATCTCTCCGCCGCGCTCACCGATTCCAGCGAGTCCCTCGCCGTCCGCATCACCGGCGTCCCCTCAGGCGCCTCCCTCTCCGCCGGCACGCAAGAGCCCGATGGCTCGTGGTCCCTCGCGCCCGCCGATCTCGCGGGCCTCAGCATCACGCCCCCGCCCGACTACTCGGGCTTGATCTCGCTCATCATCGACGCCACCAGCACCGACGGCGGCAGCACCGCCACCACCACCGGCACCATCGCCGTCAACATCTCGGGCGTCGCCGACGCGCCGACCCTCGCCGTGCTCGACGCCACCGGCACGGAAGACGCACCAGTGGCGCTGAACATCATCGCCGCCCTCGCCGACTCTTCCGAAACGCTCAGCGTGCGCGTCACGGGGCTGCCGAGCGGCGCCTCGCTCTCCGCCGGCACCGCAAACCCCGACGGCTCGTGGTCGCTCACCCCGGCGCAGCTCGCGGGCCTCACGATCACGCCCCCGCCCGACTACTCGGGCACGATGTCGCTCACCATCAGCGCCACCAGCGCCGACGGCTCCAGCGCCGCGACCACCTCCGCCGCGCTCTCCGTCACCATCGAGGGCGTGGCCGACGCGCCGACGCTTATCGCGGTCGATGCCTCGGGCACGCAGAACACAGCCATCGCGCTGAACCTCTCCGCGGCGCTCACGGATTCCTCCGAAGCCCTCACACTGGACATCACCGACCTCCCCGCGGGCACCACGCTCTCCGCCGGCACGCAGAACCCCGACGGCTCTTGGACCCTCGCGCCGAATCAACTCGCGGGTCTGACCCTCACGCCGCCCCCGAACTACACCGGCACGTTCACGCTGACGATCGACGCCACCAGCACCGACGGCGCCAGCTCCGCGACGACGACCACGCACATCGATATCGAAGTCACCGCGCCGCCGCCCGCGCCCCCGCCGCCTGTCGCGCCCGCCCCGCCGACGCCGCCCGCTCCGACGCCGATCGTCGTCGATCCGGCACCGCCGCCCCCGATCACGGAAGAGCCCGCGCCGCAGCCGCCCCCGCCCGCTCCGCCCGTCAACGAAAACCCCGTGCCGGGACCATCCGGGCCGTCGAGCGAGCCCGCCGCCCCGCCGCCGATCGAATGGAGCGAGAGCGACTTCGACAGCGTGCGCGCCGCCGCGAACGCGGAAGCCGCCATCGACCGCGTCAGCACCGGGCTTGGCGAGTTGATCGCCGCCGACGAGCCGATCGCGTTCGACACCGCTGATCTCGCGGACATCCCCGAGCAGATCCGCGAACTCGAGCAGATCGTCATGATGCAGCCGAGCGACGCGCCGGTGCCGGTGAACATCGACCCAGACGACGCCGTCGAGCTCTACCAGCTCGCGCTCGACGATGCGCCGCCGCACGAACCAACCAACTCAACGAGCGACCCGCTCGTCAGCGCCGCACGCGACGCGGACCCTCAGTCCAATCAAACCGATGACCAGCCCGCGCGCGAGGAAGCGACCCTCGCCCCCGCGCGCCCCGAGTCCGTCGGCGTGCTCACCGCGCTCTGGGGTCTCGTGCGCAGTCTCGCCGGCACCCAGCGCCTCGACCCGCCGCCCACGAGCGACAACCGCCGCAAGCACTGACCGACCCCGCCGAACACAGCGAACCCGCGAAGAAGTGACGCCATGCTCAACACCACGCCCAGCACAACCGACGCCGCCGACGCCGTGCTCCTCCAGGAGCTCGAAAAGAGCACGCAGGACGCCGTCATCCGAGGCAGGGCGCACGTGCGCCTGAACGTCCGTTCGCGCATCATCGTCCAGTCCGCCGATCACAGCCGCCGCGCCCTCGCGCGGCTCGAAGGCGTCACCGGCGACGTCTCCCGCGGCGGGTGCCAGCTCCTCCTCTCCGCGCCGCTCGCGGTGGGGGACTTCTTCCTCCTCACCTTCGACCGCGCCGCCCTCGACATCCCGCCCACCTTCGCCCGCTGCGTCCGCGCCCGATTCATCCGCGAAGACGCCTTCGAAGCGGGCCTCTCCTTCCTGAACCCCGTCGATCTCCCGAGCGCCGTCAGCGCCCCGCCGCAGAACACCGTGATCTAACCCGCGCATGCCGACCCGGCAGACCCGCCAACCCGAAGCAGTCGCCGCGCCGCCCGAAGCGCCGCCGGATGTCTTCGCGCGCCTCAGCCGCGCCGCGCGCTCGAACGACTCCCCTCGCCGCTTCTGCGCCGAAGCCGCCAGCGCCATCGCCGCCCACTTCGGCGCCTCCGCC
Source organism: uncultured Phycisphaeraceae bacterium (assembly GCA_964391865.1). Taxonomy (GTDB): domain Bacteria; phylum Planctomycetota; class Phycisphaerae; order Phycisphaerales; family UBA1924; genus DASZQL01. The sequence continues at coordinate 302,324 of CAYMNQ010000006.1, forward strand.
GTCCTCGTCACCGTCTTCGGCTCGGCGGGCGAGCAGATCAGCGAATCATGCATCGACCCCGGCGCGGGCCGCTGGTCCGCGCGCCTCGACCGCGAAACGCTCGCCGCCCAGGCGCAGGGCCGCTCCGTCGCCCGCGTCTTCGCCGGCGCGGGCGGCACGCCCTCCTGCGCCCTCGTCTCCGCGCCCATCTTCGCCGCCGACGGCGTGTCGGGCGGCATCGCGGTCCTCGCCCCCTGCACAAGCCGCCCGCGCGCCGAGCGCCTCGCCGCCGAGCTCTCCGCCGTCAGCGCCCATGTCGCCAACCTCCTCACGCTCCGCGCCGCCGCCCGCGCCGACGAGTCTCCCCGCGCCGGCGCGTCCATCGCGCGCATCCTGAACAAGGCCAGCACCTACCGCTCGCTCGACGAATTCGCCTTTGCCATCGCCAACAGCCTCCGCACCAAGTTCGAGTGCGACCAAGCCGCCTTCGCCGAGGTCCGCCGATCGCACGCCGTCCTTCGCTCCATCTCCGGCATGGACGAACTCCCGCGCCGCAGCCCGGGCGTCCACGCCATGCTCCAGGCGATGGACGAATGCGCCGACCTGAAGCGCTCCATCATCGCCGGCCCAGGAGCCGAGAATCCCCGCGCCCGGCTGCACACGCAGTGGTCCGGCGCGATCGGCGGCGGGAGCGTCCTCTCCGTCCCCATCGGCACCGAGAACGGCGCGCCCAGCGCCGTCGTCAGCCTCCGCCGCCCCGGCTCGCGCCCCTTCACCGCCGACGAACTCCGCGCCGCCGAAGAACTCGTCGTGCCGCTCGCCGCCGCCGTCCCGCTCGTGCGCGACGCCACCATGGGCCCCATCGCGCGCACCCGCCGCGCCATCGCGCTGGGCACGTCGAAACTCTTCGCGCCCACCGCCCTCGGCCGCAAGCTCCTCGCGCTCGTCGCCCTCGCCGCGCTCGGGTGGGTCGCGCTCGGCTCGATGCCCATGTCCCTCACGCTCCCGTGCACCGTCGAGCCGATCGAGCGCCGCGTTGCCGGCTCGCCCGCCGCCGGCCGCCTCGCCGAAGTCTTCGTGCGCCCGGGCGACGCCGTCGCAGCCGGCGCGCCGCTCCTCCGCATGGACACGCGTGAGCTCGAACTCGAACGCCAATCGCTCGACGCCGAGCGCCTCGCCGCGGAGATTGAACTCGCCCGCGCCGTCGCCGCGAATCAGACTGCCGACGCCCGCCTCCTCGGCGCCCGGGCGCGTCTCGCGCAGGACCGCCTCGCCCTCGTCGATCACAAAATCGCCGAGAGCACCATCCGCGCTACCCTCACCGGCATCGTCATCGAAGGCGACCTCCAGCCCCGCGTCGGCGAGATGATCGCGCCGGGCGAGCCCCTCATCACCATCGCCGCAGTGGGCAGCGGCGCGCTCCGCCTCGAACTCACCGCCCCCGAGCGTCTCATCACCGAACTCCCCGCCGGCGCGACGATCGAACTGCAGACCCACGCGCGCCCCGAATCGATCATCCACGCCGAACTCGCACGCGTCGCCCCCTCCGCCGTCGTCCGCGCCGGCCGATCCGTTTTCATCGCCAAAGCCGACCTCACGCACGCCCCCGACTGGCTCCGCCCCGGTATGGAGGGCGTCGCGCACGTCCACATCGGCGAGCGCCGCGTCGCGTGGGCGCTCTTCCACCGACTCGCTGACTCACTCCGCCTCGCCGCCTGGCCCAACCCATGACGAACACCGCGACGACCAGCCCGCGCCTCGCGCAGCGCCTCTCCGGCGCGGTCGTCTCGCTCCGCGCCGACCTGGACTTCAGCCGCCACGTCTTCGCCGACGGCCCGGCCTACGTCGTCCGCGATCCCATCAACTTCAAGACCCACCGCTTCTCCGCCGCCGACTACCGCATCCTCCTCGAACTCACGAGCGAGCGTCCGCTCCGCGACATCTTCGAGTCTCTCGCCGCCGCGCGCGTCATCGACCGCGCCTCCGACGAAGAACCCTTCTACGAGTTCATTCTATCGCTCCACCGCCTCGGCCTGCTGAGCCTCCCCGTGAACGACGGCGCTTCGCTCTACGACCGCTACCAGCGCCGCCGCGCCGCCGAAGCGCGCTCGCGCTGGCTCAGCATCCTCTCCTTCCGCGTTCCCATCTGCGACCCCAGCGCTTTCCTCCGCGCGACCGCGCACGTGGTCCGCCCGCTCTTCAGCCTCTGGGCCGTCATCGCGTGGGCGCTGCTGATGCTCGCCGCCGGTTCCGTCGCCGCCGCGCGCTGGGACGAACTCACCGCGCCCGTCCTCTCCATCTTCCAGTTCGAGAACCTCGCGCTCCTCTGGATCATCCTTGTCGTGCTGAAAATCCTGCACGAGTTCGGGCACGCCTACGCCTGCCGGATCCTCGGCGGGCACGTCCCCGAGATGGGCGCGATGTTCGTCATCTTCACCCCCTGTGCCTACGTCGACGCTTCCGACTCTTGGCGTTTCCCCAGCCGAAAGCACCGCATCGCCGTCATCCTCGCCGGCATGTACGTCGAATCAATTATCGGCGCGCTCGCGATGTTCGTCTGGGCGGGCACCACGCCCTCGCTCATCAACACCATCGCGTACCAGGTCATCATCCTCAGCACCATTGTCACCCTGGGCTTCAACCTCAACCCGCTCATGCGCTTCGACGGCTACTACCTCTTCAGCGACCTCCTCAATATTCCCAACCTCCGCCAGCGCGCCGAGGACCGGCTGCTCGACTGGTTCAACCGCCTCGCGCTGGGCCTCCCCATGCCCACCCTCGCCGAGGGCCGCGCCCGCGCGGCATTCCTCCCAATCTTCGGCGCCGCGTCGATCATCTACCGCGTGATGCTCACGCTCGGGATCGCGGGGATCGTCGCCCACAAGGCCGGCGTCCCGGGCCTGCTGCTCGGCGGCGCGTTCGCCGGCACATTCTTCGCCCGCGGTTCGTTCCGCACGCTCCGCTACCTCTGGGCCTCGCCGCGCACCGCGCCCGTCCGTGTTCGCGCCGCGCTCGCGGGCTTCGCGCTCGCCGCCGGCGCGCTCATCGCCCTCGCCGCGGCGCCCGTCTCGCTCCCCCACACCGCCACCGGCGTGCTCGACCGCGAGCGCGTCTTCACCGCCCGCGCAGCCTTCCCCGCGCGCGTCGCCGAAGTCAGCGCCGCCGCGGGAGATTCGATCGCCGCCGGCGCGCCGCTCATCCGCCTCGAGAATCCAGACGTCCAGTTCCAACCCGCCATCGCCGCCAGCGAACTCCGCGTGATCGAGATCGGGCTCGTGCGCGAACTCTCGCCCCGCGGTGCCCGCGCGCCGACCGCCCCCGCGATCGACGAGCCCGCCCGTCGCGCCGCCGTCCATCGCCTCGCCGACGCCCAGCGCCGCGCCGAGTCACTTCTGATCACCGCCCCGCTCGACGGCGTCGTCACCGAAGACTCCCTCGCCCGCCCCGGCGCGTGCGTGCAGCCCGGCGCGCCCCTCGCCACCGTCGTCGCCGGCGGCTGGATCGCCCGTTTCCTCCTCCCCAGCGAAGACCTTCAGCAACTGCGCATCACCGTCGGCAACCGCGCCGCCTGCCGTGCCATCGCCGACCCGAGCCTCACGCTCGGCGGCGTCGTGAAGAGCATCGCCCCCGCCGCCTCGCGCCGTATCGACCTCTTCGAACTCACCGACCAGGCCGGCGGCGACATCCCCCTGGTCCCCGGCACCCGCGACGCCGCACGCTCATACGTCGAGATCACCATCGCTCTCGACGAACAGCCGCACTTCGCGCTGAGCCGCTCCGCCACGCTCAAGCTCTCGCTCCCCGGCACGCCGCGCACGCTCGCGGCCCACGCCGCCCGTTTCGCCCGCCGATTCATCAGCGACCTCCGCACCGAATAAAGGAACCGCCCGCCATGCCCGCCGCCCTCGCGCTTGCCGCGCTCATCCTCGCCGCCGACCCCACGCCGATCGCCGCGCCACCGCTCTACCCGCGCGACGAAGTCCTGCGCCAGCCGTCCATCTCGGGCGAGTTCATCGTGCCGGGCATCACGCGCCCCGCGCGCGACGTCATGAAGTCCGCCCCGCTCGACGAGCCGCTGCTCGAAGTCTGCGTGCGCGAGGGCGACCGTGTGACCGCGGGGCAACTGCTCGCGCGCCTCGATGACCGAGTCGCCGCCGCCGCCGTTGACGCCGCCCGCGCCATCAGCCAGCGCCGCGGCGACCTCGACGCCGCCAAAGCCGAGTTCGACGCCGCCTCCCGCGCGCTCATGCGTCTCGAACGCCTCGCGATCGAAAGCAGTTCAACCCCCTCCGAACTCGACGACGCCCGCGCCCGCGCCGAGACGGCCAGCGCCGCGATCCTCACCGCGCAGGAACGCCAGCGCGAAGCACTCGCCAGCCTCCGCGTCGAGGAAGCCCGCCTCGAAAGCCACCGCATCCGCGCGCCGTTCGACGGTGTCGTCACCAGCATCCTCGCGCAGCCCGGCGCGGCGCTCCAGATCGGCGACCCCATCGCCCGCGTCATCGCGCTGAGCACCCTCCGCGCCGACCTCCACCTCCCCGCCGCCCGTCTCGCGCACCTTAAAGTCGGCGGTCCGATCCAACTCCACGCCGGCGCGCCGATCAACGCGACGGTCGACGCCACCATCAGCAGCATCGAACCCATCATCGACGCCGCCACCGGCACCATCCGCTGCGCCGTCGAAATCCCAAACCCCAGCGGCCAATGGCCCGCCGGTTTCGCGGTAGTCCCGGCCGCGCCGCCCGCACCCCTTGCGACGCCCGAACCTTCGTTGGAATAGGGTGTCCTGGGACAGCGCCGCGCAATTCCCGCGCTCCCCGCGCCGATTCCGCCGATTCCTCGCGCGAAAACATGACGCTCCCGTCCCCGCCGCGCCGATAACACCCCTCGGACGAAACGGACCGCGCGGGGACACCGCGCCGACGAAGCGAGGCAGGACGCCATGAGCGAAGAGACCCCCGCACCAAACCCAGCGCCGACCCCGGGCGACGCGACATCGGCCGACACCCCGCCCGATCCCGCCGACCTCGGCGCCGCCGACGCGCTCGCCGCCGCGCAAGCCGCGGTCGAAGCGCTCCGCAGCGCGACGGGCGCCGATGCCGCGGACCCGGCCCCGAGCGCCGCCGCCGAGCCCGGTGCCTTCAAGCTCCCCGACTTCTCTCCGGCCGCCGCCGCCGAACTCCCCGCCGGCATCGACATGCTGGGCGACGTGATGCTCCACGTCAAAATCGAGCTCGGCCGCACGCGCATGCTCGTCGAGGACGTCCTCCAGCTCAACCCCGGCTCCGTCGTCGAACTCGACAAGCTCGCCGGCGACCCCGTCGATATCTTCGTCAACGATCGCCCCGTCGCCCGCGGCGAAGTCCTCGTCCTTAACGACAACTTCTGCGTCCGAATCAACGAAATCCTCTCACCCAACTCGGACTAACACGCAATCGCACTCGCCGCGCAGCGCCGAGATAACGAGACGCGACGCGTCAGCGAGCGATCTTCGCCCCAGCCAATCAAGTCACGCGCAGCAATTGATTCCCCCGCGATCACCATCGGCGACGGAGTCGCCAGAAAAACGAGGCCAGGATGGCCGACCATCGCGCAACGCCGCTCGCGCTCGCACGCACACTCATCACGCTGTTTCTCGCAACGGGTGTCGCCGCCGCCGAGCCGATCGATCTCTACGGTCCATCACTCGATCCCGCGATCGATGAGCCGGCGACAAGCACCGCCAGCGCGCCGACCGATCAACCTGCCACACCGAGCGCCGAGCCGGCAACTCAACAAGCAACCTCGCCGGCCACCGAGCAAGCCAAGCCGCAACCCCCGCCGCAAGAGCAACGCCCGCTCGGCTCCGCGCCCCCCGAGCGCGCCGGACGCCGCGGAACTCCGAATCAGAACTCCGAGGACACAGAAGACTCACCCGAAAACAAGCCATCCGGCTGGTTCTCCGGCGGCACGCCGCGCACCGTCATCGCCCTCAGCGCCGTCATCGCACTCGCGATCATCCTCAAGTTCGGCGTCAAGCGACTCGCCGGCCTCTCGAGCGGCCTGTCGTCGCAGCTCGGCGCCGCGGGCCGCTCACCCTCTGGCGTGCTCGAGGTCCTTGGTCGTTACCCCATCTCGCGCGGGCAGACGCTCGTCCTCCTCCGCCTCGATCGGCGCATCGTCCTGCTGAGCCAGACGCCCGCCGGCTTCGCCACCCTCAGCGAGGTCTCCGACCCCGATGAGGTCGCCTCGATCCTCATGAAGGCCCGTGACGACGAGGGCGCGTCCCTCGCCGCGAGATTCAACACGCTGCTCCGCGAGGTCGAGCAAGATCCCGCCACCGCCGCCGAGCCGTTCGAAAAGGCCGGCACTCCGACCACGCCGCGCATCGCACGGGCATTCCCGACCGCCGCGCCGAGCCAGAACTCACATGCCGCACCGATCGGATTGGTGCAACCTCAGACGTTAGAAGATGCCCGGCCGCTCACCGGCGCTGAGTCACTCCGCCGCCGCCTCGGCACACTCAAGGACATGGTCGCGTGAAGCGCTTCATTCGCACGATCATGGGCCTGACTCTTGGGACCGCGGGTGCCGGGGCGCGCTGCTCTGAGCGTGCCCCGCTCCGCGTGCTCGTGCTCGCGCTCCTCGCCGTTCTCATTGCTCCCTCTCCGGCCTCAGCCCAGCCCACCTTCGGCCCGCCCTCACCCGCGATCTCCACGGCCGATCGCTCCGCGAGCGAACTCAAGCCCCGCGCCGAAGTGCCGAAGATCACGGCCGATCCCGCCGGAACCTTCGCCGACAACGTCAATCCCGTTTCGGTACTCCAGCGCGCCAGCGACAGTGTCCCCGGCTTCACCGGCGGTCTCTCCGGCGCGATCAACATCATGATCCTTCTGACGGTCGTGACACTCGTCCCGACCATCATGGTCATGTGCACGTGCTTCATCCGGTTTGTCATCGTCCTCGGCCTTCTGAAGCAGGCCCTCGGCACGCAGAACCTTCCCCCCTCGCAGGTCGTCCTTGCACTCTCGCTGTTCATGACGTTCCTCGTCATGAGCCCGACGATGGAGCGCATCCACACGGAGGCGATCCTCCCGTATCAGTCCGGGCAGATCACCAACCAACTCGAGGTGTGGGACAAAGCAAAGCAGCCGCTCCGCGATTTCATGTTCGCGCAGATCGAAGCCTCCGAGAACTGGTCGGGTGTCTACATGATCATGAACTACCGGGGCCTCGACACCTCGAAGCCCGAGCGCATGACCCGTGCCGACGTCGACATGCTCACGCTCGTCCCCGCCTTCATGCTCAGCGAGCTGAAGGTCTCCTTCCTCCTCGGCTTCCGCGTGTATCTCCCGTTCCTCATCATCGACATGGTGATCTCCGCGATCCTCATCTCCATGAGCATGATGATGCTCCCGCCCGTGCTCATCTCGCTCCCGTTCAAGATCCTCCTCTTCGTTCTCGTCGACGGCTGGCAGCTCGTCGTCGGAAGCCTCATGCAGTCCGTGGCGCAGGTCCAGTCGTTCGCATCAACCTTGCCCGCCCCGCCCTTGTGACGCGGAAGCGATCAGCGATCGGCTGTCGGCGATCAGCACAAGACAGCCCGAAAAGCCCGTTCTCTCGACTTCCGTACCTCCGGCTCAAAGCTCATAGCTCAAGATTCAGCACTCAGGACTCAAGACTCCCATGCCCCTCGACGACGCCACCATCGATCTTGTCCGCCAGGCGCTCATCATCACGCTGAAGATCTGCGCGCCGATCCTCGCCGCCGGCATCTTCATCGGGCTCGTGATCAGCATCCTGCAGTCGGTCACTCAGATCCAGGAGCAGACGCTCACGCTCGTCCCCAAGATCATCGTGATGGTCCTCGTCGCCATCGCGCTCCTCGGCTGGATCATCCAGCGTCTCGCCGACTTCACCATCGAGATGCTCACGCTGCATTGAACACGCCGTGCCGACCATCGAAGCCCTCATCCCGCACGCACCCCTTTTCGCGATGGTCCTCGCGCGGTTCACCGGTCTGTTCATGTTCACGCCGCTGCTCTCGAGCGCCATGCTCCCGCGCCGGATGCGCGCCCTGCTGTGCTTCGCGTTCGCGCTCGTCGTCTACCCCACCATCGACCACTCGGCCGCCCCCACGACGATGGACCTCCTCGACCTAGCGCCCGCCATCGCCGCCGAGCTCCTGATTGGCGGCACGATCGGTCTCGCCGCCGCCATCCCGCTCATGACCGCGCAACTCGGCGGGCAGATCATCGGACAGCAGATGGGCCTCGGCATCGCCTCCGTCATCAACCCCGCGATCGACATCGAGGGCAACGAACTCGGCCAAATTCTCTTCGTCGGCGCCATCTCCACCTTCATCGCCGCCGGCGGCATCGAGCTCGTTTTCTCCGCCCTCGCCGTCTCCTTCGCTCACGTCCCGCTCCTCTCCTTCTCTCTCGCCGACGCCCCGCTCGAACTGCTCCTCGGCATCATCGCCTCGGGCTTCGAGGTGTCCGTCCGCATCGCCATGCCCGTGCTCGCCATCCTCACGCTCGAGACCGTCGCGATCGGCTTCATCTCCCGCTCACTGCCCGCCCTCAATGTCATGGCGATGGGATTCCCCATCCGCGTCCTCCTCGGCATCATCGTCGTCATCTCCAGCGTCATTCTCATCAACGAAGCCATGGCCGCCGATCTCGCCGAAGCGATCCGCAATGTCACCGAGTGGGTCGTTGAAATGAGCTAGTCAACACGTGTGCGTTGTTGATGTTGCCTGCCTGCATCTTCTTCTTCTTCTTCTTCTTCTTCTTCTTCTTCTTCTTATAACAAATTGCTTTGACCCTGCGTCACTCTGTCTCTCTCCGTCTTCCTCTGCGTCCCTGAATCACAATGGCTGAAGAACTCGGCGAACGAACAGAACTCCCCACCGGCAAGCGTCGCCATGAGGCTCGCGAGCGAGGCCAGCTCGGCAAGTCCGCCGAGCTTTCCGCCGCGCTCACCCTCGTCGCCGGCTCGGTGCTGTGCTTCGTCTTCGCCGAGAACCTCTTCTTCGGCCTCGCGCGCATCATGCGCCACCTGCTCGGCGGCCCGAGCGCCGCCGCCTGGCTCACGCAGGAGGGCGTCAGCACCGATCTGCCCCTCGTCGTCGTCGAAGTCGGGAAACTGCTGCTGCCTTTCATGGCGATCGCCATGGTCGTTTCCTACGTCATCGGCTACACGCAGGTCGGCTTCATGCTCTCGTCGAAGATCCTCCAGCCCAATTGGTCGCGACTCAACTTCATCGCCGGCATCGGGCGTCTCTTCAACCGCAAGCAGGTCGTGAAAGCGTCGATCGACGTGCTCAAGCTCGTCCTCATCGCCGCCGTCAGCATCGCCGTGGCGCAGGCGAGCTACGCGAACGTGGTCGGGCTGGTCTCGCTCTCGCTCGCCTCGGGCGCGATGCACGCGACCGAGCTGATCCGCGATCTCGCCGTCTGGATTCTCGCGATTCTTCTGATATTAGGAATCGCCGACTGGTCATATCAGAAGTGGCAGCTCACGCAGGACCTCCGGATGACGCGGCAGGAAGTGCAAGACGAGCACCGCGCGACCGACGGCGACCTCAAGACCAAAGGCCGGCGCATGAAGCTCGCGCGCCAGATGCTGCTCCAGCGCATGACCACCACCGTGCCGCAGGCCGACGTCATCGTCACCAACCCGACGCACTTCGCCGTCGCGCTCAAGTACGACTCGGCGAAGATGTCCGCGCCGAAGGTGATCGCGAAAGGCGCCGACTATTTGGCCATGAAGATGCGCTACCTCGCCGCCGCCCACGGCGTGCCCATCATCGAACGCCCGCCCCTCGCCCGCGCCCTCTACCACGACGTCCCCGTCGGTCGCGAGATCTCCGCGCAGCACTACGAAGCCGTCGCCGAGGTTCTCGCGTACGTCTACCGCCTCGAGCGCAAAGCAGCCGGCTGATCGCACCGCCGCACAAACTCGAGACCCGAAACTCGTGCTCTCCCCCTGTCTCACCTGATTCTCAGCACTCCGCATGCCGCCAACCATGTCCAACTCGCTCCCGCCCTGGCTCGCCGCGCTGCACAAGCAGCGTTCGCTGCTGGTGCCCATCGCGTTCATCAGCCTGCTGGCGATCGTCATCGTCCCGCTGCACCCGCTGGTGATGGACCTGCTGATCGCTGTGAACATCAGCATCGCCGTCATCATCCTGATGACCACGATGTACATGGAAGAACCGCTGGATTTCAGCGTGTTTCCTTCGCTGCTGCTCGGCACGACGCTGCTCCGCCTTGTGCTCAACATCGCGTCGACGCGGCTGATCCTCACGGCCGACGCGAACTCGCCGCAGCAGGCGAAGGAGATGGCGGGCAAGGTCATCGCCGCCTTCGGCGATTTCGTCGCCGGCGGCTCGCTCGCCGTCGGTGTCATCATCTTCTTCATCGTCTTCATCGTGCAGTTCGTGGTCATCACCAAGGGCGCCACGCGCATCAGCGAGGTCGCCGCCCGCTTCACCCTCGACGCCATGCCAGGCAAGCAGATGGCGATCGACGCCGATCTCAACGCCGGCACCATCAACGAGGCGCAGGCGCGCGAACGCCGCGAACGCATCTCCCGCGAAGCCGACTTCTTCGGTGCCATGGACGGTGCCAGCAAGTTCGTCCGCGGCGACGCGATCGCCGGCATCATCATCACCGTCATCAATATCGTCGGCGGGTTCGCTATCGGCGCGTTCCAGAAGAACTGGCCGGTCGGGCAGACCGCCGAGGTCTTCACGATCCTCACCATCGGCGACGGCCTCGCGTCGCAGGTCCCCGCCTTCGTCATCTCCATCGCGGCCGCGCTCATCGTCACGCGCTCCGGCTCCAAGGAAAACCTCGGCAACGAGATGACCGGGCAGCTCAGCAGCCGCCCCGTCGCGCTGGGGCTGACGAGCGCCTTTATCGGCGCGCTGGCGCTCACGCCGCTGCCCAAGCTCCCGCTCATCTCGCTCGCGCTCATCTTCGGCGCGATGGCGTGGTACACCTACAAGCAGGAGCGCTCGGTGAAGCACGCCGCCGCCGCCGAAGCCGCCGCGCCCGCGGCGCCGCCGCCCCCGCCGGTCGAGGACCTGCTGAAGGTCGACACGCTCGAGCTCGAAGTCGGCTACGGGCTGGTCGCGCTCGTCGATACGAAGCAGGGGGGCGATCTGCTCGAGCGCATCTCCGCGATGCGCCGCCAGCTCGCCGCCGATCTCGGCCTGGTCATGCCTCCCGTGCGCGTGCGCGACAACATGACCCTCGCGCCCACGACGTATCGCTTCAAGATCCGCGGCAACCCCGTCGCCGAGGGCGAGACGCGCCCGGGCACGCTCCTCGCTATGGACTCGGGCATCGTCACCGGGCGCATCAACGGCATCCCGACGAAGGAGCCCGCCTTCGGGCTCGACGCCGTGTGGATCGACCCCGCGATGAAGCAGCGCGCCGAGTCGATGAACTACACCGTCGTTGACGCCACGAGCGTGCTGACGACGCATCTCGCCGAGATGGTGAAGTCGCACGCCGACGAATTGCTCACGCGCGAAGAAGTGAACAACCTGCTCACGGGCCTGAAGCAGCGCGCCGCGAAGCTCGTCGAGGACACGATCCCCACCGTGCTGCCCATCGGCGAACTGCAGAAGATCCTGCAGAACCTGCTGCGCGAGCGCGTCCCCGTGCGCGACATGGAGACGATCCTCGAAACCATCTCCGACTGGGCGGGCAAGACGAAGGACACCGAGGTGCTCACCGAGTACGTGCGCAACGCGCTGCGGCGCGCGATCTGCCAGCTCTACGCCGTGCCGAACGACGGCGCCGGCGCGAGCCCGGGGGGCTCGTCGAAGTCGAAGCTCCGCATCGTCTGCGTCACGCTCGACCCCGCGTTCGAGGACCTGATCGCCGGCTATATCGACCGCTCGCCCGCGGGCACGACGATCAACATGCCCGCGCGCGTTGCTGCGCTGATCGCGCGCCGCATCACCGACGCGCTGCAGCCCGTGACGAGCGCGGGGCACCAGCCGGTGGTCATCGCCTCGCCGCAGGTCCGCGCGCAGGTGCGCCAGATTCTCGAACCCTATCTGCCCACCGCCGCCGTGCTCGGCTACAACGAGATCGTCCCCGGCCTCGACGTGCAATCCATGGCCCTTGTCACGATCCCCGAAGAGCAACCGGTCGCCTCCTCGGCGGCGTAAGCGCGTCAGGGTTCGGGTGCCATGGCCGAGGCTCTGCTCGGCCATGACGACGCCCACCACCGCGCCGCGTCGTGGCCGATCAAAGCATCGGCCACGGCACCCTGTCGCATTTCCCACCGTCGGCCATCTCGTGTTCTCGCGCCTACACTCTCCCCCATGCCGAGGGTCGAAGTCCCCATCAGCGGTCGTATCGGGCATGTGCTCGAGATGTTCCAGGCGCTCAGCGCCGTCCGTGATCCCGTGCTCCTCCAGCGCGAGTACGCCACGCGCATCCGCCGGCTTCAAGAGACCTACGGCTACGTGAGCCTCTCCGTGCGCGGGCTTCCGCCGGGCCAGTACAAAATCACCCGAGTCTGGCTCGATGACAACAGCCCGCCCGAGTGGATGGACGTGTGGAAGAACAATCACCTCCTCAGCGTCCACACGGGCGGATTTCTGGGCGAGGTCATCAGCACGCCCACGCCCAAGCTCTACCACGACCTGGACATCGCCAGCGATCCCGTGCTCGGCGCGCAGCTCGCCGGGCTCCACTCCGCGATCGCCGTCCCGCTCTTTGACGGCGGGCAGGTGCTCAACTGGGGTCTCTCTTTCCGGCGCGACCCGAAGGGATTCACCGCCGCCGACCTCGAGGACTTCCTCACGCGCGGCAACCTCGTCGGCGGCATGGTGAAGAACCTTGTCAACGCGCGCCGCGTCGAGGAGCTCAACGCCAAGCTGGTCGGGCAATTGGAAGAGATCGCGTCGATCCAGCGCTCGCTGCTGCCCGACCAATTGCCCAACGTGCCCGGCATCTCGATCGCCACCAGCTACCTGACGAGCAACGAAGCCGGCGGCGACTACTACGACTTCTTCGACATGGGAGAGGGGCGCTGGGGCACGCTCGTCGCCGATGTGTCCGGGCACGGCGCCGGCGCCGCGACGGTCGTCGCGATGCTGCACGCGATCCTGCACGACTACCCGCACCCCGAGCGCGGGCCGGCGGCGATGCTCACGCACGCGAACACGCAGCTCGTCGCCAAGCGCTTCGAGAACAACTTCGTCACCGCGTTCTTCGGCATGTTCGACGAGAAACGCCGCACCTTCACGTATGCCAACGCCGGGCACAACCGCCCGCAGCACCGCACCCGGCTCGGCGAGGTGATCTCGCTCGAAGGCGGCGTCTCGATCCCGCTCGGCATCATGGAAGAGACCAGGTACGAGTTGGCGGAGGTGGCGATCGAGCCGGGCGACACGGTGGTGCTCTACACCGACGGCATCACCGAGGCCTTCAGCCCGCCGCCCGACAGAGTCATGTTCGGCACCGAGCGCCTGCAGGGCGCGCTGGAGAAGTGCTCGGGCGAGCCGCCGTGCGTGGTCGAATCGATCCACGAACGGCTGTACGATCACACCCGCTCGCGCGAGCGGGCCGACGATCAGACGCTGGTCGCGCTCCGCGTCGAGAAGTAGTTGGGAGCATCGGCGGCACGCATGCCCGACGAGTGGTACAGCCATGGGTTGAAGTTCGAGTGCACCTGCTGCGGCGCCTGCTGCACCGGCGCGCCGGGGTACGTGCTCTTCACCGATGAAGAAGCGAAGGGCATCGCGCGCAAGCTGGGTATCTCGCTCGACGAGTTTTTCCGCGACTTCACGCACGACACCGAAGAGGGTCGCTCGATCAATGAAGTGAAGACGGTGCATGGCTACGATTGTGTCTTCCTCGACCGCACGAGCATGCCGGGCAAAGCGGTGTGCTCGTTGTACGAAGCGCGACCAACGCAATGCCGCACGTTCCCGTTCTGGCCCGAGCACATCCGCTCGCGCGGCGCGTGGGAATCGCTGGGGCGGCACTGCGAGGGCGTGAACCGGGGGGAGACCGTGCCGCTGAGCGAGATCCGCGTGCAGGTGACGATCCAGCGCGCCGACCGCGCGGCACGGGAATGAGGGCTACCCTTACACTTCGTTGCACGGAGGTTGCCGCATGACCACGCTCGTTTCCGCCGCTGCATCATCGTCATCGTCCCGTGTGATCCGCGCGCCGCGCGGGTCGAAATTGTCGTGCGCGTCGTGGCCCATCGAAGCCGCGATGCGCATGCTGATGAACAACCTTGATCCCGAGGTGGCCGAGCGCCCGCAGGATTTGGTCGTCTACGGCGGGCGCGGGCAGGCGGCGCGGAACTGGGCGTGCTTCGACGCGATCATCGCCACGCTCAAGCGGCTCGAACCGGATGAGACGCTGCTGGTGCAGTCGGGCAAGCCGGTGGGCGTGGTGCGGACGCACGAGGATGCGCCGCGCGTGCTGATCGCGAACAGCAACCTCGTGCCGCACTGGGCGACACAGAAGCACTTCGATGAACTCGCGGCGAAGGGCCTGATGATGTTCGGGCAGATGACCGCGGGGTCGTGGATTTACATCGGCACGCAGGGGATTCTGCAGGGCACGTTCGAGACGTTCGCCGAGTGCGGGCGCGTGCATTTCCCGGAGAACGCGAAGGATCCGCGCGGCCCGCTCGCGGGGAAACTGTGCGTGACAGCGGGGTGCGGCGGGATGGGCGGCGCGCAGCCGCTGGCGATCACGCTCAACGGCGGGACGTGCCTGATCGCGGATGTCGATGTGAAGAATCTCGAACGCCGCTGCCGCGACCGGTATCTCGATGAGATTTTGCCCACGGCGGATCAGGCGATCGACGCCGCCGTTGACTATGCGAAGCAGAAGAAGAATGTCTCTGTCGGCGTGTGCTGCAACGCTGTTGATCTGCTGGCGCGGATGAACCAGCGCGGCATCGTGCCGCATGTGCTGACGGATCAGACTTCCGCGCACGATCCGCTTGTGGGGTACGTGCCGACGGGGATGACGATGCACGAGGCGGACCTGCTCCGCGCGAGCGATCCGACTGAGTATCAGAAGCGCTCGATGGATTCGATGGAGCGGCATGTGCGCCTGATGGTCGAGCTGCAGTCGAAGGGCGCGGCGACGTTCGATTACGGCAACAACATCCGGCAGCGCGCGTACGACAACGGGTTCAAGGACGCGTTCAAGTTTCCCGGCTTCGTGCCGGCGTATATCAGACCGCAGTTCTGCCTCGGGCGCGGGCCGTTCCGTTGGGTCGCGCTGTCGGGAAACCCGGAGGACATCTTCACCACCGACGCGGCGCTCATGGACCTCTTCCCGAAGGATGAGAAGCTGCACCGGTGGCTGAAGGCGTGCCGGAACGCGGACGGCTCGCCGCGGTTCCAGTTCCAGGGATTGCCGGCGCGGATCTGCTGGCTCGGCTACGGCGAGCGCGAGAAGGCGGGGCTGCTGCTGAACGATCTGGTGCGCACGGGCGAGGTGAGCGCTCCGATTGTGATCGGGCGCGACCATCTCGACTGCGGCAGCGTCGCGTCGCCGAATCGTGAGACGGAAGCGATGCTCGACGGGACGGACGCCGTGAGCGATTGGGCGCTGCTGAACGCGATGGTGAACATCGCGAGCGGCGCGTCGTGGGTGAGCTTCCATCATGGCGGCGGCGTGGGCATCGGGTTCAGCCAGCACGCGGGGCAGGTGATCGTCGCGGATGGAACGCCCGAGGCGGCGGAACGCCTGGCGCGCGTGCTGGCGAACGACCCGATGATGGGCGTCTTCCGGCACGCCGACGCGGGGTACGACCTGGCGCAGCGGTGCG
The DNA here is from genome assembly GCA_964391865.1 of uncultured Phycisphaeraceae bacterium. Lineage (GTDB taxonomy): Bacteria > Planctomycetota > Phycisphaerae > Phycisphaerales > UBA1924 > DASZQL01. The sequence goes on from CAYMNQ010000006.1 coordinate 318,113, forward strand.
CGCGCGAGCATGAGATTGATGTGCCGATGATGGAGTAGTGGAGCGGTTTGCGGCTTGCGGGGTGCGGCGCGCGGTCGTGCGCGGCGCGGCGGGAGTGTCCTGCGTCTTGCGACTTGCGCCGGAGTTGGAACGCTTCGCGTTCTGTGGTTGGCTGTTTGCTGAGAGCTGATTGCTGATCGCTGACTGCTGCTTGAAAACCCGTCGACGGGCGGATCGAAATTGGGCTCGGCTTTCGCCGAGCTTCGAAACTGGTGTGTTCGGCGGCGGCGCGCGAGGTGTGTGCCTCGCGGCTGGTGCCGCCGAGCGAGTCGGACTCTCACCGCGCCGTGCCGTCTGCAGCCGGTCGGCGGGGTGGAGGGCACCGGCTTGCGTGCCCTCTATCTATCGCGGGTTGCGTCACGGGCGCGCGCACAATTGTGAACTTCTGTGCAGGTATGAGCGTGATGTGACGCGCGGAAGTGCCTGAGATTGCAGGGTTTTCGGCGAGTTTCTGATTTTTTGATTTTTCCTTTGAGTTCGGAGCGGGACATGTCACCGGCGCGCGCACAAATGGTGACTTGCTGCGATGTGGCGAACGCTGGGCATGGCCGACCAGAACGTCGGCCATGGCACCAGAGACCCGAAGCCCGGCAGCGTTTGATGTTTCTCCGGCGCATCGCGTGCCGCGCATGACGCACTGCGTTGTTTGTCGCGCTCGGCTGCGCCTGGCACGACAGCCGTCTCAGAGCAGACGGCTGTCGTGGCACCCGGCCGGTACACTGGAGCTTTGGTGGATGACTGGTGTTTCGTGCATTTTCCTGAGAGGAGACGCATCATGAAGACGCTGGTGGGCCGGCTGACGGCAGCGGTGGTGGCGGTGCTGGTGAGTGCCGCGCCGGGGTTGGCGCAGTTTTCGCGGGCCGGGGCGTGCTGCTTGCCGAACGGGTCGTGCGTGGTGACGTCGCAATCGAACTGCACGGCGCAGGGCGGGACGTTCCGTGGGAGTGGGACGACGTGCGCGAACCCGTGCCCGCCGCCGGCGGTGACGGTGGCGTTGCACGGCGTGCTTGTGCAGTCGTTGAGCGACATCAATTGCCTGCGTTTCGAGGCGGACAGTGGCGATTCATTCGTGCTGACGAATCGCGGCTCGTTTGTCGCGGGTGACCGGGTGTACGTTGAGGGGACCGTGCCGCAGACGACGGCGACGGTCTGCGAGAGTGAGCTGACGCCGTTCATTACGGTGTCGCTGATCCGCCCTGGCTTCGCGGGGATCGGCACGATCGTGACGCAAAGCGGGCAGAAGCGCTTGCAGACGGATGACGGGCGTCTGTTCGGATTGCAGGACAACGGCGGGTTCGCCGACGGCGCGCGGGTGTACACGCGCGGGAGCGTGGTGACGCTGCAGTCGCCGGCGGTGATTTCGGGGAACACGATTGGTGCGGCGTACTCCGGGTTCGGGCGGTTGATGGGCACGCCGCCTGGCGATCGGCGGGTGCTGGGAGAGGACGGCGTGACGTACCACCTGGACGCGGTGGGCGCGCACAACGCGGCGGCGAGTGATTACGTGTACGTCGAAGGGATTTTGGGCGCGGCGGATCCGCCGTCGGTGACGTCGGCGGCGGCGCGGTTCGCGTTCAGCACGTCGGGCGATGTGGTGAGCGACGGCGCGGGGGGCAAGGCGTTCCAGGCGGACGGCGTGATCTTCAACGACGTGTTCACGGTCGCGGGGTTGTCGTCTTTCCCGATCGGTGCCGAGGTGTATGTGCGCGGTCTGCGGACGGACGACTACGACTATCAGGAGCCGCGGGTCGGGAACACGGTCCGCCAAGCGCGGGTCGGCGCTGGGTATTCGGCGCTGGGCGTGCTGAACCTCGGGGCGAAGACGGTGACGAACGTGGACAACGGTGTGGTGATCGCGCTCGAGAACACGGGGCCGTTCCCGGACGGGTTCTTCGTGTACGTGGCGGGGGAGCTGGCTTCGAGCGGCTCCAGGAAGGTCACGCTGTTGCACAACCAGACGCTGATCGGGCTGGAGGCGACGGGCACACTGCAGATCGGGTTCGAGTGCGCTCCGCTGTTCGTGGGCGGCGGGGGGTACTACTTCCTCGAGAACACGGGCGGCTTCCCGTTTGGCAGCACCGTGACGGTGCGGGGCGGGATCCTGCGCTCCGTGGCGCCGTGCGAGTTCGACAGCTTTATCAACAACACGATCACTCTGGGGCTGCCCGAGCAGTGAGCTCGGTGCTCGGGTGAGGATCGGTGAATGACAGCGGGGCTCGCGCATCGCGCGAGCCCCGCTTTGTTGTTGAAGGGACGAGTGTTGCGAACGAAACCCTGAGCATCGGCGCGTGCGACGGCATGTCGGGGAGCACCGAGGTCGGCCTAAGCGCCGACCTTGGCGGCGCGTGAACTCAGTCGTTTCCTCCTGGCCGGGAGCTGACGTGTCACGAGGCTTCGTGCGTTCTTGGCCCGGCCGCGATCAGAGCTTTTGATGCTCGTCGGCGGGGCGGAATGAGGTGATGTTGGCGTTCACGCTTCGCACCGGCTTGCCCGGTGCGATTTCGCTGATGAATTCGGTGCGTTCGACGAGTGAGAACGTGGCGAGCCTGGCGGCTTTGGAATCCCATGTGATGGTACCCTCGGCGTGAGAGCGGAGCGTGACGCCCGCGGGAACTGGCACCTTGGCGAGGTCCGGCTCACACTTCAGGACGATCCGGGCCTGCGCGTCGACGGCGGACTCGAGCCGGTAGCGGTAGACGAACTCGATCCGCGGAGCGCCAGGGATCGCGTCACCGATCATGGCGCGGCGTTCGGTCCACTCCGCGCCTTCTTCGGCGGGCACGCCGTCGGCGCGGGCGCAGAAGTACGGGTGGAAAATGTTCTGGACGAGATCGCGCTCGAACATGCGCCGGATGAGGCGGGCCATGGAGTGCGACTTGTAGTCGAACGTGGTCCGGCAGTCGGTGATGACGCCCTTGGGCGAGAGCGTGAGCTGGAGTTTCTGGCCGACCATCTTCGCGAACTCATCGGTCATCATCGCGTCGGCTTGTTTGTCGGGCGCGGTCGGTCTGGGTTTGCGGGTGTCAGCCTGGACTTTGTTCCCGCCGGATTCGGCGACGAAATTGACGGCTTCGTACTCGATCTCAACGCTGACAGACTCGGGGGTGACCGCTTTGGTGCGCGCGACGAAGAAGAACTGCTGGAGCCCCTTTTTGACGGTGGCGGGGTTGGCGGGGTCTTGGCCGTAGATTTCCTGGGTGGCGTCGATGGTGTAGACGGAGCGTCGCTCTTCGCCGACGGTGAAGCGGGGGCTGAGATTCACCGGTTCGGCGGCGGCCGACGCGGCGAGGACGATGGCGGCGAGAGCGAATGCGGGCAGTTTCATCGGTGTCCCTCGGGAACAAAGATTGCTCGTCGCGCACCGGGCGGTGCTCGCTTCAGAATACCAGCCCCACAATGAAACACTGACCCGAGGGCGGGCCAGTGGCGTGGTCGCGGAAACCCTGAGCATCAGAGCATGCTCAGGTGTCGGCGAAGCGAGACTGTGTTGCGATGTGCCGGGCGGCGCCGAGGTCGGTCAGAGCACCGACGTCGGTGGCAGGTGTTTACTTGTTGCCTTGGCGCTGCTGGGGGGCGACTTCGATGGGGCCGAAGTTCTGTTCGTAGGCGCCGACGGCCTGCTGGAGGCTCATCATGAGGCGCTTGGCGGCGGTCCAGTTCATGACGACGCGGGAGCCGACGGTGAACTGCATCGCCATCTGCTCGCCCGGGTTGGTGGGGACGGGCATGTTGAGCCCGAAGTCCATGATGAGTTCGTCGTTGCCCGGGACGGTGCGGATGGTGTTGGCGTAGGTGGTGACGGTCTTGGATTCGTCCATGCGGATCTGGACTTGCTGTCCCTGGGGGTTGCTGCGCTGGTCGGCCATTGGTGGGTCTCCTCCGTGGTGGGTTCGGGATGCGGGGTGCGGGGTGCGCTTTGCGCGCTGCGCGGTGCGCGGGAAAAATACTCAGGACTCAAGACTGACTGCTCTACTCAATGCCGGAGGAGGGAGTCGAACCCTCACACCCTTTCGGATACAAGATTTTGAATCTAGCGCGTCTGCCAGTTCCGCCACTCCGGCGTGGTCCGGCGTCGGGGCCGGTGGGGGGAAGAGTGTAGCCGACGGATCGGGGGTGTTGCGATCGCGCGATTGGTGACCCGCCCGAGCGGGGGATGCTCTTTGTGTGAGCGTGATGTTCGGCGGTCGTCGTGATGGATGAGGTGAAGGGTGCAGGTCCGCGTGGATTATTGATCCACACGGGCGTTTTGGCATCGCGTGGCGGCGGCTCGGGCGGGCAAAAATCGGCGGCGGCGGGTTGTTTCAGCAAGAGAAAGCATGGGGGTGACGATAGACTGTGGGGAGCGCGCTGCGCCCGCAGGGGGGCGGGGGCGATGTGGCCGCTTGTTCGAGCGGACGCCCAGCGCGGAGAGGCTCCGATGGCGAAAACCCGAAACGGCGGTGACGATTCCATGCCAAGCGGTTCTTCTGACGGCGGTTTCCGCGGGCGCAAGGTGACGACGTGCTCGTTCTGCGGCAAGACGTCGCGCGAGGTCGGCCCGATGGTCGAGGGGCCGAGCGACGTCTATATCTGCTGCAACTGCGTCGATCTGTGCCAGAACATCTTCAAGCAGGAAAAGCGGCGGAGCATCCAGAGCCGGCAGATGCAGGGCGTGCTGCCCGTGCCGCGGGCGATCAAGGAGTTCCTGGATCAGTACGTGGTGGGGCAGGACCACGCGAAGAAGGCGCTGGCGGTGGCGGTGCACAGCCACTACAAGCGGCTCGGTCAGATGGAGAACGAGGAAGCGCCGGTCGAGCTCGACAAGAGCAACGTGCTGCTGCTGGGGCCCACCGGCTGCGGCAAGACTTTGCTGGCGAAGACGCTGGCACGGATGCTGAACGTTCCGTTCGCGATCGGGGACGCGACGACGCTGACCGAGGCGGGGTACGTGGGCGAGGATGTCGAGAATCTGCTGCTGAAGCTGCTGCAGGCGGCGGACTTTGATCTGGAGTCGGCGCAGCGCGGCATTATCTATATCGACGAGATCGACAAGATCGGCAAGACGTCGAACAACGTGTCGATCACGCGCGACGTGTCGGGCGAGGGCGTGCAGCAGTCGCTGCTGAAGATGCTGGAGGGGACGATCGCGAACGTGCCGCCGCAGGGCGGGCGCAAGCACCCCGAGCAGCAGTACATCCAGATGGACACGAGCCACATTCTGTTCATCTGCGGGGGGACGTTTGTTGGCTTGGATGAGATCATCCGGCGGCGGATCGGCAAGCGCCGGATCGGCTTCGCGGATTCGGTCGGCTTCCGCGGGCGCGCGGAGGAAGAGGGCGAGATTCTCAAGCAGGCGGTGCCGGAGGACCTGCTCGAGTTCGGCATGATCCCCGAGTTCATCGGGCGGTTGCCGATCATCGCGCCGCTGATGCCGCTGACGCTGAGCGCGATGATGAACGTGCTGACGGAGCCGAAGAACGCGCTGATCAAGCAGTACCAGTACTTGTTCAGCCTGGAGAACTGCAAGCTGTCGTTCACCGACGATGCGCTGGAGGCGATCGCGGAGAAGGCGCTGCAGCGGAAAACGGGCGCGCGGGCGCTGCGAGCGGTCATGGAAGAGATCATGCAGACCCTGATGTATGAGCTGCCCGACGTGGCGCACGAGGGTTCCGAGTTCGTCATCAACGCGGAGGCGGTGCGGCGGCCCACGGGGCTGGAACAGCTGCGCGTGAAGCGGAAGGAATCGGCGTAAGGAACCGTGTGGAGCCCTCGGCGCGAGCCGGGGGTTTCTGGCACCGGCGTATCAAGCGACCGCCCGTTCGCGCGGGCGGTTCCACTTTTGGAGCCGGAGCGAACCACTCTCATGGCGCCGGTGGGATTCCCGCGCCCCAGTTGAGGATGAGGAGGGCGATGTCGGCGAGGTCGACGTTGCCGTCGTTGTTGGCGTCGCCGGCGGGGTCGCCGCTGTCCCAGCTGAGAACGATGATGGCGAGATCGGCGATATCGACGCGGCAGTCCTGGTTCAGATCGCCGGGGTAGATGCGTTTGAACTCGGCGGCGCCGACGTCGGCGATTGGGGCGAGGCCAGCGCCGGCGTCGGGAGCTTCGAAGTCGTCGAGACGGCGGGGCATGCGCTGGATGTCGAGCGGGAGTGGTTCGAGCGTGTCGCCGTCGGAATCGGCGTCGGCGGTGTCGGGCGGGATGAGCGTATTGTCGGCACGGTCGATGCAGGGCGAGTTGCCTGCTGGGGCGGGCGCGTCGTCGCTCGAGCCGAGGATGCCGTCCGGGCCTGCGGCGTTCTGGAGGAGCGGGTCGGTGCTGAAGTTACCCGAGCCGATCAGCGCGCCGCTCCAGTTCTGCACGCAGGAATTGGTGACGGTGAGGGTGCCGGCGGCGCGTCGGGCCTGCGCGGTCTCGGTGGTGCCCGAGCCGTCGGTGTTGTTCCAGAGGATGGAGTTGTTGATGAGCGCGCTGCTGGCGGTGTAGAAGCCGCCGGTGGAGATGACGGCGTTGTTGGCGTGGAAGGTGCAGAAATCGACGGTGGCGTTGCCCTCGTTGTAGAGACCCGCGCCGGTGACGGTGACGAAGTTGCGGCTGAAGATGCTGCTGGCGATGGAGAGGGTGCCGCTGGCGCGGAGCCCGCCGCCGGTGGAGGCGAAGTTGCCGGCGAAGAGGGTGGAGGCGATGCGCGAGGTGCCGGAGAGGTCGGCGCCGCCGCCTTGCGTGGCGGCGTTGTCGGTGAGGGTGCAGTGGGCGAGTGTGATGGTGCCGCCCGAAGAGAAGATGGCCCCGCCGTTGTTGGCGAAGTTGCCCTCGGCGGAGCAGTCTTCGAGGCGTGCCCAGCCGCAGCAGAACCAGACCGCGCCGCCGAAGGGTGCGTTGTTGTTGAGGAAGCTGCAGGCGCGGAGTGTGGCGGAATCCTGCGCGAAGACCGCGCCGCCGTCGCTGACGGCGGTGTTGCTGGTGAAATCGCAATTCTTGATCGTGATGGTGCCCTGGCGGGAGAAGAGCGCGCCGCCCTGTCGCGCGTAGTTCGAGCGGAAGACGCAGCCCGAGACAGTGAGCGAAGCGGTGGGGGCGCGGAAATAGATGCCGCCGCCGGTGTCGTTGTTGGATCCGGCGGTGTCGGCCCGGCCGCGCTCGATGATGAAGCCGTCGATTGAGGAGGTTGCGCCGAATTCGGTGAAGCTGACGACGTGGTAGCAGTTGTCGGCGGCGATATTGGGCGCGCCGATGTCGCCGCTGAGGATGGTGGGGTTGGTGGTGGGGTTGCGCTGCGCGGCTTCGGTTTCGCTGCCGGCGAAGCCGCCGAGGAGCGCGACGGTGTTGACGAGCGTGAACGACGCGTTGCGGTCGGCGGTGGCGCGGTCGGGCTTGTAGGTTCCGGCGGCGACCCAGATTTGCTGGATTCCGCCGAGGGTTCGGGCGTGGTCGAGCGCGTCCTGGAGATCGCGGTAGGCGGTGGGCCAGGAGTTGCCGTTGCCGCCCGGGGGGGCGCCGGCGTTCACGCGGAGAATCTGTGCGGACGCCGCGAGAGGGATGGCGGCTGAAATGAGAAAACAGAAGAACGTGTTTCTCACGAAGAATCGCGCGTCATGGCGTGTCATCAAGTACATCGTATATGCGGATCGACTCACAGCGAAGCTTCCATTGACTTAATAGTTGCGTGTGCTCTGGGTGGGCGAGGTACGTTCGGTACGAATCAACGGTGTCGAAGCCGGCGGCAATGCCGATGCTGTAATCCGAATCCACATTGGTGCGGCCGATGTCAAGATGGGGGCCTACATGGAGGTATCGGACCCCGGGGATTCGTGAGAGTCGTTGCTCCGAATCAGAACGCAACGCGGCGGCGTCGGACGGATCGCGCAATTTGATGAAGACGACGTGATTGATGACGGCGGGGCGCGCCGGCTGGGTGTGCGTCGGCGAGGTTGCGGCGCATCCCGCGAGCGCGGCGGCAGCGGCGAGGGCGAGGGTCGGCGGTAGAAGATTGGTCCGTGAGGTCTGTGTTTGGTTCATGGGATGGGTGATACGATATCGCCGTCGCAATTGCCCGCGCGGCGTATCGGCTGGGAGCCGAGACGCGGCGCGATACCTGTGGAGGATGTTCCTCGATGATCCGAGCCGTCAATCGCTTTGCGTTCGTGCTGGCCGCGGTGCTGAGTCCGGCGGCGTTCGGCGCCGAGCCGAAGCCCGCCGACCCCCCCGCGAACGCGCCGAATGCCCCTCAACCCGCCACGGAAAACCCCGCGATGGTGCAGCTGACGATGTCGACGTCGAAGGGCGAGATCAAGCTCGAACTCGACCCGGAGAAGGCGCCGATCTCGACGGCGAACTTCCTGTCGTACGTGGACAAGCAGTTCTACGAAGGAACGATCTTCCACCGCGTGATCGCGGGCTTCATGATCCAGGGCGGCGGGTTCACCGCCGACATGCAGCAGAAGCCGACGGACGCGCCGATCAAGAACGAGTGGCAGAACGGGCTGAAGAACATGCGCGGGACGATCGCGATGGCGCGGACGAACGCGCCGGACTCGGCGACCAGCCAGTTCTACATCAACGTGGTCGATAACGGCATGCTGGACATGCCGCGCGGCGGTGCGGCGTACGCGGTGTTCGGCAAGGTGGTCGGCGGGATGGACGTGGTGGACGCGATCAAGGCGGTGCCGACCGGCTCGAAGAACGGCATGGGCGACGTGCCGACGGAGACGGTGACGATCAATTCCGTCGTCCAGACGGGCGGGCCCAAGCTGGCGGACCTGAAGGCGAAGGTCGATGCGGCGCTCGCGAAGGCGGAGCAGGCGGCGGCGGAGGCTATGAAGGCCGTTGCCGAGGCGAATAAGAAGCAGTTCGAAGAGGGCATCGCGCTCGTGAAGGCGAAGGGCGGCGATGTTGAGAAGGGTGTGACCACCCCATCGGGGTTGTGGTATACGGACATCAAGGTCGGCGAGGGCGCCTCGCCGCAGGTCGCCGACAAGGTCAAGGTCCACTACACGGGCTGGCTGACGAACGGCAACAAGTTTGATTCGTCGTTGGACCGGGGCCAGCCGATCGAGTGGCCGCTGAATCAGTTCGTCAAGGGCTGGACGGAGGGCATCGGCTCAATGAAGCCGGGTGGGAAGCGGTTCCTGGTGATCCCGCCGCAGCTTGGGTATGGGGCGAATGGGATGGGCGGGGTGATCCCGCCGAACGCGACACTGGTGTTCGAGGTTGAGTACTTCGACGTGGTCAAATAACCGACTCTCGGCGTGAGCCGTGGAGAATTCAGGGTTGAACCCCGAGTCGGGGAAAGTCTGCGGGAGCGGGCTTTCCCCGACTTTTTCCTTGACATCCTGATGCGATTGGTGGATTCTCGAATTCGGTCTGCGCGATGCGGAGCGGGCGGAGGCGTGGGTTGTGGTTTGCGCGCTGTCCGGGGCGGCGTGCGAGGGCGATCGGTGCCGGCGTCCATTTCCACTCTTCGTCGAGCGGTCCCGCGCCGGTGTGTCGGCGTGAGCGAAGGGTGCCGTGATCGTTCATTTCGCTGGAGAGTGATCCCATGATAAATCGTTCCCGTGTCCGTGCCGCGAGCCGGCGTTCCCAGACTCGAACGTTGCCGGCGGTGGTGGGGCTGGCGTTGTCCCTCGGTGTGGCGCTGCCCGCGAGCGCGCAGCTGCAGTGGCGCACCGGCGCGAGCGAGCGCCCTGCCCGGATGACTGCTGAAACCCTCCGCGAGTCGCTCGCGGAGTTTTCGTTGCGGGACGGCGCGGCCCGGCGCCGTGTCGTCGTTCACTTCGACCGGGCGCTGGCCGGCGAGGATCGTGCGGCGTTCGAGCGTGCTGGTGTGATGCTGCTGAGCTATCTGGGCGAGAACGCGTACTTCGCGAGCATGGACGCGGCGCTGCTGGATGTGGAGGCGCTGACGGGCTTGAACGAGCTGCGCGCGATCGAGCCGATCCAGACGCGGTACAAGCTGCACCCGGACTTGCTGGCGGGGATCGCGCAGCCGTGGACGGTGATCCGGGGTGAGGATGAGGGGCAACTGGCGGGTGACGCGGAGCGTCCCGAGGCGCTCAAGGCCGGTCCGACGGTGGCGGTGTACGTGCAGTTTCACAAGGACGTGAATCTGGACGCGGATGGCGTGGCGGCGATCGGTCGTCACGGCGGGGAAGTGCGCTCGATGGTTCATGCGGCGAACATGGCGGTGGTGCATCTGCCGCTGTCGGCGGTGAACGCGCTGGCGGCGGAGGACGTGGTGCAGAACATCGAGCCGCCGCTGCCGAAGTTCAGCGAGCTGAACGCGGAGAACCGCGTGCGGACTGGGGCGGACACGATCCAGGCGCCGCCCTACAACCTGACGGGCACCGGGGTTGATGTGCTGATCTACGACGGCGGGTCGGTGCGCGCGACGCACCAGGATCTTGCGCCGCGCGTGATCTTGGGAGATACGGACGGCGTGTCGGATCACGCGACGCACGTGATGGGCACGGTGGGCGGGACGGGTGTGGCGAGCGGCGGCACGGAGCGCGGTATGGCGCCGGGCGTGCAATCACTGATCTCGTACGGCTTTGAGGTCGTCGGCGGGCTGCAGCCGGGGTTCCTGTACACGGAGCCGGGCGATTTTATCGCCGACTACACGCAGGCGATCACGACGCACGGCGCGGATATCTCGAACAACTCGATCGGCACCAACACCGCGCCGAACGGCTACGACTGCAACTGGGAGGGTGACTACGGGCTGATGTCCGAGTTGATCGATCAGATGGTTCGCGGCTCGATCACGGGCTCTCCCTTCCGCGTGGTGTGGGCGAACGGCAACGAGCGCGGGGGGTCGGCCCGCTGCGGCTCGACGTACCGCACGACCGCGCCGCCCGCGTGCGCGAAGAACCACATCACGGTCGGCGCGCTGAACTCGAACGACGACCTGCCGGCGAGCTTCACGAGCTGGGGCCCGGCGGACGACGGGCGCATGAAGCCCGACATCGCGGCCCCCGGCTGCGAGTCGGGCGGTGACGGCGGCGTGCGCTCGGCGTCGTCGAGCAGCGACACGGCGTACTCGACGAAGTGCGGCACGTCGATGGCGTCGCCCACCGTGTGCGGGCTTGGCGCGATCCTGCTGTCGGACTTCCGCACGCTCTACCCGTCGCGCCCGGACTTCCGGAACTCGACGCTCAAGACGCTGCTCGCGCACACCGCGGTTGATCTTGATAACCCCGGCCCGGACAACAAGTACGGCTACGGGTCGGTGCGCATCGTGCCGGCGGTGGAGCTTCTGCGCTCGGGCAACTTCGCGGAGAACGAAGTGGGGCAGGGCGGCACGGTGGGCGTGATTGTGATCGTGCAGCCGGGCGACCCGGAGCTGAAGGTCACCCTCGCCTGGGACGACTACCAGGGCACGGGGAACATGATCCCGCAGCTCGTGAACGACCTTGACCTCGTGGTGCGCAGCCCGTCGAACGTGCGGGCGTACCCATGGACGCTGGGCGGGACGGCGAACCCCGGCGCGCCGGCGGTGCAGACGCAAGAGAACCACATCGACAACATCGAGCAGGTGTTCGTCGCGAACCCCGAGCCGGGCGCTTGGCTGGTCGAGGTGCGGGGGACGACGGTGCCGCAGGGGCCGCAGAGCTTCTCGATCGCCGCCACGCCGTTCCTGGTCAATTGCTCGGACCGCGGCATCCCGTCGCTGGACAAGACGGTGTACCGCTGCACGGGCACGGTGAACCTGCGCGTCTCTGACTGCGGGTTGAACACCTCCGACGCGGTGGTTGATACGGTGACGGTGTCGATCGCGTCGAACAGCGAGAGCGGCGGGGAGAGCGTGCTGCTGACCGAGACCGCGCCGCAGTCCGCCGAGTTCCGCGGGTCGATCAATATCGACACGACGGACAGCGCGGGCGTGCTGCTGGTGTCGGACGGCGACACGATCACCATGACGTACATCGACGCGGACGACGGGATGGGCGGGATGGGCGTGACGGCGACCGCGACGGCGAGCGTCGACTGCGCCGGGCCGGTGATCACGAATGTGGCGGCGGGCAACATCCAGCCGCGGGCGGCGACGATTACGTTCACGACCAACGAGCCGGCGACGGGCGGCACGTCCTACGGCACATCGTGCGGTTCGCTCACGAACACCGTGAACTCGACGACTCGCACGACGACGCACTCGATCGCGCTCAGCGGGCTGCAGACGAACACGACGTACTCGTTCATCGTGCGCGGCACGGATGACGCGGGCAATCTGACGACCAATGACAACGGCGGGGCGTGCTTCACGTTCACGACGCCGGCAGTCCCTGACTTCTTTACCGAGCTGTACAGCACCGGCACGAACGATCTCGACAACCGCTCCAACACGTTTACGCCGGCCCCGACGATCGACGGCTATACGGCGTGCTCTGAGACGATCAGCGTGCTGCCGATCGATCCGAGCCTGCACCCGGCAATCGTGCTCCCCGGCACGCAGGACAACCAGTTCCTGCAGGTGAACCTCACCGGCGGCGAGACGGTCAAGCTCTTCGGCACGAACTACAGCAGCTTCTTCATCGGTTCCAATGGCTACATCACGTTCACGGCGGGTGATACGGATTCGTCCGAGTCCGTTGCGGATCACTTCGACACGCCGCGAATCTCGGGCATGTTCGATGACCTTGACCCGGCGGAGGGCGGCAGCGTGCGCGTGCTGCAGCAGACCGACAGCGTGGTGGTGACTTGGCTGAACATCCCGCAGAACGGGGTGAGCGGCGACACCAACACGTTCCAGATTCAGATGTTCTTCGACGGCACGATCCGCATCTCGTGGCTGGGCATCTCGGCGACGGACGGGCTCGCGGGCCTGTCGCGCGGTGCCGGGCAGGACCCCGATTTCACCGAGAGCGACCTGAGCACCTACGGGCCTTGCGGCGATCGTCCGCCGATCGCGGTCAACGGCTCGGCGACGACGGCGCTCGCCACGGCGGTGAACGTCGTGCTTGTTGCCACCGACGACGGCGTGCCTGGCCCGCTGAGCTACTCGGTTACGTCGCTGCCGACGAACGGCTCGCTGCGTGACGGGAATGGCGTGGTGATCTCCAGCGTGCCGCACGCGCTGCCCGCGGGTGACACGACGGTGCGGTACTCGCCGCTGGGTTTGTACCAGGGCACGGACTCGTTCCAGTTCCGCGCGAACGACGGCGGCATGCCGCCGACGGGCGGCGATTCCAACGCCGGGACGATTTCGCTGACCGTGGGCGGGCCGCAGCCGATCCACCAGTTCCTTGTGGACGACACGAACCCCGGGTTCACGAGCGAGGATCAGTGGGCGTTCGGCCAGCCGCTGGGAATGGGTTCGCGCAACCGTGATCCGTCGGCTGGGTTCACCGGTCTGAACGTGCTGGGCTACAACCTGGCGGGCGACTATGTGAACTCGATGCCGGAGCGGCACACGACGTCGCCGACGTTCGACATGACGGGCATCACCGGCTCGACGATTTCGTTCCAGCGATGGCTGGGCATCGAGAGCGCGAGCTTCGATCACGCGTACCTCCGCGTGAGCAACGACGGCGTGAACTGGACCACCATCTACAGCCACACCGGCCCGTCGATGAACCCGAGCGTGTGGACGCCGTTCACGTATGACATCTCGGCGGTGGCGGACAACCAGCCGAACGTGCGCATCCGTTTCACGATCGGTACGACCGATACGAGCGTGGTGTACGTGGGCTGGAACGTTGACGACATCGTGATCTCGGGTCTGGTGCCGCTGACGGCGTGCACCGGCGACGTGAACTTCGACGGCGTGGTCGATCTGGCGGATATCGCGGTGGTGATCCAGGGCTGGGGCCTGGGCGCGGCGACGGTGCGCGACGGCGACGCGGACTTCGACGCGAGCGTCGGGCTGTCGGACATCGCGGTGGTGGTGACCAACTGGGCCGCGACGTGCAATTGATCGGCGGGTTGGTTGAGCAATGAGAAGACAAAGGGCCGCGGAGTGATCCGCGGCCCTTTTCATTTGTGCGAGGAAGGCATCAAGCCATCGAGGCATCAAGGGATCACGTGACCGAAGCAGGAATGCATCGAGCCATCAAGTGTCGACGCATCGGTTGATCGGGAGTGGGGTGGCCCCGGCAGGCTGCCGACGTGCTCAGAAAGAAAACAAACCGCGTTGTCGCGGCTTGTTGGTTCGCCACTTGATGGCTTGATGGCTGGGTGGCTCGATGCCTTCGAGCCTTCCCCTCACGCCTTCTTGAAGTAGTCCAGATTGATCTGGATGTACTTGTGCCACTCGGCAGGGACGTCGTCCTGGGGGAAGATGGCTTTGACGGGGCATTCGTCGACGCACAGGCCGCAGTCGATGCAGGTATCGGGGTCGATGTAGAGCATGTCGGCGGTGGCGAAGTCCTTCTCGTCCTTGGTGGGGTGGATGCAGTCCACCGGGCACACGTCAACGCACGACGTTTCCTTGGTGCCGATGCAGGGTTCCGCGATCACGTGGGCCATGAAATCATCCTCGCAAGCCGGGGCAGGAGGCGAACACCGATCCGAACGGTGGATTGTAGCCGACCATCGAAAATTCGTCGTGCGCTCAGCCTCAGGCCCGATCCTTCACGAAGTTCAATTCGATGTACCGGGCCACGTAGTCCACGATGCTGCTGGCTTCGGGGATTTCGGGGTTGCTGGTCAAGCCCATCGGCTCGAAGCGCATGCCCTTGAAGCGGGCGACAACGTCGGGGACGGAGAGGCCGTGCTGCATCGCGAGCGAGAGGGCTCGGCAGAAGGCCTGGCACAGGCCGCTGATGGTCGAGCCTTCCTTCGACATCTTGATGAAGACCTCGCCCGGTCGGCCATCGGCGTGCAGGCCGATGGTGAGGTATCCCTCGTGGTTGCCGACGGTGAACTTGTGCGTGACGGAGTCGCGTGTGGAGGGGAGCACCTGCCGTGCGGGCAAGGTGAGGGCGGGGGTGCTCGAACCGTCGGATTGGCGTGAGAGAATCATGCTGGGGTCCCGCTCCGTCGTGCCGCCGCTGTTGCCCGGTGCACGCGCGCCGGGCGAAGCCGATGGTCCGCCGCTTGGCGAACCCGGCTCACTGGGTATCGGCCCGATCTCCGGCGAGTGCTGCACTTTCTCGCTCATCCCTTCCATGACCCGAATGTTCTACAAGAAATTGGCGAGGTCGTGGAGCCTGCCGACGAACCACCACACGGCGATCCCGAGCATCGCTGTGCCGGCGAGCGCGACGATGCCTCCCAGGCTGAGCCGGAGGCGACGGGACAGCGGGGCCGTGTCGGCGGGAAGCATGGCGACGCTCCACAGCACCACGGCGGCGACGACGGCGGCGGCGCACTCGGCGAGCGCGATGCCCAGTCCTGACAGATAGGGGCGCGCGCCGAGCGCCTCGGCGGCGGCGGTGAGCCAGCTTGGATCGCCTGCGGATCGGGCGAGTTCGATGCTCCGCCACGCGTCGGCGAGCACGCGCGAGAGCGTGACGAGCGCCAGCCCCACGCCGAGACTGACGGCGGCGATGGAGGTGGCGGTGGTGATCGCGCGGCGGACGCCGAGAGGTGCGGAGTCGCGCGGGGCGGCGGCGGCAGGAATCATCGAGATGAGAAGCGCGTGCCCAAGAACATTGGAAATGACAAGGGGCGTCCAGCGCGGTTCATTGATGGTGCGGGCGGAGAGCCAGCCGAGGGCGAGCGCGCCGACGTATGCGACGAACCCGCCGCCGAAGACGGGTTTCGCGCCGTTGCCGTGCTCCGCGGGCGTCGCGGGGCGGAGGGCGGCGGCGTTGCCTTCGAGCCACCAGAGAAGGAACACACCCAGCATCATGAGTTGGGCTTCGAGCAAGCCGACGCGCCCGGCGGCGGCGGCGTAGAGCGCGACGGCGGCGGCCACCATCCAGCGCGCGACATCCGCAGGGCGCGGGCGCGAGAGGCCCGGCGCGCCGATGAAGAGCGTCCCAAGAGCGGCGGTCGCGGCGAGCAGCGGCAGCGCGATGAGAATCCACGGTGTGAGCGGGTACGCGGGGATGCGCGAACCGGGGAAGAGAAATGGATCGCAGTTCAGCGCGAGCCACACGGCGGGGATGGCGGCGACAAGCGGGAGCGTGACGCCCGTGAGCGTGTGCTCGCGGGCTGGCGACATCGGGCCGCGCGAAGCGCACCATGCGCCGATGAGTGAAATGAGGCTCGCGACGGGCAACAGCCACAGGCTGAGAGTGGGGGAGAGCACGCGCGAGTGAGCATACGGAATCGCGCGGGGGAGATTCGTCTGACGCGGATTGAATTCGAGATTCAGCCGCGCCCTCCGGCGGCCCTTCGGGACGCGTCGCGGTGCTGCGCGGTCTTCCGCGGGTTTCGCTCGCCCCCCGGGACTCGCTCCACCCGTGGCTACAACCCCTCGGCCCACTGGGCCGAGATCCGAAGCGCGCGGCTCATCTGTGAATTCGGTGTGGCTCGCTCGTTCATGCGGCTTTGCTGACCACGGAGCGCAGGCGGGCGACGACGGCTTCGTACATCTGCAGCACGCGCTCGGCGGTGGTGTCGAGGACCGCGCCGATCTCTGCGGGGGTCATGCGCTCGACGTGCCAGAGGATGACGAGCAAGCGCTCCTGGTGCGAGAGGTCGTGCAGCACGGCGGAGCGCACGAGGCCCATGACGCCAACGGGCTCGGTGTCTCCGTGCGCGGCGGTGCCGTTCGAGGTGTCGCTGAATCGCGCGACGAACGCGCCGTTGCGTTGAGAGTGGGGGAGGGAATCGTCCGCCGCGAGTGTCGCGACGGGCCGCTGGTGCCCATGATCCTGCATCGGTCGCTCCTTGACCTCTGCCAACCGGACTCGTGTCGCCCATCCATGACGACTGCGGTCAGACTACCCCGGACTCCGCTTGTTGTGAAGAGGGGAAATCTCCTCTCGGCTCGGTTGGCGTGCGACTTCAGCGCGTGGATTGCTTCATTCGCGCAGAATCAGCCGTTTTCAGTGATTTTCCGGTCACCCGGCGCGCGGATTGTGAAGTGTCGGTGTGGATAAACGGTGCATGAACGGGTTGGGTGATGATGCGATGTGTGTGGCGAGGCCGCCGGGTCGGCTCGGGCGGGTGGGCGGCGGCTTCCTGAAGAGTTGATCGCTCGGAATGTTCGTCCGAGTGTCGGCGCGCGACAATGATCTGCTGCCGTTGATGGTTCACGCCGCACACACTTGGGAGACGCGCGATGGCTCAGACTCCTTCCACGATGATGCTCGAGTTGGGTTCGCGGGCGCCGGAGTTTGCGTTGCCGGACGCGGTGAGCGGTCGGTTGGTTTCGCTGGGGGACTTTTCGGCGGAGAAGTGCCTGGCGGTGATGTTCATCTGCAATCACTGCCCGTTCGTGAAGCACATCCGCGCGGGGTTGACGGCGCTGGGGCGCGATTACTCGTCGAAAAGCGTGGCGCTGGTGGCGATCAACTCGAATGATGTCGAGAAGTACCCCGACGACAGCCCGCCGAAGATGGCGGAGGAGGCGCGGAGCGCGGGGTATACGTTCCCGTATCTCTTTGACGCGACGCAGGAGATCGCGAAGGCGTACCGCGCGGCATGCACGCCCGACTTCTTTGTCTTCGACGCGGAGCGGCGGCTGGTGTACCGCGGGCAGTTTGATGACAGCCGCCCGAGCAAAGGGCCCGACGGGAAGTACGTCGGCGGCGCGGTGACGGGGAAGGACGTTCGCGCGGCGATTGACGCGGTGCTGAGCGGTGCGCCGGCGGCGGCGACGCAGTTCCCGAGCGTCGGGTGCAACATCAAGTGGAAGCCGGGGAACGAGCCAGCGTATTAGAACCCGGACCAAGATCAGACTCACCGCAGAGACGCAGAGGACGCGGAGAGGGATGGACTTGTGTTGGTGTCGGGTGCCGTGCGCCTCGCCGGTTTGGGTCAGCCGATCCGCACGACCACTTCGCGCGTGTGCGGGGCGTGGCGGTGTTCCCAGACGTAGATGCCTTGCCAGCGGCCGAGGAGAAGCTCGCCGCTTGAGACGGGGATGGAGAGGCTGACATTGGTGAGCGCGGCTTTGACGTGCGCGGGCATGTCGTCCTGGCCTTCGTCGGTGTGGGTGTAGAGCGGGTCGTGCTCGGGGACGAGGCGCGCGAGCCAGTTCTGCAGGTCGTGGCGCACCGAGGGGTCGGCGTTCTCCTGGATGATGAGGCTCGCCGAGGTGTGGCGGATGAAGATGGTGCAGACGGCGTCGCCCGGGTCGGGCCCGGCGCCGGCGGCGAACTCGCGGACCACGCGGCGGATGTCGGGCGTAATCTCATGCAGCCCTTGGCTTCGGGTGTGGATGGTGAGCGTGCGGAGCATGTCGGGAGGGTATCGCGGTGAAGCACAAGACGTTGTTTCGGTTGGCGATGAAGGTCATGGGTCTGGTGTTTTTCTTTTGGGCATTGCCCACGCTCATGCTGAACATATCAATGTTGATTCAAGAACGCTTTGAGCCGCTTCCCGGCGGTAGACGCGCGTACTTCATGGTGAGGTACTGGGTCGGCGCGGGTGTGAATACATTGCAAGTGTTGCTCGGATTGTATCTCTTCTTCCGCGGCGAGTGGATCGTGAATCTTGCGATCCCGAGCAATCGGCCTTACTGCCCTGAGTGCGGGTATGAGGTGTCGAAGGTGAAGTCGCACATCTGCCCGGAGTGCGGGACGGCGTTTCGGGTGCCGGCTTCGGTTGCTCCCAAGCAGGAAGATGGGGCGGCGGCGTCCGGGGGAGAGTCACCCTGAGCATGATCTCCGAGCGGATCATGCTCAGGCGTCGGGATGCGGGTTTTGTGTTTTTTTTGTTGGTTCGGTTGAACGAGCATTCGGCGTTGTCGAGGGTGTCCCTCTCCCCTGCCCTCTCCCACCCCCCGTGGGAAAGGGCGTGAGGAGCATCGAGGAGGGTCAGAGCACCGTCCTCGATGGCACGGGCACCACAGTCACCGCCGAGCCGGTGCCTGTGTTGACACCGGGTGTTGGCGTCGCCATCTCCTGCAGTCGGTGAAATCGGGTGGTCGATGATCCGAACAAAGCTCGCACGGCGTGCGTTGTATGTCCGGCGGGGTTTGCGTTGGCGGGTGGTGTTGTGAATGATGGCTTCTTCGCTGGATTCGCTGCATGACTGAATCACTCGCTGCGCACGCCGACGGCTCGCCGGTTCGCGCTGAGACCATCGCGCGGTTTGAGTTGGACGCGTTCTGCGAGACGTGCGGGTACAACCTGCGCGGGCAGGAAGTGTGGAAGGATGAGCGGCTGGGCTTGCTGATCTGCCGATGCCCGGAGTGCGGGACGCACCAGCCGGCGAATCAGTCGTTGCCGTCGAAGCGGCTGTGGGTGAAGTGGTTCGCGCCGGCGGTGCTGATCGTGTGGATCACGATTGTGTTCGGCATGCATGCGGCGGCGATGGGCATCACGTTTGCAACGTGGATGGGCGCGAGCGAGACGGTGTATTACTCCGCGCAGGGGTTCCGCAACGATGATGTCGGCACGGTGATTTTCATGCTGGGGGTGGTGAACGCGCTGATGGGGTTCATGATCGCGCTGTTCAGCGCGATCGCGTTCGGGCACTGGCTGACGGTGGGGCGGATCGTGCTGGCGGTGCTGTGGCCGTGCGTACCGTTCGGGATTTTTCTTTTCGGGTGGCTGTATCTGAAGGAAGATCAGATGGGCATCGCGGCGCCGCAGATCATGCTGCTGGCGTCGATCGTGGTGATCGCGGGGATCGTCGGGGCACTGGTTGGTCGGCCGGTGGCGCGCTTGGCGGTGCGCGTATTCCTGCCGAAGGGGTTGCGGCAGGGGATGGCGTTCCTGTGGACGTGCGACGGGATGAAGCCGCCGGTGGTGAAGTGAGACTTGCGGGGCGCGGGGTGCGGATTGCGGGAAGACGGGACAGGAGCTTGAGTGGTGTGCTCGCGGCTTTGGGCGAGCATGTTCGCGCGAGTTGGATCGGCTGACCGCTGAAAGCTGACCGCCTTCGGCCTTCAGCGGTCAGCCGATCAGGTGCTTCACCAAGAAGTCCGTCTGGATCGACTTTGCTTCGTGGCTGACTTTGCCGAAACCGGAGTGTTCGTGCGGGGCACCGGTGGTGGGCCAGGTTTTGAGTTCGATCATCGCGGGGTCGGCGTTGCTTGTGTGGTAGTGGTTCGCGAGCGCGTCGGTGAATTCGCGGATGGCGCGGACGGGGACCCACTCGTCCGCTTCAGAGTGGAGCGCGAGGAGCGGGATGGGCCGCCAGGTGTCGAGATGGCGGATGGCTTCGGCGCGGGCGACGCGTTCGGGGATGTAGAACTCGCGGCCTTTGAGCGGCTCGAACGTGCCCGCGGTGGATTCGACGGCGGCGCAGCGGAACGGGTGTTCGCTCGTAAGGCGGTGGAGCGTGACCATGCCGCCCGCGGACATGCCGCCGATCGCGAGCCGGTTCATGTCGAACACACCGGCGAAGGGTGGGCGCGCGAGTTCGGCGAGGATGACATCGATCTCGGCGGCGGCCTGCTCGACGACCTGCAGCGTGCGCGCGGAGGTGTGCATCGAAGCGTCGAAGCGCTCGCCGTGGCCGGGGAGGTCGATGGCGATGGCGCCCACACCAGCGCGGATCCAGCGGAGGTAGCGGCCCGGGTCAAGTTCTTTGTTGACGGTCCGGCCGTGGAACCAGAGGACGGCGGGGCGGGGGGCGGCTTGCGGGATGCGGTCTGCGGCTTGCGGCGCGAGGCGCGATGAGTGCGAGATCAGCGCTTGCCAGTGGGAGTCGGGATGCGCGATGAGCGCGGGGATCGCGCGGTCGGGGCCGAATCGATGGGTGATCGATTGCTCGCGGAGGGCGGAGGGGAGTTCAGCGAAGCGAGGATTCATGTGCGATGTTCGGCGATCGCGTTCAAATGGTACAACGGACGAACAAAGGGAGCAGACTCAGACGTGTCGTACTGGGCGCCACATTCCGGACACCGGCCGGAAGAAGGGCTTCCTATGAGCGAGTAGCCGCAGTGCGTGCAGAGCACACCCTGAGATCGAAGTGCAACCTTTCTATATTTCCTGACCGTCATGGAAAGGAAGAGCGACCAGGCAATGAACAGAACCCACGCAATTACGGTCATGAAGAACAGAGCCTCAGCCATTGTGGACGGAAACTGCGGCAACAACCACACAAACGCTAGCGACCAGACAATAAGCACGAGCAACAAACTTGCAAAGTATCGTCGTTGGACGATGCGCCATCGCATGCCGCCATGGCCCTCGTACTTAATCAACAGCACTTCACCCGAACTATCTGGCATGACCCTTCACTGTCGAACGAACGGGTTGCACCGCTTTTCATGCCCGATCGTCGTCGGCCTGCCGTGGCCGGCGTAGATGCGGGTTTCGTCGGGGAGTGTGTAGAGCGTTTCGCGGATCGATCGGCGGAGGTCCTGTTCGTTGCTGGTTGGGAAGTCGTAGCGCCCGACGGACTCGAAGAAGAGCACATCGCCGACGAGCGCGGCTTTGGCGGCGGGGTTGTAGAAGGTGATGCCGCCGGGTGAGTGTCCGGGGGTGTGCAGGACTGTCCATTCGGTGCCGGAGAGCGTCAGCGTCTCGCCGCCGGTGAGTTCGGCGTCGGCGGGGGCGCAGGTGACGGGCGGGTCGAACCCGGCGGAGAGATTGAGCATCGGGTCGTTGAGCCAGTGCGCTTCGTCCTTGTGCATCAGGACTTTGGCGTTCGGGAATTCGCGGCGGAGTTCGTTGAGCCCGGCGATGTGGTCGCCGTGGGCGTGGGTGAGGAGGATGTGCGTTGGGTTCCAGCCTTGCTGGCGGATGCGGTCGATCATCGGGCCGGGCGAAAAACTGGCGTCGATGATCCAGCAGTCGGTGTGCGGCGGGACGTGGACGATGTAACAGTTGGTGCCGAACGGGCCGAGCGCGTAGCCCTCGATGAGCGGGATGTGGTGTGAGGCGGGCATGGGGCGGATGGTACGGGAAACGGCGGCAATTGTGGTTGTGCAAGAGGTGGCATTTTTCTGTTGGCTGTGCTGAGACTGGGATTAGACTGCAGTGCACGGGCGGATGCCCGGTCTGCCCGGTCTGCCCGGTGTGTCCGAACGGAGAGAGGAGCCCGATCATGCGTCGATGGTTCATTCGGCTTTCAGCGGCATCGGTGGTCATGCTCGGTGCGGCGGGGATTGCGTCGGCGCAGTTCACAACGCGATTCAACGACACGGTCAACGGCAACTTTGTGCTGATCGGCAACACGCTGGGCTTCGACGCGGCGCCGGGCGTGCCGATCCCGATTGTCGGGTCGGTGGGCGCGACGGGGATCAACACGGCGGACTCCGCGCCCGACGTGATATGGCGGAGCAATTCGCCGGGGCTCGGACAGGCTTCGGCAAGTACGGGCATCACTGTCGCGACGGCGCGGAGCCAGGCGGTCCTCCAACTGCCGCCCGGCGCGACCGTTTTGTACGCACGGTTGTACTGGTCGGCGACGGTTCCGAGCGGGGTGGTCGGGACGAGCGCGGTGCTCTCGCGCGAAGGGGTCTTCTCGCAGACCGTTTCGGTGCAGCACTTCGATGTGCTCACCGGCCCGCCGCGATATCAGAGCTCGGCGGAGATCACGTCGATCGTGCAGGCGAACGGCGCGGGCGCGTATCAACTCGGTGCCATCGCGGTCGCGCCATTTGTTAATGTCAACGACGCGGGTCTGTACGCGGCGTGGTCGATGGTCGTGGTGTACGAGCGTGCGGTCGAGCCGCTGCGCAGCATTTCAGTGTTCGACGGGTATGCGGCGGTGGTGAGCGGGTCGCCGCAGACGGCGACGGTCAACTTCGGAGCGTCCGCCGCGTCGAGCGGGTTTGATGGGCGGCTCGGCGTGGTGGCGTATGAGGGTGACAGCACGATCCCGGGCGATCAGGTTTTGATCACGGGCTCGCCGGCGCTGAATGATGCGACGAACCCGTCGAACAACGCATTCAACAGCACGCGCAGCTTCTTCGGGTCGGCGTTGTCGACGGTGGGGGACCTGCCGCAGCTCACGGGGACGCCCGCGAGCCTTTGCGGCGTGGACATCGACCTCTTTGATATCACAGCGCAAGTATCCCCTGGCGCCACGAGTGCCGGTGTCGAGTTCAGCACTTCAAGTGACACCTTTGACGTGGGTGTGCTGGCGATGGCGGTGCGGGTTGATCCGCCGCCCGCTTGCCCCGGTGATGCGAGCGGCAATGGCTCAGTCGGGCTGGACGACATTGCGGAGGTCGTGAACGCGTGGGGGCTGACGGTGCCGCCCGCGCCGATGGCGATCGACCTCGACGGCTGGGGTGATATCGGGCTGGGGGACATCGCGGTGATCATTCAGTTCTGGGGGCAGAGTTGCCCGTGACGCGGGCGGCGTAAGATGAACGCATGCTGATCCGCAACATCAATGAAGTGGACGAGAAGCCCGTCGGCATGGACGGGGTGAAGGGCGTGACGATGGCGGTCATGGTCGGGCGGGCCGATGGCGCGCCGAACTTCGCGCTGCGGAGTTTCCGTGTGGAGCCGGGCGGGCACTCGCCGCGGCACAGCCATGACTATGAGCATGAGGTGTTCATCGCGGAGGGCACCGGCGAGGTGCTGCTCGAAGGGGCGTACCGCCCGATCAAGCAGGGCGACGTGATCTACGTGCCGGCGGATCAGGAGCACCAGTTCCGCGCAGGATCGGCGGGGATGCGGTTCCTCTGCCTCGTGCCGATGTCGCGGAATTGCGGGGATGCGACGCCGGGGAGTTAGGGCGGACGCAGAGGAAAACAGAGGTCAACAGAGAATAAAAGCAGCTGGGCATGGATCGATGCAGACTCGCGGCGCGACCTGTGATTGCGGTGAGTCGGCTGCGCTATCCCGCTGTGACAGAAATTTCTCAGTACTGACTTCTTCCTCTGTCTCCCTCTGTCATGCTCTGCGTTCATTCCGCCACAGCGGGTTCAATCGGGGTCTCCGAGTACTCGCCGAGTTTTCGGAAGCGGGCGTAGCGCTTCGCGGGCAGCGTCGATCGCTTGGCTCGGCGGAGGGGGGGGAGCGTGTCGAGGATCCACTTTTCGATCGCCTGGGCGGCGGCGAGGGGTTCGCGGTGCGCCCCGCCGAGGGGTTCCTTGATGATGTCGTCGATGATGCCGAGGCGCTTGTTGTCCTTCGCGGTGAGGTTCAGCGCGCGGGCGGCTTCGGTGTTGGTCTTCTCGTTGGCGACTTTCCAGAGGATCGCGGCGCAGCCCTCGGGGGAGATGACGGAGTACCACGCGTGCTCGAGCATCGCGACGCGGTCGGCGACGGCGATGCCGAGCGCGCCGCCTGAACCGCCCTCGCCGATGACGATGGAGAGGATCGGGGTCTCGAGGCGGGCCATCTCACGGAGATTGACGGCGATCGCTTCCGCCTGCCCGCGCTGCTCGGCGCCGAGGCCCGGGTATGCGCCGGGCGTATCGACGAAGGTCACGATGGGGATGCCGAATTTTTCGGCCATCTGCATTTTGAGAAGGGCCTTGCGGTAGCCCTCGGGGTGGGCGCAGCCGAAGTGGCAGGCGAGTTTTTCCTGTGTCTCGCGCCCCTTGTGGTGCCCGACGATCATGCACTTGATGGAACCGATCCGGCCGAAGCCGGTGACGATCGCGGGGTCGTCGCCGAACCGGCGGTCGCCGTGGAGCTCGCAGAAGTCCTTGACGATCATCGAGATGTAATCGCGGCTCTGCGGGCGCTTGGGGTGCCGGGCGACGCGGATGGTCTGCCACGCGGTGAGGTTGGTGTAAGCCTTGCGGAGGAACTGCTGGCGCTCGCGGCGGAGGGCGGTGAGTTCCTTGTTGAGCGCGGCGGGGGGCTCTGGATTGAGAGCCTGGGCTTCGAGGGTGGTGATCTTTGCTTCGAGTTCAACCAAGGGCTTTTCGAAGTCGAGATGGAAGGAGATGGCCATTCGGGCAAGGACTCCGAGGATTCCGGGGATTCCGGGGGGCTCCGGGAACCGTTTTATCGCGGGTAGTGTATCGGAGTTGGGGCGGGTGATTCGGCGGAAGGGAAGGCGGTAGGTTGGGTTGAGACGGGCGGGACGCCCGTCCCACTAGTTCGGGCAGGAGAACTGCGGCATGGACCTGAGCGAGCGCACAATCGCGGTGATCGGCGGCGGGTCGATGGCGCAGTCGATCATCCGCGGGTGCATGGTCGCGGGGATCACGCCGGCGCGGACGTGGCTGGTGGCGGAGCACGACGAGCAGAAGCGCGGGGCGCTGCAGCGGATGGGCGTGTGGGCGGTGCGCGAGGCGCGCGAGCTGTCGCCCATGATGGACAACGAGACGCAGGTGCTGCTGGCGTTCAAGCCGCAGTCGCTCGCGGCATTCGGCGAGGAGGCGGCGGGTCTGAACATGGACCGCGTGGTGATCTCGATTCTCGCGGGGGTGAACAGTGCGACGCTGCGCAAGGCGCTCGGGGGCGCGGCGCGGATCGTGCGCGTGATGCCCAACCTGCCGTCGCAGATCGGCCGCGGCGTGACGGCGATCGCGCTCGGCGCGGGCACGGAGCCGGGGGACGAGCGCGTGGCGGAGTCGGTCTTCGGCGCGGTCGGTCGCGTCGTCGAGACGGTGCATGAAGATCAGATGGACGCATTCACCGCGATCGCGGGATCGGGTCCGGCGTACGTGTTCTTCCTCGCGGAAGTGATGACAAAGGCCGCGGAGTCGCTCGGGCTCGATGAAGCGATGGCGCGGCGGGTCGTGCGCGAGGTGATCGCGGGATCGGGCGAGATGATGGTGCGGACGACGCAGCTGCCGCAGGAGCTGCGCGCCGGCGTGACGAGCAAGGGCGGGACGACCGAGGCGGCGATGAATGTGCTCGACAGGGAAGAGGTCATGGAGGCGTTCATCAAAGCTCTGACGGCGGCGCGCGACCGGGCGCGGGCGCTGGGGAGTTAGAAGGCGGAAGTCCGAATGGGAGGGCATCGAGGCATCAAGCCATCGAGGCATCAAGTCGGAAAAACGCCAGGTCGGGTGCCCTCCGTACGGCAACGTGTGCTCGGCCAAGCCGTACAAAGAATGTGGTGGACTTCGCTTGGGGGTTTGTGGCAGACTCATTGGGACTGGTGCGGCCCGGGGGCGGGGGCCGTGAAGGTGATTGTTCCGCGAGGGTTCGATCGACGATCTGGAGCACACAATGCGCAAGTTCAAATCTCTGGGCGTGGCGGCGTGGATGGTTCTCTTCGGCGCGGGCGGCGTCGGTGCGACGTGGCTGATCGGTGCGGAGCGACCGGCGGCTGCGCAGACTTGGAGTGACGAGGAAGAGGTTGAGGAATCCGATCTCGAGGGCGACGACGACACCAACCTATACGACCGCATGGGCGGGCGCGAGTTGTCGCCCAAGGACATCGATCGGCTCACGCGGATTCTGAAACTGACCGACGAGCAGAAGCCGGCGGTCACGGACTTGCTCGCGGCGTATCAGGCGAAGCGCACCGACGCCAGCCAGAAAATCAACGAGTTCCAGAAGTCGCTGAGCGAGAAGTACGGCGGGGGCTACGAGTCGGGCAACGCCGAGTTCATGAAGGAGATGCAGGAGGCGTACGAGAAGTACGGAAAGCATCAGGAGAAACTGCGGGAGGGCGTAGTCAGCGACGTGAAGGCGGTGCTCAGCGATGAGCAGGCTGGGAACTGGGATAAGGTTGAGCGCTGGCTCCGGCGCGGGCGGCAACTCGCGCGAACGTTCGGCATGACCGGCGCTTCGCGCATCGATCTGACCGCGATGATCGAGCGCGGCTATACGGGCACGGACATCCCGGAGGGGATCGCGCAGACGCTCGACAGCTACGAGATCGAAGCGGACCGACTGCTGAAGGACCACGAGGCGTATCAGAAGAAGGCGGAAGAAGAATTCGCGCAGAAACGAAAAGACAATCCCGACATGACGATGGCCGACCAGATGGAAGCGCAGAAGACCATCATGGTCGTGATGGCGAAGCAGTCAAAGGACCTGCGCGAGATCAACATGCGGACGATGAAGAAGATCCTCGGCATGATCGAGCCGGCGGAGAAACAGGCGGAATTCGAGGCGGAATTCCTGAAGAAAGCGGCGGCGTCGCCCTACGCCGGGTTCATGCGCCAGGGGAAGAAGGCGGGGCTCGACGCCGGCTTGCGCGCGGCGGAGAAACTCGACGACCTGACGAACGAGCAGAAGGAAAGGCTCGCGGCGATCCGCAAGTCCGTCAAGACCGACCGCATGGAGATGGACCGCAAGACGTTCGAGGAGGGCGCGAAGAAGGAAGACGAGATCATCGCGTCGGGCACGGTGGACTGGACGAACTTCGGCGTGAACTTCATGGACGAAGGGCGCAAGCGCGGCGAGTGGGAGAAGAAGTATGTCGAGCAGGTGAAGGGCCTGCTGACGGCGGCGCAGCTGGAGAAGATGCCCCCGCCGTTGAAGCCGGTGGAGGCGCCGAAGGTGGAGTTTGAGGAGTAGGGTCTGATCACGCGCACTGACGCGGCGTGTGCGAACTGTGCCGAACCTTTGTCGGCGGTCGCGCGTATCAGTATTTGTCGGCGTCTCTGCGCGGCGTGAAACCGGAGGGTGCTTCGATGAATCGTGAGCGTGAGGCGCTGCGGCGAGTCTATGTGCTTCTGTCGGTCGTGCTCGGCGTGTTTGCGGCGGCCCCGGTATGCGCTTCGTGGCAGACCGGGGAAATCACCGATGTGTCCGTTGAGGAGATCGGTGAGGCCGAGGGTGTGTATGGCTACGAACGGCCGGTGTTCTCCGTGCGCGATGTGCCGAGGCTCGCACGCATTCTCGGGCTGAGGGATGACCAACGCGACGCCGCGACGGAATTGCTCACCGCGTACTCCGACCGAATCGCTTCCGCCTCCAAGAAAATGAATGAGTTCAACGAGCAGGTCCACCAGTCGACGGGCTACGGTGATCTGCCGGAGGATAGGCGGAAGCGCGTCGACGAGGCGTACGAAAAGTACGAGGATCACCGCAAGAAGCTCCGCGAGGGCGTGCTGGAAGATCTGCGCGCGGTGCTCGATGCCGAGCAATCGCCGCTGTGGGCCGCGGTGGATCGCTGGCTGCTTCGTCGCGATCGGCTGCAATACGCGTGGGGCGGTTTGACCAGCGCGGGGACGATCGATGTGGTCGCGGTCGTCAATCGCGCGTTCGGAGAAAGCCCGCAGCCGGAGAATGTCGCGTCGCGGCTTGACGAGTATGAGCTCGCGATCGACCGAATCCTGCGGGAGCACAAGGAGGAGGACGAGAAGCTGCGCGAGGACTGGAAAAGCCGCGCGGACGACTGGGAGAAGATGACCGAGGAAGAGCGCGAGGCGATTCAGGAGGAATGGGAGGGGCGGAGTCTGCAGCGGTCGCGTGAGCTGAGGGAGTGCAACTCGAAAGCCGTGCTCGCCGTGCTGTCGATGCTGGAGCCGGGCGATCGGCGCGACATGATCGAAGCGGATTTCTACCGGCGAGCGGTGTCTCGCGCGTACGACGATCGCGAGCGTCCGCCGTTGGAGCGATCGTTCAAGGAAGCGCGGGCGCTGGGCACACTGACCGACGAGCAGCGGGGCCGAATCGCGGAGTTGGAGCGGGCATTGCGTCAGTCGCAGTTGAAGGAATTCAAGGAACGATTCGCCCGCCTGTGCGAGGAAGAGGAGAAAGCCACGGCGAAGTCGATCCGCGAGCGGCGGTACGAACACGATGCGATCGAGAGCGGGTTGCGCGAATCGGACAAGAGGATGGTTGAGGAACTCCGCGCGATCCTGACGCCCGAGCAGATCGAGAAGATGTCGCCACCGGTTCGGCAGGTCGAGGTGCCGACGCTGGAATTTGATGACGAATAGCGCGGCGGCGAGCTATTGCGGACAAGTGTATCCTCTTTGTATGATGTCGGGCCAGCCTTCGCTGTATGGCGGTCGGCTGAACAGTTTGCTCGACTCGCTTGGCGGCATGAGAGATAAGAAACGCGGATCGCATGGCCCGATTGCACGAATATCAAGGGAAGCAGTTGCTCGCGGCGGGCGGGATTCACGTGCCGCGCGGGCGGCATGCGACGAGTGCCGGCGAAGCGCGCGCGATCGCGGATGAGCTTTTGAAGGGCGGCGCCGAGGCGGTCGTCATCAAGATCCAGGCGTGGACCACCGGGCGGGCGGCGATCGGCGGCGTGGCGTTTGCTACGACAGCCGCGGACGCGGAGCGTGAGGCGGCGCGGATGCTCGCGATGACGGTGGGCAACTTTCCGGTCACCGCCGTGCTGGTCGAGGAGAAACTGAAGATCGCCGCGGAGCTGTTCGTCTCGGTGATGATCGACGACGGCACGCGCGCGCCGGCGATGCTGCTCTCGCTCGCCGGCGGCACGGGGATCGAGGAGCGGGGCGAGAAGGTCCACAAGCTCCCCGCCGACGTAAGGGACGGCGTGAATGACGCGTACCTCCGCGCGATCCTGCATGACTCGCCGGTCGAGGACAAGTATCACCACGATCTCGCGAAAGCGGTCCACGCGACGTTTCGCACGGCCCGCGAGTGCGAGGCGCGGAGCGTCGAGATCAATCCGATTGTCATTACGGCGGACGGGCGCGTGATGGCGGCGGACTGCCGCATGACGATCGATGATTACGCGGTGTTCCGGCACCCCGAGTTCGGCATCGACATCGCGCGCGAGCTGGATCACCCGCCGACGGAGTTGGAGCGGATCGCGTACGCCGTCGAGCAGGGGGACCATCGCGGGACGTTCTTCTTCGCGCAGTTACAGCGGAAGGGGACGAGCGACGAACTCGTCATCGGCTTCCACGGTGCGGGCGGCGGCGGGTCGATGATGTCGATGGACGCGATCACGCAGGAGGGGTTCACGCTCGCGAATTTCTGCGATACGTCGGGGAACCCGAGCGCCGCGAAGGTGTACGCGGCGGCGCGGATCATCCTGAGCCAGCCGGGGCTGATCGGCTACTTTGGCAGCGGCTCGGGCGTCGCGAGCCAGGAGCAGTACCACTCCGCGTACGGGCTGGCGAAGGCGTTCAATGAGGTGGGGCTCGACATGCCCGCGGTGATCCGGCTCGGCGGGAACAGCGAGGATCGCGCGGTCGAGGTGCTCGAGGGCGCGTGCAAGAAGCTGAAGGCGAAGGTCGAGGGTTACAAGAAGGACGACACGCCGACGGAAGTCGCGCAACGCTTTCATTCGCTCGTGGAGGAGTGGCGGGCGGCGGGGGCGAAGCCGCGCGGCGTGTTTGCACGGCGTGTGCCGGGCTTTGTGGGCGGCACGGGGGCTGTGAGTTTCGCGCTCAAGCGCGGCACGGCGTGGATCGACGCGATGAATTGCGACGCGGCGAGCCGCGCGATGATCGTGAAACACGCGGGGGGCGTGCTGAAGGAGGAGGGGGGCGCGATCGTGAGCGCGCTGCTGGCGGAAGAGCTCGCGGAGAAGGATTCGGAGTTCATCATGGCGGAGGTGGAGATGATCCGGGCCGGGAAACCTGTTGTGTTCGTTGATATGCCGATCAAGGGGTTGGATGGCTGACCGCTTTCAGCGGCCGGGGGTCGGCGGTCAGCGATCAACCGGTGGCGTATGCAGTTCGAGGTGTGTCGTGAGCAGTCGGAGAGTTGGCGTCGGTTACTCAGCGGCGGCCTGATCTACGTGGATGGACAATTCCAGCCTCAAGCCTCAAGCCTCAAGCCTCAAGCCTCAAGCCTCAAGCCTCAAGCCTCAGGACTCAGCACCCATGGCGATCATCATCGACGAAACGAAACGAGTCCTCGTGCAAGGCATCACCGGGCGCGAGGGGCAGGCGCGGACGAAGCTGATGAAGGAGTTCGGCACGAACGTCGTCGCCGGCTGCACGCCCGGCAAGGGCGGGCAGGAGGTGCTGGGCGTGCCGGTATTCAACACGCCGCGCGAAGCGGTTGATGCGATCGGGCGCATTGATATCTCCGTCGTTTTCGTGCCGGCGGCGGGGGTGAAGAACGCCGCGATCGAAGCGATCGAGGCGGGCGTAAAGCTTGTGGTGCTGGTGCCAGACCGCGTGCCGGTGTGGGACGCGATGGAGGTGGCGGCGGCGGCGAAGCAGCACGGCGCGCAGTTCCTCGGGCCGAACACGCTCGGGTGTTTGTCGCCGGGCCGCGCGGTGCTGGGCATGATCGGCGGCAAAGCGGAGTCGGCGCGCGAGTGGTTCAAGCCGGGGCACGTCGGCATCGTGTCGCGCTCGGGCGGCATGACGAGCTCTTGCGGCTACTACCTCGGGCGCTCGGGCATCGGGCTCTCGACGCTGGTCCACGTCGGCGGCGACTCGGTGCTCGGGCTGCGCATCCCCGATGTCGCGCTGCTCTTCCAGGAAGACCCGCGCACGTACGCGATCGTCGTTTTCGGCGAGATTGGCGGCTCGCAGGAAGAAACGCTCGCGGAGTTGATGAACCAGGGGAAGATCACGAAGCCGGTCATCGCGTACATCGGCGGGAAAGCCGCGAAGGAAGGCACGCGCTTCAGCCACGCCGGCGCGATCATCGAGGGCAACCGCGGCACGCACAAGGGGAAAGTCGAAGCGCTCCGGCGCGCGGGGGCGGCGGTAGTCGACCGCTTCGGCGACCTGCCCCGCGCGACGGTCGAGGTGCTCGCGCAGAACGGGATCATGTAAGAGTTCAGCACGGAGTTTGAAATGCCCGAAGCTTGGAAAACCGCGATCACAAAGATCGAGCCGAACCGCGTCGCCGTGCGGGGGCGGGATATCGCTTCGCTCATGGGGTCCGTCTCGTTCGGCGCGGCGGTGTACCTCATCCTGCGCGGCGAGTTGCCCGGCGACAAGATCGGGCGGCTGATGGACGCGATCCTCGTGTCGAGCATCGATCACGGCGCTACGCCGCCGAGCGTGCTCGCGGCGCGGACGGTCGCGAGCACGGGCGCGAGCCTGAGCGCCTCTGTCGCTGCGGGCATCTCGTCGATTAACAAGCATCACGGCGGAGCCATCGAGGACTGTGCCCGCACGCTGCACAAGATCGTCCAGCGGGCGGAGAAGGAAGGCTCGATCGAGCAGGGAGCGATCGAAGTTTTGAATGAGATGAAAGCCGCGGGGAAGCGAATGCCCGGCTTTGGGCACCGCATCCACACGACGGACCCGCGCACGGCGCGGCTCTTTGAACTCGCGAAGGAGGCGGGCGTCAGCGGCGGGTGCATCGACGCGGCCCACGCGGTCGAGCGTGTCTTCGCCCATCAGGGCAAGCCGCTGCCGATCAACGTCGATGGCGCGATCGCCGCGATCCTGATGGCGCTGGGCTTCGAGCCTCCCGTGATGAACGGCGTCTTCATGATCGCGCGCGTGCCGGGGCTGGTGGCGCACGTCACCGAAGAGCAAACCCGCGAAAAACCGATGCGGCAAATCGATCCAGTGAGCCACTCCTATGACGGCCCCTGAACCGCAGCCAACGCCCGAGTACCCGCGCCTTGAGACCGAGCGACTGATTCTTCGAGCGTTCGAGGACCGCGATGTCCCCGCGATTGTGGAGTGCTGCGCCGACCCTGAGATCGCGATCAACCTGTTCCTCTCTCCATTTCCGTACACCGAACAGGACGGGCGTGACTGGGTGGCGAAATCGCGCGAGATGTGGAACAGCCAGTCGGCGCTGAGCTTTGCGTGCGAGAGCCGAGAGACGGGCGAGTATGTCGGCAGCATGGGGCTGAAGCTGGAGCTCTCTCAGGGACGCGCGGAGATCGGCTACGCGCTATGCAGGAATTACTGGGGGCAAGGGCTCGCGGCGGAGGCGGGGCGGCGCGTCATCGCGCACGCGTTCGAGGTGCTGAACCTGCGGCGCCTCCACGCGGGGTACTACCACTGGAACCCCAAATCCGGGCGCGTGCTTGAAAAACTCGGCATGAAGCCCGAAGGGATGATGCGCGCGCACGTCGTACGCATGGGACGCGTGGCAGATTTGATGCTCGTTGGACTGCTGCGCGAGGAGTGGGTTGGGAGGGCTTGAGCAAGGGCGACATGCCCCCCTCGCGAGCGGGTCCGCTGACCATCCATCACTTCGTTCAACGCCGCTCGGTGCCGGCTTCTTGAGCTTGGATGTCGCGGCTACTTCTCTTTGCCCATCCGATCAATAAACGAGTTCGCTTCCGCGATCGATGCTTCCATCTCGCGGATGAGACCGGCGACATCCGTTTGGATCTGCGCGGTCGTGCCCTGCAGCGAAGCGATGGCTCGGGCGTTCAAGTTGTGTTTCAAGAACAGCACCTGGTCCTTGAACGCGCGGAGGACCGGGTCCATACGCCCGGCGGCGGCGTTCATCACGCCGATGAGCTGGTCGTACTCACGGCGCGTGTCGCGCAACTGCTGCTCGCTGGTGCTCCGCAGGCTCGCGCTCTCGTATTGGGAGAGTTCCGCCTCCCATTCCTTGAACAGAGCGGCGGCGACGCGCTCGACCGAGGTGATCCGCGAACGCACGTCGCCAGCGCGGGTCTCGCTGCGGTCGTACTCGCGCTTCAGCTTGTTGTACTGAGCCTCCAGCTCGCCGCCCGAGACCTTCGTGACGGCGAGGAACTCGGCGAGCGCCGACTCGAACTGCACCTTCGCCGCTTCCTGCCCGTCGCGTGCCTCTTGCACGCGGTCGACGAGTTGCTCGCGCTTGGCGTAGCCGAACTTCTCGCGGATCGCGATGCCCGTGGAGGCACAGCCGGGGAGAGTGACGAGGAGCGTGCTCGCGGCGGAGAGTGCGAGAAGCGTGAGCGCGAGGCGGCGTATGACGTCATGCCGGTATCGGGCGAGGGGTCGCATGACAGCAGTGTAGTGCGGATCGCCATCTGACTTCTCGCGTCCGCACGCCTCCGCAACGAGATGCGGAGCGTCTCGTCATGCGCAAGTTACTTTGAACTGCTCTTCAAGATCGCGGCGACAAGTGCCGTCCATCCCGTCTGATGGCTCGCGCCGAGCCCCTTGCCGGTTTCCGCGTGGAAGTACTCGTGGAACAGCACGAGGTCCTTGCACGCGGGGTCGCGTGCGAAGCGGTCGTCGCCGCCGTGGCAGGGTCGGCGGCCGTCGGTGTCGGGCATGAACAGGCGCGTGAGCCGTCGCCCGAGTTCGGCGGCCACCTGCTCGAGATTCATCATTTGGCCGCTGCCGACGGGGCACTCGACCTTGAGCGAGTCGCCGTAGAAATGATGGTAGCGATTGAGCGCTTCGATGATGAGCGAGTTGAGCGGGAACCAGATCGGGCCGCGCCAGTTTGAGTTCCCGCCGAAGAGCGAGACGGTGGACTCTCCGGGCGTGTAGTCGACGCGGAACTCTTCGCCGCCGGCGTGGAAGACGTAGGGCTGCTTCTCATGCACCTTTGAGAGCGAGCGGATGCCGAAGGGCGAGAGGAACTCGTTCTCATCGAGCAGGTAGCGCAGCAGGCGCACGAGCCGATCGCGTGAGGGGATCGCGAGCAGGCGGTGCTCATGGTTCTGGTCGCCGTCCTCGATCATGTACGCGATATGCCGCGAGAGGTCGGTGCGGTTCTTGAGGA
This sequence comes from uncultured Phycisphaeraceae bacterium, assembly GCA_964391865.1. Classification (GTDB taxonomy): domain Bacteria; phylum Planctomycetota; class Phycisphaerae; order Phycisphaerales; family UBA1924; genus DASZQL01. Next base: position 352,537 of record CAYMNQ010000006.1, read on the forward strand.
ACCACTCCATGCGCTTGCGGAAGCCCGGGAGTTTCTTGATGGTGTCTTCCTCAAGCACTTCGACGGCGAGCATTGGCACCAAGCCGACGAGCGAGCGCACCTTGAGCGGGATCGTCGAATCGCCCAAGCGGATCTGGTCGTAATAGAAGCCGTCTTCCTCGTTCCACAACCCCGTGCCGCCGAGGTGGTTCATCGCGTCGGTGATCGCGACGAAGTGCTCGAAGAACTTCGACGCGAGGTCTTCGTACTCGGGCGCATCTTTCGCGAGTTCGAGCGCCATCGACAGCATGTTGCCGCAGTAGAACGCCATCCATGCGGTGCCGTCGGCTTGCTCGAGGTGCCCTCCCGTAGGGAGTGGGCGCGAGCGGTCGAAGACGCCGATGTTGTCCAGCCCGAGGAACCCGCCGCTGAAGATGTTCTGCCCGCTCGGGTCCTTGCGGTTGACCCACCAGGTGAAGTTGAGCAGCAACTTTTGGAACGAGCGTGCGAGGAACAGCCTATCGCGCTGCCCGCGCGGCGCGGTGCGCTTGTATACGCGCCAGCACGCCCACGCGTGCACCGGCGGGTTGACATCGCCCATCGCCCACTCGTACGCCGGGATCTGTCCGTTGGGGTGCATGTACCACTCGCGCAGGAAGAGCGTGAGCTGCTCCTTCGCGAAGTGCGGATCGACATCCGAGAAGGGGATCATGTGGAACGCGAGGTCCCACGCGGCGTACCACGGGTACTCCCACTTGTCGGGCATCGAGATCACGT
>CAYMNQ010000007.1:0-126064 GCA_964391865.1 uncultured Phycisphaeraceae bacterium
AAGAAGAAGAAGAAGAAGAAGAAGAAGAAGAAGAAGAAGAAGAAGAAGAAGAAGTACAGGACAACAACGAACCTAAGAAATGTGACGAACGACCAAACTTACGAACATCCCATCGAGTGCCCGCAGTTCAGGCACTTGTAGCACGCGCCGTTGCGGACGGTGATCGTGCCGCAGACTTCGCACGACGGGGCATCGCCCTGACAATCGAGCATCGCCACCGAAAGCGCGCTGACCGTCGTCGTTGTCTGTGTCGCCACCACCGTTCCACCACTGCCGGGCTTCTTGCTTCCCTTCAACTCAACGCCCGGGCGCTCCGGCCGATCGAGCGTCACATGACTCAGGTCAATCCGCGGCGTGCCGGGCGCCGGCGCGGGCTTCGCTTCCGCGGCGCCGGCGGTGAGGCTCGTTCGCGCCCACGACCCGCTGCCGTGCAGGTCCGCCCGCTGTTCGACCAGCGGGATATGGTCGCTCTCCGCGTCGTCGCCCCGGTTCGGCGCGACGGCCGCCTTGTAACCGGGGATGAACTCGATGCCCATCCACCGGAAGATGTAGTCCACCAGGCTCTTCGCGAAGGGGATGTCGCGGTTGGTCGTCATGCCCGCAGGCTCGAAGCGCTGGTGGGTGAACTTCTTCACCATCGACTCGATCGGCACGCCGTACTGCAGCGCCACGCTTGTCGCGGTGCCCAGCGAGTCCATCAGCCCGCCTATGGTCGAGCCTTCCTTCGCCATCGTGATGAAGAGCTCGCCCGGCTGACCGTCCTCGTACAAGCCGACAGTGAGGTACCCCTCATGACCGGCGACGTTGAACTTGTGCGTCAGCGAGCGGCGCGTATCGGGCAGGCGCCGGCGCATCGGGCGGTGCACGATCCGCTCGACCGTCGTTGCAAGCGTCTCGCGGTCGCCGCTCGACGCCGCCACGATCACTTCGCGCACCTCCTCGGCGACCTCGGCCTTCGCGGCCTCGACGCCGAGTTCGTCGTCGTCCTCATCTTTCAGCAGTTGCACGTCGGCCTTGCTTCCGGCTGCTGCATCTCCTCCGGCGGAAGTCCCTGCATCCTCGCTTTTGGTGCTGAGCGGCTGGCTGAGCTTGCACCCGTCGCGGTACAGCGCGTTCGCCTTCAGCCCCAGCTCCCAGCTCAGGCGGTACGCCTGCTTGATGTCCTCGACGCTCGCCTCGTTCGGCAGGTTGATCGTCTTGCTGATCGCGCCGCTGACGAACGGCTGCGCCGCCGCCATCATGCGGATGTGACCCTCCGGCGCGATGAACCGCTTGCCCTTCTTGCCGCAGGTGTTGGCGCAGTCGAACACCGGCAGATGCTCGGGCTTCAGGTGCGGCGAGCCTTCGACCGTCTGCGTGCCGCAGACGCGCTCGTTGAGCTTCTCGATCTGCGCGGGCGAGAGGCCCAGGTGCTTCAGGAGATTGAACGACGGATCGCCCTTCGCCTTCGCCGCATCAACATGCACGCGTTCGAGGGCCGCATCGCCCAGCGTCCACGCGCTGAACGCGAAGCCGATCTCGAACACACCGGGGAGCGCATCGGTAATTGTCCGAACATCCTCGACGTTCAGCCCCGCCTCCGCGAGCCACTGCGCCAGCGTGATCGACAGATCGCCCGAACCGTCCGCCGCGGGCATCGGCACATCGAGGCTCAGCGTGCCGAGCACGTACGTCAGAATCTCGCGCACCTGCTGATCGCTGTACCCCAGCGCCACCAGCGCCGGCTTTAGCGAGGCGTTCGCGATCTTGAAGTACCCGCCGCCGGCGAGCTTCTTGAACTTCACCAGCGCGAAGTCCGGCTCGACACCCGTCGTATCGCAGTCCATCAGCAGCCCGATGGTCCCCGTCGGCGCGATCACCGTCGTCTGCGCGTTGCGGTAGCCGTGCTGCTCGCCCAGCGCGAGCGCCTCATCCCACGCCACCGTCGCGCGTTCGAGCACCTTCTTCGCGTTGGCGATGTTGACTTTCCCATTCTTGAACACGCGGTGATCGATCGGCACGGGTCGGATCCGCAGCGACTCATACTCCGAGCTTTCGCGGCTCATGCCGTGCGCCGCGCGCCGGTGGTTCCGCATCACCCGCAGCATGTCGTCGCGGTTCCGCGTGTACCCGGCGAAGGGGCCGTGCTCCTTCGCGAGCAGCGCGCTCTGCCGGTAGCTCCGCCCCGTCATGATCGACGTGAGCGCCCCGCACACCGCGCGGGCCTCCTCGCTGTCATACGGGATCCCCGCCTGCATCAGCATCGCGCCGATGTTCGCGTAGCCCAGCCCCAGCGTGCGGTACCGGTAGCTCAGCTTCGCGATCTCGCGGCTCGGGAACGCCGCCATCAACACGCTGATCTCCAGCACGATCGTCCACAGGTCGATCGCGTGCTCGTACCGCTCGACATCAAACTTCCGCTTCTCCGAGTCGTACAGCTTGAGCAGGTTGATCGACGCGAGGTTGCACGCCGTGTTGTCGAGGAACATGTACTCGCTGCACGGGTTGCTGGCGTTGATCCGCCCGCTGCGCGGGCAGGTGTGCCACGCGTTGATCGTCGTGTCGTACTGCACGCCCGGATCAGCGCAGCGCCACGCGGCGTAGCCGATCTCTTCCCACAAATCACGGGCCTTCAGCGTCTTCGCCACGCCGCTGCCGTCCTTGCCCTTCGCGAGGCGCCACTTCAGTTGCCAGTCGCTCCCCGCGTCGAGCGCATCGAAGAACTCGTCGGGGATGCGCACCGAGTTGTTTGAGTTCTGCCCGCTGACGGTGTAGTACGACTCGCCGTTGAAGTCGTAGTCGAGCTTCAGCCCGAGCCGCGACGCGGTTTCTCCGATCGTCTCGCCGTCGCGGGCGCTCGCCTTCTTGTCCTTGATCGACTTCAACCCCTCGACCAGCGCCTGGACCTTGATCTCCTCGCGCACCTTCCAGTTGATGAACTGTTCGATGTCGGGGTGATCGAGATCCAGGCAGCACATCTTCGCCGCTCGGCGGGTGGTGCCGCCCGACTTGATCGCACCAGCAGCGCGGTCGCCGATGCGAAGCCATGACATCAAGCCGGACGACTTCCCGCCGCCGGAGAGCGGCTCATTCTCGCCGCGCAACCGAGAAAAATTCGTCCCCGTCCCCGATCCATACTTGAACAAGCGCGCCTCGCGCACCCACAAGTCCATGATCCCGCCGGGGTTCACGAGATCATCATCAACACTCTGGATAAAGCACGCGTGCGGCTGCGGGTGCGAGTACGCGTCCTTCGACTCCTTCACCTCGCCGCTCTCGGCGTCGCAGTAGAAATGTCCCTGCGCAGGACCCGTGATGCCGTACGCCCAGTTCAACCCCGTGTTGAACCACTGCGGCGAGTTCGGCGCCGCGATCTGATGCACCAGCATGTACGCCAGCTCGTCATAAAACGCCTGCGCATCCTCGGTGGTATCGAAGTACCCGTTCGTCTCGCCCCAGTGCCGCCAGCACCCGGCGAGACGATGGATCACCTGCCGCGCGGATTTCTCCGGCCCGGTCTTCGGCTTGCCCTTCTCCCTCTCCCTCTGGGTGAGGGCCGGGGAGAGGGACTCCTTGTCGCTCAGCGCGCCATCCGCGCTCGCCGAACCGATCCCATTCGGCCCGCCATCCTCCGGCACCCCCGCCTTGCGGAAGTACTTGCTCACCATGATGTCGGTAGCAAGCTGACTCCACGTCGCGGGAACCTCGGCGTCGTCCATCTGGAACACGACGGAGCCGTCAGGATTGGTGATCTTCGACGACCGCCGCGTCCAGGCAACGGTATCGAAGGGGGATTTGCCGGCGGTGGTGAATTTGCGGGTGATTTTCATGCGAAGGCATCCAGGCATCAAGCCATCAAGGCATCAAGTGGAAGAGTCGCGAGGTTCGAGGCTCCGGATCAGCCCAGCAAGCACACGCTCGGACTCATCAAGAAGTTCTTTGATCGACGAATACTCCGCTGCATCCGTGTACGACAATTCGACTGCGAACTGAAGCTGTGTATCAAGCTCGTACAATGCACCTCGGGCGATTTTCAGAAACCTGATGTAGTCCGAAGTGCTCCCCCGTCCGAAACCCTCCGCGATATTGCTCGCGACCGAAACCGCACCGCGTCGCATCTGTGAGCACAATCCGAAACGCTCGTGGTCGGGGAATCGAGCCGACAACCGATAGACGCGAAGCCCAAGAGAAAATGCTCGCTGCCACGCGATCAGATCTCGGTATGTGTTGATCGTTGCCAATCACCACCAACTCCGCATCTCAAATTCCTGTCTTCACTCGATGCCTTGATGGCTCGATGGCTTGATGCCTCTCAATCCACCTTCGGCAGCGTCAACCCGTCCTGATCCTGATACTTCCCAGCCTTATCCGCATAACTCACCGCGCACACACGATCCGCCTTCAAAAAAATCAACTGCGCAATCCCCTCGTTCGCATACACCTTCGCCGGCAGCGGCGTGGTGTTCGAGATCTCCAGCGTCACCTTCCCCCGCCACTCCGGCTCCAGCGGCGTGACGTTCACGATCAACCCGCACCGCGCGTACGTGCTCTTCCCCACGCAGATCACCAGCACATCACGCGGGATCGTGAACACCTCCACCGTCTCGCACAGCGCGAAACTGTTGGGCGGGATGATGACGAACTCGCCATCGGCCTGAGGACTTCCGCCTTCCGACTTCCGCCCTTCCGCCCTCGCGGCGACATCCACCTCGACCATGAAGTCGTCGGTGAAGTTCTTGGGGTCGACGATCGCCACGCCGCCGCTCTTGGTCGTCGGCGTGAAGATCTTGAAGCGGCTGCCGACGCGCACGTCGTAGCCGTAGCTCGACACGCCGTAGCTGATCCGCCCCGGCCGCTTCACCGCGTCCGCGAAGGGCTCGATGTCGATGAGTTCTCTAATCTGCGTATCGCACAGCACGGCCACAGCCCACCGCCTCTCACTTCAATTCCCGCGGCACGTCCTGGCCGCGCGGTCCACCTGAAGACAAAAGAAGGCCCTCACCCGAAAATCGAGCGAACAAAATAGCCTGCGCACGATTCCTCATGCGAAGCCACAAGCCTCAATCGCAACGAATGCCCGACCCGCCGCTGAACATCTCAAACGAGCGGCGATGCAGACCCACAGGAAGAATCATACCGCTACCTTTCGCGTCCACAAGTGGAAAAATCGGAAAAATGGCACAAGATATTGTAGTTGGGCAAAAAACCGCCCAAGTCCTTTGAATTTCAGGACTTACGCAGTGATACCATGACTGGGGAGGCCCAATCAATGGTGTGGAGAACCTGACGGAGCGTGTCGAGCCACGACGGGTTGTGGCCCACTCGTGGATAATGCCACCAACCGCCAGTTTCCCGCCCGTTCGGTCCCAAGAGGCGCAGAAACAGCCGTACGATCGAGCGCCCCAGCACCTCCCGCTTCCGCCTTCCGACTTCCGACTTTCCATTTCCGCCGTCCGCCCTTCCGACTTGATCCCATGCCTCGACCTTTGCCGACTGCCGACGCCGACTCGCTCTTCGCCGATCTGACGGCGGCGCAGGCGTCGGGAGTGCGCGCGACGGAGGGGCCGGTGCTGCTGCTCGCGGCCGCCGGGTCGGGCAAGACGCGCGTGATCACGCGGCGGATCGCGTACTTGCTCTCGCTCGGTGTGCCGGCGTGGCAGATTCTGGCGCTGACGTTCACGAACAAAGCCGCGGGCGAGATGCGCGAGCGCGTGGCGACGCTGCTGGGGGGTGAATCGGCGGGCGACGAGGAGCCGCGGCTGCCGCGGAACGCGCGGGCGCTGACGATCACCACGTTCCACGCGCTCTGTGCGCGGCTGCTGCGGCGCTACGCGCCGCTGATGGGCGATGCGCCGAACTTCCCGAAGGCGGACTACACCATCTACGACTCGGACGATCAGCAATCGCTGATGAAGAAGGTGATCGCGGAATTGGACCTGAACACGAGCAATTGGCCGCCGCGGAGCGTGCTGTCGCAGATCAGCGGGGCGAAGAACCAACTCGTCGACGCACGCGGCTTTGAGAAGCAGGCGAACGATTTCCACGCGAAAACCGTGGCGAAGATCTATCTGAGCTACGAACGGGCGCTGCGGGCCGCGAACGCTGTGGATTTCGACGATCTGCTCATGCTCACGGTGCGCCTGCTGCGCGAGAGCGCCGAGGCCCGCGCCGAGGTGCAGGGCCGCTGGAAGTACCTGATGATCGACGAGTATCAGGACACGAACCACTCACAGTTCGTGCTCAGCACGCTGCTCGTCGGATCGGAGCCGGAACGGCAGCCGAATGTGTGCGTCGTCGGCGACCCGGATCAATCCATCTACGGCTGGCGCGGGGCGGATATCTCCAACATCCTCGAGTTCGAGGAGCAGTACCCCGGCGCGGTCGTCATCCCGCTGGGCGAGAATTTCCGCTCGACCGCGCCGATCCTGGCGGCGGCGGATCACCTGATCCGCAACAACAAACGCCGAAAGCACAAGGACCTCTTCACGCGCCAGAAGGGCGGCGAGAAACCCGTCGCGATCCTGTGCAAGGACGAACGCCACGAGGCGGCGCTCGTGCTGGATCATCTGAAACGGTGGCACGAAGAAGAGCACGGCTCCGCGTGGAAAGACATGGCGGTTTTCTACCGCAACAACGCGCTCTCGCGCGTGATGGAGGATGCGCTCCGCGGCGCGGGAGTGCCGTATGTCATCGCGCGCGGGACGGCGTTCTATCAGCGCGAGGAGGTGAAGGACGCGATCGCGTACCTACGGATCGTGGCGAACCCGTTCGACGAAGTCTCGCTGCGCCGGATCGTGAACAAGCCGGCGCGGAAGATCGGCGCGACGAGCCTGGAGGCCGCCGAGTCGTACGCCGCGGCGCAGGGGCTGCCGCTGATGGAAGCGCTGCGCGAAGCGGGCGGCGCGCCGGGCGTCTCAAGCATGGCGGCGACCGCGATGGCCAAGTTCGCCGCGCAGGCCGACTCGTGGCGCGGTGAGGGGTCGTTCATGGGCAACGAGCGGGCCGGCGCGCTCGCCGACCTGGTCTCGCGCGTCATCAAGGAATCCGGGCTGGAGGCGTACTACAAGGCGGAGCAGCTCAAGAGCGAATCGGACACGGACCGAGTCGCCAACCTCGAAGAGCTCGTATCGTCGGCGGCGGAGTTTCAGCGCGAGTATGAGGTGGAAAGTGATCCCGCCTTCTCCGGAAGGCAACAAGGCATCGAGCCATCAAGCCATCAAGTGGAAGACGGTGATGGGGCAGAGACAACCGATACTCAGCACTCAGCACTCGCTCCTCAGCACTCTGGTGATCCTTTCGGCACGCTCGCCGAGCCGCCGCTGTTGGCGATGCTTCGCGCGTTCCTTGAGCGCGTCTCGCTCGTCGCCGACGCGGACCAGGTCGATCCCGCGCGCGGGGCGGTCACGCTCATGACTCTGCACGCGGCGAAAGGGCTGGAGTTCCCGTGCGTCGCGATCATCGGGCTGGAAGAGGGGCTTCTGCCGGGGCAGCGGGCGCTCGAGTCCGACGCGGAACTCGAGGAAGAACGGCGGCTGTGTTTCGTGGGCATCACGCGCGCCATGCGCCACCTCATCATGACCAGTGCGAAGTACCGCACGCACCGCGGGCTGCGCGAACGCTCGATGGCGAGCCGGTTTCTGTCAGAACTGCCGCAGGACCAGATGGTCTTCAGCGATCAATCCGACGAGTGGCAGGATGAGGACGAGCGCTGGGCCGCGGGCGGCAGCGAGGCGGAGGACCGCCGGCGCAGCGAAGCCGCCGCGCGACTGCTGGGTCTTCCGACGAAGAATTCCGCTGCTCGCCCCGCGCCGAGTTCTTCGAACGACCCCGCGTGGCCCTTGGGCTCGCGCGTGCGCCACCCGCAGTTCGGCGTCGGTGAAGTGAAAGCCGTCACCGGGCTGGGGGCAAACCGGCGTGCGACGATCCAGTTCCGCGACGCGGGGACGAAGACACTCGTGCTTCAGTACGCGCGGCTGGAGCGGCTGTAGCCCCGGTCCGGCCGATCTTCCAGGACCGATTCCGATAACAGCCACCCCTGACGCCGAAGGGCCGGCCCGCTGCGAATTTGCAGACTTTTTTGCGCCAAGCGGTTGCCTTGAGCCGCGGCGCGTGTACGCTGAGGTTGGCCGAACGCACAGGTCGGCCGTGTGATCCGCGAGTCCTCCTCTCAGACATCGCGACATCTGTTGTGCCCATCGCGGCCGGTTCGGCGTGCCGCTGTGGCGTTGCTGCAAGGAGGTTTCTTCTCTCCACCATCGCGACGGGGAACACAAGCGGTCAAAGCACAGGGGCGTTGAGTCAGAGGGACCGCCGAGGGACATCGAAACAGCCAAACAGGACTGCGACCGGCGACGGAGAGAACGCCGGTCATCCCGAAAGGGAGCGGAGAGAGACCGCAGTCCATTGCGTGCGGCGGGGTGGTACGTGCGTCCACTCCGCTGTGCGTTTTTTGGAAGGCAACAGGCACGGGGCATCGGGCATCGGCCGATCACTGTGCCTTCGCGCCGATATCCCGCCGCCACGTCTTGCCCTCGAAGCGGATGAGTTCCGCAGCCCGGTTCGCCAGTTCGCGTGCCTGCGTGAGCGTGTCGCCGGTCGCGACGACATTCAGCACGCGCCCGCCGCTGGTCACCAGTTGGCCACCCTCGCGCTTCGTGCCCGCATGGAATACGCGCACGCCCGGCAGCGCCTCGGCGTCCTCGATCCCGCCGATCGGCACGCCCGTTTTGTACGACCCCGGATACCCGCCCGACGCGAGCACCACGCACACCGCCGCGCGCGAATCCCACGACAGATCGACATGCTCGAGTTGCCCCGTCGCCGTCGCGTAGAGAATCTCGACGAGGTCGCCCGTCAGCCGCGGCAGCAGCACCTGGCATTCGGGGTCGCCGAAGCGGCAGTTGAACTCCAGCACCTTCGGCCCGCCGGGAGTCAGCATCAGCCCGGCGAAAATCACGCCGCGGTAGGTGATGTCGTCGCGGCGCAGCGCGTCGACCGTCGGCAGGAGGATTTCGTTCTGCACGCGCGTGAGCAGCGCGTCGTCGATCAGGCTCGTGGGCGAGTAGGCGCCCATGCCGCCCGTGTTCGGCCCCGTGTCGTTCTCGCCCAGGCGCTTGTGGTCCTGCGCGGAGTCGAGGATGTAGATGCTCTTACCGTCGGTGAGCGCGAAGACCGAGACCTCCGGCCCTTTCAATCGCTCCTCGACGACGATCTCGCGCCCCGCATCGCCGAACTCGCGCTTCACCATGAACCGATCGACGGCGTCGAGCGCCTCCTGCAAACTCCCCGCAACGACCACGCCCTTCCCCGCCGCGAGCCCCGAGGTTTTCACCACCTGCGCTTCGTCGCGGGTTTCGAGATACGCCTTCGCCATCTCGGCGACGGTGAAGGATCGTGATTCGGCGGTCGGGATGAGCGCGCTGCGCATGAGCTGCTTCGCCCACGCTTTATCCGCTTCGAGCCGAGCGCCCTCGGCGGTCGGGCCGAAGACCGCGACCGTCTCGCTGGCGATCTTGTCCGCGATCCCCGCGGCGAGAGGGTCCTCCGGGCCGACGACCACCAGCCGGATGTCGTGCTTCTCGATGAAGAACTGCAGCCGGTACGCCTCTTTCACGCTGAATTCGTGGTCGATCGACTTGGCGAGCGCCGCGATGCCGGGGTTCGCCGTGTGGGTGGCGTACAGCGTGCCGAGCCGGGCGGACTGCTTCAGCTTCCACGCGAGCGCGTGCTCGCGCCCGCCGCCGCCGATCAGAAGAACGTTGAGTTTTTGCGATGGGAGTTTGAGCATGGGGAGGAACGCTGAGGAGCGAAGATCGAGACCAGAGCACCCCAATGTAGGCGATGGCGGCTCAGCCCGCGTCGCTCATCGCCCGGAAGAAAGTCAGCGCGTTGCGGTCGAGGTCGTACAGGGCGAACTCGCGCGTTCCCCAGGGCGTGTCGCGGAGCGGCGCGTGGATGGCAACTCCCCGCGCGCGATACTCGGCGTCGAGCGCGTCAGGGTTCTCGACGCGGACTCTCAGCCGTGCGGCCGACATCTCGCACTCGTACTGGAACTGCATGTGAAGCCCAACACCGCCGCGGCGCATCGCGATGTAGTTCGTCGGGCCGAATCGTCCCTGAACGAGAGCGAGAACCCAAGCTGCTCGACATAGAACCAGATCGCCGCCTCGGTGTCGCGCGTGCCGAGGATTGGATAGAGCTGCTGAAAGCTGGCGGTTGACATCGGACACTCCGCGGACCATAAGGGTGACGGGATTCGAACCCGTACCCTCGAGGACCCAAGCCGCACATTATCGAGTGGCATGCCAATCGAACCAGACGCCGTGCGGCTGACTATCCGGCCTTCTGAAGTACGCCCGGCGTTCGGCGATGTAGACACACCGCGCTTGCTCAAACGACATCCACGGTCCTCGGATGTCCTCTCCCCAGGGGCCGGACGAGCCCGGCTCGAATCGGAACGAAACACCCCTGTGCGCGAGCGGATCGAGGCGCTTCGCGACGATTGGCGTCAGTCCCGGGACGCGCAGCTTCCCCCATGCCATGTTGCTCATCACGCGCCGACCGAGACGCGCGAGCCCGCTGGTGGTTGTCACCGGGAGAAAGTTGGTCTGCGGGACGAGCTTGAACCTGCGGTATCCCTTCTCATGAAGCAGTCGAAGCAGCGACAGGCTTTCCTCCTCGGTCGGCACGGATTCTCCCGCGCACTCCGACTCGAGCGAGACATACTTGGGCAGTGAGTCGGCAGTCAGTCCCTCGATACACAGCCGATCATGACCCTCGATATCGATCTTGAGATAGTGCGGCACACCGAACTCCGCAAGGACGTCTTGAAACCGACGAGTCGGGATCTCTACCGCGTGATGCTTCATCCCGTTGCGTGATGCGATAGCGCGATCGAACGAACTCCACTCCGGCACTTCGGAAACCCAAAAGGTCAACGCACCGGCTGCTCGCGCAATACCGACATTCAGCAGGTTCAGGCGCCCGGCCGCGATCTCTTTGGAGAATCGAGACTTCGCCTGTTCGATCATCATCGGATTGGCGTCGATGGCGACGACGTCGTACCCGCGGAACAAATAGTACGCCGTATCACCACCGTCGAAGAGACCGACATCGTAAATCAGATCGTCACGCATGCGCCGCGGCTCTCCGATCGTCGCTCACTGCACCCACCACATCGCGCTCCCAATCAGGGTGACAGGATTCGAACCTGCGACCTCGAGGACCCAAACCCCGCGCTCTACCAAACTGAGCTACACCCTGAGAACAATTCCGTCGGAGTGTAGCCGCGAACGCCCCGGCCGAAGAATCCCTGCGAAACAGCCTCACGCCCCGCCCCGCACCGACTCCGCGGCGGGCCAGTAGAACCCGCGCACGTACTCCTCGACCATGCGGTGGGTCGAAAACGGTCGGCAGACCGTCCGCGTCGATTCCTTCATCATCCCCACCCACTTGCGCGGCACGCCGCGTGAGTCCCGCGCGTAGAACGTCGGCACGATCCGCCGCTCCAGCGTGTCGCAGATCGACTGCGCGTCGAGCGCATCGCGTTTCGCGCGGCTCAGTCGCGCGACCTTTTCCACCGGCATCAGCGTCTCCGCGCCGATCGCCCAGCCGTTCTTCCCGTCGCGGCACACCTCGGCCCACCAGCCGTCGAGCACCGAGCAATTCAGCGCGCCGTTCAGCGGCCCCTTCATGCCGCTGGTGCCGCTCGCTTCCATCGGGCGCAGCGGGTTGTTCAGCCACACGTCGCAGCCGGCGGTGAGCAAGCGCCCAACATCCAGCCCGTAGTCCTCCAGAATCCACACGCGCCCGAGGAGCCCCGCGTCGCGCGTCATCCGCGCCACCTCGCGCACGTACTCATGCCCCGCGTCGTCCAGCGGGTGCGCCTTGCCCGAGAAGATGAACTGCACCGGGCGCGCCGCGTCGCTCACGATCCGGCGCAGCCGCTTGAGATCATGGAACAGCAGCGTGCCGCGCTTGTACAGCGCGAATCGGCGCGCGAAGCCGATCGTCAGCGCCCGATCGCTGAACACCTCATCGAGCGCGGCGAGTTGTTCCTCGTCGCCCGAGTGGCGCACGATCTGCATCCTGAGATGCTCGCGCGCGCCGTGCACCATCCGAGCCCGCAGCCGCTCGCGCAAGCGCCAGAACTCCTCATCCGGCACGCTCGTGATCCGCGCCCACGGGTCATGCTCGGGACCGGCACCAACCCAGTTCGGCTTCAGGTGCTTCGCATAGAACGCTCGGGCGTCGTCGGCGATCCACGTCTCATGATGCACGCCGTTCGTCACCTGCCCGATTGAAATCGGCTGCGACTCCGGGCTTTCCAGCACGCGCCGCCACATCGAGCGCGACACCCCCGCGTGGATCTCCGAGACGCCGTTCGCACGCTCCGCCAGCTTCAGCGCTAGCACCGTCATGCAGAACCATTCCTTCGCATCACCGGGATTCTCACGCCCCAGCGCCAGGAACTCGCGCCGCGACAGCCCCATCTCCGCAGGCCAGTCCTTGAAATACTTCATCAGCATCGGCGCGGGGAATCGGTCGTTCCCCTCCGGCACGGGCGTGTGCGTCGTGAACACGCTTGACGCCTTGACGTACGCCCGCGCCGCGTCGATGGGCCAACCCGAATCGACGAGCCGTCGCACGCGCTCCAGCGGCAGGAACGCCGCGTGACCCTCATTCATATGGAAGACGCTCGGCTCGATCCCGAGCGCGTCGAGCACCGCCAGCCCGCCGATGCCCAGCAGCATCTCCTGCTGGATGCGGTACTCCGGATCGCCGCCCGCGTAGAGATGGCGCGTGAGCGCGCGATCGGTCGGCGCGTTCGCCTCGATGTCCGTGTCCATCAAAAACAGCGGCACGCGCCCGACCTGGACGCGCCAGATACGGATCACCACCGAGCGACCCTGAATCTCGATCGTTGCGCGCCGACCCGTGTCCGTGATCGGCAGTTCATCGAAATCCACTTCTGGGTACCGCACGCCGATACGTTCGCCCTCGCGATCGTGCGCGATCTCCTGCCGGTAGTACCCGCAGCGCCACAGCACCCCCAGCGCGACGAGAGGCACGCCCAGGTCGCTCGCCGACTTTAGGTGATCGCCCGCGAGCACACCCAAGCCGCCCGCATAGAGCGGCATCGATTCGTGCAGCCCGTACTCCATGCAGAAGTACGCCGCCAGCAGCGGCGTGCCCTGCTTCGCCGACGCGCGGTCATACCAAGTGGTCGCGCCGTGATACGCCGCGCGCTCTTTCTCGACGCGCGCGAGCGCCGCGAGGAATACGTCATCGCGCGCCATCGACTCCCGCCGCGAATCCGGCAACCGGTGCAGCGTGGCGATCGGGTTGTTCCGCGTCGCACCGAAGAGCGCCGGCTCGAGGCTCTCCATCAGCCGCTTCGCCCCGGCGTTCCACGTCCACCAGAGGTCGCGTGCCACCCGCTCCACGCGCTCGAACACATCCGCGGCTCCACTCACTCGGCGTTTCGGCATGGCGATGGTTCTCGGCCCAGGTGCGAGCCGGGACGATACCCGACCCGCGCCCGCAGCGCGTTCTGGGACCATCCCGCGACGTCGCTCCTTGAGATTCTCCCGCGCCGCGCCAAGAATGATCGCCCCACGCGACATGCGGCTTGTGCCCGCCCCGCGGCGCGTGTAGCTTCGAGTGATCCCTTCGTCATATGCCGACGCTCATCAACCAGCCCGTGAAGATCGAACTCCGCGCGTCGGACCTCGGCGAGCAGTTCTCAACGCTGCTCGCGGTCTGCACGCGCCTCAGCCGCGACCGCCCGGTGGACCAGGTGCTCGTGGACGTGCTCGCCGAGACGCGCGGCTTGGTCGGCGCGGAAGCCGGCACGGTCTACACCGTCGACTCGCGCGGCTTGCGCTTCATCGCGTGCCAGAATGATGCCCGCTCGGACCTCGTCGTCGTGCCGCAGATCCGCGGGCCGATCTCGATCAATTCGTTCAAAGGGAAGATCATCCCGCTCGAAGGCCCGTCGCTCGCCGCGTATGTCGCGCGCACCGGAACGCCGCTGCGCGTCGATGATGTCTACGCGCTCGACGACGCGGCCCCCTACCGCTTCGATCGCACCTACGACGAAGCTTCGAAGTACCGCACGGTCTCGCAGCTCGTCATCCCCCTCGCGGTGCACGAGGGCCCGGCGATCGGCGTGCTGCAGATGATCAACAAGCGCGTGCCGGGCGCCAGCGCCCCGGTCCCCTTCACCCAGCACGACCAGGCGATCGCCGCCGCCCTCGCGGCGATGGCCGCGATCGTGGTCCGCAACGCTCAGCTCCAGTCAGAGATCCACCGCCTGCACCTCGACACCATCTTCCGTCTCGCGAACGCCGCCGAGTTCCGCGACAGCGACACGGGCGCGCACATCCAGCGGGTCAGCCTCTATTGCGAGATGATCGCGCGCCAGATGGGCATGCCCACCGAGTGGTGCCAGCAGTTGCTCTTCGCGTCCCCCATGCACGATGTCGGCAAGCTCGGAGTTCCCGACGCCGTGCTGAACAAGCCCGGCGCGCTGACCGATGACGAGCGCGAACTCATGAAGCAGCACACGCTCATGGGCGCGAAGATCCTCCGCGGCTCGGAGAACGAAGTCCTCCAGATGGCCGAGCGCATCGCCATCTCTCATCACGAGAAATGGGACGGCAGCGGCTACCCACACGGCACCAAGCAGCTCGCCATCCCCCTCGAAGGGAGGATCGTCGCCGTCGCCGACGTGTACGACGCCCTCACCTCACGCCGCGTGTACAAAGCCGCGATGCCCAACGACGAAGCCTTTGCGATCGTTCTCAAGGGCCGCGGCATGCACTTCGACCCCGAGGTTGTCGACGCTTTCATGTCCTCACGCCCCGCGATCGAGGACATCCAAGAGATGTACGGCGGCGAAGCCGCACTCCTGCACGACTCGCGATGAGTATTCAGTCCCGTGCATGAATATCGCGGACCACCGGCTCAACCCCCGCGAAACACTCGAGTCCATCACCGCTCCGGGCCGACAAACTCCCGCCGAGCGCCTACCATACGGCGCAGTCACGGCCGGTCGTCGCGGGGACGCCGGCTTGACGGGATTTCCGCCGCACGACTCGTGTCCGGGTGATCACGCCGCAATGCTGATCGCTCAGGGAGTGGGCCTTTCCGCATGAGCAACGCAACCGCCGACTCAACCGCCGCGAGCACTGGTTTCAACCCGGTCCGCGCGCTGCTCAACCTGTTCAGCTCCGTCCGATTCGGCATCACGCTGCTCGTGATCCTGTTCGTCTATTGCTCGCTCGGGTCAGCGGGCATCCTCTACCCCGTCTCGTGGAACATCTTCGACTCGGGCAACTGGCGTCACGAATTCATCCGCACCTGGCGCGCGTTCGAACTCACCGAGTTCGAGTGGTTCCACACATGGTTCTTCGACGCGGTGATTTTCCTCATCGCCGCGAATATCTTCGTCACGACAATCCGCCGCATCCCGCTCACCATCCTCAGCGCCGGCGTGTGGTGCATCCACTCCGGGATCATCATTCTGTGCATCGGCAGCGTGATCTACTTCGGAACGAAGGTCGAGGGCGATACCCCCGTCATCCGGCGCGCCGTCACCATCAACTTCCCGGGCCAGCCGCCCGTCTCGATGCCCGCGATGCCCGGCGCATCGGCGAGCGTCCGCACGCCCGAGGGCGACTTCACATTCGAAGTCTCGCAGGTCCAGCCTGATTGGCCCATCATCACCGAGCCGGACAAGGGCAAGACGGCGTACAGCGTGAACGTCCTCATCCGCTCGCCCGAGCGGCAGTTCATCCGCCAGCTCCTCGCGGGCTACCCGAAGTACACCGAGGACATCATCCCGGGCGTCGGGCGCGCCGTAAAGAACCCCGACTTCCTGAAACCGATCATCGACGAGCGCTTCACGCTCGCGCTCGAAGCCCTCCCGCAGGACACGTTCTGGGTCACGGGCACGAACGCGCTCTATGCGCGCGACGCCGGCACGCGTGCGTGGGTCGAGCGCCCCATCAAGGGCATCCCGAAGTACAACGACTACGTCGCGTCGCCGGGCGATGTGATTGCGGCGGGAGAATCGGCGATCGTCTCCCCGCTGAACATAGCGGTCCCGGCATCGAGCGCGCCGAACGATCCGCTCGCCGGCGCACAGGTCCGCATCACCGGCTATCTGCGTTACGCCGACCTGCGCGCCGAGTTCACGGGCGGCTCGAAGACGTTCAATCCCCTCGTCGATTTCACGCTCACCACAGCGCAGGGCACCACCGCCGACGGGCGCGTCGTCGCGGACGACCCCGAGCTCCGCTCCGGGTTCCGGGGCGAGGTCGAGATCACCGCCGTCGGCAGCGAAGCCGAAGCCGCCGCCCTCGCGACGCCCTCGCCCAACAAGCTCGTGATCCGCGTGCCGAAGATCAGCGACGAATTCCCGGGCGGGCAGGTGAACTCAGAGTTCACGAAGGCCGAAGTCCGCGCGGCGCAACAAAGCCCTCCGCCCGCCGATGTGCCGAGCGATTCGCCCAGCCTGATGCGCGCCGGCGCCGAGTTCACGCCCATCCCCGGCTCGCCCTTCTCATTCCGCGTGCGCGACGTCGTCGACCGGCTGCCGCTGCAGACGGGCGAATCGGTCGCGCTCGCGGTGGTGGAGTTCAAAACCCCCGAGAAGACGTTCCAGCGCTGGGTCTTCGCCGACTCGACGCGCAATCGCGACATGCCCGTCTCCACCGACTCCGAAGACGGCGACCCGCACACCACCCGCGAAGCCGACCCGCGGATCGTCACGGAGTACGAGCCCAAGCCGCGCCCCACGCTGATGCTCGTCGCGGTGCGCGAGACCGGCAAGCTCTACTCGATCACCGAGGACGCGATGGGCGCGCTCGCGCGACACGAGATGGGCGTGGGCAAGAGCGAGCAGATCCGCGAGGAACTGCGCCTCACGGTGACGAACTACATCACCGACGCGCGCCAGGTGCTCAAGCCCGTCATCATCCCGCGCCAGCAGCGCGACAAGGACATCGACACCGCGCAGCTCGCCAGCCTCTACCAGCTCGAGATCACCGAGAACGGCGAGTCGCAATCGCTCTGGCTCCCCTTCCATGCGTACGCCGTCGAGGACGTGTCGCTCGCCGACGTGAACATGGGGCGCTTCGCGCCGCTGCCGATCGAACTGCCCTCGGGCCGGCGCGTCGAAGTGATGATGTCGCGCGAGCGCCGCCCGCTGCCCGCGCCCGTCATCCTCAACGACTTCATCCTCACCAGCCACGTGGGCGGCTACACGGGCACCGTCTCCTCCATCCGCGACTGGACCAGCGTTGTCAGCTTCAAAGCCGAGTCGGGCCTGACCGAGCCGACCACCGTCAGCACCAACGCTCCGGCGTCGCATGACGGGCTGTGGTTCTTTCAGAAAACATGGGACCCCCAAGGGCTCCGCTTCACGGGGCTTGGTGTCGGCAACCGCGAGGGCGTGTACACGCAGCTCGCGGGCTGCTGCATTTCAGTCGTGGGAATGCTCTACGCGTTCTACGTGAAACCGATCATCCGCCGACGGCGCATCCAGCGCGTGCACGAGCAGGTCGCCCGCGACCGCGCCGCACGCGACACCGCCGCCGATCAAGAACTCCCGCACATCAACGGCAGCACCGACCCCGTCACCACCGCGTCACGCATCCAACACGCCGAGGAGGCGCGATCATGAGCACTCCGAACCTCGTGGGACCGGCGTCCCGCCCGTCTCTCCCAAACCATTTCTTCTCTCACTCTCGCGTCATTCTGTGCGTTGTACTCACCCTCGCCCTCATCACCCTTCACGCGCGCGCCCAGCCACACGCGGGCATGGGGCTGGGCGCCGACACGCCGCCCAGTGGCCCGGCGATCAGCGCGAAGCCCAGCGAGTCATTCGTCAAAGCCGTCGATCTCTCGCCGCTGGCGAAGATCTCGGTGCACCACCAGGGCCGCCTGAAATCCTTCCGCTCGTATGCGCACGAATGGATCGGCTACATCGCCGGCGCGAAGGGCATCGGGGGCCTGCCAGACGAGTTCGCATACTTCGACCTCCTGATCAACAGCGTCCGCTATGACGACGCCGATATCCTCTACATCAAGCCCAAGGAGATGCGCGCTCGCATCATCGAGGAACTCCAGAAGCGCACCGGCCCCGCGGCGGTCCCGCCCGAGCGCCTCGCCCGTTTCATGAAGACCGGGCAGATCTCGCAGTCCGTTATCCGCGCCCCCGACATCGCGCCGCTCATCGAGCGCTGGCGCCGCGACCTCATCAAGACCGCCAAGTTCATCAATCAAATCGAGGGCGGCATCGGCGCGCGCGATCCGAAGGTCCTTTCCTCCGAACTCCGCTGCGTTCCCCCGCCCGGCGGCGACGACAAAACACCCTGGTTCTCGACCGACGAGCTCTTCGCGGGAGGAATCCTCACGCAGCCCGCCGACCCAGCCAGCGGCTTCAACCCCGATCCCAAGCTCGTCTCCGAAGCCCGCAACGAATGGATCAGGCTCGTCAACGCCTGGCGCGCCGAGGATGCCCCGGTCGTCAACGAGTCGCTGGCGAAGTTCTGCGACCTGCTGCCACGCTTCAATCCTGCCGTCTTCCCGAACCAATCACGACTCGCGTGGGAGACGTGGTACTTCAACAGCAACAATCTCACCTGGGTATGGCTCATCTACCTCGCGTCGATCGTCTTCCTGCTGATGGCCGTCGTGTACCGCTGGAACAGCGCCCGCGTCATTGGCATGGGCATCTTCTTCCTCGCCTTCGGCTTCCACACCTTCGCGCTCGGGCTGCGCTGGTACGTCTCCGGGCGCTGGCCCAACTCCAATATGTTCGAAGCCGTCACCACCAGCGTGTGGTTCGGCGCGTGCATCGCGATCGTCTTCGAGTACATCGCACGCCGCTCGCTCATGCGCAACCTTTTCGCGCTCACCGCCGCGGTCGGTTCCATGTGCGCCATGATGGCGGCCCACTACCTGCCGCAGCTCAACCCCAGCATCAACAACATGATGCCCGTGCTGCACGACATCTGGCTCTACATCCACACCAACGTCATCATCGCCAGCTACGCGCTCATCTTCATGGCGTCCGTCACCGCCACGCTGTACATGGTCTGGCGGCTCTTCGCGGGCAAGCAGGGAGTTTCCGCCTACGCCCGCGTGGGCGGCACCGCGGCGCTCCTCGACGCCATCAGCGGGTCGGCCAACGCCGCCATGTCCGCCGTTCTGGCGCGCGACCGAGCCCTCTCCACCGATCTCGGCACGCTCTCGAACGCGGCCGCACTTGGCTCGCCCGCGAGCACGCCGCGGTCATCCTCACCCGCGGCCGCCGTGAAAACCTCGCTGGGCGAAGTGCTCGACGGCGCGACGATGATCCTGATGGAACTCTCCTTTGTCATGCTCTGGGCGGGGCTGGTGATGGGCGCGATCTGGGCCGACCACTCCTGGGGCCGCCCGTGGGGCTGGGACCCGAAAGAGGTCTTCGCGCTCAACACGTTCATCGTCTTCCTCGTCCTCGTCCACATCCGGCTGAAGGTGCGCGACAAGGGACTCTGGACCGCGCTGCTCGCGATCGTCGGCTGCGGCGTCATGCTCTTCAACTGGATCGTTATCAACTTCGTGATTTCAGGCCTGCACAGCTACGCATGAGCGCCATCGCCTACACCGTCATCGCCACGCTGCCGAACGACGCCATCGCGCACGACTACATCGCGTGGCTCGAGGACGGTCACATCGACGCGGTCATCAAGGGCGGTGCGCACAGCGCCAGGATCGTCCGCCTCGACCCCGACGACGCGGCGCCCGCGGGCGAGGCGCGCGTGGAGGTCCGCTACATCTTTTCAACACGGCAACTCTTTGACCGCTACGTCGCCGAGTTCGCGCCGGCCCTTCGCGCCGACGGTCAGAAACTCTTCGGCCCGAGCACGGGCGTTCGTTTCGCGCGCACGGTTGGCGTCGTGATCTGAAACCAATCACGCGCGCCGCGTCACATCACAAGTCTTGCCTCTCTCCGCGCCCTCGGCGTCTCTGCGGTGAATCTTGATTCAGCCGCCGCGTTCGCGCGTCGCGTTCTGCAGGTATGCGCGTTCGTCGTCGCTCAGCGAATCCATGCCGCCCGAGCGCACCTTTGCGAGGATGGCGTCGAGCCGATCGTCAGATTTCTGTGCGACATTCGATCCGCGCGCCGCCCCGCCGCGGGGCCGCTTCGCCGGCCCGGTCTTGGGCGAGCTGCGCCCGAAGACATCGAAGAAATCGCGGAGCAAATCCAGCCGGCGGATGAAGAAATAGCCGGCGATCGCGCCGCCGACGTGGGCCGCGTCGCCGCCGGCGTTCGATCCCTGGCGCAGGATGTTGAACGCGGCGAGTGCGGAGAGCAGGTACGCGCCGGTGCGGATTTTCAGTGGGATCACGCCGAAGACGTACATCATGTCGTTGCCGGCGAAGTACGCCGCCGCCATCAACACTCCGAAGCACCCCGCCGACGCGCCGACCAGCGGCATGTACGGATCGGTCACGACCACGCCGAAGAGGCTGAGCAGCATGTACGCCACCGCGCCGAAGATGCCGCACGTCAGGTAGTACGCCGCGTACCTCTTCCGCGAGCTGATGCTCCCCTCGACCAGCGGCCCGAACATCCACAAGCCGAACATGTTCATCAGCAGGTGCGTCGAGTTCGCATGAAGGAACTGGAACGTGACGAGGCGCCAGATTTCGAGCTGATAGAACAGCCGCCCGCTCGAAAAGTGCCCCACGGACTCGAGCGGCGGCATCGCCGTGATCCGGTGATAGCCCAGCAGCGCACCGCTCTGCCGATCCACGATCGTCCGCGCGGAATAGCGCGCGAAGCGAGGATCCGGCAGCGTGCCCGGCGGGATGATCTGATTCGATTCGCCCCACTGATGATCGGAGAGGTTCACGCCCTGCTGCGCGTACCGCCCCATACTCGTTTCGATATAGACGTTCTGAGTCTGGAACCCCCAGTCCGTCAGGAACACCATCACGTTGATGATGATGAGCCACGTGTTGAACGACCACAGGCGCATGCTCGACAGCGGGCCGTAGCCCGCCCGATTCGCCGAGGGTCGCGCGTAGTCTCGATCGTGGATGCCCATGCAAAGTCCGGTGGCACAGGCACGACGCCTGCACGCTCAAAGCTACATAGTTTCGGATGAGAGCGACGCTTGGCTGGAAATTGTGCGGAACCTCGGCTATTCAGCCCGTTTTCTCTTCGTCGCGCTCTCCAGGGTCTTCCGCTCGCCGCGGGTCAGCGACGCCATCCCCTGCGTGGCGATCTTGGAGAGAATCCGGTCCACCTCCGCCTGCTCCTGCGCCGCCTGCTCGCGGGCCTTCGCCTGCTTCTTCGCGAGCCGAACGAACTTGTCGTCCTCGACGGGCACCGCGACGTAGGCGCCCGAGCCGGGCGACATCGCCGGGTCGCCCATCTCGAACTCGCCGTACAGCCGCCGACGTTCCATCCACGACGAGAGCGCGCCGAAGACCGCGATCATCACCAGCATCGAGTGATCCGCGACCAGCCCGAAGATCCCCAGAACGATCGCCCCGCCGAAGCCGAGCAGGACGGCGATCTCCGTGGCGCGCCGGTACCCCGCGCTGCGCCAGATCAGCGCCTGCATCAGCCGCCCGCCGTCGAAGGGGTACATGATGAGCAGCACGTTGAACGCGAAGATCACAAAGTTCACATAGTGCAGCAGCCACAACGCCGCCAGCGCGTACGACGTCACCGTGTTGCCCGTGCTGAACTCCGGCTCCGAGAACGTCGTGAAGGGCGTGAACGGGTTGAAGATGATGTGCCGCCCCAACCCGACGAGCGCCAACACGGCGATGAACACCGGCATCAGGATCAGGTTCACACCTGGCCCACCCACCGTCGTGATGAAGTTCGCCCGCCAATCATGCGGCGGGGCGCACAGCGCCAAACCGCCCCACGGCAGCATGACGATCCGCTCCGCCGACCCGCCCGCGTAGCGGCAGGCGTAGCAGTGCCCGAACTCGTGCAGTACGACGATGACGAACAAGCACACCATGGTGATGCCGGTCCACACAACGCCCGCGTTGCCGTTCGGGATCGACCACAGCAGCAGGCTCACCGCGTAAATGATGTAGATCAGGTGCAGGCGCACGGTGATGCCGTCGACCGTGAAGAGCTTGAGCGACCAGCCGAGCGGGTTCTCAGGGTTCTCGAACAGCCGGCGCATGATCCGCCCGGCGTTGCCCCCGCCGCCGCCGTTCTTCGAGTATTCGCGTTCGCGGTCGAGATAAGTCATAGAGCGGGTTGCGGCTTGCGGGATGCGGTGTGCGGAAGAACGGAAACTAGCGGCCGAGCAGTCCTTTGCGCTGCGCCAGGTGCAGCGTCACCATCGATTTCGCGTCGCGGAACTCGCCGCGGTCGAGCAGCTCGAACACCTCGGCGGCGGACATCACCTCGGGACGGATCGTTTCGTAAATCTCCAGGTCCTGCCCGACGTGCTCCAAGCCGCGGGCCGCGAACGCGTGCATCACTTCATCGGTCATACCGGGCGTGGTGTAAAACGATCCCAGCCGCTCGATGGTTTTCGCCCGGTACCCCGCTTCTTCCTCCAGTTCCCGCGGTGCACATGCTTCCGGCGGTTCCCCCACTTCGATCGTCCCCGCCGGCAACTCCCACAATTCCCTCCCCAGCGCCGGGCGGGTCTGCCGGATCATCACCACCTTCACGTCCCGCATCCGCTCGCTCTCCACAAGGATCGGCAGGATGCACACCGCGCCAGGATGCCGCACGATCTCGCGCTTCATCAGCGACCCGTCGTTGCACCGCACCGTCACGCGCTCGAAGCTGAACTTCGCGCCTTTCCAGATCACCTCGCGTTCGCCTTCGCTGCTCATCGCGGCAATGATAGGGACTCCAGTGACCCCGCCCACCGCGCCAACCCGAGATTCTTCAGCCCGCGCCATCGCCGGGGGCGAGCCCATCGTGCGCTTCCGCAATGTCCACAAGTCCTTCGGCCGCCTGCACGTTCTGCAGGGAGTCGATCTCGATATCGAAGCGGGCAAGACCACCGTGATCCTCGGCCCCTCGGGCACGGGCAAGTCCGTCCTTCTCAAGCACATCGCCGGGCTGCTTCGACCCGACCAGGGCGAGGTCTGGTTTGAAGGGCGCCGCATCGACCATCTCTCCGAGCGCGAACTCGCCCCCATCCGCCGCGAGATCGGCTTCCTCTTCCAAAGCGCCGCCCTTTTCGACTCCATGACGATCCGCGAGAACCTCGAATTCCCGCTGACGGAGCACACCAAACTCTCCCCCGCCGAGCGGCGCGAGCGCGTGCGCCAGGCGCTGGCCACCGTTGACCTCGAGGGCGTCGAGCCGAAACTCCCCTCGCAGCTCTCGGGCGGGCAGCAGAAACGCGCCGCGCTCGCTCGCGCGATCATCGTCAAGCCCAAGCTCATTCTCTACGACGAGCCCACCACGGGGCTTGACCCCATCCGCTCCGACGGCATCAGCCAACTCGTCGCTAAACTCCAGCGCGATCTGGGCGTCACCAGCATCGTCGTCACCCACGACCTCGACACCACCGGCAAGATTGCCGACCGCGTGCTCATGCTCTACGAAGGGCGCTTCATCGCCGACGGCACGCTCCCCGAACTCCGCGCGTCATCCAACCCGCACGTCACGAACTTCCTCGCCGGCCGATACGAACCCGACCCCGACCACTCCTTTACCCAAGCCCGCCGATGAAACACGCCACGCGCGACATCCTGATCGGCATCACCGCACTCATCGGCATCGCCGGGCTCGCCGCCATGCTGCTCGCCTTCGGCGATATCTCACTCTCCCAATCCAATCGCTACCGGGTCACCTTCCTCCTCGACTCCGCCGGCGGGCTGGCCCGCAGTTCCCCCGTGCGGCTCAACGGCGTGCGCGTCGGGCAGATCGCCGACATCCGCAACACCCCCGACCCGCGCGACGGCGTCGAAGTCCTTCTCGACCTGAACGAAGGCACCCGCGTGCCGCGCGACGCGAAGATCGAGTTCGACCGCGGCTTCGTCGGTGACACCGCCCTCTCACTCATCATCCCGCGCGAACGCCCCGCCGTTGATCCGGGATTCCTGCAGCCGGGCGACACGCTCAAAGGCACGGGCTCCAGCTTCCTCGACGCCATCGGCGGCATGCTCAACGACCGCCTGAAGAGCCTCGACGAAGCCGCCGCGTCGTTCAAGAAACTCAGCGACACCTACGTCCGCGTGGGCGAGAAGGCCGAGGAACTCCTTGAGCCGCGCACGGTTGCCGACGTGCAGCAGGGCAAGCCCGCGAACCTAATGAGCACACTGGCGCGGATCGACGCCGCCGCCGGCGAAGCCCGCGCTTGGCTGGGCGACGAGACCATGCGGCGCGACGCGCAGGCCGCCATCACCAAAGCCGCCGATCTCTTCAACCGCGCCGGCGAACTCGTCGACGCCTGGACCAAAGCCGCCACCAGCCTCACCGAGAACGGTGACCGCATCTCGGAAAATCTCGACACCGCCACGCGCGACTTCGCCGCCCTGACCCGCGGCATGGGCGAAGCCATCAACGAGATCCGCGCCATCGCCGGCAAGATCAACGCGGGCGAGGGCACCGTCGGGCAACTCATCTCCAACCCCGACCTCTACAACTCACTCAGCGACGCGGCGAAACGCCTCGAAAAAGCGCTGACCGAAGCCCAACTCCTCATCGAGAAGTACCGCAAGGAAGGCATCCCCATCCAATGGTAGCGCGGAAGCGCAAGCCAGATCCGAATTCCCGCTCCCGCCGCGGCGATCGCCCGCTCTTCGACCCCGCGAGCGCCGCCGGAGCGCCTTCTCTTCCCACTCCGACGAGTGGGACGGGCGTACCGCCCGTCTCTCCCCAACCTCCTTCCACGTCTCCAATCTCCGTCACCACCCTCGCCGCCCTCATCGAATCCGCGCTCGCCAAGAATCTCCCCGACCGCCTGCGGATCATCGGCGAGATCAGCAATCTCAAGCACCAGACGCACTACTACTTCAACCTCAAAGACCCCGCCGCGGGCGACGACTCCAAACACGGTGCCGTGATCAACTGCGTGATGTTCGCCAGCTCCGGGGGGTTCGGAGGCGGAGGCCGCGCCGCGCTCGGCTTCACTCCCGCCGACGGCCAGCGCGTCATCGCCACCGGGCGCATCTCTTTCTTCGCCCGGCAGGGACGCACGCAGCTCTACGTCGATTCCATCGAACCCGTCGGGCTGGGCTCGCTCGAGCAGCGTTTCCGCGCCCTCTCCGCCGAACTGAAGTCCCTCGGCTACTTCGACCCCGAGCGCAAGCGCCCGCTCCCCGTCTTCTCCCGCCGCGTCGCGATCGTCACGTCGCGCACCGGCGCCGCGCTGCACGACGTGCTGAACACGATGAGGCGCCGCTGCCCCGCCGTCGAACCGGCTCTCATCGACGTCCGCGTGCAGGGGGACGACGCCGCGCCCAGCATCGTCCGCGCCCTCGACTGGCTCTCACGCGAGCACGAGTCCCTTGGCATCGATGCCATCATCCTCACCCGCGGCGGGGGCTCCATCGAAGACCTCTGGGCCTTCAACGAACGCCCCGTCGCCGACGCGATCCTCCGCTGCGCGGTGCCGATCGTCGCCGCCATCGGGCACGAGACCGACACCACCATCGCCGAACTCGTCGCCGACCTCCGCTGCGCCACGCCCACGCAAGCCGCGATGGTCCTGACCCCCGACCGCGACGCGCTTAGCGAAGAACTCGACCACCGCCGCGCGCGTCTCATCAACGGCGTGCTCCGCGTGCTCGAGCGCGAGCAGTTCCGCCTCCGCGCCGCCGCCCGCAACCCGCTCCTGGCCGACCCGCTCTCGATCGTCCGCCACGCCGCCGCCCGGCTCGATTCCCTCGCCGCCGCGCTCCACGGCACATCACGCCACACCCTCTCCGCCCGCCGCGCGGCGCTCGAACAACTCAGCGCCCGCCTCTCACGCCACCGCCCCGAAGCCGCCAGCGCCGCGCGGCGAATTCGCCTGCACGACCTGAGCACGCGCCTCCGCCGGGCGATGCACGACCGCGTCCGCGCCATCAACCTCCCCCACCTCGAATCCCAACTCACCCACGCCGCCAACCACGCGCTCGAATCCCGCCGAGCCGAACTCAACGCTTTCGAGCGAGAACTCACCATCGCCGGCCCGGCTTCAGTCCTCGCCCGCGGCTACTCCGTGACGACAACCGCGAGCGGCGAGGTCATCCGCGCGACCAACCAAGCCCCGCCCGGCACACGCATCACGACGCGCCTCGCGGACGGCACCCTGAATTCAGAAGTGATGACCAACGCCGATACCGCGCCCACGGCGCGTTCACCGATCACCCCGCCGCGAGCGCCACTGCCGCCAAGAGCCTC
Organism: uncultured Phycisphaeraceae bacterium; assembly: GCA_964391865.1. Taxonomy (GTDB): domain Bacteria; phylum Planctomycetota; class Phycisphaerae; order Phycisphaerales; family UBA1924; genus DASZQL01. The sequence goes on from CAYMNQ010000007.1 coordinate 26,363, forward strand.
GCGTACGAAGTCGCTCCGGAAACCTGATCGAGATCAGCTCGGGCTGTTTCACGAGTAGAGATTGGTTTGAACGACTGATACGAATCACCGATGAAACACACGTTTCAAGAAGCCGTCACTGCGCGGCGTTGAGCGAAGTGACGGATGGCCCACGCGCGAGAATGACCGGCAGTCCGTAAGAGGCCTCGCCAAACTCCGCGCAAACACGCCCGCGCGAAACCCAAGAAAAAACCCCCGCATCACGCGAGGGTCCAAGAAGCGAGGCGGACGGGACTCGAACCCGCAACCACCGGATCGACAGTCCGGTACTCTAACCAATTGAGCTACCGCCCCAATCCATCAAACAGATTGGACCCGCCCGGCAGGCCCGGGTCGGGAGGGTAAAGATAGCCATCTCCGCCGATCAGTCAAGCCGACCGCCCGCCGACCGCCGCCGCAATGGCAAAACCGCGAGTTTGACGCTCGCTTCTCGCCGCGCCAGGCCCCTGCTCCTTCACAACCCCCGGACAGCGCGGCGCGTTGGTCACGCCGGCCGTCCCGCCAGGCTCCCGCGCGCCGCGCCGCCCAGCAGCCGCGCGATCGCATCGCCGCTCGGCATCGCGAACGGCCGGAACCGCTCCGCCTCGCCGCGCTCCTCGCTGAAATAGATCGCGCGGTGCAGCCCCAGCTTCGCCGCGTCGGGCGTGTCAATCATCGTCGTCGAGTCCGCCGCGCTCATCTGGAAGAGCACGCGCTGATCGAACTCGCGGAGCACCGCGCGCTCCAGCGCCCGCTCTAGATTCGTCACCGTGTCGCACCAGACAAGCACATGCACCCCGCACCGCGCTCCCTCGCGCAGCAGCTCAGCGAGCTGCTTCGCGGGAGACGCGCCGCTCGCCCCCGAATCGCCGTCGAGCGAGAAGCCGAATTCACCCTCGCTCCGCCGAAGCGAACGCAGTCGCTGCAACCCATGCACCACGAGATACACCGGCTCGCCCGCCGCTCCGCCGCCCGCCGCGCGCTCGCGCTGAATCTCCGCCGCCCGCGCCACGCCAGAATCAACTTCGAGCCCGCTGCACACCGCGAGACGTTCACCCAATGCGCCCGCGCGCGCCGCGAACCCGCCGGCGCCACCCGCGCCGCCGCCCGCCTCAATCCCCGAATCCAGCACGATGAACCGCGCGCCCGGCTGCCCCGCCGCCAGCGACGCCGCCGCCGCGATCAGCAGCGCCCGCGCGCTCTCTTCGTTCTGACCCACGATCAGCAGATTGCTCCCCGACTGCGCACGGAACACCGCCGCCGTCGGCTCCTTGATCGCGATCGGCTCACCCAGCAGCGCCGCTCCCGCGCTCAGAGCCGCGCCCCGCGCCGAAACCATCTCCCCGAAGTCCACCGGTGCATTCCCCTCGAACACAATCGGCCGGCGCGCCTCAACCCGCGTCGCGCGTGCCCGCGCCGCCACCGCGTCCAGCGCCGCGTCCCGCTGCTCCTCCGGCAGCCACACGATCTGAAACGGGCTGTTCCCTTCGATCAACCCGCCCGCGTCGTTGTAAATCGCCTCGCCCGGCCGCGACAGCAGCCGCGCCGCCGCGTTCTCTTCGCTCAAAATCAGGTAAGAATCCGCCTCGCTGCACTGCAGCGCGATCCGCACGTTCATCTGCCCGATCGTCGCGCGGTTCAGCGAGTACGCCCCGCCCAGCGTCTGCGACCCAAGAATCACATGCACGCCGAACGCGCGACCCTGACGAACCACCCGGTCCAGCAGCAGCGCCGCTTCCTGCGCGATCCGGTCGTCCTCGACGAACAATTCCTGGAACTCGTCCACCACCAGCAGCACCCGCGGCATCGGCTTCCCCGTAGCCCTGCGGTACTGCGCCAGCGACTGCGCCCCCGCGCCGCGGAACAGCTCACCCCGCGCGTTCAACTCCGAGTCGATCCTCTTCAACACACTCAAGCCGAACTCGCGGTCCGTCTCCACGGCCACCACCCGCACGTGCGGGATCGCCCGCGCCGCGTAAGCCTTGAACTCGACCCCTTTCTTGAAGTCGACGAGGTACATCTCCACTTGGTCGGGCGAGTACCACATCGCCGCGCTCGTGATGATCACATGCAGCAGCGTCGACTTGCCCGAGCCGGTCCGCCCCGCGATCACGGCGTGCTGCGCCGTCCCCTTCCCCAGCGACAAGTGCTGGCGCTTCGTGGCGCCCGTCCTACCCATCGGCACGACAAGCTCCTCCGCGCAGTCCCCGCCCCACCACTGCTCTTCACTCGGCGTGACCGCGCCGAACGGCACCTGCACCGACGACGCGCTCGTCGCCGCTTCGCCGATCATCTTGAACAGTTCGCTCTGCGCCGGCGCGACCATCGGCGGGTCAAGCTCCATCGCCAGCGTGCCGAGCATCTCATCCACCGCCGCGAACCCGCTCGCGCGATGCTCCAGCACCAGCGCCCCGCGCTCCAGTACTTCCCACGACGCCGCGTGTGTCGCGCCAGCCAGCGGCTTCGTCGGATCGCCCGCCAGCAAAACAAACACGCCGCACCGCGCCCCGCTCGCCGCGATGCTCGCCAGCCGCGCCGCCGCGTTCTCGCTGATATTCGCCGGGTAATCCGCCAGCACCAGGAACCGGTACGCCTCCGCGATCTCGCCGGCTTGCTCGTTGTACTCGTCGATCGTCGCGTAGTCGTCTCGCAGGTACTTCTGGATCACCTTCTCCATGTGCTCCGTGAGTTCCTGCAGTTGCCGCTCGATCTGCCGCGCCTCGGTCCAGATCCGCTCGCCCACGATCGAAGAGCCGAACTCAGCCAGGTGCATGAACCCCGCGAACGACTGCCCCAGCCCCACCGGATCCACAATTGTAAATCGGCACTTGCCCGGCGGGAACGCCGTCAGCAGCCGCAGCATCGCCGAGCGCAGCACGCCGTTCGCCGCCTCGCGCTCCGCCGCCGGCGCGCGCACGACCAACGAACCCATCGCAGGCACATCAACCGACACCGGCATTGCGAAACTCATCGCCCCGCTCAGCGCCAGCCGCGCATCCGTCGGCAAGCCGCCCGGCAACTCCGCGAGATTCAACCGCCACACGCCCAGCCGCGCACCGTGCACGCGCTCCCGCGTCGGCGTCCATCCTTGGATCAATCCCCCGCCGTCATCCATCGGCGCGCGCAGCTCCTCCCCGCGCCGCTCCAGCGCCGCGGCTTCCGCGAGTAGGTCGCCCATCGCGCCGCGCCACTCCGCGCCGATCTCCGCGAACGTGCGCCGCTCTTGACCAACCGCCGCATCGATCGCCGCCGCGCACCGATCGTTCGCCGCCCGCACCGCCGATTCGTGCGCGCCATCCGCCGCGCCCACCGCGCCCCGACGCGCCGCGTCCGCTCTCGCCGCCCGCTCGTCGCGCGCCTTCTCCAGCCGCGCGATCGTCGGCCGGTTCGCCTGCTCCAGCTGCGCCAGCGCCGCGTCACGCTTCGAGTCCGCTTCCGCCAGCGCCGCACGGTGTTCTTCGCGTACCTCTTCATCCTCAGTGGTGTGCTTCTCGCGGATCGCGCGGTGCGCCGCCTCCCGCAGCTCCGGCAGGCGCCCCCGCGCCGAGCCCGCCGCCGCACGCACCAACCCGAGTTCCGTCGCGATGACGGCGTATCGCGCCCGCGCACTCCGCGCCGCAAGCCGCGACAGCACAATCCCCAGCACAACCACCACAACCAGCGCCACTCCCGCGGCGATCGCCACGCCGTTCGACCACGCCCACCCGTTCCACCCCAGCGCCGCCAGCGTGCTCCCCGCCACCACCATCACCGCCCCGGCCCAGAACAACCCACCCCGCGCCACCCGCGGCAGTTGCATCGCCGCCAACGCCGACAACTCCCCCCGCGCCGCCGCCAACCGCGCCTTCACAAACTCAATCACCTCCGGTGATTCACCCTCTGGCTCCAACGCACCCACACGCAATGGCGCCGCTTCACCAATCGGCGGCGACTCGCCCGCCCCCGCGCCATACTGCTTGAGCCACTTCTCCGCCTGCCGGTCGATCTCCCCCGCCTCGCCGATCGCGTTGTCGAGCGCGAGCTCCACACGCCGACAATTCTCCTGCAGCTGCGCGAGGTCCGAGTCCAGCATCGTCTCCGCCAGCCACAGCGCTTCCTTCAGTTCGCGGTTGATCTTCGCGCGCCGGTCTTCGTGCCGACTGTCGAGTTCGCGCAGCGCCGCCTCGAGCGCATTCCGCGAGTAGTCGATCGACGCCGTCGCCTCGCCGTCGACCCAGCGCCGCTCGTGCGCGTACGCCGCCTCCGCCGCGCTGATCGCCCGCGCTCGCTCCTCTTCCGCCCCCTCGATCACGCCGCGCCGCTCGCGCTCAGCCTCGTCGCGTGCCCTCACCAGCGCCGCCGACGCCGCCGCTTCACGCGCCGCGCGCGACGCGAACGCCGGGCGCAGCCCGCCCACCAGCCGCGACGCACGCGCGCTCAGCCCTTCAGCCCCGACCGATCCAGACTCGCGCGCCGGCTCATTCACAGTCCCGCGTCACCCTCGAGATCACCTCGGCCATCCGCTGCATCGCCCCGCACGCCCGCGCGCTGTTCATCCGCATCGGCTCCAAATATGTCTCCTCAAACCGCTGGCTCGCCACGTCGCTCCACGAGCTCGACGCCTTCTCCCACCGCACGTTCAGCTTCTTCACCGCGTCCTGCAGCTGCGCCTGCGCCACCCGCATGCTCATCGCAAGCACTCCTTACACCCGTGCCACCGCACGCGGTGCTCTGACCGACCGCGGTCCCGCTCACACCAGCGAGCCCGGATCATACGTTCTCCCCCTCGCTCCTCCCCGCGCGCTCCGGCATCCCGCCCGCCAGATACTCATCCAGCCGGTCCCCCATTTTCCCCAGCACATCCGCCCCGTGCGCCAGCCGCCCATCGACATCCGCGCGGGCCGCCTGCACCCCCCCGTCGTACTCGAATCGCGCACGCTCGAACTCGCGCAGCCATGTCTTGGTCGCCGCAAATTTCCGCTCGGCCTCTTCCAAGTCCCGCTTCGCGCGCTCGACCGCCTTCCGCTCGTCCACCACCGACACCTTCCCGGTATTCGGAGCCAGCTCCGCGCGGATCAGCGCCCCCTTCGCCCGCGTGAGCAGTTCCTCCCGCCGCCGGATCTCTTTCTTCCAGTGCGGCAGGCGGTCATGCTCCAGCCACTGCTTCACTCGCCCCGTGTGCGAGTCCCCCGTCACCAGCGCCAGCTTCGCGTCCTCGATGAACTCGAGCAGCGCGGCACGGAACTCCCGCACCGCCGACACATCAGTCACCCGCGCCGATCCGCTCATGCTGCTTCACCGCTGATCAAGATACCCCTCGGCCCGCTCCGCCTTCCGCAACAAAAACGGCACCTGCTCCTCCGCCGCCTTCGTGAACCGCGCCAGCGCCCGCACCGCGTGGTCGAACTCCTCCGCGAACTTCCGCTGCTCCTGATCACGCCACGTCGTCCCCAGTGCGTTGAACCGCCCGTGCAGAACACTCATCTGCCGCTGCAGTTCCTCGTTGAACCGTTTCAGGTCCCCCGCGAACCGCCGAAGCTCCGCCGGGTCCACAATCGCACGAGCCATCACAGCCTCCAGTGCAAGCACTCCGCCCCACACCAATGCTATCACCACCCACAACCTCAGACGCACGAACATGCTCCCGGCTTCAAGCCCCAAGCTCCAAACTCAGCACTCAGCACTCGCTCCTCAGCACTCCCCCCTCCTACACTCCCCCCATGCAAGTCGATCTCAACGGCCAACCCCGAACCCTCCCCGACGCCTGCACCGTCCAACAACTCATCGAGTCCCTGAACCTTTCCAGCCAAGCCTGCGCCGTCGAGGTCAACAAGTCCATCGTCCCCAGGAAACGCCACGCCGAGCACCAACTCACCGACGGCGACCACATCGAACTCGTCACCCTCGTCGGCGGCGGCTGAAACCAACCCAACCAACCTCTCCCCCGATCCCTTGATCCCTTCTCCCTCGATCCCTTCCCAAACATGCCCACCCCTTCATCCCAAATCGAACCCACGCCAACAACATCCGCGCGCCAAGACCACTCCCTCAGCATCGGCCAGCGAACCTTCACCAGCCGACTGATCGTCGGCACCGGCAAGTACCCCGACTTCGACACCATGCGCCGCGCCCTCGACGCCAGCGGCAGCGAGATCATCACCGTCGCCGTCCGCCGCGAGCGACTCTACAACGACAAGGGCCAATCCCTCCTCGACTTCATCGACACCAAGCGCTACACCATCCTCCCCAACACCGCCGGCTGCTTCACCGCCGATGACGCTGTCCGCGTCGCGCGCCTCGGCCGCGAACTCCTCGAGCAAATCAACAACCCCGGCGCAAGCTGGGTGAAACTCGAAGTGCTGGGCGACAAGAAGACCCTCTTGCCCGACCCCGTCGGCACGCTCGACGCCTGCCGCACGCTCGTAGCCGATGGCTTCGAAGTCCTCTGCTACACCAGCGACGACCCCATCATGGCCCAGCGCCTGCGCGACGCCGGCGCCACAAGCGTCATGCCTGCCGGCTCGCCCATCGGCTCAGGACAGGGCGTCCTCAACCGCAACAACATCGCCATCATTCTCGAACTCTTGAAAGGCGCGGCCCCTTCGTATCCCGTCATCCTCGACGCCGGCGTCGGCTGCGCCAGCGACGTCACCATTGCGATGGAACTCGGCTCCGACGCCGTTCTTCTCAACACGGGCATCGCGCACGCGAAAGACCCCGTCACGATGGCGAGCGCGATGCGCCACGCGTGCCTCGCAGGCCGCTGCTCCTACATCGCTGGCCGCATCCCGAAGAAGCTCTACGCCACCGCCAGCAGCCCCTGGGAGGGCGTTGTCTCTTACATCCCGGGTGAGTAAGCGAGGTGCGGGGAGATGGTAGGAGCCACCCCCAAACGCCAGGAAGCCGGCAGCAGCGATGCCTGAGCATGCGCTGCGGCTCAGGGTCTCAACCGTCGCCCGTGCCAGCAGCCGCCGATCAGTGCCGAGCGCCGGCGCTCTTATCCCGCGTGATCTGCGCGTACGCGTTGTGGTTGTGGATCGACTCGAAGTTCTCGCTGTTGATCGAGTACCACGTAATCCGCTCGTCGGCGTTGAGCGAGAGCGCAAGGTCGCGCACGATATCTTCCACGAACTTCGGGTTGTCGTACGCCGCTTCGGTGACGTACTTCTCGTCCGGGCGCTTGAGCACTGCGAACACAGGCACCGAGGCGGCGGCTTCGAGATGCTTCACGAGGTCCTCGATCCATAGACTCCCGACGAAGCGCACTCGGGCCTCGATCTCGCAGCGCTGATTATGCGCGCCGTACGCACTGATCTCCTTCGAGCAGGGGCACAGGCTGCCGGCGGGTGCTTTCACGCCCATCACGAAGTCCTCGACGGAATTCGAAGACGCCGTGAACGTGACCTTGTAATCCATCAGCCCCGGCGTGCCGGTGACCGGGGCCTTCTTCTCGATGAAATACGGGAAGCTGATCTCGAGGTGCGCGGTCTCGGCGTCGAGGCGCTCCTTGATCGCGCGGGCGACCGTGCCGAAGCACGACGGCGTGAGCGGGCGCGCGTGCTGGTTCAGGACCTCGAGAAAACGGCTCATGTGCGTGCCCTTCTTGTGGTGCGGCAGCGACACATACATGTTGATGCTGGCGACGGTGGTCTGCTCGCCGCCGGCGGGCGTGCAGAGCGTGATCGGGTACGTCACGTCCTTCACGCCAACCTTGTCGATGGCGACACGGCGAGCGTCGTCGCTGGACTGCACGTCGGGCATGCCGACAGGACGGGCGGGGCCGGGGGTGGCGGCTGTCGTTTTCGCTTCCATGAGGCTCCGATAAATCAAGATTGAACGTCCCGGGCGCTGACGCGCACCCGTCGGGAGGCCGGCTGTTCGCCCGTGGAATGGAACGGTAGGGCGCTTCGCAAACAAGGGCAAATGACGTCTTCGGATTCGATGCCGATGGGCGGCTGGATGTTGCGGCGTCGAGAATTCGATCGCCAGTTTCACGGGCCGGTGCGCCCGTGCTCGTGAATCTCGATCATCGACGCGGCCCAGCCCGCGCCCATCGGGACACCCATGAATATGCCCGCGAGCCAGTCGAGCGGCACCGGGCGCGCGAGCGGGAGGAACGTGCCCGCGTAAAGATCGGCGATCGCGTTGGGCCCGCTCGTGAGCGCGCCGGCCGCTGGCCCGGCGATCGCGAGCACCGCGCCGGCGCCGAGAAAGCACGCCAGCGGAGCGGTGTGGTGCACCACACGCCCAACCGTCGCGCCGAGCATCCCGGCGAGCATGGCGGCGGCGAACGTCTGCCCGACCATCTCGCTGCGTGCGAGGAAGAACGTGACCACCCCGCCGACGACGATCGCCACCAGCGCGCCGATTCCAGCGGCTGGGCTGGTGAGCGCATCGGCGTGGTCGCGCTGGTCCGCTTTGCCCGCCTTAAGAATCGCGATGCCGACGATGAGCGCGAGCACGCCGAGGACGGCGGCTTCGATCGCGAGCGACCAGAGCGGCGCGGGCGACTGCGCCCGGCGGAGAATCTCATCCATGCGCCCGCTGCGCCACGCGCCCCACGCGAGCACCAGACCGGCGCAGAAGAGGCCCGTCTTCGCGGAAACCAACCGCGCGCCGGCAACGCCCATGCCCCCCGCGAGCAGCACGATCGCAACCATCTTGACCAGCCCGATGATCGGCGCTTCAGACGTGAGCCCGGTGGCGGAGAGCCCTCCGTCGGGCGCGCGGAGCGACGCGGCGAGCCAGCCCGCGACCGGGCCGACCGCGAGGGCGGCGATGAGGATGCAGATCCATTGGATGATCGAACGCGTCATGGATTTGGGCTTGTGGCTTGGGGCTTGAGCGAAGAAAGAAGAGAATACGGTAGGTCTTGTAGGCACGGGCGGGACGCGCGTGCCACTCGGGTGGGTAGACGATTCGCGTGGTGCCTACTGGCATCGGCAGCGGACGGGCCAGTCGATGACTGGATTGGTGACGGGGGCGGAGCGGGCCTTGGTGGCGGTGTCCTGGCATTCGTCGGGAGCGGCGCAGTTCATGCTGCCGCAGATGTCGTTGCCGTTGGGGAGGACAACCTTGTCGACGCGCCACTTGGTTGGCGCGGGGTCGTTGTCGTCCCAGGGGATGGTGATGGCGTACGCGCCGGCGGAGGGAACGCGCTTCGTGACGGTGATGACGTCGGGGGGCGTGTTGGTGTTGTCGAGCGTCACGGTCATGACGAGCTGCGGCGGGATCGCGCCGTCGCAGCCTTCGTTCTTCACGTCCATCAAACCCGTGAGCGTGTAGTCCGTCGTGCCGCAGGATGCGAGGACGGCGAGAGCAGCGACGGACGCGGAACACAACGCCCGGCGGCTGAGGGAACGCGCGATGGATGTGGTGCGGTTCATGATGGGCCTCCGAGGGAGCGGGCGGAGCGCTGGCGGGGCACGGTGCGCCGCATGTGGGCGCGAGCATACCTCAACGGACAGAGAGTCAGGTGCTCATTGGCTTCAGCGCCCGCTCGATCTCGCGGATGAAGAGCTCGCCGCGGGCTTCGAAGTTGGTGAACTGGTCCCAGGAGGCGCAGCCGGGGCTGAGGAGGATGGCTTCGCTGTCGCGGGCTTCGTTCGCGGCGCGAGCCGTGGCGGCGGCGATGGTCTCGCATTCGTGGGCCGTGCCGCCCGCGCCGCGCACACCGTCGGCGATGGTCGGGCCGGTGACGCCCACGGTGTAGACGGCGGCGCAGCGCGCGCCGGCGTCGCAGAGCAGCTGGAGATCGACTTTCTTGTCGTACCCGCCGCAGATGAGGTGGACGCGCTTTGCGCCGAGGGTCGGCTCTTCTTCGAGCGCGGCGACGGCGAGGGCGGCCGACTCGGGCGTAGTGCTCTTGGAGTCGTTGTAGACGCGCACGCCGCGAGTGGCGGTGCCGCAGGAGGTGTTGAAGACGCCGACGAGTTGGAGACGGTGAGCGAGGCCGGTGAAGTCGAGCATCGCTTCGCGAGCGAGCTTCAAGTCATCATCTGTAACACCCCAGCCGCCGGAGGAACTGAAAGCCGCAGCGGTCGCATGCGCCGCCATGTTGGCATTCATCCTGTTGTGCGCGCCGGGCAGCGGCAGGCGTCTCGTCCATGGATGCAATTCGGAATCGAGTTGCGGGTCGTACACATCGAAACAGGCGTCCTCGAAATCGATATCGAAGCGCTCCAGGCACGCGGGGCGTGGCACGGGAACCACAAGCGCGCTCCGATCATACGAGCGTGGGTGTCTGCCGATTTGGGACTTTGATTGACAGTAGTGCTCGAATGAGCCGTGCCAGTCGAGATGATTCGGCAAGATGTTTGTGACTACGGCGATATCGGGGGACCACCCCTCTGCTTGTTCGTAACCCACGCCGCGACCAAGCCAGTACAGCATCGCGCTCGAGAGCTCGAGCACGACAAAGTCGCCGCGCTTGATCTTCGAAATCTCGGCAAGCAACGACCCTCCGATATTGCCGCCAAGATAGACCTTCGACTCTGGCGAGTACGTCGGCGCGAGCTTGCGCATCGCGTGCCCAATCATGGATGTCGTTGTGCTCTTACCCGCCGAACCAGTAATCCCGATCACGGTGCAGTCGACAGGCAACCGCTCGGTGAGCAGACGGATCTCGGTGGTGATCGGCACGCGAGCAGCGGTCGCCGCTCGAAGAAAACGGTTCTCCCACGGCTTGGGCACCGCCGGATTGGCAACGACGAGATCGGATTGCGTGAAGTCGCTGACGTTGTGCTCGCCCAGCCGGAGTTTCACGGTGCCGCGGTCGATGAGAGGCTGGATTTGCGCGATCGAGTCGGCGAGCTTGTCGGCGGGGTCAAGGTCGGTGACGAGAACGTCGGCGCCTTGCTCGGCAAGCCATCCCGTGACGCCTACCCCGCCGCCGAAGCGGCCGAGGCCCATGACGGTGATGCGCGCGCCGGAGAGGATTCGGGGAGCGTCCGTGCCCATGAACTCAGTGTAAGGGCGGCAGGCGGACGGCGGTCGGCGATCGGATTTCCGCCAGAATGCAGTTCATCCGGGCAAAGCGTCCTCGCCGCGCGGTGGCGCGGCGAGGGCGTGCGGGGTTCCTGGCGGCCGTGATTGCCGCCGATTCTTGGCAGTTCTTTCTCACCTCCGACGGCGGAGGGCGGCGACGGCGATGAATGCGGCGGGCGCGATCGCGCCTGGCGTGGGCACGATCACCTGCTCGGTGTACGCGACGGCGGCGTCGAGATCGGCGGGATCGGCGTCGTTGCCGAGGACGATCCAGTAGGGCAGCGAGTTGGTCGCCCCACGCCCGCCGCCCACGAAGAGCTCGAGCTTGAGCAGATACACGCCCGGCGCGGGGTCGTTGAGCGTGAGGTCGATGTGCTGGTCGAAGAGCCCGAGCGGCTCGGCGGTAACAAACTCGAAGCCCGCGACGAACTGACCGGCGGCGGCGGGCGTGGTGACTTCGGGCGAGCCGGGCACGCCGCTGGCGAACGCGAGTGTGACGCTGCTGGAAGAGATCGCGTCGAAGTTCGAGCCGTTCCAGACGCGGGCCGCGTCGAGAATGTTGAAGCCGATGGCGGTTCCCTGAGCGAAGACGCCGAAGGAGAAGTAGCCGGGGTCGTCGGCGAAGCCCGGGAGCCCCGACTCGCCGAACTCGGCGCTGAAGACGCGCGACGGCTCGGTGAGGAAGCCGCCGACGCCGTCGTCGATGATGCGGCTGGTGGTGACGCGCCCGTTGTCGAAGCCGACGAAGATGTCATCGAAGTCGTCGGGGACGACGCCGGGACCGGCGGGAGCGGCGGATGCGGCGGCGATGGACGCAAGGAACGTGATCGCGAAGCGTGTCATCTCTCTCTTCTCCTTTTGTGTTCGCGGTGTGCGCGAACGGGGTGACCTGGTGTTGGGACGAGCGGCGCGTTGTTCGATGCGTTGAGGTACGGAAACGAGAAGAAGTAGGAGACGGAGCACTGGTTGCAGAGACAACCAGTGGCACCCGGATTTCGGCACCCGGAGTTCGGACTCGGCTACTGCGCGAAGCGCGGGTCGAACTTGTTGTGGGTGCTGTCGGTGTAGACCTCACTGAACTTCTGAGTTGATGCGTGCCCGTCGAGGAACGTGTAGTTCGAGCGTGACACCAGCGATGGCTCGCCGCTCGCGCCGTGAGCGCCGATCTGGACCATCGCCGAAGCGAGCGTGGCGCTCGCTTCGGGGGGCAGGAACGGCACGAACCAGTTGCTGACGTGGATGTGATCAGAACCGGCGAACTCGCCCTCGTACGCCATGATGACGAACTGCGACGTCAGCGCCGGTCGGTTGATCTTGTGGAGTTTGTCGAAGAACCACTGCCGACCGGCTTCGGGGTCAAACGGCGGGCGCGGCGTGACGTGCTCGTTCAGGCCGTAGCTCGTCTTGCGGTAGCGCGTGTCAGCCGAGCCGGGGACGGGCACGCCGCCGGAACCACTTGACGGCGGCCAGTGCGGGCTGGTGTCGGCGGGCGAGCGGAGCGAGACGGCGGTGTCGTAGTAGGGCGCGAGATCGGTGAACCAAGAGAGGCGCTCATCGTCGTGCGCGACGCCGTGGCCCAGGCCGAAGTCGACGAGCTGACCCTCGTGATCGTTGGCGTAGAGGATCTGCGCGAGTTGGAGCTGGCGCATGTTGGAGAGGCACGCGACGGTGATCCCGCCGCGGCGGGCGCTGCTGAGCGCGGGGAGGAGGATGGAGATGAGGATCGCGAGCACCGCGACGACGACGAGCAGTTCGATGAGGGTGAAACCGGAATTCACCACGGAGACACGGAGAGCACGGAGAGGAGAAGAAGTTGGGTTGGAAGAGTGCGCGGCGCGATTCAAGTTGCGCGCGGCGTGAACTGCGGTTTGGCCGCGCGTGATCGCCCCATCGCACGACAACCCGGAGGAACCGGATTGTCGTGGCACGGGGTGATGGGCTCGCGCGGCGTTCACGGGCATGTGGTGTCCCAGTTCTGGATCGCGATGGCGATGTCCGCGAGGCCGACCACGCCGTCGTTGTCGAGGTCGCCGCTGGTGCCGGGGGGCACGGTGAAGGTCCAGTTCTGGATCATGACGGCGAGATCGGAGAGACCCACCATTCGGTCCCCATCAACATCGCCCGGACAGGCGGGCGGCTGGAGTTGGGCTTGCAAGTACGCAATCGCGGCGTCCTGCTGCTGCATCAGCGCCGTCGTGTTCCCCTGCCGGAAGACCACCCAGAAGGGCAGGCTCGCCTGGATGCCCGAGCCGGGGGAAACGAGTTCGAGCTTCAGCGCGTACACGCCCTGCGTCTGCGGCGTGTTCAGGAAGTAGTTGATGTGCTGGTGGAACCCGCCCTGCGCATCGGCGGCGAGGAAATTGAAACCCGCAACAAACTGGTCAGCCAACAGCGGCGTCTGGCGCGTGGTCGCGGAAAGGCTGATGGTCAGCCGCTCGGCGGCGATCGCGTCGAAATCCGTGCCGTCCCACTTGCGGAGCGCGTCGAGGATGTTGAAGCCGAGGAGCGTGCCCTGCGGTACGGTGCCGGCGCTCGCGTTGAAGCCGGGGTCGTCGGTGAAGTTCGGGAACTCGCCGAAGGCGGCGCGGTAGACGCGGATGTCCGACTCGATCGGGAACGGCGGCGGGACCGCGAAGTTGATCCGCCCGGTGTTCAGCCGATTGCCGACGACCTGGACCTGCACGTCAACATGCTGGGCGGCGGCGACCGGAGTGAGGGCGGCGATGAGTGCAAGCGCGGCGGCGGCGGCGGCCAATCTGGCGGTGAACATGGCGAATTCCCGAGTGAGCTGGCAGGCATCTTTGATGCAATACAATTGCACTTAGTGACAATACAATTATTGCAACACTGTGTCAAGAACAATTCGGGGCGATCTCGGGCGCCCCCTACAATCACCCGCTCATGCACCCCCTCTTCGATTCCCGGCGGTACCTGATCCCGTTCCGCTCGATTCTCCTGCCGCAGATATTCACGAACACGCTCGTGATCGGCGGCGGGGCGGCCGGGCTGACGAGCGCGCTCGCGGCGCGCGAGCACGGGGACTGCATCCTGCTGTCGAAGAGCAAGCTGACGGTCTCGAACACGGCGTGGGCGCAAGGCGGCATCGCGGCGGTGCTCGACACGCGTGACTCGATTGACGCGCACGTTCGCGACACGCTCGACGCCGGCGCGGGGCTGTGCGATGCGGACGCGGTGCGCCGCGTGATCAGCGAAGGCCCGGCGGCGCTGAAGACGCTGATCGGCATGGGCTTCGACGCCGACCGCGACGCCGCGACCAGCGAGGTGCATCTCGGGCGCGAGGGCGGGCACTCGGCGCGGCGGATCGTTCACTCGCACGGCGACGCGACGGGCAAGGAACTCGCGCGCTGCCTCTCGGAAGCCGCGCGCCGGGCGGGCGGGCTGCGCGTCTTCGAAGACTGCTTCGCGCTCGACCTCATCACACCCAGCAACACGCCCGGCGCGCCGGTGATGGGGGCGATCACGTGGCACGCGAAGTACGGCTTGCAGATGATCTGGGCCGACGCGACGATCATCGCCGCGGGCGGCAGCGGGATGGTGTGGCGCGAGACGACCAACCCCCCCACCGCCACCGCCGACGGCATCGCGCTGGCGTACCGCGCGGGGGCGAGCCTCGCGGACCTCGCGTTCATGCAGTTTCACCCGACGACGCTGTACATCGCCGGCGCGGCGCGGCTGCTGATCAGCGAAGCGGTGCGCGGCGAGGGGGCTGTGCTGCTGGACTCGGCGGGGCATCGGTTCATGGCCGATATGCACCCGCTGGGAGACCTGGCTCCGCGCGACGTGGTGAGCCGCGCGATCCACCGGCAACTGGCGAAACAGGGCGCGGGCGGCGAGCCGCACGTGTGGCTGGACGCGCGACCCGTGAAGAACTTCGCGCAGCGTTTCCCCGGCATCTTCGAGACGCTGCGGCGGTTCGATCTTGATCCGGCGAGGGACCTGATCCCCGTGAACCCCGCGGCGCACTACATGGTGGGCGGCGTGCGCACTGATCTCGAAGGACGCACCGACGTGCCGGGGCTGTACGTGGTGGGCGAGGCGTCGTGCAGCGGCTTGCACGGCGCGAACCGGCTGGCGAGCAACTCGCTGCTCGAAGCGCTGGTGCTCGGGCGCGCTGCGGGGCTGGCGGCGGGCGAGATGCGGGCGGGCAAGTCGAACGCGTGGGGCGTGGGGTACCGCGCGGGGCCGGTGCCGGTGATCTCGGATATTCCGATCGCGGACGGCGGGGAGTTGGATTTGACGGACGTGCGCTCATCGCTGCGCTCGGTGATGTGGCGGAACGTGGGCGTCGAGCGCGTGGGGTCGAAGCTCGAGGATGTCTCGGAGATGTTCGACTTCTGGGCGCGGTACACGCTCGACCGCATTTTCGACGACCCGGCGGGGTGGGAGACTCAGAACATGCTGCTGGTCGGCGCGCTGATCGCGCGCTCGGCGCTCTGGCGGCGAGAGACGCGCGGCTGCCACGCGCGCGAGGATTTCACGGAACCGAGGGGCGAGTTCGCGGTCCATGATCTGTGGCGGCGCGGGGAAGTCGAGCCGCGGACGGAGAAGGTGCGCGGATGGCAGGGCTGAACAGGAGACTGCGCGAGGCTGCGGCGAACGCACCACTCTCGATCAGAGCATCGAGAGTGGTGGCACCCGTGCTGCTCTTGATTCTGTGCGCGGGGTGCGAAACCCGCGTCGTCTCCGGCGGCGGCGGGTTCAAGGCGATTCCCGGCGCCTCGGGCGGCGTGTGGCGACCCGGCGAGCAGCAGGCGATGGGCGAGTCATGGGAAGATCTCCTCGCGCGGCAGGAGGCGGAGCGCGCCAAGCAACTCGGCATCACCGTCGAGCAACTCCGAGCCCAGCGCGGCACCGCCGACGATGCTGGCACGCTGCGCTTGAAGGACGCGCAGGGCACGGTCACCCTCATCTGCAAGGCGCCGGCGCACGTGCTGCACCACCTCATCACCACGCTGCAGAACGGCGAGCACGACCTGCTCTATGACTTCGTGCTGAGCGACGAGCTGAAGCGCGAGGCGGCCCGCGCAGGACGATCGCGTGAGCAGGTCATCGACGATCTCATCGAGCACTTCGGCGAGATCCGCGATCTGTACGCCACCATGCCGATGGGCGAGCGCACGCCTGGCGTGTACCAGGAGGTCATCGGGCGCAACCGATTCCGCCTGCGCTCGGCGCAGGCCAAGACGATGGGGTTGAAACTCACCACGTTCGATGTGGTGATCGAGGAGGGGAATTTCCGGCTGCTCGCGGTGCGATGAGATTCTTCAGGTTCCGGCGCCCCAGTTCGACGTGATCGCCGCGATGTCGGCGAGGTTCACGAAGCCATCGCAGTTCACGTCGCCCTGCCGGCCAGGGTTGGGGTAGGTGGTATCCCAGCGCTGGACCACGTCGGCGATGTCGGCGAGATCGACGCGCCCGTCGCCGTTGGCGTCGCCCGAGAGCGGGTCGAGTTCGACGACCATGCTGAGCCGCGGCGAGTAGCCCAGCACCTGCCCGAGCGCGTTTTCCTTGGTGTAAAACGTCGCGTAGCTGCCGGTGCCGGGCTGCTGCCCTCCGGTGGTGGCGAAGTGGAGCGTGTCGACCATCAGGCGGAGCGATCCGGTGTTGAGCGCATCGCGCAGATACGCCTGCACATCCGCATCGGCGACGTTGAGCGTGAACACCACATCGGAATCACCCGCCGGCATCATGCCGGGTGTCACGCCCGGGATCTGTCCGATCGCGAACGGCTTCGTCTCGAAGCGGTCGTTCACGTTGTTCGAGTGATCGGCGGCGGTGGTTGTGCCGTTGGTGAAATCGATGGGGAAGACGGTGCGGCAGCGCGAGTAGTCCTGCCCGCCGCCGGGACCCGGCGCGAGCCGGAAGGGCGTGCCGTTGGTCATCGTGTTGCCTTCGACGTAAGTGACGTCGGTCAGCCCGCCGCGGTAGGCGGCGCCGTGCATTTCGATCGGGCGGCCGGCGTCGGAGTCGGCGAGGAAGAGCGCATCGCCCGCGGGCAGGTACGTGCGGAATGAGTCGTAGGAGTTGTCGTACACGAAGGGGACGTTTTCGAAGAGCGTCAGCGTGACGACGGCCGACACGACGCGGTAGCTGCAGACCCCCGCGCTGACCGGCACCTGCCCGGCGGTGCTGAAGCGCAGAAAGAGCTGGGCATCGCGGTTATCGAAGGTGAACCCCGGGATCACGGTGTCGAGCGAAGAAAAGACGGGCGCGTTGTCACGCGAGCCGCCCGTCGTGCCGAAGGGGTACATCCAGCGATCGACCGCCGGCTCGCTGATGGAGACGGACACCGTCCCGGCGGTCGCCGCGGCGGCGAAAAGAGACACAAGGGCGGGAACGCACGCACCGATGGACACACGCATGGGACACTCCTGCTATGATGAGACCCAGTCTCAATTGAAATGACAATAATTTGCCGAAAATCAGATGTCAAGGGATGATTAATCAGGTTTGACGGGAATGATTCCTGTAAGACAAGCACGAGAAACCCGGAATGCCTTCTCAGCGAACATGTTGAACAGTAGGCCTATTGCCGGCACAACGAACGGATTCGAGATGGCTTTCTTTGGACGACAGACAGATTCGCGGAACACCACTCGTGGGTTCACCCTAATCGAGCTTCTGGTCGTGATCGCAGTGATTGCGGTACTTCTAGGGATTTTGCTGCCGACGCTCGGGTACGCGCGGCGGTGCGTGCTGATGTCGGGGGAGATGTCCGCCGGGCGGCAATTGATCGCGGCGCACACGATGTACTCGAATGAGTCCGATAGTTTCGTGATGCCGGGGTACCCGTCGAACGGGATGGTGAGTTCGGGGCAGGTGATCGCACGCGATGACACGGGCGAGCGCATCACCACGCCGATCATCGCGCGGCGATACCCGTGGCGGTTGATGCCGTACCTCGAATATCAACTCGGCATTCTGTACCGCAGTCGAGAAGCGATTGATGAGCAACTCTCAGGTGTTGATCGGCAGTACGCCGTCTCGCTCGCGCCGCGGATGGGGTTGAATCAGACATTCGTTGGCGGCAGTTCCGACACCGACGGCACGGGGCTCGCGTTCGGCTCGCCGGCGGCGGACGCGCTCGTGCGCCGGCGCTGGGGCGGCAGTTGGTACGTGCGTAAGACATCCGACGCGCCGCGCCCGAGTGAGCTGATTGTGTTCGCCACCGCGTCGGAAGTGACGGATGTGAGCGGCGTGAAGGTGGATGGGAATTACCGTGTGACGCCGCCGTATTTCACGGCACGGCGATGGACCACCACGCCGCCCGATCAGGGATCAACGGCGTCGCAGACGGGCAGCGTGTCATTCCAGTACCACAACAAAGCGGCAGCGGCGTTCATGGACGGTTCGGCGCGCGGGTTGGACTGGAACGAGATGCAGGACATGCGTCACTGGTCGCCGCAGGCGACCACGAGAGAGTGGGCTTTGCCGCGGTTGTGAACTCGCCTGGATGGGCGCAGGAACACTGGGGGCCGTTCCGCGCTATGATCGTGCAAAGAACTTGTTATGAGCCGGGACATCCGCCGCACCTGAGCACGCCCGGAATGCTAAGAATCTGGGCGTTCCTAGGTGATTTTGGCCTCTATCGCCGGTGCTGGATGTGTCCCCCACATCCAACGCGCAGCGTGGACCGGCACGCGCCGTCAGTGTTACCTTTCGGCGAAGCCTCTCAGCCTGGAGGCTCGTGCACGGAACGCATGGCAGCGCGAACGAAGCAAAGCCGCGCCGCCGGGAGGTTGATCGATGAACGAGCAACCGAAGGTCGGGCTTGAGAGCCTTCGGGAGTTTGAAGACAGCCTCGTCGGCGCCGACGCGGACACGGTGCAGTCGGACTCGCTGCGCCTGGCGGATTCGATCGAGAGTGACGCGGCCCGGGCCCGTGCAATCGCGCAGGACGCGGAGGCAAAGCCCGACAGCGAACGCGGGTCGAGCGGCATTCACGCGACGAGTGCGCGCCGGAGCGGCCCCGCCACCACTGCCGGCGGCGCGGGAGACCCGCACGAACGTTGGATCGGCAAGCGTTTGTCGCACTTCCGGATCATGCGTTTGCTCGGGCAGGGCACGATGGGCGTGGTGTTCCAGGTCGAGGACATCACACTGAAGCGGGTCGCCGCCCTCAAGGTGCTGCGCCGCAATCTGAAGGGCAGCGACAAGGCTCCGCAGGTGGACCGCTTTCTGCTGGAGGCGCGGGTCGCCGCGTCTCTCGATCATCCCTCGATCGCCAACGTGTATGAGATCAATCAGCACGAGGGATGGTGGTACATCGCGATGGAGTATCTGGAGGGCGGAAGCCTGCAGCACGTGCTGTCGAAAGCCGGCCCGCTGCCGGCGAGCCGCGCGGCGCTGATGCTCGCCGACGCCGCGCGCGGGCTTGCGGCGGCGCACGAAGCGGGCGTCATCCACCGCGACATCAAGCCCGCGAACCTGATGCTCAGCCGGCTGGGGCGCTGCAAGCTGGTGGACTTCGGACTGGTGAAGGTGGGCGCGGACGCCAGCCCCTTTCACGACGACAACGAAGTGGTCGGCACGCCGCACTACATGGCGCCGGAAGTCGCTGATCACAAAGGCGCCGGGCCGGCTTCGGACATTTACAGCCTGGGCGTCACGCTCTTTGTCCTGCTCACCGGCGAGACGCCCTACCGCGGCAAAACCATCAAAGAACTGCTGCAGCACCACATCAGTTCGCCCGTGCCCAACGTACGCGAGCGGGCCCCGCACATCTCCCCGCAGCTCGCGGAACTGATCGAACAGTCGATGCACAAGCAGCCGGAGCTGCGTCCGACAGCGGAGATCTTCGCGGCGTCGCTACAGCCCGAAATCACCGCGGAACGTGCCGGCTCGACGGGGTCGGCCTCGGGCGGCTCGGTGCCCAGCGCTGCGGGACCCGGGCACGCGTCACACGGTTCGGGAGTGACCCTCGGCGCGCGGACCGGGGAGGCTCCATCACAACCGCAAGGCGCACCGCGACCCCGCCGGCCGCTCGCCATCGCCGGCATCGGCGCGGGAATCCTGGCGGCGGTGCTGGGCGGCTTGTGGGCGGCGGGATTCCTGCGCGCGCCGGCATCAGCGGTCGACCGGCGTTCCGCGGCTTCCCCATCGCCGATGAAGACCAACGCGATCGGGATGCGCCTGGCGCCGATTCCCGCGGGGCGCGGCACGATCGGCAGCCCCACGAGCGAACCGGGCAGGAACAGCGACGAACGGAGCGTCGAGGTCGAATTCACGCGTCCGCTATGGATGTCGGCGACCGAAGTGACGCAGGCCGAATGGGCCGCCGTCATGGGCGAGGACTATGTGCCGCCCGAGGGGATCCATCCGAATGAGTCCGCCGGCCGCCGGTTCATGGGGCCGACGCTCCCGGCGTATGTCTCATGGAGCGAGGCGGCGGAGTTCTGCCGCCGTCTGAGCCGCAAGGAGCGGGCCTATTACAGGCTTCCCACGGAGGCAGAGTGGGAGTACGCCTGCCGTGCGGGCACCACCTCAGCGTTCCACGTGGGCGCCGAACTGAGCAGCGCCCAGGCGAACATCGAGCCCGGCTCGGGCGGCGACGCCGTCCCCTCGGCACGCCGCCCGCTGCCGGTCGCGAGCTTCCCGCCCAACCCGTGGGGTCTTTACGACATGCACGGAAACGTGATGGAGTGGTGCGCGGACTGGAAGGAGCCGTACTCGATCGGGCCGCTCACCGACCCTGAGGGACCGGCGAAAGGCAGCGTCCGCGTGCTGCGCGGCGGGTCGTGGGATTCCGATGCCCGCTTCGCGCGGAGCGCCAATCGATGGGCGAACCCGGAGGGAGTGCGGACCGACTACATCGGGTTCCGCGTCGTCCTGGATTCACGCCCCGTGCCGGAGGCGGTGCTGAACGCGCCGGCGCTCGCCGATTCCGGCCGCCCCGCCGGCGCGAAGCCCGCTCATCAGGATCAGTCGGCACCGGCCAGCGTCGCGGTCGATCCGGCGCTGCCGCGGTACGATGCGCGGACCACGCTCGCGATGCGCATCCGAAGCGTCGGCTCCGACACCATGGACCGCCTGATGCAGATGTGGGAGCGCGAGTTCCAGCGCCTCCACCCGGGCACCGCCATGCGCCACGAAGGGCGCGGCACATCGACCGCGGTCGGGGCGCTCTCGGAGGGCTTCTCGAACATCGGCCCGATGAGCCGCGCGCTCAAGGATTCAGAACGCACCGAGTTCCTCAGCGAGCACGGGTACGAGCCGACAGCGTGCGTGGTCGCGATGGATGCGCTCGCGGTGTATGTGCACGCGTCGAACCCCATCGCGAAGCGCGGGCTCACGCTGCGCGAGCTCGACTCGATTTTCTCCAGCACGCGCAAGCGCGGCGGGGCCGCGCCCATCACCACCTGGGGCGACCTCGGCGTCTCGGACCCGGAGTGGAAGAACGCCTCCATCCGCGCGTACAGCCGCAACACCGTTTCCGGGACCTACGCGGTCTTCAAGGAGATCGCGTTGAAGTCCGGCGACTACGCGCAGCATGTGACCCCGGTCGTCGGCAGCGCCGAACTCGTGGACCGCGTCGCGGCGGACCGCTTCTCGATCGGCTACAGCGGCATCGGATACCACCGCGACGACGTGATGCTGGTCCCGCTCGCGGCGGACGAACTCGCGAAGGCCATCGGCCCCAGCACGGAATCGGCGCACAGCGGCGACTACCCGATGGCGCGGCCGCTCTTCGTCGTCCTCGATATCGACCCAAACACCGGGCCCTCGCCGTTCCAGATGGAGTTCCTGAGGTTCATCTACAGCCGCGAGGGTCAGGAGATCGTGGGCAAAGCGGGCTTCTATCCGGTCGACGCGGCAAAGGCCCGGGAGGAACTCGAGCGCGCCGGCGTCGGCCGCGGCGAAAAGTGACCAGCGGCGCAAGCACTTCGCCCCGTTCGGCGTGCGAGTAGTTTCCTTTCATCGACGAAGCGGCGGCGCTCCTCAGCGAGTCGTCCCGCGGACTGGGCCGGACTGGCCTGGAACCAGTTGCAGCACATGCGGCACTGGTCGCCGCAGGCGACGGGGCGGGAGTGGGTCTTGCCGCGGTTGTGAGCGTGGAGTATGGCGCGGGCGGCGATGATTCGCGCGAGCTCAAACAGAATCACATCGACGACACCGACGGCATCGGCGAAACGGCGACATCGCCGCTCGAAGTTCCTCGCCCCATCGGGGCGCCGGGCTGTAGCCACGGGTGAAGCGACGCGGCTCTGAGCGTCGCGGAAGCCGTGGGAGTCGTGAAGAAGCGCGGACCGCCCCGGAGGGGCGGAGGGTAGGAGACATCTACCCACCCGTGCTTCTCGCGAGATGCCATTGCCACGTTTCGATATAGACGAGTGAAACTGTGCTCGCCGCGTGAATGGCCAAACGCGCGATGCGTGCGTCGGCCGGCACGGGATTCTTACCCTTGCCGTGGGCGTCACCTGCGTGTGTTCTAAGCGCTCCAATCCCACTTATGACGTTGAACAGCCCTGACAGAATTGTGCGAATGTCCTGTTCCCACTCTTTCGGGAGGTCGGGGCGCCCCGGTGACAGATTGAGGTGCCTTGCAACTTCCCCGACCAATCCTTTGATGTCCTTGTTCACGGGATACGGCTTACCCATCTCGTCCAAGATGCACTTACACACGCTCTCAACAGTAGCGCACGCGGCGGTGATGGCATCTGAAGGGTCCGTGTCGGCTTCGGTCAGAGCCCGCTCGAAATCTGCATGCACGGAGTGCAGATCGAGCGTCTTGGCCTTCTCTTTCAGTGCCGCGGCCGCAACCGTGTTGGTCGCTAGGGCCACAACCCTGAACGCTTGCCCCACTTTTCGCAACTCGTAGCCATCCAAAGCCAATCGCGTGTTCAGATAGTCGATCACCGCTCCACGGTTCACCTTGCCGTCAAGGTAATCGCGTGGGTCGATTGCTGCCTCAATCACGCGGATAATCGTGTCTCTCCCGTGCTGTTGTCTGTTCGCGTGGTCCAAGAGTCCAAGTACAGCCGGAACTCTGGACGACTTGCCGATGCTGAACTCGATATTGAGCCCACCAAAGAACCGCTCCAACTTCGGGCCGCTTCGATATATTCCGATCGCCGGTGCTGTGTCATTTGCCGATCCACCGGTGATCACGTCAGCAAGAGCAGTAATGGTCTGCGGACTGAATCTCGACGTTGTGGCACTCGCAGGCATAGCCGTAATGATATTGATCGCCTGCGACAAGAACTGTACCGGCCGCTCGAGCAACCAACTCCCCCGCCCCTCCGGGGCGGTCCCGTTGAATCGTCACGTGTTCCACGGGTTCCGCGTCGACGGGCGACCGGGGGTCGCCGCGCCGGCGCTTCACCCGTGGCTACAGCCCGTCGCCCCGTTGGGGCGGCGGACTCGTGCGAGCCACTGATACAGATCCCTGTTTCCCTTCGCGCGATGGCGGTCGGGAGTGCACTTGACGTTCTTCGCCCGCAACGCGGGCACCCGATGGTTGCCAGACGCGCGAGCGTCTGGCGCGGACCCTTGTGACCACGACAGACATGCCCAGCTCGGTTTCAAGCCCGTGAAACGGGCGGCCGAAGCACCGAGCGCCAGTTTCACGGGCTTGATGTCGCGCCGGCACCAGACGCTGCGCGTCTGGCAACCATCGCTCGGCCCGCTTCACGGGCCAGATCCGAATCGGGATCGTCATCTTCATTGACGAGCACGCGACCGAAGCAGTCGCCACCGAGAAACTTGCGGGCCGGAGCAGAATGAGCTCGCGCGATGAGGGACGGGTATCCATACGAAACAGACCTGATTCCTAACAAAATCCATTCGTCGCGGGCCGCGCTTGATTGCGGCGTTGCGTCACTTTGGGGTTTTGCTACACTCCCCCTCCCCCCGCGACCCGGGCTGCTTTGGCCTTGGCGCTTTTCTCTAGTGGCCGCATTGGGGGCGGCTGAGGTATCTGGCTTATGGTTCGCATTCGCCTCAAGCGGATGGGACGGCGCAACCGCGCGTTCTTCCGCATCAACGCCATCGAGAAGCGCGTGAAGCGCGACGGCAAGATCATCGAGAATCTCGGGTGGTACGACCCGATCGCGAAGGATCCGGCCAAGCAGCTCAAACTCGACATCGAGCGGATCAAGTACTGGCTGTCGAAGGGCGCTCAGCCCTCGGACACCATGAACGACATTCTCGCGAAGCAGGGGCTGATCGACGCCGAGAAGTGGAAGGCGGTCCGGACGTCGCGCATGAATGCGCGGCTGAAGGCTCGCGCGGCGGCGGAAGCCAAGGCCAACGCGGGCAAGGCCGAGGGCGAAGCCAAGCCGGCATAACCCCCCGGAGCGGACCCCCGGCATGGACCCCCGCCGCACGCTTCGCTTCGACGTTCTGACATTGTTCCCCGAGTTGTTCGAGCCCGTCCTGTCGTCGAGCATCACAGGGCGAGCCCGCGATGCGGGGCTGGTTGAGTGGCACATCACGGATATTCGGAGGTACGCGAACAACAAGCATCAGAAAGTGGACGATCGGCCCTTCGGCGGCGGGCCGGGCATGGTGATGATGTGCCAGCCGCTGTGGGACTGTGTGAACGCGGTCGAGGCGATGGATGATCGCCCGGCGCACCGGATCCTCCTGACCCCTCAGGGTGAGCCGCTCACGCAGCCGATCGTTGAGGAACTGGCGAAGCTGCCGAGACTCCTGCTCATTGCGGGCCACTATGAGGGCATCGATGAGCGGGTGATCGAACGGCTGACGCCGAGGGAGATCAGCGTCGGAGACTTTGTGCTCTCCGGCGGGGAAATCCCGGCTCTCGCGGTGATCGACGCGGTGACGCGGTTGATCCCCGGCGTGCTCGGCGACGAACAGAGCGCCGCGCAGGACAGCTTCAGCCCCCGCGGGCCGGAGCGTGAGAGGCTCCTCGACAGCCCCCACTACACACGCCCGCGCGTGTGGGAAGGACTCGAAGTGCCGGAGGTGCTGATCTCCGGCGACCACGGCAAGGTGGACGAGTGGCGGCTGCGGCAGATGCTTGAACGAACGAGGGCTCGAAGGCCCGACCTCTTGAAGGATTGATCGAGCAGAGTTGACCCGAGTTTGACTGGAACCGACCCATGAACACGCAGCAGATTCTCGAAGGCATCAACAACGCGCAGCTCAAGAAGGATCTGCCGCGTCTGGACATCGGCGACACGATCAACGTGCACTGCCGCATCGTGGAAGGCGACAAGGAGCGCATCCAGGTGTTCCAGGGTGTGCTGATCAGCCGCAAGGGGCGCGGGATCAACGAGATGATCACCGTCCGCCGGATTGTGAACGATGAGGGCGTGGAGCGCGTCTTCCCGCTGCACTCGCCGCGGATCGCGGAGTACGAGGTTGTTCGTCGCGGCGACTCGCGCCGTGCGAAGCTGTACTACCTGCGCGAGCGGATGGGCAAGTCGCGCCGTCTGCGCGATCGCCGCCGCGGCATGCACATCGTCGAGGGCGAGGGGACCACGACGACGAAGTCGTGAGCCGCCGCCGCTCGGCCAACACAGTTCAATCCAACGGCCGGCGATGGTCGCCGGCTGTTGTTGTTTTGGCGGCGAGGGCGGCCGAGCATTTTGATAGAGCCCTCGGCGCGAGCCGAGGGGCACTGCTCGGACGAGCTGGGGCGAATCGACGCCCAAGGACCGCCTGCTCGCGCAGGCGGCTCCATCGGGCGATTGCGGTTTCGGTGGGCGTAATGATGCTCGGCGGGTGCGGGGGCGATTCCCGGCGCACGGCAACGGCGAGCGATACGGCGAAGCAGGCGGATGCGATCCTTGAATCGCAGCCCCCCGCCGCGAGCGACGACGCGAGAGAGATCTTCCCACACGTGCGCCTGAACGCTCGCGAGCGGTATGTCGAGTTCGACGGCACGGTGCCGATCCGGCTGGACGACCGCGAGGCGCCGTATGTGTATCTCGAATTGATCGCGTGCACGCCCAACACGCGCGAGCACGAGGTGCTGGTGGTGACGCGCGCGAAGCCGTCGCATGTGCACGCGGCGCTGCTGGTGCTGGGGCTCGAGCCCGGCGCGCCTGCGGCGTGGCGGGTGGAGGGGCAGCGTCTGGTGGGCGTCGCGCCGAGCGGCGATGCGGTGGAGATCGAGCTGCGCTACACGAAGCCTGACGGCACGACGGTCGCGCAGCACCCGAGTGACTGGATCGTGCGCAAGGGGACGAGCGAGCATCCGCCGCGCGTGCGGTGGGTCTTCGCGGGGTCGGCGATGATGCGTCGCGAGGGGAAAGAGGTCTACGCCGCCGACGGCGAAGGCACGATGATCGGGCTGGCGAGTTTCGGCAGCGAGGTGGTGGCATATCCGGAAGTGATCTCACCTGAGTCTTCGATCGATGCCCCGGTGTGGGTGGCCGACCCGGCGAACGTGCCGGCGATGGATACCCGCGTGGTGGTGCGAATTCGCACAGCGGCGATGAATGAGTGATCTGAATTCCTGTTCGTCCTCGTGCGCCAGATCTGGTGTTGATCCGTTGCTGCGCCCGAAGCCGCCCGACAACGGCTTGCCTGTTCTGGTTCTTCAATGACACGGCGAACGAGATGTGAATCCGCCCGGACCGCGGAGACGGGCCGGGCGGGAAGAGCGTCCGTACTCATCGCGCGGTGCGCGGCTGGCGCAGCGGCATCGGGCCGGCTCCGATCGGGCCGATGAACGCGTGCGCTGGCGCACGGCGATCGCGCGGGCGGCGAGACCATTGCCGCCGATCCGGGCTGCCGCGCGGGCGCGGCCGGCCCCTCGCCTCTTTTGCAGAGGCGGTCCCCCGGTGCCGGAATCATTCGTCGTCGGATTCCTTCTCGTCGTCGTCACCTGCCGCAGCGCCTTTCGTGGCGCCGACAGGGACGACGTTCTTGGTCGCGAGCACCTGCTTGCGGATCTCCTCGAAGAGCTCGGGGTTGTCCTTCAGGAATTTCTTGACGTTCTCGCGGCCCTGGCCCAGGCGGACCTCGCCGAAGCTGAACCACGCGCCGGACTTCTCGATCACTTCGCAGGCGGCGGCGAGATCAACGAGGTCGCCCGAGGCGGAGATGCCCTCGTCGAACATGATGTCGAACTCGGCGTCGCGGAAGGGCGGGGCCATTTTGTTCTTGACGACGCGGGCACGGACGCGGTTGCCGACGTTGGACTCGCCGTCCTTGATGGAGCTGATGCGGCGTATGTCGACGCGTACGGACGCGTAGAACTTGAGGGCTCGCCCGCCGGTGGTGGTTTCGGGGGAGCCGAACATCACGCCGATCTTCTCGCGGATCTGGTTGATGAAGATGACAGTGCACTGGCTCTTGGAAATGGCGCCGGTGAGCTTGCGGAGCGCCTGGCTCATGAGCCGCGCCTGCAGCCCGACATGACTGTCGCCCATCTCGCCTTCGATCTCGGCCCGCGGCACGAGGGCGGCGACGGAGTCGATGACGATCACGTCGACCGCGTTCGAGCGGACGAGGAGCTCGCAGATTTCGAGCGCTTGCTCGCCCGTGTCGGGCTGCGAGACGAGGAGCTCATCGACGTTCACGCCGAGGCGGCGGGCCCACGACGGGTCGAGCGCGTGCTCGGCGTCGATGAACGCCGCCACGCCGCCGCCCTTCTGCGCGTGAGCAGCGACGGTGAGTGCGAGGGTTGTTTTGCCCGAGGATTCCGGGCCGAAGATTTCGACGACGCGGCCAACAGGGATGCCCTTGCCGCCCAGCGCCAAGTCGAGGGAGATGGAGCCGGTGGAGATTCCTGGGATGGCGAGGTGCGCTTTCTCGTCGAGGCGCATGATCGAGCCCTTGCCGAAGGTCTTCTCGATCTGCTGCACGGTGCGCTGGAGCGCCTGGTGCTTGTTTTTGTCCTCGATCGCCGCCGCTGCTTCCGCACGCTTGTTCACGGTTCTGCCGCCTTCCT
This sequence comes from uncultured Phycisphaeraceae bacterium, assembly GCA_964391865.1. GTDB lineage: Bacteria > Planctomycetota > Phycisphaerae > Phycisphaerales > UBA1924 > DASZQL01. The sequence continues at coordinate 54,231 of CAYMNQ010000007.1, forward strand.
TGGTGGAGTGCTGCCCGTTGAGCTTGACCTTGTCCTCAACTGCCGTGCTGACCATACCGCTCGCTCCTGACTGGTTCAATCCACTCGGTGTGTCTGTTCGCCGGAGGGCCACGCCCTCCACAAAGTTCGGTGTTCACTTGGAAGCGTACAGAAACCGATCGTCAAGTCAAGAGATGTTTGGTGATTTTTCGTTTCATTTTTGTTTGGATGAAGCTATCGCCCCAGACAATCTGAAGGATTGGCGTCATTTCGCGGTTTTGGACGATTCAAATACGTTCGCCGCCACTCCGCAGAAGTGCCCCTGTGCTCCTTTCGGGGCACGTGCGTCGGAGTCTCACGAATCCGGGGGTTTCGCTCGCCCTTCGGGACTCGCTCAACCCCCGGCAACGTGCCTACGGCCCTTCGGGCCAAGCTGCAGCGCAGTTCTGCCAAGCCGTTCGTCGCACGATGAAGGAGGGTCGGAGGATGCTGCGCGATCGCACCAGTGGCATCTCAGAGCAGATGCGACTGGTGGCACCCTTTCCGGAGGCATCCTTCTGGAGACGCCCGTTCGTTTTCGCGCGAAGCTCGTTACCGCGCGCCCGCGTAGGCCGGCTCGTTGAGGATCTTCTCGGCGTAGCTGACCATCGCGTCGCGGAGTTGCTCGAAGCTTTCGAGCACGTACAGAATCGGCTGGTAGTGGTCGATCTCGAACGATGTCTCGCACACGCGCTCGAGTTCGAACGGTCGGCGGTCGACGTCGGGCGATTCGAGCGAGTGGTGCCCTTCGCCCTCGCTGGAGATGAGGCCCGAGCCGTAGAGCTTGAGCTTGCCGTCCTCGCGGATGAGGCCGAATTCGACGGTGAACCAGAAGAGGCGCGCGAGGCGTTCGGTGTGGTTCGCGTCATTGGTATGCAGGGCCGCCTTGCCGTAGGTCTGAAGGAAATCGGCGAAGGTGGGGTCGGCGTGGAGCGGGACGTGCCCGAAGACGTCGTGGATGATGTCCGGCTCGGGCAGATAGTTCATCTGGCTCTTGGGGCGGACGGTGACGGTCGTGGGGAACTGGCGCTGCGCGAGGAAGGCGAAGAAGCACTTCGCGGGGAGATAGCCCGGCACGCCGTGGCTGCTCCAGCCGGTGAGCGCTTTGAGGCGTGCGTTGACGTCTTTCAGGAGCGGCACGCGGTCGGGCTGGAGGTTGATGTGGCGCGAGCCGTCGAGGAAGACGCGCGAGCCGAAGTCGTGCAACTGCTCCATGCGCTTGCGGAAGATGGTGCCCCAGACTTCGTGATTCTCGGCGGTGTACTTGTCGTAGTGCTGGGTGACCTTCATCTTGTCGATGTCGATCTGGTCGGTGGGGAGCGTGGCGGCGAAGTCGCCGTAGTCGAGGGCGCGCTGCGCCTCGTCGGAATCGATCACCGGTGACTTGATGGCGCTGCGTCCCATTTCGCCCATTGAGTGCTCTCCGTCGCTGCGGGCACGTGGCCCGTTGAGAACAATATACAGTTCGCCCGTGCCTGGGCGGGCGTTCCCGGCGCGTCCGCTAATTCCAGCGGTCGATGCCGCGGGAGGCGGCTTTTCTGAAGCCCAGCAGCGGGATCAGCAACCGCTGAAGGGGTGACAGGAACAGGGCCGCAACGGCGGAGTAGACGGCCGAACCCAGACCCTCCCACAGCAGTTGGCCGGGGAAGATCAGGACCGAGCCGTCGGTCATCGAGCGGAGCGTCAGCAGCGCGGCGATCACGCTGGCGGCGACCGACCCGCCGATCAGGCAGAGGATCGCGATCGTCAGCAGGCTCTTGCGGAAGACGATGGCGCGGAGCGTGACGACGGCGTAGGCGCTGAGCAGGTAGCCCAGCGCGTGCGGGCCGAGCACGGCGATGCTCTGCGACCCCTCCGCGGGCACGAGGCGTGTGAGATCGACGAGCGCACCGATGACGAGCGACGCGCCGATGACCGTGGGCAGCGGCGCCCACATCGCAACGAAGAGAACGAGCAGCAGCGCGAAACTCGGCGCGATCGACGAATTACCGAGTTGAAGGGCATCGCGCAGGCCCAGTTCAAGCCCGAGCGACATCCACGCGACGGCGGCGAAGGCGATCCAATTCATGGCGCCCCCCCACTGCTTGCCTCATCGGCGGGGATGCGGAGGATCACGCCGGCGACGCGCGCGAGGTCGAGATCGGGGCGGATGATGATGCGGCGCCAGAGCGGGTCGTCGGTGGGCTTGATGAGCGTGACGCGGCCGACGATGAGCATCTGGGCGGGTCGCGGCCAGTGCGAATCGCTGAGGAAGGCGAGCGAGCCTTCGACGATCGCGTTGGCGGCTTCGGCGCCGATCTCGCCGCTGAGCGTGCCGTCGCGCTCGGCTTTCAACTGGCAGCGCGGGGCAGCGCTCACTTGCTGCGCGGAGGCGGCGTTGTCCGCCAGGAAAACCACCTCGATGAGGTTCGGTTCGATGCGCGGGTCGTTGATGAGGTGCACCGTGCTGACCATCGGGCCCGTCTGCGTGACGACGCCCAGCAGGTGCTGCGGCGAGGTGACGGGCACGGCAACGGTGCCGGCGACGACGGCGTGGTTCGAGCCGCGCCGGACGGTGATGGTGCCGTTGGTGACATCGGAGCCGACACGGGCGGCTTCGAGAACTCGGTAGCCGGCGCGCCCGCCGAGAGGCACGCCTTGCTGCAGCGCCTGGATGGTGGCTTCGAGCTGCGTGACGCGATGCTGCGATGCGAGCGCTTCGGCACGCCAGAACTCGACTTGGCGCTGCTTCTCGGCGAGTTCGGCGGGCAGGTCGTCCACGCCGCGCGGGCCGTGCCGGAGCCGGCGGGAGAGTTCCGCCCAGGGCCAAGTGACGGGGGCGAGCGCGGTCATGATGGGGCCGTTGAACCCGGTGACCCAGCCGCTCCAGCGCGTGGGGGTCAGCACGAGCACGAGGAGCACGGCGAGGGTGAGAGCGAAGATCGCGCCGGGCGTGATGACTCGTCTGGGCATGGTGGATCACCCGTAGCGCGGAACCGGGGGCGTGAGTCTCACGCGTCGACGTTGCTTTCGAGAGTGTCCTTCCACTGTTCGAGATTATCGAGGAAGATCGCCGTGCCGCGGGCGACGCAGGTGAGCGGGTCGTCGGCGATGTGGACTTCGAGCCCGGTGGCGTTCTGGATCACGACGTCGATGCCGCGGAGGAGCGCCCCGCCGCCGGCGAGGGTGATGCCGTTCTCGACGAGGTCCGCCGCGAGTTCCGGCTCGGCGCGCTCGAGCGTGCGTGTGACGGCTTCGGTGATGTAGTTGATCGGCTCCTGCAGCGCCTCGCGGATTTCCTCGCTGGTCACCACGGTCTTGCGCGGGAGGCCGGAAATCATGTCGCGCCCGCGGACTTCCATGGTTTTCTCTTCGCCCACCGGTGCGGCGGAGCCGATCTCGATTTTGATGCGCTCGGCGGTCTGCTCGCCGATCATCAGGTTGTACGTCTTCTTCATGTGGTTCATGATCGCCTCGTCGAGATCGTCGCCCGCGGTGCGGACGCTCTCGCAGGTGGCGATGTCGGCGAGCGACATGATGGCGACCTCCGTCGTGCCGCCACCGATGTCCACGATCATCGATGCGGTCGGCTCGCTGAACGGAAGCCCCGCTCCGATGGCGGCGGCGATCGGCTCTTCGACGAGATACACCAGCCGCGCGCCGGCGCGGATGGCGGACTGCTCGACGGCTTGCTTCTCAACGGCGGTGATGCCGCTGGGGACCGCGATGACGACGCGCGGGCCCAAGAAGCCGAACATCTTCGAGCGGCCCGTCACCTTCTTGATGAAGTAGCTCAGCATCGCTTCGGTAATGTCGAAGTCGCTGATGACGCCGTCCTTGAGCGGGCGGATCGCACTGATGGAGCCGGGCGTTTTTCCGAGCATTTCTTTGGCGGCCCAGCCGACGGCCATGCCGTTGTTGAGGACGCGGTTGGTGCCCTTCTTAACGGCGACGACGGACGGCTCGTTGAGGACAATGCCCTCGCCGCGGACGGCGACGAGGGTGTTGCACGTGCCGAGGTCGATCCCCATGTCCACGCTGAACCAGCTCAGGAGTGAGTCGAGAATCACCGCGGGGTTCTCCAGGTTCGCGTCGGCGCGGGTGAAGATCGGAACACCATCCGTGGTTGCTCCGGGAAGGCCGAACACGTTCCGTCGTGGCACACCTTATCGGATGTTGGGCGAGTTGTCAGGTAATGGGGATAAAACATGGCGAGGATCGCCATGCCGAACGGATTGCGAATGCGAGGTATACCGCCCCGAAACGACCTTTACTTGCCAAGCTTGAGCTGACCCTGCGGGTGGATGGTCAGGGCGCCCATGAAGTCGCCGCCCGGGCCGATCAGCATGCCCGCGTTGACGGCGAGGATGACGGCGGCAAGGAGGCACGTCACCGCGACGAGCATGAGGCCCGTGTAGATGTTCATGCTGGCGCTGCGGCCGCGCTGCGTGCCCGGCATCTGCATTCCGAATTGGCTCATCGGAGTCTCCGGCAAGAAGACACCGACCCGAGTACGGGTCGGCGCCACGGGGTCAAAGGGTGGGCTGAACGAGGTCGCCGATCTGGACATCGCCCGCCGCGGAGGGGTTGAGGAGTTCGATACGCCCCACGGCTTCGTTCTGATCGACCTTGGTCAGGACCATGGTGGCAATGAAGCGGTCTCGGACGATGCTGAGCTTCATCCGCTCACGGAGCTGGTCGTTGGCGCCGGCGTCGATGCTGATCATCATTGAGCCGTCGGACTCGCGGCGGACGCTGGTGACCCGGCCGCGGAAATCGCGAGGTGCTTTGAGGAAGGCGGTCGCGTCCGCACCGGCCGCGGCGAGGGAAGAGCCGCCGCCACCTTGGGCGCGAGCGAGGTCGTCTTGCATCTGAACGAGCCGCTCCTGCATGCTGCGGCCGGTCTCGTTGCACACTTCGAGCTGGCTGGCGAGATCATTGATGCGGTCCGAGAGTTCGATTTCGCGGCGGGCGTTTTGCAGTTCGCGGTCGCGGAGCTTCGCGAGTTCTTCCGACTGCGCCTTGTTCAATTCGGCATACGTCTTGATGACGGCGGTGAACTGATCGATCTGCGCGCCGTGCGTCGCGGACGCCTGACGGAGTTCGGCGGCTTCGGCGAGCAAGCCCGACTTCTCGCCCTGGAGCTTGGAGGAATCCGTGCTCAGGGTGGTGATGACGGACTCCAGAGCGGAAATCTTCTGCTGCAGCGCGCTGCGCTCGCTGTCCGCCTGGGCGTTGATTTCGGCGACCTGCGCCTCCGCTTTCGCGGAGCGATCCCGCTCGGTGCGGATCTCGCGCGAGATGCGGTCGGCGTTGCTGGTGTACGCGATCGACAGGCCGGCGAGCAGAACGCTCAGCACGGCAGCGACAACCACCAGGACTTTCGTGACGATGTGCAAGACTCATCTCCTGAAAACAGGGCCGCGCCGGGGAAGCGAGCACCGGGGCTGGTCTATACGTCCCGGATGAAGGTTCTGATCCGTGCCGGTTCAAGCGGTTCCGGGGGATCCGGGCGCTCCGGGGGAGCGAGTGGTACCCCATCCAAAGCCCGGATGTCAACTGGGCAGACAGTGGCCGAAGGGACATGGCTCGAGATCCGTGCCACGGCACCCCGGAATTGTGAGACCGGATGCAACGGCTCAGCGGCGTTCGATCAGTTTGAGGGCGGCCGCCGCCGCCGCGATACGGACCTCGGGGCTGGGGTCGACCATCATGCCGTCGAGTTGGGCCAGCGACCGGGGCAGACCGGCGTCGCCCAGCACCAAAGCGGCCTGCTGCCGCACCAGCGGGTCAGGGTCGGCGGCAAAGTCGTCGGCGACGTACACGCCGTCGGGATAGCCCATTTTGCCCAAGGCGCTGGCAGCGGCGAGGCGCAGCTCACGCGGCTGGGCGTATTCGCGGGTGTCGGCGGGAGCGCTGCTCGGCTGGCTTGCGCCGGGCGGGGTGATCGGCGTGCTGGTCGCCTGCGCGGCGTCGGCCCGCTGCTCAATCACGCGGATCAGGTCGCGGGCGGCGCGTTGGTCTTTCAGCTCCCCAAGGATCTGCGCGGCGAGGACGGAGACTTCGTAGTCGTTGCGGGTCGGCGGGAAGAGCGCGGCACGGACGGAATCGATCACATCCGGCTCGCCCAGCTTCACCATCGCTTCGGCAATCTGAAGACGGAAGAGCTTCGCTTCGACCAAGTCGCCCGACTCGACGTTTGCGGCGGCGGCGCGGAGCATGGGCGTCGCGGTGCGGTTGCCGAGGTCGCCCAGCACGCGGGCGGCTTCGGCGCGGACGCGGTAGTCGGGGTGCTGCAGCGCGCGGGCGAGGGGCGTGAAATTCACCGGCTTGCCGCAGCGGCTGATGGCGTAGAGCGCCGCGCCCTGCACGCGCGGGTCGGGGTCGTTCACCAGCGGCTCGACCATCGGCAGCGAGGATTTCTGCTTCAGCTTGCCGATAACGATGCACGCCGCGTAGCGCACGCCCACGTTGTCGTCCGCCAGCGCCGCCCGCGCCACCGCTTCAACGCGCGACGGGACGGGAAGCAGCCCTTCGAGCGCGTTCGCGCGGTGCAGCGGCTCGCGCGACAGCGCGGCTTCGAGAAGAATCTGGATGGCGCGCTCGCGGGCGGCGGAGCGGTTTACCTGCGCGATGGGCGCCGGGTTCCCACCCGCGGCGGGTGCGGGGGCCGCGGCGCGCGAGTCGGCGGCGGGCGGAGCAGAAGTGGCGTGCGCGGGTTCGCTCTTGCACCCGGCGGCGGACAGCGACGCCGCGAGCAGCAGCGCGGCGGGAAGCGCACTGACCCGAGGACGGGTCAGTGGCACGGGGATGGACATCGGGCAGCAATGCGAGTGATTGGTCATGGGGTTGGTGTGGTTGGGGGTTGCTGGTTGTTCTTCGGTGAATCCGTGCGGCGAGGCAGTGGTACGAAGGCGGCAACGAAAAAGATCGCGGCGGCGGCGAGGGTTGTCCAGCCGAGCCAGTTGCCGAAGCGGGCGAAGAGGGTCGGGCCAGCGTCGGTGCGGGGCAGAGTCACGCGGAGATGGAGGACGCCCTCGATGTCTGCATCACTGTTTCGGCGATCGGGGCGGCGTTCGATGATTCGCCCGTGAGGGTCGATCAGGCAGGAAATGCCGGTGTTCGCCGCGCGGACCATGGGTGTCCCGAGTTCAAGGCAGCGCCAGCGGGCGAAAAGGAGATGGTTCTCATGCCCGCCGCGCCAGTTGTAGAACCAGCCATCGTTGGTGAGGCAGACCATGAGGGCCGCACGCCGGGTGCCATCGTTTTCGTAGACGAGCGACCGGCAGACGTCTTGGACGGCGGCTTCGAAGCAGATGGGTGTGACGAGGGAAAGGCTCGGGGCTTGGGGCTTGGGGCTTGGGGCCTGAGGGTCCGCTTCATCGCTCGGCACCGACTTCGCAGAGCCGAAGTTGGTGGCACGGTCGATCTTGAAGACCTTGCGTGCGTTGCCCGGCTTGAGGTCGAAGGTCATCCCTTGCGCGCCGAGGCTGAGGAGTTGCTTTTCGAGCCAGTCCCACTCGGAGATGTAGGGCATGACCTCGCCGAAGGGGGTGAGGTGCATTTTGTCGTAGCGCTCGGCTTGAACCTCGCCGCCGGTGATGAGGAACGCGCTGTTGTGGCGGGACTCTATCTCGACCTTCACGGCGTCGCCGGGATTCTGAATAAACTTCAGCCCTTCGATCGCTTCCGCGCCGATGAGCATGGGGACTCCCAGTTCCTTCTGGAATTCGAGGAGCGCATCGTGAAAAACGGTGAGCGGCGCACCGGAGCCCTTGAACCCAAGCTTGGAATCGCGCATCGAGGCGATGGCGTTCGCGTTCAGCGCCATGCCGGGGAACATGGTCTCGGGCCAGACGATGAGGTCAGGCTTTGGGGTGGCGCTCGCTGCTTCGTTCGTGAGTTCGAGAAATCGCGAGAAATCCTGCGCGGCTTTGTCGAAGGTCCACTCATTCTTGATGCTTTGGTGGACGTTGGTCTGGATGACGGCGATGTGCGCAAACTCGCGCTCCGACGAGAACTCCAAATCGGCTTCACGCCCGAAATCAACCTGATATGAGGCGAGGGGATTGATCGCGACCGCTCCCGCGAATAGCGGGCAAAGCAAGTTCCGCCACCACCAACCCTTGGCGCTCGGTGTCGGTCGTCGCCACTCAATCGCGGCGAGCGCGCCGCCAACTACCGTCGCAGCGAGCGTTGCGCCGTAGACGCCGAACCACGGCGCGAGCCCGTAGATTGGCGGCCAGTCGATCAGCGGCTGCCCGAGGAGGAACCACGGGTAGCCGTGCCAGAGGATCTCGCCGCGGAAGACTTCGATACCGGTCCAGAGGAGCGGCGCGATGAGCAGCGAGAGCACGGCACGGCGCGCGGGGTATCGCGCGTGCAGCCGCGCCAGCACCCACACGAAGATCGGCGGGTACATCGCGGTGTGCATCGCCAGCGGCAGCGCGCCGGCGGGCGCGCTGGTGAGCGCGAACTGCTGAAGATAGCCCATCGCGGGCATCCACGCGAGCCATACGCCGAGGGCGGTGCGCGACGGACGGACGGTGCGCTGGGCGACGGCGATCAGCGGGACTAGAACGATGAACGCGAGCGGCCAATAGAAGACCGAGGGGAATGCAGAGGCGAACCCGGCCGCGCTCACCGCGCCGAGGTAAAGCCCGCTCAGGAATGGCCGCGAGGTGGGTGGCTGCACGGGTTTGGAGTGTATGGTCATGCGGTCGTGCCGCGTGGCGCGAACAATGGCCGTGCCCGTTTCCCGCTGCTGTTCGTGAACCGTGTGAGAATTTTTGTAGCCTGCCGACATGAACTACTACGAGATATGGTTCAACCTGAAGGACTCGCACAAGGACCTTGAGTTCTGCCGCGTGCTGGACGCGTATCTGAATAATCTGAAGTCAAAGGGCGTGCTCGAGCACTGGCGGCTGACGCGCCGGAAGTTCGGCTTCGGCCCGAGCGAACTCGGTGAGTTTCATGTGACGATGGCGTTCCGCACGCTCGAACAACTCGACGCCGCGTTCGGCGTGGTGGCGCCGCGCGCGGGCGAGGTCGAGCGTCTGCACATGCCCGTGTATTCGATGGTCACCGACTTCAAATCAGGGCTCTACCGCGACTTCCCCGACCCCGAGCGCGTCATGCCGGGGGCATAATGGAAGCGCGCCGAGTTGACGCAATCGATTGTCGGCATTGAACTGGCGTTCCGATGCCGCCCAACACGCCGCCCGCGCCGAGATCGAACCGACCCGAGCAGCCCGCCCCGGCGCGCCCCGATCGCCCGGGTCCATCGGCTCCGGCACCGGGCGCTCGCCCTTCGGCATCGACGACTCTGCACGATTCATCACGCCCGGTGCTGGTGCTCGGCGCGACCGGCGGGTTCGGCGGGGCGTTCGCGTTCGAGATGCTGAACTCCGGGCGGAGTGTGCGGCTCCTGGTGCGCGACACGAAGCGCGCGATCGCGCGGTTCGGCCCGTTCTCCAAAGCGGAGTACGTTCAAGGCGACGTGCAAAACGCCGCGCTGATGCAAGAAGCCGCCGCCGGCTGCGGCGCGATCGTGCACGCGGTGAACTACCCGTACAGCGCATGGGACCCCGGGATGCGCACGGCGACGGAGCAGGTGATCGCCGCGGCGCGTTCGAGCGGCTGCACGATCCTGTTCCCCGGCAACGTCTACGCGCTCGGCCCGCCGCCGACTTGGAAAGCCAAGAAAAACTCGAAGCCCGCCAACCCGCCTTTGAAAGAGGATGCGACGAACAATCCGGCAACGAAAAAGGGCCGGCTGCGCGCGGAGCTCGAAGGACTGCTGGAAGAAGCGACCAAGGACGGGCGCTGCCGAGTGCTGATCCTGCGCGCGGGCGACTTCTTCGGGCCGACGGTGCGGAACGGGCTGGTGGACCGTGTCTTTGGTGCCGCGGCGGTCGGAAAACCGCCGACGCTCGTGGGCAAACTCGATGTGCCGCACCAGTGGGTCTATGTGCCCGATCTCGCGTACGCGGCGGTGAAGTTGCTCGACATGTCGGCGAAGCTGCGCCCCTTCCAGGTGGTGAACTTCGCGGGCTACACGCTTGAATCACAGCGTGAGTTTCTATGGAAGGTCTGCGCCGGGGCGGGATTGCCCCCGCAGAAAGCGAAAGTCATGCCATGGATCATGCTCCAACTCGCCGGCCTGCTCGACGCGAATGCGCGCGAGGTGATGGAGCTGCGCTATCTGTTCGATGACGCGGTGCTGCTCGACGGCTCGCTGCTGGCGCGGCTGTTGCCCGACTACAAGCCCACGCCGATCGAAGACGCGATCAGCGCGACACTGCAGAGTTACCGTGGCGGGCGTGGGTGACCCACCAGCGTGCGGCGCACGACGCACCAAAAACGATGGAGCACGCGGCGTTTCTCCAGAACAGCCCAATCCTCTCGAGCCGACGACTATCGTCACATGGTGAATGCTCGACGAAGCAAAGAACCCGGCCGAGCGCGCCGAATGGCGAGTCGGCCGGGTCTGATCCGGCAGTCCCACGATGTTCCCCACAGATCCTCGGTCCTTGGAAAGGCCAATGAGCCTCGCCTGGTTCAGTCGTTCCAGTTCATCAACATGAGCGCGATGTCGGCGAGGGTGACAAAGCCGTCACCTGTCACGTCGCCCTGCCAAGTCTCTTGGTCCCAGTTCTGAATCACAATGGCGATGTCGTCAAGCCCGACCAAACCGCTGCCGTTGGCGTCGCCCGGCTTGGGCGCGTTGATGGTGAGCGTCTGATCGGCGGCGACGTTGTTGAGCACCGTCACGATGCCGCTGGACCATTCGACGCGAAGTTCGTCGAGCGTGGTGCTCGTGCCGAGCCCGACGTGGACCGAGAGTTCACTCGTGCTGAGGTAGTGGCACATGCCGTTCATGGACTTCACCTGCGTTGCGCCGCCGCCGGTGGCGCGGATGACAGAACCAAGCCCGTGCGCAGGCAGCCGCGGGTTCGCTGACGTGTTGAGGAAGACGCGGAGCCAGTGCGACTGCCCGTCGGCGGCGCAGTCGTTGCGGTACAGCCTGAACGGCTCGTAGTACGCGACGGGCGCGATGTCCTGATCGCCGTCGTTGTCCATGTCGAGGCGCATCAGCGCGCGGCCCTGCAAGGCGTGAACGAACCCGGCGGCGGCGTGCTGCTCGCTGAATGTGTTGTCGCCGTTGTTGCGCCAGAGATAGCTGGGTTCGTTGACCCACTCCAGAACGCCCAGCCCGTTGGAGAAGGGCCAGCCGTTGGTCTCGACGATATCTTCGAGCCCGTCGTTGTTCATGTCGGCGATGACGGTGCCCCAGCCCCACCCGCCGTCCTTCACGCCGAACCCAAGCGAGCCTTCACTGTAGAGGTGATTGCCCTGATTGATGTACAGCATGTTGCCGGTGCCCGGGATGCCGGGATCGGCGGTGAATTTGGAATGGATGGAAGTGACGTACCAATCGAACAGCCCGTCGCCGTTGACATCGCCGATGGCGGAGCCCATGCCGTTGCCGTCGAGCCCGACACCCGAGGAGGTGGTTGTCTTGGTGAACTTGCCGTCACGATTGTTGACGTAGTACTGGCTCGTGCCGAAGTCGGCGGCGAGAAGGATCTCGGGGTAGCGGTCGCCGTTCATGTCAACAAGCGCCGGCGAGAAGCCGCGCACGGTCGATGCCTCAAAGTTGGCGGCGACGGTGACATTGGTGAACGTGCCGTCGCCGTTGTTGCGGTAAAGCCGGTTGCCGTCCGAGCCCGCGACCCAGCCGGCGACGACCAGATCGAGATCACCGTCAAGGTCGTAGTCACCCCACGTCGAGCCGAAGCCGTCGGGCAGCGTGCTGGTCGTGGCGACGCCCGCGCCGGCGGCGACATTGGTGAACGTCCCGTTGCCGTTGTTCCGGTACAGCTTGTGATGCCCGATCGCCGGATTCTGGCTCGGCGGACCGACGCTGGTCACGAAAAGATCCGTCCAGCCGTCCTTGTTGTAGTCGGCGGCCGAGGCACCGAGCCCCATGTGCGGCGTGCCGACACCCCACGCAACGGCTTGATCGGTGAACGTGCCGTTGCCGTTGTTGATGAACAGCCGATCCGCCGCCCCCCCGCCGGCGACGAAGAAGATGTCCTGGAATCCGTCGTTATTGAAATCGGCGATCGCCCCGCCGCCGACCATCGGGGCGACGTTGAAAACGCTGAAGAGCAGCGGGCCGGCGGGGATGTGCTGCACCGCCACGCCGCACGACGCGGTTTGATCGGAGAACGCCATCGGCGTCCCGCCCGGCACACCCGTCCCGGCGCTCACTGTTTGAATCCCACCTGCCGCGCTCGCGAGGGCGATCAAACCGCCGCTCAGCGCGCGCAACATCCTGCTTTCAGTTCGGATCATGACTGAAAACCTCCAAGTTGCTCGAACCCAACCAAACGCTGACGCGCGCGGCGACAATCACCGCGCTCCAACGGCTCGCTGGTTCATCCGGTCGTCTCAGTTCTCGTTGCCGCCACGAATGCAACAAACCCGCGGCGGCGCCGCGGCGGACAGAACCGCCACGTCAACAACACATCACCACGAGAACCACGGCGAATACCTCCACGACAGAGGCCGTGACCCAACGAGCGGCGGCGAGCCGGCCTTCCACTCCGGCGCGCCGTCCTCAACGTCATTGCCAACGTACACCCGAATTCACGCCGCGCCCAGAACTTTCTTAGGATTTCATCCCGACCAAAGACTTTCCCCTTCCCCGGTCGATGGTGTCTCACCCGACGATTCTTCGGCATCTCAAGTATCCCCACGAACGAAATACAATCACTGTGATTCAACGCCGAACCGAATCCCACGCTCCGAGCGACGAGCTTCACTATCGATGGGCATGGCGGCTGAAGTCCAGCCCCGAAGCGATCTGGCCGTTGGTCGCCGACACCAACCGCTTCGACAAAGACGCCCGACTCCCGATTGTCAGCTTCGCCAACCCCGACGCGCCGGCCCGCGAGAACGGACGCCGGGATGTCTTCCTCACCTGGATGGGTCAGCGGATCGAGTGGGTCGAGGAGCCGTTCCAATGGGTCCGCCCGCATCAACTCTCCGTCACGCGGCATTACTCGCGCGGACCGCTGCGCCGGCTGACCGCTCAGATCAGCCTCGCGCACGATGTGCGCGGCGGCACGATGTTCACCTACGAACTCTTCATCACCCCGGCGAATCTGCTCGGTCGGTTGGCGGCGCCGATCCAACTCGGGCGCGTGTTCAAAAGGAACGTGAGCCGCGTCATCACCCTGTACGACGCCCAAGCCGCGCTCAGCACGCCAGCGACGACGGATGCGCAGTCGAACTCAACGCTGCTCGAATCCACGCGCGGCGTGGTGCTCGCGCCGGGCGGGAACACTCGGCTTTCGTCCTTCGAGAAGTCTTTGATCGAGCGCGGCTCGCCGCCGACGCTGGTCGATCGGCTCGTCCGCGCGATCCGGCGCGGCGACGACCTCGACCTGCACCGCATGCGCCCGTACGCCTTCGCGGACCGCTGGCGGGTCGATCGGCGCGCGGTGCTCGAGCTCTTCCTCTCCGCCACGCGCGCCGGAATGCTCGAATTCCAATGGGAAATCCTGTGCCCAATGTGCCGCGGGTCGAAGTCGAAGTCGTCAAAGCTCGCCGAACTCGCCGAAACGGTGCACTGCGAGGCGTGCCAGATCGATTTCACTGCGAATTTCGACCAGCTTGTTGAACTCACCTTCCGACCCGGCGCGTCCATCCGACCGATCAGCGTGGCGGAATACTGCGTGGGCAGCCCGCAGCGCACGCCGCACATCGCGGTGCAGCAGTTGCTCGCGCCGGGAGAGTCGATCGAGGTGAACCCGAAACTCGAACGCGGGCGTTACCGAGTCCGCGCAAGCCAAGTCCCCGGCGGCGGGCTGCTTGACGCCGAAGGGCCGTCACCGCGCGGACACGGAGAACGTGGCGAAGCGAACGGCCACGGAGACGGCCGAGACGAGAACGGCAATCATCACGAAGTGATCTCGATACGCGAGAACGCCTGGCCCGATCATCCCATCAGCACATCCCTCACGCCACGCCTGACGCTGCGCAACGACACCACACGCGAGCAACTCGTCGCGATCGAGCGGATGGAGTGGAGCGACCAGGCCGCCACCGCCGCGCAGGTCACGGCGCTGCAGGCGTTCCGCGACCTCTTCAGCACCGAAGCGCTCCGCCCCGGGCAGCGCATCTCCGTCGGCTCCGTAACACTGATGTTCACCGACCTCCGCGGCTCCACCGCGATGTACCGTGAGATCGGCGACGCCCCCGCGTTCGGCGCCGTGATGGAACACTTCGAGATTCTCAAGGCGATCATCGCGCGCCACAACGGCGCGGTCATCAAGACCATCGGCGACGCGGTGATGGCCGTCTTCCGCAACCCCGCCGACGGCGTGCGCGCCGCGATCGACGCTCAGAACGCGCTCGCACGCCCGGCTCGCGACGTGCCGGAGCCGCCCGCGTCACACCACAGCTCGTTGCCCGCATCGGGGAGCGCCCGCGACCTGCCGCGCACGCTGGCGCTCAAGGTGGCCCTGCACTCCGGCCCATGCATCGCCGTCACGCTCAACGACCGGCTCGACTATTTCGGATCGACGGTGAACATCGCCGCCCGGCTCGTCGCCCTCTCGCGCGGCGATGACGTGGTGATCTCGGATGAAGTGCGGACCGATCCTGAAGTGGGCAAGTTGCTCCGATCGGTCCTGCCGGGCGGCGCGTGCACCAGTGAAGAATGCCAACTCCGCGGCATCACGGATCGCACGTTCGGCATCGCACGCCTGCCCACCACAACGCTCGCACGCCAATGAAGGTGATGAGCCGGCGTGAACGAGCTGTGCAGCACGCGCGAGCATGGATCGCCGCCGAGCACGGCCACGCCTTCACCGCTACGAACTCCTAGCCGAGCAATCCCAGCAGCGCCCGCGGCGAGCCATTCGCCGCGATCGCGCCGCGGATCGACGACTCGCGCAGGATCGACCGGCGCGACGCCTCCGCGGTTTCCGCCGCGAAGTCCGTGTCGCGGATGATCGAGTTCGCCGCCGCCGTGTTCTCGAACGCGATGTCGTTGGCGCGGAGCGCGCTATCGAGCACGTTGCGCTGGAACGAACCGATCTCGCCGCGGAGCGACGCGACGCGCCCCGACGCAGCGCGGATGGAATCCTGTGCGCCTTCAACGTTTCCATTGACCGTGCTGAGAGATCCGCCCGAGCGCGTGTCACTCAGCCGATAGTTCTGCCCGTTGATTTCAACCTGTCCCAGACTCGTCGGGGAGGCGGAGTCGATCGCCTGGGTCTCATCGCCATAGCGCAGCGTCGCGCCGCCGTCGAGCAGACGCTGCCCGTTGAAGGTCGTCGTCGACGCGATGCGGTCGACCGCTTGCAGCGCCGAGTCGATGACCATCTGGTTCGCCTCGCGCTCGGCTTCGCTCAAGCCGCCGGTGCTCGCGTTCGCAACCGCGGCGGACTCCGCGTCGATCAGCAGGTCCGACACCTCGCCCAGCGCCGCGTCCGCGACGCTCGCGACGGCGCTCGAGCGCTCCGCCGCCCGGCTCTCGGCATCGAGCTGCGCCATCACCGATTTCAGATTCTCCGAAGCGATCAGCCCCGAGGGATCATCGGCACCACGGTTGATGCGAAACCCGGTGGCAAGCCGTTCCAGCGAGCGTCCGAGGAACGCGGACTGCGTGTTCACCGAGCGCTGCGCAATGAGAGACGGCACATTGGTGTTGATCGAACCTGCGGGCATGCTCGAGACCCTCCGTGAATGGGGCCCGCGCCGCCTGTCCCGCGGCGCGATCGGCCCACGCAAGAAGGATCCGATTGCCCCCGCCAGGCGTGCAAGCATGCGGAGCACGGAATCTCTCTGCGCGACCCGATAACCGCACGCGCCCCCCGCGGTGTTTCGCTCCCCCGCATATTCGATACCGATTCACTCGCCGGTAAGACTTGCGGCGGCGAACTCTACCGGGTGCAGCGCCTGCATCCCCACGCCGTCGTGAATCTGATGCCGGCAGCTCGTCCCCGGCGCGATGAGCACGTCATCCGCGCCGAGCTTCCTCGCTTCCGGGAAGAGCACGAGCTCGCCGATCTTCATCGAGAGGTCGTACCGGTCCGCAGTGTAGCCGAAAGAACCGGCCATCCCGCAGCAGCCGGTATCGAGCACGCGCACACGCTCCGCGCCCGCGATGCGCCGCAGCAGCGCGGCGGTCGTGTCAGCTCCCCAGAGCGCCTTTTGATGGCAGTGCCCGTGGAGCACCACGCTCCCCTTCGGTTTCTCGAATGCCGGGCGACGCGGGTGACGATCCCACTCGCGCGTCACGAACTCTTCGACGAGGAACGCCATCGCCGCCAGCCGATCAAGCTTGGCTTCGGGGATCGGCAGCCTCAGCACACGCCATTCATCCTTGATCGACGACAAGCAGCTCGGCTCGCACACCACGACGGCGACCGCCTTCTCGCGCTCGACGGTCTCGAGCAGCGTCGCCGCGCTCGCGCCGGCGCACGACTTCGCCTCGCCCAGCAGCCCCGTCGACACCTGCGGCCTGCCGCAGCACTGCATCGACTCGGGCGGCAGCACGACGCGGTACCCGCACGCCCGCAGCAGCTTCGCCGCCGCCAGACCGATGTGCGGGTCGTTGTACGTCGTGAAACAGTCGGCAAACAACACGACCGTCGGCGCCGCCGCGCCCGCGCCACTCCCCCACTGCCGGTACAAACTCCGCGCATACCGCGGCAGCGTGCGCTTCCCGCTCAGCCCCAGCACAGCATCAACAATCATCCGCACCAGCGGGCTATTCGCGAGCGCGTTAGCGATCGGCGCCGTCATCGAGCCAAGCCGGTTTGTGAGACGAACGCGCCCGAACGCGATTGCCTTCAGCGGCGTGCGCCCCGCGGCGCGGTACGACTGCGCCAGGTACTCCGCCTTGTACTTCGAGATATCGACGTTGCTCGGGCATTCGGTCTTGCACGCCTTGCACGAGAGGCACAGGTTCAGCGTCTCGAGCGTCTCCGCGTCGCCCCACTGCGGGCCCGTCAGACTCTCCGTGCCACGGGCTTCCGCTGCTCTGAGCGGATGCCCGTGCTCGGCGAGCTGCCCGGTGATCGCCAGCCGCAGCGCATTCCCCCGCCCACGCGTCGAGTGCCGCTCGTCCAACGTCGCCATGTACGAGGGGCACATCGTCCCGCCGGCTTTCTTCCGGCACACGCCGCTGCCGTTGCACAGCTCCACCGCGTGATCGAAGCCGCTCTCGGTGGTGTAGTCGAAGAACGCCTCGATGTGATCCGCGTGAACATCGAACCCCGCGGGGCGAACACGCGTCGATTCATGAATGCTCTCGATCGGGCCGGGCTCGACGATGTTGCCCGGGTTCAGCAGGTTCTTCGGGTCGAACAGGCGTTTCACTTCGCGGAACGCGCCCATCAGCTCCGGGCCGTAGAACCGTTCGAGCAGCGGCCCGCGGACGCGCCCGTCGCCGTGCTCGCCGCTCATCACACCGCCAAGCCGCTTCGCAAGGTCCGCGACTTCGACCGCGATCTCCTCCATGGAGTTCCGGTCGCTCGCATCGCGCATGTCGAGCAGCGGTCGCACATGCAGCACGCCGACGGACGCGTGCGCCCAGAACGCGGCCCGCGTGCCGCGCGACTCCACGATCTTCTTGAACTCGCGCACAAACTCCGCGAGATGTTCGACGGGCACCGCGTTGTCCTCGACAAACCCCAGCGGCTTGCGGTTGCCCGGAATACCGTGCAACAGCGGCTCGCCCGCCTTCCGCAGCTTCAGCGCCGCGTTCATCGACGGGGCATCGGTGTAGAACGCAAGCCCAACTCCCTCTCCTCCTGGGAGAGGGCCGGGGAGAGGGACACCAGCGACCCCGCCGCGCGCCGCCGAGCCGCCGAGCCCCGCGACGACACTCTTCACACCCTCAAATTTCCGCTCAATCTCCGCCGCCCCCTCCTGCGAGAAGAACTCTACATACAGCACCGCCTCAAGCACGCCTCCCTTCGGCTTCGGCATCAGCTCCACGTACTTCGCATACTCCGCGTTCTGCCTCGCCAGCCCAATCACCAGATCATCCAGCAGTTCCACCGCGCTCGGCTTCAGCGCGAGCAGCGGCACAACAGCATCGATCGCCGCCTCCAGCGACGCGAACCCCAGCACCGCGAGCCCCTTCGCCTTCGGGATCGGGTGCAGCGCGAGCTCCGCGCTCAGGGTGATCGACAGCGTCCCCTCGCTGCCGCAGATGAGCTTGGAGAGATTGACGACTTCGAGCCGGTCACGCCCCGCAGCGGCGGCTTCATCCAGATCGCGCAGCACCATGTCCAGTCCGTAGCCCGCGTTGCGCCGGACCGTCTTCGGGAACCGATCGCGGATGAGCATCTCATGCCGGCGGACGATGTCGATCACTCCAAGCGTGAGACGGCGCGCGACGGGCTCGCGCGCCGCCGCGCCGTGGTCGAGCGTCACGCGCTCGCCGCTCGCCAGCAACACATCCACCCCAAGCACGCTCTCGCTCGTGCGCCCGTACAGGATCGAGCGCGTGCCCGCAGCGTTGTTGCCGATCGCGCCGCCGATGTTGCACTGCCGCGCCGTCGCCGGGTCGGGTGCGAAGAACAGCCCGTGTGGGCGGAGTTGATCATTCAGATCATCAATCGTGATGCCCGCCTCGACTCGACACCTGCGCCGAAGGGCATCGATCTCCAGCACCCTCCGGCAATTCGCCGAGAAGTCAATCACCACCGCCCGGTTCACGCCCTGTCCCGCGAGGCTCGTCCCCCCGCCCCGCGGCAGGATCGGCAGCCCGTGCGCAATGCAGTACCGCGCCGCCGCGATGGCGTCGTCAAGATCGGCCGGGATCACCACTCCCAGCGGCTCGACCTGATAAATGCTCGCGTCGGTCGCGTAGAGCATGCGGTCGTGCTTGCCGAAGCGCACCTCGCCGCGCACCACCGCGCGCAGACCGGCTTCGTGCTTTCTCAGCACAAGGTCTTGGCCGATCGTCAAGGTGGTTTCAACCGACGCCATGGCTTCCTGGTGCCCGCGGCCCGTTGCCCGATCCCTTCTTACCGCGCGACCTCGACCGCCCGCGTCTCGCGCAACACCGTCACCTTGATCTCACCCGGGAACGTCATCTCCGCGCTCACGCGGTCGGCGATCTTCTTCGCGATCAGGAACGAATCATCATCGCTCACGCGCTTGGCGTCGACCATGACGCGCACCTCGCGCCCCGCCTGGATCGCGTAGGCCTCGTCCACGCCCTCGTGCGAGAGCGCGATGTCCTGCAGTTGTTCGAGGCGCTGGATGTATTTCTCCAGCGATTCACGCCGCGCGCCGGGGCGCGCGCCGCTGACGGCGTCCGCCGCCATCACGATGGGCGTGTAGAAACTCGTCGCAGGGATATCCGCGTGGTGCCCGCCGATCGCGTTGAGCACCGGCTCCTTCTCGCCGTGCTGCCGCGCGAACTCCATGCCGATCTTCGGGTGCCCGCCTTCCATCTCGTGGTCCATCGCCTTGCCGATGTCGTGCAGGAACCCGCACCGCCGCGCGAGCTGACCGTTCAATCCAAGCTGGTCCGCGATGATCTGGCACAAGTACCCGACCTCGATCGAGTGGCGCAGGATGTTCTGCCCGAAGCTCGTGCGGTAGTGCAGCCGCCCCATCGCGTCCATGATCTTCGGGTTCAGCCCGCGCAGGTTCGCTTCGAGCGCCGCGTCCTTGCCGTACTTCGTGATGCGCTCGTCGTGCTCCTTCCGCACCTGCTCGACGACTTCCTCGATGCGGCTCGGATGAATCCGCCCGTCCTGGATCAACTTCAGCAGCGATTCCGCGGCGATCGACTGGCGCACCTTGTCGAAGCACGACACCACGATCACGCCCGGCGTGTCGTCCACGATGATGTCGACGCCCGTCGCCTTCTCGATCGCGCGGATGTTCCGCCCCTCGCGCCCGATGATGCGCCCCTTCATGTCGTCCGACGGGATGGGGATCGAGCGCACCGTGCTCTCCGCCGCGTGCTCGCTGGCGTAACGCTGGATCGCCATCACCGTGATCTCGCGGGCCTTCTCCTTCGCTTCGGTCTGCGCGTCCTCGGTGACCTTGCGGACGATGCGGGCCGCGTCGTGCTTCACATCTTCTTCGATGATCCGGAGCAGTTGATCCCGCGCCTGGTCCATGCTCAGCCCGCTAACGCGGAGCAGTTCTTCCTTCTGCTTGCTGATGACGCCGTCGAGTTCTTCTTCCCGCTTCGCCAGCTTCGCTTCGCGCTGCTTGGTCTGCTCCGTCGCCTGGTCGAGCTGCTTCTCTTTGGTCTCGAGCTGCTCGGTCTTGCGGTCGATCTGGTCTTCTTTCTTCGTCAGTCGGCGTTCCTGCTCGCGGAGTTCCTCACGCTGCCCCCCCAACTCCGCCTCGAACTTCTGCCGCTCCGCCTGGAGTTTCTTGTTCGCCTCGGTCTCCGCCTTGGCGGCGAGCGATTTTGCCTCCGCCTCCGCGAGCTTGATCGTCTGCTCCGCCTGCGTCTTCGCCTTCGAGAGCGTCTGCCCGCCCCCGATCTTCAGCAGAACAAACATCAGGATGGCGCCGACCACCAACGCCCCCGCAGCCAGACCGATCGCCGTCCCATCGATCGCCGCGAGCGTCAATCCAATCGAGTCAAACCGGCTGCCGTGCCAGATCATGCGTCGTCGTCCTTTCTACCCGGCGCGAACAACCGCCGGGCGGCCCGAAGGCGACACGCCGCATGACACGGGGATTGACAATCGTTCGATCGAACTCGGCGGCGCTTCAACACACCAACGAAACTTCACGCGGCGAACGCGGTCGGTCCGAACCCAATCCGTTCACCCCGCGTGCGAGCCCACGATCCGCCGGGCCGGGCCACGTCATCGTCACCCGACACAGCCCACAGCGACATCCCGGATCAGCCCACGCCGCCAGAATTCGCCCGAATACCGCTCGCTTCATACGGCACACCGCAGTCAATCAAGCCATTGTCAATCTATTCGGCGGGACGAAAAACCTCGTCGTCGCCGTGCCCGGCGGGAGCACGCTCCCGAACGGGCAGTAAACGGGGCCCCGTGTCATGGCGGCCACCGATCGAGGCACAACACAATGTTTACAATACGAGAAAACCCGGCGCTGGGTCAAGAACCGCGCCCATTCCCCACGACCGCGCCGATTATCAACCAGCCTTCGCCTGCTTGCCGTTGACCGTCAGACCCGTCCCTTCCACCACCTCGCACAACGGACGAATCTTCCGCGGCTCCGAGACAAGGTCATAGATCGTCGTCCCACCAAAGAATTCCTCGAGCAGCGCCGCCGCCGCGTCCAGCCGGCGGTGCAAGGCGCACAGCTTCGTGTGCGTCGTCAGGCCGAGAGGGCACTTCTCGATGCGCGCAAGGGCCGTATCCGTCGCCCGAAGCACCGCGAGCACCGTCACTTCCTCCGCAGCCTGCGAAAGAACGAACCCGCCGCCCAGCCCGCGCTGCGACTGCACCACGCCCGCCCGCGCCAACGACTGCAGAATCTTCGCGAGATACCCCGCCGGCACGCGCGTCCCCTCCGCGATCTCTCGCGCCGTGAACGACCGTTCAGGCCGCGTCGCCAGATAAACCACCGCGCGGAGAGCGTATTCGGATGTCTGTGAAATCATGGCCGGCTCCGGGATTCAGGAGATGTATATCCTGAATTCCGATACCAGTCAAGCCCCTCTACCAAAGCGAGTGGCACCGGCGTCCCGCCTGTGTCTCTACCCAACTTCGTTCACCTTGCCCCTCTTCTGCCTTTTCCGACGTCTTTCCGACCTCCCCCCTCCGCCTTACAACGCCAGCATGTCCGCCACCACCGTCAGCCCCGACGGCAGGCACGACTGCGCCGCCCGCTCATACGACGACAGGTCTTCCTCGCACACGCGGCTCGAGTCCGTCACGCACGCCGTCAGTTGGCGCACTTCCTCATCGCTGCCCGGCAGCTTGTCCAGCGGGCCGGCGACCGCGACGATCAGCAGCCGATCGGGCCGTTCCATGCACGAATCATTCCCCGCCGACGCAGACGCCATCAGCGTCTTCGCGTCCAAACCTGCCAGCCCCGATTTGGAATCGAGTTGGTGGACCGTCACGTCCACGCACTGCTGCGTGCCGTTGCTGTCCTTGAAAATCGCCAGCACCACGCACGGCACGCCCTCGGCGGTCATGAACCGATCGCCCGGCTTCAGCTTCGCCGCGTCGTTCGCCGCGAGCTTCACCGTTTGAGGCTGGCGGGTGCCATGCGCCCCGCCGCCCGTCCACAACACCCACGCCATTCCGAGCGACGCCGCCAGAAGCCCCGCGTAGCCAATCCGCCGGCCCCACACATTCGCGGCCGCGCGGCGCGCGTGTGACTCACCCGCACCCACCAGACGAAGCCGCATCGGCGATGCGTCTTCCGAAATCCCCGCCGCCTCACGCTCGAAGCGCTCGGCTTCACCCGCCATGCGGATCAGGCTCAGAAGGTCGTCGTCCTTGAAGGGTGCCATGAATACCTCAGTTGGAAGCGGAGGGAGCGTTCCAGCAGGTTATTTCCGTCCGCCGCCCGGGCGCTCGCCCGGAAAGTCACGATACCCCTTCTGAGCCAGATACCGCCGAACTTTGTCCAATGCGGCACGTTTTCGGGCGTTGATCGTGCTCGGCGCCAGCCCCAGTTCCCGCGCCAGATCCCGGTCGGACGCTCCCTCCGCCGTCGAACGCAGCAGCCGGCGCTCATCGTCGCTCAGCCCCGAGTCATCGTCACGCAGACACGCGCGCACGGCATCAATCAATTCCGCCGCCCGCGCCGCCGAGCCGGGGTCGGCGTCCGCGCCAACCGCCTGGTCGAACGCGGCGTCCGCCGGCCGGAACGTCTCCGCCGCCCGCCCCTCCTTCCGCAGGTGCTGCAGCCACAGCTTGTAACCCACCGCATACACGAAGGTGGTAATCGCCGACTTCGATTCGTCGTAACGCCCCTCACGCAGCGCCTGCCACACCGCGGCCCACGTCCGCTGCGCGAGATCGTCAACGACATCATGCCGCTGGTTCGCCCGCACCAGCAGCAACCGCTTCAGCCCGGGAGTCAGCCGCTTGTGCAGCGCCTCGAACGCGCGCTCGTCCCCCGCCGACGAAAGCCCGGCAAGCTCGCGGAGCGTCGCGGCGGTGTATGAAATGGGGTCGTCGTGCATCGCGGATCGGAACGATCACTATTCGCCCCGCCCTGTCAAGCGCTCGCTCACGGCGTGGGCGCCCCGCTGCTCATCAGCCCCACCACCGTCGCCGTCATCGCGATGATCGCCGCAACCAGCGACTCGCCCGCGATCAACCCCGACGCCAGCGGCACGTTGAATGTCTCACACCCCTTCTTCGACACGCGAGACCACATCCAAGCCAGCACCGCGCCGATCGCAAACGAGAACGAATTCGCGAACGGCACCATCCACGCCAGCCCGAAGCCGATCGCGCTCGGGAAGTACTTCCGGGCCTTCGCCGGCACCAGGAATCGCTCGATCACCGGCATCACCGCCCCGACCAGCGCGCCGACCACCAGAGCGATCTGCGCCGACTGCGGCAGCGAGTCGATCCCCTTCGTCAGCACCTCCGCCACCTTGAACCACTGGTTCGTCGCCGGCGCGGGGAACGATTCGAGCTTCGCCTTCGTCGGCACCATGAGGTACCAGATGGGCACGATCGCCACCGTCCCGAAGAACACGCCGAAGAACTGCGCCAGGAACTGCCGGCGCGGGTTCGCGCCGAGCAAGTAGCCGCTCTTCAGGTCCGTCAACAGGTCCGCGCTCGAGCTCGCGCTGTTCGCCGCGATGCCCGCCGACGCGAGGTTCGGGATGATCTGACCCGGGTGCAGACCCGCGAACAGAAGCTGCATCACCTTGCCCATCGCGCCGATGGGCGTCGTGTCCGTCTCGCCCGTCGCGCGGCACGCCACTAGCGACAGCACGAACGACATCCCGATCGCGATCACTCCCGCCCACCAAGAAATGTGGAACGCGAAGACCTGCACGATCAGCATCACGATCGTGATCGGCACCATGCCCATCACCATCCACTTGAACGGCACCTCGACCGAGCGATACTCCTGACTCCCGCCGTCGCCCCCGGCGCGCACGCTCGTGAACGCCCGCACGATCGTCTTCCATTGCAGCGCCAGCGACATCAGGCTCGCCGTCACCATCAGCGCGGTCCCGCCCCACAGCCCCCAGCGATACACGTGATAGATCGTCCCCCCGCCGACCACCTCGATCGACGCGACATACCCCTCCGTCGCCGCCCTCGCGTCGTCCATCGCGATCAATTGCGGCGCCGCGAACATGTACAGCAGGATCGACCCCGCCAGCATCGACAGGCTCACGCGCAAGCCCACAATCATCCCCGCCGCGATCAGCAGCGCGCTCGGCTCGAACCCGTAGCCCAGCAGCTGCCGGTCGTTGATCTTCACGAACCCGTCGTGCGGCAGCAGGTGCGGCAAGCGCACGTTGAACAGGTTCGACTTGAACCAGTTGAACATCGAGTCCAGAAACGCCAGCGTCCCTTCGCCCGTCTTCAGCAGCCCGATCGCCCCGCCGATCGCGATCCCAACGATCAGCGCATACGCCTTCTGAACCGCTTCCTTGCTTTCGCTGTACAGCGAGCGGAGGGTCTCCGCTGCCGCAATGCCCGAGGGGAACGGCAAACGCTCATGGTTGATGAGCTGCCGCTTCATCGGGATCGCCAGGAACACCCCCATCAGCCCCGTGCACAGCGTGAAGATCGCCACCTGCCAGATCGGCTGCACGTCCCACGTCCTGATACTCGCCGAATCGCCGTCCTTGTTCAGCAGCAGCAGCGCGCCGAACATGGTGGCGATCGTCGAGCCCGTCGAGTACCCCGCCGCCGAGGCGCACGACGCCATACACGTGTTCTCAAGGATCGACATCTTCCCGAGCGCCCCGCCGCTGAACGCGCGGAACAGATTCCACACCACGTACGACATCACGCACGCCGTGATCGCCACGCCGAACGCCCACCCGACCGTCAGCGTCGTATACAGGTTCGACGCCGACATGAGCATCCCGAGGACGCCGCCCATCAGCACCGCACGCCACGTCAACTGCGGCATCTTGTCGCCCTGGTACACATGCTCGTACCAGTGCCGATCCTTCTGCTCCGGCGTCGCGTTCTCTGCCAGCGGCGGCACCCCGGGCCCGAACCCGCTCGTCGATCCGCTCTCCGCGACCTGATCCGATCCGCTCGGGCCTGCCATAGACAAATCCTCCGCAGTCCCGCCGGCGCGGGATGCCGCACACACAGTCGTCGGGCGAGCCTACTCC
This sequence comes from uncultured Phycisphaeraceae bacterium, assembly GCA_964391865.1. Classification (GTDB taxonomy): domain Bacteria; phylum Planctomycetota; class Phycisphaerae; order Phycisphaerales; family UBA1924; genus DASZQL01. The sequence goes on from CAYMNQ010000007.1 coordinate 79,546, forward strand.
CGCCCCCCAACCACTGCAATCGGGCCAGCGCCGCGATCACCCGCAACCCGCGCCACGGCGTGCCTGCATTCCGCGCCTTCCCCAAGCCCCAAGCCCCAAGCCTCGGCCCGCAAACCGCACCCCGCAAGCCGCACCCCGAATTCTCTTGACTTTCCATTCAATAAAATGAATACTCATGCAATGAGCCTCGCCGAGCAGAAAGCCCGCCGCCGCCGCCGAATCCTGCAGATCCTGCAGAAGCAGCCCGTCTCCTCGCAAGAGGAACTCCTGCGCTTCCTGCACGCCGACAACATCCCCGCGACGCAGGCCACCGTCTCGCGCGACCTCCGAGCCCTCGGCTCCCTCCGCACGCCCAGCGGCTACGCCCTCCCCGGCGCCGGCTCCGCCGCGCCCCCGCCCTCCGACGGCACCGTTCTGCGCGATGCGCTCCGCACGCTGCTCGTCTCCGCCGACCGCGCCGGCACCGTCGTCGTGCTGCGCACCGCGCCGGGGCACGCCAGCGCCCTCGCCACCGAGTTCGACGCCGCCCGCATGAGCGCCGTCGTCGGAACCATCGCGGGCGACGACACTATCTTCGCCGCCTGCCGATCCAACACCTCCGCCGCCAGCCTCCTCCGGCAGATCCGAGAACTCGCGTCACTCGGTTGAGCCGCGCGGCCCGGCGACTTCTCCTTCCGCCTCAAGCTCCTCAACCTAGTGGGACGGGCGTCCCGCGCGTCTCTCCTCAACCTCAGTCCTTTTCCCGCTGTTCATCGAGTTCAAATCTTGCCCACCGACTCCCCACGCATCCCGATCGCGATCATCGGCGCCGCCGGCTACTCCGGCGCCGAACTGCTGCACCTCGCGCTCGAACACCCGCGCCTCACCGTCGCCGCCCTCTTCGGCTCCTCCAAAGGCGCCGCCGCCGGTGAACCCCCAGCCCCCATCGCCGACACCCACCCGCGCTTCCGCGGCCGCACCGATCTCCTTGTCCACCCCGCCTCGCCCGACGGGATCATCAACTCCGGAGCGAAAGCCGCCTTCCTCTGCACGCCCCACGAAGTCTCGCACGAACTCGCCCCCGCGCTCGTCGCCCGCGGCGTTGTCGTCTTCGATCTCTCCGCCGCGTTCCGACTCAAAGACGCCGCGCTCTACCCCAAGCACTACAGCTTCACGCACGCGCACGCGGCACTGCTCGACCGCGCGCCGTACGGCCTGCCCGAACTCTTCCGCGATCAACTCCGCGCCGCGAACCTCATCGCCGTCCCCGGCTGCTATCCCACCAGCGCCATTCTCCCCCTCGCCCCGCTCGTCCGCGCCGGCGCGCTCGCGCCGAACGCGCGCCCCATCATCGATTCCACCAGCGGCGTCAGCGGCGCCGGCCGCGCGCCGAGCGTCAAGAACCTCTTCTGTGAAGTCAGCCAGCAGCCCTACGCTGTCCTCTCACACCGCCACCAGCCGGAGATCGACGCCTACTGCGGCACGCGCACCATCTTTACGCCCCACCTCGGCCCGTACGCCCGCGGCATCGTCTCCACCATCCACGCCGACCTCGCGCCCGGCTGCACCGAGTCGCGCCTACGCGACCTTCTCTCCGCCGCGTACGCGAACGAGTCCTTCATCCGCCTCTACCCCAAGGGCCACTGGCCCAGCGCCGCCGCCGTCGAGCGCACCAACCGCTGCGACATCGCCCTCGCCGTCGATGAGTCCGACCCCGAGCGCCCGCACGCGATCATCGTCAGCGCCGTCGACAACCTCGTAAAAGGCGCCGCCGGCCAGGCGCTCCAGTGCTGCAACATCCGCTTCGGCTTCACCGAAACCGAGGGCCTGCCGCGATGACCGACCGCCCGCTCGTCATCAAACTCGGCGGCGCGGCGATCGAATCCCCCGAAGAACACCCATTCCTCTGGGACGCCCTCGCACGACTCCACCGCGCCCGCCCGCGCTCGCTCATCCTCGTCCACGGCGGGGGCGCGGCCATCGACGACCGCCTCCGCGCGCTCGGCAAAGAGCCCATCAAGCGCGACGGCATCCGCCTCACACCCCCCGATCACATCGACGAAGTCGTCGCCGTCCTCCGCGGCATCGTCAACACGGCGCTCGTCGGCACGCTCCGCCGCCGCGCCGTCCCCGCCGCCGGACTCTGCCTCGCCGACGGCGGCTTGACCCGCGCTCAACTCACCACCCGCTTCCCCTTCGACGCCGGGCTCGTCGGCGAAATCACCGCCGGCGACCCCTCCATTCTTCACGCGCTCCTCAGCGCCGGCATGCTCCCCGTGATCGCGCCGATCGCCTGCGACGACGCGGGCCGCACGCTGAACGTGAACGCCGACGAAGCCGCCGCCGCCGTCGCGCGAATCGCGAACGCCGAAGCGCTGGTGCTGCTCACCGACGTGCCAGGCGTCCTCGATGAAACCCGCCGCGTCATCCCCGAACTAGATGCCGATGCCATCGAATCACTCATCGCGCGCTCCGTCATCCACTCGGGCATGATCCCGAAAGTCCGCGGCGCCCTCGAAGCCGCCCGCGCCGCGAACGCCCCGGCGATCATCGCCGCGTGGAACGAGCCCAACACCTTCGACCAACTCGCGCAACGCAAACCCGTCGGCACCCGCATCATCTACCCAACCTAGTGGCACGGGCGTCCCGCCCGTGACTCCCCAACCTTTGTCTTCTCCTCATCCCTCGATCCCTCCTCCCTCGATCCCTTCCCAACATGCCCACCACCCTCGACCACCTCCCGCGCCTCTCCACCCAGCACCTCCTCACGGTCGCGTCACTCACGCGCGCCGATCTCGACGCGCTCTTCAACACCGCCCGCACCTTCAAAGCCGATCCCGCGCCTTTCTCGGACACCCTCCGCGGCAAGTCCGTCGCACTCATCTTCGAGAAACCCTCGCTCCGCACGCGCGTGAGCTTCGAAGCCGCCGTCCACCGCCTCGGCGGGCAACCGATCACCCTCGACCACTCCAAGCACAAGCTTGGCGAGCGCGAAAGCATCAAAGACGAAGCGAAGACGCTCGAGCGCTACGTCCACGCCGTCGCCGCGCGCGTCTACTCGCACGAATCCCTCGCCGAGTTCGCGCACCACAGCGCCGTGCCGGTGATCAACGCCCTCTCCGACCGCTCGCACCCTTGCCAGGCGCTGGCCGACTACCTCACGCTCCTCGAAACACTCGGCACGCTCGACGGCGCGCGCCTCTGCTTCATCGGCGACGGTAACAACGTCTGCCACTCCCTCATGGCAGGCGCAGCACTCCTCGGCGTTCACATGACCGTCATCACCCCGAAGGGCTGCGAGCCGAGCGGCGAAGCGGTGAAATTCGCCGCCGATATCAACCCGCATTCCAAAGGCTCGCTCGCCGTCTCCACCGACCCGCGCGACATCCAAGCCGGCTTCGACGCCGTCTACACCGACTGCTGGACCAGCATGGGCAACGAATCCGCCGACGGCGAGCACCGCCGCGCCCTCTTCACGCCCTACCAAGTGAACACCACACTCATGCAGCACGCCGCGCGAAGCAACAAGAAACCCGCCTACTTCATGCACTGCCTCCCCGCCCACCGCGGCGAGGAAGTCACCGACGACGTCATCGACGCGCCGACTTCGATCGTCTACGACCAAGCCGAGAACCGCCTCCACATCCAAGCCGCCATCCTCGCGCACCTGCTCTCCCCCACCACGCCGTAAACTCCGCGGCCCTTTCTTCGTCTTCACAAGGATCCCACCTCTGTGCCCTCCGTGCTCTCTGTGGTGAATGTCTTCCCGGTGAATCCATGCCTAAGAAAATCGCCCTCGCCTACTCCGGCGGCCTCGACACCTCCGCCATCGTCCCCTGGCTCAAGGACCACTACCCCGGCGCGCAGGTCATCTGCGTCGTGGGCGATGTGGGCCAGGGCGCCGGCGAGCTCGAAGGCGTCGAGCAGAAAGCAAAAAACTCCGGCGCCGCCGAGTGCCACGTCGTCAACCTCCAGCGCGAGTTCTGCGAGGACTACCTCTTCCCCATGCTCATCAGCGGCGGCGTCTACGAAGGACGCTACCTCCTCGGCACGTCCATCGCGCGCCCCATCCTTGCGAAAGCGCAGGTCGATGTCGCGTTGAACACCGGCTGCGACGCCGTCGCCCACGGCTGCACGGGCAAGGGCAACGACCAAGTTCGCTTTGAGCACACCTTCGCCGCCCTCGCGCCGCAGTTCCAGGTCATCGCGCCCTGGCGCGACCCGTCGTGGGAGCTCAAGTCCCGCGAAGCCCTCCTCGCCTACCTCAAAGCCCGCAACATCCCCACCACCGCGAGCGCCACCAAGCTCTACTCGCGCGACCGGAACCTGTGGCACATCAGCCACGAGGGCCAGTCACTCGAAGACCCGTGGAACGCGCCGCCCGACGATGTGTGGATGCTCACGCGCTCCATCGCCGATGCGCCCGACCAGCCCGAAACCGTCCACCTCGGCTTCGAGCGCGGCCGCCCGCGCACCCTGAACCAAGAGAAACTCCCCCCCGAAACCCTCATCGCGCGCCTCAACGACCTCGCCGGCAAGCACGGCGTAGGCCGCATCGATATCGTCGAGAACCGCCGCGTCGGCATGAAATCCCGCGGCTGCTACGAAACCCCCGCCGGCACCGTGCTCATGGAAGCCGCCCGCGCCCTCGAAGAACTCGTCCTCGACCGCGACACGCTCCAGTTCCGCCAGGAACTCGCGCACCGATTCACCTATCTCATCTACGACGGTGCCTGGTTCACGCCCACGAAGGACGCGCTCGTCGCCGCGTTCAACTCCATCGCCGAGCCGCTCACGGGCGAGGTCGTCGTCAAACTCCACAAGGGCCACGCGACCGCGATCCAGCGCCGCTCGCCCAACAGCATGTACACCGAAGCCATCGCCACCTTCGGCGAAACGAAGGCAGAACTCTACAGCCACGCCGACGCCACCGGCTTCATCAAGCTGCTCGCGTTGCCATCCAAGATCCGCGCGCTCAAGAAGAGCGGGAACCTGAAGTAACGAGACGCCAAGCACCATCCTCCCTTGATCCCTCTTCCCGAATCCCTCTTCCCTTCCCCCATGACCCTCTACGCCGGCCGATTTGAATCCGACCAGCACGCGCTCTTCAAAGCGCTCAATAACTCCCTGCCCTTCGACTGGCGCCTCGCGCGCCACGACATCCTCGGCTCCATCGCCTGGGCCGCCGCCATCCACCGCGCGGGCGTGATCGACGACGATGAGCACCGCCGGCTCACCGCCGCCCTGAACGCGCTCCTCGCCGAAGCCGCGACCCTCGGCCCCGCGCTCGCGGCCCAGCCCGATGAAGACATCCACTCCTGGGTCGAACGCCGCCTCATCGAGCAGCTCGGCCCGCTCGGCAAGAAGCTCCACACGGGCCGCTCGCGCAACGATCAGGTCGCCACGGACCTGCGCCTCTGGTGCCGCGATGAGATCGACGCCCGCCTCGCCGAACTCCGCGCCGCCCGCGCCGCGCTCATCGGCCTCGCGCAGCGAGAATTCCCGGCCATCATGCCCGGCTACACGCACCTCCAGCGTGCCCAGCCCATCGTCTTCTCCCACTGGGCGCTCGCCTACGAAGAGATGCTCGCGCGCGACAGCGAACGCTTCGCCGACGCCCGCCGACGCGTCAACCTCTGCCCTCTCGGCAGCGGCGCGCTCGCCGGCACCGCCTACCCCATCGACCGCAATCTCCTCGCCGCCGATCTCGACTTCGACGCCGCGACCCTCAACTCCCTCGACGCCACCAGCGACCGCGACTTCGTCCTCGAAACCCTGAGCGTTTGCGCCACCACCGCCGTCCACCTCTCGCGCCTCGCCGAGGATCTGATCCTCTGGTCCAGCAGCGAATTCGGCTTCGTCCGCCTCTCCGACGAAGTCACCAGCGGCTCGTCGCTCATGCCCCAAAAGAAAAACCCCGACGCCTGCGAACTCCTGCGCGGCAAGGCGGGCCGCATCATCGGCGCGTGGACCAGCCTCGCCGTCACGCTGAAGGGCCTCCCCCTCGCGTACAACAAAGACCTTCAGGAAGACAAGGAACCCCTCTTCGACGCGATGCACCACCTCGCGCTCTGCCTCAGCGTCGTGCCGATCATCCTGAAAACAATGAAGCTTGACCGCGAGCGCATGCGCCGCGCCGCGAGCGAGCCGGGTGGGTACGCCAACGCCACCGACCTCGCCGACTATCTCGTGCGCCGAGGCGTGCCCTTCCGCGAAGCCCACGACATCACCGCGAAACTCGTCCGCCACGCGATCGAGAAGGGCGTCGCCCTCGAGCAACTCCCATTCGAAGAACTCCGCGCCGCCAGCCCCGTCATCGAGCCCGACGTGCTCGCCGCCCTCACCCTCGAGTCCTCGATCGGCGGCCGCGACGCCCTCGCCGGCACCAGCGAACAGCGCGTCCGAGCCGCCATCACCGCCGCAAAAACGCGCCTCGGCTGAACCACCGCCAGCCGCGCCGTCGTCCTCTTCTCTTCACACAAACTTCCAACTCTTCCGACCTCTGTGCTCTCTGTGCCTCTGTGGTGAATCTTCGTCTTATCCCCCAAGCTTGTTCGCAAAGTGCGTGTTCTGGATCGGCACCACCATCTCCAGAATGTGCTGCAGCACCTCCGCCGGGCTGCCGATCGCGTCGACGTCTTTGATGATCGAGCTCGGGTAATGCTCGAGCACGGGGCGCGTCTCGTCCTGATACACCTTCCAGCGCTTGCGGATCACTTCCTCGCGCGCATCGTCCGCGCGGTTTTCCTTCAGCGCCCGCTTCCGCAGCCGGTCGAACATCTTGTTCTCATCGCGGCACGTCAGGTGCACGATCAGCAGCACCTCGATGTACTCGTCCATGATCTTCGCCTGGTTCGCGTTCCGCGGGATGCCGTCGAGGATCAGCAGGTCCTGATCCGGCTTGTACAGACTCAGGATCGTCTGCGCCTGCGTGTTCTCACGCCACATGCGGATCGTCACATCGTCCGGCACCAAGAGCCCCTGCGACGAGTACTTCAGGAACAACTGCCCGAGGTCCGAGTGCACATTCAGCGTGCGGAACACCTCCCCGCACGACAGATGAAAGAACCCCGGCACGGCCCCCAGCACCTTGCCCTGAGTCCCCTTCCCCGAACCGGGAGCGCCGAACAGCAGCACAGTCTTGTAACGATTCACGCTCACGACAACCTCCGACGCACACCAGCCCGCTCACGCCGCCCACCAGCACGAACGACCAGATCTTCACAGCGTAGCGTCGGCCAGCCCCACAAGAAACTTGAAGCGCAGTCCCCCTTCCTCTCCCTCTGGGAGAGGGCAGGGTGAGGGCTACCCAACCTCCTCTTCCCTCTTCCCTCTTCCCTCTTCCCTCTTCCCTCTTCCCCGTATCCTCCCCCCATGCGCGGCCTCACTCACCGCTGGTCCATCCTCTCACCCCCCAGCACCGCCGCGCCCGCATCTCTCCTCACCCGCTTCCTCCACGCCCGCGGCTACACCAACCAGTTCGACGCCGACCGCTTCGCCAAACCCAAACTCACCGACCTCCTCGCCCCCTCACTCCTGCCGGGCGTCGACCGCGCCGCCGAACGCATCCTCAGCGCACTCCGGAGCCGCGAGCGCATCGTCGTCTACGGCGACTACGACGCCGACGGCATCTGCGCCGCTTCCATCCTCTTCCACACGCTCCAACACCTCGCCGGGGTGACACCGATCACGAACCGGGTGCCACCAGTCGGCAGCTCTGGGCCGACTGGTGCCTCGCGCGACAAGGCCCCCCTCATCAGCACCTACATCCCCCACCGCATCGACGAAGGCTACGGCCTCAACACCGAAGCCATCGAGTCACTCGCGCGCGATGGCGCCAACCTCATCATCACCGTCGATTGCGGCATCACCGCGCACGAACCCGCCCGCATCGCGCGCGAGCGCCACGTCGACCTCATCATCACCGACCATCACAACCCCAGCGCCGAACACGCCGAACTTCCGAGCGCCTTCGCCATCGTCCACCCGCGCGCCGTCTCCGCCGACTACCCCTTCCACGATCTCTGCGGCGCGGGCGTCGCCTTCAAACTCGCGTGGCGACTCTTCACCATGCACGAAGGCTCGGACAAAATCAGCGAGCCCTCCCGCGCTCTGCTGCTCGACCTCCTCGCGCTCACCGCCATCGGCACCGTCGCCGACGTCGTCCCCCTCGTCAGCGAGAACCGCATCATCGCCCGCTTCGGGCTGCGCCGCGTGAAGTCCACCGCGCTCACCGGCCTCTCCGCCCTCGTCTCAGCTTCGGGTCTGGCGGGCGAAGACATCACCTCCGAGCACGCCGGCTTCGCCCTCGCGCCGCGCCTCAACGCCTGCGGCAGGCTCGAACACGCGGGCGAAGCCGTCGAACTCCTCACCCGCGCCGACCCCGCCCGCGCCGCCGACATCGCGAAGAAACTCACCCGCCTCAACGAGCAGCGCCGCCGCACCGAGAAGCAGATTTTCGATCATGCGTGCCAACTCGCCGAAGAACGCGGCATGACGCAAGACGACCACCGCGCCATCATCCTCGCGCACACTGACTGGCACCCCGGAGTTGTCGGCATCGTCTGCTCACGCCTCGTCGGCAAGTACCACCGCCCCGCCATCCTGCTCAACGAAACCGAGGGCCGGCTCCACGGCTCCGGACGCAGCATCGACGGCTTCAATCTCCACGCCGCCATCGCATCCTGCTCACCGCTCCTCGAGAAATTCGGCGGGCACGACATGGCCGCCGGGCTTGCGCTCCCGCGCGAGAATCTCGACGCCTTCACCGAGCAGTTCACCCGCTACGCCAACACGCACCTCACGCCCGACCATCTCACGCCCGAACTCCGCATCGATTGCGAAGCCACCGCCAGCGAGCTCACGCCGCAGACCATCGCCGAACTCCTCGACCTCGGCCCCTTCGGCCGCGGCAACCCCGCCCCGCGACTCCTCCTCACCAACCTCCCCATCGCGCGCGACGCCGAACCCTTCGGCAGCGGCGGCGACCACATGAGCCTCTTCATCCGCGACGGTGCGCGCGAACTCCGCCTCATCGCCTGGCGCTGGGGCAACCGCCGAGCACAGTTCCGCGCCGGCCAACGCGTCACCGCCGTCATCGAACCCAAGCTCAACATCTGGCAGGGCCGAACCCGCGTCGAACCGGAACTCCACGACGCCCACATCTCATCGTGATCAACACGAAATCCCGCACGATGCACGCCTGAGCACGCTCTGATGCTCAGGGCAGTTCCGCCGTGCCCCCGACGGTGCTCTGACCGACCTCGGTGCCGAGGATCAAGGCCGCCACAGAACCAGAACGTGAGCGTCTGATATCGCTCCATGCCGCGCATCGCCCGCGAAGCGGCCGCAATGCCTCCCCGGCCCGAAGGGCCGCCGGCCCGTTGCCGGGGGTCGAAGCGGCGCCGACGCGCAGACCCCCGGTCAACCTCACACAACCACATCGCACCCCGAAGGGGTGCCGGACTGTCCAGCAAGAAGCTTGACTAGAGAAGCGGATGCTCGAATGCGCTGGGTGCCTCAGGAAAAGTGCGCGCATGTGCCACCGGCGCGCGCAAAATCGTGAACCTACCCCACGCCGCGCTTGACCCGCGCCAACCCCGGCGCATCATCCACTCACGATGACCACTCCGGGGAACCACAGCACCAACGCGCCAACGCCAGGCTCCGAACCCCATCTCTCTCAGGGGGAGGGCCGCCCCCAACCCCCTCTCCCTCTGGGAGAAGGCCGGGGAGAGGGACACCCTCGGCCCAGCCATTCGCACGCGCCCACCAACGGCTCAACGCCCCCCGCGCCCCCAACCCTCCCAACTCCAGACACCAACTTCCCCGCCTTCATCGCGCTCCTCACCGCCTACCTCAACGCGCACGCCGACTCCTCACAGCTCAACGCCGAGCACGGCACCACCATCCGCCTCCTCGACCAGTGGCTCACCGACCCGGGCGTCATCGAAGCCCGCGAGCGCACCGCGCGCGTCGATCAGGCCCGCGCCCTCGACCTCGCGCGCACGCACACCTCCGAAGCCGTCGCCGCGCTCTGCACGATGATCCTCGACCCCTCAACCCCGCTCGAGCCCCGCCGCAAGGCCGCGAGCACGCTGCTCCGTTTCGTCACCCGCCGCGAAAAACGCACCCCGCGCGACGGCGACGACGAAACTCAACCCGCGCCGCGCCCAGTTCCCTCACCCTCCGGGGAAGGGCCGCCTCTGACTCCCTCTCCCTCAGGGAGAGGGCCGGGGAGAGGGGCTCCCCCGACTCCGCCGCCGCGCGCCGACGCGCCATCATCACACGACGAGTCTCACGCTCACTCTCCTTCTCAGGCAAGTAGAGCAAGCACACCATCAACCCAGTTCAACCCGAAGAATTCTCCCCCCACCTCACTTCGAAACCACGCTCGCCACCGTGAAAATCGGCAGCAAGAGCGCGATCGCGATCCCGCCGATCGTCGCGCCCATGAACAGGATCATCGCCGGCTCGATCAGTTGCGTCGCCGTCTTCACCGACTCGTCAAGGTCCGCCTCCGCCGACACGGACACGCGGTCGAGCACCTCGCTGAGGCGCCCCGTGCGCTCCCCCGCCGCGATCATCTGCCCCACCGCTGGCGGCACGAGCTTCGACGCGCACACCACCTCCGCGATCGTCCGTCCCTGCGTCAGCGACTCCTCGACCTTCCGCCACAAATCCGCCCACAGCACGTTCGGCACCAGCTCGCGCACCAGACGGACCGCTTCCAGCATGCTCACGCCCGAAGCCAGCAGCGTGCCCAGCGTGCGGCAGCCGCGCGCCAGATAGCACGCCGTGAACATCGGCCCGATGATCGGCGCCCGCAGCTTGAACGTATCGAACGCGCGCCGCCCAACGGGGTGCATCCGTGCCCCGACGAACGCCGCCGCCACCACGATCGCGCCGCCGATCAGGTACGCCCAGTTCAGCGTCACAAACTCGCCGATCCCCAACACGATCTCCGTCGGCTTGGGCAGCGCCGCCTTCCGCGACTGATAGATCTTCGCGAACCGCGGCAACACCCACGTCACCAGGAACATCGTCACCGTCAACGCCAGCGCGATCATCACCGCCGGGTAGGTGAGCGCGCCCTTGATCTGCCGCGCCGTGCGCCGTTCCTTCGTGAGGTACTCGCTGATCCGCGCCAGCATAAGACCCATCTTGCCCGACGCCTCGCTCGCGCGCATCAGCGTGCGCATCAGCACCGGGAACACCGTGGGGAACTCGCCGATCGCCGCCGAGAAACTCACGCCGTTTGTCACCCGCGCCGTGATCGTCTCCACGATCGGCTTCATGCTCCCGCCGCGCGACTGCTCGACGAACGCGTGCAGCGCGTCCGGCAGGGGCACGCCCGTCTCCAGCATCACCGACATCTGCGAACTGAACGCGATCACGTCCTCGCGCTTCACGGTTTGCGCCGCGAACTTCAGCATCACCGCCTGCTTGTCGAGCGGCTCGCTCGTCTCGCGCAGCTCCAGCACCGTCAGCCGCTCGAGCTGGAGCTGGCGCATCGCCTCACGCGACGACCGCGCGTCGACCACGCCCGACTTCTCCTGCCCGTTCTCCAGCTTGGCCCGGTACGAGTAATTCATGCGATGAGCCCGTGTCCCCGATCACCCCGCGCTGGCGCGCAGCACTTCCTCCACGGTGGTCAGCCCCGCCGCCGCCTTCGACAGCCCGTCGTCGCGCAGCGTCTTGATGCCCAGTTCCGCCGCCGACTTCCGCAGCACCTGCAGGCTCGCGTCCGCCGCGATCTGCTCGAGCATCGCGTCGGGAGGGATCAGCAACTCGAAGATCCCCAGCCGCCCCGCGTACCCGCTCCCGCGGCATCGCTTGCACCCCGGCCCGCGCTGCAGCTCGATGATGCACATCCCGCACGAGTCGAACATCCGCTTCGTGTGCTCGTCCGGCGCGTACGACTCGCGGCAGTGCGGGCACACCTTCCGCACCAGCCGCTGCGCCAGCACGCCGCGCAGCATCGCCGCCACCAGATACGACTCCACGCCCATGTTCACGAGACGAGTGACGGCGGAGATCGAGTCGTTCGTGTGCAGCGTCGAGAGGATCAGGTGCCCGGTCAGCGCCGCCTGCGTGGCGATGGTCGCGGTTTCAAGGTCGCGGATCTCGCCCACCATCAAGACGTCCGGGTCCTGCCGCAGCAGCGAACGCAGCGCGGTGGCGAACGTGAACCCCGCCTTCTCGTTCACCTGGAACTGGTTCACCTGCTGCAGCTGCGCCTCCACCGGGTTTTCGACCGTCGACACGTTGATGTCGTCGGACGCGATCTCGCTCAAGACGCTGTACAGCGTCGTCGATTTGCCCGAGCCGGTCGGCCCGGTGACGAGCACCATCCCGTTCGGCAGCTTGACCAGCCCGCGCCACTTCTCGATCATCTCGGGCTTCATGCCCATCTTCTCGAACGTGATGATCGAGTTCCGGTTGTCGATCACGCGGATCACGACCTTCTCGCCGAACTTGCCGGGCATGGTCGAGATGCGCAGGTCGATCGGGCGCCCGTCGATGACCACGTGGATGTCGCCGTCCTGAGGCGCGCGCCGCTCGGCGATGTCCATCTTCCCCATGATCTTGATGCGCGACACCACCGCCGGGTGCATCTGGTACGGCGGCGTGAGCTTTGTCACCAGCCGCCCGTCCACCCGGTACCGCACACGGCACGAGTGATCCATCGGCTCGATGTGGATGTCGCTCGCGCGGTCCTGGATGGCCTGGTACATCACATAGTTCACCAGCTTCACCACGGGCGACTGTCCCGACATCTCCTCGATGTCGCCGATGTCGAGCGCCTGCGCCTCGGAGAGGTTGAACTCCTTGATGTCGACGTCGTCGTAGATCTCGTCGATGACGAACACGTTGGCGGAGGGCAGATACGCCTGCAGCGTCGCGCGGATGTCCGCGGCAGTCGCCGCCACAAGCTGCACCTTCGCGCCGCTCAGCCGCTGGATCTCCTCGATCATGTAGAGGTTCGCGGGCTCCGACACCGCGACCGTCAGCGTCTTGTCCACCTTGAACAGCGGGAGAACGCAGTGCGCATCCACGAAATCCCGCGGCAGCGAGTCGATCACCCGCGGGTCCGCCAGCCGCGGCGAGACGCGCGCGAACGGCACACCGTACGACTGCGCCAGGCATTCCATCACCACCGCTTCGCTGACAAACCCAAGCTCGACCAGCACCTCGCCCAGAAGCTTGTGGTGACCGCTGGACTTCTGTTCGTCGAGCGCCTGCTGCAGCTGCTCGGGCGTGATGCGCCCGGTCGCGAGCAGGCGTTCGCCGAGCTGCCCGCGCGGCGCGCGCTTGCCCGCGGTCGTCTGCAGTGTGGTGGCGGCGGGGTCGCTCATCGCAGGCTCCTCACCGCGGCTTCCACGCTGGGGTGCGACTCGAACGCGGGCGCCAACCGCGTGAGTTCGAGAATCTTCAGAATGGTCGCGTCGGGCGACACGAGCCGGAGCTGCCCGCCCTTGGTCCCCAGCGACTCCTGCAGCCGCAGCCAAGCCTCGAGCGCCGCCGAGTCGACGAACTCCAACTCCTCGCACTGGAGGATCACATGACGCACGGCACCCGCGCGATCCTCAACGGCCCGGCGGAACTGATCCGCGTCCTCCGTAGTGAACTCCCCAGAAAGCGTCACCACGCGCACATGCTCGTAGTCCTGAAAACTGGATTTCACGCGGTCCCCCCTGCGCCCCCGGGCGCGGCGCTCGGCGAGGACAGTCCGGCGATAGACCTGCGGCGGGTGCGCAGCCCGCCCTGGAGGCTGCCCTCGTGATGCTGCTGCACCAGTTCGTCATATCGATACAGATCGATGCACAGAAACCGCTCGGCGAGCGCCGGGTCGAACTGCGTGCCCGCGTTGCGCCGGATCTCATCGAGCACCTTGGCGCGCGGGAGCGCGCCGCGGTACGTGCGGTTCGAGCTCATCGCGTCGAACGAGTCCACCAGACCGATGATCCGGGCCATCATCGGGATCGCCTCGCCGCCGAGCCTGTGCGGGTAGCCGCGCCCGTCGTAGCGCTCGTGGTGGTGAAGCACGCCGGGCAGCACGTCGCTGAGCAGCGGGATGTCCTTGAGAATGTCGTAGCCGATCTCCGGGTGCAGCTTGATGAGCCCGAACTCCTCGTCCGTAAGCTTGCCCGCCTTGCACAGCACCGCCTCGGGCACGCCGATCTTGCCGATGTCGTGGACCAGCCCCGCGATGCGGATGCGCTCGACCTCTTCTTCGTTCAGGCCGCACGATCCGGCGAGCAGCGCGGCGAGGTGCGAAACGCGCTCCGAATGACCGCAGGTGTACGGGTCCTTCGCGTCGATGGACGCGGTGAGCGCCTCGACCACGCCCAGGAACAGGATCTGCTGATCGTCGTAGAGGAAGGCGTTGTCGAGCAGCGTGCCGATGTAGCCGGCGGCGGCTTCCATCAGCTTGATGTCGACATTGCTGATGCACGGGTCGGAGCCGTGCTTCCCGCCGGCGAACAGACCGCCGATCACCGCGCCGTTGCGGACGATGGGCTGGACGAGCACCTGCCCCGCGCTGGACGCGATCGAAACCAGCCGCTCGCCCTGCAGGACTTCGTACTTCTGGTCGGTCAGCGACTCGACAATCAGGCCGGCTTCGGCGCGGAGCGCCGCCTCGACGCACGGCAGATCGCCGCTGACGATGAGCTTGCCCGTCATCGCGCGGCAGAAGCGCGGGTCGTCGAGGAACTTCGCACCGATCCAGCGGAAGTTCATCGTCTCGTGCAGCTCGGCGCACGCCGTGCGGACAAACTGCTCGGGGTGGACGAGTTGGTTCATCGACTTGCCGAGCTTGTAAAGCAGCGCGATCTCTTCGTACAACTCGGTGAGCTGCTGCCCGGAGGACGACGCGGCGGCATCGCTGCGCGCGGTGTTGAGCAGATCTTCCGACGCGAATCCGAGAAGCGCGGCAACGATGCGCACGCTGCCGGGGCTGTGCATGGCGAGTGCGGCCACAGCGCTGCCCGCCGCAAGACGGTCGAGTTGCGCCGACTGGCACGCCGCCGCGAACTCCTCGGTCTCCATCGCACGCGGCTCGAACAACACCCCGGCGATGGCACCCACACGACGGCGACGCGAGGTCTCTTCGATCGCAATCATCCAGCAGCCAGGGAACAGTTCGGCAGGGGCCATAGCGCCACCGGTCGCGCCCTCCGAAACACGGCGCGAAGCGAGCGAGGACAGGTACGGCGAACGCATCAGCCGCGCCACGATGCCCGATCCGCCCGGCGAATCGAGCAGCCGCCCCTCGGCGCCGAATCGCCACGTCGGCAGGCCCACCGCCTCGCAGCGCGCGCGCAGCTGCTGGTGCGACGGGGAGATCGCGGGTTGGGTTGCCTGGGCGTTCACGCGGCCTTAGCGTCTCCTTCAGAGTCGGTCGCGCCATCGGCGATGCCGAGCTGCGCATTCACGAGCTTCAGCAGGTCGCGCGGGCTGAACGGCTTGCTGATTACTTTCTTGATGTTGGTCTTCGCGAGGTCCGACGGCGCGAGCGAGTACCCGCGTGCGGTCAGCATGAGCGCCGGAATCTCGGCCGTCGCGGGGTTCTGGCGCAGACGCTCGCACAGCTCCAGCCCGGTGAGATACGGCATCTGCAGGTCGGTGATGATCAGCGCGGGCAGTTCCTGGCATGCGAGTTCGAACGCTTCCTCACCATCGCCGGCGGTGATGATCTCGAAGCCCGCGTTGCGCAGCTTGAGCGTCACCACCTGGGTGATGTGGATTTCATCGTCGGCGACAAGGATTCTCACGGGCATCGCGGTGCTCCTTGGTCCGTCACGCGCCGGGCGCTTCGTAGGGGATCGAGAACCAGAACTTGCTGCCCATGCCGAGCTGGCTGGTGACGCCGACCTTCCCCTCGTGAACGGTTTCAACGATGTGCTTGACGAGATTGAGACCCAGCCCGGTGCCTTTCGCGACGCGCTTGTAGTTTTCGATGCGGTAGAACTTGTCGAAGATCTTGTCGATCGCGTCGGGCGGGATGCCCAGCCCGGTGTCATTGATCGTGACGAGAACGGAGCGCGAGGTGTCGTCGTTCTCGACGGTCACCGTCACGCGTCCGCCGTCGGGCGTGTACTTGATCGCGTTGCTGACCAGGTTCATCACCACCTGATGCATCATGTCGTGGTCGGCGGACGCGGTGTAGACCAGAGGGCCCGACTTCTCGATGAGCATGATGTTCTTCGTCTTCGCCTGCGGCTGCATGGTCTCGACGACCTCGCGTGCCACCTTGGCGAAATCCACATCTTCACGATCGATCGTCACGATGCCAGCCTCGATGCGGCTGATATTGAGCATGTTGTCGATCAAGCGGCAGATGCGATCGACCTCGCTCTTGATGATCTGATAGAACTCCTGCCGGCTGGCTTCGTCCTGAGCTTCCGCGTCGAGGAGCATCTCGAGATACGCGTTGATCGACGCGAGCGGCGTGCGCAGCTCGTGCGACGCCTGCGAGACGAAATCTGTCTTCATCTGACTGATTTCCTTCTCGCGCGTGATGTCGCGGAGGATTGTCACGACGCCGCCCACGCCCTGCTTCTGGTCGGGAAGGCACGCGAGCGTGACATCGAACGTGTGCGGCGGTTCGCCCTGCTCGCCCCGCGGCGTGAGCGTGTGCTCGACGTGCTTCTGCTTGCTCATGCTGCCCGACTGGCGGACCTCGTCGATCAGCTCGCGCAATCGCTCGTCGCTGATCAACTGCCCGATGTCGCGGTGCTCCGACTTCGCGAGATCGATGCCGAGCACATGCGCGGCGGATGGGTTTGCCAGCGTGAGCTCGTTGAAGGTGTCGGTGACGAGCACCGCGTCCTTCAGCGAGCCGAGGATCGCCTCCACATGCCGGCGCTCGGCGTCGGAGACGCTGTGCCGGATCTCGAGTTCGCGCAGCCGCTGCGACGACTCACGCAGTTTGGTGTTGATGACCTCGATGGTGTCGGCGGCGGCGTCGGTGACGGACGTGAGCCATGCCGGACCGCGGCGCAGCGGCTCCACGCCGTCGTTGACGGCGAACGCGATCGCGGAGCTGACGCTCTTCACATCGCGCCGACTGAGCCAGAGCGCGAGCAGGGCGATCCCGCCGAAGATGACGAAGTTCTTCGCCGCCGCGATGAGGCTGGTGGCGAGCGGGGAGAGACTGTCCAAGCGCGCGGTCAGATACTCCGTGCTCACCGCGGCGCCCCACGACACCGCCGCCAACACGGCGACGATCACCAGAATGGAGATGCCCTTGCGCACACGGAGGCTCCACGGTGTGGTCGATCAGGGCGAGACTTCGGTCAGCACGCCGCCGCTCACCGACGCCAGGCGTGCCTGCGCCTCAGCGCAGCGCGGGTCCGCTCGGAGCGCCGCGGTGTAGCTGCGGGCGGCGAGGGCCGGCTGATTAAGCCGCTGGTACAGAAGCCCCTGCAGGAGCGCCGGCGAGGGATCGTCGCCCGCGAGGAGGATGGCGCGGTCGAGCGTAGTCACTGCGGCGGCGAGGTCGCCCTTCTCGCGCTGGAACGTCGCCAGCAGCACGTAGCCTTGCGCCTCGTTCGGCGAAACACCGATCAATCGCGTGGCGCACTCGCGCACGCGGTTGTAGTCGCCGATGCGGGCGGAGACATCTCCCAGCGCGGCAAGGATCTTCGGGTCGTTCGAGCCGCGACCATCGTGCGACAGGGACAGCAGGATATCGCGGGCCTCGACCGGGCGATCAATCGCGACCAGCGTGCGCGCGTGCATCAGCTTCAGGTCCGTGCGGCCCGCGTAGTTCTTGTCTTCAAGCGTGCGGCGGAGGCTGTATTCGGCGTCGGCGAACTGACCCGCTTCGAACTGCGCTTTCGCAAGGTCCTCGCGGAGCGCCGCGTCGTCCGGGTCGAGCAGGCACGCCTCGTTGAAGTTCGCGATGGCCCCGGGCACGTCACCCTGCATCATGGCGATATGCCCGAGCGTCTGGCGGACGCCCGCGTTGTGCTGGAAGTCAGCGCGGCCCTGTTCGAGGAGGCCGCGCGCGTCGTCATACTGCCCGAGCTGAACGAGCATCTCCGCTGCCGCGACGAGGTATTGTGGGTCGGTCGGGTCCTTCTCGATCGCCGCGCGGTACGACGCCAGCGCTTCCTCGGGCTTGCTGAAGCGCTCGAAGACGATGCCGCGGTAGTAGTGCGGCTCGGCCTCCTCGGGCTTCAGCTCGATCGCGCGATCGATCGACGCGACCGCGTCCTCCAGGCGCCCCATCTCGATCAGGATTCGACCGCGCAGCAGGTGCGATTTCGAGACGGTATCGCTGATCGCGATCGACTGTTCCACGCTGCGGAGCGCCTTCTTCAGGTCGCCCGAGAGGAACTGCTGCTGCGCCATGTCCCACTGCGTTCCGGCTTTGAGCTGGGCCATGCGCTCCTGCGCCTGCTCCTTGAACTCGGTGGTGTACTGCCCGTGCCCGACGCAGCCGCCGAGCATGAGCAACCCGGATATCCCGATCAGAAAGGTCGATTGGCGCATGGATGGTGCATCCTGGGAAGTTGTTCGCGTGCGCGATTCAATATTGGGCGTGGAACGGTCACTCCCGCTCGTGCGCATCGGCACTCGCGTTCACCGGCGTCATCCGTTCGATCGGGAACCGGATGAGTTCGTACTTCTTCTTCCGGGTGGGGACGATGGTCGGTCCATCCGGGTAGCCGCCGCTCTCCGTGGGCGTCGCGCTCGAAGTGATCGTGCTCGGCATCGAGCTGGTTGCTGCCGGGGTGGTCGTATCGAACTTCGTCAGCATCGGCGCTTTCTTCGTCGGCGCGGTGAAGGACGCGCTCTCGTTCGTTTCGGGAGTGCTCGTCTGTGTCACGGGCGATGGGGCGAGCGGCACGGCGCCGACCTTCATCTGCTCGTCCTGGATCACGCGGTCCAGAATGCTGCGGCCGGGCCAGCGGTCGTCCGCCGAATCGAGCTGCTCCTGCATCCGCATGACCTCGGGCTGCGTCGGCTGGAGTTCCAGCGAGCGGCGCAGCGCCCAGCGTGCCTTGTCCATCTGGCCCTCGGCGGCGAGGCGCTCCGCCTCGACGTTGAGCTGCTTCGTCTGCCGATCGCGGCTCCAGGGCAGGAGGCCCGCGCGGGAGCCGGCGCGGACGCGCTCGCCGTACTCGTCGGCACGCTTGCCCTGGTCTACCAGCGCGCTGTCGCTGATGATCGTCGGACGGATGAGGAAGATGATCTCGGCGCGGTCGGTCGAGTCCTCGTGACCGCGGAAGGCGGCGCCGATGATCGGGATGTCGCCCAGCAGCGGCACCTGCGTGCGGCCGAGCGTGGTGGTTTCCTTGAACAGACCGCCGAGAACGACGGTCGAGCCGTCGGGCACGATCACGTTGGTGGTCAACTCCTGCGTGATCTCGTCTGGGATCGTGACGGCGGCGCCGGTGGCGTCGGTCGCGTCGCGGATGATGCCCTCCGACACCCGCGGCTTGAGCTCGAGACGGACATTGCCGTCCTTGGATACGAACGGGCGGAACGCGAGTTGCGTGCCGGTGTCGAGGAATTCGACGGTCTGCGTCGTCGACGTTTCGGTCGAGGTCGTGTTGAGGTAGCCGATCTTGCGGCCAACAAGCACCTTCGCCGGCTGACGGTTCAGCGCGAGGATCTTCGGGTTCGAAAGGATCGTGGTGTCGGTGACTTCATCCAGCGCCCGCACGAAGACGGCGATGTCGTCGGAAATGATGCCGAGCTTGATCGTCGACGGGCCGCCGGTGTTGCCGGGCGTGCTCGATGCGGCGAAGCCCTGGTTGTCCTGCGGCGGGCCGCCGGTGGTCTGCCCGCCCTGCAGGACGTTGGCGGCCGCGAACGGGCCGCCCGCGCCAAGGAAGTCGGTGAACTCGACATCCGCGAGCACGGAGAAGTCCACGCCGAAGGCGTTCGACTCGGTGAGCGCGGTCTGAAGGATCGTCGCTTCGACGAGCACCTGCGACGGGCGCGTATCGAGCTGCGTGAGGAGCGCCGCGATCTCGGTCACGTTCTCGGCGTAGTCGTAGATGACAAGCGTCGCCGCGAGCGCGAATTCTTCCGCGCCGGTGGGGCTGTCGGCGGGGACGGAGAAGGAGCCGACGTCGCCGTTGGTCTTGATCTGCCCTTGCTCGGAGAGGAGCGGGGTCACGAATTCCGCGGCGTCGGTGGCGTTCAGGTAGTTGAGCTGGACGACCTTCGATTCGAGCTTGCGGCTCTTCTCCTCGATCTGCTGGATCTCCTCGAGCGTGTAGACGTAAATGAACTGCCCCTTCTCGACGTAGCCGTAGCCGTTGACATTGAGTATCGCGTCGAGCGCCTCGTAGAACGTCACGCCGTACAGGTTGGCGGTCACGCTGGCGGAGACATCGCGGCTGGCGACGATGTTCTTGTGGCTCTGCAGTGAGAGCATCTGCAGCACGTTCGACAGATCTTCGTCTTGCACAAAGATGTCGACGGTCATGTACTCGGAGACCTTCACGCCGCTGCCGGCGGCGGGCGGCTTGCCGTCGGGGGGGGCCGTCTCGGCCGCGGCGGGTTCGGCATCGGCCTGCGCCTTCTCACCGGCGGCGACCGGGTCCGCCGCTTCGAGGTCGCTGATCATCGAGCTGGGGCCCGAGGGGAGACCCAGCGACGGTGCGGCGGGCGCGTCGCTGCCCTTGGTGTGCGTGCGCCCGCTCGTGCTCTTCGACTTGGTGGCCGACTTGCCCGCTCCGCTCTTCGGCTCGGCGGCGTCGACCACCGACACCGGAAGCACGACCAGACCGAGGGCCAGGCCCGCGGCGAGGATCATGAGGCGCGCTTTGCTGACACAACGAATCCCCGTGCGTGCGGGCTGCATGGTCTTCATTTCTGCTGCTCCTCCGCGGCGCCCTGCCGGGCGGCGCTGCTGATGCTCGGTCGCCTTATTGTTCCGGCAGGTCGCGCTCGAGCACGACCCGCACCCCTTCCTTTTCGAGGATCGCCTGTTCGTTCGCGATCTCGACCAGCGTGAATCCTTCGATCGTCTGGCCCGCCGCCAGAACGACGCGGCGCGCTCTCCGGCGCTCGTTGCTCGTCTCGATCACCACCGTCGGCACGCTGCCGCCGATGACAACGCTGCGGAGCTTCAGACGCGACGCCTCCTGCGCCACGCGCCGGTTCACGTCGTCCACGGGTGGCGACGGATCGGCTCTCGGTGTTTCGACACTTCCCGGCGCCGACTTCGTCGCATCGGTCGTAAGTTCTGACGGCGGTTCCGTTTGTGGCGGCGGGAACGCCTCGTCGTCCAGCTGGAAGATGTCGCGTGAGACGGGCGTGGCGCGCACCACGGTGATGATTTCGGATGCGGGCAAGTCAGCGATCACGCCGGTCCGAGAATCCGGTGTGGCGCCGGCCCCGTCGCCGTTGTCCCCCGACGCGCTGGCCCGCTTGGGCCCGCGCGACATGAATGTCTGGACGCTGACCCCCACGAGTACGATGAGCAGCGCGCCGAGTATCGTGGTGCGCTTGCGGTCGGCGGTGATGAGCAGCCACATCTCAGCGAGCTTGCGTTTCACGGCGTGCTCTCCTTCGCGCCGGCGTTCGCTTGCGTGGGCGTGTTCGCACCCAGATAGAAGGCGTTCAGCACCACGTCCGCGCGCAGCATCCGGTCGGCCGGCTCTTCGCTTTTCGTCCGGCTCGCGGGCCCGAGCTTCAACCGGTCGACGCGGACGAGGCGTGGGGACTGCTCGATCTCACGCAAGAGCGAGACGAGCGAGCCGAAGTCGCCCGATACCATCACGGTCACAGGCAACGAGAGCGCCTGATCGACCTGGCGCGGTGAGCCGGTGGTGATCTCGCGCCGGACCAAGTCGAGCGTGTCGAGCGACGCGCTCAGGTCCTGCACCAGCTTTGCGACCTCATGGTCTTTCGGGATCACCGCGGTCCGGCCGCGCCCGCGCTCCTCGAGCCGAGCGACCTGGGCGCGCAGTTTATTGATGCGCTCGGGGGAATCGGTCGGCTTCGCGAGTTCGGACTCGAGGCCCGCGATCGCCTGCTCGATCGAGCGTCCACGGTTCACGATCGGCAGCCACCCGCCCAGCACGCCCGCGAGGGCAAGCCCCATGACCCCGATCCACAGCGGCGCGTCTTGGCTGAGTTTCATGGCCGCTCCTCGGGCGCCGGCGCGTCGGCGATCGGCGCGGCGCTGTTCGCGTCCATGAACGCGTACTCGCGTGAGAGATTGATGGTCGCCGTCACCCGGAAGGCGCGGGCCTCGGTGTTCCGAACCGTGCTGCTCCGCGCGTAGTCCATCGCGACGTTCTCAAAGAGCGGGTGCTGGTCGAGCGCGGAGACATACCCGGCGACCTCGCTGTCGCTGGGCGACACGCCCTCGAGCTCGACCACAAGGAACGAGCGTGATTCGGGCTTCCTGTCCGCGCTGTCTTTGCCCTTCGATCCGGCTGCGGTGCGTCCGCGGCGTCCCTCTTCGCGCGGCGTCATGGAGAGCGACGTGAGCGACACGCCCTTGGGCAGTTCCGCCGCGAGCGTGTCGATGACCTCGCTGACGCGCACGGGCCATGCGAGCCGGGTGTACCGATCGATCGCATCGCCCAGCTCGCGCGAACGGGTCAGCAGTCGCTGCGCTTCCTCGTTGCGGTCCCACGCTTCGCGGAGCTGGCGGGTCAGGGCCTCGCGACGCTCGATCCGTGCGCCCTGCCCCTGGTACAGCACCCACGCGCCGCTGCCGAGCACGGCGACGACGCCCGCGTAGATAATCGTCCAGCGCCGGATGCGATCGCGCCGCCCGAGCGTGAGCCGGCAGTTCTCCGGCATCAGGTTCACGGCGCGGCTCATGCGGCCTCCTTCAAGGGCGCCGCGGGCGATGCGGAGTCCGTGAGCCGCGTCTGCGGCGCGGCGTTCTGGGTGCGAGCGAGAGCGCGGTCGTTGAACGCGAACCGCAGCGCGAGCCCCGCCGCCGCCGACCATTCGGCTGCGGTGTGCCGCCCGCTGGGCGCGGGAGAGAGCGCCGACGCGTCGAGCCCTTCGAAGGGACGGCCCAGTTCCGTCGGCAGGTGCAGCGACTCGGAGATCATCTCGGCGAGGCGGGATTCGCGGGCTTCGCCGCCCGTGACGATGCACATCTCCGGGCGCGAGCCGCGGAACGTGACGCTGTAGTACCGCTGGCACAGGGCGAGTTCCTGCGCCAGGTCGCCCATGACCGGGCGGATCGCTTCATAGATGGCGCGGTCCACTCTCGGGTCGACGGCCCCGTCGGTGCTCATCCGCTGCTGGCGCAGTTCGGCGATCGTGACCGGCTCAAGTCCGAGCCGCTCGGCGGCGCGGAGCGTCATCAATTCGCCCCCGATCTCGACGGGCTTGTAGAACGCGACCGTCACGCCGCGGATCACGATCACGCTGCTCATCTTGCGCCCGATATCGAGGATCAGCCGCGTCACACTCTGGTCTTGAGCGCGCCGGAGCATGCGGCTGTACGCCCGCGCGCACGCCACGAACCCCGGCTCGACCGCGACGGGGCGCAGACCGCGGGCCGCGAGCGCGTAGACCAGCCGTTCGATCGGATCACGCTTCGCGCCGGCGAGGATCACTTCCTCGCGAACATCGCTGCCTTGGATCACCTCGCCCGCGCGGAGCCAGTCGATCTCGCACTCCTGCCCCTCGCTGAAACCGAGCCGGTTGGCCGCGTCGAGTCGCACGGCGCGGTCGAGCTCTTCGTCGTTCATCTTGGGGACGCGGATCGAACGGACGCGCAACCAGCGATCGTCGATCGAGAGCACGCAGCGTGAACCGGAGAAGCCACCGGTCTCCATCCGGCGGGCGATGTCACCCGCGAGGGAGTTCATCGCGTTCTGATCGTTCTCGATAGAGTCCGCCGCCGCAAACTCGACCCGTGCCGCCGCCCGGAGCGCGAGCTTGCCGCGTCGCCGCTGGAATTGGAGCAGCCGGGCGCCGGAAGTGCCGAGATGGACGCCGGTCGGGAGCACGCCGCGTGCGAAGATGGATGACAGGATCGAGCTCAACCTCGGCGACTCCTCTTCAGCTGCGGCGAGCGTCCAGGCGCGCCGGGCTCATTCATCCGCGAGGCGCGTCACGGTGACGCGGCCGGTGTACGCCTCGACGTTCACCTGGAACACGGCCCCCATGCCGCGGATCAGGAGCGAGCCGCCTGTCCCGGGGTCGGGCCCGTCGAGCTCGGCGACCGGGCCGCCGAGTTCGTCGAAGATCAGCAGTGCTTCATCGTTGAAATTGATGTCGGAAATGAGCGCCCCGCCGAAGTCGCCCTTGCTGAAGTCACGTCCGAGAGGTTCGGTGGGTTTCTCCGGGTCGGGCAGATAATCCGTGGCGAGATCGATCTCCGCGCCGCGCACCTCGCACACCGTGTAGCCGTTCCCGTCCTCGAAACCCCACGTCCCGTCCTCGTTCTTCTTCGGAACCTTGCCGAACCAGATCGCTCGGCGGTTCTGGTATGCGAGCGCATCGCCCTGCACGAAGGTGATGTCCGCGACCAGTGTCCGCACCGCGCCCTGGATGCGCAGCACACCCGTCGAGGTCATGGACGGGATCACCAGCGCGCCGGCGAGACCGAGCAGGACGACGACGATCAACACTTCGATCAGCGTGAAAGCGCGCGGGCGAGTCGCATCGCGGCGGGAGACGGGTCTGCACAACACACCGCTCATGTACCGCGTCATGTCCATTACTCCGCGCTCGTGACCTCCGGCATTTCGACGACCCGGACCTCGAGCGGGCCCGAGGTCAGCCGTGTTTCGATCTTCTGCATGCGTAGGTCGAGCCGCTCCATCGCCGCGATCATCCGCGCGCGCTGTTCGGCGGCGTTGGGGAATCCAGGGGCACTGTCGGCGCCGGGCGTCTGGCGATCCGCCGCGAGCGCGCCGGCGGGCGCGCCGCTCAGATTGTTCATTGCGATCACCGCGAGCAGGGCCACCGCCGCGGTGAGAAGACCGTTCCGGTAGCCGTTCGCACGCGGGTTCGTCGCAGAGGTGTTCGTCACGGCCGGGCTCCCAAGAGTTCGAGAATCATCTCCCCCTCACGGGGCATCGGCGCGAATCGCGCGTCAGGTGAGATCGAACCGGCGCGGCGCTCCTGGGCTGGTCGGTCCGTGCCGACGCGCCCGATAACGTCCGCGGTTCAACCGCTTGCTCGGTCGGATCAATCGGGGCTGATTTCTGAGCTGAGCGTGTCGGTGGCGCGGTCGTAGCCCGCGGCGTACACGTTCAGACGGCTCGGAGTCTGAGCGAACATCCAGCCGTTCACGCTGCTCGATGGCTCGGCGGCGGCGGACGCGGCGGTGCCCTCCACGAGCAGTCGCTGCCCGTTGAACATGTTCACGGGCTCCTCCTTGAGGTACTGGTCGGAGATGAGCGCGCCCCAGCCGTTGTTCGTGCCGCCCTCGCCCATCGGCGCGGTGGGGTGGCTGGTGGGAAAGCCGCCCGAGTTGTGGGCCCGGTAAAGCTCGATCTGCGTGTCGATCTGCTGGAGCTGGCGCTGGAGGGCGGACTTCACCGCCTCGCTGCTGGCGCTTGAGAACCGCGGCACCACGATGGCGGCAAGGATGCCGAGTATCACAACGACGATGAGAATCTCCACGAGCGTGAACCCGCGATGGGAACTCAAACGGACGGTCGGGCGGGCTGCGAGATTCATGGTCAATCTCCCTTCATCCGAGAATGCGGCCGGACATCTGTTGAACGTCCGACCGCGAAAACGTGCCTGGCTCGGTTGCCCCCGCTCCCGCGCGGGCCATCAAGCCGGGATTGGTGTTCAGTGAAGTCCCATCGCGGTCATTACGGGGTGCCGCCGCCACCACCACCACCACCACCACCACCACCCGCGCCGGCCGCGAAGCCTTCTTCGTGGGCGAGGAGATTGGTCTCGGGCTCGTACGCGGCGGCGTAGACCACGAAGCCCGTGGTGTCATCGAAGTACCAACCTTCGTCGGTGTCGCGCGTCGCGGCGAGCGAGTCGGCCTCATCGCCGCTGGCGATCACCGCGGAACCGGTGTAGCCGTTAAACGGCGCTTCCTTCAAGTACTTGCTCGAAACCATGATGCCCCAGCCGAATCCGCTGGCTTCGTCGGTGCCCGATCCGACGGCGACGGCGCCTTCGGCGGTCTCAGCCGCGGTGAACGACGTGTCGTCGTTGGGGAGCGCGCCCTGGTGCTGAACTCGGAAGAGTTCGACCTGGCTGTCGATGGTCTGGAGCTGGCTTTGCAGCGCTCCCTTGACCGCTTCGTTGCTAGCGTTGGTGAACTGCGGGACGACGATGGCGGCAAGGATGCCGAGGATCACGACGACGATGAGAATCTCGACGAGCGTGAATCCGTTTGGACGACGTGTACGCATGCGACTGACTCCTGCAAGAGAACGCCCGAGGGTCCCCGGCGTGCCGTGCTGCATCGGCGCCCGCCGCACCCGAACTCGATCACCGCCGGCCGGACCTGGAGGGTCCGCCCCCGGCGGTGCTGACCGACCGTCCCGCGTGTTGCGGGCACGGCCGCCCCGGCACCGGGGCACTCGTCAGCATCGGGTTGAAGCGGCAACTCCTTCATCCCACGGCACTTGCCGCCGTCGGTCGATGCTGGAATAAACGGCCCGCGCCGTGCCGGCGTGCGAAATTCCGCGCGAACTCGGACGCTGCCGGAGTTCTCGGCCCTCGGCATGATGGGCGCGACAAAGCGACCCGGTGTCTCGCCGGGCCGTCGGGGGACACGGTCAATCGCTTGGAGGAATTACTTCCCCAGAATCAGCGGCACGACCTGCGTGCTTTCAAGATTCAGCGCGCCGACCATCGCTGCGGCGAGAGTCGCTTCTTCCGGGCCGCCGTCCCGCGCCAGCTTCACGATCCACCTCGCGTGCCGGTCTTCGAGCAGGTTGCCGAAACGCTTGGCGGACTCGACCGCCTTGCTGAGCAGCGCGATGCGCTCGCCCTCCGGCGCATCAATGACGGCGTCCATGATCGCGATCTGCGCCCGGCGGTCACCCACGTAGGACAGCACGTCGGCGATCTGAAGACGCTTGACTCCCTCGGCGTCCGCGAGGCTGGAGATCAGCGGCACGGTGGCGTCGCGCACGTCGTACACCCCGCCGCCGATCGCGATTTCGTGGAGCACGTCGAGGGAGGCGAGGGCGTAGTCGCGGGCATCTTCGCCGCTGACCATGGGCCCGCTGACGCGGTCGACGAGGTCATTCGCGGCGGCGGCCAATTGCTCGCCGCTGACGCCCTCACGGAGTTGCTTGGTGAGATGATCGTCGGCGATCGCGATGCCCTGCTGCGCCATGCCCGCGGGGGACATGAGCGCGATGACGGGCGTGGCGGAGAGACGCTGATTCCGGCGGATGTCCTGAACGGTTTCAATGGTCGCCGGCGCGTTCATGTTGGTGACGATGAGATCGATGCCCGGCACCTCGGAGATTGCACCGGCGAGTTCGCCCAGCGTTCCCGCGGGCGGGAGGACCGTGTATCCGTCCTTCTCGAGCCCGGCGCGGAGTTCCTGCTGCTGTTCGAGCCTGGGGGAGATGACCATCGCGTAGCGTTTGTCGGCGTCGCGGATGGCGCTGGCGAGCACGGGGATCACGCGGTCCGCGCCCTCGAAGGACTCCCGCGGGTTGCCGCGGCCGAGCGCGAGGGCCGCTTCGTACTGCACGCGCCGATCGGGGTAGCCCAGCGCCTCGACGAGCGGTCGGCGGTCGTCGGCACCGCGCACCAACCCGGCGCCGCCCGAGCTCATCGAGAGCGCCTGGATGGCGCGGCGGGCGAGGCGCGTGTCACGCGCGCCGAGCGCGCGGGCCAGCACGCGCTGCACAGACTCCGCGCCTGAAGCGACGGCGTAGTACGTCGCGTCGCGCCGATCCGGGCCATAGACCGGGTTCTCGTACCCCTCGGGCTGGTCGATCTCGCGTGAAAGGTTCGATGCGACCCACAGTGCGACGGACTCGTTCTGCGACGGATCGAGACGCAGCGAGCGCTCACACAACTCCATCGCGCGGGCTTCGTGGAAGACCTCGGTGCGGATGGCGGTGGGCTGCAGCCCGGATTCGGGCGTGAACGTCCACAGCAGTTGGTGCGACTCGCCCGCGAAGAGCGTGAGGCTCGAAGGCTCGGCATAGTACGCCTCGGCGAGGTCGCGGTACAGCGCGGGGACGGGCTGAGCCGCGTCGTACGGACGATCGATTTTCTCGATGGCACGATCGATGGTCAGCGAAAGCTGCTCGCTCGTCGACTTCGCGCGGGCTTCATAGAGGTACGGCAGGCTCCAGCGGTACGGGATCTGCCCCAGCACGCGGGCGACCGACTCCTGGACCACCGCGTCCAGCCCGCCCGTGAGGGCCGCGCCAAGGGGGGCGACGGCGTGCGGGCCCATCTGCACGAGCACCGCCTGCGCCTCGGCTTCGAGCACCGGGTCGCCGCGCTTCTGGAGAATCTCCAGCAACTGCGGGACGGCGTACTCGCCCGCGACCTTGAGCCGATCGGTCGCGAGCAGCTTGCCCTTCCGGTTGCCCGTGAGCAGCCCGATGTTGCGTCCGATCTCGCCCGGGTCGCGCGCGATGGCGAGCTTGCCGTCTTCATAGAGACGGTTGAGACGGCCGGCGACGTCGGCAAGATCGGGGATCACGCTCGCGTTGCGGGTCGAGCGCTCGAAGCGGTCGATCATCGTCGGGTTCTCTTCGACGAGACCGACGAAGCGCTTGGGGTCGATGTTGCGGTCGAGGATCGCGGCGGCGTTCGCCTTTGCGAGTTCGTGCGTGGCCGTCAGCACGTAGTAGTTGAAATCCTCGAGCAGCTGCGCGTCGGATGGTTGCCCGACGGCGCTCTGCGCCCGCACGGGCGTGACCGCCCACAGCGGGACGGACGACCCGCAAACCATCCCAAGTGCGCCGGCGACGGCGACCAACAACCGCTTCGAAAGGATGCTCTGCACTGGGCGCTCCCTGATGATTCCGACGGTGACGCGAGGTCTGTACGCCCGAACCACGCAGACGGCTGCCGCGGCCTGACGGGTCGGGTCGGTCAATCTACTTCGCGGCCCCGAGGGGGTCAATCGCGGGCACCAATCAGACGCCGAATCCGGATCTGATCCCGCCCGACGCCGCGCCCGATCGCCCCTATGCTGAGCGGCGGAGTCAGGTTCGAATCAACAGCATCTAGCGCGAGGAGCACCCCATGAAGAAGCTTGCGAAACTTGCGGTCCTTCTGGTCGTTCTGGTGATCGCGGCCGTGGCGGCCGTCTTTTTCTACATCGATTCAATTGCCCGGCGCGGGATCGAGGTCGCGTCGACTGCCGCGTTGGGCGTGAACACCACGCTGAACAAGGCGGACGTCGGCATCCTTTCCGGGACCTTCGACATGAGCGGGTTGAACGTCTCCAACCCCGGCGGGTTCCAATCCCCCCACTTTCTCGCGCTCGGCGACGGCGGTGTGGCGGTGAGCCTCGGATCGCTCAATAGGCCGACGGTGGAACTGCCGTACCTCAAGCTTTCGGGAATCGACGTCAATCTGGAGCGGCGCGAGAACAAGTCGAACTACCAGGTGATCCTCGACCACGTGAAGTCGCTCGAAACCGGCGGCGGCGGTCCAACCAAACCCTCGGGCGGCCCGGGGGTGGCGGAGAAGAAGTTCATCATCCGCGAAGTGAAAGTCACGGACATCAACGTCCACGTCGATCTGCTGCCGATCGGCGGGCAGCTCACCAAAGTGAGTGTGCCGATCAGCGAGATCACGCTGCGGGACATCGGCTCCGGGACCGACGGCGGGATGGTGCTGCGCGAGCTGGTCCCCACGCTGCTGAAAGCGATCCTTGCGGCGGCGGTGCAGAAGGGCGGCGAGATCATGCCCGCGGAGGTGCTGGGAGAGTTGCAGGGATCGCTCGCGCAGTTGAAGAGTCTGGAGAGCCTCGGGGTGAGCTTGTCGGGCGATCTTCAGAAGCAGATCGGCGATATCGCCGGTCAAGCCGCCGACCTCAGCAAGGGCGTGCAGGACGCGGCGGACAAGGCAAAGAAGGCCGCCGAGGATGTCGGCAAGGGGCTGAAGGATTTGATCCCGAAGAAGTGATCGATGCGTGGGCGGCGCGGGCCGGGACGCGGGCGCTCAGTCTGCGCCTGTGGTTTGTTTCATGGGCACTCTCCCGAAACATCGCCGTCGTTGAGGCCCTCCGGCACAGCAACGGACGGGCCGCGCGAAAACGACTCGGGGTCCGATTCAGACACGCTCGATCGCGGTCAGCGGGAGCCACGCCTCGCGCCCGTCGCGCAGGCGCGCGAGCACCCAGCCGGGGCGCTCTTCGACAATCTGCAACTCCACACCCGCGGAGATTGGTTCCTTGAAGCTCGGCTCGTAGGCGGCATCGTCCGGGCCTTTGCGCGCGATGACGCGGTCGGCGGTGACGACCGCGTCGGCGGTCGAGTTGACGGCCGAGTGCGTGAGCATGAGCGAGACCACGCACACTCCGGCGGCGGCCGCGAGAGCGGCGAGGGCGAGCCGCACGCGCGGCTTGACCACGCCGAGCAGCTTGGCGGCGGCGAGGAGCCAGAAGCCGGCGAAGACGGCGGCGAAGATCGCCCAGCGCACGCCGGGCGGGATCAGGCCCAGCGAAGAATCGAACGTCCGCCGGATGGCGTTCGCGGGCTCCGGCTCGATGCGCGTGCCGACGCGCTGGCGCGCGTACGAGAGGTTCGACGCGAGATCGGCATCGCCCGGGATCAGCTTCTCGGCGCGGCGATAGTTCAGGATCGCTCGGGCGACATCGGAGCGGAGCATGTGGGCGTTTCCGATGTTGTAGTAGAGCCGCCCGTTGACGACGCCGGCGGCGATGAGGGACTCGTACCCCGCGATGCTCTCCCGGAGCAGGTCCGCCGACCTCGCCGGGTCGGACTTCAACACCGCCGCACCTTGCGCGAAAGCGGCATTCGCGGCGCCGAAAGACTCTTCATGCGTTGACGCGGCGGCGTGTGACGCGGTTGAGAAGCCGAGCGCGACAGACATGAGAGCGAGCATGATCGCGAGAGCGCGTACTCGGGCTGCACCGCTCGCGCCTTCGCCGCCATGGGCTTGGATCCTTCCCTCGCCTGCGCGAGCGCCGCGGCGGGCGGTTCGTGTGTGCTGCGTCATGGCGTGCCCCCGAACGTGGATTCGAGCGCGGTGATCAACTCTCGTGCCTCGGCAAGGAGGCCGCGCGCTTCGGCGGGCTCCAGCCCGCCGAAGCGCGCGCCGTCGCATCGCTCCATCAGCGCGCGGGCTCGGGCGGCGAGGGCCAGGTCGCGCGGCGCGATCAGCCGCTCGGCCTCGGGCGGGGTGATTGACGCGGCGGGCGCGCCGGACTTGTCGGAGAGATAGCCGACCACGGCCCGCGCGACGGCATCGGCGGCGGTCGCGGTGTCTGTCCCGTGGGTCTCGTTGAGGAGTTGGATCGCCGCTGACTTCGCGGTGCGCCGGCGGCGAGCGAGCGGGTCGTTCGCCGCGCGCCGTCTCATCAAGCACACCACCGCCGTCGCGATGTACGCCAGCGGCGGGGCGGCGAGCGTGGTGATCCCCATCGGCGAGCGCATCGTCGCCAGCAGGTCGAATCGCTGCGGCACCAGCGCGTCGAGACGCTCGTAATTCGCCGCGATGCCCGCGGTCGTGCTCTCGATCCCGGCGCCGTTCGCCGGAGAGGCGCCGGCGCGGACGCCCTCCGCGTCGGCGGCGGTCACCTGCTTCGCGGCACGCACCGTGAGCGGGATCGGCGCGCTGCGCGCGATCTCGTACTTGCCGCTCTTGGTGTCGAAATACGGCAGTTCGATGGGCGGGATGCTCGTGGCGTCGGGGCTGATAGCGCGGAGGGTGCGCGTGAAGGTCTTCTGTCCCGGGGCGGTGGTGGGCGGGCGGTCGTCCTCCGCGACGCGGAAGGCGGCGGCAATGTCGGGCTGCTTCTCGATCGCCGGCGCGCGCGCGGCGTCGGCGAGCGGGCCACTGATCGTGATCGAGAGCGAGATCGGATCGCCCACGCTCACCTCGCTTGGCGACGCGCCGGCGGCGATGGTGTAGCGACCGACGAGGCCGTTGAAACTCGGCGGGCGGCCGTCGGTCGGCAGTTCGCGCACGTTGAGCTCGATCGCGTTCGACGGGATCGAGATGCGACGGACCCGGCCGGCGTCAAAGACCGTGCCGCGCGAGACGACGAGATTGGTGGCGGCGGTCGCCGGGCCGAGCGACTGCTTTCCCGCGGCGCGGGGGATCAGCATCTTCTTCATCGTGAAGGTGTAGTAGTCCGCGCCGTCGATCTTCGCGCGCCCCTGCACCGCGGGCGTGTCCTCGCCGAAGAGTTCGAGCGCGACCCACTGGTTGCCCTGCGTGTAGTCGCTGGGGAACGCGGAGGGCGTGAATCTCGCTTCCGCGCCGTCACCGACGCCGGGGAACGCGAGTTGAAGACGCTGAAAATCCCGCTGCGTGGCGAAGGTGACGCCCAACTCAATCGGCTCGCCGACGTATGGGCTGGTGTTCGAGACCGCAATGATGAGGCGCGCCTCGCGCTCTTCGCGCGGGGCGAGCACTTCGATGCGGACGGGCTGGGTGTTGTACGACTTGCCGTTGACGAAGAGCGTGAGCGCGGGGAGCTCCAGTTGGCCTGGCTTGGTGGGTGTGACGCCGAAGGTGAACGCGAAGCCCTCATATGTCTCATCGCGGCGCACGCCGTTGATGATGACGGTGGACTGCTGCGAGCGGTCCTGCCCTCCGAGGAACTCGATCTCGGCGTTCGGCACGGCCGGGACGTCGGGACGGTTCACATTGCGCGTGCCGTCGATGAGAATCTGCCAGCGCACCTGCTCGCCCACGAAAGCGCTGGTGGGGCGGGCGGAGGCGCTCACCGTGATGGTCTGCGGCTCGGCGGTGCGTTGGCGAGCGATCGCGGCACGCACGGGCACCAGTGCCGCGAGCGCGATGACGAGCACGTACGGGATGGCGCGCGAACGAAACATGCGGGATCACCAGTCCTTGTCCACGGGCTTCATACGGTTCCAGCCGCGGGAGCGGTTGCGCTGGTTCTCCTTCCGCTCACGCTCCTTGTTGATGATGCGGTCGATAATCTGGTCGAGGGGCTGTTCTCGCCACTCTTCGCCTTGTTGCTGATCGCCTTCCTGCGGCTCGCCGGCTTGCTCTTGAGCCTGCTGCTGCCGGGCTTCGTCCGACTGCTGCTCCTGCGATTGCTCCTGCTGCTGGTCTTGCTTGCGCTCGCGCTCTTGCCGCTCGCGCTCGCGTGCGTCGCGCCCCTGGCGTTCCTGCTCCTTCGCGAGTTTCTCGGCAGCGTCGCGGAGACTCTTCGCCGCCTGCTCCTGCTTCTTCGCGGCGTCGGACTGCTGACCTTTCTCAAGATCGCGCTCGGCTTGCTCCTGCTGCTGCCGGGCCTGTTCGACGGACTGCCTTGCCGCGTCGAGCGTTTGCTTCAGCTGCTCCGCCGGGCCGGGCTGACTGGTTGATTGGTTCGATTCGGACTGCTCGCCCGCTTGCTGCGGCTGTTGAGATTGTTCTGATTGCTGCTGCTGTTGTGCTTGCTGCTGACGGCTCCGCTGTTGCTGCTGGGCCTGCTGCTCCGCCTGCTCTCGGAGTTCGTCTAGCTTCTGCTCGAGTTGATCGGTCTGCTCGCTGAGTTGCTGTTGTCGCTGCTGAGCCGCCTGCGATTGTTGCTGCTGCTGATCCTGATTCTTCCGCTGCTCACGCGCGGCTTGCTGACTTCGCTTGGACTCCGACTCCTGCTGCTCCTGCGCGTCGCGCAGTTCGTCGGCCATCTGCTGCATCTGCTCCTGTAGCTTCTTCTGGTCCTCAACCTGCCGGCGGAGTTCGCGGGCCGCGCGGCGTGTGATCTCCAGATTGCGGGCCGCGTCGGCGTCGTGCGGCGACAGGTCGAGCGCGCCGCGGAACTCGCTCGCGGCGGACTCCATCGCACCCAGCGCCTGCTCGGGATCGTTCACTTCAGGCGCCGTCGCACGCTGGGCGTTGATCACCCCCAGGTTGTACCGGGCCGCGGCGGCGAGCGACTTCGCGCCCTCCGCCGCCACCACGCGCCGGAAGAGCGTCTCCGCCGCGTCGAGATTGCCGAGCGTGTGGTGCGCGCAGCCCTGATTGAACAACGCGCGGAGCGACTTCGGGTCGGCCTGCTCCGCCGCTTCGTACAGCTTCAGCGCTCCGGCGGCATCGCCCTGCTCAACCAGCCGGTTGCCGTCGCGCAGAAGATCATGCACGCTGCGCGACGCTTCGGCGGCGAGCGCGGGAACGGCGCTCGACACGATGGTCGCGGCGGCGGCAACACATGTCGCGCGTCGAACACCGGGGATCATGCCACCCTCCTGCGCTCGCCCGTCAGGCAGTCGATCACCAGCAACGCGATCGCCGCGCCGAGAAAGAGCTGGAAATGCTCGTCGTACTGGATGGACTCCTTCGCTTTCATCTCGTTCTGCGCCTGCTCCTGGATGAATTGCGTGTACACACGGTCGAGCTCGATGGTGCCGGTGGCGACGTTCAAGTATCGCCCGTCTTTGGTCGCGAGCGCCATCCGCCGCAGCGTCTCTCCATCCAGACGGCTGAGCACCTGCTTCCCGTCGTACGTCACGAACGTCCGACGGCCGCGCTCGTCAGTGATCGGGATCGGCTTGCCCTCACCCTCGCTGCCGACGCCGATAGCGATGATACGGACGTTCCGCTCGGCGGCGTCTTTCGCGGCTTCGATCGGGAAACTCTCCTGATCCTCCCCGTCGGTGATGAGGATGATGTCCTTGTACGTCGCGTCCTTCTCGAAGACCTCGTCGAGCGCTACTCGGACCGCGTCCCCAATGAGTGTCCCGCCGCGCGCAACACTGGAAGGAGAGAGTTCCTCGATGGACTGCCGGAAGAAGGCGTAGTCGTTCGTCAGCGGGCACTTGACGGCGGCGGTGCCCGCGAACGCGACCAGCGCCACGCGGTCGCCGCGGAGAATCGTCACCACGTCCTTCATCCACAGCTTGGCACGCTCGAGCCGGTTCGGCGCGAGGTCTTCGGCGAGCATGCTGCGGCTGACATCAATCACAAAGCACACGTCGCGTCCGAGCACCGACACCTCACGGGGGCGGGCGTTCCACTGCGGGCGAGCGAGCGCGAGTATCAACGCCGCCAGCACGCACAGGAGCAGAATCCCCTTCACCACGCGGCGCGCCGTGCTCGATGACACCCCCACTTTCGCGTGGAGATCACGATCAACAAACCGGCGCAGCAGCATGACGGCGCGGCGGATCGCGATGCCCAGAACGACCGCCACGATCGGCAGCAGCCACAACGCCTCCAGCCATGACTCCGCGCCGAACCGCATCACGGCGACCTCCGCAGAACGAACGCCGCGAGGAGTACTTCCGCGAGCAACAGGGCGCCGGTCGCCGCGGCGAGGGGGGCGAACTTCTCGTCGTAGGTCGTGAACTCGTTCGCTTCGATCTCGGTCTTCTCGAGCTTGTCGATCTCGGCGTACACCGCGCGGAGCGAGTCGGCATCGTCCGTCTCGCGGTACACGCCGCCGGAGATCTGGGCTACCTCGCGGAGTGTGCGGCCGTCGTACGCGTACTGCGGCCCGCGCCGTAGTCTCCCGAAGGGAGTCTCGCCGGGCTGCGGCGTGCCGCCGCCGATGCCGATGGCGTAGACCTTGATGCCGGCCTCCTTCGCGAGCACCGCCGCTTCGCGCGCTTTGATGCTGCCGGTGTTCTCCGACCCGTCGCTCAGCAGCACGATGATCTTGCTCTTGATGCTGAACTCGGGGTCGATCTTCCCATCATTCTGCTTGCGCAGTTCTTCATCGGCGCGCTTGAGCCGCGCGACGGCGAGTGCGAGTCCTTCGCCGATGGACGTGCCCGCTTCGCCGCCCTCGGGTCGTGCGAGCTCGATATCTTCGACGAGCTTCACCAGCGTGTCGTGCGAACGCGTGAGCGGGCAGATGGTGTCGGCGTAGAGGGCGAATGTGACCAGGCCGATCATGTCCTCGGGGCGCCCCGCGAGCTGCTCGCCGTCGCCCAGCACAAAGTCCTTGAAGATACGTTTGACCGCGTCGATGCGGCTGGCTTTCCCGCCATCAAACTCGATCTCCTCGATCATGCTCCAGGAGCGATCAACGACCATCGTCAGCGCGATGCCTTTCGCCTTCGTGCGCGTCTCGCCGAGCGAGTTCTGCGGCCGCGCGAGCGCGATGATCGCCAGCGTGATCGCCGCCAAGCGCAGCGCCGCGGGCACCCACAGCACCCGCTGACGGAGGCTGCGCGCCCGCGGCACGAGCAGCCGCGACGAGTACGTCACCGCGCCGCGACGGCGCGCCGCGTGCCACCACCACCACGCCGCGATCAGCGGCGCGACTACGAGCAGACCCAGCCATTCCGGGTTCGCGAAGCGCATCATGCCGGCGCTCCCGCAGCCGATGCCGCGTTCGGCAGACTCTCGACGATCTCGATCTGGTGCTCGGATGACTTGGTTCGTTCGATGAACTCGCGCACCGTGCCGACCGCCGCGTCAGCCTCCCTCGCCTCCGGCACGGCCCGCGCGAACTTCACCAGGTCGCACTGCGCCAGGAACCGTTCCAGCACGGCGGCATCATCGGCGCTCAGCACCGTCGCGCCGCGCACGGCCGATGCGCGCATCTCATCAAGAAACTCCTCGGTCGTGCGGTCGGGCGCGTGCAGTCCGAAGCGGTCTTCGAGGTACTGTCGCAGGATTCCGGACAGCTCGGCGTAGAAAGCGTCGTACGCCGCGCGGACGAGCAGACCGCTCGACAGCAGCCGCTCGAGCCGCTCGAGCGCCACTTCGTGCGCCGCGCGGCGCAGCGCCTCCGCGCGCCGCTCGCGTCGCCGTCGCGCGGCGAGCCAGAGCAGCGCGGCCCCGGCACCGATCACCGCGAGCGCACCGGCGCCGCCGATGATCCAGCGGCGCCAGTCGGTGCCGGGACCGACGATCCCCTTCGCAGACGCGAGTTGCGGGTCGGTCGAGTCCGCCGGCAGCACGCTCCGCACCTGACATAGGAACGGGCGGAGCGTGATCGTGCGCTGCGACTTCTCATCGCCTCCTTTGGGCGCGACGACGACGGTGATCGCCGGGATCGCCAGTTCACCCGGTACCAGCGGCTCGAGATCAAACTCGACCACGTGCCGCATCGTGCCCGCACTGGTCCGCACGGGCAGCGGCGAGTTGACCCGGTTCGACTCCCAATCAACGCCGAGTTGCGAAGTAAGGTCGATCGGCAGCGGCTCAAGCGTGCCCGGCACTTCGAGCTCGATGACCAACCGCAGACGGTCGGTCGTCGAGATTGTGCTGCGATCGATCCGCGCGCGGGCCACCACGCCGTCCGTCTTCAGCTCCTGCGCGAGCTCGCGCGCCCCCTGCGCCGCAGGCATTGTGGCGACGGGCGCTCCCGGCGCGGTGCCGTACGCCGACGGCGCCAGCACGCCGAGCAAGGTCATGAGCACACAAGCGCGCCGCTTCATCGTCGCCGCTCCCGCGTCTTGAACAGCTGCACCAATGCGCGGATGTACGGCTCTCCGGTGACGACCGGCACGAGGTCGATCCCCAGCCGCGCCAACTCTTTCGAGATGCTCTCGGCGCGGCGCTGGGCGTTGATCTCGTACTCGCGGCGGACCGCGGCGCTCGACGTGTCGATCGTGAACCGCTCGCCCGTCTCCGCGTCCTCCATCTCGATCAGGCCCGCGCGGGGCAGCACGCGCTCACGCGGGTCGCTCACGCGCACCGCGACCAGATCATGCCGGCGCGACGCGGTGCGCAGCGCGCTCTCGAAGTTCTTCCGTCGCGAGAGCGACGGCGTGTCACCCCCGCCGGCGAACGCCAGTTCATCCGACAGGAAATCAGAGACGAGAAACACTACGGCGGAGCGCTTGAGCACGAGAATGAGGTGGGACAGCGCCGCCGTGAGGCTCGTGCCGCGCCGCGGGGTCGGTGTGGTGCGCGACCGCGCGGCCGGGGCGCCGTTGACGCCATCCGAGCCGAACGACAGCACGTCGCGGATGATGCGCAGCACATGGTTTGTGCCCTTCCGCGGCGGCACGAACACCTCCACGCGATCGGAGAAGATGAGCAGGCCCACCTTGTCGTTGTTCCGCGTGGCGGCGAACGCGAGTACCGCGCAGAGTTCCGCCGCCAGCTCGTTCTTCAAGCGCTGCGTGGAGCCGAAGCGCCCGGAGGACGACAGATCGACCGCCAGCATCACCGTCAGTTCGCGCTCTTCC
This sequence comes from uncultured Phycisphaeraceae bacterium, assembly GCA_964391865.1. Lineage (GTDB taxonomy): Bacteria > Planctomycetota > Phycisphaerae > Phycisphaerales > UBA1924 > DASZQL01. The sequence goes on from CAYMNQ010000007.1 coordinate 117,729, forward strand.
TGGAACCGCTTCACATGCGGCACGCCGGTGCGCGCGGTGACGTTCCAGTCGATCGAGCGCACGTCATCGCCCGGCTGGTACAGGCGCACCTCGGCGAACTCCATGCCGCGCCCTTTGAACGCGCTGGAGTACTCGCCGGCGAAGACCTCGTTCACGGTCCGGCCCGTGACGATCTCCAGCTCCCGAACTTTCTTCATGATCTCTTCGGGGATCATTTTCGGGGTTCACCACAGAGAGCACAGAGGGCACAGAATGAGAAATTGTGAAAGGCATGAAGCGCCGATCTGGGGTGCGGGTAGCGAACGCACGATCGGAGTACGCCGCGGAGTCCCCGCGCGCCAAGTTCAATCGCGTTGCTGTCTGAACAAGTCATCTTCCTCTGCCTTTCCAACTCCGCGCTCTCTGTTTCCTCTGTGGTGAATATCTTCAAGGCACCGGCACATGGTCGAAGATCCGTTTCACGATCGCGTCCGAATCGAGGCTCTCCGCCTCCGCTTCGTAGCTCGCGATCACGCGGTGGCGCAGCACGTCCAGCCCGATCGACTTCACGTCCTGCGGCGTCACAAACCCGCGCCCCTGCATGAACGCGTGCGCCTTCGACGCCAGAGTCAGCGCGATCGTCGCGCGGGGCGAGGCGCCGAACTCGATCAGATGCTTGATGTCCAGCCCGTACTCCTTGGGCGAGCGCGTCGCATGCACGACTTCGACGATGTAGTCCTTCACCTTGTCGTCGATATAGATCGAGTCGACGACGTCGCGTGCCGAGCGGATCGCCGCCAGGTCGATGATCGGCTCCATCCTCTCGCGGTGCCGCGTCGTCGCCATGCGGTCGAGCACCTTGCGCTCATCCGCTTTCGACGGGTAGCCCACGCGCACCTTCAGCATGAAGCGGTCCACCTGCGCCTCGGGCAGCGGGTAGGTGCCTTCTTGTTCGATCGGGTTCTGCGTCGCGAGCACGAGGAACGGGTCGTCGAGCTTGTACGTCGTGTCGCCGATGGTGACTTGGCGCTCCTGCATCGATTCGAGCAGCGCCGACTGCACCTTGGCCGGCGCGCGGTTGATCTCGTCCGCGAGCACGATATTGGCGAAGATCGGGCCTTTGCGAGGGGTGAACACGCCGTCTTTCGGGTTGTAGATCAGCGTGCCGATCAGGTCCGCCGGCAGCAGGTCCGGCGTGAACTGGATGCGGCTGAACTTCGCGTGGATCGCGCTCGACAGCGAACTCACCGTCAGCGTCTTCGCCAGCCCCGGCACGCCTTCGAGCAGCACGTGCCCGTCGCACAGCAGCCCGATCAGCAGCCGCTCGATCATCACGCGCTGCCCCACGATCACCCGCTCGACGGCGGCGATGAGGTTCGCGATCGTCTTCGATTGCTCCTGCACCGCCCGCCCGATGGATTGCACGTCGGTCGTCATCCCGTTCTCCACACTGGCTCCGAACCCGCGAACGCCGGTATCACCTGTGTCCGACCGGCGGCCGCGCCATTTCGCTCGCCGAGCGACGGACCGAACCGCCCGCCGCCGGGAACGAACACCATATCGAGAGACGCGCCCGAGGGTTGCACCCGTCAGACCAAATTCACAGACGAATCCCGAACGGGCCTTGCCGGGCCCGGATGATCGATGCCCACGTCGACGCGCGAAGGGCCGCACGCGCAGAGCTACGCGTTCGCCCGCCGCGCTGAAGCCGCATGGTCGACACGATGGCCGAGCCCGACTGCAGACATCGTGACCGAACCGTCATTCGAGGGTGAGCGAAGTGACGGCATGAGGTTCTCGCCGGAGCCTCCCAGAACGCATTTCAGGGCGCGTCGCTGATCGTGCCCGCAGTGAACGAGAAGTTCCCGCTCGGCGCGAGTTGGTTGACGAGTTGCTGGCGCTTCTCGCCGCCGCCCGAACCGCGCAGGCGGACGATCAGGTCGAGGTCCTTGTCATCATCGAGATCGGCGGGGTCGATGGAGGTGGGCTCCGTATCACCCTCGCTCAGCACTTCGAGCGGGGCGGTGATCGGCTCGACGCGTGTGCCGCGCTGGGCGTAAACGCCGAGCGTCGCCCGCGACGACGCGCCGGCCGATGTGACCACGATGATCTCCGCCGTCCCGTCGCCGGTGAGATCGGTCGCGACGGCTCGCAGCGGCTTGCCGGGGAGCGAACATCGCCCCCGCTCGCGCATCGCGGCGGAGTTTGATCCGTCCGGGCCGTAGATCACCAGCTCGTTGTACCCGCCCGACTCGGATGAGAAGACCGCGCACACTTGCTGCGACGCGCCGGTCTCGAACGAATGCACGAGTAGATACTTCGCCGCTCGACCGAGGTCGAGCGTGCTCTTCGAGCCATTCCCACCGGCGACCGCGCCGAGCGTGATCGAAACATTCCGCGCATCGGCGGCGAGCGCGCACGAGTCCATCCGATCGGCGTCGCTGAGTTTCAGCACGGCGGATTGGCCGGGAGTGACTTCTCGCGCGACGGCAACGACAGCGGGCTGGGCACTCGTGGACCCCGTGAACATCAGAACAGAGAGTGCTGCCAAAGATGATCGATCGCCAAGGCGGCACGCGAGCGTTCGTGCGGGACAGGACTTCGGGAGTTCGGTCACTCGGGAACCTCAACTGGTTCGGATGGCAGCAGTGTGAAGTTGGCGCTCGGGATGATCGCGTTCACGAACGTCTGCCGCAGTTGGAGAAAGCTGTAGCGGGACGACGAGGCTGTCTTCACGACCAGATCAAGGTCTTTGTCGTCATCGATGTCGGCGGGATCGATCGACGTTGGCTCATCGTCCTCGCTCATCACGGGGGTGGATGACTTGACCAGCGAGCCCGGTGCGGTCCAGCGATACACCACCGCCTGAGCGGCGGATTCTTTGTTCGCTTTCTCCACGATCACCAGGTCGAGCGTCTTGCGGGTATCGACAACAAGAAGATCAAGGTCTGCCGCCGCACCAGCGAGTAGCGAACCAACCCGGTTCTCCTGCTCGTCCGTCAGATCAATCTGAGCAATACCCGACCCGCTGCGGCGGAACCAGATGACCTTCTTTTCGTTCTTCTCGGCCGTCTTAATGCCGTCGGTTACGATCACGATTTCCTCACACTCGCCTGGGATGAAATCTCCGACCAGAGCGATTCTCGCCGGACCCGGCAGTTCGAACTCCACCTTGTTCTTCTTGTCTTCTTTGGCTGATCCCTCGTGAAAGAAGAGCGTGCGCTTGTTCTCCGAGAGGTAGCAGAAATCGGGCCATGTCACGCAGTTCAGGTTCGCCTCGACGGCCCCGGTGCCGATCACGCGCGGCTTGCGCAGCGCATCCACCGCCAGAGTGCCGATATCAATTTGAACCTGGAGCGGCTGCATCATCACCGTGTTCCCTTTGACATCGTTCACTGTCTTGTCCTCGGCCAGCGCATTGGCGACGAGAATCAACGACATCGAAGCGGCCAAAGAGACCGCCGCAACAAGCAAGCTGGATAGCCGAATCCGGGCGTGCGAAGAATGACGCATGCTGTTCCCCGTGTCTAAAAGGGTGGATTGATCGTGACTCACCCGAGTGTATTGATACAAACTCCCCGCACGCAAACGCTTGCTCCGTGAGTTTCCTGTGAACGTCATCCATCATCGCGCGCGACGACGCGGCACCCCCCGGATCGCGCCCCGCACCCCCATTCCCGCCGCGACACGCCCAAGCAGCCGTTCCCGCCGCTCGGGTACAGTGACCCCATGGTCAGCCGGGTGCATAGCTTTCTGCTGGGCGGGATCGACGCGCTCCCCTGCGAGGTCGAGGTCGATCTGAGCGACAGCGGCATGAACAAGGACCACATCGTCGGGCTGCCCGATTCCGCCGTGCGCGAGTCGCTCGACCGCGTGCGGGCCGCCATGCTCAACTCGGGCTACCGCTACCCCTTCGGCAGCGCGATCGTGAATCTCGCACCGGCTGACGTGCGCAAGGAAGGCCCGGTGTACGACCTGCCCATCGCGGTGGCGCTGCTCGGCGCGGACCGCGCGATCGATCTCGCCGCCGGCGCATCGAAGAACGGCGGCGGCGACTTCGGCGTCGACGCGCGCCAGTTCATGTTCGCCGGCGAACTCGCGCTCGACGGGCGCGTCCGCCCCGTCAAGGGCGTCATCGCGATGGCGGCGCTCGCGCGCTCGCGCGGGCTGCGCGGCATCATCGTGCCCGGCGAGAACGCGCCCGAAGCGGCCGCCGTTGAGGGCATCGAGGTCTTCGGCGTGCGCACGCTCTCCGAAGTGGTCGGGCTTCTGAACGGCCTCCTGGAAATGCCGCCCGTCGCGCCGGTCAACGCGGCGGAGTTGATCGAGCGAACCACGGTGCCCACCGACTTCGCCGACGTGCGCGGGCAGGAAGGCGCCAAGCGCGCCCTCACCGTGGCGGCGGCGGGCGGGCACAACATCTTGAACCACGGGCCGACCGACGGGCACGGCGCTCCGTATTCCGGCGCGGTTGCCGACGTTGGTTGCTACGCGATTGCCGCCGTGGCGTACCCGTTGGCGGCGTAGGGCGTCCCCGCCGGGTCCTCGCCCGTCGGAGCCCCCTCGGTGCCGACGCGCCCGTTGGCGTCGAGGCCGAACGTGAACGCGATCCGCTCGATCGCCCAGCGCGAGCCCGCCGAACCTTTGAACCCGCCGCGCGGGTCGCGCGTTTGCTTCGCCCCCGACGGAACCACCTTCAGTTCGACGCGCCGGACCACCGACCGGATCACCCGGCGTTTCTGCGCTTGCGAGAGCGCGGTGCGGCCGGCCAGAAGGGTGCGGAGCATCGCGGTGACGCGGTCCGCGTGGCCCCGATCGAAGGTCACGATCTTCGACCGCTGTGCCTCAAGCTCCTTTCGCTGCGCCGCCATCTCCGCCTCCAGCGACGACGACTTCGACGCGAACTGATCCTTCGAGAGTTCTCCGTCGGCCCGCATGTCGATGAGCCGGTCGCGGCGCTTGGCGGCCTTGGCGAGGCTCTCTTCGAGGAACTCGATCTCGCGCTGAACGATCTCCTGCTCCACCGGGTCGTGCGAGTCGCGGAGCAGCCGCTCCACGAACTCGGGCGCGAGCACCAAGGAGACGAAGGCGTCCCAGACGGCGCTGTCGACCATCTCGGCGGGGAGCCACGGCGCGCCAACCCCCCGCTTCCGCGAGACGTAGCACGGGGTGCCACGGTTCGGCTCGCCCTTGAACTCGATCCCGTTCACCATCAACAACCCGGTGAGCAGCCTCGGCGCGCCCGCGGTCGCCGGGCGTGGAGACCGCTGGACGCGCTCCCACAGCGCCCTGTCCACGATCGGCTCGTGGGCGCTCTCGACGGAGACGACGCCCTCCGCCCCGGCGTCGAACCGGAACGCTTTGCTGCGCTGCTCGGCCCGCCACGCGAACGCCACCGAGGTGCCGATGTACGCCGGGCAGCGGAGGATTCGGGTGACCGTCGATTTGCCCCAGCGCCCCCCGCGCGGCGCGGCGATGCCGAGCGTGTTCAACTCCGAGGCGATGCGGCGCGGCGAATCCCCCTCGGCGGCGCGCGTGAAGATCTTGCGCACCACCACCGCCTCCTCCTCGACGACGCGGAGCGTGCCCCGCATCGGGTCGCCCGGCGGCGGGTTCATATATCCGTACGGCGAGCCGCCGGTGGCCTTCTTGCCCCGCAGCGCCTTCTCGCGCCGGCCACGGCACATTCTCTCCTTGATCCGCTCGCTCTCCGTCCGGTCAATAAGCGACTGGATGCCGACCATGAAGCGCTCGTCGATCGAGCGGAGATCGCGCACCACGCCGTTCACGATGATGTTGACCCGTCGATCTTTCAGCTCGCGCATCAGCATCATCACGTCAAGATCGTCGCCGCGCGTCAGGCGCGACTGCTCGTGGACGTAGATCGCGTCGGGGCGATGCTCGCGGATGCACGCCAGCACCTGCTGCAGCACGCGCCGGTCGGCGGCGGCCTGGCTGGCCGATTCCTGCCCGCGGAACTCGGCCACCGTCTCCCACCCCTGCTGCAACGCCAGTTCTCGGTAACGGCGCTGCTGGGCGTCGAGCGACGCGCCCTCGGTCGCCTGCTTCTCGGTCGAGACTCTGAACATCGCCACCACGCGCATCGGCACGACCTCCGGGCCCGGCGAGCCGCCAGAACCCGCTGGTCCAGTTACCTCCGGCCCCCCGCAGGGATCAAGTTCAATCGCCGCTTTCACCGAGTACCTCCATCACGGGCCGGTCCAACCACCTCGAGACCAGCCGCATAGCCCCGGCGGCGTCCCCGCTCTGCGCCCGCCGCAGAAGCTCTTGCTTGATGCGCTGCTCCTCGGCGACGCACTCGGTCGCCGCCACGATCAGCGCCTTCGACAGATCCGCGGCCACGCCCGCGCCGTCCAGCCCAAGCCCCCGAATCTCGATCGTCATCCGTGCCTCCTCGCGCCGCCGTCCTGGGCAGCGCCGTGCTCGACGCCCGCCGTCGGCAGGCGTTCAACCTTCGTGCACACCAACCCGCCGAACTCCTCGAAGACCTTGAGCGCGTGGTCGATCAGGTCAGGCTCACGCGACCGGCGCAGGTCCGGCGGGACCCCGGCGAGCGCGCGGCGCGCTTCTCGCATCGCGATCTCCACCGATTCCTCAGCGCCCTGGTTCAGATCGATCCCCACGCCGAGGCGCTCGTTCAGCACGTAGAGCGCCTCGGATACCGCGCAGCCGGCGCGTTCACGCGCCGCATGTAATAGAAGAGGCTTGAACCGCCGCATCCGCTCGATGAGCGGGGCGGGCAGCTCGGCGGGGTGGAACAACAGGCCACCATCCGCATCCGGCATCAGCCGCACACCTTTGAGTTCCAGCTCGGCCAGCAATTCGGCGAACTCGCGCATCAGACTCTCCCCCATTGCTCACCATGTTCTGGGGGGATCGGAGGGGGGGAGGGGGGGGTAGGAGTCCCCCCCATACCCCCCGGTGCAAACAGCACCGGGGGCGGGGGGGAGACGCCTCCCCCACCCCCTCCCCCACCCTCACCTCGGTCCCACACATTTTTGAGTGGCGCACCCGCGAGCGTTGACGTGCTGAACCGGTGCGGTTCGTTCTGCACGTTGTGACGGTGGACGAGCCGTTCCTCTTCAGCACGCCTCAGCAGCGCTCCCGCTTTGGCATTGGATAGCCCGCGCTCCTTCGCCCTCGCCAAGATGTCCTCTCTGATGCGCGGCACCGGGCCCACCACATCAGAAGCGAACATGGACGGGGTCCAATCCACCGGCGCGCTTCTGCCCTGCTCGGCTTCACTCGCAGCCTTCGGACGCCTTGGCTGCTTGCGCAGCAGGGACGGATCGAGGTCCGGCGCGAGCTTCCAGCCGGGGGCATTCCACGCGAGCACGTACGGCTCGACCGGCTTCCACGAGCGCACCGCGGCGTCGACGACAACCGCCCCATCCTCTTGGTGGTGCCGGAGCACGAGGTGCGTATCGGCGGCCCGGCTCTGCGCCCCGGCCCCCGAGCCGATGTCGGTGACCGCCTTCAAGGACTGGTCCCCCTTGCTGGTGTGGTGGACGACCACGACGGACGCGCCGCTGCGCTCGGCGATGGCGTCCAGCGTGTTGTAGACGCTCGTCATCGCCTCGTTGGAGTTCTCCTCGGAGCCCAGCGGCATGAACCGATAGAGCGCGTCGACCACGATCAAGCCGTAGCGACGCTCGTCCGCCTCCAGCCGCCGCTGCACCCAATCAATGTCGATGCGCTTGCCCCGCAGCGGCCAGACCTCGACGCCCGCGAGCGCGTCGGGCCCCGCCTCCGAGTGGTTCGCAACCTGCTCAAGCCGGTGCGCGAGCGTTTCATGGTGCAGTTCAGCGTCGATGATCAACACCGGCGCTCGCCGCACCTCCCGCCCAAGCCATCGCGTCCCCGACGCCGCGCTCAGCGCGAGCCCGTGGACCAGCCAGGACTTCCCTACCTTCGGCGCGGCGACCACATTCATCACCTCGCCCGCTCGCAGAAGCCCCTCGAGCACCGGCTCCCTTAAGGACCGGTACTCACGGACGAGCCGATCGCCGGTGATGAACTCGACCTCGGGTTCCGCCGGGCCAGCCACCGGTGCGCGGTCACGACTGAACGCCGATCGGATGGTGCGAGAGATTTCCTCCGCGCCCAAGCCGCATGCCACGGCCGCGGGCCCGAGCAAGGTCTCGGCGGACTCGATGGCGAGCCCGCAGCCGGCAAGGTCGCACGCCGCTCTGAAGAGGCTACTGTTCCGCTCGCCGTACGCCGCGCCGAAGCGAACAAAGTTCGCCGTGCTCTGTCCGACCCGCTGAACGCCTGTGGGCGGGCGCGACACACGCGCTGCTGCGGGCGCGGCGCGGGGCGCGGCCGGGAGCGGGAAC
>CAYMNQ010000008.1:0-19015 GCA_964391865.1 uncultured Phycisphaeraceae bacterium
CGGCGACGCCGGGGATGCCTTCCATCGCGGCCTTGGTCTGCTCCGCGAGCGTGCGTAGCGTGCCGAGTTCGTCGCCGAAGATCTTGATGGCCACCTGGGCGCGGACGCCCGAGAGCAGGTGCTCAATGCGGTGGCTGATCGGCTGGCCGATGCCGGTGGCGACGCCGGGGAAAGCCGCGAGCTTCTCCTCGATCATCGAGAAGATCTGCTCACGCGGCAGTATGTCCTTAACCGCTGGCGGCTTACGGCCCGCGAGCGTTGTGTGCTTGTCGGGCTCCTTCGCCTCTTCCCGGGTCCAGAAGTCCACCTCAATCTCGCTGGCGTTCACTCCCAGCGCATGTTCGTCCTGCTCGGCGCGGCCGGTACGGCGCGCCGTGCTCTTGACCTGCGGGATCGAGAGAATCAACTCTTCGGCCTTGGTGCCGAGCTTGTTGGATTCCTCTAGTGAAACGCCCGGCTGGCCAAAGAACGAGACAACAGCGGTTCCTTCGTTGAAGGGCGGCAGGAACTCTGAGCCTAGGCGTGTGACGACGAATAGGGCGACCGCGATCAGCGCGCCAAGCGTGCCCAGCACCGCGATCGGTCTCGGCATGGAGACCGAGTAGGACTTGAGCGCCAACCACTTGCAGGCCCTGAGCAGCGGCCCGTCCTTGCCGTGCTCCATGCGCTTGATGCCCGGGAGCAGGTAGTACGCCAGAACCGGCGTGACCGTGAGCGCGACCAGCAGCGATGCGAAGATGCTCACGATGTACGCCGTCGCGAGCGGAGCGAAGAGCCTCCCCTCGATCCCCGGCAGGAAGAAGGTGGGCAGGAAGACCAGGTTCACGATGACCGTGCCCAGGATGATCGGGTTGCGTATCTCGCTGGAAGCGTCGAAGACCACCTGCGCAATCGGCTTGGGCGAAGCAGCGCGGCGGTTCTCGCCCAGGCGGCGGTAGACGTTCTCGACGTCGACCACTGCGTCATCCACGAGCTCGCCGATGGCAACCGCGAGCCCGCCCAGCGTCATCGTGTTCACGCTCAGGCCCAGCCAGTGGAAGACCAGGAATGTCGTGATGATCGAAAGGGGCAGCGCCGTGAGCGTGACGATTGTCGTCCGCACGTTCATGAGGAACAGGATCAAAATAATGACGACCAGGATCGCCCCGTCGCGCAACGCCTCGAAGACGTTGCCGATGGACGACTTGATGAAGTGCTCCTGCCGGAACACGTCAGCGTTGATCTCGATCCCTTTGGGAAGCGTGGGCCTGAGCTGTTCGAGCGTCTGGTCGAGCGCCCTCGTGAGCGTGATCGTGTCCGCCCCCGGCTGCTTCTGGATCGCCATGATGACGGCGGGCGAGGCGTTGTCCGAACCGTCTCCACGCTTGATCGTCGGGCCGGCTTCGATAACAGTCGCCACATCGCGCACCAGCACCGCCCGCGGCGGGCTGTCATGGTCGCCGGGCTTGGTGGCGACAAGGGAGAGAGCGATGTCGCCGGCGGTCTGCACCCGGCCCAGATTGCGGACGACGAGTTCCTGCGAACCGCTGACGACAAAGCCGCCGCCGGTGTTCTGATTCGCTGCGGCGAGGGCCTTCTCAACGTCCTCGATGGTGAGATCGAACAGGCGAATCTTGTCCGGGTCTACCTGCACCCGGAACTGCTTGAGGTCCCCGCCCATCGCCGTCACCTGGGCGATGCCGGGAATCGAGAGGATCGCGGGGCGTAGCGTGAATTCAGCGACGGTCCGCACGTCCATCGGCGTGAGCGTCTTGCTCGAAACGCTGATCAGCGCGATCTCGCCCATGATGCTGGTGGCGGGCGTCATGACCGGCACAACGCCGGGAGGCAGCTTCTCCGAAATGGTGCCCATCCGCTCGGTGACGACTTGCCGGTTGTACTTGAGGTCCGTGCCCCACTGGAACTCGACAAACACGATGGAGAGCCCGAGCGACGACACACTCCGAACCCGTTCCACGCCCGGCGAGCCATTGACGGCGGTCTCGATGTTGTACGTGACCTGCGCCTCGACCTCCTCTGGAGCGAGCCCCGCGGCCTCGGTCATGATCGTGACGACGGGTCGGTTGAGGTCGGGCAGCACATCAGTCGGAGTCTTCAGCGTGATCCACAGGCCATAGACCGATACCAGCAGCGCGGCGATGACCACCAGCGCTCGGTTGTTCAGAGAAGATCGGATGATCCAGTTCAGCACGGGGCGTTCCTTGTTCGTCGTTGCGAGCGATTGCGCGCGTAATTAGTGAGAATGGCCGTGGCCGTCGTCGCTCTTGACGGGCACGGCGGCTTCTGGAGCGCCGGGTACGAACCCGCGGAGTTGAGACAGACTGAACGCCCCGCGCACCGCGATCACGTCGCCAGGCACGAGGCCCTGCCTGATCTCGACAACTCGGTCATCGCGCGCGCCTGGGGCGATATCGTGCTTCTTGTATGTGACGTCGTCGCCTTTGCCCTCGCGGACAAAGACGTACTGGAGCGGGCCCTCCTTCACGATCGCCTCGGCGGGGATGACAACAGCAAAGTCGTTGGAGGCGATCACAACCGACAGATCCACGAACTGACCCTGCCGCAAGAGGCCCGCAGAGTTGTCGGCATCGACAATGACGTGCGCTGTGCGCTTCGTCGCGTCGATCACGGGGCTCACAAAGCGGATCGTGCCCTCGGCCACGATCTCGCTCGTCGCCCCCACGCCGCGGCGGATGCGGACCTTGCTGTCGATGACGCCGGCGATACGGTCCACAAGACCTTCGGGAAGCTCTCCCTCGATCTGGACGCGAGAAAACTCGCCCAAGATCACGATGGCCCGGCCCGCGTCCACTCCTTCACCGACCACCGCCGTTCGAGTCGTTACGACGCCATCGATCGGTGAGACAAACCGGACCAACCCGGGACGTGCCGGATCGGCGAGCAGTTCGGTCGCCTGTTCACCGCCCCCGTTGGGCAGCGTCCCCCGCAACGCCTCGGTGGAGGCGCGAGTTGACTCGGCCTGCCGCCGGAGCGACTCCACCTCCGCCTTGGCTTGTTCGTGCGCGACGCGTCGGAGGCCCGCGTCGGCGCGGAGCTTGATCGCCTCGCTCCGCCGCTGCGCCAGCAGGTTGGCGGATACGCTCTCGCCGGCGCTCGTCAGGCGCTGGATCTCGGCGTCGGCAATGTCCGCGCCCTGCGTGAGCGCGGGAACCTCTATTTCCAACGACGCTACCTGCGACTCGGCACGCTTCAGGTCCGCACTCAGTCGCTCAGTGTCCGCCTCGAGTCGTTTGAGGTCGTAGAGGAGCTTGGCGATCTCTGGCGATTCGATTTCCGCGAGCGGAGTGCCGCGCGAAACGCGGTCTCCCGGCTGCACGGCGATTGAACGAACGACACCCGCGTATCTCGGAGAAACCGCGAATAGCGCATCGGGGCGTGCCCGGACCATGCCTGTGAGGCGGACGACGTCCTCGACCCGCCCAAAGTCCACTTCCGCCGTAGCCAAGCCGATGGCGGTCGCGGTGGCCTCGGAGACCTTCTTGGGCGCATCGGGGTCGAACGTCGCCCCAGTCGGCTTGCCGTGCCCTTCGTGGGCGAACACGGGAATCTGGATCGCCGCAAATGCGAGCGCCAAAGCGCCCGCTGCCGCTACAGCGCGTGAGCGTGCCATGCATAACCTCTTGTGAGAGTGGGTGAGTCAGCGATTGGATGGATGGGGGAGCATCTAAATGCTCGTAGCGCGCGAATGCCCGCGGACGCACCAGCTGTTCGAGAACGCAAAATCAGCGTTCAGCCAGCCGAGGGGTGCTCCACAGGCCCTGTTTGCTACACAGTGAGCGCGCAATGCATGCGCAGTAGCGAAGTCGTCGGTCTATGGACGGCTCGCAGATCCCTCTCCAAGCCCCTCAGTGAGGGTGGGGGAAGAATCTCAGAAGCCAGTGCCCAATTCAGAACCGCCACAACCACCGGCGACGGCAGTTCCAGGGTCGACTTCTGGACCGCAAGCATCTTCACATCGTGATTGCCGCAGCTGCAGTCCTGCTTCTCGTTCCCCGGCGAGCAGGGAGCTGAGTGCTGATCGGAGTTGCCGGGCCCATGCTCGGTCGCATGTTCGTGGGTCAAGTCGTGGCGGGTGTGATCGTGGGCGTGTTCGTGGGTGACGGTCGCCATTCCGGCGTCTGAGTGATGGCCCTCGCAAGGCTTGCACGAACTCGCCAGGGAGTGGAAGTTGCAGCAGCAAAACGGCACCGTGACCGCCACAAGCAGGGTAACTAGCACTCGGAATGGGCTGCCGTGATGGAGCATGCTTCCCTGGAGTATATCGGCAGGCGTAGCACGGCGTTGCAGAGTTTCGGATTCGATATCCACATAGCAGAAGACCGCAGCGGGTTCGTGAGGGCATTTTTTCTAGGGAGACAGAAGAATCTGACCAAGCAAAATACGAACTCAAGCTCCGTCTCATCACGTCGTGTTCGTCTTCTAAACGATGTCACCCTCCCCAGGGGGTGACATCGCACATCTCTTTGCAGGACAAAGACTTGCGCACTCTTCTACTCCTCCAAAGGGTGACAAAACCGCCACCTTTTCGCGCAGTCGCCACATCCTGATCACCCTATGGTGTTGGGGTCATTGTCCTTTGAGAAAGAGAAGTGAATATCCCCCGCCGAACCGGCTTGGTTCGTGGCGGGCGGGGTCGCTTCTCGCGCGTGTTTTTCGTGTCGGCTTGCCTTCGGACCTCGCCAGCGGGCCGGGTCCATTGGATCTCGCTCGCGGGCCGGCCCGCCGCGTCGTTTCAGCCAATTTCAGCGGATTTCAGGTTCTGGCGGTGAATGGCATGAATTGGCAGCGCCCCCGGCCGCGCGATGGCCCGCCGATCGGTTCACGGCGTGCCCGCAGCGATCGCCGCCTCGACGGCTTCCACCCGCATCTCGATCGGCCCCTCGGCGCTGTCGGGCAACGCTCGCACGAAGACCTTCACGCGCCGCTTGGGGAACTCGACGACGCCGCGCTCGACGCAGCGCCGGATCGTCGCCGCGCGTTCTTCCATGCTGCCCGAGCGCAGGATCGCGCCGAGCGCGCGGACCGCTTCGTGCGCTTCCTCGGCGATCGATCCGATCCGGCCTGAGGCCAGCGACGCCCGCGTGTTCGAATCCAGCCGCCGCTCGATCCGCTCGCGCTCCTCGGCCAACTCCGCCACTCGGCGGTCGGCGATCTCGCGGTTCCGCTCGGTCAGGTGGTCGAGCAGGTTGCGGATCGCGGCATCGATCTGCTCGATGCGCTTCCGCTGCTTCGTCGCCGACTTGGCGCTCTCGACGTGCTCGTCATCAACTTGAGCGCGGAGCAGGCGTTCGATCTTTTGCAGCCCTCCTGCGCCCGCGAGCGGCGCGTAGTGACTCAGAACCGCCTCGATCACCGCCGACTCCATCAGATCGAGCGGGATCGCGCCGAGTTCGCACACGCTCCGTCCGTGCCGGATGTACCCGCCGCAGGCGTAGAAGAGTTGACGGGTGCGCGGCGCTTCGGGATCGTGATCCCGCGCCGGCCTCGGGTAGCGGCTGTACCCCTCGTACCGGCACCCGCACGCCGAGCATGACAGCAAGCCTGACAACAGGAACTTCGATCGCGGCCCGGTCCACTGGGCACGCCCCCCGGAGTCAGCGCTTGGCCCCGGCGCGCCGGGGGGGCCACTCGGTCCCTCTCCCGCGGGCTGTCCCGTCCGCGGGTTGATCCCCTGCAGCGCGAGCGACTCGGGCTTCTCGCGCATGATCTGCTGGGCCAGTTCGAACACTCTTCTCGTCACGATCGGTTCGTGGGCGTCGCGCGTGGTGATCCAGTCCGACTCGGGGTTCGGTTCAAGCCGGCGGCCGATGATCCCCTTCCGCTCCACCGCTCGACCCTGCGAGATGCGGCTGAAGCGCGCATCCGTCCTTCGGTTCCACACCAGATCGCCGGCGTAGGCGGGGTTGACCAGCATGGCGCGCACGGTGGTCATGGCCCACTTGCCGCAATAGCGCTGGCTCCACTCAGGACCTCGCGGCGTGGGCGTGCCGGCGCGGTTCAGGTGGTCGGCGATCGCTTTGAACCCGCGATTCTGCTCGACGTACATCCGGAAGATCTGCCGCACGATCTTCACCCGCGCGGCTTCGCTCGGCACCAGCCTGGCGCGGTCGCGCTTGGAGACGGCGAGCGTCTCGCCGCGCTGGAGCGTGCGGACCAACACGCCGGAGCCGTTCGGCTGGAGCAACTGCTTCGATCCGTCGGGCATCATCCGGACGATGAAGAGCCCCTCGCCCGACTGGCTCTCGTAGCGCAGGTCGAAGCCGAACGGAGGCGCGCCGCCCATCCACCAGCCCCCCACTCGCTCAGCACCCCCGCCCCCGGACCCCGAAATGCTCCAGCCTCTCGCCTCGGTCTTTGAGAGCAGCCCGCGGATCACGACCTTGGCGAGGTCCTTCGACTCCTCCCGCGCCTGCCATTGTTTGACAGGGCGGAGCAGGTCATCGGTGCCATCACCGGAGAAGTTCTCCGAGGCGTACAGCACCTCGACGCCGTGCATACGCAGAGTGTGGCGGTAGTAGCCCGCCTCGTCGTTATCCACGCGGCCGAAGCGCTTCACGTCGTAGACGATGATGGTGGAGAAGTCGCGGCCGGAGTTCTTGGCATCGGCGATGAGCTGCTGGAAAGCTCGCCGACCAACCGTGCTGGTGCCACTGATGGCGTCATCGGTGTAGAAACGCACGATGCGGTAGCCGCGCTCGGCGGCGAAGTGCTCGACCGCGCGCTTTTGGTCGGGGATCGACTGCTCTTGGCGGTCGGTGGAACGACGGAGGTAGCCCACGGCGAGGAGCGAGGCAGAGAGTGGGCCCGCGCGAGCGGGAGCGCCGCGGCGAGGGTTCGCGGAGCGGGCTTGCGGCGATTCTTCCGCATCGGCGTGAAGGGCGCTTGAGCGCGCTTCGACAGGCCTTCGAAGGGTCGTTGAACGGGGCATGGATCGGCCTCCTGCGGCCCGGCGCCTTGGGGCATCCAAGGGGTCGGGCCTAGACGGCCATGAGGGCGACAGGGGCGGGGGATATCAAGGCCAATTCGGCTTGCCCACTGCCTACTAAAATGAGGCTTGGGTGCGCATGACCCTCGCGCGATCGCGTGCCTCATTCTCCATCCTCAACCGGACCTTTCCAATGCTCGTTGTAGATGGTGTGCCGATACTGAAAGGCTTCGCGTCCGCCCTCCATCACGTCAGTGAGATGCCGGGCCAACGATCGCGAATCTAGATCACCCGCGGCCTCAATCTTGCAGCGTCGATCGCCAACGCCCTGCAGGACAACGGCGTATTCAGCATCGCCCAGCACAGGAACGTTTGGGTTGTGCGTGGCCACAATCACCTGGCGCTGGAGCTTGATGCTCGCCAAGATGTTCACGATCACCTGACGAATCAGCCGGTTATCGAGGTTGTCCTCGGGCTGATCAATAATCAGGGGACACGTCCCGGTCAGTAAGAGAATTGGCAGCACCGCGCTGCATCGCTGTCCTGGCGACAGTTCCTCGACTGGCCGGGCAACCGCCCCGGCGTCGCCGGGACGATCGTTGAGTCGAATAACTGGTACATCTTCGAACATAATCTCATCCAAGGCGAGGGCCCGGTCTGCACAAGTGGGACCGCTATGTCCTGGGAACCAAACAAGTCCTTGCCGCACTTCTTCGGGGACCTTGGCCCAAACTTCCGGAGCGACTGCTGCTTCATCCGCCTCCGGCGCGAGGCGAACCCGCCCCCGACACTTCGAGAGCAGTTGCGTCGCCACGGAGCCATCGACATTTCCATCACGTGCCGAAGGTCGGTCAACGACGAGGAGCGCCGGGTCAGGGTCTTCGATCCCGAGCAGGGCCGTTCTCAACGCATCGGGCTTGAGTCCGCTCTCCAGCAACGCCAGCGCCCGTTCTTCTTGGAACTTGATGTCCTGACCCGAGAAACTGGTCGCCATCCAGTCCTTGAATTGGGACCAATCCCGCTGGGCCTGAGCGTCAGCTTCGATGATCAGGATTCCGGTGTCGATGTCTCGCTTGAGAGCGGCTGTGATGTCGGCTGCCGTCTTTTTCCGCAAAGCAGACTTTGCCGCGCATTCGAGTAACAGGTCACATCGTAAACTCGCTCGCTTCACTTCCGCGTCGTCCCACTCACGCATCGCGGCTTGATATCTGGCAAGTGCAGCCTCGCACTCGCCAAATGCCTTCTTCTTCGCTTCACGGTCCTTGGATCCGGCGGGCAAGCCCTGCTGCGTAAGCTTGTTTTTGGCGACCGCTACGCGTTCATTGAGGTTTGACGCGACGAGTTCGAGTAGCTCGCTGACCTTCTTCCCGTCAAGATTCAGGTCATCGAACTTGGTAACCATGCCCCGTGCGATCGAGGCAGTCTCCGTACCTGGCGGAGGAGCAAACAGCGTGAGGAGCGACTCAAGGTGCGGCTTGACGGCCCCGTCGTCGTAAACGATTTCCGAAGCCACTTCGTCGATGAGTGCCTGGATTGCCGCGCTCTGTCCAGCAAGGTCCGCCGTGTCCAACGCCGATGACCACTTCTCTTGCACGTCACCCACCGCGGCTTGGGCTGACTCTAATTCATCGATGGCGTCATACGCGGCCTTCATTTCCGGAGTATCCACCGCCACGAGAAGCTTGAGTCGGTCGACGTACTTCCGCAATGGGGCCTCGTCGGCAGTCAATTCTCGAATACGAACAGCGAGTTTCAGCATCGCTCCTCGCTGCGCCTGTAGCGACTTGATCATCGCCGCTATCTTTGTTTCGTGATCTGTGATTCCCTGGCCACAGATTTGATCGAAAAGGGCTCGTAGCCGTTCAGGCCCGGCCTGTTGCTCGATTTCTCCAAGACGGAATATTTGCACAGTGTGCGGAGGAACCTGCTCTGGCACGAGCAAGGTGCCGTCAGCATCCCGGTACTCGACAGGTTGGTGTCGATGTGACACGTCGAAGTACCGTTGCGCGAAGACTGCCTTCTTGGGCAAATGGGCCGCGACTCCGTCACCGGCAAACTGCCAGCACAGCCTGACTCGGCATCCAGAGAGGGTTGCTTCAGCTCGGTTGTAGAAGTCGGGACGCTTGTCTCTTGAAGGGAGCATGTTCACGAAGCGCTGGGGTTCCGTTACAAATGCGAGTGCCTCAATCGCTGCGCTCTTTCCCGAGCCGCGACCACCGATGAAGGTGTTGAGGTTTCTTGAGAGCGGCAGTATGAATGAGTCCGGCGATGTCGGTACTGGCGCCCCACTGGGAGTTGGCCAGAACTTGGCAGCAGTGGCGGCGTCGGGCGCGATCTCGATGCCGGAGATCCAATACTGGGGTGGAGCAAGACTGACGGTGTTGAATCTGGTTTCGCCGTATCGAAGCGCCTTGCGAACAGCTTCAAACACGGCTGTTTCCGACGTGGCCGCACTGAGCGGCGGCAGCTTCAGAAACGGAGCGCCGTGTCCTGCATCAAAGACGGAACCGGGATTGTGAGCGTCGGAGGCCACGATTGGAACGGCACGGCCGTGGCCTTCGCGAAAGCGATGCAGGCGCCGGTAGTGAACACCATCGCCAGGTTTCCCGACCTGTAGCGCATCGAAGCCGCATTGCCCAATGAGACGCAGAACTTCAAGCGCTATGCCATCAGCGGAACGCTTTGCTTGAAGTGCTGCGAGCCTCTGTTCGAGCTCCTTCTTGTCTCTGGCTTGGGAAGGCATCGCCTCGTCGGCAATGCGCTGAAGTTCTCCAGCAACACGACTCAACTCGGCCTCTAGCCAAGAGAGGATGGTCTTCTGGGTCTCTCGATGAACGCCTTTGCCGGATGCAGCATGGGCGGCAATGCAAATGGCGGGATATGCGTTGTGAGTACGCACCGCGTCAATGAATTTGGGCAGCGACGGAACAATAGCGCGGGATCCAAATTGCCAAGAGTCAGCGCCGGCGTTCACTAATGCTAGCCGAATGTCTGAATCGGATGTTCCAGGGCGAAAGATGCAAAGCACGTGGACTGTTGCACTTTCGTTCGCACCGGGGCAAGGGTATTCAACATCCAGTTCGATGCCGGGGAGAACAAGCAGGCGGTTGGTTGATCTCTCGGAGTACGCGAGGGACGCAAGCATCGTTGAGTATCGACACACGTTGTGATCGGTCACTGCGACGACCGCCCAGTCGGTATCGGAGCCTGCGCTCGCGCCTCCGATCACGGTGTTCCTACGGGAAACAAGGGCATCAAGAAAAACACGCGGCGGAGCTGCGGCGATCACCGCTTCCTCGTACGTGGCCGGATCGGCCGCAGCGGTCTCTGGAACCGCTCGCAGAAGAGTCTGCAGTTCTGCACTTAGGGACGCAAAGCGATTTCCCGTCCGAATGTCTGCCGAGGCGAGGGAGTGCACGTGAAGGTCCGCCAAATGAAAAACCGCTCGATTGGCTCGCAGCGTCGAATGGAGGTCTCTATGTGCCAGCATGCTCGGTTCCTCTTCGCAGACGACTCAAGGCTGGCCAACACCTGAAGGACCCCCTAACGCACGCAGACCCAGGCCCTCAATCTCCTGAAGCGTCTTGCCCGCGATCCCCTGCAGGTCGCCGTACATGCCCGCGGTGGCGTCGATCACTTCGCGGATCTGCTCTTCGCGTTTGGCGAACTGCTTGATCAGGAACTTCCGTTCCTTGTCCAAGTCCTCCTGCATGTCACCGAACTTCTCAACGATGGCTTGGATGCGGTGGCGGAAGCGCGGCCCGGTGAGGTACTGATAGACCATCTCCATCTTGGTCTGCTGGCCCTCGCCAGCCTGGCGGGCCGCCGCGAGTTCAGTGAGTGAGTGCCGCAGCGCGATGGCGACGGGGATCGCGCACTTGGGGTGCGAAACCCACACGCCATCGATGTGATCGAAGGACTCGACGCCTTTGGGCAGAACCTGCGACACGATGATGGCGATCTCGGCCTTCGCCGCGCGCTGGTCCTCACGGAGTTTGGCGAGCCAGCCGTCGGACCAGTTCTTGGTGCGCTTGGACTCCCACAGAATCGTGCCGCACACCTGGCCGAGCGAACCGAGAACACGGTGGAGCGCATCACCGCCGTGCTCGCCCTTGGCGACGGGCTCGATGGTGTCGCGAGGGAACTTGGCGCGGAGGATGGCCTCGAGTTCGAGCTCCTGCACCTCGCCCTGAAGTTGCTGGGAGCCCTGCTCCATCTTCCGCTTCATCTCTTCGACTTGCCGCTGCGCATCGGCGATGAGCTTGTCCTTCTCGGCCATCTTGAGCCGGTTGTCCTCGTCGGCGCGCTGGCGCGCTTTAGACTCCACCGCGCCGAGGCCCTCGGTGACACGCTTCTCGATGGTGAGGTCCATCTCGCGCTGGGCGTCATCGAGCTCGCGCTGCTTGCGAACGAGCTCGGCCTCTGCCTTCTGGGCCGTGGTGAGCTTCGTATTGAGGACCTTCACCGTCTCATTGAGGTCACTGATCAGGCGGTCCTTGCCGGAGAGATCGGTCTCTAACGCGAGCCGGGCTTTCTTCGCCTCGTCTGCGGCGATGGCGCCGCGCTGAGCATTCAGCTTCGCGCTCACCTGCTCTTCGATCGTGGCCTGCGCCCGCGCCACCGCGGCCTGCTGATCTCGGACCGCCGCCTCGCGTTTGCTGATATCAGCGTCCTTCGCCGCGAGCTGCTGCTCGAACTGTCGGCGTGTGGCGGCGACCAGCGGCGCGGCCAGCGACTCGGTAAGACGGATTTCCGCCTGACAGTTCGGGCATCGGATGGTGGGTTCTTGCATTCGTTCATCCCCCGACGTGCCGATGTATTATATAGCTTCTCACGACCGGCGGCAGCGCGGCTTCTGGTGACCAACAACATGTCTGATCGCGATCCCGCCGCTCAGCCCTTTTCCTCACGAATCCGCTCACCACACGCCGCGTTTGAAGTTTCCGGACATCACCACCGGTCTTCGCGCCATGCGGACGACCATCTCGAGCGCATCCGGCCCGTCGTCGTGGTCGCCCTTGGGGAACTGGAGCAGCTGATCGATCAGCGCGCGGTGGCGGCGGCTGAAGCGGAGGGTGCCGCCGGTGATGATCGGCTGCAGGCTCTGGATGCGCCCGAGCTTGTCGCTGGTCTGCTTTAGTCCCTCCACCCGAGGCGGGCGCGGGAGCTCGCGCTGCATCCGCCGCTCGAGTTCGGTCTTGAGGAACTCCTGGAACTGCACCTCCTCGATACCGACGCGGGTGAATTGGCGCACGCGGTGCCACTCGATGATCGCGGCCATGATCTCGTCGGGCTTGCGCCGGCGGATGTCGGCGTCGAGCACGTACACGATCCCGCTCTTGCGGTCCCGCGCCGCGATGACGATCGCGGTGTCGTCGTGATGACGGCCCGCCTTGCCCAGACTCGGATCGCAGGCGCAGAGGACTTCCGGTGACCCTGAACCACCGCTGCTCAGCGCCGATAGCAGCGCCTCAACCGTCGCGTGCCCGCCGCCCGCGGGGTCTTCCCAGTAGACGATCTCGCGCTCGGCGACGAAGCCGTCGCCCGGGCTGATGGGGTCGTTCTGCTTCTCGCTGGCGAATGCGGCCCGGCCGATCGCCTCGCGGAGCTCCATGAGCGCTAGCAGGTTCTCCTTCTCCGGCCACAACAGCACCGCGCCCTCTTCCATCGCAGCACTGTTGGCGCGATAGTAGGCCCGCGCTGCCTCCACGCCGCCCCGGCCCTCGAACTGCTCGCGGTGCCCGGTGATGAGCTGCCACTTCTCCCACAGGTCGGCGCGGGCCGGCTCGCTGATCAGCGCCTTGTACTTCCGGGGGGACCATCCCGGCGCTTTGTTCGGGTCCAGCAGCCGGGCCAGCACCGAGTCGTGGTGCAGGACGGTTCCGACCGCGACGAAGTTGGTCGCCGCCGTGCCGGCGCTGAGGACCGACTTCATCAGCCACTCGAAGCGCTTCTCACGCTGCTCGGCGGAGCGGACCAACTCCTCGTTCTCCATGTCGTCGAGGATGATCAGCCCCGGCCGCGCATCCTTGTTCCGCTGCCCGCGGATCTTCTGCTCCGCCCCCAGCGCCTTCACCCGCACGCCCGAGGCGGTGACGAGATCGTCCTTCTTCCAGCGCGAGGGACCGGGCCTCCGTCCCGCGGGCATGCCGGGCGCAAGACACATCTCGGGGTAGTCGGCCAGAAGGCGCTGGTTCGTCTCCAGCTCGTCGCGCAGGTGCTTGAGATGGTCCGCCGCCTGATCGGCGGTGTCGGAGAGGATGGCGATGAAGCGCTCGCGCCCGGTGCAGGCGAGCCAGAGGGGGTACGCGAGCGTCGCCAGGACGCTCTTGGCGTAGCCGCGCGGGGCGGCCACCGCGAGCTTCCTGCCCAGCCCACCCGGGCGCGCCGCGAGGTCTTCGAGCTCGCACGCGATCTCGACGTGCATCTTCGAGGGCGGCAGATTGAAGAGGTGCGGCAGGTACGTCTCGGCGAATCCGAGCAGCGAATGCCGCGCGGCCTCGCGCCGCGCTTCGCTCAGGCGTTCAACAGCGCTCGGCACGGCGCGGGCCTGCTGGTCACGATCGTTCAGAACGGTTCGGTTCAGAGTCACCATGTTGATTCAGGCCTCCTTGCCTTGATGGGTGATGTTCGTTGTGGCGATGACGGAGCGCTCATCCTCGCCGCCGTCGTCTGCGGTGTCGTCGGTGTCGTGAATGGATTGATGTGATGACCCTCCGCCGGCAGCGGCCGGGGGGGCGGGGGCGAGCCGTTCGGCGAGCTTCCGCGTGGCGTCCATCGCGGCGAGGCTCGTCAAGAGGTGTTTCACTCGCGCGAGCTCGTCGTCGATGTCGGCGCTCTCCTGCTCGCGCAGCGGGATCACGGAGAGCCGCGCTGCGCTGCCGTTCCGATTCGGCGCGAGCGTGGGTGCCGCACCCGCGTGCTCGCGGTCTGAACTCCTGAGGGTGGGTTCCGAACTTCCGGGGGGCGGGGGGTGGCGTTGGCGGATGGCTTCGATGCGTTCGACTTCGAGGCGGAGTTCTTCGTAGTCGGGCGGCGTGGAATCGTGGGGATCGAGCCGGTGGGTGAGATCGCCGCTGAAGCGTGTTTCGGCCTCGGGCAGGTAGCCGAGGCGCTGGAGCGTGCGGACCATGTCGCGGAAGATGCCGAAGGCGCTGCGCTCGGCTTCGACCCGCGCCGCGTGCGGGGCCTCGCGGTCGCGCGCGAGTTTGCGCAGGCGCCCCATGGAGGAGTCCGCCTCGCGGATGAGCTGCCCGGCGACCTGCCCGGCGAGGGCGGGGTCGCGCCCGAGCGCATTCTTCTCCTTGATCGCCTGCCGGTCGCGCAGGACGGTGCGGTCGGCGACCGAGAGGATGCCGGCGATCTCCGCCGCCGAGTACCCCTCGGCGGAGAGGTACTCGACGCACGAACGCCGGTCATTCACCGAGAGCGCCGAACCCGACAGGTCCCTGCTCTGCAAGCGCCGGATCAGTTCGAGAACAGGAAGAGATTCCGCTTCGCGGGAAGGAGGAGAAGAAGGATTGGAACGCAGAGGACGCGGAGATTGGGACGCAGAGGACTCAGAGTTGGAAGCTAAAGCGTGGTTGGATGCAGAAGAAGAAGAGGACTTTGAACGCGAAGGGCGCAAAGAGCGCGAAGAGGATGAAGCGCGCGGAGACAGAACTTGGGTTGAGTGGTCGGAGCGCGCCTCGCCGGTCGATTCGTTCCGCGGCGGTGATGACGGTTCATGGAAGGTCGTTCGTTGCTTCATCGGCGCGGCCCTCCCTTCTTGGCGCGCGCCGGCGAGGCTTGCGACGAGCCATCCCGAGCCTTCTTCGAAGCCCCGTCAATGGCCCCTCGAAGGGCCTTTGAAGAGCCTTCATCACGCGATCGCGCCGGGGCCGCCGAACGGACGGACCGCGCCGTCGCATCACTCACCGGCTTCGCTTCAACCTCCCGCTCCACCCCGCTCCTCTTGTCTCCAACCAATCCCCCATTCCGACTCTGTGTTCTCTGCGTCCCCCTCTCCGCGCCCTCTGCGCTACTTCCCCCTGCCTTCACCGCGTAGCGGGACAGCACGTCCGGGGACACCGAGTCCTCGCCCGCGAAGGCGATGTAGCGGCGCACGATGACGTCGCAGTAGCGCTGGGAGATCTCCACGCCGAAGCAGCGCCGGCCCAGCCGCTCGGCGGCGATGAACTGCGTGCCGCTGCCCGCGAAGGGCTCGTAGCACACCTCGCCCGCTCTCGTGTGCTGGAGCATGGGGATCTCGAAGAGCTCCACCGGCTTGGGCGTCGGATGATCCGGCCGCTCGGGGCCGTTGGGGATGGTGTCGAAGCGCCACACGGTGGGCAGCACCGGAGCCCCCGGAATTCGTCTCGGCTTCTTCCCCTCGAGCCAGCCCATCAGGCACGGCTCGTGCTGCCACGAGTACCACGTGCGCGTCAGCACCGGCCGGTTCTTGGCCCAAATGATCTGGCAATGAATGAGCGCCCCGGCCCCCCGCATCGCCGCTTCGAGCAGCGCCTGCCGCCGCGACGCGTGCCAGATGTACCAAGCGCAGCGCGCGTCGATTGCCTCATTCACCGCGGTCGAGATGAACCTCTCGTACAAGTCGCTGTTGCCATCGAACTCGTCCCACGTCACGCCGTAGGAAGACGACCAATCCTTGTTATTCCCGCTGCGCAGATGAAGCGCCGCACCCGAGTGTGCCGATCGACGGCTCCGTTCCTGCTGACGCCTATTCCCCGGTCCCTGATCCCTTCCTACTCCTCCTGATCCCTGCTCCCTGATCCCCGGTCCCTTCCGAGTCCCCGGATGATTCGTCCCGTCGTACCCGACCAGATACGGCGGGTCGGTGGCGAAGAGTGTGGCGCGTTCGCCGTTCATCAGTTCGCGCACAACCGAGGCGTCGGTGCAGTCGGCGCACAGCAGGCGGTGCTGCAACCTCGGCTCGCGCCCAAGCAGGATCAGTTCGCCCGGCCGCGTCACCGGCGGGCCCAGCCGCTCCGACTCCGCCAGCGCCGCGTCGAGATCGAAGTGCTCCTCGTTCACCGAATTCGAGCGCAGCAGTGCGCTGGCGAGCAGTTCATCCACTTCCGGGGGGTCGAAGCCGGTGAGACCCATATCAAAGCCCGGCAGTTCGACCAGTTCATTCAAGAGTTCGGCGAGCTTCTCGTGGTCCCACCCGCCGGCGATCTTGTTCAGCGCCAGGTTGAGCGCCTTCTCCTTCTCGATCGGCAGGTCAACCACCGACACCTGCACGGCCTTCATCTTCCGTGCGAGCAGCACCTTGAAGCGCTGGTGCCCGCCGACGAGGTGGCCGGTGCGCGCGTTCCACACCAGCGGCTCGACCAGACCGAACTCGTCGATGCTCCGCGCCAGTTTCTCGTACTCAGGATCGCCCGGCCTGAGGTCAACCCGCGGGTTGTACGGCGCGGGGTTGATCTGCGTGATGGGGAGAGAACGGATCTCGACCGCAGCGCGGTCGAACGATGGGCCGCTCCGCGGCCTGACAATGCGCTGCTTCATGGAGAGCCTCCTTGCTCAATGTGGCCCGGCGCACGGAACGCGCGCACGGGCGTACTTCCTTGGAACATCACGCCGCATCCGTACGGCGCGACTCAGATTTCAGAGGGATTGATGGGGGTGCACGGAATCCGTGCTGGAAGATGTTCTGCCTGTCGGAGCATCGCAACGAACGGGACGAACCCAACCACAGGTCACCCTTTCGGGCGACGAGACCCACACGCACAGTGAAGCCGCGAGTGGGCCGCGTGTCAAGAGCAAAGGGGGATTTTCACAATGGCGCGACCAGCGGCGACGGCGCTCGCTGACCGCGGCGCGGCTCCATCCCGCGCCGAAAAACCTCAAGAATGTGCTCCGAACTCGGCTGATTCCACTGGATTGTGCCCCCGTTCATGGCCCTGTGTGCTGCTCGGATCGCGTTGTTGACCCCGAGCGGAAAGGACCCTCACATGACTCGCAGCACATCAGGTTCGACTCGTTCAACCTCGCGCGCCGGAACCCGGCAATCCGCCGCCAAGCCCGCCCGAGCGGCCAAGCCGGGAACACCTCCACCCCGTGGGCGAACGTCGGCGGCCACGGGGCAAACAAGCGCGACACTGAAGCAGACGCAAGCCGCTTCAGCGGCGGCGAAGCGGGTCGCGCCCACCGCCCGCCCACAATCCCGCGCGCCCTCAGGGAAATCCGAGGGGCCGCGTTCACCCAAGCCCGAGCGCCCGAGCCTGCTCAACCTCGCCGCCAAGTTGCTCGTCGAGAAGGGCGAGCCGATGAAGTGCAAGGAGATCGTCGAGCGGCTCCGCGCGCGGAAGGCGTGGACGACCCCCGGCAAGACCCCCGCCGCCACGCTCGCCTCGGCGATCATCCGAGAAATGAAGCACCGGGGGGGCGGCGTCGCGCTTCGTGAAGAAAGGACGCGGGCTGTTCGCGGCCAACGCGCGAACGATGACGAAGTGAGCCGAGCGCTGGGCTCGCGGAAGATCAACCGCAGACAACAACACCCCCGCGCGGAGCGGGGGTGTTGTTCTGTGCGAGGCGGCGGCGCGGAGAATCGATCATTGAGTCAGGCAGGCCGATCGATTCCGTGCGGATCAAGGGGTCGAGGGTGTGGCAGACTCGATGGTGGCGGCGCCGGTCCAGCCGTCGATGATCGTCCGCAGGTCGGTGAGATTGACCACGCCGTCGAGGTTCAGGTCGCAGTCGATGTCCGACTCCGAGCCGAAGACGGCGAGCACGCGCTGCAGGTCGGGGAGGCCGACACGGCCGTCGGCGTCGAGGTCGCAGCAGGACTCGCCCGGCGGGAGCAACGTGATCCGCACTCGGCGTGGTTCGCCGCGGTACTCGGCGAGCGTGTCGAAGGCGCGCGGATCGTCGTCGCTCGGCGCGGCGGAGATCAGACGCCACGGGGAGTCAGGCGGCAGGAGCGCCGCGATCCGCGCAAGGGTGGCGGGGTCGGATGGCGGCGGCTGGATCACCGCCTCGGCACCAGCTTTGTCGAATACCGCAGGCAGGGTGGTGATGTGCAGGCGCGAGGGCATGCCCGGGAGGACCGCTAGCGCGGGGTCGAGGTCGGTTGCTTCGCGTGTTGGTGTGTTGCTCGGCGCGCGCTCGCGAATCACCCCGGCAGCCGCAGCGCGATCGCCCTCAAGTGTTTTCATTAGGTCGGGTGTAGCAAGATCGGCATCCGGCTGCTGGACGCGGCGGCGAAGATCGACGGAACCCCCCGCCGCCGCAGAATGGCTACCGGGGCTGTCGGATTCGCCGAAGAGCACAGCGACACCACTTCCGGAAAGCAGTTTGTTCCCGCGCGTCGGCGTGATTCGTTGCCCGAGCAGCACGCTGACGGAGTTCGAGTTGACGTTCGCCACGCCGAGGTCGGCATCGCCGTCGCCGTCTAGGTCGCCGATCGACACGGACACCGGCTGGGTACCCGTTCCGTAATCCGCGGGGGACATGAACGCGCCGTCGCCGCGCCCGAGCAGCACGCTCACAGAGTTCGAATCTGCGTTCGCCACGGCGAGGTCGGCGTCGCCATCGCCGTCCAAGTCGCCGATCGACACGGAATACGGGCCGGTGCCGGTCGGGTAGTCCACGCGGGCCACGAATGCGCCGTCGCCGCGCCCCAGCAGCACGCTCACAGAGTTCGAACTAATGTTCGCCACGGCGAGGTCGGCATCACCGTCACCGTCCAGGTCGCCGATCGACACGGACCACGGGTTGAAACCTGTCGGGTAGTCCACCCGGGACACGAAGGTGCCATCGCCCCGCCCAAGCAGCACGCTCACGGAGTTCGAACTGAAGTTCGCCACGGCGAGGTCGGCGTCGCCGTCGCCGTCAAGGTCGCCGATCGACACGGAGCGCGGGCTGTTGCCTGTCGCGTAGTCCACGCGAGTCACGAACGTGCCGTCGCCGCGCCCCAGCAGCACGCTCACGTAGTCCGAACTCGAACGGGAGTTCGCCACGGCGAGGTCGGCATCGCCGTCACCGTCCAGGTCGCCGATCGACACGGACCACTGGAAGCCACCCGTCGCGTAGTCCACGCGGGCCTCGAACGTGCCGTCGCCGCGC
>CAYMNQ010000008.1:19115-33978 GCA_964391865.1 uncultured Phycisphaeraceae bacterium
GTCCACGCGGGCCTCGAACGTGCCGTCGCCGCGCCCCAGCAGCACGCTCACGGAGCTCGAGAATTGGTTCGCCACGGCGAGGTCGGCGTCGCCGTCACCGTCCAGGTCGCCGATCGACACGGACACCGGGCCGGAGCCCGCCAGATAGTCCACGCGGGTCACGAACGTACCGTCGCCTCGCCCCAGCAGCACGCTCACAGAGTTCGAATTCTGGTTCGCCACCGCGAGGTCGGCATCGCCGTCACCGTCCAGGTCGCCGATCGACACGGACCGCTGGAAGCCACCCGTCGCGTAGTCCACGCGGGCCTCGAACGTGCCGTCGCCGCGCCCCAGCAGCACGCTCACAGAGTTCGAATTCTGGTTCGCCACCGCGAGGTCGGCATCGCCGTCACCGTCCAGGTCGCCGATCGACACGGACCGCTGGAAGCCACCCGTCGCGTAGTCCACGCGGGCCTCGAACGTGCCGTCGCCGCGCCCCAGCAGCACGCTCACGGAGTTCGAATCGAAGTTCGCCACAGCGAGGTCGGCGTCGCCGTCACCGTCCAGATCACCGATCGACACGGACAACGGGTTGGTACCCGTCGCGTAGTCCACGCGGGCCTCGAACGTGCCGTCGCCGCGCCCCAGCAGCACGCTCACGGAGCTCGAGAATTGGTTCGCCACGGCGAGGTCGGCGTCGCCGTCACCGTCCAGGTCGCCGATCGACACGGACACCGGGCCGGAGCCCGCCAGATAGTCCACGCGGGCCACGAACGTGCCGTCGCCGCGCCCCAGCAGTACGCTCAGGGAGTTGGAAGTGATGTTCGCCACCGCGAGGTCGGTATCGCCGTCACCGTCCAGGTCGCCGATCGACACGGACCACGCGAAGCCACCCGTCGCGTAGTCGACGCGGGCCACGAACGTGCCGTCGCCGCGCCCCAGCAGTACGCTTACTGAGTTGGAAACGGCGTTCGCCACCGCGAGGTCGGCATCGCCGTCGCCGTCCAGGTCGCCGATCGACACGGAGACCGGGTTGGTACCCGTCGCGTAGTCCACGCGGGCCACGAACGTGCCGTCGCCGCGTCCCAGTAGCACGCCTACTGAGTTGGAACCGGCGTTCGCCACGGCGAGGTCGGGATCGCCGTCACCGTCCAGGTCGCCGATCGACACGGACAGAGGGGCGGTACCCGTCGGGTACACAGGACCGGGAAAGAGCGGCCGGGAAAAGGGCGCCGCGAGGCGCAGCACGCCCGCGTCGGTGACACTGCCCGGCACCACGGCGAGCGTCGAGCTGGTGACCGAGCCGAACCCGGCGAGGGAGGCGCGTACGGACAGGCTTGGCGTGCCGGCGGGGATGGTGAGGTCAAGCCGGAACGTGCCGTCCGCCGCTGCGGTTGTACTGCCGCCGAAGGTTGGCGAGGTGATCGACGCCCCCTGGGCCGGCGAGCCATCGGGAAGGAGGACGGTGCCCGCTACCGTGGCCAGCGTCAACCCGTCGGCGACATTGATCCGCAGCACGCCGGTGGCCGCCTCG
This sequence comes from uncultured Phycisphaeraceae bacterium, assembly GCA_964391865.1. Classification (GTDB taxonomy): domain Bacteria; phylum Planctomycetota; class Phycisphaerae; order Phycisphaerales; family UBA1924; genus DASZQL01. Next base: position 20,629 of record CAYMNQ010000008.1, read on the forward strand.
TTGATCGCGGTGATGAACGCGACACCGGGCGCCACGCCGGTCACCAGGCCGTCGGGGCCGATTGTGGCGATGGCGGGGTTGCTGGTGCGATAGGTGGTGAAGGCGGCGCGGGGCGTGACATCGACTTCGGAGCCGTCGAGGAGCGTGCCGGTGACGGCGAGTTGCGTGGTCTGGCCGACCTCGAGCACCTGCTGCGTGGCGTCGATGCGGATCGATTGCGGGAAGGGCGGCGGGCGGTCGCTGATGATGATCTCGGGCACGATGTAAGTCTCGCCCGCACGGATCTGGAAGGGCGCGCTGGTGGCGTAGTAGACAGTGCCGTCGATGATCGCGGAACCGCTGACCCGAAGAAAATCATCTGATTGAAAATCCGGAGCTGACCCAGGGCCCATCGCGCCAAATAGATCCGCCGCTACAACATTCGCGAGCTTAAAGCCGCCGTCTGCGTCTACTGGCGCAGACCGCCCTCCAGCAGACAGAGTCCATCTCTGATCAATCGCAATCTTGATGCCGCTACTCACACCCGTTACCGGGCTCATATCATCGTGCAAGTCTTCTACGCCGATTGCATCATAAAGTTGTGCTGGTTCACTGCAGTCCGGGTTTCTTGCACGAACTCGGTTTACATAATCAGGATCGCCACTGGAACCTCTTGCGCTGACGGGCACTCTCGACCATCGAATCCTTCCAGTTGTTCCTTCTATATCGAATACTCGGATTAACGCAGAAGACCCAGATCCGTCTCGATCGACCCAGAACTCGTGCAGCGGATTATTTCCCCAAAGCGGATCTTTCGCAGTCCCAAATCCATTATACCCTCGCAACGTATCATCCAATATTTCTTGAACGGCATAATCCGGCACTATTAATGTTTTGAGCGGAAGCAGTCCGCTTGGACTCCGTATTTCTTCGTTATATCTTTGTAATTGCGCTCTTAATGACTGACCATTGCGCACCAGTCCCGGCCAACTCAAAGCCACGGCACGCTTGACATTGTAGACTTCAAGGCCAGTCAGGATGTTGCAATGCCAATTCCATACGTCCGCGATGCTTCCTGGGGGTGTTATCTGCATGATGCCAACACCGCCGTCACCTCCCGTATTAAAAACGGGCGCTCCGTTGTCATAGAACTGTCGGAGGCCACCAAACTGAGCCGTCTCGTGGCGAGCTATTCTTACGAGATCGTCAGCTTGAACAGCGGGCAATCCCAACGACCGGATGAATGCGCACACCTCTCCAGAAGCCGGATTGGTTCCGGCAATTGACAGTGTACTACTTAGCGTCTGACACGTCTCAGATCCTATTGTAATTGTGCATGAAACAACCAACTGGCCGCCTGCAAAAACAGATCCCCACGATGGCGTCCAGGTGTTCGACGACGTGCTGACTTGGTCGGCCACGGTAAGGATTTCCATATCCTCAAGCCGACTTCTGCGTGGGTACGAATAGCGCATTTCGAGCGACCACCGATAGGTGGCATCCGAAGGCGGGGCCGAGCCGTCGTTCATTACCAATGTGAACGACATGGTCGGCATCCTAGGTTCGGCGCTGATACGAAAGATCTGGGTATCGGATGGACTGACGCGAAGTGTGTATTGGCCGCATGATACTGTTGCAGCTGTGCGAAGCGAGATACTATCGGGTTTGCAGCGTCTGCTGGTGCTGGCTGTGAACACGCATCTGTAAATACCTACCTCCAGGCCTTGAACTGAAGCAACTGAGCCCATGCCGGATACTCTGTTTCCACTTGGGGTAGAGACTTCATAAGAATATTCGACCGCACCTGCTGGAATTGGCCGCGTGCGTCCATCACAAGCGGATCTTTCTCTTCCTCCAGTGTCTGATACGCCAGAGCATCGAAAGATCAATGTGTCACCAATGGATACGTCGGAGTCGTCTGAGCTGACGATTCCGCCGCGCAGTTGACCTCTAACGTCACAGGTCCAGTTGCAGCACTCCCCCGTTACCGCATACGGCGGGCAGTTGCACCCCCACCCCGAGAGTGTCAGCCCACTTCCCGGATCCGTCACGATGGTCGATCCATCGTCGGTGACGTGCCCGCTCGACACGATCTCAAACCGGCTGGTGTCGTGATCGAAGCTGAGGAAGTTGGCGATCGCCCCCGGCGGCAGCGCGCTCATGTTCGGGTACTCGATCGCGATCGGTGGATCAAAGTGCGCTCCCGCCGGCTGCAGCGTCCACGCAAACGGCGGCGCGGCTCCATCCGGCATCGGCATCGGGATGTCATCGTGATGCACCTGGTTTAGCGCCACGATCGTGCCGTCTGGCGCCGGCAGCCCGCCCCCCGGCCCGGGCATCCGCATGGACCCCGCCTTGATCGTCATCTTCAAGCCTTCCATGCCCTCGACGGTGAGGATGGTGTCCTGCGTGGTCGAGTATTGCCGCGCGTTGTTCGGATTCAAGCGCGGCAGCAGCACCGGCATGGGGAGGCTGTTCTCGGCGTTGGGCACGATCGCGATCTCGTAGTGCAGACCGGGGAAGCTGCCCACCGGGATCATCATGCCGCCCTTCGAAATCGGGCCGCCCAGTTGAGTCGCCACGAGGCCGTCGATCCACAGGTCGGTGTCGCCGCCGGCGCTGCCGAGGTCGGGGAAGTTGAACTGCCCCTGCTCGGTGGTGTACGTCTCGCCGAGTTGCACGCCGTTGACGATGATCCAGCAGCGCGCCCCGCCGATCGGCTGCATCGCGTTGTCGAGGACCAGCCCGCTGAAGCTGGTGGGCTTCGTTGGGTCGCGCGCGAGGCCGGTCGCAATAAAGGTCGCCGGGTTGCCTGGGTTGCCGGGGAACGTGGCTTCGACCTCGTTGACGCCTTCATCGGGCCCGAGCGTCAGATTAACCATCGCGTGACCGGTGGCGGCGGTGTTGACCGTGACCGAGGGGAATCCGTTCACAAGGCCATCGCCGCGGATCACGGTGAAGGTGACGGGGATTCCGGGGGCAGGGTTGCACCCGTCGCTGACCCACGCGACGAGCGGCATACTCGCCGGCGCGTTCACTTCACCCTTCTGGTTGTTGCCCGAGCCGATGTTGATCTGATCCGCGGGGGCGGGGTGCGCGCTGGCGCACACTTGGATCGTCCCCGCGATATCCCTGCTGACGGCGGTCAATCGGTTGTTGCCGCAGCCGGCATCGGAGCCGAGCGTCCAGTATGCCCGCGCGTAGCCCTGGCTGTCGGTGAAGGCCTGGAGCAGCAGCGCGCCGGGTCCCTCGCTTGATGGATCAGCCTTCAGCCTGCCGTCGCTGCGCGTCACTTCGAACGTCACGAGTTTGCCGGCGAACCCTGATCCATCCGGGCGGGTCATGCGGACCACGACCGGGTCCGTGAGTGCGGTGTTCACGGTGCCCATCTGTCCGTTGCCGGAGACGAGGTCCATGCGGATCGCGTCCGGCGGGATGACCACGCGCGTGATCTGCACAGCCTTGACGGTCTGGTTGCCCAGCCGGTCGCGCGCCACCGCGGTGATGGTGGTCGGGCCGCTCTCATTCAGCACGAGATCGGGCAGGAAGAAGGTGCCGTTGGTGCCGATGCCGATGTCCACCTCGGCGGACTGGCCGTTGACCGTCACCGTCAAGCCCATGAAGCCGCTGAGCGTGTCGCCCACGCGGCCCGCGACGTCCGAGGTCGGGTTGGTTGTCTGTCCGCTTGCGGACGGGAAGTCGATGAACAAGCTCGGCGGCTGCGTGTCGACCGTGACCATCGTGGTCACCGGCAGCCCCCGCACGCCGCAGGCGGAGATGCCGGTCACGAAGAGTTGGTTCATCCGGTTCACACTCAGGATCGGCGCGATGACAAACCGGCCGTCGGCATCGACCGGGCCGGTGACCACGCCGCCGGGGCCGGAGACTTCCACCGTCGCGGCCGCCCCCGCCCCCGCCCCCGCCCCCCCGGGGAACGCGCCGGAGAGCACGAACTCCACCGAGCCGATCAGCGGCTCGTGCGCGTCGAGCACCGCCGCCGGAACCGGCTGCAGCCCGCTGAGCACGGGGGCCGAGTCCGGGGGCGGCGGGACGAACAGCTCGGTCGAGGCGTCGCTCAGCGCGTTCGACAGCTTCAGCGCGTACCGTGCGCACTGCGGCAGCGGCGGGTCGAAGAAGTACGTGGCGCTCAGGCCGTCCGGCGCCAGCATCGCGCTCGAGGGTGTGATCGGCGCACTATTGGGGACCGAACTCTCCAGCAGCGCGGTCCGCTGGTTGAAGAATCCGCCGTCTGGGGAAGCCGCAGTGATCGCTTCGGTGAAGGTCACCGTCACCTCGGCGAGGTCGGAGAAGAACCCCTGCGCCGGATCAGGCGAGACCGACCCGATCACCGGCGCGGAGCCGTCCGTGGTGGGCAGCATGCGCCCGAGCCCGTTCCGCCAGATGGCGACATCCAGCACGTTGATGAACCCGTCGCCATTGAGATCGGCCCGGGCGTCGAACCCCGCCTGCCCGGGCAGGCGCCCGAGGCTCGCACTGACCACCGCGCCGTCGGCCTGGTCCACCACGCCGCTGCGGTCGGCATCGCCCTGCAGAACGTTGATCACAAAGACCGCCTGGCCACCCGGAACACCATCACCGGAAGGGAGGAACGCCGACGAAGGGTTCGTGATCTCGCCGTCGAGCAGGTGGCCCGCGAAGTCGCCGATGGATGAATCGAGCACCACGATCAGCCGATCGTCGCGCACCGGCGCGCTGAACAGGAAGACGACGCGGTTGGTGCCCTCGATGGGCGTCGGCGTGATGCTGACGGCGCCGGTGAGCGCGCCCCACGCGACCATCCCGTCGGGCGGCACCGCCACCGGCTCGCTGAACTCGACCGCCACGCCGCCGAGCCCGGTGTTGCCCACCACCCAGTTCCCAGGCGCGGGGGTCATGGAGATGATCCGAGGCGCGACCGAGTCCGGGCCGGGCTTGGCCACCAAAGGCAGTTCGTCGCTCCCCAGAGCTGCTGCCCCGCGGCTGGGGGGCGCGCCGGGTGCTGAACTCTGCGCCGCACAGAATTGAGGCAATGCGGACAGCAGCAGCAGTGTGCAAGCCGAGCGGACCATTCCCGTTCGAAGCGCGGTCGAGCCGTGTGCCATGTGCAGGGTCTCCCGGTGGCCCGCGACAATCCCGCGCCGGTGGACTCGACCCCCGGAGAGTGGCACGACCCGCTCTCCACGAAGCGACACCTTGGGCGACGCGCGAATCTGGCGAACCTCTCTCTGCATCCTCATCCAGAGATTGAGGGAGAGCAAGAGACATGGGGAGAATTTCACAGGGATTCGGGGGAGATGAGTCTTGACGCGCCACCGCCGCGATGTACCGTGACATCGCACAGAGGAGGCGGCCCGCCGCGCGCGGCACAACGCGCGGATCAGCGGCCGCAGGAGGAGTCGATCATGCGCTGCGCTCACGCGTTCATGGTGTGGAATCATTCTGTTCCGCGCGCAACTCTTGCGGGGACAATCACCTGCGCGCTCGGCGCGCCCCTCGCCTCGGCCGAGTTGATCCGCCCGGAGAGTGCTGCGCTCGACGTGATCGCGGGCGGCACGGGATCGACGATCATCATTCTCGACGACAGCGTGACCCCGCTCTTCGGCTATTCGCTTCAGCTGGAAATCGTGCCGCTCGCCGGCGCGATCGGCTCGCTCACCATCGACGCGGCGGCGAGCAGCTTCTTCGACAGCCGCAACCTGATCACCGCGGCGGGGCTGATGCGCGACCCGGTCTTCAGCGTGCTCCAATCGACGCCGACCGGCATGTTCCTCTCGACGAATACCAGCGATCTCTCGACGATCACCGCTGTTCCAGGGTTGAATGATGCCCTGGCGCAGATCGTGTTCCGCGCTTCGGACGATGCGTCGGGGCAGTTCGAAGTGCGCTTCGCCGACGGCACGGCGCTCAGTGACGGGCAGGGCTTCGCGGTGGGGTTCATGAGCCAGCCGCTCACCATCAGCGTGGTTGTGCCCGCGCCGGGCGTGCTCGCGTTGGGAGCGGCAGGGTTCGTGACGGCAAGCCCGCGTCGGCGCATGAGTCGCTCCTCGGCCGCACGGTAACGCGGCGACCCGGCCTGGGCCGCTCCTTCATGCGATCTTGACGCCACCGGCGCGGACGCGCGGTTGGGTCGGACTGCTTGCAGGCTCGAATTGAGAATGAATCTACGGGGTGCTGACGCGCCGCGAACGTGGCGTCGCCGCTCCTACGAACAGAGACTGGCGGCTCGGGACACGTGCGCTCCTTCAAAGCAACCGGATTCTTCTTGCGTTCGTGACCAGGGCACGGGCACACTGTGCGGCACGCGCCGCGGCACGACGGTGGAATCGTGCCGCGGGCGCACCGTGATCGCGATCCGACCCGCTGCTGTTCCCGATCGCTTCGGATTCGTCGTCGCCGCCCGAATCGTGGGCGCGATCACACGTTCGTTCTGCACCCGATGAATGGGAGTTCCGGCATGCTTCCTCGTGCGCTTCCCGCCGTTGTTCTCGTCTCCGCGCTCGTGCTGGCCATGGGGTTGGCGGCCGCGCCGCCCTCGGGCTCATCGGCCGCTCCCGCGGTGCCGCCCACCGGGATCTCGCCCGCGCGGGCCTTCCCCGCCGAGCGGCTGGGCGATCGAGCCGGCGACCCGGACTTCGATCCGGCAGCCGATCTGAACCGCGACGGACGCACCGACGTGATCGACTGGGTGATGTCACACGGCACCGCCGAGCCGCACCGCGCGGCCGCCGACGCCGCGACCGGGACGGCCGCCCGCCGTCTCTCGTTCGCGATCTCGAACCGATCCTCCGGGGAGAGCGTGCTGCTGCTCCGCGCCGAGCGCACGAGTGGCGCGGCGCTCTGGAACGCCGCCACCGTGGAGATCGCCGCGCGCCCGCTCGCCGGCGCAACGGGCTCCATCCTGTTCCGTGCGAGCGCACCGACTGGGGCCGGTGGCGAGGACGGCGCTCGCCAGGACGACGTCATCAATATGAAGCTGCGCGGCGCCGAAGCGGCAGATCAACGGGGGGGCCCAGGGGCCAGTGAAGTCTCCTTGACTCGTGCTCCGGCGGATCGGGCCGGGCCGGTCGCGTCCGAACCCGCGCTGGCCGCGCTGGCGATCCACCAGCTCGCCGACGCGTCAGGGCGGTTCGAGGTCGAGGTCCTGCCCGAGAGTGTCCTCCTCAGCGAAGCGAATGAAGTCATCCCGTGGACGGCCGAGCCGATCGTCCTCGACATCCGCGCGCTGATCGGGGATCTCGACGGCAACGGCGCGGTCGACTTGTCCGACGCTCTTGCGATGATCGAGGCGCTCGGCGCGGGGGATCTCGCGGCGGATTTGAATTCCGATGGGTCGATCACGGTCGCCGACCTCGAGCTCCTGCTCGCCGAGATCACCGATCCTCGGCCGCGGTTGTCGCTGGTTACCGGCGATGACGCGCCGTCAATCCCGCTCCCGCCGCAAGCCGCCGCTCGTGATGACGCTCCGGCCGGGCGAGTGGGCGAATCCTCGCGCCCCCAGCGCGGCAAGCCTGTCCCGGGTGCCCCCGCCCCCACCGGGGGGGGCGGGGATCAACCCGGCGACTTCTCAAGTCTGACGGAGGGGGACGCCTTCGGCGGCGGAGGAGGCCCGGGCGAGGGAACACCAGGGGCTCCCAGAATCGACCGATTCGCTCCCGCGCCCGGCGCTTGGGTGGTCGACAACCGCGGGCTCAGCCGCATCACAATCGGCTTCGACCGCGCGATCTCGGCGCCGCCGGGCAGCATCCGGTTGTGGTCCGTGCGCGGCGGGCTCATCGGCGCCTTCGCGGCCGAATACGACGCGGCGTCGCGGTCCATCGTCGTCGATCTCGATCCCCCGCTGCGCGATGACCGGCTCACCGTCCTGGTTGACTACACGATCACCGGCACGGACGGCACGCCGCTGGACGGCGAGATCGCGAGTCCCTTGTTAGCGCTCCTCCCCTCGGGCGATGGACTTCCGGGGGGGCAGGCCGCGCTGCGGATCAACGTGCTGCAGGGCGATGTGGACCGGAGCGGCGCGGTCGACGCGTCAGACGGCGCGGTCATCAACGCCGCGCTCGGCCGCCGCGCCGGGGAAGCGGGCTTCGACGCGAGGGCCGATCTCAATGGGGACGGCATCATCAACGTGCTCGACGTGGCGATCTTCAGGACCGCCGAAGGGCGATCGCTCCCCCCACTCGACACAGCGCCCCCCGCCGTCATGTCGCGCTCACCCGCGGACGGCGCGAGCCTCCGCGCCCTGACGCAGTCGACGGCTGAGGTGGTCTTCAACGAGGCGATCGATGCGTCGCTGCTCTCGAGCCGGTCGCTGCTCCTCGTCGATCCCGAGGGTGCCCTCCGCGTGCCCGCCTCGGTTGAACTCACGGGCCTCACCGCGCGGTTCACCTTCGAGCCCGCACTCGAGCTGGGCGGTCTGTATCAGTACCAATTGAGCAATGCGCTGACGGATCCGAGCGGGCACCATCTGCCCTCGTCCGAGAGCCGCTGGTCGGCGAGTCTCGACAACTTCCCGGCCCGGATCGTATTCAGCTCGCCGACGAACGGTGAGTCCGGTGTCGCGCTGACGCGCGAGACGATCGTCGAGTTCAACCATCCCATCGCCCCCGAGACGGTCACCGACGGCTCCATGTTCGCGGTCTTCGGCGGCTCCATGCTGCCATCGAACCTGTACCAGTCGACCTCGGGTAAGAAGCTCACGCTCTTCTACCCCGCGCCCGACATCCTCCCCGGCTCGGCGCGCGTCCGCGTGACCGTCGATGGCGATCAACTGGTCGATGATCTCGGGCTGCAGGCCGACACGGACGGGGACGGCCAGCCCGGCGGCGCGGCGATCATCGACTTCGACACGCTGTCGATCACGTCGTTCGGCTGTGAGAACTGCCCCGAGGGCCGCTGCACGCGCGTCTTCGGTCGCGTGTTCGCTTCCGAGCTCCTGCCGGACTCCGACGGCCGCGGGTCGATCAACATCCCGCTCGCGGGCGTGACGATCTCGGTCGACGGGGCTTCGGACACGCTCTTCGCGGTCACCGACGACATGGGCAACTTTGTCCTCGAGCCCGCGCCGGTGGGGAACTTCTTCGTCCACATCGACGGGCGCACCGCGACCAATCCCAAGCCTGACGGCTCGTACTATCCCTTCGTGGGCAAGATGTTCAGGTCCATCGCCTGCGACGAGGTCGACAAGGGCAACATCTACTTGCCCCTTGTCTACCCCGGCACGCTGCAGCCGGTGAGCATGGAGCAGGAGACCGAGGTGACCTTCGCGCCCGCGGTGCTCGACCAGTTCCCCGAGTTCGCGGGTGTGAACGTCATGGTGCCCGCCAACGCGCTCTTCGCCGATGACGGCACGCGCGGCGGAACCGTCGGCATCGCGCCGGTGCCGCCGGACCGCATTCCGGGGCCGCTTCCGCCGGGGTTGAATCTTCCCCTCGTGATCACCGTGCAGACCGGACCATCGACTCCTGGCGGCGCGATCCCGACCAACTTCGAGGTGCCGATCCCGGCGACATTCCCGAATCTGCCGGTCGAGGATCTCGATGGGGATGGCGACCTCGACGCGCTGCCGCCGGGGGCGAAGAGCGCGCTGTGGTCGTTCGACCACGACATTGGCGACTGGGTCATCAATGGACCCATGACGGTCACGCCCGATGGGAAGTTCGTCGTCAGTGATCCGGGATATGGCATCAAAGCTCCGGGATGGCACGGCCCGAGTGTGGGCGCCGCTGCCGGAGCGTTCCTGCGGGGTCGTATTGTGCTCGCGCGCGATAATCCCTGCAATCTTTTTGAAATCGCTCGGACGTCCGCTTCCTTGCTCATTCAAATTGCTATCACAAAAAAAGCAATCGGACCACGGCTGCACGCAGCAACCATTGCCGCCGAAGCGGCTGATGATGTTAATGACGCTCTGACTGAAGACCGAGATGAAGCGTTCTACAGACGCAACGCCACCATATTAGCAAAACACGGTCTGAAACTAACGGGTGAGGTAATCAAGAATAGGCGTGCCAATGCTGACCAATGGTTCAATCGCTTCGGACGCGTTGGGCTTAGACGGGCGGGAATTCCAAACTGGCTCGTTGATCGGAATCCGCTTCTAGATGGCATTAAGCGAGCTGGAACGATTGTCGGAGCCGTGGGAGCTTGGAACGGCGGCTGCCATCTCGGAGTTGAGCTTGCAGGCTGCGCCGGCCTTGATGCGTTTGACTGCAGCTTGCCGCTCCGAGCGCGTTCCAGCGACTCTCGCGACGCTTTTCTAGAAGCATTGGATGCGTATTTTGCGGAACTGGATGCGGCGATGCAGCCACTCGTGGAGATGGAGCGCCTGTTGCTCGCCTCGGCTCTCGACAGCCATCTTCCAGAGAATGTCGATCTTTCGGTCCTGTTGGAGGCCGATGGTCTCCTGCACGTATTCACCCAAGATGGTGTACCGGCGATCGACCAGCTAGGCGGCGGACCGGCCGTCTTCAGTATCGAAGACATTGTGAATCCGGAATACTTGACTAACGTTGCCTACCGCCGCGAAATCGTTGATCAGTTGCTTCGAGCGCTTCATGACCTTGACATCGTACTATCACCACAACACGCAGCGGTAGCAGAGCTGGAAGCACGCTTTGCCGACCTAGAGTGTCTGGTTGAAAGCACACGTGCCGCAGATACCACATCTGTTGACCGGAGTTCTTACACAGCGATCCAATCTGAGGACAATCCAAGTATTGTGTTACGTAGCCGCACGACTGATTTCGGTGCGGTCAGTGCCATTGTGGGTTCTGATTCAGTATATATTCTTCGTGCATATCATCCGGCTTCTCGAAAAGTAGCCGAACATAACGTGCTTACAGCGTCGATCGGCGCTAGTGGATTTGTGTCTGACCAAGTCACTCCGCCGTGCGACTTTGATGGGGGCGCGATCTGGCTAAGCAACGGCCCAGATACCGATGAAGATATAGATGGCCTGTCCGATCTGGCGGAGTTCATTGTCGGCACCGATCCCGCTCGCCCGGATACCGATGGCGACGGGGTCTCAGACGGCGCCGAAGTCAATCAAGGGACCGATCCTCTCGACGGTTTGGCGGTTCGAGTCGGCTTGATTGCATCCGCCGACACCCCCGGCCAAGCGGCCGATGTTTGTGCCGCGAATAACATCGCGATGATTGCGGACTCGGATCGTGGCATCACTGTGTTCAATGTCTTCAATGGCATGAATCCGGTCGCCGTGGCCGAAATCCTAACCCCCGGCGTGGCAACGGCCGTGTCCTGCTCGGGCAATATTCTCGCCGTGGCCGATGGGCCGGGCGGCCTCCAGATCATCGACATCTCCGATCCGCCCGCCGCACGCATCGTTCAGCAACTCACCGCCGCGACGCTGGGTGGCGACGGGCGCGCGGTGGCCACGGCCGGCACGCTCTCGTTCGTCGGCACGAGCCTTGGCGAGGTCGTCACCGTCGAACTCCAGACCGGCGCGATCCTGGATCGCCTCAGCCTCGGCAGCGCCATCCAGGATCTCGCGATCGATGGCCAGTACCTCTACGCGTTCACGGATGGCACCCTGCGCTCGATCCGCATCACACAGCCCCCGCTCCAGGTTCTGAGCACGGCAAGCGTCCAGTCGGGGGTCAATGATGTGAATGGCCGGAACCGGCTCTTTGTCGGCGGGGGCTACGCCTACACAAGCCATTTCCGTGGTTTCTCAATCGTCGACGTGCGCGACCCGGCCCACCTCAACCGGATTAACCAGACCGACGGGGGAATCACGCCACAGTTCAGTTGGAAGCAGATCGTGCTCGCCGCGGCCTCTGATCCGAACGCGCCAACTCCGGGCGGGCAGCTTGGCATCGTGGCGAACAGTCCGAACCAGGGCTTTGGCGGGCCGCACGATATTTCGCTCTACGACCTCACCAATCCGGCAAGCACTTCGCAAACCATCGATCAGCGCTTCCTCACCACTATCGTGACGCCCGGCGTGGCCCGCGCGGTTTCCATCTACAACGGCCTCGCCTACATCGCCGACCATGAGAATGGCTTGCAAGTCATCAACTATCTGGCCTACGACACCGGCTCCGAGGCACCGAGTTTGAGTTTCCGGGTCGAGGCCATCGGCTCGGGGTCACGTGATCTCAACTCCGATGGCAACGTCGACTTGGAGGACCTCGCCGCGCTGGCAGAGTTCACGACTTCCGAAGATCTTCGTGGAGACCTCGATCGCAGCGGGACGGTCGATGGGGATGATCTTCAAGTCCTGGCGCTGGCAATCACCGACGATCAGGATGCCGAGTCCGGCAGCGAGCCGGGGCCGCTCCAAGTCGAGACGGGCTCACTGCTCCTCGTGACCGCCGATGCCGCGGATGATGTGCAGGTCCGCAACGTCGAGCTGCTTCTCAATGGTGCTGTTGTCGAAACCGATGGCAACTTCCCCTTCCAGTTCTTCGTCAGTGCGCCGGCCCTCCAGCGAGCAGCCGCCCGAGGCGGCTCGGCCATGGTCGAGGTCTCAGTACGCGCAACCGACACCGGCGGCAACCGAACCACGGCCGCCGTCCAGACTATTGAGGTACTGCCGGACTCGACCGCGCCGTCCGTCGCGTCGGCCTCCATCGTGGCGGGCGAGCGCCTGCCGAGCCAACTGCTCGATATCACGGGGCTGAACCTCAACTTCTCCGAAGCGATGCTCGTCTCGACACTCACGTCCTCGAGCGTCACGCTCACCGCCAGCGGGCCGGATCTCGCGTTCGGCACGCCTGACGATGTCCCCATCGCCATCACTCCGAGTGTCACCGGGTTCGACCGCCGGCTGGTGGTCGTGGCGGCCACAGTGCCCGAAGGATTGCTGCGCTTTCGCCTCGACGGATCCATGGTGTCTGATCCCTCCGGAAACCTGCTCGACGGCGACCGCGACGGCGCGCCCGGCGGCGACTATGTCCTCAACTTCGAGGTGTTCCAGTCCGACTACACCAAGTTCTGGATCAGCGATTCGAGCGGCAACTGGAACGACCCCACCAAATGGAGCGATGGCACCCTGCCCGGCCCGTCAGACCTTGTGCTCATCAGCCGGGCCGCCTTGGATATCGAAGTGACGATCAATGCCGGTACTCCGTCGTGCGCACGGGTCCATTCGGATGAGGCGCTCCGGCTCATCGGCGGTACGTTGACGGTGATCGACACCATTTCGGTCAACGCGCCTTTCACGCTTTCCGGTGGCGGAGTGCTTCGCAGCACGCAAGTATTGACACCGATCACGTTCGCCGGCGGCACTCTTGACGGCGTGACGCTGTCGGGCGACGCGGTGGTGGGCCCGCAGCAGTCGTTCACCGTGGTGAACGGGTTGACGTTGAACGGGGTGATGACGGTGAACCAGGACTCGGCGGTCTACTTCAACGG
>CAYMNQ010000008.1:34078-88988 GCA_964391865.1 uncultured Phycisphaeraceae bacterium
GGCACCATCGACGCCGACGTCTCGGGCCGCGGCATCGTCCTCAACCCCAGGGGCAACGGGACCTTCGTCAACGCCGGGGCACTCGAAGCCAACAACGGCGGAGTCTTAACCGCATTGGGGACATGGTCCAACGAAGGCATAATTACGATCACGCCGGGCAGCGTGCTCAATGCTCAATCGTTCGCGCAGTCATCGACCGGGCGCACGGAGCTGGAAGCCGTCGGCACCAGCGCGTCTGAGTTCGGTCGGATCGTCGTAACCGGCAATGCCGCGTTCAACGGGACTTTGCTGATGCGCATCAATGCCGGCTTCAGCCCGACTATCGGTGACCGGTTTGATGCAATCACCTACGGCACGCGATCGATGCATTTCAGCGATGTCCAAAGCGACGGCCTCGACCTCGCCCTCGCACTTATCTCCCAGTACCTGACCGATCGCCTCCGACTCGAAATCACCACCGCGCCGTAGTCCAGACCGCGGGCAGGTCAGCGGGGCAGTCATGGGTGTCATTTCAACCACGGCCAGCCGCATCGGTCGCTGGGGTACCGGCACCCCCGCGGCTTCCGCGCGCTACGCGGCATGCCGAAGCCTGACGGCGTGATCGCGCGCGCTCCCCGCCCGCGGCCCGACAACAACCTCGCCCTCTTCGACCAGCGCGGCCAGCGCCTGGCGCACCGCCGCGCGGGAGGCGCTGCTCAGCCGTGCGAGCTCCGCCGCGGAGGGCGTTTCACCCGGCACGTCCCGGCGGAGCACCTCGAGGATGCTGCACCGCAGGTCTCCCTTGCGAACAATTCGCGACCGGTAGCCCGGGTTGTGCTCCAGAATCCAGCTCGATGGGCGGATCGCGTCCGCCTTCGGTTCCACGTCGGGGGCCCATCGCCCCCATCGCCGTGAGCGAGCGGACGCGTGCCGCTCCGCCGTGCCCCGCAGCGCGGCCTCCGAGCGTTGAACTTCGAACAGCGGCCCCGGCTCCCTGGCGGGCGAGCAGACTTCGGTCACCATCGCGAGGTCGCGCGGCGCGCCGTGATCGATCGCGGATTCGATCAACAGCCCGAGCACGGCCCGCTCATCCGGCAGCGCTCCCGCCGCCAGCCGGCGCAGGCGGTGCTTGGCAACGAACCCCCCGTGCGCCGAGAGCCACCCAACCACCAAGGGGAACAGGCGCGCATTGCCGGGGATCGCGCGCGCCGTCTCGACAATCAGGCGCTCAAGGTCCGGCGATTTCGGCGCCGGCGCCACGTTGAACAGCACGCCAACCCGCGCCCATCGGCGCGTCACACTCGCCGCCCCCCCGGGGGGCTCACGCGGACTCTCCGGTTGGCGCGAATGATGGGTCACGGGACGGCCCGCCTGAACACACCGACGATCAGGCGTTGCTCATCGAACCGATCTCCCCCCCCGCCTCCCAGATGCTCGGCGTTCAGTCGATCAAGGTGCCGCACAATTCTGTCCAACTCATCCGGGGTTGGGCTCAACGCCCGCAGGTCTTCGAGATCCTGCGGACGCTTCGGCGCCCCCATCACCTTGGAGGCGATCAGGTCGAAGCGTGAGAGACGCGCCACCTCCAGCGGCCCAAACTGGCCGACAGGCTCAGCACGATCAGCCCAGCCGAGCGGCAGGCACCACGCGAACGACGAGCAATCTCGGTTGAGCCACGTGGACGGCAGACCGAGCTGGAGCGCGACAACGTGCGCGGCCGATTCGATGGCGGGCCACCCCTCCTCCGGCCGGGCCGAGATCACATCACAATCGCCCGTCGTGCGCGCGCCGGAGAGCCATCCGCCGAGCAGCCCCGCGACGCCGCCGGCGATGACAACGCGCGCGGGCCGCGCTGGAACGGACGATGCCAGTTCCGTGCCGACCGCCCGCAACGCACGCAGTGCCAACTGAGAGTCGAGGCGTTGCATTGGAATCTGATAGTATACGAATATAAACCAATCGTCAAGCCGTTCATCGGCACATCGCGGCCCCCACCCAAGCTCGATGAGACGCTCGTGGAAGCGGCTATTTGTTCGCTTTTGGTTTGGAATTCTGATGATGTCACCCTCCCCCCGGGGTGACATCGCGTATCTCTTTGTGCGTCAGAGAGTTACGCCACTCGGCACCCCTCCAAAGGGTGACAAAACCGCCACATTTTCGGACATTCCTGAACATCCGCCACATCCTGCTCACCCTATGGTGTTGGGGTCATTGTCCTTTGAGAAAGAGAAGTGAATATCCCCCGCCGAACCGGCTTGGTTCGTGGCGGGCGGGGTCGCTTCTCGCGCGTGTTTTCCGTGCGGGGTTGCCTGCGGTTGACGCCGTTGAGCCGGATCCAATGATCGTGCTCACGGGCCGGCCCGCCGCGTCGTTTCAGCCAATTTCAGCGGATTTCAGGTTCTGGCAGTGAATGGCATGAACCGGCAGCCCCCCCGCCGGGGAATGGCTCGCCGATCGGTTTACGGCGTGCCCGCGGCGATCGCCGCGTCGACGGCTGCCACCGGCATCTCAACCGGCCCCTCGGCGCTGACGGGCAGCGCTCGCGCGAAGACCTTCACACGCCGCTCGGCGAACTCGACCACGCCCCGCTCGACGCAGCGCCGGATCGTGGCCGCGCGGTCTTCCATGCTGCCCGAGCGTAGGATCGCGCCGAGCGCGCGGACCGCTTCGTGCATTTCGGGGGCGAGCGATCGAATGCCGCTCGGCCGCGAGGGCGGCGCGGCGGCCCGAGTCCAAGCCTGTTCAGATGAGGACGAGCAGGCTTGGATTTGTTGCGACCAGGTTCTCGTGTCGCTGCTGGAGATTCGTGACTTCGAGCGACGAGTTGGACCGCAGCATCGAGATGGTGGTCGCGGAGATTCGGA
Source organism: uncultured Phycisphaeraceae bacterium (assembly GCA_964391865.1). Lineage (GTDB taxonomy): Bacteria > Planctomycetota > Phycisphaerae > Phycisphaerales > UBA1924 > DASZQL01. The sequence goes on from CAYMNQ010000008.1 coordinate 36,922, forward strand.
CCGACTCGATGGTGGTCGAGAAGTAGACACGATTCTGCATCGCGGACCGGCGAAGGAAATGGTCGAGATCGCCAGAGTTCCCGTTGACGCGGGTGCTGATGACTTACGCGACCTCGCCCCGCCTAAAGCTGTCCTGGAGCACGCGCCGCGCTTCGGGCGTGTCATGAATCAGATCCGCACGAAGGCCCCCTTCGCTGAGCGCACCACCTCCGACGCCACCAATCGGCTGACAGACCCGGCCCCGCTTAACGCACGGCTACCGTCGCGCGGCGCTCGGCGGGCGGTGTATTCTGGATTCTCAAGTCCGCCTGCGGATTCGGGACTTCCTATCCTGCTGCACAGGTTCATCCATCCGGAGTTCAACCGATGGCTCAGCGTGCTTCCAAAGCGTCGGCGAAGGTCGTGAAGCGGTCGGCGGCTGCTCGTCGGGATGCGACACCGTTGAAGGCGCGCACCGCGGTGACCGCGAAGACAACCACGAAGTCCGGCAAGACCAAGAGCGGCGACTCGTCGCCGCGTCTGCTTTCCGGCGGGAACCCGCAGATCGCGAAGGCTGACGGTGATGCGCCGGTGCAGGCGTACATCGCGGCGATGCCCGGCTGGAAGCGTGATGTCGGGCGATGGCTTGATGAACTCATCGTGCGGACGGTGCCCGGGGTTCGCAAGGCGGTGCGGTGGAACTCGCCGTTCTACGGGATCGAGGGTGAGGGTTGGTTCTTGGCGTTTCATTGCATCACGAAGTACGTGAAAGTGACATGCTTCCGGGGCGCGTTGTTGAAGCCGCCGCCGCCGGTGGAGTCCAAGATGAAGGATGTGCGGTACTTCCACATCCACGAGGACGACGAGCTTGACGAGAAGCTGGTGACGAGTTGGATTCGGCAGGCTTCGAAACTGCCGGGTGAGACGTGCTTCTGAGTGCTGAGTGCTGAGTGCTGAAAAACCCGCCGGCGGGCGTGATGGTGTATGGCTCGGCTTTCGCCGAACGCCGTCACTGCGATTCCGATCGGCGGCGGGGCGGCGCGCTTGGTTGGCGTGCCGCTGGCCGACGCGGATCGTTCGAGCGGGGTTGTGAGGCCCCGCTCTCGCTCGGGCCGGGCGTCTGCAGCCGCCGACACGAGCGGAGGACGCCGCGAGGGCGCCCTGTACCTCTTCCGGTTTGCGTCACCGGCGCGCGCACAGGGCGTGACTTGCGAGGCTTGTTTTTGCGCGCGGGATTGCGCGGTTGGGCGTTGGGACGGGGGAGCGGGGGAATTTTGAAGTCGTTGAGATTTTCTTGGGATGGGGCGGGAACGGGGTCGCCGGCGCGCGCACAGACGGTGACCTGTGAAGGTGGTCGCCGGGGGTTCGTCTGTGCGCGTGAGACGCCTGTCGAACGAAGACACTGACCTGCAGGAACAGGTCAGTGGCACGAGGTCGTCTCTGCCCGTTGCGTACTGGGGCGTTGCCGTGCACGGCGGGCACGAGATCGGCTCCGAGCCGCCGAAGCCCGTGGCACGTTACGAGGCGTGCTACCCGCCCTTGCAACTGTCGTCGCAGTCCGCCGTACGATCTCACGGACTCCGCGTCACAGGCCGACACCGTCTGATTGGAGCGTCATCGTGCGACACCACAGCCACTCAGGTCCGCGTTTTATCGCGCGAAACGCCTTGCTTGCGTGCGTGCCGATCGTTGTGAGTGCTTGCGCTCACACCGAGGAGGTGCACACCGTGCCGCCTCCCGAAGCAGCGCAACGATCGACTGCGATGAACCGTGAACCAAGCACGGCGCTCATGCCGGCGGAGAGCGAGACGCCGATTGTGCTCACGGGGCTTGTTCAACGGATGCCGTGGACAAAGTCAGGAGAGTCTTGGAATGCGGGCGGAAGCGAGTACTTCGTGCTCGTCACGGATGAGCCAGGCTACGGAAACCCGCCGCGTTCGAGATGGATCATGCGGCCGACCGATGCGCATCCCTTCGAGACGTTCTCGCACTATGAGTCGCGGCGAGTTGAAATCACGGGGCGTCGTGCGGGGTCGATCGTCTTTGAGCCCGAATCGGGCACGCAGTATCCAACGCACAATCGAGTGCCCGGCAAAACAGTCCGCGGCGGCGGGATCATCGTGGATTCCATCATCGTTCTGACGGATCGGTGAGAGCGCACCGCGCTCTGTTGAATTGCTCCCTCGCCCCTTCAGGGCTCCCGAACTTGGCAGGCACGATTCCGGGGGGTTCGCTCGCCCGTCGGGACTCGCTCAACCCCCGGCAACGAGCCGCCCGCCCTTCGGGCCGAAGAACCGAGCGCTGCAACAGAGCAAGCTCACCGCAGATCACGATAGAAGTATGTCGTGCCACAGAACTCGCCTGCTGGGAAGAGGGCGTAGTTGGGGATGTCGCCCACGCGGACCCAGCCGAGCTTGGTGTAGAGGCGGGCCGCGTCGCCGTTGGTGACGGCGTCGAGGACGAGGAGCGTGCGGCCGCAGTCTTTGGCGAGTGATTCGGCGGCGCGCATGAGCTGCTCGCCCAGACCCTGGCGGCGGGCGCGGCGGTGGACGAGCATTTTCATGAGGTCGGCGCGGTGCGGCTGGTTGTCGGGGAGGTCGAGTTGGAGTTGCACGGTGCCGCAGATACCGTGAGCGTCTTCGGCGACGAGGATGGCGCGTTCGCCGTCAGCGACGGCGCGGGCGACGCGCTGCCAGAAGGCGAGGGCGCGCTCGCGCGGGAGGGGGAGCATGAAGCCGACGGAGGCGCCGCCCTCGACGCAGTCGATCAGGACGTCGGCGAGCTGGTTGATCTGTGCTTCGGTGATGGCGTGCAGGCGGCGCAGTATGGGCGTGGGCATGGTGGTGGCTCCGGGCGTCGTGCTATTCAAGAATGGGACTCACCGCAGAGACGCAGAGGACGCAGAAAATAGAAGAGCTCGGAAGCCACGGATTGCACGGATGGACACGGATTTAGGAAAGAATCGCGACGGACGATCACAGACTGCACGGACATTTTAAGACTTTGGCGAGAGCTGTCCGCGAACGTGCGCTCGCGTCGGTGACCATCGCGTGATTCGTATCCGTGCCCATCCGTGGAATCCGTGGCTTCTTGTCTCTCTGCGCGGTCGACGAGATCAGTCGATGACGCGCTCGCCGCCGTCGTCGAGTTTTTGCGGGCGTTTCCAATATGCGTACTGCGGCACCCAGTCCTGCTCGCCCAGCCCGGCGAGGCTGAGGATGTGCCAGATGGGGCAGTAGAGATCGCCCGGGCCGAAGTTGGCGGCGTTGCGCTTGAAGATCTGATCGCCGCGGCGGGCGTAGGCGACGAGGCCCGGCGTGTTGTTGTGGCCGGGTTGGACGGATTGCTCTCTGATGTAGTCGCCGCCGGCGTGGGAAGCCATGCGGAAGCGCCAACCGCGCTGGTTGGCGAAGGCGCGCTGGACTTCCGGCGGGTCCTTCGACAGCAGCACGACGGCGTACGCGCTTTCGAGATGCGGCAGGAAGGCGTTGAGGCCGTCGGCCCAGAGGGTGCAGTATCGGCAGCCCTGCCCCATGTTGTGGATCGCGAAGAGTGTGTCGCGCCCGGCGAAGAGGTCGAGGAGCGTGGCGCTGCCGTCGAGCGTGTCGAAGCGGTAGTTCTTGACGGGGGTCGGCGCGGCGGCTCGGCGGAGCTCGTTGAGACGGGCGATCTTCTGCTCGATTTCCTGCTCGAGTTGCTGGTGTTCGTGCATGGCGTGCATTGTAGAGCGACTTCGGGATGAGATTTCACTGCGGAGGCGCGGAGGACGGGGAGAGAGACGTATTGAGACTTCTGACCAGTCGCACTTTGGAATGAGCTTGCTGTGCTGGAATCCTTCGTGGCGCTCCGTCGCTCCTTCGGAGCGAGTCTGAAGAGTCTCCCATGTTCCACGGGCTTCGCTCGAAGACTCGCTCCACCCGTGGCTACAACCCGACGGCCGCTCGGGCCTGAGAATGAGGATTTCAGCAGAGGTGGGTGAGCGGTCAGACGAGTTGTCAGATGGGGCTGGCGCACACCTGACTGACTTCGCGTCGGCGTCGTCCGTCACCTCGCGCGGAGCGGCTCGTCGACGGCTTCTTTGTGCTCGATCTCAAGTGGAAGGCGTGTCGGGCAGGAGTGTTCCGCGGTAGCCGGTGGCGATGATGTACATCTCGCGTGAGACTTCGCGGCTGGCTTTGGGCTTGAAGCCGCGGCAATACTCGAAGAGTGCCGTCACGTCTTTCTGGAAGCGCGGGTAGTCGGCGCCCTCGAAGGCTTTGATGGCGAAGGCGCCGCCGGGCTTGATGAGCGCGGGGAGCAGCGAGACCGTTTGGTCGCAGAGTCGGATGGAGAGTTCGTGGTCGTTGATGCCGTTGGTGTTGGGGGCCATGTCGGAGAGGATCACGTCGAAGCGGCCCTCGACGAGCGCCGTGAGGTCCGCGGGGTTGGTTTTGTAGATGTCGCTGACGATGTGCTTCACGTTGTCCGGCATTTGGTGGCGGATGGTCTGCAGGTCGATGCCGAGGACGCGCCCGGACGGGCCGACGATTTCCGAGGCGACTTGGAGCCACGCGCCGGGAGCGCAGCCGAGGTCGAGGACGTAATCGCCCTTGCGGATCAGGCGTTTGGACTCCTGGATCTGCTGGAGTTTGTACGCGGAGCGCGCGACGTAGCCCTCGGCTTTCGCTTTCCTAAAGAACTCGTCGTGAAGAACTCGGCGGGGCATGGATTATGCATGAGACAACGGCGTGGGTGCATCCGCTTCGATGCGTGAAACGATAGCGACTGAACTCCGAACCAGTCGTTGCGTGTCGGAGTTCGTTCGCTGCCGTTCGGTCGTCAAACCTGATAGATTTGCCGTTGCCGGCAGGGTGGAGTCGTCCGCTCGCCGCATCCGTGCGGGCGATGTCCGGTAGACCAATGGCCTGCAAGGTTGCGCGGGCCGTGGGAGGTTTCTGTGAAGCAGTTTTGGGCGGTCATGAAGTGGGTGCTCGGCATCGGCATCGTCGTGGTGCTGGTGTGCGGCGGCTCGGGCGTGTTCCTGTGGCCGAAGATCCAGAAGGTGATTGAAGAACAGCGGAAGGCCGCGGCGGGCAAGGCGGTTCAGGTCGCGAAGGCGTCGAAAGGCGAATTGACGCGCGTGGTGGCGGCGCCGGGGACGATCAAGGCGAAGAGCGAGGTTGAAATCTCGGCGCGCGTGGCGGCGAAGATCGAGAAGCTGCCCTTCAAGGAAGGCGAGAAGGTCAAGGCGGGCGACATCGTCGTCGAGCTTGATGCGAACGACCTGAAAGCGGCGCTCGACGGGGCGAGGGCGGGGCTGCTCGCGAACCTCGCGGCGCTGAAGACGGCGGAAGCGTCGGCGGCGTCGGACGAGGCGGCGCTGATCGGCACCAAGGCGTCGCTCGACAACGCGAAGCTCGAGTGGGAGCGGCAGCAGGAGCTGTTCAACTCGGGGGATGTGAGCCAGGCGGACCTCGACCGCGCCAAGGCGGAACTGGACCGTGCCCAATCAACTTTCGAGGCGCGGCGCGCGAGCCTGAGGGGCGTGCAGGCGGGCGTCGAAGCGGCGCAGGCACAGGTGAAGATCGCCGAGTCGCAGGTGAAGCGGGCCGAGGACAATCTGAACTACACGGTGATCAAGTCGCCGATCGACGGTTCGATCACCCAGCTCAACGTTGAAGTGGGCGAGTTGGCGGTGACGGGCACGATGAACAACCCCGGCACGGTGCTGATGAAGATCGCCGACCTGTCGGAGATGATCGTCGAGGCGCGCGTGGCGGAAGTGGACGTCAACCGCGTTGAAGAGGGGCAGCGCGCCAAGGTGTTCATCAACGGCTTCCCTGACATCACGTTCAACGGCACGCTGCGGCGCGTCGGTCTTGAGAGCCGCACACAGGCGGGCGACGCGACAACGTTCTTCAAGGCGGAGGTGGTGCTCGACCTCGACGGGCAGGCGATGTTCGCGGGCTTGTCGGCGAACGTGGATATCGAAACCGAGAATGTCGACGGCATCATCGTGCCCAGCCAGGCGGTGCTTGATAAGCGCATCGAGGACCTGCCGAAGGAGATCCGCGAGGGGAACTCGCTGGTTGATCAGGATAAGACGTTCGTGCGCGTGGTCTTCGTGAAGGACGGCGACAAGGCGGTGCTCCGCCCCGTGAAGGTCGGCGGCGGGAACCTGCAGAAATCAGCGATCACCGACGGGCTGCCCGAGGGGATGGAAGTGATCGTGGGGCCGTTCCGCGTGCTGCAGGAGTTGTCGCACAACACGGGCGTGCGGCTGATGGACGACGAGAAGAAGAAGGACGAGAAACCCGGCGACAAGGCGGTCGCGGCGAAGGAGGCAAAGCCCGCGGACGGCGGTGCCGCCAAGTCGGACGACTCGAAGAAGGACGGCGCGACGACCGCGGACGCGTCGGGCACCGCCGGTGCGGAGAAGAAGGACGAGAAGCCGGCGACGGTCGGCGAGAAGAAGCCCGACAGCACGGCGTCGCAGTCGGGCGGCGCGCCTCAGTCGTCGTCGGGCGGCACAACGACCGCAGCGAAGGGCGCGAGCGGCACGCGCTGAGCCGGGCGCGAGAACGGAGCAGACGCGTGGTCCCGATCATCCGAGTGCGCAAACTGACGAAGGTCTACCGCATGGGGACGGAGCGCGTGCATGCGCTCGCGGGCATCGACCTCGACATCAACAAGAACGAGTTCGTGGCGATCATGGGCTCGTCCGGCTCGGGCAAGTCGACGCTGATGAACATCCTCGGCTGCCTCGACCGCCCTACGTCCGGAACGTACGAACTGAACGGGCATCCGACGGAGCGGCTCGGCGCGGGTGAGCTGGCGCGCATACGAAACGAAGAGATCGGGTTTGTCTTCCAGAGCTTCGAGCTTTTGTCCCGCGCGACGGCGCTGCAGAACGTGCAGCTCTCGCTGATGTACTCGCGGAAATACTGGCGCGGGTCGCGCCGGATCGCGAAGCAGTCGCTGGAACGCGTGGGGCTCGCGGAACGCATGTCGCACCGCCCGAACCAGCTCTCGGGCGGTCAGCGGCAGCGCGTGGCGGTGGCGCGGGCGCTGGTGAACCGCCCGAGCATGCTGCTCGCCGACGAGCCGACGGGCAATCTCGACTCCGTGACGAGCGAGGAGATCCTCGGGCTGTTCCATGAGCTGCACGATGAGGGGCAGACGATCGTGATCGTCACGCACGAAGAAGATATCGCCGGGCACGCGGACCGGATCATCCGTCTAAAGGACGGCAAGATCATGAGCGACTACCCGACGAACGCGGACCCGATCCACCTGGCGTACATCGACCGGTCGCTGGAAGCGGCGAAGGTCCGGGCCGAAGCGACGCACCACCCGCACCTTCAGGAGACGCGGCCATGATCGCGCGGCTCATCGTTCAAACCGTCTTCTTCGCCATCGGGCAGATGTGGGCGAACAAGGTGCGCTCGCTGCTGACGACGCTGGGCATCATCATCGGCGTGTGGGCGATCACAACGGTGATCTCCGCCGTGGGCGGGCTGAAGGGGTTCGTGCTCGACGAGTTCTCGAAGTTCGGCTCGAACAAGATTTTCGTGAACGGCGACATCCCCGACAGCCTGCGCGACAAGCTGACGTGGCTCGACGTCCGCACGAGCGAGCCCGAGGCGGAGATGCTCCGGCGGAACGCCACCACGCTCTCCAAGGTGGCGATCCAGAGCAGCTACCGCAGCACCGTCCGCTACCGTGAGAAGTTAAAGGCGGGGGTCGAGGTGACGGGAATCGAGCCGGACTGGCACGACATCGAGCAGCGCTACGTCAAGACCGGGCGGCCCTTCAACAGCGGCGACGACAACGAGGCGCTCCAGGTCTGTATCGTCAACGAGCGGGCGATTACCGAATTCTCGCTCGAGAACGGCGGGGTTGGTGAGTACATCTTCATCGACGGGCGGCGCTACCTCGTCATCGGCGTGATCGAGGACAAGGAGATGAGCGTCATGTTCGGGGGCGGGGAGTCGCAGTCGGAGTTGCTCATCCCCTACTCCACGCTCACCAAGGTGCGCAACTTCCGCTGGACCACGATCATCGCATCGGTCAAGTCGCCCGACATGACGGAGGACGCGGAGGAAGAGATCAAGTACCTCATGCGCCGGCACCGCGACCTGCCGCCCGAGTGGGAGAACACGTTCGAGGTCTTCGCGTTCAAGCGCGTGACGGAGGGTTTCAGCAAGGTGGCCGACGGAATGACGGTCGGCGCGGCGGTGGTCGTCGGCATCTCGCTTATCGTCGGCGGCATCGGGATCATGAACATTATGCTCGTTTCCGTCAGCGAACGGACGCGCGAGATCGGGCTGCGCAAGGCGCTCGGCGCGCGCCCGGTCGTCATCCTGATGCAGTTCCTCATCGAGGCGGTGATCCTGTGCCTGATGGGCGGGCTGATCGGGCTGATCCTGGGGCAGGCGTCCACGCTGCTGATGCAGAATATCCCGGATCTGCCGCTAGAGAACGCGGAGATCCCGCTGTGGGCGATGATGCTCGCGTTCGGATTCAGCGCCGGCGTCGGCGTCATCTTCGGCATGGGCCCGGCGATCAAAGCGTCGCGGCTCGACCCCATCGAGGCTCTGAGGCATGAATAACGTGACAGGCGCTCCGCAACGGAGCGTGACGAGCATCGTGCTGCTGGCGGGCGCGGCGGCGGCACTATCGGCGTGCTCCAGCCCGTTCTCTACGTCCGCCGAGGATCTGGGCGAGGAGACACCGCGGGAGCGACTCCGGATTGTCGAGCCGCTGCGCTTCGACGACATCGCGAAGTCGCGCCTCCCCGCGTCGGAAGTGGACCTGACCGGCTACGACCCGCCGGCGGACTTGTTCGCGGGGAAGGACCGCACGTCGCTGAGCCTTGAAGAAGCGCGCGCGTACACGCTGCAGAACAACCTGAATCTGAGAGTGTCGCTCGTCGATCCGGTGATCGCGCGCGAGCGGCTGAGCGAGGAGGAAGCCCGCTTCGAAGCGGTGCTCTTCGCCAACGCGCGGTTCTCGCAGTTCGACCAGCCCACCGCGTCGACGCTCGTCGGCAGCAATGTGCAGCAGTACGATGTGACGCCCGGCGTGCGCATCCCGCTCCGCACGGGCGGCACCGCGACGATCGAACTGCCGATCGACCGCACCAGCACCGACAACCAGTTCACCGACCCGGCGTTCCGCACGTCGTACACGAGCGACCTGCGCTTCTCGATCAGCCAGCCGCTGCTCCGCAACGCGGGGCGGCGGGCGGCGACGTACCCGATCCGCATCCAGGCGTACGAGTCCCGCATCGCGCAGGCGCAGGCGAAGCTGGAGGTGATCCGGCGCGTCGCCGATGCCGATCGCGCCTACTGGACGCTGTACGCCACTCAGCGATTGCTCGAAGTGCGCCAGGCGCAGTTTGAACTCGCGAAGGAGCAGCTCGAGCGGGCCGAGCGGCGTGTGAAAGCGCGCACGGCTCCCGAGGTGGAAATCGTGCGTGCCCAGTCGGGGCTCGCCGACCGGCTCGAACAGATCATCCTGGCGCTGAACGAGGTGCGCAAGGCGCAGCGGAACCTGAAGAAGATCATCAACCTCGAAGGGCTCGACGTCGAAGGCGACACGCTGGTCGAACTGAGCACGCAGCCCGACCCGATCCGCTACGAGCTCGACGCGTCGTCGCTCGCGGCGGCGGCGGTCGACAACCGCATGGAGATGCTCCAGCTCGAACTGCGCCTCGCGCAGGATTTCAGCACGATCGAGTTCCAGAAGAACCAGGCGCTGCCGCAGTTCGTGCTGGATTATTCGTACACGATCAACGGGCTGGGCTCGTCGCTGCCGCGGGCGACCGAGGTGCTGCGCGACAACAACTTCGAGGACTGGTCCGTCGGCGCGAGCTTCGAGGTGCCGCTGGGGAATGAGGCGGCGGAGTCGCGCGTGCATCAGGCGATCCTCCGCCGGCTGCAGCGCCTCGCGTCGAAGGACGCGCAGCGCCAGTCGATCCAGCAGGAGGTCTTCGACGCGCTCGACAACCTCGACGCGAGTTGGCAGCGCATCCTCGCGGCCCGGCAGAGCGTGGTCCTTGCCGCGAGAACGCTCGCCGGCGAGCAACGCCAGTTCGAGGTCGGCGCGCGCACGAGCACCGACGTGCTCGACGCGGCGGCGCGGCTCGCGGACGCGCAGTCGAACGAGATCCGCGCCCTCGCGGGGTATCAGATCTCGCAGGTCGATGTCGCGTTCGCCACCGGAACATTGCTCGGCGCGGCGAAGGTCGAGTGGGAACCGTACGACCCGCGCGGCCCGCAGGACCAGTTCGGCGACACGATGTGGTCTCGCCCGCCGAAGGATGTGCGCGACTGGGACGAGATCCCCCGGCGGCTGCCGCTACCGGATGGTGCGGCGGCGAGCGAGCCGTCCGCCGAGGGTGCACCGCCAGCGATGGAGCCCGCCGCGAATCCCGCGCCTGCGACACCCTGAGGGGCGCTGGCCGCAGAACCGACGAGTGGCACCCGAAGCCTCATCCGCCGCCGCTGAGGTATCGCGAGGCGTTCCCGACGCACGCCGACAGATGTTCGAGCGCTCGCGATGCGAGCCGTCGGACGGCGTCGGGCGAGCGCTGCATCTCCTCCGCGACGGCGGCGAGCGGGGCTTCGTCGAGATACAGGCGCTGCACGACCACCTGATAGTCCGGCGGCAGCTTGGCGACGCACAGCATCAGGGCCCCCACCGCCTCTTCGCGGCGCATGATGCGGCTGGCGGTCAGCGTGTCGGGCAGGCAGCGGTCGAGCAGCGTGTCGTGGCGCGAGACCGCGGGGCCCCCGCCGCCCTGCCCTGTCTCGCGCGAGACGTCGCGCTTCTTGCGGCGCCAATGCCGGGCGTGGTCGATGAAGCGGTGATCGACGATGCGCGACGCCCAGTGATAGAACGAGTCCTCGCCCTGGTAGGTGAACGAGCCGATGGCGCGGAAGATCTCGATGTACGCCTCTTGCAGCACGTCGTCGACCTCAATCTTGCCTTGCCAGTCGAGCCCGATCTTCCGCTTGAGGAACCCGGCGAGGCGTGCGTGGTGCATGTGAAGCAACTTGGTGGTCGCGTCGGTGTTTCCACCCGAGGCGAGCGCGCAGAGGTCCGCCACCGGGTCGTGCGGGCGCGGGTTTTCGTCGTGCTCGCTCATGGCGGACGTAGAATAACGACCGATCGGGCGAAGGCTTGCCCGAGTGCCGACCGCCAGCTCCGGCCACCCGCATGAGCGAAGAAATCGACCCGAGGATTCACGACGCGGTCTCGCGGTTCTTCAAGAGCCGTCGGGAGGGCGTTCGTCTGTCGGTTGAAGCGGCGCTCGGCGGGCGCGCGAGCGCCGCGGACGCGGTTTCCGCGGCGCGCTTGATCGCGCAGTCGGCGAAGAGCCGGGGCGCGCCGAGCACGATCGGCGGCGCGCCCGGCGATGACGGCGCGAGCGCGCCGGGGCATGAGGAGCCGATCGAACTGCCCGAGATTGAAGGCTACGACATCATCGACATCGTCGGGCGCGGGGGCATGGGCGCGGTGTACGAGGCGTACCAGCGCTCGACCGGGCGGCGCGTTGCCGTCAAGATGATGCTCGAGACGCTCGGCGCGGGCGAGCGCACCCGGCGCCGGTTCGAGCGCGAGGTCGAGCTGGTCGCGCGGCTGCAGCATCCGAACATCGTGTCGGTGCTCGACTCGGGCGTGCAGCGCGGGCGCTACTTCTACGTGATGGAGTTCATCGAGGGGCGGACGCTCGACGCGGCGTACCCGCCCGGCGCCGCGTCGCCGCGCGCCGTGCTTGAAATTCTCGCGCGGATCGCGCTGGCGGTCGACTACGCGCACCAGCGCGGCGTGATCCACCGCGACCTGAAGCCTGGCAACATCCTGATCGATGAGCGCGGCGAGCCGCACCTGCTCGACTTCGGCTTGGCGAAGTCGTTCGACCCGAACTCGCTCGTCGGCGTGCGCGCTTCGCTCTCCGAGCCGGGGCAGTTCCTCGGCACGCTGCTCTACATGCCGCCCGAGCAGGCACGCGGCGAGACGGAGTCCATGAGCGTGCGCAGCGACGTGTACTCGCTCGGCGCGATCGGCTACGAGCTGATCACGGGCCGCCCGCCCTGCGGCACGGACGGCCCGCTCGGGCTGGTGCTGGAACGGATCAACAGTATCGACCCCGCGCGCCCCTCGACGATCCGCGCGGAGGTCGAGCGCGACTGCGACGCGATCCTGATGAAATGCCTTGAGAAAGCGCCCACCCGCCGCTACGGCTCGGCGGGCGAACTCGCGGCGGACATCCGGCGCTCGCTGAACAACGAGCCCATCGTGGCGCGACGGACAGGCGTGCCGGTGCGCGCCTGGCGCTGGGTGAAGCGGAACAAGCTGGCGGCGACGGTGGCGGCGGCGGTGATTACTGTCAGCGTCGGCTCACTCGCGTCGTGGGCCTATTTTGAGCGACAGCAGAATTTGTTCCGGGAAACTCAGGCGCTGATCGAGGTCGAGCAGGCCAAGCAGAACGCGCGCGGAGCGAGCGAGCAGCCCGACCCTCGGTTGTCGATCGCGCTGCTCCGTCATCAATCGCAGCAAGCGTCGAACTTCGTCGCCGACAAAGCGCAGGAGGCGGTCGTCCGCTACAACTTAGGCTGGGCTTTCAACCGCTGGGCGGGGGAGTGCTTCACGGATGCGCAGCGTGAACTGACTCGAGCACTCGAGCTCTATCGAGCCACGCTGGGCCCGCAAACCGAGGAGTCCGCGAAGTCGGCGTTCGAGCTCGGACGATCGCTCTATTTTCTTGGGCGGCATGTGGAATCCGCCGCGCACTTCCGTGAAGCGCACGCGATTTACTCCAAACTCTTCGGCGCGAGAGACGCTCGCACGCTGGACGCGGCTCACTTTCTTGCCGGGCCGCTGACCGATCTCGGTCAGTACGCCGAAGCCGTGAAGATCGAACGCGAAGTTTTGGCCGCGCAATCTCTGGTTCCGGATGCGAAGCCCTGGCGGCTCGCGATGCCCATGGCAGGCCTGGCGCGCTTGCTCATGGAATCCGGGCAGTACGGGGAGGCCGAGAGCCTTCTTCGAGAGGCGCTCGCGCTCGCTGCCGATGATCCCAACGATCGCGTCTTGCACCCCGCGAAGATCAAGAACAATCTTGCAGTGTGCATCCTGCGTCAGGGTCGTGCGGAGGAGGCGCTCGCGATGTTCGACTCCGCGCTCAGCGCGAAGCGAACCGAGTACGGCATGGACAACGACGACTCGGCGAACACCTTGGCGTTCCGGGCCGAGGCGTTGATGCGGCTGGGACGCCGCGACGAGGCGATGTCCGCCTGCGATCAAGCCCTCACGATCCAGCAAGGCATCCGCGGCGCGGAGCACGCGAACGTCGCACCGTTCATGATCCAGAAAGCGAGGTTCTTGCTCGACGAAGGCCGGGCGGACGCGGCCGAGCCCCTGGCCGCCACGGCCTTGCAGCTCAGACGACAGAAGTTCGCCACCGACCACCCGCACATCGCCGAAGCGGAATCGCTCCTCGCGGCATGCATGCTTCACCTCGGCCGAGCGAACGAAGCGGAGCCGCTGCTCCGTCACGCGGTCACGACACTGATCTCGACCCGCGGTGTGCGGCACCCGGTTACGCAGCGTGCAATCCACTCGCTCATCGATCTTCTGAATCGGTCAAATCGCGAAGGGGAGGCGAGCGATCTTGCACGGCTGCTTCAGCCGGAGGCTTCCTCGTGACAAGATGCCGAACAATCGGCGAGATCCTGCCTCGGTCAGTCTTCAGAAGCAGGGCTGCGCCCAGTTGTTGATGATCTGAGCGATATCCGCAAGCCCGACCAGACCGTCGCCACTGAGATCGGCGCCGAACCACGGCATGACGGTGGTGTTCCACTGCATCGTCACCGCGGCGATGTCCGAGAGGTTCACTTGCTGATCGCCGTTGACATCGCCGGGGCAGGGCGGAACTGAAATCTCGATCGTGTAGTCGCCCGGGATCTGGGTGACCGGCGGCCCGACCCACTGTTGCAGCGGGAGCGTGCTGCCGTCCGCGCCGGAGACTTCCGTCGGAACACTGAACACGAAGATTGGCTGCCCCGACTGCGAGATGGGCACCCGCCCCTTCACGCTGATCGCCAGCAGGTACATGCCGGGCGTGTTGATCGTGAACGATGTGCCGTCGGTCGCCACGTTGCGGAACCGCGACTCCTGCTGTCCCATGAAGATGTCATCATTCGCCAATACGCCGCGTTCGTCGCTGAAACGGAAGAGATAGAGCACGCTGTCAAACGCCGCGAACCCCTGCCCGCGACCGACATTCGGGCTGGTTGTGACCTGCCAGCGTCCGGGCTGCTGGATGCGAATGATGTACATGTCCTCGAAGTCGGGCGGCGGTCCTTGCGTGTTGCTGCCGCCCTCTCGCGCGATCGCGGTGCCGCTCAGCGTGCCGCTAATCGTGCCCGACCCCGTGATCGATGTGGCGTCGGCAGCAGTAGCCTTGCTGCTGCCGGAGTCCGGCGGTGGTTCCGTGTATGCGGGGCCTGCGAGAGCAAGCGTTGGCGTTGTCGAGAGGGCGGCCACGGACAGAAAATGAGTGCTAACGCGGTGCATAATAAAACGTCCGAACTCAGGCGCGGGACTCGCGGCGGCGGCGCATGAACGCTAGCCCGACGCCGAACGCGAAGAAACCGCTGCCCGGTGATGGGATGATCTCAATGGTGTAATCGCCCGGAAGCATCGCGTCCGGGGTCCCTGCCCAACCGGCTAGCGGCAATTGGCTGCCATCCGGGCCCGAAATTTCCGTGGGTGAACCGAAATTGAACAATGCCGTGCCGTTTGCATCGACGGGCACGCGCCCCCGCGGGCTGATTGCAAGGAGATACAGCCCCGGGACATCGATGACGATCGGCGAGCCGTCAGTCGCCATCGTGCGCAAGAGCGAGCCGCCGCTCGATGGCGGCGGGAAGGCATCATCGTTCGCCAGGAGGCCGCGCTCATCGCCGAACCGGAAGAGCCACAGCAGGCTATCGAACTCGGCGAAGCCCCGCCCGTTGCCCGCGGCGGGGCTGGTGCTGGCCTGCCACACTCCGGGGGCGGCGATGTTGATGATGTACATGTCCTCGAAATCGGGAAGCCCGAGGACCATGCCCGTGCCGCTCAGCGTGCCGCTGATGGTGCCCGCGCCAATGAAAGCCGAGGCGTCGGCTGCGGTGCTTTTGCGATCGCCCGCATCGGGCGGGGGCTCGGTGTACGCCGGCCCCGCGAGCGCGAACGAACCGCCCGCGATGGAGACCGCCGCCAGCGCCGCATACAACTCAAGCACCCGCCTCATGGACGCAGCACCTCACGGACCGACAAGACACTCATGAACACACCGCGCGGCAGCGTGGGCGCGCGAACCCACTCAACCCATACACTACCCCCGGAGTAGACCGCGCTCAATCAGTTCGTAGAAAGTCCGGTGAAAGTGGCAAACTTCTCGCACGAATGCCGTACTTTGTCCGATCAAATGAGAAACCAGTGAACGAGAAAGCCGACCATCCATTGCCCGAGAACCCGTTGGCGCCGCAACTCAAAGCCATCGCCGTCGGCGATGCGCAGGGGTGGTCGATCGAGCCGGCGTCGCCTCGTCGCGAGTGGATGGACGCGATCCCGCACGGCTTCGCGTACCGTTGCCTGCCGTTGGTCATCGGGAATCAGGCCGGCTGGGTGATCCGTTGCCCGGCGTCGTTCGAAGCGCTGTGGAACGGCTCTCCCGACATGCACGCCGTTTCTCTACGGCTTGATCCGGGATGCGAGCGATACAAGCCCGTGATCCTCTCGCACTTCGGTCACGGGATCATCACGTTTTCGCTGCCGTGGCTGTTCAAGACGTCGCCCGGCTACGGGCTGCTGGTGCGCGGGCCGACGAACTCGATCAAGCAGAACATTTCGGCCCTCGACGCCTTCGTCGAGACCGACTGGTCGCCGTTCACATTCACGATGAACTGGAAAATCCATAAGCCGGGTGTGCCGGTGCGCTTCGAGGCCAACGAAGTCGTGTGCCACATCCTGCCCTTCGCGCCGGAATCGGCGGAGCAGTGCACGGTGTCCTACGGCACACTCGACCAAGAGCCGGACCTCAAACGTGCGTTCGAAGCATGGCGGCAGTCCCGCAACTCTTTCAACGCCCGCCCCGATCGAACCGCCGAAGAATGGCAGAAGGGCTACATGCGCGGGCAGACCCCCGACGGCACCAAGGCCGAAAACCATCGATCGAACCTCAAACTTGCCCGGTTTGACGAACCGACGGCGTCGGGTGATTCGGCGCCGCGCTAGCCTACGATCCAGCCGCCGCAGCCGATTGACTCGGCGGCGGTATCGGAGCATGCTGTCTTCTGAATGAGTACCCGCACACCCACAATCTTGCTCGCGCTGATGGTTGCGTTGTGGACGCAGTTCGCGTGCCCGTGCCGATCGTTCGGCATCGAGGATGCGGTGCGCACGGCGCTGCAGCTCGACGAGCATTGCTGTGATCACGGCGGGTGCGCGCACGACCATCACTCGGACGCTTCCGACCCGCCGAGCGACGACCGCGATCATCCCAGCCCGTGCTGCTGCGGCGGGATTCCCGATCAACTGCCGCCGTGGACAACGCCGCTCGTTCAGGACGGGCCGTCCTCAATCACCGTCATTCCCGCGCCGGGGTGCGCGGCGGCCCCGCTCGCCGCGTCAAGCGGGCTTCGCAGGTTCGATCGGCTCGCTCGAGGCGGCTTCGATCGATCTCGATCCACGCTGCTGCGCCAGCATTGCGCGCTGACGGTGTGATCAACTTCCCCACCGCCGATCGGATTGTCATCGCGCCCGCGACAGTGCGCGGCGCGCCGTGATCGAACTTCGGCGGCCCGAAGCCCCCCCAAACCGATAGCTTCTTGACGTCGCTCGCCCTGTCTTCTCCAGGAGGCCCGCTCATGCCGCGCCGCCGAATTGTGTTGATGTTCGCTCCGCCTGTTGTCGCCGCCGCCGGAATCACCGCCGTGCTGGCGCACGAGGGGCACGCCCCGCCGTCCGCGTCTACCTTCGACCTGAACGCCCCGCGCCACGTCTCAACCCAGACCGCGGCGATGATCGGGTTGACCACCGCCGAGGCGGACTTCGGCTCGGTCGAGGAGATCCTCCCGCTGCTGGGAATCGTGCGTGCCGCGCCGGACAAGCAGCAGACGCTGGTCGCGCGCCTCTCGGGCACCGTCGCCGCCGTGCACAAACAGGTGGGCGACACGGTGAAGAAGGGCGACCTGCTCGTTGAACTCGACTCGATCGACCTGATGCGCGACCTGATGGAGCTCGAAGAACTCGACGGCGAGCAGCAGAAACTCTACGGCGAGATGAACCAGGCGGAGTCGCGCATCGTCGACATGCAACTCCTGGCGAAAGCCGCGAACGAGCAGGCGACGCTCGCCGAGGAAGAACTCGCACGCCTGCAGGCGAGTGCCGACGCGATCCCCGCCAACCAGCTCTCGCGCAAGCAGGGCGAAGTGCTCCAGGCCCGCACCGAGCAGCGCCGGCGGGAGATCGATCTCGCGCTCGCCCGCCGACTCTTCTCCTCACTCGAAACACAGCAGGATTCGATGCTCCGATCCGTCACGAAGCTGCGGGCGCTCATCTCGCTCGCCGGCTACGAATGGCCCGACCCCGCGAACCCGGGCGTCATCAGCGGCACGCCGACCCTCCGCATCCGCGCGGGGATCGACGGCGTCGTCACCTCACGCCTCATCAACCCGGGTCAGGGCATCGAGGCCGGGCAGGCGATGATCGAGATTGCCGATTTCAGCAGCGTCCAGATCGAGGGCGAATTACCCGAGTCTCTCGCCGCTCGGCTGGGGAACTCGCTCGACCACGCGGTCCGCGCCCGGACCACGCCCGACCCGAATACGCCGATCCTCGGGCGCGTGAAGTTCATCAGCCCCACCGTCGATCCTGTGAAGCGCACCGCGCACCTCATCATTGAAGCCAACAACCCCGCCGGCGCGCTCCGCCCCGGGGCGTACGTCGATATCGCGGTCGTCCTCCGCGCCAATCCCGAAGCGGTCGTCGTTCCGCGCGACGCCGTCCTGCGCGACGGGCCCGTCCATTTCGTCTTCTTGAAAGACGGCGACGCGTTCATCAAGCACGACGTCGTCGCCGGCGCGAGTGATGACCGCGTCATCGAGATTGTCGACGGGCTGGCGCCGGGCGATCAGGTCGCGGTGCGCGGCGCGTACAACCTCGTCATGATGCGCGCGGGGGGCGGCGGCGGAGATGAGCACGCGCACGAGCACGAAGAAGACGCAAAATCCTCGCACGGCGGGCACTCCCACTGATCGAGCGGAGACACGCGATTGATCAACCGACTCATCGAACTCTCGCTGCGGAACCGCTCGCTCACGCTCGTGCTGGCGATCGCGGTCAGTCTCTACGGCGCGTTCGCGTCGCTGCGACTGCCGGTGGACGTGCTGCCCGACCTGAACCGACCGACCGTCTCGATTCTTACCGAATCGCCCGGGCTGTCGCCCGAGGAAGTCGAGCTGCGCGTGACGACGCCCATCGAGACCGCCGTCAACGGCGCCGCCGGATTGGAGCGACTGCGCAGCACCTCATCGCTCGGATTATCGGTGATTCAGGCCGAGTTTTCATGGGGTTCGGATATCCGGCACAGCCGCGTGGCGGTTCAGGAGCGCCTGAACCAGATGGAAGCAACGCTCCCCGAGGGCATCACGCCGCACATGGGCGCGATCAGCTCCATCATGGGCGAGATCATGCTCATGGGCCTGTCGTCGAGCGACGGGCGCTCGCCGATGGAGCTGCGCGACCTCGCCGACTGGGTGCTGCGCCCGGCAATCCTCTCCGTCCCGGGCATCGCGCAGGTCACGGTGCAGGGCGGCGCGGTGCGCCAGTTCCAGGTGCGCGCCGACCCGGAGCGTCTGCGTCTCTATGAACTCACGCTCGACGAATTGAAGAACGCCGTCGCGGAGGCGAACCTCAACACCTCCGGCGGTTACCTCGTCGAGCACGGCTCGGAGTTCATCGTCCGCAACATCGGCCAGGCGCGGACCGCCGAGGACATCGAGAAGGGGCTGGTCGTCACGCGGATCGCGGAGGGGCACGCCGTCCCGGTGCGCGTGCGCGACGTGGCGCGCGTTATCGAAGCCCCGGCGGCGTACCGGCGCGGCGATGCCTCCATCAACGGCACGCCGGGCGTGATCCTCGCGGTATCAAAGCAGCCCGGCGCAGACACGCGCCGGCTCATCGAGCTGATCGACGACAAGATGCGCGCGCTCCAGGCGACGCTGCCGCCGGGCATCACCATCGACACCGACCTCTTCCGCCAATCGCACTTCATCGACCGCGCCATCGATAACGTGACGGAAGCGCTCCGCGACGGCGCGATCCTGGTCGCCATCATCCTCGCGCTCTTCCTCCTCAACGTCCGCACCACGCTCATCACGCTCACCGCGATCCCGCTCTCGCTGCTGATGACCGCGATCGTCTTCCACATGATGGGCCAGTCCATCAACACCATGACCCTCGGCGGGATCGCGGTCGCCATCGGCGAGCTCGTCGACGACGCGGTGGTCGGCGTGGAAAACGTCTTCCGCCGATTGCGCGAAGCACGCCACGCGGGCAGAGCGTCCAGCGATGCTGCGATCTGGCGCGTCGTCCTCGCCGCCACCAGCGAAGTGCGTGGTCCGATCCTCATCGGCACCGCGATCGTTCTCCTGACCTTCCTCCCCATGCTCGCGCTCCCGGGCCTGCCGGGCCGGCTTTTCTCGCCGCTGGCGGCGGCTTATGTGCTCTCCATCCTCGCGTCGATGATCGTCTCGCTCACCGTCACGCCCGTGCTGTGCCACTCCCTGCTGCCCGGCATGCGCGCGATGAAGGAGGATCGCGACGGCCCGGTCTTGCGCGGCTGCAAGCGCGCTGCTCTCTGGGCGTACCGTGTCTCCCTCCCGCGCCCGCGGCTTGTCGTGTCGCTCGCGCTCGGCGCGGTGGCCCTCTCGGGCTTCACCGTGACGCGCCTCGGCGCTGAGTTCCTGCCGCCCTTCAACGAAGGTACCGCGACGGTCACCGTCAACGCCGTGCCGGGCATCTCGCTCGAGGAGTCCGATCGCACCGGGCGCATGGCGGAGCGCATGATCCTCGACATCCCCGAAGTGAAGTCCGCCGGGCGACGCGTCGGCCGGGCCGAACTCGACGAGCACGCGCTGGGGGTCTTCAACAACGAGATCGAAGTCTCCTTCTGGACCAGCGCCGAAGCCCGCGCCCACGCGAAGTCCGGCAGAAGCGCCGCGCCGGGCGCGCGCACGCCCCCCGCCGTCGTCCGCGACCGCGAGACCGTCTTCGCCGAGATACGCGAGAAACTCGAGCTGTTGCCCGGAGTCACCACCGGCGTGGGACAGCCCATCAGCCACCGTGTCGAGCACCTGCAGACGGGCGTCGAGGCTCAGTTCGTCCTGAAGATCTTCGGCCCGGAACTCTCTTCGCTCCGCACGCTGGGCGATCAGGCCCGCGCCGTCATCGAGCCCATCGCGGGCGTCGCCGACCTGGGCGTCGAGCAGCAGACCCTCGTCCCCGAGGTCCACATCACCGTCGATCCCGACCGCGCCGCGCGCTACGGCTTCACCGTCGGGCAACTCGCCGAGACGCTTGAAACCGCGCTCCGCGGCACGGTCGCGTCGCGCGTGCTCGATGGGCTGCGAAGCTACGAGTTGCTCGTGATCCTCGACGATCCGTGGCGATCGAGCATCTCCAGCCTCTCCGACGTCCGCCTGCTTTCTCCCTCCGGCGCGGTGGCGCTGGTGTCGGATGTGGCGACGATCCGCGAGCAGCCGCGTCCCAACGAGATCAAACGGGAAAACGCGCAGCGCCGTATCGTCGTCCACTGCAACGTCGAAGGGCGCGACCTCGGCTCCACCGTCGCCGACATCGAGCTCGCGATTGCCGGACAGCTGAAACTCCCGGCCGGCTACTGGGTCCGCTTCGAGGGTCAGCACGAGACACAGCGCGCCGCAACGCGCACCATTGCACTCCTCGGATCGATGTCGCTTCTCGTCATGTTCATCCTCCTCCGCACGCACTTCCGCAGTTCCGTCCTCGCGGCCCAGGTGATGCTGAACATCCCTTTCGCGTTCATCGGTGCGGTGGCGGCGCTGCTGGTGACCGGGCAGCCCTTCTCGGTCGCATCGCTCGTCGGGTTCGTTTCGCTGTGCGGCATCGCGTCGCGCAACGGCGTTCTCATGATCTCTCACTACGCCCACCTGATGCTGCACGAGAACATGCCCTTCGGGCGCGAGCTCATCATCCGCGGCTCGCAGGAGCGCGTCGCGCCGGTGCTGATGACCGCCCTGACGACCGGGCTGGGGCTGGTGCCGCTCGTGATCGCCGCGGGAGAGCCGGGCAAGGAGATTCTCTACCCCGTCTCGATCGTGATGCTCGGCGGCCTGATCACCTGCACGCTGCTGGATTTCTTCGTGACGCCTACCGTGTATCTGCATTTCGCACGCCAGTCCGCCGCGCGCCTGCTGGATGACCACCGTCGCGCCGCTCAGGAGCACGCTTCATGACGAACCGCCGATTCTCGACGCTCGCCCTCACCTGCCTCGCCGCGCTCCCCGTTGCGATCACGTCGCTCCCGACACCAGCGCTGGCCCGCGGCGACGAGCACGACCACGGGCACTCGCACGACTACGAGTACACCGAGCCGACCAGCTACGCCGCCGCGATCCGCCTGCTCGACGAGCTGATGGGGCACATCGCGATCGACGTCCCCGCCGGCGGCGAGCCCGACACGCACAACATCATCGACGCCGTCGAACGCACGGCGAAGCTGCTCGGCCGACTCGCCGTCAAGCCCGGCAGCGGCGTGGAACGCGCCAAAGTCCGCGACATCAACCTCAAGGGGAAGGAGATCGCTCAGATCGCGCACGACCTGCACGTCGCCGCCGACTCGAACGATTGGAAAGGCGCGCAGACACACTTTGACCGGCTGAGCGCGTTCTATACGGATCTGCTCGCGCTCGCGCCGATCCAGTACGCCGTCGAAGTCAAGCCCGCCGGCACCGTCGCGCCGGGCGCGCCCGTCACGCTCAACATCGCGATGAAGGACCCGAGCGGGCAGCCCGTCAAAGACCTCGCGATCGTTCACGACAAGCCGCTGCATTTCCTCGTCGTGTCATCCGATCTCTCGTGGTACCTCCACGATCACCCCACGCGCAACCCCGACGGCACGTTCACCACCAACATCACCTTCCCGCACGCGGGCGACTTCCGCCTATTCAGCGACTTCACGCCCGCCGCCGAGGGCGCGGGCAACCAGGTTGTTCAGTCCTCGCTCGCCGTTCCCGGCAGCGCTCCGGCGCGCGTGCCGCTAAAGGTCGACGCGCTCGAACTCATCGACATCGGCGACGGCTACTCCGCGCGGCTGCGCTGCAACGCCGACGATTACATCCCCGGGCACGACACGCTGCTCCGCTTCACCGTGCAGCGCGATAACGCGCCGCTCGCGGACCTCGAGCCCTACCTCGGCGCGATGGGGCACCTCGTGATCTTCAGCGAGGACCTCAAGCACTTCGTGCATGCGCACCCCCTCTCCGCCGAGGACCTCAACATGCTCAAGCCCGGCGCCGAGAAGAAACCCGCCGCCGATTCGAAGCCGAAAGACACGCACTCGCACGGCGGGCACGACCACGCACATCATCTCTCCGCCGGCATGAAGCACCCCGACGACTACGCCGACGGGCACAAAGCCGACATCGCGTTCCACGTGAATTTCCCCGCGCCGGGGCACTACAAAATGTTCGCCCAGTTCCAGCACAAGAGCAAAGTGCTCACCGTCCCCTGGACCGTGCGCGTCTACGACGCCCCGAAGACCGACCACGCCGAGCACGAGAAAGACAAAAAATAACGAATCCCGCAGCAGTGCCGCTGACCGGTCCTCCGGTCAGTGCCGCGAGCGAACGCCCCAAGCCCGGATTCACCGCAGAGACGCAGAGATAAGACTTTGCGATTTCAGACTCTTCGCACTCTGCGTCTCTGCGGTGAATTCCGTCTCCCAGTCGAATCGGCGCGGGAGTGTGTTACCGCGCCAGCCGCGCGGCCAATTCGTCAACACCCTCACGCGTGAGCGCGTCGAAGAAGTCGACGATCTTCCCCTCTCGGTCGATCAGCAGCGCCTTTGTCGGGTGCACGATATTCGCCATCGTCCCGCCCCCCGGCAGCGTGATCTGGTCCGCCGCGTTCTCACTGACCCCGAACTTCAGCCCCGCCACGATCGCGCGGACTTGTTCCGCTTCGCCCGTCAGGAACCGCCATCGCCCGTCGTTCACGCCCATCGACTCCGCGTGCGCCCTCAACCGCTCGGGCGTGTCGTTCACCGGATCAACACTGATCGAGACGAACCCCACATCCTTCGCCGCCGCCGAGTGATACACCGGCAGCAGCAGCCCCATCATCACCGGGCACGCCGTCGGGCAGTGCGTGAAGGTGAACACCACAACCGTGCGCTGCCCGCGCAGCACTTCGCGCCCAACCCGCGCGCCGTCCTGATCGATCAGAGAAAACTCCGGGATCGTCATCGACGCGATGAACGCACGCCGCGATTCCAGCGCCGATTCATCGATGCGCTGGCGCTCGGCATCCCCCCCACCGGGCCCGCGCATCCGACCCGCTGCGAACACGATCATCACCCCCGCGCCGACCAGCGCCAGCGCGATCACGACCATCGCCGCGCTCGGCCGGCCGCCCAACGTCACGCGCGAGTCAGAAGGGCCAGAGCGCATCGCCCACCATCCCCAGCAGCACCGCCGGCAGGTACATGATCGACGCAAAGAACACCTTCATGGCCGCCGCTTCGTTCTTCACGCGCCACAGCCGCGCCGCCGCCGCCGCGAACAGCACGCCGCACACCAGCGCAAAGATCGCGTACCCCCACCCCAGCCGGTCGGGCATCGCCGGCACCGGCAGCAGCGAGATCGGAACCAGCAGCACCGACCACAGCAGCACGACGAAACTCGTTCGCACGCCGCCCGGGTCGGTCACCGGCAGCACGCGGTGCCCGGCCCGCCCGTAGTCCTCGCGGTACTTCCACGCCAGCGCCAGAAAGTGCGGGATCTGCCACACGAACATGATGAGGAAGATGGTCCACCCGCCCGGCTCCGCCAGCGAGCGCATCGATGCGCTGCCCTCGAACCCCGATCCCGCCGCCCAGCCGATCAGCGGCGGGAGTGCCCCCGGCACCGCGCCCACGATGGTTGACAGCGTCGACACCGGCTTCATCGGCGTGTACAGCAGCACATAGCTCGCGATCGTCGCCGCCGACACGATCGCCGCGGCCGGGTTCGTCCCGAACCACAGGATCGTTACACCGATGATCCCGCACGCCCCGCCGAACATCGCGCCCACGCGGCTCGGCATCCGCCCCGCCGGCATCGGGCGGCGCTTCGTGCGCTCCATCAGCCCGTCACGCCGAACCTCCATCGCCATGTTCAGCGCGTTCGCGCCCGCGGCGGAGATCGCCGTCCCGATCATGCACCACACCACCGCCCACGCCGCCCCGCTAATCGTCCACCCGCGCCCCAGCGCCGCCAGGATGAACCCCACACCCGTCGTCACCAGCACCATCCGCACGATGCCCGGCTTCGCCAGTTGAAAAAGGTCCGACAGCCGCGTGGGCCGAACCACCACCGGCTCGATCGGGCGAGGGCCGATCGAGGCCCGCGAGTCGGACATCGTTCCAGGAACCTGAGTCATGCCGCGTGCGAAAGCTCCGCAGTTGGTTCGAATCGCTCATCCGAACCAAGAGCCCGGATTGTAGCCCGTATCGATCAGCGCCGAGCGAGAACGACACACACCGCATGCACTCAAGGCCCCTTCGTTATCCCCATCACCCGCACATCCACCCACACAGGGAAGTGGTCGCTCGGATGGTCCTCGAATGCCTCCTTCGCCACATCCTCCTTCGCGCCGGGTGAATCCCCCGCCCCGCGCCACACGCCCGAGTCTCGCACGATCAACCCCTGCGACGGCAGCACATAGTCCACGCGCAAGCGGAACTTCGCCGTCGCATCGGGGCGCAGCCGTTCCATCGGCGTCTTGCTCACCGGCGCCACGCCCGCCTGAACGCGCGCGTTCTTCAGCAGCAGGTCCATGGGCTTTGCGCGCCCGTCGCCCCGGCCAGGATCCGCATTCAGATCGCCCATCACGACGAAGAGCGCGTCTTCCGTCAAGCCGCCGCGTTTCCCCGCGTCGTCAACAATGTACGCCGCGCCGTTGATGTAGTCCGCCAGCAGCCGAATCTCATCGTGATTCCGCCGGCCGTTGCGGTCCTCATCCCCATCAAACACCGGCGGCGTCGGATGGCTGCACAGCACATGCAGCACCGCCCCGTTCCGGAGCTTCACCGGCACATCCCAGTGCGACTTGCTCGACAGCGGCAGCGCCGCCAGTTCCTCCGCGCTGTACCAGCCCACACCGCCCTCGCCCGCCGATTCCTGGCCCTCCGCCGGCGGCAACAGCGCGCCGGGCATGTCTTTCCATTTGAACGAGCGGAACGCGCGGATCTCGCTCTCGAGTATCGAAAGGTCCGAGCGCACCAGCAGCGCCATCGCGAATTGGCCGGGGAACTCGCCGTACCCGAGGCAGTCCCCGCCGTACTCGCGCGAGCCGGGCTTCGTCACCACCGAGCCGTTGTTGTCGAGATCAAACCCGCTCGGCACGCCCGTGTTACTCGGCAGCATGATCGCGCGATACGACAGCCCCGCGAGCCCCTCCCCTTGCGCCACGCTCAGAAATCTCTCGATCAACAAGCCCGCGTTCTTCCCGCCACCGCCCCCGCTCTCCCCCGCGCCGTCGTACTGAATCTCGTTGATCAGCACGACATCAGGACGGATGCACTGCAACACCTCCGCCACGCGCTTTGCTTTCTGATTCGCTGCATCCGCGAGATGCTCGCTCCGCAGGTCCTGAACGTTGAACGTCGCGAGCCGCAGATCAACCAGGTCCCCCTTCACATCCCGCGGCCGCGGCTCGACCATATTCGGCAGCGGCTGAGCCAATGCCACCCCGCCGCCAATCGCCGTCACCCCCGCCAGAAACAATCCCAAAATGCGATCCACATTCATGACAGCGTCCTCCTCGGCAGGCCTTTCCAACCTCGACCCACCAAGCCGATCTTCTGGCGCAAACTGTTCGCAGCCACGCCGAAGCCTACCGCCCGGCAGCCGCCCGGTTTGTCCCGAAGCCCGAGCGGCGCTACCCTGCCACAGCCCGCCCCGATAGCTCAGTTGGATAGAGCAGCCGCCTTCTAAGCGGCAGGTCAGAGGTTCGAATCCTCTTCGGGGCGCTTCTCCAGCGCGAATGGCAACCCGAACTCGTGTTGCGATTCAGTCTCAGCAAGCATACGATCCCGTGATCCCAGCGACGCTTTCGCGTACTGCCGGCGATCTCGGAGTCCCTCGTGGTCAGCCAAGCCCCCGCCAACCTAGGCCAGCCTGCCCAGCCCAATGGAAATCCCCTCGCTTCGCTTCCGGGCACGGGCGCGGGGGCGGCGGCCAAGATCGGCGAGTGCGGTCTCGGCTCCGACTGCGGCTGTGCCCAGGCCGACGCCGGGCGGCTTCCCACCGCTGTCTCGCTCAACCAAATTGCCGCGACGCCGCCAGCCGCCCGCCTGACGGCCCTGAAGCCCGGCCAGTCGGGCGTTGTTGTTGACGCCGCGATGGACGATGACGACGCCGCCCAGCTCCGCGCGATGGGTCTGCGGCCCAATGCCCGCGTGGTGCTGTGCCGATCGGGCGAGCCGTGCATCGTGCGAGTGCTAGGGGCGTGCGGCTGCGAGAGCCGCATCGGGCTGGCCCGCCCCCTCGCCGAGCGCGTCATGGTCAACCCCGCCGCACCGGAGTCGAACGGCGCGCCGGAGACTCCCTCCCCCGCTCCTCGCTGACGGATGAACCTCGCCGCCGTGCCCGGACCCACCACACCAGCTCTGACCGGTCCTGCTGCCGCCGCCGGCGAGCGCGGCACCGGGCTCGTGCGGGTTGCGCTGCTGGGGAACCCCAACACGGGAAAAACCACGCTCTTCAACCGGCTCAGCGGTCTGCGCCACAAGACGGCGAACTTCCCCGGCACGACGCAAGAAGCACGCATCGGGCAGGTGCGGATCGAATCGTCGGCGGTCGAACTGATCGACCTGCCGGGGGTGTACTCGCTCGAACTGGCGCAGGCGGAATCAGAACTCTGCCGCGCGGTGCTCGCGGGGCAGGCGGCACCGGCGGGGCACGCGCTGCGCGAGCCCGACGCGGTGTGCGTTGTGGTCGACGCCACCAATCTCTCTCGCGGGTTGATGATGGTGGGCGAAGCTCTGCGGCGTCGGCTGCCCACCGTCATCGCGCTGAACATGATGGACCTCGCCCGCCGCACCGGGCTCTCGATCAACACCGCAGAGTTCGAAGCCGCGCTCGGCTGCCGCGCCATCCCCTGCTGTGCCCGCAGCGGCGACGGCGTGGATCGTTTGCGCGCCGCGCTCACCGAGGCGCGCGTGCCGAACCATACGCCCCCCGGCTCCGAAGCCGCGCTCGCGCAGTGGGCCGATGATCTCTACGCCCGCGTCGCGTCGGGGAACCCCGCGCAGGGCGAGAACCTGACCGACAGGCTCGACCGCGCCTTCACGCACCCGGTCCTGGGTGTCGCGATCTTCGCCGCCGTGATGACGGCCGTCTTCTGGCTGATCTTCTCCCTCGCGAACTACCCGATGGACCTGATCGATCACGTCTTCGCCTGGCTGACGGCGGGGGTGAAAAGCATCGTGCCGCCGGGAATTCTGCACGATTTCCTCTCCGACGGCGTGGTCACCGGCATCGGCGCGACCGTCATCTTCCTGCCGCAGATCTGCCTCCTCTTCTTCACCATCTCCCTGCTCGAGGACACGGGGTATCTGGCCCGGGCCGCGTTCGTCATGGACCGCGTCCTGCGCCCCTTCGGGCTGCCGGGTCACGCCTTCGTGCCGCTGCTGTCGTCGCACGCGTGCGCCCTGCCGGGGATCATGGCGACCCGCGCCATCCCCGACCGCAAGCAGCGCCTCGCCACCATCCTCGTCGCGCCCTTTATGACGTGCTCCGCGCGCCTGCCCGTGTACGTCCTCGTCACCACCATCCTGTTCCGAGATCGCCCGCTCCTGGCGTCGCTCGCGTTCGTCGGCTGCTACGCGCTCGGCGCGCTCGCGGGACTGTTCAGCGCGTTGATCGCGCGCCGGACCATCCTCCGCGGCAAAGCACGCCCCATGGCGCTCGAACTCCCCAGCTACAAGCTCCCTTCGATCACCAACGCGCTCATCTCAACCTTCGACCGCGCCCTCGTCTTCGTGAAGAACGCCGGCACGGTGATCCTCGCGATCTGCATCGTTCTGTGGTGGCTCGGCAGCTACCCGAAAGTCGCGCCCACCGCCGAGGTGAACGAACTGCGCACGCAGGCGGCATCGATCGCAACAGCCGAGCCTCAAAAGGCCGCCGAACTCGAGGCCGCCGCCGATCACGCCGAAGCAGCGCACGCAAAAGCCATGAGCTTCGCGGGCCGCGCGGGCCGCTTCGCGCAGCCGATTTTCTCACCGCTGGGATACGACTGGCAGCTCACCGTGGGCGTGCTGACCAGCTTCGCGGCCCGCGAGGTGTTCGTTTCAACATTGGCCGTGATCGTCGCCGGCGAGGAGGATGCCGAGGCGGAGGGCGTGCTCGAACAGGTGCAGAACGCGAAGCGCGACGACGGCGCGCCGGTCTTCACCCCGGCGGTGTGCTGGTCGGTGCTCGTGTTCTACGTGCTCGCGATGCAGTGCCTGCCCACGCTCGCCGTCACCGCCCGCGAAGCCGGCGGCGTGAAGTGGGCGCTGCTGCAGTTGGCGTGGATGAGCGCGCTGGCGTATCTCGCAGCGATGCTCGTCTACCAGTCCCTCCGCGCTGCGGGGATCGCGTGATGAGCGATGGACCCAGCGTGATGGCACGCAGCGCGCCGCCGGCACCGCTGCCGGTGGGCGACTGGCAGTTCTGGGTCGTCACGGTTCTCGCGATCATCGCCGCTGGGTGGCTGCTGCGCGGCGTGCTGCCGATCCCGGCGCTGCGGGCACGGCTGCGCCGAAACAAGCAGACCAAGCGCGCAACGCTGACGATCGACGGCCAATCGGTCAGCAGGTGAGAAGTGCAGCCGGCGGTCACGCGCCGCGCCACCGAAACAGCCCCGCGACACGGCAACGGCGAATCCCCGGCAAGTCCGCATTCGTGCGCGCGCCGCTGACATGTCCCGCCATCAACGCCAAGAAAATCAAAGAGTTCTGAGAATCATCACAACCCCGGAAATGCCAGGCACTTCCACGCACCAGACCGCGATCGCACCAGCGCGCAGGGTCACGTTTGTGCGCACAGAAGTGACGCAACGCCTGATAGGTAGAGGGCGTGCTCAACGGCGCCCTCCACCCTGCCGACCGGATGCATACGTCTCGGCGGAGTGAGAGTCCGACTCGATCGGCGGCACACGCCCGACGGCACACACCGTCAAGCCGCCGCCGACCACCGCTTCGACGCTCGGCGAAAGCCGAGCCCAAGTTCGATCCGCCCGTCGACGGGTTTTCTCGCAGATGTCTCCCGGCCTCAGACTCAAGGCTCACAACTCAATGCGCAAGCCGCCGCGACCTCAAGCGCCCGGTTCCGCGATGCGCACGGTCAGGTCGCCGACATCGGTCTCGAACTTCAACTTCGGGCCGGGGGCCGCGAAGTCCGCCATGAATCGCTTGCGCTTCTGCTCAACGTGCTTCATGGGCGTATCGCCCAGCTTCACGCTCAGATCGCCGGTGTCGACGGCCGCGCTGAGCGAGCCGCTCAGTCCGGCAGGGAGGCCCACATCGAGATCGCCCACATCGGTGAGCGCGGTGATCGGCTGGCCCGGCTCGCCGAAGACGTGCAGGCTGAGGTCGCCGACATTCGTGCGGCAATTGATCTGGCCCGCGGCGCGGGCGTTGATGTCGCCGACGTCGGTCTGCGCCGTCAGGTTTCCGGTGATGTTCTTGGCCGTGATGTCGCCGACATCCGTCTTTACGTTCAGCCCGCCGGCGATGTTCTGGGCGTCGACATCACCGACGTCGGTCGTGATCTTCGCGCCCGACGAGAAGTCGCGGATGTTCACTTCGCCCACATCGACGCCAATGACCAGCTTCGCGTTCGCCGGCGCGGTGATGCGCCACTCGACGGAGTAGTTCTTCTTGTTGCTCGACTTCGGGTGCTCCGCTTTCGCGAGCACGGTGCCGGGTGTGCCGGCGACTTCCGCGAGTGACAGACGGATTTCAGCGAGCGCTTCGTCGGCGCGCTTCTGCGTGGAACCGCGGCCCTTCTTGATGACCACCGCCGAAACGCCCGTCGCCGCCGCGTCGGAGACGACGGTGATGTCTCCCACGGTGTTGTCGACGGTGAGTTGCGTGGCATTCACCGACGCGATGAGGTTGGACTCAGCGGTGGCTTCGAAGGGGGTACCGATCGAGCAGCCGATGGGGCCCATCGCCAGCAACCCGGCGGCAATAAGCCCCGCGCCGAGGGGGCGCGAGCGGGCGAGAAGGTCATCGATCCGGCCGGAGAAAGCGGTCGCGCAGCGCTGCGTCATGGTGGGCTCCGATCAGGGGAAAATGGGCCGAAGCAGAGTACACAGCCCCGGCGGCGGCCGGGACCTGCCGATTGTTCCGGGAATGTCGCGTTCGGTTTCATTCCGGTTCGCGCCGCAGAGACCGCCGAGCGTCGTGGGACCGATCGGGAATAACCGATCTATCTGTGGCCCCGATTCTGTTGGGTCTATACTCGGCTTCAGCCAGGAGTTTGGCGCATGACTCGTTCGGCGATTTGGAATGCAGGCGTTCTGTCGGCGATCAGCGTGTTGACCCTCACCGGCGCATCCGTCGCTGGGCAGCAACCGGCAGCGCCCGCCGCCCCGGCACCGAGCGCGCCGACGGTGCAGATCCCCGTCACCATCGTGCCGCAGAACATCGACCTCGGCGACATGATGCCCGAGACGAAGAAAACGGGCGAGGTGCAGATCACCAACGTCGGCTCCGCGCCGCTGAAGATTCTTGAAGTGCGGAGCACCTGCAACTGCACGGTGCCGGAGCTGCCCGAGAAGGTGATCCAGCCCGGCGGGACGGTGCCGCTGCGGGCGACGTTCGAGTCGCCGCAGTACATGGGCCCGGTGCGGCGCAATGTGTACGTCTTCTTCGAGG
Organism: uncultured Phycisphaeraceae bacterium; assembly: GCA_964391865.1. Classification (GTDB taxonomy): domain Bacteria; phylum Planctomycetota; class Phycisphaerae; order Phycisphaerales; family UBA1924; genus DASZQL01. The sequence goes on from CAYMNQ010000008.1 coordinate 68,108, forward strand.
GGTACGGGCAGCCCGTGAAGATCGATATCGACTCGCGCGTGAACTACGGCGTGAAGGCGATCGTGAAGTACACGCCCGAGGGGCAGTACCGGCTGGGCGAATTCACGCTCGAGGACATCATGGGTCGACCGTTCCGCGTGCTGGCGGCGAATCGCCAGCCCCCGGTGTTTCTCGACGGCTTTGACCCGGCGAAAGACGCGCCGCGCTCGAAGTACGTGATCAAGGTCGATCTGAAGAACATCCCGGAAGCGGAACTGCCCAAGTGGTTCATGGTGGAACTCGATCACCCGACCGCCGCCGTGGTTGACATGCGGATCATCCGGGGTGACCCGAAAGCGCCGAAGCCCGTCAGCGGCGGGTGGCAGCTCTCGCACGAGCGCGTGCTCATGTGGAACATGAAGCCCGGAGCGTCGAAGGAAATCGGCGTGGTCCTGAAGAACCTCAACCCGGGGCTGCCTGCGGACATCGATAAGCTGCGCCCGAGCAACGAGCAGGTGAAAGCAACATTCGTGCGCTTCGAGCAGACGCCCGAGGGGCCGAAGGCGATCATCCGCATCGACACGAACGCGGAGTCGAGCGGGCTGCTCTTCTCGACGATCACGATGGCGACGCAGGGGACGGAGCAGACCTTCGACCTGATCGGGCGATTTGTGCCGTGATCGTGCTCCTCAAGCGGTCGTGCTCGCGGCGATCGCGTTGGCGCGCAGGTGATCCGGGTTGATCGTGCCGACAATCACACTCGTCACGCCGGGATTCGCGAGCGCGAAGCGGATCGCGGCGGCCGGATCGCTCGCGTGCCCGCCGGCGAGCGCCTTCTTCACAAGCACCACCCCAGTTCGACGATGGGCGATCTCGATCGCCGGTTCGTCCCCGCGCGCGGCGGGCGAGTACGCCAGCATCACCGTGTCGCACCGCTGGGCGGCGAGGCGAGCGCCTTCGGGTGTTTTCGTCGAGACGCCGACCAACCGCAGTTTGCCTTGCTCTTTGAGCATGCCGAGCGCTTCGAGCGCGCCGGAGCGATGGATGATCTCCTCATCGCGCCCGTCCGAGTGCAGAAGCACCAGGTCGAGCCGGTCGGTGCGCAGTCGGCGAAGGCTGCGCTCGACACTCGCCGCGATCGCTCCGGGCGCGAAGTCAAATCGCGAGTTGCCGGTCGCATCATCGAACTCCTCGCCCGCTTTCGTACTGATGATCCAGTGATCGCGCTGCCCTGCGAGGAGCGTGCCCAGTCGTTCTTCGCTGGTGCCATAGGCGGGCGCGGTGTCGATGAGGTTGATCCCCAGACCGCGCGCGGTGTCGAGCAAATCCGCCGCCGCGCGGTCGTCAGGGATTGTGAACGGTTCCGGGTACTTCACGGCGCGGGTGCGCCCCAGCTTGACGGTGCCCAGCCCCAGCACGCCGACCATGACTCCCGTGTTGCCCAGCGCCCGACGCGGTACCATGAGGCTCCTCGCCTGCACGCCGCGAAGACACGGTCGGGCGTGCCGAGCGCGTACTGTACCGCCGAATGCCGAGCTACCCCGCCATCGAACTCGACGCGCTGATCCTGGGCGGGGGCGTCGCCGGGTTGTGGGCGCTCGACGATGTGGTGCGCGCGGGGCATGAGGCGCTGCTGATCGAGTCCGGCGCGCTGGGCGGGGCGCAGACCGGGTGGTCGCAGGGGATCATCCACGGGGGGCTCAAGTACACGCTCGGCGGGCTGTTCACTGAATCGGCAAAGGCGATCCGCGAGATGCCAGGCGTGTGGCGCGACCATCTCGCGGGGCGCGCATCGCCCGACCTGTCGCGCGTGGGCGTGCGATCGCAGCACTGCCACCTGTGGCGGACGGACACACTGGCATCGAAGGCGGGCATGATCGGCGCGAAGCTCGGCCTGCGCGTCGCGCCGGTGACGCTCGCGCCCGAGGACCGCCCGGCGGTGCTGCGCGGCTGCCCCGGAACGGTGGCGCGGCTTGATGAGCAGGTGATCGACCCGGTGTCGCTGGTGCGCGAACTGGCGCGGCCGCACGCGCATCGCGTGCTGCGGGGGGCTTGCGTGTCGCTGATCCGCGAGGGGCACGAGCAGGTCAGCGCCTCGATCGCGCACCCGGAGTCGAGCGACTTCTTGAAAGTCAGTGCGCGCCGACTGATCCTGACCGCTGGTGCGGGCAACGCGCCGCTGCGCGCCATGATGGGGCTGGATGATTCGATCGCGCAGACGCGCCCGCTGCACATGACACTCGTGCGCGGCCCGCTGCCCGAACTGAACGGGCACTGCGTCGACGGCTCGCGCACGCGCGTGACCATCACGAGCGCGGAGAGCGCCGGCGGCACGCGCGTGTGGCAGGTCGGCGGGCAGATCGCCGAAGACGGCGTGTCACTCGATTCGGGCGCGCTGATCCGGCGCTGCCGGGCGGAGTTGCTGAGCGTGCTGCCGGGCCTCACCCTCGATGGCTGCGAGTGGGCGACGTACCGCGCCGACCGCGCGGAAGGTCGCAGCCCAGGCGGCGCGCGACCCGAAGACGTCGTGGTCGTGCGCGAGGGCGCGGCGATCACGGCGTGGCCCACGAAACTGGCGCTCGCGCCGAGATTGGCGAAGCGGGTGGTGGAACTGATCGCGCCGGCTCGCGGAGCGCGAGAGCGGGCCGAACGGCCGATCGAGTGGCCCGCCGCCGAGGTGGGCCCGGCGGTGTGGGAGACGGCGCGGTGGGCCGCCGATGGCGAGATTCGCAGCGGTGAGTAGGAGTGGCCGCGCGGAGACTCCGCCCGCGCAGCCCGAGGATCATTCCTTCGGCTTCGGCGGGATCTTCAGCGCCATGCCCGGCTTGAGGTTCGTCCCTTCGTCGTTGAGCTGGTCGCGGTTCGCCTGCAGGATGCGCGGCCAGAGCGAGGATCTGCCGTATTCGCGTTTCGCAATGGATGAGAGCGTGTCGCCCGATCGGACGAGAATTTCTCGCGTGCCGTCGGCGCTCTGGGGCGGCGCGCCCAGTTCGCCAACGCTGGGCTTCACATCGGCCGCGGGCATGCCCTGCACATTGTTCGGATCGAGCGGGACCAGGATCTCTGCGCCGCGCTTCAGGTGCGCGAAGTCCACGAGCGGGTTCGACTGCACGATGCTCTGCCAGTGCCGACGCGTGCCGAAGATGCGCAGGGAGATCGATTCCGCCGTGTCGCCGCTCTGAACGATGTGGCGCTGGAACGTCGGCGGAACGACGGGGCTCGGCTCGCTCGGCGGGGGCGCGGGATTCGTGGTCGGCCGCTTGGCGGGCTCGTGCGCGGGGCGTGCGCCGGGGCCGATGGTGTCAACATCGAAGCCGGCACCGACCGAGGGCGAATCGCGCGGGGGCGTCCACCAGTAGACAACCACCCACAGCGCCAGCAGCGCAAGGACGGCGAGGCTCGCTCTCGTCTGCTGCCCTTGCATCGCGGGACTCCTGCACGAGGGACGCTGAGGATTATCGGCGCGATCGATCGCCCGGGCCAGCCCGGGGCGCCGAATGAAAACGGGCCGCGCAACGAATGCGCGGCCCGTTGGTTCAGCGGAGCGATCTCAGCGGATCACACGCCCGCGGCAAGCCCTTTCGGCCCCTCGCCCGGTTCCGGCTCGGCGTCGGGCGTGGTGCGGGGCATCAGCGTTGCGGCGGCGGGCGGGTTCTTGGTCCAGACGAACGGGGCCGCGACGGCGAAGGACGAGTAGGTGCCGATGATGACGCCCACGAGCAGCGTGTACGCGAACGACGCGATCGCCTGTCCGCCCAGCGTGAGCAGGACGATGAGGGTGAAGATCACGCCGCCGCCGGTGATGATCGTGCGGCTCATGGTCTGGTTGATCGAAAGGTCGATCACGTGCTGGCTCGCGTAGGCGAGCTTGCCGCGGTTCTCGCGGATGCGGTCGAGGACGACGATGGTGTCGTTCAGCGAGTAGCCGATGATGGTCATGATGGCGGCGACCATGCCCATGTCGATCTTGTAGGGGCGTATGCCGAAACTCGCGAGCCCGGGGAACTTGTCGTACAACACTTCGGCGAGCGCGATCATGCCGACGACGATGAGGACGTCGTGGACGAGCGGGACGAGAGCGGCGGCGGCGTATCGGGCAGAACCGAAACGCACCCAGACGTAGATTGAAATGAAGAGGAAGCTGAGGATGGTGGCGACGATCGCCTGGGCGCGGAAGCTCTGAGCGATCTGCGGGCTGAAGGACTGGATGCCCGCTGGGGTCGCGGACTTGGTCAGCGACTCCCGGACCAGCGCCCACTCGATCTCGGCGAGCTCGGTCTGCCACTTCGCCTTTTCGTACGCGTTGATGCGCGGGTCGCTGACCACGATGACGGCGGATTTCACCGCACTGTTGTCGCCGTCGATCACGATGAGCGCGTGGTCGCGCCGGGTCGCGCTGGGGAACGCGCCCTGGTCGCGGACTTGGTCGAGACGGCGGACGAGCTCGTCTCTGGTGGGCACGGGGACATTGCGATCGAGCCCGTCGAGCACGATGGCGGCGCCGCCGACGAACTTGTCGACGTTGTTCTTGACCTCGGGGCGATTGATGTTGGCACCGAGGGCGGGCTCGTAGATCGCGTAGACGGGAGCGCCGGCGTCGGTTTTCTCGATGTCGGCGTCGCTGAAGACGAGGGCCGGGGTGGTTTCGAGGACGTCCTTGAATTCCTCAACGATCGCCTGGCCGACAATGGCGGCGTCATCGGCGGTGGTGCGGACGATGAATGTGTTGCTCGTCACGCCGTCGGCCTTGGCGTTGATCGGCACGATGTCGGCGGTGAGGAGTTGCTGGAGCTGCGCGTTGCCCGACGCTTCGGGGTCCTTCGCGATCGCGTGGACGCGTTCTTCAACCGCGGACCGGGTGAGTTCGACGGGCTGGCGGGTCTTCGGGTCGCGGAGGTCGAGCGTGACTTGTGTCCCGCCGCGGAACTCCGAGTCGAGCATCTTCGCGCCCTGCGTGTAGATGAAGAAGAAGCCCATGAGGACCATGCCGATGGAGAAGGCGTAGAAGACGTGGCGGAAGTTGAGCCAGCTCACCCGCGGCGTGAGCAACCGCTGGATCGCGGGGACGACCAGCGGGAGCGAGAACTTCGTTGCTTCGATGTTGAACTTCTCGACGAGGAGGACGAGGATCACGCGGGTGATGACGAGGGCCATGAACATGGTGGCCACGACGCCGATGCCGAGCGAGATGGCGAAGCCCTTGATCTCGGGCGTGCCGGTGTAGCCGAGCACGATGGCGGTGATCAGGGTGGTGATGTTGGCGTCGATGATCGCGGCTCCCGCGCGCTGGTAGGCCAGCCGCAGCGCGGTCTTCAGGTCGCGCCCGGCGGTGATCTCTTCGCGCAGGCGCTCGTAGATGAGCACGTTGGAGTCGACCGCCATGCCGAAGGTGAGCGCGATGCCGGCGATGCCGGGGAGGGTGAACGCGGCCTGCTGCAGGGCCATGATGCCCATGACCATCAGGCCCGTGGTGAGCATTCCGACGATCGCCACCGCGCCGGGGATGAAGTAGTAGATGAGCATGAAGATGCCGACGGCGATGAAGGAGATGTATGTCGCCTTCAGCCCGCGGGCGAGGTTGTCCTTGCCCAGTTCCGGCGCTTGTGTTGAGACGGAGACGGGCTTGGCGCCGAGCTTCGCCTGCAGCGAGCCGGCGGACATGGTTTTGATGACGTAGTTGATTTCTTCCTGCGTGAACGTGCCCTCGATGATGCCGTTGCCGGGGATGCGCGAGTTAATGTTGGCCGAGGTGTAGATGCGATCGTCGAGAAGGATCGACATCTGCCGACCGATGTTCTTCTCCGTGAGGTCGCCCATCAGGCTCTGCCCCACGGTGTCGGTGCGGAAGGTGATCGCCGGGCGGCCGAGTTGGTCGGTGCCCTGCCCGGCGCTGGCGAGCGACCAGTCGCCTTCCGCCTTCGTCAGGCGCAGGCCCTGCTGGTCGTAGAGCAGGATGTACGTCTGCCCGTCGCGCGCTTCCGCGATCAGCCCGCGCCCGGCGAAGTAGCCGGCGACGTTTGTCTGCATGGCTTCGTACTGTTCGACCGAGTCGTAGAAACTCGCGAGCTTGTTGATGGGGAACCATCGCATGCCGGTCGCCTGCACGAGGTCCGCGCCGCGGGCGCGGAGTTCGTCACGCAGACGCTGTAGCTCGGCGGGCTGGACTTCGCTCGGCCCGACGCCGATGCGGAACGTCAGCACGCCGGAGCCTTGCAGCAGTCGCTGCAGGTCGGCGGGATCGTCGAGACCCTTGCGCTTGTCGGCGTAGGCCTTGTGCTTCGCCAAGATGGAGTCGAGCAGATCGGTCCCGCCTGGGATCGTGCTCAGCCGGGAGCGGATGCCCTCCAGCGCTTTCGATCGCTCGCTGGGGAACTCCTTGACGGTGTTGGTCTTTTTGTCCTTGATTTTGTGCGGTTCATCGCTGAGTTCGAGCTTGGCGCGAACGTCATCGTGATCGATCAGCGAGCCGAGCAGGCGCTGGCGGGCGCTGTCGAGTGTGACTTCGGCGGCGCCGGCGGCTTCGAGGAGGCGGGTCTTCTCCGCTTCATCCGCGCCGGCGAGGGCGGCGTTGTACGCCGCCCGGGCTTCCTGCACGGTCTTCAGCGCGTCGTCGATCGGCTGGAGCAGCGCGGTGCGGGCCGGGGTGTCCATCATGGGGCGGAGCGCCTGCTCGCGCTCGGCGCCGCTCTTGCGCATGGCGAGCTCGAAGGCGTCGATATCGATCTCGTAGTCGTGCAGCTTGGCGAGCTCGGCGTCGTACTCGCGGCGGAGCTGCTTCACTTCCTCGTTGGGCAGGGGCATCGCGATCTCGATCTGATCGGAGCCCTGCTTGCGGAAATCGATCTCGAAGAGGCCGTTCGGATTCACGCGGTCCTTGAGCACCTCGATGGTGCGCTCGATCACGTCGGGCGGATCGTCTGGCTTGACCTCGACGTTGTAGACGAGGCTGGCGCCGCCCGCGAGGTCCTTGCCAAGCCGCAGCTTTTCCTTCGGCGGGTACAGGCTCATGGCGCACACGGAGAGCACCACGATGATCAGGATCGAGTTACGCAGGAGATGTCGCATGCTGGACCTTCGAGAGAGTGGGATCGTCCCCGGAATCGCTGGGTCAAAGAGTGGTGATCGCGGGCGGCACACGCGTGCGCCCCGCGGGTGGAAGTTCATGTACCGGCGGCGGCGGGCTCGCGTTCGCTTGAACTCCGTTCGGCGCGCTCGTGCTTCTTCAACACTCCGGTGACGGCGGATTTGGCGAAGGTCACGCGGGTGCCGCTGGATTCATCGACCTTGAGAACGACTTCATCGTCGCGGACTTCGATGATGGTGCCGATGATGCCGCCGATGGTCTGGACCTTGTCGTGCCGCCCGAGCGAGCGCATGAGTTCCTCGCGCTTCTTCTTTTCCTTGCGGCCGGTGAGGGTGCTCATGAGGATCATGACGACGAGCAGCGCGACCATCATGTAGAGGAAGCCGCTGCCGCCGAAGGGACTCGGCGCGGGCGCGGCCCCGCCCGCGGGGCCGGCGGGCGCGCCGGTGGTGGTCACACCCGGGGCGACGGACGGGCCGCCCACGCCGCCGGCGACCGGCGGCGCGCTGGCGACGACGCTGGACCAGGCGAACGCGGGTGAGGATTGCGTGAAGAGGAGATTCGGTCCGCCTGTCATCCGGCGAGTTCCTTTGCAACTAACGATCGCGCGGTCGAACATTGTCGCGCGATCTCGGTTCGGACACCGCCGCCCGCCCGCTCCGAGCGCGGGATCGAACGCCGGTCCACCGCTGATGGACCATCAGCCCTCGGCGGCCACATCGGCGCCGGTCAGGGCTTCCACGGCCACGGGCCATCGCCGCCCGAGCGCAGACCAACCATTGTCCCGGATTGCGGCCCGGATGTCCACCATGAGCCGCTGGAAGTGCCGAACATTGTGCAAACTCACGAGGATCGGACCGAGCATCTCGCCCGCCATGAAGAGGTGGCGGAGGTAGGCGCGGGAGTAGACGCCGGTGCTTGGGGTGCCACGACTTTCCTGCTCTGAAGAAAGTCGTGCTTCGGCTTCGGCAGCACGACAATCGGTCAGGGCACCGATTGTCGTGGCACCCCCACTTGTTCCCGCCGCCGACGGGAACACCCACCCGTGCGCGGCGGGGTTGCATGCGAAGCAGTCGCAGCCTTCTTCGATGGGGCGCGGGTCGCCCGAGTACTGCGCGTTGCGGAGTTTCAGCGGGCCCGTGCGCGTGAACGCGAAGGCGTTCCGCCCGTTGCGCGTGGGCAACACGCAATCGAACATATCCACGCCGGCGCGGACGGCGGCGACGATGTCGCGTTCGTAGCCGACGCCCATCAGATAGCGCGGCTTCATGTCGGACATCAGCGGCGCGGTGTGCTGGACGACTTTGACGATTTCGTCGAAGCCTTCGCCGACCGCGACGCCGCCGATCGCGTAGCCGGGGAGATCGATGTTGCACACCTGCGCCGCGCTGCGCGCGCGTCGGTCGAGATCGGTGCCGCCCTGCACGATGCCGAAGAGGGATTGTTCGCTCGGGCGCGCGTGGGCGCGCTTGCAGCGTTCGAGCCAGCGCGCGGTGCGCTCGAGCGATTCGTCGAGGCGCTGCGCGTGGTCGTAGCCTTTCTTGCGCGCGGAGGTCTGCGCCTGCGTGCGCAGTCGCGATTGGTTCATCGTCGCGGGATCGACGCTGGGCGGGCAGTCGTCAAGGGCCATGATGATGTCGCTGCCGAGGGCGTTCTGAACTTCGATGGCGCGCTCGGGGGAGAGTTCGATCATCGAGCCGTCGACGATGGAGCGGAAGGTGACGGAGTCGTCGGTGAGCTTGGTGAGGTCGCTCATCGAGTACGCCTGATAGCCGCCCGAGTCGGTGAGGATGGGCCCGGGCCAGCCCATGAAGGAGTGCAGCCCGCCGAGATGGCGCACGAGTTCCGGGCCAGGGCGGAGGAGCAGGTGGTACGTGTTGCCGAGGATGATCTGGCTGCCGGTGCGCGCGACGAGCGGCAGGACGAGGCCCTTGACGGTGCCCTGTGTGCCGACGGGCATGAACGCGGGGGTGTCGAACGAGCCGTGAACAGTGGTGACGCGCCCGGCGCGCGCGCGGCTGACTGGATCACGGGCCAGGATGTCGAACCGCAGGGCGCTCATCGGAAGAGAAGGTAGCACGGGTGGTGTGGCGCGCGGGAGATGAGGACAGGGGGTTGGGGAGCGACAGGCGGGACTCGTGCTCGACCCATGCGTCCCACAAGAGAGCGCAGGTCCGTTGTGGTTACACGCTGATGGGAAAACGCGGTGCAGGCCGATGCGGAAGGGGTCGCCGGTTGGCGCGGGGTACAAGCGCCGCCCACCCGGTTGGCGAGCAGGGAGTATGAGCGATGGTCGCGACGATGGAGCGTGCGGTTGAGGTGAACGAGTCGCCGCGGGTGTCGCCGCTGCTGACTCGTGAGCAGTTGATGGAATCGATCCGCACGATCAACCCGAGCGCGACGGCGGGGTATCTCGAACGCTTCGAGGGCGAGGCGCTCGCGGTGTACCTGCAGCACTTGCTGGCGTGCCGCGAGCCGCGCGGGCGCGCGGCTCGATGGCGCCGACCGGGAGACACGCCGGCGATCGTGCGCGCGATCCCGGCGGAGGATGATTGAGCCCGATCACTCGTCGCGCGACAGCTTTTTCATTTTGTCGAGCGCCGCTTCGTACTGCTTCTTCAGCAGTCGGTAGCGGAGGAGCGACTTCGCGCGGGTGATCAGTTCGATCTTGTGCAGCGGCTTGGTGAGGAAATCGTCCGCACCGCTTTCGACGGCGCGCTCGACGTCCCCCACTTCGCTGAGCGCCGTGACCATGACGATCGGGATGTCGCGGAAGGCCGGGTCGCTCTTCAGCTTGGTGCAGAGCTGGTAGCCGCTCATCCGCGGCATCATGACGTCGAGGATGATGAGGTCGGGCTGTCCGGCGTCGATCTCGGCGAGGGCCTCGATGCCGTCGCGCGCGGTGCGGACCTTGCATCCGATCTCTTCGAGATACGCCTGCAGGAGTTCGAGATTCTGCTCGTGGTCGTCGACCACGAGAATCGACGCGGCCCTGAGTTCGGCAAGCCCGTCGGGCGACATCTCAACACCCGGCACAGAGGGCGCGTCGGGTCGGGTGGCGCGGGTCGAACTGGTTCGGCTGTCCGCCATCAGAATCAACTCCAATCGAGGAATTGGGTCGAATGTACCACGCTCGGAACCCTTTCAAATTGCAAACGAGCAGTCCCCGATTCATAAACAATGCGCGCGAACTGAGCGCCCGCCCCTTCCAAACAGAATGCGAAACAGTTATAATGGGACGAACTTCGAGTCTCTTTTCAACGTGTTACTCACATGGGTGCTCGTTGATCGCCCGCCAATCCGACCCCCCGGACCCCTATGGAGGCTACGCATTGGGCTATACCGCGAAGAAGACCCGCTCCGCGTGGGAAGACCGCTTCCGCACGCCGAGCTTCGACGATCTCCGCAGCCACTACAACAAGCAACTCGGCACGCTGATCGAGCTGAGCCGCGAGAGGCTGCTCGGGTTCCCCGGCGTCAGCGAGTCGGTGACGTGGGAAGGTTTGCCGTGGCGTTGGACGTTGACGTTCCGGTGCGTGGATGACGCCGCCCGGCCGTGGGCGTACCTGGTGCCCGACCCGGTGGCGCCGAAGATTTCCATGCCGCTGACGGCGGAGATGGTGCAATCATTCCCGCTGCATCGGCTGAAGAAGCACATCCGCGACGGCGTGCTCGGCGCGCGGGTGGTCGGCGGGGTGCATTGGGCGACCTTTGACGTGTCGAGCAAGTCGATGCTGGATGACGTGCTCGATCTGGCGAAGCGGAAGCACCAGTTCGTCACCGCGCAGAATTGAAGCTGAGCGCGCCGCAACGGGTACGCCTCCCGCGTTAATCCGTTCAAGACGTTGACGGATTTTCTCCGCGCGCCGCGCGTCTTCGAGTCTCAGGGTTGATCCGGGTTGTACCACTCCCCCGCGCCTGTCGTGGTGTGCCGCCACTTGGTCTTGCGCGGATCGACGCCGAAGTAGGTTGCGAGCGCGCCGGGATCGGCATCGCGGATCGGGGCCGCCCCGCTGAGGAGGAGGTCGGCGCTCCATGTCGCCGGCCGAACACCGGCGAGTTCCGCTTGAAGTCGCACGAGGGCGAGATACTCGCGTTCGTTCAGGCGAGGTCCGGGGTTGCCGCCGCAGGTCGGGCAGGGGCGCGCCGGGGCGGCGGAGTCGATCGAGCTTGACGCGACGCGCCGGTTGCGGCATTCGGGGCAGACGGTCACCGCGGCGGACTCGTCCGCGACGCGCGCGAGGATGTGGTGACGCTCGCGCATCGGCAGAAGATTGGACGCGACATCGGCTCGGCGGAGTAGGTCCTGCGCGGCGCGCGGCTCCTGCGCCGCGAAGTGGATCGTTGCGAGCAGTATCGCCTCGGCGGAGGGCTCACGCGATGCGCTGGCGACGGACGAGTCGGGCGCGGGCCGGGCCGAATGCGCCGGAGCGTCCGGTGTTGCCGCGGCGCTGGCTCCATTCAACCCGCCCATCGCGGCGAGCCATGACTTCTCGTCGGCATTGGTCGAGAGGTCGCGGAGCGCGAGGCAGACGCTCGGGCCGAGGGAGCTTGGAGAACCGGCGCGCCGGTCAAGCTCGTGCGCGAGCACGAACAGCTCACGGGCCAACTTCGTGTCGGTGTCGTTGGTCTTCTCGTACGCGATCTCTTCCGCGAGCTCGAAGTACCCGATCGGGCGCGCCGGGTCGAGCGCTTCGAGGCGTGCTGCGCGGTTCGGGACACCGGGGCGCGCCGGCGGCGGGCTGCCCGGCTCGGCGCGTCCGGCCGTCGCTGCCGACAGACCGGCGAGCACCGCCATCAACCAAAGCGTGGGCGTGAGAGAGCGGGTCATGACGCATTCTCCGGAGTGACCTCGCGTGCGAGCCTGATCCCCCAGAGTCGCACGATGGCGCGCGCACCGTCGCTGAGCTGAGCGAAGACACTCGTAGCGCGACGCGAAGCGGCGCGGAACTCTTCGGCCACGGCGCGACAGGCGGCCGCGCGGCTGGGACGCTCGCCCGCGACGGCGTACGCCATGATCTCGACTAGGCTTGCCTGCTCGGCGACGGCGGCGCGGATCGGGCCGCTCGCGAGAGCCCGGCGAGCGGCGGCGGTGCGCTCAATCGACTCGAGGCTGTCTGTGGTCCACGCACCGGGAACGAGAGCCGAGGCGCGACGGCTCCACGCGTCGCGCAGTCGGCGGAAGGCATCGGCGGGTGAGCTGGACGCGGCAGATTCCGAGGCGCCCCCGACTTCTTCGGCCTGCTGCTCGGCACTCTCGCGCATGAGTTCGGCGAGTCGGTCAAGGTTCGCATCCGTGCCGGTAGCGGCGAGTTCGAGAAGCCGCGCCACGAGCGCGGCGCGGGCTTCGCTGGGCCACCGTGCATCCTCTACCGGCGACAGCGACTCGAGCGTGAGCTCAGAGATGAGCCCAGAGATACCGTCCTGACGGGGCAACTGCACGCTCTGCTCGAGCAACGCCTGAATCATCGGCAGGCTGCCCGCCTGCATCTTCCCGGCCTGCTGCGCGGCGGCGCGGATCTCGGGCGTCGCGCCGAGCACGGCGGCGTGCGCGAGCGCGTCGGCATCGGCCGCGCCGAGCGGTCGCGGCGAGCGCATCAGCTCGGTCACCAGTTGGAGCTTTGCGTCATTGTTGCCCGCTGCTCCGAAGTAGCGGGCGGACCACTCCCCGTCAGGCCGCACCCCCGGCGCGGTCAGCAGGGTCAGAGCAGCGCCGACCCTCGCCGCGTCCTTGTCGCGCACGGAGGCTTCGTCCGTGCGCGTCGCGAAGGCGCGCAGCGATTCGCGCGCGGTCGCCTGGTCATCGCGCATCAGCGCAGCGGCGGTGGCGCTGAGCAGCGAGCAGGCGGCCGCATCGGCGAGCAGCACTGCGGGATCGTTGGAGGTCGGCCGTTGCGCCAGCCGGCGGCGGCACTCGTCGGTCCATCGCTCGGCGATGAGATCGACCTCCCGCTCCTGCGCGACGCCCCAGGCGCTCGCGAGCCGGCGGCGAAGCTCGGCACGTTCGACCGGGCTGGCGCTGGGCTGGAGCGCGGCGGCACCCGGGAGCGCGCCCGCGGGCAACGCGGAGAGCAGTTCGCCGAGTTCGGGCGTGCCGATCGTCTTCGCGTCCAACCACGACAGGAGACGCTCACGGCCCGCGAGCGAGCCGTGCCAATCGATGCTCTCGACGATCAGCGCGAGCGCGCGCCGTGCGTCGACGTCGAGCGCGACTGAGGGCCGTGCTCCGACCAGAAGTTCTGCGATATCGAGCAACGCGAACTCCGTTGCGCTCGCGGCGTCGGGGTTCGCCCGCGCGAGACACTGCGCCGCGCCAATCCAGCGTCGCCAGGATTCGTCGAGATCCTCGGACAGCGCCGACGAACGCTCGGCGATCAGGCGCACGGCGATCCAACGCATCGCGCTGATGGACCTCTCGGTAAACGGGTCGGCGTCTGACCGGGGCGGCCCGAAGCGCTCGTCCAGCCGCGCCGCGAGCGCGCGGCGCCGATCGGGGTTGCTGATGTCGCTCCGGTCCATCGCCCGCCCGAGCAGGCCGGCGGCGAAGATCATGGGCTGGATCGCGCCGACATCGGGCGTCGCGCCGATCGGGTTCTCGATCGTGGCCGCATCGAGAAGCGGGCGCAACGCGGCATCCAGTTCGTCGCCCTTCGATTGCAGCGAGACGATCGAGATCAATCGGCTGGCGGCGGCGTGCAACGCGGGGAGTGTCTCGGCGTCGGCGCGGACCCAACTCCGGCCCAGCGCGCGGAAGCACTCCGCCCACGCGTCGATCGCGCGGGGCCGGTCAAGGTCCCATACTTCCGGCAGTGCGCGGAGCTGCGCGAGCAGCTTCGGAACGTCGTCCGTTGGCGGCGAAGCGGGCCTCGGTGCGATCGGCGCGGGGGACTGGCGCGGCGGCGGTGGCGGGAGTTCGGTCCCGCGCGGCGCCATCGCCGCGGCACTCTCGGTTGCAGCGCGCTCGGGCGACCGCGGGCGAACAAGGCTCCAGAGCGCCATCGCCATCACGCTCGCGGTGAGGAGCAGGACCGCGAGGATGACAAGCATCGCGGTCGGACGCGCTCGCGAGGCGCGGCGGGCGGCGAGAGAACGGATCTCCGTCATGGCGTGCCCTCGCCGAGTTCGCGGAGACGCCGGGCGATCTCGGCGTAGCGGGCGCGCCACTCGGGCGGTCCGTCGTCCGGGTACAGCACGCGGTGCTGGCGCAGCAGCTGCGCCGCGCGCGGCGGGTCGGATCGGGCGAGCGCTCCGAGCAAGCGCAGCTTGCTCTCGTGCCACGCCTTGGTGCCCGCATCGAGAGAGCCCAACAGGAGGGCCCATTTCTCAGCCGCGCTCGCCCACTCGCCCGCGGCTTCATCGATCTCCGCCGAGCCGCGGATGATGCCGGCATCGTTCGGGCGCTCACGCGCGGCGATGCGGTAGAGGAGCAACGCGAGGTCGCGCTGCGCGGCGTCGCGGCGCGTGCGCCAGAGCTCGGCGGCGGCCTGCGCGATGGTCACGCGGATCATGGTCCAGTCGGGGCTTGCCAGATGCGTGGCGGCGGGCGTCTCCTCGATGCTGAGGAGTCTTCGTCCCTCGGCCACGAGCCGTTCGGCAGCCTCGGCGCGGGATCGGTCGTCGGGCGAGGCGCGAGTACTCTCCCATCGCTTGGCGGCTTCCTCGAAAAGCACCGCGTCGCACATCGCGCCGAACCGCTCGCTCCTCGCGCGAATGGAGCCAATCAGAGATTCCGCGAGCGCGCCGTCGCCGCGGATCAGCGCGATCTGCAATCGGCGGAACTCGATCTCGGCGGCGGCTTCGGGGTCGGCGATCGCGTCCGCCGCCGCCAGTTGCGCGACGAGATCGAGCGCCCGGAGCGCTCCGGCGACGTCGGGGGGCGAAGCCGCGAGCAGCGCGTCGGCGATGCGGAGCGCGAACGCGCCGGCGCGCTGTGCCGCCGCCGCGTCGGAGATGGGTGGCTGGGCCTGACGTGCATCGGCGGCGAGCAGCGGCTCGGCGACAGCGACGAATCGGCGGGCGGCGAAGGCTCGCTCGCTCTGGGCCGCGACGCGGAAGTTCTCGTACAGCACGCGGGCCGCCTCGCGCCGAGCGGTGAGGTACGCGGGCGAGGACTCGGGGATCGCGAGGAGCTCGCGGGCGATCGCCTCGCTCGGGCCTTGCGCGGAGAGCGCGCGGCGGAGCGTGACCTCCGCCGCACGGGCGTCGAGTGGGTGCGCGCCCACGAACTCGGCGAGCAGGCGGTCGCGCCTCGCGGTGAGATCGGGCGACGCCTGTGGTTCGAGGGCGGCGGCCTCGGCGGCTCGGATTGCCATCCACAGGGCATCCGCTGCGCGCGGCTTGTCCGCGATGTTCGCCGCGGCGGACTCGAAGCCCTCCGACGCGCGGAGCAGCGTTGCGGCGTCGGCCCGTGACTCAAAGAGCGTGGCGGCGAGCATGAGCATCGCGGCACCGCGGTGAGCCTCTGTTGATGCAGCACGTGCGGCGATCTCGAACTCTTGCACGGCGCGGGTGAACATGCCGGCGACCTCGGCGGGCGGCTTGGTGTCAGGCATGGCCGGCGGGAGGGCGGCGCGGGCGCGCTCGATGGCTTGCAGCCCGCGGGTCATCAGCGCGGTGAACGAGTCGCCGCGCGTCAGTTCGGGGTAGCGTTCGGCGAGATCGCGCGCGTGCCCCCACTCCGCGTTCAGCAACAAGTGCTCGACGGCGGTGGATGCGAGCCGGCGAGCGGCGGCGCGGTCAGACTCGGCGCTCGGCCGCGACTCCGTTGCAAGAACGGCGATGAGGCGTGCTTCGGCGGTGCTCAGACGCGGGGCGCGATCCCCCTTGCCATCAGCGGCACGCCTGGCGCTGACCCAGTTCTGCAGCAGTTCCCATCGGCCCGTCATCCCGAGCACCTGGATGCGCCGGATGAAGACCTGCTCGGAGACTTCAGCGGCGACGCCCTCGGCGTTCTCGAGCAGGTCGAGCCATCGCATGCCCGCGTCGGTCCCGCCGCGGAGCGCCTCGGCGACCGCCGCGCCGACCGCCGCACGCGCGACGTGCTCGAAACGGAACAACTGAACGGCGGCGGCTTCGGGCTTGGCGGACTCGCCCGGCGCGGCGTTGAGGAGCCAACCGAAGTGCTTCTGCGCTTCGGCGGCCAGCACGTCGCGGTGCTGCGGGTCGAACTCGGCCCCGAGCGTGCAGGCCCAGCCGGCGTGGAAACGCGCGAGCGAGCGGTGACGGCGCGCGGCGGCGAGCGCTTCGACGAGCACACGGTCGTCGCTCGCGCGCATCGCATCTTCCTGACGCTCGAGCGCGAGAACGCGCTGCTGGGCGCGGCCGGCGATGTCGGCGAGATCGCGCGCGAGCACGCCGACGCGGGCCATCGCGTCGATCGCCGCGGTCTCAACACCCAGGCGCAGGCGCCAGCGGTCAAGCACCGGCTCCACGCGGGCAAAGGCGGCACGCGCGAGGTTCAGGCGCAGCTCGATGGTGTCCGCTTCGGGCGCGGCCGCGAGCAGGCGGTCGACCGAATCCTCGATCGCGCGCTGCGCCGCGGGATCGCTCGCCGAGACGATCATGCGAGAGTAGAGGGCCGCGAGCCGCTTGGCGAGTTCGAGTTGCTCCTGGCGCGGTGTGGCGTTGAATCGACGCCAGAGGTTCTCGGCGAGCAGTCGGTCCAGCCCGTGATCCTGAAGGTACCGCTCGAGGGCTTCGTCGCTCGAAGCGGCAACGGCGGCACCGGGCGAGCCCGAGCGCATGCGGGCCGCGCTGGCGGCATCGCCGGCGCGCTCAATCTCCATGGCGGCACGCTCGCGGCACCAGGCGGAGAGCATGGGCAGGTCGGCATCGAATCGGCTCACCACGCTGAGCAGTTCGAGGACGCCGGCGGTGCGTTCTGCCGGGCTCTCGCTGCTCAGGCCGCTCGCGCCGAGCGCGGCGCGGGCCCACGCCTCTCGCCACGCGCCGGGGTGCTGGTCGATGACGGCGCGCAGGCGGTCACGCCCCGCGGCGTCGGATGCGTTTCCGGCACGCAGCGCGCCGGTGATGTCGCTCACGAGCAGCACCGCCGAGTCGGCGGTCGTCTCGCTCAATTGTTCACCGGCATAGAGCCGCGCGAGCGATCGTGCCAGCGGATCGTTCCACTCCTGCGGCAGCGCACCAAGGAGGTTCGTCGTCAACATCGGCGGCAGGTCGGGCACCAGTCCCGTTCCTTCATCGAGCAGCGGCTTCAGCGGCGGGTCGCCCGCGACCTTCCAGCCGGCGCGGCGGCATCGCAGCGCGACAAGCCACGGCTCGACAGCCCCGGCCGCGTCGCGCCGCTCGAGCCGGCAGCGCAGCGTGCCCTCGGCGACAAGGAGCGCCGTGGGGCCATCGAGAGAGCGGTAGGTCTTGAAGAGTTCATCGAACATGGGCGCGGCGAGGGCGATGTCGCCGCGGGCGAGGCGCAGCCGCGCGCGCCACACGGCCACCGAGACGTCGGCGAACCGGGCCGCCTGCTGCGCGTGCGGCGGCCCGAGCACTTCGCGGACGGCGTCCCAACCGATAACGCGCGGTTCGTCGCCCCCCACTTCAACGCCGCGCGCGGACACCTCGACGATCGGCGCGTCGACCGCGCTCCCGCCGCCGCGCAGGATCACCTGCCCGAGCATCACACAGACCACGGCAGCAGTCGCGCTGAGCATCACGGCTTCTTCGGGCCCTCGACGTGCGTATACGTCCCGCCGGTGAGGCGGGCGAGGCGGCGCATCAGTTTCTCCGAGTCACGCTCGACGAACGTGATGCAGTGGAGCTGAGTGCGTTTGCCGCCGCCGCGACTCGCTCGGTCGATGAGCGCGACGAGTTGCTCTGCGATGCTCGCTTCGAAGACGCCGTCGGTCATGAAGTAGATGCCGTCGGCACGGGGCTTGAACGCTTCGATTGCCTGGAACGCTGGGAGCGGGTTGGTCGCGCCGCCGGCGGAGATGCCTCGGATCGCGACCAGCGCCTCGCGCCGGTTCTTCTCGCTCGCGGGCACCCAGTCGGTGCCCGTGAGCGGGAGCGCGCTGCTGTTGAAGAGGATGATCGAAACGCTAGCGGACTCGGGGAGCGCCGCGACGGAACGTGTGAGTTCATCCTGCAGCGCGGAGAGGCGTTCGCCCGCCATGGAGCCGGAGGTATCGACGATGTACGCGAAACGCGTGCCGCGGGCTTCGATGCCGAAGAACTTGGCGGTGCCGCCCCCGCCGCCGCCGAGACCACCGAGACCGTCGGCGAGTTCGCTTTCCGAGTCACTGTGAGCGGCGCCGCCACTGCCGGAGCCGACGGAATCGACGTCGCCCACGGTGAGCCGCGGCAGAGAATCGCCCGCGCTGGGGATCGTGGTCATGCCGCCGAAGTCGGCCTTCGCGGGTTCGAGCGAGAGCGCGGCGGAGCCGAGCGGCGCGCCGCCCATCTCGGAGAGCTCGGTCTGCGCGGAGATCGTGACCTCGGTGCGCGGGCCGCCGGTGCCGTCGCCGAGGATCGGGGGCTCGATGAAGAGGAGCGCGACCGCCAGCGCCAGCGCGACGTGCAGAAACATCGACACGGTCATGCCGAAGATCGCGGGCAACCCGGCGCTCTGCTGCCGGCGCGCGAACGCGGCGAGAAGCCGGCCCAGCGCGCCGCCCGCATCGGCGGAAGATTCGAGTTCGATGGGTTTCGGCTGATCCGTCATCCGAACCGGTTCCTGAAACTCCCGACGAGCGCGGGGGGCCGGGGGCCGCAGAGTGTGACCGCCGGCGCGCCCGCGGGTTCCTGCGAGGGGCCGAGCGGCACTCACTATATGCCCGGCGGCGTCACTTGACCCCCGGCGCGCCCCCCCTTCCAATGCGGGCTCGACGCCCGAACCGCGAATGGGGACCGCCGCATGACCACTGCTCGCCCGACGCTCCGCCGAGTGCTGCTGAAACTGTCCGGGGAGGCATTCTGCTCGAAAGACGGCTTCGGGATCGACTCGCCCGAGCTGAAACTCATCGCGTCCGAGATCGCCAGCGCCAAGAGCGCGGGGGCGCAGATCGCCGTGGTCGTCGGGGGCGGGAACATCATCCGCGGCGCTCAGCTCGCGCAGGACCAGATCATCCATCAAGCGACGGCCGACTACATGGGCATGCTCGGCACGGTCATCAACGGGCTGGCGCTGCGCGAGGCGCTCGAAGTCTCGGGGCACCCCGCGCGGTGCATGACGGCGGTGGGCATCCCGGCGGTCGCCGAGCCGTTCATCCGGCTCCGTGCGCTGCGCCACATGGAGAAGGGGCGCATCGTGATCCTCGCGGGCGGCACGGGAAACCCGTACTTCACCACCGATACGGCGGCGACGCTCCGCGCCACGGAACTCGGCTGCGACATCGTGCTGAAAGCAACGAAAGTGGACGGCGTCTACTCCGCCGACCCGAAGAAGGTGCCGGACGCGACGCGCTACGACCACCTGTCATTCAGCGAAGCGATTCAGAAGAAGCTCGCGGTGATGGACCAGACGGCCCTCGCGATGTGCCAGGAACAGAAGCTGCCGGTGATCGTGTTCGACTTCAAGAAGCCGGGGAACATCCGGCGGGTGATCGCGGGTGAGGATATTGGGACGTACATTCATAACGGGTGACGAAGCGCGTTTTTGCGTATGATTTGTCACGTTTCTCGCATCAGGATCCCTCGGAGCCAATCGCAATGGCCATGACCCCCGATACCATCCTCAAAGACGCCAAGACCTCGATGGACAAGGCGTTCGACTACCTCAAGAGCGAGCTGAAGGGCATCCGCACCGGGCGGGCCACGCCGGCGCTCGTCGAGTTCGTGAAGGTGGACTACTACGGCTCGACGAACGACCTGAAGGCGCTCGCGGCGATCAGCGTGCCCGAGCCGACGCAGATCCTGATCAAGCCCTTCGACCCGGCGAGCGTGAACGAGATCAAGAAGGCGATCGAAGCCGCCAACCTCGGCTTGAACCCGATGGTGGAGGCGAAGCAGATCCGCGTGAACATCCCGCCGCTGTCGAAGGACCGGCGCACGCAGCTCGTCGGGCAGGCGAAGAAGATGGCGGAGGACGCGAAGGTCGCCGTGCGGAACGTGCGGCGTGACGCGAACAAGCACGCCGAGCAGCTCGAAAAGGCGAAGGACCTGCACCTGTCGGAGGATCAGATCGCCGACCTGAAGGACAAGATTCAGGAGATGCTGAAGAAGCACGAATCGGAGATCGACAAGCTGCTGGAGTCGAAGAGCAAGGAAGTGATGGAGGTGTAAGGCCTCTGCTCGCTCAGCTCGATCCCCTGACGCGATGATTTGGCACGAACGCCGTATTTCCCGCGATGTTTTCGTTCTGAACGAAGAAAAATGCCCCGAGCGACGGTGGGAGCCGCTCGGGGCGATGGTCGAAGGGCGGCCTTCCTCATTGCGAGGCGCTCTGCCCTTCGCTGGTGGGCGAGTTTCCGGCTTGAAGCTCGAGGCTCGGAGCTTGGAGCCGATCAGATCACGGTTCGTCCCTTCTGGCTTCAAGCTCCAAGCTTCGAGCTTCAAGCCCTCTCTGCAATGCCGAGCAGGCGTTCTCCTCGTGATCGACCCGGGCTCGCGGTCCATGGCCAATCAAGGCCCATCCGCGCTCCCGGCGGCGAGTCGGGCGGCACAAACTCCTCCGCACCGCCCGCGGCGAGGATCCATCCTCGCCGGCCGTTCGATCACTCGGATTGTTCACGCCTGTTCGACGTGTTCGGCCCATCGGAGCAGAGCCGAAAACAAGGCATCAAGGCCTCGAGGCATCAAGCCATCAAGTCAAGAAGAAGAAGAAGAAGAAGAAGAAGAAGAAGAAGAAGAAGAAGAAGAAGAAGA
>CAYMNQ010000009.1:0-41099 GCA_964391865.1 uncultured Phycisphaeraceae bacterium
GTGATGCGGACCGAGAGCCCGCCGGTGAGCGCCGCCTTCACGATCGATGGCGACAGGCGCGTCAGGGGGAGCAGCAGCTTGAGCCGCGAGAGCGCAACGCGGCGCTGACCCACCGCACATTCTCAACGTCCTCAACCGGACCTCATGGCGGATCGCGGGCGAACTGGGCGCGGCCGTTATTCTTGATATGCACCCCAATACGCTGCGGTCGCGGATACACAAACTCGGAGTCACGAGGACAGTGCGGTGACCATGCTGAGTACATCCGTCGTAGTCATCGCACGATCACCGCTTCCGCCGGAGGCTCTCTTTGTTAGGGTCTCCGGTGTTTGATCGATTGGCGCTTTTGGGAGCCGAGCGTCGGTGCCCAACCTCATTCCCGCACGACCTCTTCTTCGCGTTTCTCGGCACCGCGGAGCGTCGTCGCCAAGACCTGTTGCAGCGCCACCTTGCGCTGCAGCGCATTGAGCGATGGGTCGTCGCGGAGGCGCTCGACCACACGCGCCGGGTCCTTGAGTTCCTCGAACAGCTTCGCCACCATCTGCTCGACGACCGCGAGCGCGGCCTGGCGGGCGGCGCGGGCCGCGACCCGCTCGCGGATCGGCGCGGGCTCCCAGATCCGCACCGTGTGGTCGCCTGAGCAGGAGATCAGCTGCTCGCCGCTTTCGTCCCAATCGAGATCGCCGATGTGGCCTGTGTGCCCGCCAAACGCCGCGACCTGATCGAGGGTGTTCGCATCCCAGATGCGGACCATGCGGTCGAGGCCGGCGCTGGCGATGCGTGTGCCGTCGGGGCTGAAGGACATGGTGAAGACGGTCATGCCTTGGCCGGACGTGGCTGCGAGGAGCTTGCCGCTGTCGGCGGAAAAGATGCGCAGCGTCCCGTCTCCTCCGCCCGTGGCGATGCGCGTGCCGTCGGGGCTGAACGCGAGCGATGTCTGCTGCTCTGGAATGCCGTCGATCTCGCGCACTGTCTCGAGCGTCTGCGTGTCGAGCAAGAGCATCGTGCCCGGGCGTTCGGGCTGGGTCGCGGAATCGTAGTAGGTCGTCGGCAGCGCGGCGATCACGTGCCTATCCGGGCTTCGCGCGAAGACCCATCGGGGCTTGGGATCGAGTTCTTTCGTTCGGCGCACCTCGCCAGACCGCGTGTCGATCAACCGGAGTTGCACGGTTTCCGCCGAGTGCAACGAGGTATCAGCGACGATCGCGGATTGATGGTCGCGGCCGAACGCGATCCACCTTGGAATGCGGCGTGAGGGTGAAGTGGCAACCCGTTCGCCGGTGGTCAGATCGAGAATCTCAACTCGACCGACCAGCTCGTCCGTCGCGCCCCCGAGCACTCTCTCCGAGGCCTTGTGGTTGCTGATGGCCATGGCGGCGTATCGACCGTCGTCGGAGACATCCATCGCATACACGACATCTCCCAACTGGCCGTGATGGATGCTCACCTCCTCGCCCGAGTCGGCATCCCAGACGCGCACGGTGCCCGTCGAGCCATCCGCACCTTCCCAACTGCTCGACACGATGATTCCCGCCGGGTTTCCCTCAGCAAACCTGGCTCGTGACACAATGCTCTTGTGCGCGCCCAGCACCGCCGCGCTCTCCGCCGTGACATCCCAGAAGCGAATCGTGCCGTCCGATTCCCACCCGGCGACAGTCTTGCCGTCCGGCATGAACAGGAGCGGGTACGGATCGA
Organism: uncultured Phycisphaeraceae bacterium; assembly: GCA_964391865.1. Taxonomy (GTDB): domain Bacteria; phylum Planctomycetota; class Phycisphaerae; order Phycisphaerales; family UBA1924; genus DASZQL01. Next base: position 1,696 of record CAYMNQ010000009.1, read on the forward strand.
GTGTTTGGCTCGGGTAACTGGCGAGCAGCCGCCCGGAGGCACGGTCCCAGACCCGGATCGCGCGGTCCATCGCAATGGTGGCGACGAGCGATGCGTCGGGCGAGAAGCGGATGTTGTTTGCCTGGTACGGGTGTTCCAGGGCGATGTACGTCGGCGGGCTCGCGGCGAGGTCATAGACGCGCGCGTCGTCATCGTTGCCGGTGACACCCATCCACCGATCGTCGTTCGAGAAGCACACGTTCTGGACCAGCGTGCGCCATGCGAGCGAGGTCACCGGCACCAGCGACCGAGCGTCGCGGAGCGTGAGCCCATAGGGCGCAGATTGCATCCCCTCGGCGATCAACGTCTCGCCGTGGTTGATCGCGAACGGATAGGTGCGCTCGTCCAGCGGCTGCTCGGGCGGTGTCTGCGTACTCGCGGAACCCGCGCCGCCGCCGGTGATTTCCTCCGCTGCCAATCGGGTGCTCCACACGCGATCGGATCTATAGATGATGACGCGTGAACCATCCGGAGTCGCGATCGTGCCCACATCCGACCCCGCGGGGCACGGCACCTCGACGCGGGCCGCTCGCTCGCCGGTCGAGAGGTCCCAGGAGTCGACCATGAAACTCTCGGATCCCGCGGCTCGAGAGCACGGCGTGGTCGTCAGGCGACGCCCATCGGGCGAAAGAGAGACCCGGAAATGCCGAAGCTCTAACGTGCGGTCCGGGGGAGGAAAGCGCTGGAGCAAGCGTCCGGTCGCGAGATCCCATCGCTGCGCCAGCGTCTCGCCCCATCCGTCGATCATGAAAAACGTGCGCCCGTCCGGGTGAAGAAGAATCTCGAGAAGATGGCTCGATTTGGGTATGGTGCCGGTGGTACACGTCCGGATCGACGAATCGAGCTTCGCATCCAGAACACGCCACTCCCACCCGCGGAGGGCGATGGGGGCGGCATCGAGGAACGCCCGGGCCGTTGAATACTGCGCACTGTTGACGGCGTTGGAAGCCGACATCAAGTTCGCGGAGTAGGCGCCGCGTATGGCCAGCGCCTCAGCAGCGCGGGCGTCCCGGGCATTCTCGTCGGCGCGGGACTGCTCACGCACAGCCACCTGCCGCTGCCGCTCGGCGTTGAAGAACCCGAGCGACGTGCCGATCAGCCCGGCGACCAGCGCCACCGCCAGCAGCGATACCGCGATCACCGGCCCCTTGTTCCGCCGCACGAACTTGCGGGCCAGATACGCCCGCCCCGGCGGCGCGGCGTGTACCGCGTGTCCCGACAGGTACCGCTCGATGTCCGCCGCCATCGACCCGGCGGAGTCGTAGCGCCGGGCGCGATCCTTCTCCAGCGCCTTCATCACGATCCAGTCGAGTTCGCCCTTGATCGTGCTGGCGAGCTTCGCCGGAGGCAGCGAGCGCTGCCGCGCGGCGGTGTCGAGCGTCTCGGGCTTGGTCGCCACGCGCGTGCTGGGCTTGGGCGGGTCTTCCTCGCGGATGATCCGCTGCATCTCGCCGTACGCCGCCGAGCGCAGGCGCTTGGAATCGAACGGCGTCGCGCCGGTCAGGAGTTCGTACAGCAGCACGCCCACGGCGTACACATCCGTGCGTGTGTCGATGTCTTCCGCGGACTCACCCGCCTGCTCTGGGCTCATGTACTCGGGGGTTCCGATCATCTGCCGGAACTCGGTAAAGATCGTCTGCTCCGTCAGCCGTGCGCTGGTCGCCTTGGCGATCCCGAAGTCGATGATCTTGGTCAAGGGCTTGTCGCCCTCGACGGTGCCGACGAGGATGTTGCTGGGCTTGATATCGCGGTGGATCACGCCGCGCTGGTGCGCGTGCTGCAGCGCCTCGCACACCTGCGCCGCCAGCGCCAGCCGCTCGCGGATGCCGAGCTTCTTCTGGTCGCAGTACTCGGTGATCGGCAGCCCGCGGACGAGTTCCATCACGAAGTACGGGCGACCAGTCTCCGTCGCGCCGGCGTCGAAGACTTTGGCGATGTTCGGATGATCCATCAGCGCCAGGGCCTGGCGCTCGGCCTCGAATCGAGCCACCACCTGCTTGGTGTCCATCCCCAGCTTGATGATCTTGAGCGCAACCCGCCGGCGGACGGGCTTCTCCTGTTCGGCCATGAAGACCACGCCGAAGCCGCCCTCGCCGATGCGTTGCAAGAGGCGGTAGTGGCCGATGCGGTCACCGTCACCCCCAGCCGCGTCGCCCGCGCGCCCGCCGAGCGGGGAGGTCTCGAGCGTGCCCGCCCGCGTGCGCTGCGCGGCGCGGATGTCATCCGCCAGCGACTCGAAGGGCAGCGGCGACCCCGCGCCGCGCAGCAGCGCCCGCACCTGCTCGCGCAGCGCCGGATCATCCGGTGCGGCGCGGTCGATCGCGTCCTCTCGCTCCGCAACACCCAGCTCGCGGACGGCGAGAAAAATCTCCTTGGCGCGCAGCAAGCGTGCCGCCGGGTCCGGGCCGGCCGGATTGGGCGGCGGCTCACCCACGCGTCGTCCCGCCGCCGCCGCCCGCGTATTCCGCCGCGAGCCACGCCCGCGCAAACTGCCAATCGGTGGTGACCAGCGTGCGCGAGATGCCCAGCACCCGGGCGATCTGTTCCTGTTCCATCCCGCCGAAGAGCCGCATCTCGGCGCCGCGCGCCGCCCGCGGATCGGCCTTGGCCAGCTCGTTCAGGAGTTCATCGAGCTCCATCACGCGCATCTCGCGCGTCGAGCCGCCCGCCCGATCGGGGAGCCCCTCAATGGAAATGTCCGCCCGGGGCGCTGGTCGCGCTTCTGCCCCGCCGCGCTTGGTTGCCGCTTTCTTGCGCGCGTGGTCCACCAGCACCTGGCGCATCGCCTTGGCGGCGACGGCCATGAAGTGGTCGCGCCCCGACCACGCTTTGTCCGATCCCACCATCTTGATGAACGCCTCGTGGACCAGCGCCGTCGGCTGGAGGGTGTGGGCCGCGTCGCTCCTCAGGTAGTTGCCCGCGATGGCCCGCAACTCGGCGTAGACCGCCGGCAGCAGCGCATCCATCGAACGCTCATCGCCCGGCGTCGCGTTGGCAAGCAGATCGCCCACTGAGAATGTCGCTCCCATTGTCCGGCCTCCTTGCAGTCTACTCGCGCTCATCGGCGTGCCGCACCCTCACCCACGCGGTCCGACGCCGGCGCGCACAGTCAAGTCACCCACTTTGACAGCGGGGCGCACAAATTTTCTTGAACGCGCCTGAGCGCGCCCCTGCCCGATCGCGTGTGTGAGGGTGCGGGCCGCGGATCGGGCTGACGTCCGGCCGCCGCCGCTCGCAGTACCTCTCGAGAAGGAGAAGACCATGCTTCGCAAGACTCTCATCGGTCTGGCCGCCTCGCTTGCCCTCGCCGCCGGCTCGTCGTCGGCCCTGGCTCAGGGCACCGCCATCACCTATCAGGGCCGGCTCCAGAACTCCGGAGCGCTGGTGAACACCCCGACGGACATGCAGTTCTCGCTGTGGAATGATCCGGTGCTCAGCGCGCCGGCGAACCAGGTCGGTTCAACGATCACGCAGACCAACGTGACGGTGAATAACGGCCTCTTCACCACCGGCCTCGAGTTCGGCGTCAACCCCTACACCTCCAGCCAGAACCTGTACCTGCAGATCGCGGTGCGCAACCCGGCGGGCGGCGTCGCTCCGTACGTGCCGATGGGCTCGCGCCAGTTGCTCACGCCGGCGCCGTTCAGCCTCGCCACGCGCGGGATCAACGTGCTCTCGAACGGCGAAGTCCGGACGGCGTCCAACTTTGCCATTCCCGCCGGCACCGGCATCTTCACCCACGGCGGCGCGATGAACAACGGCGGCCGCCTCCACATCCAGTCCGGCGACGACGGCACCTTCGACGGCCTGTACCTGAACCCGTTCCCCAACGGGGGCAACGTCTACGTCGGCAACGGCGCCGGAGTCGCCGACCTCATTTGCTCGGACCGGGTCGGCATCGGGATGACCACGCCGCCGGCCAAGCTGTCCATCGCCTCAGCACAGCAATTGCAATCGTGGCACGACGGTGCAGGCATGCGCAAGTGGAATCTCAACTTGAATGCGTTCGGGGCGGAGGCGCCTGGCCTGTACATCAGCGAGAACGGCGTGAATCCCTCCAGTCTTGTCCTCCTGGAAGGCGGGCGTGTCGGCATCAACACCCAGCAGGCGGATCAAACTCTCACTGTGAACGGCAACGCCAGCAAGCCCGGCGGCGGCTCGTGGGCCGTCTTCAGCGACCCGCGCCTCAAGCACGACATCCAACCCTTGCAGGGCACGCTCGACCGCCTCCTGCAACTCCGCGGCTATTCGTTCGAGTACAACGAAGACGTCGTTGCCGACGGACGCTGCCTTCCCGGCACGCAGGTCGGGCTCATGGCCGACGATGTCGAGGCGGTCTTCCCGGATTGGGTATCGGTTGACTCGAACGGCCTGCGCATGGTCACCGAGCGTGCGACGACGGCGTTGATGGTTGAAGCGCTGCGAGAACTCCGGGCGGAAAAGGACGCCGAGGCCGCCGAACTCCAAGCGGACAACGCCGAACTGAAGGCCCGCCTCGAGAAGATCGAAGCCCTCCTCGCCGCGCAGGCCGCGAACGCCGCGAAGTAACTCAACATCAACTCACCACCGGCGGGCGACCGTTGCCCGCCAGAAAGGATGTGCGGCATGAAACTTCGCTCACTCATCATCGCGCTCGCCGCTGTCGGCGCGGCAGCGTTCCAGGCTTCCGCCCAGGTCACGCTCGTCTCTCAGCAACGCTACGTGTCTTCGAATGGCTGTCCTCCGGCCGGCCAATTCTTCTCAGCGCCGGACTTCGGCCCCTTTGGTAGCTCTGCCACGATCTTCTGCCCCAACGGGCATAACGGCGTGGCGTCTCAGAACTCCAGCCTCTCGCCCGCCCTTTTCTCGCTGGACCACAGCGCTACAGCGGCCGGCGCGGTGGGCACCGATTCGTACTTCAGAGTGGAATTCGACGTTGTTGATCCAGTTTCGTACAGCATGGCCGCGAGTTCCACTCACCCCAACGCTCGTGTGCAGTTCTCGGGGCCGGGCATCAACGTGGACTTCACAAACTCCAGCCTCAATGACAGCGGCACACTCGCGCCCGGGCGTTACACCGTGACGAGCACAGTCTTTAATCTCGCGAGTGGCATGGCTCGGGCCACGATCGACCTCGCTTTCTCCAGCATTCCCTTTACGATCCCCTGGTCCACCATCGACGGCGGCGGCGGCCGCACCTCCGGCGGCCCGTTCACGATCAACGGCACGATCGGCCAGTGGGACGCCGGGCAACTCCTCGCCGGCGGCAGCTTCACCATCGTCGGCGGATACTGGGCCCTCCCGCCCGCCTGCCCCGGCGATGTCAACGGCGACCGCATGGTCGGGCTCGCCGATGTCGCCGAGGTCACCAGCTGCTGGGCCCAGCCGGCGAGTTGCAACCTGGCGGCGGACCTCGATTTGAGCGGCTCGATCGGGCTCGCTGATCTCGCGGTGGTTGTCAACAACTGGGCCGCTTCCTGTCCGTTCTGACCGGTTGACTCGTCCGCCGGCGCGGGCCCTACACCCCGGGCCGCGCCGTCGTCGAGAGATCGGAACCAACCAAGCCCTCGTCTCCCGCCGCGCCGGTGCTCCAGACCGGCGCGGCGTTTTTCAACTCTTGCCAGCTCAACGCGACTGATCACTCAATCTGCGCGCTGCAAACTGTCTGGTTTGACGGTGGAGATGGTCTCGCGGGTCGCTGGGCCGAGCGGTTTGCCCCGCTTCACGATCTGCGCCGGCACATCGAATCCGGGACGGGGGCAGGAGTTCGCCCAGATTCACATCTGCAAGTTCTTTGCGCCCGCTCGGCGCGAAATCCGTTGTCCTCATGGATCCACATTTGTGGGCTTGCAAGAGCGCGTCGCTCGCTGTTGCCTACGCCGCGGATCCGGAGGCAATGCTCATGCGCGGAACTTTCAAGTTGTGGGGTGGTCGACCGATCGCCAAGTTTGCCCTGTGTGTTGCGATGATCGCCGGCAGCGTACTGGCAGCGCCTGCGGTTGCTGACCCAGTGAGCACGGCGTTCAATTACCAGGGGATTCTGAGCAATTCCGGTGCGCCGTTCACCGGCGATGCCGATGTGCGCTTCGAACTCTTTGATGATGCGATCGGCGGGGTTCAGATCGGTTCATCGCTCATGCTGCTCGGCCAGACGCTGAGCGACGGGCGCGTGACGACCGATCTTGACTTCGGCCCCGGCAGCTTCACGGGCGATGCCCGGTGGCTTCAGATCTCCATCCGCACGCCGCCGTGGGACGGGATGGGCGCTGAGCCGCCGTTCACGGTTCTTTCGCCGCGTCAGTCGATCACCGCCGCGCCGTACGCGCTGTACGCGCTGTCGGGCAATCCGGGGCCGCAAGGGCCTGAGGGACCGATGGGGCCGGCCGGACCGATGGGGCCTGCGGGGGCGATCGGGCCGACGGGCGCGACTGGCGCGCAGGGTCCGATGGGGTTGACCGGCGCGACCGGGGCGCAAGGTCCCATCGGGCTGACCGGTCCGCATGGGCCTCAAGGCATTCAAGGCGTGCAAGGACCGATCGGCCCGCAAGGCCCGGCGGGCGATACGCACTGGCTCATCAACGGCAGCGCGACGTACTACCCCGACGGGAATGTCGGCATCGGCACCAGCGCGCCGTCGGCAAAGCTGCATGTCTTCGCGGGCAACATCCTGGCCGACGTCGGCACATCCACGGCGGCGACGGCGTCGCTGACGCTCACCGGGGCGAGGTCGAACTCGGGCAACGTGGTGGGCAGCCTGATCTTCCGCAACTTCGATAGCAACGGCGCGTTGCTCGTGCCCTACGACGCCGCGTACGTACGCACGTCCAACGCGGATGGGAACGACTCGGGCAATCTCGGGTTCTTCACGAAGGCGACCGCGGATGCGGCGCCGGTGCAGCGCGCGGTCATCAGCACGTCGGGCAACCTCGGCATCGGCGCGAGCAGCCCATCCCACCCGCTTACGGTGAACAACGCCAACGGTCTGCTGATTGGCTCTCTCGCCACGGGCTTTACCAATCTCGAGATCAAGCTCAGCGCGGCGGAGGACGGGTACGCGCAGCTGCAGAGTGTTCAAGCATCGGGATCCGTGTGGGGCAACCTGATGCTGAATCCGATCAACGGCCGGGTGGGCGTGGGCACCGTCACTCCCGGCGCCAACAAAATGACGGTCGACGCCAACGGCTTCAATACCGCCGTCGAAGTGAACAGCAATATCGCGGGCGGCGTGGCGCTTGTCGCCAACTCCACGGCTTTGACCGGCAACTCCGTCGCCGGCGACTTCTCCAACGAGAGCAGCGGCGGCAGCGGCGTCTACGCGCGGGCAAACAGCACCACCGGCGTCACCTACGGCGTGCGCGGCGTGACCAGCAGCACCAGCGCCGGGGCCGCGGGCGTCCGCGGCGAGGCGCCGTCAAGCTCCAGCACCAACTACGGCGTGTACGGCTCGGCGACCGGCGCGACCGCCTTCGGCGTGTACGCCAACGGGCGGCTCGGCGCGTCGGGCACCAAGAGCTTCATGATCGATCACCCCCTCGACCCGGAGAACAAGGTGCTCCTCCACTACAGCGCCGAGAGCCCCGACGTGCTCAACATCTACAGCGGCAACATCGAGCTCGACGCCAACGGCGAAGCGTGGGTCACGCTGCCCGAATACTTCGAATCAATCAACTCCGACCCGCGCTACACGCTGGCATCGATCGGGGCCGCGGCGCCACTGCTGCACATCGCCCAAGAGGTCCAGGGCAACCAGTTCAAGATCGGCGGCGGCGCTCCCGGCCGGAAGGTGTCGTGGGAGATCAAAGCGAAGCGCACCGACCGCTTCGTGACCCAGCGCGGCGCGCCGACCGAGCGGCTCAAGACCGACGGCGAGCAGGGCAAGTACCTCGAACCGGCGCTGTACGGCAAGCCGGACGAGATGGGCATCTTCTTCGCGCCGCCGAAGTCGAAGTCCCCGACCGCGGAGATCGAACTGCCCGCCGCCCAGTAATCCTCGAACCCAACACATTCAGCCGGAGATCATCCAATGACTTTCCAGATACACACCGTCCGACTGTTCACGATGCTGGCACTCGCCGGCGCGGCCACCGCCGCTGCGCCGGAAAAGGCGCAGCTGGTCGCTTCGAAGCACACGTCCGCCGTCAGCGCGCCGCGGCCGAGCGGGATCAACTCGATTCTGATTGATGAAAGCGTCACGATGCCCGTCCACGAGCCGGCCGACGGCTACAGCGCCACGCGCCGGAGCGAGGAGGCGTGGCGGAACAGCCTCCGCAAACAGATCGGTTGGGAGAAGCTCGATCAGAAGACGAAGGACGAGCTCTGGGACTTCGCCGTCGGCCCGGATCAGATCGACGAGCGGGGCGCTCCGCTGGTCAGCTTTGCTTGGGCGTACACGCCGCAGATCGTGCAGGCATCCGATCGACAGGCCCGCGACACGTTTCTCAACGTCGAGGGCGATCTGGTGGTCGCCGGCAGCCGGACCACGCCGAACAACAGGATGCTGATCACGGAAGTCCGAGGGGCCGCCAACGCATCTGACGGTTGGACGCAGAACTGGGCGCGCAACTTCGGTCTGGGCGGCACGAATACCGCGACAATCCTCGCAACCACGGCGGACCTGTACGGCAACACCTTGGTCACCGGAACGATCGACAACGGGAACTACCTGCTCTGGCAGTTCAATGGATCGGACGGCGCGACGTTCGGCAGCCTCACCAACTTTACACCGCCGGGCGGCGCGGCCGGTTCGGGCAACGGCGTGGTGGTCGACCCGATCGAAGGGTACATCTACGTCTGCGGCACGGCCGGGGCGGCCAACACGTTCATCGCGCGGCATCGACCGGACACCAACCGCACCCGCGACTGGGTTGTGCCGATCCCAGCGGGCACCAATCCGTTGCTTGCCGGGGAAGACCCGATCCGGATCAGCCGGCGGGGCGAGGTCTATGTGTGCGGCGACACGAATGAGAAAGCGTTCGTCGCCAAGATCCAACCGATCGACGGCTCGGCGGACTGGGTCTGGTCCGACACATTGGACAGCTACGGCCAAGCCATGGACCTGGACTTCGATGGCAATCCGTACGTCTGTGCGTTGGGCTTCGAGGGCCAGGGCTGGAAGGTCTACAAGATCGACCGGCTGACCGGCCAAGCGCTCTGGACCGCGTCCGTCGCTTCCGGGCAGCCTCACGACATCGCGGTGGACGGCGAGGGCAATGCGTATGTGTGCGGCTCCGCGTCCGCTTCGACCCAGCAGTTTGTCGTGCGCAAGTACAACGCCGCGGGCGTTCTGCAGTGGACACAGACCTACGGCACCACCGGGATCGCCCGTCGAATCACGCTCGACCGGCTGGGTAATCCGTACGTGACGGGCGCCTTCTCGGTCGGCGTCGATGTCACCAAGCTGAACCCTGCGAACGGCCAGGTCGTGTGGCAGGTTGACGACGGTCCCAGATTCTCAGCCTCGGAAAACAACATGGCGTTCAGCGTGGAAGGCATCAACGTTGATGCGAACGGCTCGGTGTATGTCGCCGGGCACCGCGTGGCTTCCGCCCCGGGTGTCACGGTCGCCGGCGAGTACTTCGTCATCAAGTACGAGCAGCCGTACCTCTACATCCCGCAGATCATCAAGTCCAACCCCGACATCCGCATCGAGAAGCGGAGCCTGTGGGCGCCGGACATTCAGGATGAATTGAACAACCGCACGCCGAACCTCTTCAACTCCAGCTTCAATCTCTTCAGCTTCCCGCTCAACCCGATCGAGTCCGTCCTGAACACGATTCTGTATCGGCGCATCAGCTACGGCTTGCAGGGCAACGGCCTCGCGCAGGGCGGGTTGATCTTCGACTTCGTGAACAATCCGTCGATCGGCGTCAAGTGGGAGACGACCATCAGCGGCGGCACGTTCGACGCGACCGCCAAGGGCGAGCTCGCGATCGTGGCGCCGCCCGACGGCGGGGTGGGCGGGCCGGTCGCGGGGCAGCCCTTCTCACTCTCGATGAACTGGGAGCCGGACGCGAAGGCGCTCGAACTCATCGCCAACAATTTCCCGCGCATCACGTCGGCGCTGAAATCGTCCGTGACCGGCGATATCAATCTGAGAGGCTACGCGCACGACACCACGGCCGGGCTGATTGTCGACGAATCCATCCCCTTCCCGAATATCAGCGACCTGAACAACAGAACGCTCGTGGAATTCGACTCCAACGGCTTCGCCATCCCGCTCAACGAGTGGTACGACATCCGGGCGTCGAGCCCGCCGCAGTCCACCTACGCCAACGCGCAGGTCCGGCTGCCGAAGCTGCGCGCGAGCTCGAAGTACGACACGAACGATGCGCTCCTGAAGAGCACCGTCTCTGAGAAATTCGTCAAGGGCCGCGTCAACCTGACCAACATCATGGTGTCGTACGCGACGGGCGGCTTTGTGCCGGTGGTTGAATGGAGCGACTCATCCATCCTGCACGACGTGAACATCTATCTTGCCTTGCTCCAGGCGTACTTCCGCGGCGACATCGCCGTCGAGCAGGACCTCACCCTCGAGCTGCGCCCGTACGTGAAGCTGGAGTTCGACTCCGGCGCGTCCACCGTCACACTGCCGCTGGCGCGCACGGGCACTCCCGGGAACTACACCTACCAAGCGAACTACACGCACACCCCGGGGCTTCCCGCCGACGGCAATATCGAGATCACGCCCACCTTCGGCATGAAGGCGGTGCTGACGAATCGGAGCGGGCTGCGCTTCGGGCTGTACGCGGGTTTCGAGCCGCTGGATGTCGATATCTCCGCCTCCGCCGTGGGGTACGACCTGATCAACATCAACAGCTGCGTGGAGTGCCTGGAGTGGGATCTGATCCAACTGGCGTCAGGCGCGAGCTCGCGGATTTCCAGCACGCTGAACAACGGGAAGCTCAATCTGTTCAATCAGACGTTCCCCGAGTTCACGTTCCCTGAAGAGCAGGAGCAGGCGCCGATCCAGGTCGTCGGCTCGGTGAACAACCAGCCGCAACTCGCGGGCTCGAGCCGCGCGTTCGCGCCGATGATCATCTACAACCAGCGCACGCCGCCGACGCAGAGCGCGTTCGCCGCGCAGATCAACGCAACCGAGCCGATGGTGCTCTACGGGAACAACTTCTTCACGGGCTCAAACATCCGCGTGAAGATGAAGCACCACGGGCGGACGGAGGATCTCGCCGTCACGCGGCTGAACGACCAGGCGCTGCTCGTGCAGGTGCCGCGCCGCTTCTTCCTGCTGCCGGGCATCTCCCGCATCTGGGTGCAGACGAACAACGGCCGCTCCAAGACCATGGAGTTCCCCATCGAATACCCCGTTCCCAACTTCACCGGGCTCGCCGATCAACTCTGGGCCGGCGACCCGCGCTGGAGCGGTGAGGGCGAGAGCGGCAGCGAGGGGCTGATCGCCGTGGACGGCGGGACGCCCGGCGGCAACGACACCTTCATCGCGCGGCGCGACTACTACACCTATCTGCGCACGACTCTTTGGAGCACCGCGTTCCTGCCCGCGGGCCAAACGAGCACCGCCGTGCAGTGGTTCCCGTCCTTCAAGGGCTGGGAAACAGGCTCGGCACGAGTCCCGCCCGGCTTCCCCACGCTCGTCGCGCTCAACGCTCCGGGCACGAGCGATGATGTCGCCCTCGGCCGATTCCGTCAGGCGGCGCCGCTGCCCGAGTTCATCAACGACGGCTTCTTCCGCGCCACACTGCAGGAGGACCTGCACCGCTCGCCGAAGTTCCTGGAGTTCGCGCTCGTCAACCCCGGCCCCGGCGGCGGCGAGAGCCGCGTTCGGACCGCCGAGATCCCGGCTCCCAAACCTGTGATGAACGAACTCTTCCCCGCGATTGTGCCGCCGGGAAGCGTCGCCGCAGGCGAGTTCCTGCGCCTCGACGTCCGCGGCCCGGAGAGTGTCCCCTTCTTCGCCGGCTACGAGAACGAGAAGTACGGCAACTTCACCCCCGAGTCCGTCGTCCGGATCAACGGCGTCGCGGTGACAACCGAGTACGTCAGCCCCGGTTTGCTCGTGGGCCTGATCCCCGCGGCGAACCTGACCACCCCGGGCAACCGAATCATCACGGTCAGCACGCCCAGCGGCGGGACGAAGTATCAGGAAACCCTCCGCAACGGTGCCGGCACGGTCGTCTTCAACGGCATGGTCGACAGCGGCGGTATCTCTGATCCCATGGTCCTCGAAGTACTGTGGGCGCAGCCGGTCATCACCGGCGTCAGCCACCCGACGCTCACAGTCGGCGTGCCGCCCGAAGTGCCCAGCGCGGTTGACGGCGTGCCCGTCACGGACGGGCACAACTTCTCCGTGGTCGGCGAGAACTTCGCACCCAACTGCGTCCTCTACTGGAACGGCAACATCATCCCCTCCACCCGAGACGACGCGGGACACATCCGCGCCACGCTGACCGCCGCCCAGGTTGCTTCGATCGGGCAGGCCCGCGTCGAGGTCGGCAACCCGGCTCCCAACGCGCGGACCTCCACGCGGGTCTTCGTTCAGATCATCCCGTAACCCTCGCTCACCCTGAGTGATCACTGGAATATTCGCCATGAAACGCTCCACCAGTTCGCTCCGCATCGTGGTCGCCGCCGCGGCATCGATGCTCGCCACTGCCTCCCTCGCCGTCGCCGGTCCGATGTTCGCGGTCTCCTGGTTCTCGATGGACTGCGGCGGCTCCACCTCATCGTCCGGCGGCTTCAGCATGACGGGCACCATCGGCCAGCCCGATGCCCGCACCGTCAGCGCCGGACCGCTCATGCTCGCGGGCGGGTTCGAGTACGACTTCACCGCGATGCCGCCCGCCTGCCCCGGCGATGTCAACGGCGACAACATGGTCGGGCTCGCCGACATCGCCGAGATCATCAACTGCTGGGCGCAGCCCGCGAGTTGCAACATCGCCGCCGACCTCGACTCGAGCGATTCGATCGGGCTCGGCGATCTCGCGGTGATCATCAACTTCTGGGGCACGTCCTGCCCGAGGTAACGCTCGGGCAAGGTCAGCAGATCTTCGCGATCGCAATCGAGACCAACAACACACACACAACTCCCCGAGGCACGGCGAACACCCGTGCCTCGGGTTTCTTTTGCTCTCAGCGCCCGCTTCAGCTGTGATCCTCGTCTAGCGACTTCTTCACGGTGTCGGCCTCTTCATCCCGGTTGGTTGCCCGAAGGGCCTGGATGAGGTTCTCGCGAACCATCCGAATTGTCTGATGGCCGCGCGTGGGGAACAACTCAAGGCCCATCGCCTCCGCTTCTCGCAACAGTGAAACCGCGGTCTCGGCCTCTCCCGTATTGAGACGCACCGTTGCAAGATCGTTCAGACACAGCACAACAGTGGGATGCTTGAGCCCCACGGCTTCACGCTGCGCCGCCAGCGCTGTCTTGGCCAGGTCAAGGGCCTCCGCCCATTTCTTCTCACCGATCGCGATGCGCGCCTGCGCTGAAATGTGAAACCCCAGAATCTCGGGGTGAACATTGGGGATCAACTCGTGCATCGCCAGCGACTCGGCCAGCAGCGGCTTCGCTTTCGCGAACTCGCCCACGGCGATGTACGTCGATGCGAGGTTGTAGATGTTCCTCGCGAGCCGCGTGTCGTCGCGGAAAGAACTGACGCGCTGCAGCGCCACGGCCTGCTCATAGTAGACGGCGGCTTCAGCGTGCCGCCCCTGCTTCCGCCGCAACAGACCCATGTTGTTGATCGAGTCGGCCAGGTTCGGGTCGCCCGGATCGAGCACTGTTCGTCGAATCTCCAGCGCTTTCGCAAAGGATGTCTCGGCGCGATCCAGGTCGCCGCGCTCGCGGTGGATGATGCCCGCGATGTTGTGAACCACCGCCTGCACCTCGGGAATGTTCGTCCCGCCGGGGGCGTTGGGATCCTCGATCTGCGACTCAATCCGATGTACCGCGTCAATCAGCAGTGGCTCCTTGCCCAGACTCCCCTTGGGCGTCGCCGCGGTGAGCGCGTACAGCAGCGCTTGCGACACGCCTTCCGACACCGCGGTCTCGCGTTCGGCGATATCGCGCGCCCGATTCGCGTTGATCGTCGCGAATGTCAGCGCTACCACGGCAGCAACAAGAACGACGAGCACCGCCGCGAGCGAGCCGACGATCGTGCGATTGCGCCTGGCAAATTTGCGGAGCTGGTAGATCGCAGAGGGCGGGCGCGCCGAGATCGGCTCGTCCCGCAGGAACCGCCGCAGGTCGGCGGCGAACTCGAAGATCGAGTCGTACCGCCGCGTCTTATCCTTGTCGATCGCCTTGTGCACGATCGTTTCAAGATCCCCCCTCAGGCCCGGCGACAGTGTGCTGAGGCGCGACGGCGCGTCCTCGGTGATGCGGCGTAACGCCTCGGGTACTGAGAGCTCACGCACATCAATCGGCAGTCGGCCCGTCAGCATCTCGTAGAGGATGAGCCCCAGCGCGTAGATGTCGCTGCGCGTGTCGACGTCGGCGGACTTGCCCGAGACCTGCTCGGGGCTCATGTACGCGAGCGTCCCGAGAATCTCGCCCGCGCTGGTCTGCATTGATGCCAGCCCCAGTTCGTGATTCGTCAGCTTCGCAATGCCGAAGTCGAGGATCTTGGGCTTCGGGCCGTCGATCGTCCCGCACACCAGCACGTTCGCCGGCTTGAGATCGCGGTGGATCACCCCGCGCTGGTGCGCGAAGCTCACTCCCTCGCAGATGCTGAGCATCAGCTCGACGCGCTGATCAATGGAAAGCTCGTGATCGCGGAGGTAGGCGCTGAGCGACACGCCCTCGATCAACTCCATCACCATGAAGTGGGTCGGCCGCCCTTCAACCGTCTCGATGCCGGTTTCATAAATCTGAGCGATGCACGGATGCACCAGCCCCGCCTGGATCTGCCCTTCGCGGATGAACCGCGTCGATCGCTGCCCGGCGCTGCCCCCTCTCGCCCGCATGACCTTGAGCGCCACGCGGCGCTTGGGGGATTCTTGCTCGGCTTCGTACACGATGCCCATGCCGCCGGCGCCGA
Organism: uncultured Phycisphaeraceae bacterium; assembly: GCA_964391865.1. GTDB lineage: Bacteria > Planctomycetota > Phycisphaerae > Phycisphaerales > UBA1924 > DASZQL01. The sequence continues at coordinate 16,719 of CAYMNQ010000009.1, forward strand.
TCTCCCGGATCAGCCGATAGCGGCCGATGTGGGCCGGCACGCCGCGAGAGTCCGCCGAATGTGCGGTCGCGTGCGCAGCGCCCGAGATTGACCGCGCTTCAAGAAACTCGTCGTCGTCGCTGTCATACCGCAAGAGCGATTCGACGCGCTCACGCAGCGCCGCGTCCCCCGCGCATTCTTGATCGAGCAGCTTCACCCGCTCGGCGGATGGCAGATCACAGACCCGTTGAAAGACCGCGAATACTCGCTCATGCCGAGCCGCGTCGTGATGATCGTGTGGAGTCGCCCCGCTCACGCGCCGGACTCCTCGAGGCGCTGGCGCAGCCACGCGCGCGCCGACCGCCAATCAAGTTCAACCGTGCGCTCGCTGACGCCCAAGACGCGGGCGACGTCGGCGACGCTCAACCCGCCGAAGAACCGCAGTTCCACCACGCTCGCCCGGCGAGGATCAACCTCGGCGAGGCGCGTCAGATGTGAATGAATCTCAAGAATGTCGGGTGCCGCAGCGTCGACGTGAAGCACGCCCGTGAGCGGCTCGCGCCGCGCGCTCCCGCCCCGCTTGCCCGCGTGACGTGCTCGCGCGCGATCGATCACAACGTGCCGCATCGCTCGCGCCGCGACGGCGATGAAGTGCGATGTTCCCTCCCAAGGACCGGCGCGATTGCCCACAATCTTGATGTAAACCTCGTGGACCAACGCGGTGGGCTGCAGAGTCTGACCCGCGTTGTTCCCGCGCAGCAGCGACCCGGCGATCGCTCGCAACTCGCGGTGGGTCATTTCCATCAAGTCGTGCTCGCTCGCGGGCACGGATGCCGCCACCGCATCGATGAGCGAGTGCACCGTTTGTTCGCTGATTCCAATCGGCGCCTCAGTCACAGCGGAGATCTCTCACGGAGCTGGTCTGCGCGTGGTCGAATTCCTGACGTCGATCGCCGCGCCCACATGGTTGACTACGTCGTAGAGTAGCAAGCCCGGCACGCTCGGCGAAGAACTCATTCGTTCGTTCGCCCACGCGCACCGGAGCTTGCCCAGTTCGCCCCGCAGGCGCGTCAGGCCCCACGTCGTCTCCCGCGCCATGTTCAGGATCAGCGCTCGGATCTCCTCCGGCGTGCGGCGCGGGTGCCTCGTCCGAGGAGCAGCGCGCTGATTCGAGCGGCGTGCTCGCGACTGGTTGATCCACCGCCGGAGCGTGTCTGGCTTCGCGTTGGAGACGATCTCGCGGATGGCCGAGCCGAGCGGCCTGGCCAGCTTCACCAGCCGGGCGCGGTCGTGCGCACTCAATAGCACCGGGCCTTCGATCCGGGAACGGAGGATCTGATTCTCCGCTCTGAGATACTGAACCTGGGCCCGCAGCTGGCCATGGGTCGACAGCGTGAGCACGCGCATGAACCGCTGGAACGCTTGTACTATCAACTGAAGTTAGATGGAGACGCCATCCCCGCCAACCCGGCTGACCCGCGAAAGGATGGCGATCCACCGCCCGCGGACGAAAGACTGGAATCCTGCTGGGAACGCCGGGACACGGGTCACACTTTCAAACCGGCGGACGAAGCAAAATCCGGTTCTCGACAGCGCACCCGAACAGATGTACGGCGGCCGCACAGCGAACCGACCAGGCGCGCAGACTCCGCCGAAGACTTACTACAGCCTCAAAGCCCCGTGTCACCCCTCCGCGCGGGTGACACGACATAAGCACTTATCCATCAAAGATTTATGGGCAGATGTCGCCCGCCAATGGGTGACAAAACCGCCACATTTTCGGACATCGGCTTCGTCTCTATACCAGGCCCAATCACCGATCTCGCTAACCTTTCCACGCAGGACGGCCCCTAGCTTTGCCGCTACGCGCGGCGCTGGAAGGTCGAGCGAGCCATCTCGTGGATCCAGAACTTCCGGCGGCTGTGCATCCGCTACGAGAAATCGACCGTCATGCTCAGAGGCTTCCTTCACTTCGGGTGCGCCTTTCTGCTGCTGAAACAGGTTCTGGGATAGGCTCTACAACGAAGAGCGACCGCACAGCGCCCTATAGGCCACATGATCCCCACGGACTTCGTTGCGTCCAGAGTGCGGGAATGCGCGGCCGGATGAAGCGAAAAAACTCACCCCGAGATTGGCACAGGATCGGAGACAAGCGCACAGCGAGACTCTGGTAGAGTCTAGGCTGGTATGACACCTATAGGTGCAGTGCAGGTGAGCCATGGCTTGCCGATTCCGTCTGCCCGTCATCGTTGTCTCGGAGTGCAGATCAGCCGTCTTCAGAGGGCCAACATGGACATTCTCCGCTTCAAAGCCACGGGTCCGTCACGCCAGCGCGTAAACTCGTCGCGACGGATGATTCTCTCGGCCATCGCCTTTGCGTGCTGCTTCGCGACAGGGTGGGCTCAGACCACCCCGACTGCGGCCCCGCCTTCCGAACTCGCAGCGGCGCCGGCTCCGGCGGACGTCGGTTGGCCGCGCGCCTTTGAGTTGGACGGCAAGCGGCTCACCGTGCATCAGCCCCAGGTCGATTCTTGGAAAGACTTCAAGGAGATGACCTTTCGGGCCGCGATCTCCCTGGAAGGAGTTCTTGCGGAGGAGCGCCTGGGCGTGATCGAGGTCGAGGCCGACACGCTCGTCGACCATGCCTCGCGCATGGTCGCGATTACCCCGAAGACCCGCACGTTGCGGTTCGCGAACGCTTCTGAAGCCGACGCCGCGACGCTCAAGGCGGCGGTCCAAGCGATCCACCCACCTCAGAACGTGATTATCATCGCGCTGGACCGCGTCTTGGCCTATGTCGACGAATCGGCGCGACAGGTACAGCGGACCTCCGCGGTCAGCCTCGATCCGCCGGACATCTTCTACAGCACCGAGCCGGCCGTCCTGGTCATCTTCATCGGCAAGCCCGTCTTCAAGCCTGTGGATCCCAAGAAGCCCGCGCTGCAGTTCGCCATCAACACCAACTGGGACGTCCTTCACGACACCGCAAACAATCAGTACTACCTTCTCGACGGCGACGGATGGATCACCTCTTCCGACCCGATCAAAGGCACGTGGAATCCTGTGGTTTCGCTGCCTTTCGGGGCCGACACTTTCCCCGCAGACGACAACTGGTCTGAGACGCGGAAGCACGTCCCTGGCACGGCGCTCAAGTCGGCGCCTCGGGTGTTCGCCTCCACCAAGCCGGCTGAGTTGATCGTGACCGATGGTCCGCCCACGCTCGAGCAGATTCCCAACACGAACCTGTCTCGGGTCAGCAACACCGACAGCGTGCTTTTCCGGAACTCGACGGACAACAAGTTCTATTACCTGACAGCGGGGCGCTGGTTCAGTGCAAGCCATCTCAGCGGTCCGTGGGCGGCATCGAGCGCCAATATGCCCCCCGACTTCGCCGCCATCCCCGACGGCGACGAGTCAGACTTCGTCAAAGCGTCCGTTCCGGGTACCGACGATGCCAAGGACGCCGTGCTGTTGGCATCGGTCCCGAACACCACGACGGTCAGCCTGACCGAGGCCCCGGTGCAGGTGGTGTATAGCGGCCAGCCGAAGTTCGTGGTGGTCGACGGCACGCCGGTGCAGTACGCCGTGAACACGCCGCAGAGCGTCTTCCTCGCCGAAGGCAAGTATTACTGCTGCGATCAAGGTGTTTGGTTTGTGAGCTCAGCCCCGACGGGCCCGTGGACTTTCTGCGCCGCCGTGCCAGCGGTGATCTACCAGATCCCTCCCTCAAACCCCCACTACAACGTCACCTATGTGACCGTCGAGTCGTCGACCCCGAGCACTGTGACATATGCGCAGACCTCCGGCTACAGCGGCGAGTACGTCGCCGCCACCGGCGTCTTGATGTTCGGAGCGGGGATGATGCTCGGCGCCGCACTGGCTGACGACGATGATTACTATTATTACTACCCGCCCTACCCGTGCTACTACTCCTACGGCTGCGGCGCTCACTACCACTACGGCTACGGTGGGTACTACGCCTCCGCTCATGTCAGTTACGGCCCCTACGGCGGCGCGGGCAGGTCCGCCGCTTACAACCCCGCGACGGGGACCTACGCGCGCAGCGCCTACGCCTACGGGCCGCACGGCAGCGCGAGCGCCTCGGCGGCTTTCAACCCATACACCGGTTCGATGGCCGCCCGGGGACAGGTCAACACCGCGCACGGCTCGACGGCCCGCGCCGCCGGCTACAACCCCACAACCGGTAACTACGCACGCGCCAGCGCCACATCCGGGCAATACGGGAGCGCCGGCTTCGCACAAGTTGGCAACGCGTACACCGGGGGATCCGCGACGGTCGCTGGCGGAACCACCAACCAAGGGACCAGCGCCGCGGCGTGGAATACGCAGCAGGGCCAGGGGAAGGCCGTCCAGACCGAATCGGGCGATATCTACGCGAGCAAGGACGGGACCGTTTACAAAAAAGAGAGCGACGGGAGTTGGTCGAGCAACTCGGGCAACGGGTGGCAGAACGAATCCAAGCCGCAGCCCAGCGACGGTAGGGGCACCAACCGACAGACACCGACTCAGCCACCGTCCACCACAAAGGGTGCTCCAGCGCAGCAGCCCAACCGGCGCGCCACCTCGACTGGGGGCGATTCCAAGAAGCCGGTAGTGTCAAGCCTGGATTCGCAGGATAGGGCTCGTCAGCGCGGCAACGCCCAGACGAATCGCACCCAGCAGTTCCAATCCTCCAAGAAGGAGAGCCGACCCAGCGGCGGCCGGTCTGGCGGAGGCGGCAGACGCGGACGCTGAACCGAATCAAGGAGTCGAACTACGAAACATTCACTGTGATGTTCCACACGATGTGTTCCACTCCGAAGTCTCTCGCCGTTGTCGCCTTGGCGATTGCGCTGGGTGTCCCTTCGGCCGCCGCTTCCACGCCGTCGCAGGCAACCGAACAGGCCGACACGACGACTCCCAGCGAGATCACCGACCGCCCCGCGGGCACGCTGCCCAGCATGGCAGTCAGTAAAGGATCAGCTTTGTCACGGGCAAAACGACCGTCGGTTTCGCAGTTGTAGTGAGTTTTTGGATGCGGCAGAGTTAGGCACGCTGAGTCGCGGCACTTGTGTGACGGCAAGAAACAGCGCTATTGCGACAAGCAAGTGCGCTGGCGCAAGAATTGCCGGGAGAGTTCTTGGCTGCGCGGGCTATGAAGGTGCAATTGCAACCGAGATGCTTAACGCAGGACGGTGCTGGTGGGTGTGGGGACGGTGCAAAGTTCGTGATTGCTATTTACAGGATATTGACTAGTGACATCGATTTATGAAGCATCGAATCAGCTGATTGTCCGGGCGCTGTCGGATATCAATATTAATAAACTCAGTAGTACGCTGCGCTCTCTTTCAGACGTATATACGAGCAGAGAGCGTAGAGAAAGAGCAAAGCAGTCGATTGATCTTGTTGTCAATCGTATTCATCAGCTCGATTCCGGTGTCGATCAGTTGGTTTTTGACTTTCGAGAAGAGCTCGAAGCGTGCGTGATTTCATACGATATTAATAGTGCGCGAGACCTTTTCGATGCACATGGGCAAGCCGCGAATATTGTTCTTAATATTCTTGCCGGAGCAGCACTCGGAGACTCGGATTTGCTACTCGCAGCGATTGCGCGGAATTTGTACACGTTGACTGTTCAGAGGGATGCCGATTTCTGTGTTCGAGTTGCCGCGTGGCTTTCTGCGTTAGCAAACCGTCGACCTTTGGAAATAGGCCAGGTCGCGTGTCAGTGCGTTGCTATGTCGCTCCTCCAGCACACATGTGTGCGTATCGGTCACCAAGTATGTGCGTCTAGAGTCATTGTTGGAGCATTGCGGCCGTGGGACACCGTATCGGCACATATGCGCGAGGCCTCCACGCGCATAGGGTTCAGTGAAATCATTGCACAGATGACGCGTTTTGAGTCCGCGACCCTGTCGGTGACTACTAGCTGTCTGGCTGAAGCACGCCGAAGCGAGCTCGGAGTGATTAGCCACTTTGAGCGGATGACCAAAGGAGATGATCATGGAACATCCGGCGAACAATGATCGAAGCGGTGCAAGGAGTATCGGTACCGTGATTAGGTGAAGTGCCACGTGCGCTCTCCCTTGAATTGTGATCCAGACTGAGCGAGAGTTTTTGGTGACGATTCCGGCCTCTGTTTGGGAGGCCGATAGATGAAGAAGTCGAGGTTCACTGAGGAGCAGATCGCGTTCGCGTTGGGGCAAGCGGAGAGCGGCGTTCCGATCGTGGAGGTGTGCCGGAAGATGGGGATCTCGGAGCAGACGTTCTTCCGGTGGAAGAAGAAGTTCGCTGGGATGGGCATCGCGGAGGTCCGCCGTCTGAAGCAGCTTGAAGAAGAGAATCGGAAGTTGAAGCAGCTGGTGGCGGACCTGAGCTTGGACCGGCAGATCCTGCAGGACGCGCTCAAGGGAAAACTCTGACGCCTGATCGTCGGCGTTCGATGACGAATCGAGCGCAGCAGGCGTACCGTGTGAGCGAGCGGCGCGCGTGCCGAATCTTGCAGCATGCTCGCGCGACCCAGCGGTACGAGTCGGTGAAGGACGATCAGGCGGAGCTGTGCGGACGGATCAAAGAGATCGCGGGCGCCCATGTGACGTGGGGTTACCTGCGGGTCTGGGTGACGCTGCGGCGCGAGGGCTGGCGCGTGAACAAGAAGCGTGTCTACCGGCTGTACAAGCAGGAAGGGCTGTGCGTGGGCCGTCACAAGCCGCATCGAGGGAGGCATCGCAGCGCCGCGACGAGGCCGCCCCTGACGAAGGCCACTCGACCGAACGAGAGCTGGAGCATGGACTTCATGGCCGATCAGCTCTTCGATGGGCGCAAGTTCCCACTCTTGACGTTGGTCGATGCCTTCAGCCGCGAGAGCTTGACGATCGAGCTCGACCAACTGCTGACGGGCGAGCGCGTGGCGGCGATCTTGGATCGGATCGGACGAGAGAGAGGCCTGCCGGGGAAGATCCGCTTTGATAACGGCTTGGAGTTGACCGGCAAGTTGCTCGACCAACGGGCATACATGAACAACGTTCGCTTGGACTTCAGCCGACGCGGCAAGCCCACGGATAATGGGCTGATCGAAGCGTTCAACGGCCGCCTGCGGGCCGAGTGCTTGAACGAGAGTTGGTTCATGTCGATCGACGACGCGCGGGAGAAGGTCGAGGCCTGGCGTCGGCACTGCAATGAGGAGCGTCCACACAGCGCCTTGGGAAACCTGAGCCCCAGGGAGTTCGCTGCGTCCAGAACTCAGGAGTGCGCGGCCGGATGAAGCCAAAAAACTCACCCTGAGATTGGCACAGGATCGGGGACAAGCGCAACGAAACACCCCGCCGAGATCGGCGGGGTGTCGAGCGCTCGGCGAGGAGCGCTGGGCGGGTGATTTTGGGAACGGGGAGTTAGCGGCTCACATCCTCGCAGTTGACGATGGTGCCGAAGCCGAACGCCTTGTCGAAGCCGGCGCCGCCGTCGAGGAACGGGGTGGCGATCTGCGGGCCGTCGACCACGATCTTGAGTTCGTCGTTACCGTTGCCCGCGATCAGGCGCGGGCTGCCTTCGATGAGGCCCTTGAGCGCCATGTCGAGAAGGTCGGCGCCGTCGCCGCCGGTCATTTGGAGGTCAACGCGGCCGTCGCCTTCGAGGAAAAGCTTAAGCGCGTCGAGGCCGGTGCCGCCCATGAGGTTGCCCGTCATGGTCGCGCTGCCGCCACGGGAAACGATCAGCGTCTCGGCGACATCGTTGCCCGAGCCGAGGTCGAAGCTGTAGTTGGCAGTGGTCGTGGCGGGGCCCAGGCCGTCGATCGAGACGATCGCGCTGTCGACGCCCGCGCCGAGGTTTCCGGTCACGCTGACATTCAGCGTCGCGGCGGCGGAGAGGGCGAAGAGCTCGAACTTGTCCTGCCCGCCTGCGGTAACGGCGTTCAGGTTCAGCGAGAGCAGGTCGCTGGCTTCGGACGAATTCACGCTGGCGATGATCTCGTTGCTGCCGCCGAAGTGATTCACGTTCCAGTTGGCAACGAAGGAGCTGGTGGCGTTCAGGACGTTGAACGCGACCTTATCCGCGCTGCCGCCGCCGGTGACCGTGACGTTCGAGACGGTCGGCGTCGCGCTGTAGGGGAACTCATACGAGAAGATCACGTCGGACTCACCGGTGCCCGTGTTGACGTTGATGTCGGGGACGACTTCCGACAGGATGCGGAAGCCGATGAAATCGAACTGGGGGCTGGCGATCACGTTGATGCAGGTGATGCCGGTGAAGGTGGTGATGCCGAGGGTATCGATACCCTGGACCTGCACCTCGCCGGGGACCGGGCCGATGATGATCTCGACCTGCTGCTGCCCGTTGTTGGTGCGGAGGTCGAGGACCCCCGAGCCGCCGGCCTGCGAGGCGATCGCGGCGACGAGGGGGTTGTCCATGCCGCTCGACTGAGCCGGGCGGGCGCTCATGTTGTTCTGCGCCAGCGTCGAGCTGGTGCCGGCGAGGAGAACGAACGCAGGGAGAAGGAACTTGTTCATCGAAGCACTCTCTTTCTTTCCATGAGGCTGGTGTTCTTGCGGTCGCTCGCGTCCGCCGACATTGGCGATCCGCGATCCGCACCATGAAGAGAGCGCCGCGCGACGGCTGATACAGGCTCGCGCGCGGAATTCGCGGAATTCAACTGGGCGTCTCGCGGATGCCGACCGGAGACATCCGACGCTCGGGCTCCTTCGGGTCGACAAACGCATTGAGGCATGAAACGAAACAGGGCACGCGTCTGGGCGTGCCCTGTGTGGTGTGAACGAATCGGAATCGCCGCCGCATCAACGCGGCGGGCAGTTCATGTCGTATGACTGGATGATCAGTGCCAGGTCCGCGAGCCCGACCGTGCCGTCCGAGTCGCCGTCGCCCGGCCCGCCGGCGCCGACGGGGTACGTAGCGCTCCAGTGCAGCACCGCCACGGCGATATCAGCAAGATTCCTGGAGCGGTCGAAGTCGTAGTCGCCGACGCACGTCGGCGCGCACGAGTTGGACGCCATGGCCGCCGCTGCTTGCACATTGATGCGCCCACTGCCGAGTTGCCCGGCAAAGCCGGGGTTCAGCCCGTCGATGGGCATCGCGGAATCGCGCAGGGCCGCTCGAATCTGAGACGTTGTTGCGCCGGGGCAGATCGAACGCACGATCGCCGCCGCGCCCGCGACGAGCGGGGCGGAGAAGCTGCTGCCCGTCGCCAAGCCGTAGCCGCCGCCCGGCACGGGGCCGGCGACCGCGATGCCCGGCGCGGAGAGGGAGACCCACGCGCCGAAGTTGGCGAACGGAGCGCGGACGTCGGCGGAGTCCGTCGCCGTCACGCCTAGCACGCCGTCGAATCCGAGCGACGCGGGGCTGCGCGGCGGGTCGGCGCGGTCATCATTGCCCGCGGCGGCGACGAGCACGATGGCGCGTGATGCGGCTTCCGCCGCCGCAAAGCGCAGCGGGAACGGGTCGGCGCTGATCCCGATGCTCACATTGATCACCCGCGCCTGAAGGTCGATGGCGCGGAAGATGCCCTGCGAGAGCAGGAACGTCGTGCACTCGCCGTCGCTGCCCATCACGCGGATGGGGAGGATCATCGCGCCGGGCGCGACGCGGGCCGCGATGCCCGCGGCGAGCGTGCCGTGACCCACGAACTCATCGGTCGCGCCGTTGTTGTTGTTATCAACGCCGTCGCCCACGTCGGCGGGGTTCGCATCGTTATCGAAGAAGTCGAACCCGCCGGGGGCGATGCGTCCCGCGAGGCGCGGGTGGTTTGCATCTACGCCCGTGTCGACGACCGCGATGGTCACGCCCGCGCCGGTGCCGATGGTCTGCGCTGCCGGTGCGCCGATGAGCGTGAAGTTCGGATCGCTGAGGTACGCCGGCTCGAGAATGCCGAGGAAGAAGCTCTGCGTCGAGCCTTCGGGGTTCACGTCCTCAGCGAAGAAATTCACGTCCGCCGCCGCGACATCCGGGTCGAGCCGGATGTGCTGAACGAACTGCTCCTCGTTCTGACCCATCGGGACCGTGACGAGATAGATCGGCCGACCGGCGATCTGCCCGAGCGTGCCCGTCATGTACCGCGTGTTGAAATCCGCGATCGAAAAGGGCGGGCGCAGAGCGACAATCGCCTGCTCTGGAACGAACGGATTACCCCCGGCGAGCGCGCCGGCGGCGGCGACAGCCGACGCGAGCGCGACGAAGATGGCGTGCGCGGTGCGGGTCAGGATGGGGCGTGTCATACGATGGCTCCTTTGCAGAACAATCCCGCCCAGTGCGCGGCGGGGATCCGTTGCCTGTGCATTCGTCGCAGCGCCTCGGCGAGCGCCGTTGACGCCGCGAGTGCCGGGTGTTGTATTGAATGATGGACCTGCTCGACGAGGTCCACGAAAATCTCGGGCGCGGTGGCGTCGTGCAGCCGCCACTGCGACGCGATCACCGCCGACGCGCCCGAAGCGAGGAACGCGCGGATCAGGCCGTAACGGTCTTCGCCGCTCCAATCGGCGGTGCGCCCGGTCTCGCAGCCCGCGAGCACGGCGGCCGCGCCGGGGCGCAACCGCCCCGTGATCTCGCGCGCGGTGACCCAGCGATCCGCTAGGCGTATGCGCGAAGACATCGGGAACTCAGGCTCAAAGACGCAGTGGGCCGCGAGATGCAGCACACGCGCGCCGGGCAGCGCTTCGAGGAATCGCTCCGATGTTGCGTCCGAACCGACCAGCACGTTCGCGTCGGGGAGGCGCTGGGCGATCGCGACCGCTTCGCGCTCCATCTGCGGCGCGGTGCGGTCGGCCATGCCGACAATCAGTGTTTCGCCGCCCGCCGTGCCCGACTCGACGATGGACCCAAGGCGCAGGCCGGCCGTCGCGCTCGGGGTCAGCCAGTGCATGCGCGCGCTGTTGATCGAAGCGGCGGCGGCGATCGGCAGGGTGTGCAGCTCAAGGCTCGGCACGAACACGACCCGCGACGCGTCACCAAGCTCGCGCTCGATCGGGGCGACCAGGGCGGAACTGAGTTTCGACAGCAGCGCCTCGATGGTCCCACCGCGATCGAAGCCGAGCTCGAGCATGCGGTCCACGAGAAAATCGAGCTTCCTTCGCAGCGCGGTCAGCTCCGCGACGCTCGCAAGCCCGCGCCGGAGCGACTGGCTCTCACGCGTGACGATCAGGGCGGAGATGCTCATCCCGTCGTTGAAGTACTGCACCAGTGCAACCTGCTCGGGCAACGCGCGGTGTACCTGCTCGATGGACATCGGCCGTGCACCAACGATCGGCCCGGTGCCTTCGGCGCTCTCGCGGTCGTCGTGGCGATCGAGTTCCGTTTCGAGCTCGGAGAGGCGTGAACGCCAGCGTTCCTCGTCGCGATCGCTGGATTTGCCGAGCCCGATCCGGCTGTAGAGAGAGTTCAATTCCGCCAGCCGCGCATCGTCCGCCGACTTGCTTTCGCCGCCCGTCCGCGCCCGCGGCCCGCTCGCACCGGCGCACGTTTCCAGCAGCGTGCGCGCCCGCATCCGCTCCAGGCAATCATGCACCGCGGGCTCGGGCGGCGTCGCGCCGCCGGCCATCACCACGCGGCAGGTGTCGAGGTACAACTCGCGCGACGACTCGCCGAACGACATGCGGAGTTGCTCGGCCCGTATCGCGCCGCGGAACCGCTCCGCCAGTTCGATCGCCGTAGCCAGCGCCGCCGCCGCGCCGGTGTGGTCGCCAACCCGCTCGAGCAGAAGCCCGCGGACATGCTCGATCCGCGAACGCAGCGGCGCGAGCAGCGCCGATTGTTCCGCGGCGGCTGCGAGCGCTGCCCGCGCGCGCCCTGCGTCCGCCATCGCCAGTTCGATCATCGCCAGGGTCACCGACGCGAGCGACGCGCGGATCGGCGAATCGCCGCTCAACTCGCGTGCTTCTTCCGCCGCTCGGCGCGCTTCCTCGACTCGCCCAATGGACAACAGCGTCTCCGCCAGCGCGAGGCGCGCGTGCGCCAGCAGCCCGCGCGCGCCGCAGGTGTCGGCCCCGCGCGCCGCGGCGTCGAGTTCCTCGATCGCGCGGGCCGGCTCGCCGCTGCGCGCCAGCGCCGCCGCGTACCCGATCCGGGCGCGGACGGCTTCCCGCGCCAGCCCGGCAGACTCCAGCACGGGCGCCGCCCGCTCGTACACACGCCGCGCCTTGCGGTGCGCGCCGACGGCGGTGAGGGCCTCGCCCTGCTCCGCCAGCAAGCGGGCCACGTCGCCTTTCGCACCGATGGACTCGTACCGCGACTGCGCGCTCTCAAAGCGGATGATCGCCGCGTCGATTCGGCCCGCGCGGCTGTCGAGGTCCGCCAGATTTCCCTCCACGATCGCGCACGCGTGCTGGTGTCCGAGCGCCGAAAACGCGGTGAGAGCCGCTGCGAATGACGCCCCCGCGGCCTCGAAGCGATCGAGGTCCAGCAGTGCCTCCGCGCGGTTGCTCTCGAGCATCGCGCTCGCCGCCGGGTCCGCGCTCAGACCGGGTCCCGCCCGGTCGAACCACTCCAGCGCTTCGGAGCAGCGGCCTTGCATGCGCACCACCGTGCCGATGTTCACTGCCGCCCGGGCCGACTGGAATTCATCTTGCGCGGCCTCGAACGCCTCGAACGCGGCGCGCGCTGCCCGCTCCGCCTCGCCCAGCCGTCCGAGGCGTGCCAGAGGCTGCACCTGCGTCAGGTAAAGCACGCCGCGCTCGCGCGGGTCGGCCCGCGGCGCCGCGCCTGCGACGGCTTCCGCCAGTGTTTCGACCGCGCCGGCGAAGTCGTTCGCGTAGCACTGCGCGTGGGCCGAGCACGCGAGCAACCGCGAGCGCGCCGACGAAGTGCGTGGGAGTCTCTCGGCGATCGCACGCGACCGTGCCGTCACCGCCGCCGGGTTCGAGGACGAGAGATTCCTCAGCACATCAGCCGCTTCGAGCGCGGCGGATTCATCGCCCGCGTTCGCGCGCCCGATCAACAACTCCGTGTTGGCGTCGAAGAGGGTCATGACGGATCACCGCGCCGCCGCCGTGTCGATCTCGATCGAGTCGATCACCACCGTGCTCTCGGCCGACTCGAAGTGCAGGTCGTACACCCCGCGCTCGAACTGAAGATCGAAGAACCCCTCATCATCAACCGCCGCGGACTGCTCAGTCGCGCCCGAGTGCGGCACTCCCACGATCGTGCCGAAACGTGTGCCGGATTCGATCTGCCCCGACACCTGAACGCTCCGCTCCGTCGGCCCGTCGCTGATCCGCAGGTCGATCGTTGCGTCGTCGCATTCGAGCCGGATCACACGCGCGCTGCCCGAGCCGCGAACCCCCACGAGTGCCGGCTGCCGAAGACTGTCAAAGGTGATGCCCGCGACCAGCTCACGCACGCCGTCCGCCAGCCGTCGCGCCAGGTTCGGGCGGGCGGGTGCCAACAAGCCGATCAGCTTTGCGCGCTGCTGGGCGGACACTTCAAACGCGGCTGATTCGTTGTTGAGGACCCGGAGCGAGTCGAGCATGCGGCGCAGGCTCTCCAGCAGAGGGCCAGTCGCCGGATCGGCGGCGACTCGGCGTTCCAACTCGGCGCTGGCGCTCGGGGCGTCCCGTGTCAGCAGCAGGTCGAGCAGTTCGTCCAGGTTTGAGGAGGGCGTGGGCATGGCGTTCACCTATTGTGGAGGCGCTTTTCAAGAGGCTGATACATCACAAGCAAAAATTATGACGGAATCGCTTCGTCACCCCTGACACCACCCTGCCGGAGCAACTCCGCGAGCTTTGCCAGGCACCGATTCCGCGTGGGTCCGATACTCCCGATCGGGATCGACAGCCGCGCCGCGATCGCGGCGTAGTCGGGCGTACTCGCACGCAGGAACAGTTCCTCGATCAGCACGCGGCACTTGTGCCCGATCTGTTCGAGCGCCAGACGGACCGACTGCGCCGCCTCCAGCCTTACCAGAGTTTCATCCGCGGCGGACTCGACGGACGGTTCTTCCACGGACGACTGCGCCACCTGACCGGCCCGGCGAGTACTCTTCAGCACGCGCCAGCACTCGCGCTTTGTGGTTGTCGCCAGCCACCCCTGCAGCGCCGTCGCCTGCTCGATCTGGTGCACCCGGCGCGCGAGCGTCGAGAACACGGTCTGTGCGACGTCCTCGCATTGGTCCTCGTGCAGCCTGTGCCGGCGCGCGATCGCGAAGACATACCCCGCGAAGGAATCGATCAGCCGCCCCCACGCGGCTTGATCACCCCCCCGGCACCGTTCGATGAGCTCGGCGACATCCTCATACATCGCGGGTGATTGTAGGGAGGCCGATCCAGGAGTTCACGGACGACGCCGCTGGTCCGTCGCCGGGTGGATTGACAGCACGGGCCGCACAAAGTGAGTGTGGGTGCGGCCCCTATCAAAGAATGTCCACCGAACAACCCTGGCGCATGCAAGACAAGCGGGTACTCTTGCGCTCACCGACTTGGTCCGAGAACGGTGGCTGGATGACACGGCACGACTCACCCCGAGGAAACCTCCATGAAATTCACGCACGCAGGCCTGACCGTGCCCGCCGCTGTTGTGGGCCTGATGACGGTTGTCTTGGCCATCGCCGGATGTACGCGGGACAGGGGGTGTGCCGACAGAAGCGTCGACACTTCGAAGAAGGTCACAGTTGCCCGCGCTACGGACCCGCTCCCGTCCTGGAACGGCACCGCCCCGAAGCAGGCCATCGTGAGCTTCGTCGAGAAGACCACGAGAGAAGGCTCGCCCGACTTTGTCCCGGTTCCCGAACGCATCGCCGTCTTCGACAACGACGGCACGCTGTGGTGCGAGCAGCCGGTCTATTTCCAGGCGCTCTTCGTGATCGACCGGATCAAGCAACTCGCCCCGCAGCACCCGGATTGGAAGCACAAAGAGCCGTTCGCCGCGGCGCTCAGGGGCGACATCAAAGGCGTGATGGCTGGAGGAGAACACGGCTTGCTCGAACTGGTCATGGCTACTCACGCGGGGCTGACGACCGAGGAGTTCGAGGAGGCCGTCACAGACTGGCTCGCCACCGCCACGCATCCCACCACCGGCAAGCGATTCACCGAGATGGTCTATCAGCCGATGCTCGAATTGCTCGCGTACCTGCGCACAAACGGTTACAAGACCTTCATCGTCTCCGGCGGCGGCATCGAGTTCATGCGCCCGTGGACGGAGAAGGTCTACGGCATCCCGCCCGAGCAGGTCGTTGGTACTTCCGGCGGGCTGAAGTTCGAGATGCGCGGCGGCACGCCAGTCCTCGTCAAGACGCCCGAGATTCAGCACAACGACGACAGAGACGGCAAGCCCGTCGGCATCCAGCGCCACATCGGCCGGCGCCCGGTGATGGCCTTCGGCAACTCCGATGGCGACCTGCAAATGCTGCAGTGGACCGCGGCTGGCGCGGGGCCGCGTTTCTGCTTGTATGTGCGTCACACCGATGAGGTCCGCGAGTACGCCTATGACCGCACATCGCACATCGGCCGACTCGACAAGGGCCTCGACGAAGCCGCCGCGAAGGGATGGACTGTAGTGAGTCTGAAAGAAGATTGGAAGGCGATCTTCTCCGATACGAGGTAGAGTTCATCAACAAGGCCAGACGGCGCACACGTCCCCCACACACGGACACAACCATGAGAACTCACCGCCTTCTGCTGGCCGCCGGTCACGTGCTGCTTGCGACCGGGCTGTGCTTCACGGCTCCGCTGACTGGCGCGCAGTCTGCTCCCCTCCCCTCCGCCTCGCCCCCATCACGCACCAGCCCGTCACGCTCGGATGCCGCTCCACCCCCCGATGGTGCGAGGCTCACGTTCGATCCGGCCGTTGTTCCCATCAGCACGGACGTCCGGCTGTCGATTCGAGACGCCGCGATTTCGTTTCAGCCGACCGAGACAAACGCAAATACCGCTGACAAGCCGGCACCCGCCGGGGACAACAGCGAGGATCTGGCCAAGAAACTCTCGAACCCCGTCGCCGACCTCATCAGCGTTCCGTTTCAGTTCAACTACGACGCGGGCTTCGGCCCGAAAGACGCGGGCCAATATCTACTGAACATCCAGCCCGTCATACCGTTTTCAATCAGCGACGAGTGGAACCTGATCACACGAACAATCGTGCCTGTGGTCGCGCGGGAGTCCCCCGCCGATGGGATCGACGACCGTTTCGGACTGGGCGACACCGTGCAGAGTTTCTTCTTCTCACCCAAGGAGGGTGACGTGACCTGGGGCGTGGGACCGGTCTTTCTCTGGCCGTCGGCCACGTCCAACGACCTGGGCAGCAGGAAGTTCGGAGTCGGACCGACCGCCGTGATCCTTAAGCAGGACAGCGGCTGGACCTACGGCTTGCTCGGGAATCACCTCTGGTCATTCGCGGGTGAAGAGGACCGTCAGAGTGTCAACGCCACGTTCCTCCAGCCGTTCGTCAGCTACACGTTCCCGACGCAGACGACGCTGACTCTCAACAGTGAGAGCACGTACGACTGGACGAATGAACAGTGGACGGTGCCGATCAATCTGATCGGCGCACAACTCTTGAAGATCGGCGACCAGCCTGTACAGTTCTCGATCGGCGGGAGGTACTACGCCGAGAGTCCGGACGGCGGGCCGGAGTGGGGGCTACGGTTCGCTTTCACCCTGTTGTTCCCGAAGTGATCACGGCTCGTGAGCCGTAGCGATTCGGTTAGCGTGCATCATGGTCAGCTCCTCCTCAGTTGCTCTTGAGATCGCGCACCGGCTCAGTCCCGAGACATCCTGTCGGGCTTCTGCTCTGGTGCTCGTTTGAAGTCGTGTTGCCCGCTGCGGGTTTCGATTGTCACGGCGACCAGTGAGGCAGCGTCGGGGCGAGCGCTGAATCCGCCCGGCAACTCGCGAGGCGCTTGCCGGACCAGGATGTACCCCGCCATCACGACGAGCAACGCCGCGAAGATCCGCCTGAGGGTGTGCTGAGTGATGGATGGCCACAGCTTGTTGCCGATCAGGCTCCGTCAACAAGGTTCATCAATGAAAAACCGGAGACCCTAACAGAAGAGCCTCCTGCGGAAGCGGTGTAGTGATAGGTGTGCGACCGGAGTAACCAACAGCGTGAGAATCAGCGAGAGCGTCTGCCCGCCGATGACGACGACCGCGATCGCGCGGCGTTCTTCGGCGCCGGGGCCGGTGCCGATCGCGAGCGGAAGCATGCCGCCGACCAGCGCGAGCGTGGTCATGAGGATCGGCCGTAGCCGATCCCGGCTGCCCTGCACGACGGCTTCATCAAGAGGCATGCCGCGCGCATGGAGCTGGTTGATGTGATCGATCTGCAGGATCGAATTCTTCTTCACCACGCCGAAGAGCACGAGAATTCCCAGCGCGGAATACAGGTTGAGCGACTCGCCGAACGCCCACAGAGACACGAACGCGAAGGGCACCGAGAGCGGCAAGGAGAGCAGGATCGTGAGCGGGTGTACGTAACTCTCGTAGTTCGATGCGAGAATCATGTACATGAAGACGATGGACAGCACGAACGCGAAAAGGAACTCGCCGAACGTGCGCTCGAGTTCGCGTCCGCGGCCGAGGATGCGCACGCTGTACTCCTGCGGCATGCCGAGCGCATCGATCTCGATGCGGAGTGCGGCGAGACGGTCCGCGAGCGCGAAACCCGGCCCGACCGAGCCGCGGAGATTCGCGGCGCGCACGCGGTCCAGTCGATCGATGCGCGCCGCGGTGAACGTCGCTTCGATGCTCGCGAAACTCCGGAGTTCGGCGGTGTTCTCGCCCTGGGGCCCGCGGGCGGGGATCAGCAGGCGTGGAACCTTCGTGGGATCCGCGCGGTCTTCCGGTGAGAGCCGGAGTTGTACGTCGTAATCCTCGTTCGTGGACTCATCGCGGAAGCGTGTGACCTCGTCTTCGCCGCCCACAAGGATGCGGAGCGCCGCGCCGATGTCGCGCGGCGAGACGCCAAGGTCCGCCGCCCGTTCGCGGTCGATCTGCACGCGCAGTTCCGGGGTGTTGAGCTTGAGCGTGGTGTCCGCGTCGGGCAACCCGCCCAGTTCGCGCGAGCGGAGGCGCAGGGTTTCGGTGTATTCCGCGATCTTCTCGAGTTCGGGGCCGCGGATCGCGATGTCGATATCGAAGTTGCCGCCCCCGATATTGAACGCAGGGAACGGACGGACCGAGATGCGAAGGTCGGTGAGCGAGCGCAGATCTCGGCGGAGTTCCTGCATCACGTCGGACTGCGAGTAGTTGCCACGGAACGCGCCGAGCGGATTGCCCGCGAGCGTCGCGCGCCACAGCTTCGACAGCGAGAAGACACGCTCGGAATGCGGGGCGATCCGGACGTAGATCTCGGCGCGGTTCACCTGCCCGAGGAATGAGCCGCCGACGGACGACAGCACGGTGCGCACCGCGGGACGCGCGCGGATACGGTCTTCGACCTCGCGCACAGCATCGTCAAAGGCGGGGAAGCTGACGCCCTCGGGACCGGAGATGTTGACGTTGAACTCCGCTTCATCGATGTCGCTCGGGAGATAGTCCTGGCGGAGCAGCCCGTACAGCGGGACGGACGACGCGACGACGATCGCGGCTCCGGCGAGCGTGATGAGCGGATGCCGCACGCACCACGTGAGCGCGCGGTGGTAGAGCCGATCGAGGAGAGCGTAGAACCCCGCGCGGGACTTCGGCGCGGGCGTGCCGCTCGCTGGCCGCTCGGGGCGCAGCAGTCGCGACGCCATCATCGGCGTCAGCGTGAAGGAGACCAGCAGGCTGACCATCACCGCCGCCGCCGCCGTCACGCCGAACTGGTAGAGCAGACGCCCTGAAATCGATGACATGAACGACACGGGCACGAAGATCACAACCAGGGAGAGCGTGGTTGCGAGCACGGCGAGCGCGATCTCCGCCGCCCCGCGCGACGCCGCTTCCCTCGGCGAAAGCCCCTTCTCCTCGACGAGCGTGAAGATGTTCTCGAGCACCACGATCGCGTCGTCGATCACGATGCCCACCATCAGCACCAGCGCGAGCATGGTGACGCTGTTGAGCGTGAAGCCGAACGCCCACATGACGGCGAACGTCGAGACGACCGAGGCCGGGATCGCCACGCCCGCGATGAGTGTCGAGCGCCATGACCGCATGAAGATCAGCACCACGAGCGTGGCAAGAATCGAACCGATGACGAGGTGGATCTCGATCTCGTGCAGGGCGGCGTAGATGTAGCTCGACTGGTCACGGATGACTTCGAGGGTCACCCCCGCGGGGAGCAGTTCGCGCAGGCCGTCCAGCTCGGCACGAACACCCTCGATGACCGCGATGCTGTTCGCGCCCGACTGCCGGCGGATTTCGAGTGAGACTGCTGGCACGCCGTTCAGCCGGGCCGATGAGCGCTGCTCGCGCGTACCGTCGGTCGCGGTGCCGATATCGCGCACTCGGATTGGAACGCCGTTCGACACCGATACCACGATCTCGTCAAACTGCTCTGGTGTCCGCAGCCGCCCCATGGTGCGGAGCACGCGCTCCTGCTCGTCCCCGGTGATGTTGCCGCCCGGGATGTCGGCGTTCTGCCGGATGATCGCGTCGCGCACCGCCGTGATCGGGATTCCGAGCGACGCGAGCCGGTCGGCGCTCACATCCACGTTGATGGTTCGCTCCAGCCCACCCACGATGCTGACCTGCCCAACCCCCGCCGATCGCTCGACGCGCGGTCGGATGACCTTGTCCGCCAGCTCTGTGAGTTCGCGGATCGAGAGCTCGCCGCTCAGCGCGATGGTGAGCACGGGCGATGAGTCATTGTCGAACTTCGAGACCACCGGCGGCTCGGCGTCGTCGGGCAGCCGGCGCACGGCGGCTGCGACACGGTCGCGCACGTCCTGTGCCGCCGCTTCGATATCACGCGACAGGCTGAACGTGGCGAGCACAATCGACGAGCCCTGCCCGGAGATCGAACGAAGCTCCTCGATGCCCTCGACCGTGTTGACCGCCTCTTCGATGATCTGAGAGACCTGCGACTCCACTTCTTCGGGCGATGCGCCGGGGAGCGAGGTGCGCACGTTGATCGTCGGCAGATCGACCGAGGGCAGCCGGTCGACCGGCAGTTTCATGAACGCGACCGTGCCGACCACGACCATCGCGGTGATCAGCATCACCGCGAAGACCGGCCGACGGATGCAAGTCTCGGCAAGAGTTCTCAAGACTCACGCTCCGCTGACGCCGGCGGACCAACCGGTCCGCGACGGTCGAGGAACGGCGAATCCGGGATCTCGGCCCGCGGCTCGGACGGTTCGGGCCACGGCACCCCGAACTGATCCTGCATCAGCAGCCCGCACGCGCGGCGCAGCGCCAGCGTGGCGGCCTTCGTGACAAACTCCTCGCTTGTCGCTTCCAGCTCCGCGAGCAGCAACTCGTCTTGTGCCCTGACCCGCTCGAGGTTCGTCCCAAGCCCTGCTTGGTACGAAGCCTCAGCGAGGAGCAGCGTTTGCCGTGCAACAGTGACCTGATTGGACAATTCGGCGGCCCGCGCGCGCGAGGCGCTCAGTTGGTGGGCTGCGATCTCAACGTCTCGGCGTGCTTCGCGCTCCAACAGCCGGAATTCCAGCACGCGCTGCCGGAAGACCGACCACGCGGCGCGCACATCGGCCTCGATGCGCCCGGCGGAGAAGATCGGAGCGCGGAGCTGGATCAGCGATGCGATTATCGCGCCGGAGTCGTCGGGTGCTCGCGCGAGAAAATAGTCGAGATTCAGGCTGATCGATGGCGCGTACTGCCCGATCGCGGCGTCGACCAGAAGCCGTGCCGCGTTGGCCTCCTCGCGCGCCGCGCGCAGATCCTGCCGGAACTCCCTCGCGGTCGTCACCAGCCCCGCGAAATCGGGGGTCTCCAGCGGTGGGTTGAACCCGTCGATAAGCTCGGAATCCCCCAGTTCCACGTTGGTCAGCAGCGCGAGAACCGCGCGGGCCTCCCGAGCCTGGCTTCGGGCGCTGATCAGTTGGGTTCGCGTCCGAGAGACTTGGGCCTCGATCTGAGCAACATCAAGAGGGCGCGTCAGGCCCACCTCGTTGCGGGCTCGCGCATCTTCAAAGCGCGCCAATTGCGCCTGCACGGATGATTCGAGCACGGCGGTCAGCCGCTCGGCGCGCAGCGTTTCGTAGTATGCCCGCGATGTCTGGAGCAGCAGCGTTTCACGCAGATCGAGGATCAGCCAGCGGCGCGCGCGTGCGACGGCGTCCGCGGCGTCGACCGCCCGCAGGTCGCTTTGCCCGGTGAGCACGCGGTACTGCCCCGTGACGCCGAGGTCGGTCTGGACGACACCGTCCGAGCCCGTGTTCTCGCGCAGCGTGACGTCGGTGAACAGGTCGAATGTCGGCAGCAGCGCTGCGGCGGCACGCTGCCGATCCGCCAGAGCCTGGACGTACGACTCGCCCTGGGCGGCGAGCAGCTCGTTGTGCTCCGCGGTGTAGCGAAGAGCGTCGAGCAGCGACAGCGGCGCGCCGGGATCGAAGGCCGTCCGCACGCCGGGCGGGTCGCTGATCGATCGGTACGCGTCGACGTCTGCACGCTGATCCGTGGCGCATCCGGCGAGAGCGCAGAGACACGCGGCCGCGACGCCGCGATGCACGCGCCGGCACCTCATTGTGCCGCTCCTACGACCGATCGGGCATTCGCCCCCTGCCCTGTCGCGCCGCTCAGCAATTGATGCTCCCTGGTCACGCCGGCATGGTAGTGCGACGCACGTACCGGGGCGAGCGGGATATCATCGCGAGTCCCTGAGACCAGTGCCGCACGAGGAAGCCATGCATCAATGACCCAGCGCGTCCCGCCGCCGATTCAGATCGCGTTCGCCGTCGCGGCGCTCTCACTGGTCACCTTGAGCGGCTGCGGGCAGTCGGGAGCGCCGGTTGCAGCGCGCTCCGATGCCCCGCCGAGAGAGGTTCGCGTCGTCCCCGTCGAGCGCCGCCCGATCGAGCTGATGGTCGAGGTCACCGGCACGCTCTACGGCGAAGAAGAAATCGAAGTGTCGGCCGAGGTATCCGGTCGGCTCAGCGCGATCCACGCGGACTTGGGAGACACTGTGCCGCACGGCGGGCTGTTGGCCCGGATCTCACCCACCGATTTCGAGCTGTCGGTGAGCGAGCAGGAGGCGGCGTTGAAGGCGGCGCTCGCCAAAGTCGGGCTCGATGCGCTGCCCTCTGAGATCTTCGAAGTCGACTCACTCCCGGTGGTCGAACGGGCGATCGCGCAGGAATCAAATGCGCAGGCCCGGCTCGAGCGGGCGCGCCGCCTCTACGATCGCGACCCGCCGCTCATTTCCGAGCAGGACTTCGCGGACATCCGGACGCAATACGAGGTGGCTTCGACGAGCGCGGCCGTTGAGCGCCTGAACGCCCGCTCGCTTCTCGCCGATGCGCGCGTGCGCGCATCACAGCTGCGGATCGCGCAGGAGCGACTTGCCGACACGCGCATCATCGCGCCGAACGAGCGTCAATTGACCTATCGGGTCGCGGCGCGGCTCGCCTCCGTCGGCGAGGTGGTGACCGAGGGCCGTCCGCTCTACCGGCTCGTGGCGAGCGACCGCGTCAAGTTCAGAGGGCAGGTGCCGGAGCGTTTCGCGTCTCAGGTGAGGGCGGGGGCTCGAGCCTGGCTGGTGGTCGAGGGCTTCGCTGATCGCTTCGAAGCAGTCGTCGCGCGGGTGGCCCCTGCGGTGGACGTCCCCAGCCGCTCATTCGCGGTCGAGATCGAGGCGGAGAACGAGGGTGCCCGACTCAAGCCCGGCAGTTTCGGTCGCGCGGTCATCGTCACGGGGATCGACCAAGATGCACGATTTGTGCCCGACTCCGCCGTCGTTCGATTCGCTGGCGTGCAGCGCGTATTCTCCGTCAAGGAAGGCAAGGCGGTGGAGCACCGGATCACCGCGGGTCAGGCGATCAACGGCGTGACGCAGGTGCTCTCCCCGCTCGACGGCGTCGACGCGGTGATCGATGATCCAAAGTCACTGCGCGCGGGGAGCGCAGTCACCGTGACTTCTGAGCCGTAGTCAGCGTCGCTCCGCCGGTGACTCGAGTCGACTGATTCTTGGCGTGATGGAGGCTTGCCAAGGAGGATTGAAGGGCCAATGTCAGCGACTGCTCGCGCTGCCGGCGGTCGCCATAGCGCGGGTACAGGGGTTGCAACTGCTCATGCGCGTGCTCGCCCTCTCCACGCACGGCCAACTGCGGGCGCAAGTGCAGTACCTCAGGGCGGAGAACCACATCCGCAGCGTATACGGTTGGCCGAGGCGGATTGCGCGCTTCGCCGCCACACGGCCGGGATCTGTGTCGGTGATCGCACGCGAACGCCAGTTCGCGTGCGATCGTGCCGCATGCCGCGGCACCGATCCCCGCCGACACCCGCCCCGACCCATTTGAATCGCCGGGGCGCGCCGTTGACGCGCCCGCGGCGGGTTTGATTCACACTGATCCGTCCGCGTCATCCCCGCACCGCGGCGTTACTCGCAGACTGTCGTCCAGTTCTGAACGACGATCGCGATGTCTGAAAGCCCAACCGCGCCGCTGCTGTCCGCATCGCCGGCGCACGATGCCCGCACACCGAGGATCGCGCCGGCCGAGGTCGCGCTGCCGAATGCGTTGGTCACCACGCAGTCATACACCCCCGCGCTCATCGCGGTGGCATTGATGGTGAGCGCGGGCGAGGTCGCGCCGGAAATCGACCCGCCGTTGACGAGCGCCGCGCCGTCTTTCCGCCATTGGTACGTCAGCGTGCCGTCGCCCGTCGCAGTGATGGAGAAGCCGGTGCTGCCGCCCGCGGCGGGCAGAAGGACGCACGCTGGCGAAACGTCCTGCACGATCATCGGCGGCGTATCGCAGCCGTCGAGTTCGAGCATCCAAATAGCGCCTATATCGGTGCCGCCATCGTCATCAAGAACAGCACTGACGGCGAGGTCGGCGAAGCCGTCACCATCCAGATCGCCGAGCGCGCGCACGTCGCTGCCGAATAGATCGCCGTTGTCGAGCGGACCGGTGAAGCCGCTGGCGGCGGAGAGCTTCCGCTCTGCTTTCACAGTGCCGTTGGTATTCATGAAGAGGATGTACACCGCCCCGCGGTCGATGCCCCCGTCATCATCCTGCGAGGCCCCGACGGCGAGATCGGCCACGCCGTCATCGTCCATGTCGCCCAGCGAGGCGACGCCAGTGCCCAACCGATCGCTGTTGTCGAGCGGACCGGTAAAGCCGCCGGCGATGGAGGAGATCTTCTGCTGCGCTCGCACCGTCCCATTGGTATTCATGAAGAGAATGTAGATCGCCCCACGGTCCGTGCCCCCGTCGTCATCCTGTGTGGCCCCGACGGCGAGATCGGTCACGCCGTCGCCGTCCAGGTCACCGATGTTGGCGGCTCTGGAGCCGAAGAAATCATCGTTGTCGAGAGGTCCGACGAAGCCGCCGGCGGTGGAGGAGATCTTCTGCTGCGCCCGCACCGTGCC
>CAYMNQ010000009.1:41199-59777 GCA_964391865.1 uncultured Phycisphaeraceae bacterium
CGAAGCCGCCGGCGGTGGAGGAGATCTTCTGCTGCGCCCGCACCGTGCCATTGGTGTTCATGAAGAGGATGTACACGGCCCCACGGCCATTACCCCCGTCGTCATCGCCGGATGACCCAACGGCGAGGTCGGAGACGCCGTCGCCGTCCAAGTCGCCTAGCGAGGCCAGGCTAATGCCGAACGAATCGTCGTTGTCGAGGGGGCCGGTGAAGCCGCCGACGGTAGAGGAGATCTTCTGGTGCCCCCGCACCGTGCCATCGGCGTTCATGAAGAGGATGTAAACCGCCCCGCGCTCGATGCCACCGTCGTCATCTCCGTATGCGCCGACGGCGAAGTCGGTCACACCGTCCCCGTCGAGGTCGCCGATGTTGGCAGGGCTGAAGCCGAACCGATCATTCGGATCGAGATTGCCCGTGAAGCCCCCGGACACCTCCGATATCTTGCTAAAGCCGACGACCTGCCCCGCCTCCGGGCACCCCGGTGCCCCGGCGAGCGCCGGCGCGCCCATCACGCCGCCCAGTATCGACGCCGCCGCGAAGATCATCTTGCCGAGCATGGTTCTCTCCTTGTTGAGGACCTGATTTCATTCGGGTTCCGTGGGGAAATCCATGGCCCTCACCCGCCCGACGATGAGCGGAGTGACGCCAGAACCCGGTGTCGTTCCTCTTGAGAAACGCACGGGGTCCGGTCCAGCGCTGCGAATTCTGAATACTTGCTTTGATCAGTTGGCGCGGGCGGTATTGCCGGGGTGAACCGGCGGCTCACCCCTGCCCGTCAGGATCCACCGGGCGTAGGAGTCGCGCTCGGCCTCGGACAGCCCGCCGATGATCGGCGCCGCCTTCTCGTCGTACACGCAAATCGGCGCGCGGCAGCGGGCCCCGATCGCGAGCAGTTCCGCCCGCGCCGCGCCGATCGGCGCGGGCGCTTCGATGGGCCACTTCTCGGGTATCGAGTACAGAAACTCCATGACGCTCCGTTCGGAGCGATTCGCTTTATCGTCGCCACGCTGCTCCAGCTGCGCGCGGCAGAAGGCGAGCCGGGCCTGCTCACCCTGCTCCGACCACCAGCGCTCGAATTCCGGCATGCAGAGGCGCATGTTCGCCGCCGCCGGGTCGCCGTTGCACGCATCGCACAGGAATCGGATGGCTTCATCGCGGCGTCCGACCCGCACAAGGTGCTCGCCGATCTGGTGGGCCAGCACCACCGACCACCGATTGCCGGCGGGGATTCGGCACTCCGTGTCGTACCGGTCCAGCGCCTCGGGCTTGCCGTCGATGAGGTCCGCGAGCAGCTCGATCCGGAAGTTCGCGATCTCGTTGGACCCGCGGAGACCGCGCGCGGTCTCGAGCAGGCGACGAGCCAGCGCGACATCGCCGCACCGCAACGCCGCCTCCGCGGTGTACTGCGCGGGGAATCCAACCTCCGGGAATTCGAGCATCGCGCGGTGAAGGCGCGGATACGCCCGCTCCGGCTCGCCCGCGATCAGCAGGACCAGGCCAAGCGCGCCCGCCACGAAGCCGCCCGTATCCGTTCTCGCTTCGAGCGCGGTCCACGCGTCGATCGCGGTCCGAAAGTCGTTGAGTAGGTACGCCGCCAGACCGACCGCGCGCAGGTCCGCATCGGTAAGGGCGGAGGTATCGAACTCGATCATGTGCGGCGCGCGGGCCCAGGTGTCGGGCGACGCACCGCCGGAGGCGCTCGAACGTACGGCGTCGAGGTACCGCCCCAGCGCATCGTTCGGCGGGGTTGCACGATCCGGCTGCCCGATCGCCATGGTGCGACGCACGACCTCGGCCTCCAAGCGCGCATCGGCTCGTGCGGAATCCAGCCGGAGCGCCTGCGCGTACGCCGCGCGGGCATCCTCCAGCCCGCCCCACGATCCGACCGACGGCACCGCGGTGTCGGCGCCCCAGAAGACATGATTGAACATCTGCGCCGCTCGATCGGGGTGCAGCAGCCCCGCGCGAGCGTGCTCGATGGAGTCGCCGGCCATCGCCGGCAGCCACAGCAGCTTGGCGGCACTCCCGATCGCGATCGCCCCAACGACCGCGGCGGCGCTCGCCGCCCAGGCGACCTGCCGCCGGTTCCGGCGCACGAACTTGCCGAGGCGCTGTGTGACTCCGGCCGGGCGCGCCACCGTCGGGCGTTCCTCAAGGAACCGGGTCAGGTCATCGCGCAGGTCCATGGCGTGCTGGTATCGCCGCGCGGGTTCGGGATCCATCGCCTTCATGACAATCGCGGCGAGATCGATCGGCACGTGCGGTGCAACCGATCGGAGGGGCGGTGCGCCCCGGTCCATGAGCGCGGCGTGCAGCGCCACCGGCGTGCCGGCTCCGAGCGCTGGCTTCATCGCCAGCGCGTGGTAGAGCGTGGCCCCCAGCGCGTAGATATCCGCCCGCGGCCCCATCGCCGATGCATCGCCGCGGAGCTGCTCGGGGGCGGCGTACGCCGCGGTGCCCGCGAACGCGCCATCGGCCGTCATCATCCCGGCCGACTCGTCGCGCACCAAGCCGAAGTCGGCGAGCAGCGGCGTGCCATCGGCCCGGAGAAGGATGTTCGAGGGCTTGATGTCGCGGTGAACCAGCCCGGCGCTGTGCACCGCCATCAACGCATCCGCAATCCGAACACCAATGCGCGCGATGAAGCACTCATACGAATGTTCCGCGGGGGTCGTCCCCGGCAACTCGTCTCGTACCCTCGCGATCGCCGGCGACGATTCGTCACGCCGGCGCGCCGAGTCGATCAGACCCTGCAGGCTGAGCCCATCGACGAAGTCCATCGCGTACGCCATGACGCCGTCGCTCGATTCAGCCACCGCGTAGACGCCCACGATGTTCGGATGCCGCACGGCCGCGATCGCGGCGGCCTCTCGCCGGAAGCGCGCCGATTCCCGGGACGCGCGCACGAACGACAACGGCAGGACCTTGAGCGCTACCCACCGACCGCCCAAGCTGCGTTGGCGCGCAAGGTACACCACGCCCATCCCGCCGCGGCCCAGCAACCTGATGATCTCGAAATCATCGAATACGGGCGCATTCTCCGCGAACCCCGGGCACCGCGCGACCTCGCGGGCGAGGCAGAGCAGGTGCTCGCGCATGTCTGGAGCGGCGCTGTGGGGTACGTGCTCCTCTGGGTCCTCGCCGTTCTCGCACGCGGCCACCATGCGGTCGAATGCATCGTCGAGCGCGTGATCGTCCGAGGGTCGCGACGGGATCGCGGCGAGAGGGATGTGCCGCGTCACGGATTCACCCCGCATCTCCGAACTGTGTCGGCGGCCGCGAGCTTTGAGAGGCACGCTGCCCCATGGCACGCCGCAGCTCGCGCCGATACGACTCGCATCCCGTGCGAAACCGGTGCCGTACCGCGCCGACACCGACCCCGAGAGTCTCGGCGATCTGCTCCAACTCACGCTGCATCAGCAGCCGCTGCACGATGATGTCGCGCGTCTCGGGTTCGAGCGCGCCGAGCGCCTCGGCGATCAGCGCGGCCTGCTCGCGGTATGACGCCCGCCGGCTCGGCGTCGAAGATCCCGCCGCCAGCCCGATCCCACCGAACCCGTCGCCCGAGTCGCCCGCCCGCGAACTCAACGGGCTTTCACGACGCACCGCCGCCCGACGCCCCAGATCCGAGATGCAGTGGTCGATGATCGTCAGAATCCATGCCCGGAATGCCCGCGGGCCGCGCCATTCCACGCGGTCCCTCGCTGCCCACGCACGGCACAGCGATTCCTGCAGCACGTCCTCCGCTTCCGCAGTCACCCCTCGTGAACCCAGCCGAGATGCAATGACGACCAGCAGCGACGCCGGATCGCATTCCTCGACGGCGCGATCCCAGTTCGGCATCTCGGAGAAAACGCATCCTTCGTGGTGAGGCAACATGGCTTCGTGAGCTTCTAAGACCGTCGGCACTCGCAACATCACGTCCGATGTCGGCGGTGTAATGCCGGGCACGTCTGCAGACAGAAGTGGCGTTGACCGAACTCGAACCGCAATCCCTAAAGTGAACCACGGTGAGTATCGCAGAATCGACGCCGCGTGCAAAGCAAAGAATCCACCGAACTTACTGAGGAGTTCTGCTTGCCACCCCGCGTGAGTACAACACTCGGGGCATCAACGCGAGTGGGCACTCGCTGTGGTCGCGCGACCAAACGAACGCCGGGCGTCCCGCGGGTCGGGGTCGGGGCGATGGTTCCGGGCGAGGTGGCGCGTTCATGCCGGTGCTCGTGCCCAACAGTTCGAGGCGGGTGCTGCTGAGCGCGCCGACGTAGACGCCTGACGGGGACTGGGTAGCGGAGGAGGCGCGGTTGTTTGTTAAGGAGATGAAGCGTAGCGCGGAGGCCGATTGACGTGACGCCGCGCCGACGAGCCGGGCTGCGTTTGATCCACCGATCCGGCGGCACGACCGCGACACCTAGTTCGGCGCGACCTTCCGGGGCGCGCTGAAACGCGACGGCGTGCGGCCGAATATGCTGCCCCTTCGCGGCCCCGAACCTGAACGCGCACGTCGAGCGGTTCATCAGAACACTGCGGAACGAGTGCCTGGACCGGTTCTTCGTGCTGGGTCTGCGGCACCTGCGCGTGCGGGTGCGCGAGTTCGCGGAGCACTACAACCACGAGCGGCCGCACTCAGGGGGTGCGCTGGCGACCACCAATGGTCATCCGCGAGATCGTCCCCATCGTGAAGTCCGATACCTATCGGTGATGGATCGACAAGACCGGGATCACCCGAACGAATTGGTCACGCGTAAACCGTCCGACACATCCGTGCCGCAGGGTGCCGAGCCGTCGGCTTCGCTGCGTGCGGCCGAACATGGAGTATATGCGTAACCTATGTTCATACGGCTTCCGTGACCGTTGAATAGGATGAGAACAAGACCAAGCGGAGATCGATGGGGTGGATCAATTCACACGGTTGCTGGAGGATGTTGCAGAGGGGCGAGAGTCGGCCTCCGCCGAGCTATTTCAGATCGTCTACAGCGAGCTTCGCAGCTTGGCGGAAGCAATGTTCCGTTCGGAACGCCAGGATCACACATTGCAGCCCACCGCGTTGGTCCACGAGGCATTCTTGCGACTCACCGGGCCTGAACCGGTGAAGCCGCATTCCACGGCGCACTTCCGAGCGATTGCCGCTCAGATCATGCGGCGGGTGCTGGTAGACCACGCTCGGGCGCACGCGAGCTTGAAGCGTGGAGGCGGGCGAGCGCGCATCGTGCTCGACGACATGGCCGCGCCGAGCGTCGATGCCGAGCCCGACATCGAGTTCCTTGACACCACGCTCCGTGAGCTCGCGGAATTGGACGAGCGGGCGGCACGGATCGTCGAGCTACGATTCTTCGGCGGGCTGACCGCCGAGGAGATTGCAGCGTCGATGTCGGTGTCGCTGTCGACTGTCGAGAGGGACTGGCGCTTTGCTCGCGCGTGGCTGCTGGACCGGATGGCAGGAGATGAAGTCTCATGAACCGTGAGCGTTTCGAGCGAGCACGTGCCGTCTTCGACAGGGCGTGCGAACTCGAGAGCAAGTTCCGAGATGACTTCATCCTGGAGGCGTGCGGGGATGATGATGAACTGCATGCACTCGTGACGCGGCTCCTCGGCCAGAATGCCCGGGTCGGCGCGGCACTCGATACACCCCCGGCTGCGGCCGCAGCTGCCGCGAAGCTCATCCGCCCGATGGAACCGATGCCGCCCGGCAAAATCGGACCGTACCGGATTCACCGCATCATCGGGCAAGGCGGCATGGGCACGGTCTATGAAGCGGAGCAGTCTCACCCGCGCCGCGCGGTGGCGATCAAGGTGCTCCGCACGGACCTGCTCTCGCCCGAGGCGGCGCGACGATTCGAGCATGAGGCCCGCGTTCTGGCACGGATCGACCATCCCGGGATCGCCAGCGTGTACGAAGCGGGCTTTGCCGAGGTCGGCCACCTGCGGTGCCCGTTTATCGCGATGGAACTCGTTCGCGGCCGACCATTCGGGCCTGAACTGTGGAATGAGCGGGCCAACCGACGACAGTGGCTACCCATATTCCTTCGGGTATGCGAAGCGGTCGCGCACGCGCACTCGTCCGGCGTCGTACACCGAGATCTCAAGCCGTCGAACATCATCCTACGTGAGGACGGCCAGCCGAAGCTCGTCGACTTCGGGGTCGCGAAGATCCTGGAGTCAGGGGGCGACGGAGAAAACATGAACACCGCGTCCGGGCAGGTTGTGGGCACACTTGCCTACATGAGCCCGGAGCAATTGTCCGGGGATTCGCGCCGGGTCGATACCCGGGCCGATGTGTACTCGCTCGGCGTGATGCTCTACGAACTGCTCGCCGGGAGACTCCCTCACGACTTTCGCGGGCGCTCGCTCCCTGAAGCGGCGAGGATCATCCGAGAGGATGAGCCGTCATTGCTCGGGTCAGTCAACACCGCGTGCCGGGGGGATCTCGAGATCATCGTGGCCAAGGCGATGGACAAGCAGCCCGAGCGCCGATACGCCAGCGCGGCGCAGCTCGCGGCCGATCTCTCGAGGCACCTCCGCGATGAGCCGATTGTCGCTCGGCGGGCAAGCACCTGGTACCAACTGCGCAAGTTTGCTCTACGTCACAAGGAACTCGCCGCGGGGGTGCTCGCAGCCTTCCTCATGCTCGTGGCCGGATTGGCCGCGACGTCATGGTTCGCGTTGAGCGAGTCGCGGCATCGGCGTGCGGCCGAGTTGAGCGAGCTCAGAGCACTCTGGGAGTCGTACCGCAATGCCATTGCGGCCGCCGATCGCGCGGTACAGCTTGGTGACGCGGCGCGGGCCCAGGAGTCACTCGCCTCCGCGCCGGAGTCGCTCCGGTGCTGGGAGTGGCGCTACCTTCGTTCGATCGCGGATCGGTCCCTGCGCACGTTCCGCCGCGCCGGCAGCGCGATACGCAGCGTGGCCGTTCTGCCGGACGCGTCGATCCTCGCCGCGGACGAGAGCGGGCTCGTAAGCCGGCTGAATCCGAGAACAGGAGAGACCGTTTGGGAAACCCCCGGACAGTTAGCTGGAGCGGTGACGCTAGCGGTCGCGCCCGATGGCGAGTACTTCGCGACGGTCAGCGAAGATCGCGGTCTCGCCATCTGGAACATGGAAGGAGAACAACTGTGGAAAAAATCGATGTCGACCCAGGTTCATTCGAACCCGTTTAGCCCGGACGGACGTTCGATCCTCGTGGTCGAGGACGGCTTTGTTCGATTCCTCGATTGCCCGACAGCGGCGGAACTCCGGGCGCTCAAGCTGCCGGTACTCGGGGCTGATCGTCCGACGATGGACCCTTCGGGGCGACTGATCCTAGGCCAATTGGGCGAGTTGGCTGTATGCCTTGATGCTGCTCGCGGCGATGAACTCTGGCGCTACCCGGCTACGTCCGGGGAATTCTCCCCCGACGCGTCGCGAGCGTGGCTCGTCTCTAAGTGGATTCACGGCATCACGGTGCATGAAGCTCGGACTGGCGAGCGTCTCGCCTTTTATGCCGATTCACCCTTGCTCGCGATCGCGGACACGGGTGAGGTCTTCGCGGTGCGCCTAGCGGGCGGGGGCGTCGAGATTCGGGATTCGCTGAGCGGCTTGCCTCTCTCACGCCTCGTTGGGCACGCGGCGGAAGTGCGCACCGCCGCGTTCTTCGACCGGGATTCAGGGCTCGTGACCGGCGCTGCCGACGCCACCGTGAAAGTCTGGTCGATAAGCGAATGCGAGGAGTCGTTCGTCATCCCGCCATCCAACGACGCCGTGCTCGCCGGGGCCGTCGGTCCGGACGCCCTGATGGCGGTCACGTGCGGCTGGGGTGGTGTGAAGGGATGGGATCTCGATTCGGGCGCCGAACTCTGGAGCGTCCATCCGGCGCGCCGCGAACTGCATGCGGCCGCGTTTGACTGGAAGGGCGATCGCGTCGCGGTTGCGGGCCACGACGGCGTTCTACTCGTCCTCAGCGCGCGAACCGGGGAAACGCTCCAGCGGACAGACACGGTCGGAGGCGCGGTCGAGCACCTGCTTTGGCGGCGCGGCACGGAACAGTTGTTCGCGAGCCTGCTTGACGGGCGCATCGTCGAGCTGGCTGCGGACACCGGCGCGGTAGTTGGGGAATGGTTCGGAGGCGGCGTTGGAGCCGCCTGCTTGGCGGCTTCTGACACCGGTTCGCTCGTGTGTGCCGGCACACGCGACGGGAGTGTGTTGCTCTGGAAAAATCAACCCGGGCAATCGCCCGAGCCGCTGCACCCTGATCGAATCCGGAAAGTCGATGTCATTCCGGGCGTCGCCATCACCGCCGCCGCCTTTGATTCCAGCGGTGAGCGGCTGGTCTTAGGTTCGGCCGATGGCTCGGTCCGCATCCTTGACATGTCGGACGTCACTCCACTGTTTACCAAGCAACTCACCGGTGGCACGACGGTCGAAGCCGTCGCGCTCAGCGCGGACGGATCGCGGCTCTTTGCGGCACTCGACGATGGCTCCGTCCATGTCGTTGACGCCCGCCGCGGGGACGATCTGCTGCAGCGCCGCGGGCTGGGGTCGCCGAGAGCGGTGTTTTTCGATCAGCGGACTGACTCGCTGTTCGTCATCACACGCGCGGCGAAGGCCGGGATCGTGAGATTCGAGGCACGGCTGTCACAGCACAGCGCAACGCGCGAGCGCGTCGCTCGTGCTCGCCGGGTTGTGAGCAACGCCGTTGAGCGTCTTCGGATCGTGTCCGACAGTGCTGGGTCAATTGCCGCCGACTCGTCGCTCGATGAGCAAACGCGCGAGGACGCGCTGCGCCTTCTGCACGTGCGCGGCGATCACCCAAACGCCCTCAACGGTGATGCATGGCTGATCGTGCGCGACCCGGGCCGCACCGCGGAGGAGTACCAGCTCGCCCTTCGGATGGCGCAGGCCGCGTGCCGCGTGTCCCCGAACGAAGCGGCCTTCCTCAACACCCTCGGTGTCGCACAATTCCGGTGCGGGGCGCTACGCGAAGCGATCTCCACCCTCGGCCGATCAACCGATCTGCAACGATCCAACGGCCGCGAACCGCATCTCTCGGACGTCATTGTTACGGCGATGGCGTATCAACACTTGGGCGAGTTTGAACGGGCAAGAGAGTTGCTCGGGCACGCCCGATCGGCGTTCAGGCTCTCGTCAGCGACGGTGGGGCCCGAGGAGTTGTCCTTGTTCTCTGAGGCCGAACGCATGATCGGCTCGGAGTGACCTTGGCCGCGACGGCTTGGCCATCATCACGTGTGCCACGACCCGTGGATGTTCTCGTCACATTCCTATCTCTACCGCAAACTCTCGGCGGCTGTCACACTCGGCGTACTGGGGCGCGTTATCGCGATGTGCCTCATGGCGTTGTCGTCACCGTGATGCTCACCGAGGAGGTCAACTGCACAGGCGGCTGCTCGTCTCCGGACATCCCGCGGTCATTGACCAGCACCGTGATCTCGCCGAGCCCCCACAAGCTTGGCATGTACTCGATTCCCTGCCCGAGGGCGGCATTGATCGCGTCAGGAGTTCCATCGAAATGGATCGACACGGCATCCAACTGACGGAAGTTCACAAGGCCTTCGGTGTTGAGCAGCGTGAGCGACTGGGCATTGGTCGCCGTCAGGCGGACATTGATCAGGTTCGGGCCCGCGTCGTCCACAACCGAGATGGTGGTAATGACCGCCGGGATTCTCTGAAGGCCGGGGATCGTCAGTCTCGCGCTCGCGTCTGAAGGGGCGGTGATCAGAGGCGGGTCGTTGACCGCGCTGATACTGATGTCGATCGTGTACGGTGCCCCGTCGTTGCCCGATTCATACGTCCTGGGGATGACCGTGATCTGATCAGGGGGCCCCCCCTGAGTGTTCGCGCCGGGGTGCGGCGTGTACCGGATGCGGTACGAAGTCCCGAAGTCGAACATCGAGGTGCCCGGTGACGTGACCCAGAACCAGCCGGTCTGCAGCGCGTTCTGCACCTCCACCACACCGTGGTCAGCGAGGCCGACAATGCTCACGTAGTCGCTGTCTGGGGGACTGTCGGGGTCACTGACGGTGAACATGATCTCGTATATTCCACCATCTTCTAAGATCGTAATTGGAGCGATGGGGTTGACCTGCGGTGGCGCATTAATCTGACCTACATTCCACGTGTAGGTCGCGATGCCAGTCTCAAACTCGCCATCCGAAGCGGTGTACGTGAACGAGTCAAACGGGAACGCCGGCACCGGGTCGATCGGGACGTACCAAAACGTGTTGCTATAGCCCCACGAGAATTGAGTTCCCGGTTCGGTCACCAAATTCTCTGCGTCCACCGAGTCGAAGTAGAGCAGACCGTTGGTCGGCAGCGACTGAACCGTCAGCGTCAGGTTCACAGGCGGCGTGTCGATGTCCCAGATCTGCAGGGAATGCGGGGTCGGATCCGGGTTGTCGTACCGCAGAATCGAGCCGGAGTTCACCGTCGGCGGATCGTTCACGTTCTCGCCGAACAGCGTGGTGTAGCGGGTGTCGGATTGCCCCTGCTGATCCTCAACACGCCAGATGAAATTCGCGCCGTTCCCAAAGTAGTTGTTCTGCGGCACAAACCAGACATATCCGCGCGGGTTCGTCACGGCAGTTTCGGGGACGCTGATCGCCGGCCCGAAGCTCGAGTCGTCGTCGAGAACTTGGTAGAGCTGCCCGAAGTTCGGCGAGATGGGGAACAGGATCTTGGTCGTGAGCGCGTCGCCTGACGTCTCGATGTCGGGATCGAAACCGGTGAGTTGCAGCAGCTTGGGCGTGTCTTCCACGAATTCAACGTCGGGCG
Source organism: uncultured Phycisphaeraceae bacterium (assembly GCA_964391865.1). GTDB lineage: Bacteria > Planctomycetota > Phycisphaerae > Phycisphaerales > UBA1924 > DASZQL01. The sequence continues at coordinate 51,963 of CAYMNQ010000009.1, forward strand.
AGATGGCCACGGGGGGATCGGCCGTCGCCGTGAGATTTATCGACACATCAATGAGTCGAGCCCCTTCCCCGGACGCCGCGCACTCGATCTGATAGGTGAAGGACGCGACGCCTTGGCCGCTGGAGTCTGGTGCGGGAACATAGGTGAGGCGCTTTGACGCATCGGTGACTTCAGCTGGCGCATTCGTGATCGGGGTGCCGTCGAACTGGAGAAGTACTCCAGCCGAGGGCAGCGACATCACGACCGCAGATTGCGAAGCCATCGGCTGACGCTCGCATCCACCGCCGAGCCGGATTTGGAGCGGCCAATCTTCGGTCCCGCCGATCGTGCGCACGACCTGCTTGGCGGACGGTGTCGAAAGAGCTATCCCGGTGGAGTTGTCCTTTCGGGACGGCGATTCGGTCGTCCCCGCGGCGAGCCCCGCGTCGGCGACGAGTAGCGTGATGATGGCACAGCGCAAGGTGGGCTTCATGGATCGATCTCCTTCGAGTGGACGTCGGCTGCGACTGAACACCCACTCCTCATTGCGAAATCCACCGGCGGACCCCTTCACCGGCCGGGTCGATCTCGCGAAACTCGCTTGAGAAGGCCCCTGCGATGCCGAGAGATGTCCTGACCGAGGCGCCTTGGCCGATCGGAGCAAGGATTCTTTCGCAGAAATTCGGACTCTGTGTGGGAGGCTGATACAAGAGGTCGCGGCCGAGGTTTACTGGTCGACGTGGGGTTGTCACTCGCGACTCGTTCGAACGGAGCGTGGACCGCCGGGTTGCGAACTCGTCGCCGCTTGAAGCGGCGTGCTCCGAGCGCTGATCGGAGCTATCAGGAGTTCCCCAACGACCCGCGGGGCACACCGACCGCATCCCGGAACAGGCACGACGTCACGCACAGGGCTACATGAGGCCAAGAATCCAACCCTCGATTTCCGCAGCGGCTTGATCTGCTGGTGACAGTCGCCGCGACAAGAACTGCGCGAGTGTTCCGGATGTATCCGTCCGTCGCATCCACTCAGCGACACTCCAGGCGTCATGCTGGTCTGACGTGCGGCCGTCCATTGGGAAGCTTCGGCTCCACAACGCGGGATACACCTCGGCGATCACCGACCGGCCTGCGGGCGGGGATCAACCAGATGAGAGTGCCCCGCTCGAAGCGGGACTCAGCTGGTCGGACGTGGCACGCGCTCGAGCATCACGAGTCCGCATTCCATCGGCGCTCCGGGGCGGGATCGTGGCCATGGTCCGCGCCGCGTCCATCCCCCCCACTCCTCAATGAAAATCCCTCGACCGCGACTCGACCGGGATTCCTTTGCCGTCCAGCGACGCCGCCCGCGTGACCTGCACATGGACGACCTCGCCCGCCCGCTCCACGCGGCCCGCGACGAGCAGGACCACGCTGTGTCGCAGCGCGGCGCGGAAGCGGTCGTACACCTTGGGGCGGACGATCAGATTGGCCGAGCCGGTTTCGTCCTCGATGGTGACGAACATGATGCCGCTGGCGGTGGCGGGGCGCTGGCGGACCAGCACGACGCCCGCCACGGCAACGCGCCGGCCCTGCGGGAAGCGTGCGCCGTCGCGGAGCATCGCCGCCGTGACGGCTCGGCGTCGGCTCAATGCCGGGCGGGCGAACACCAACGGGTGGGCTTTGAGGGAGAGGCCCGTCGCGTTGTAGTCGAAGGCGGTCTGGCGCTCGGCGGGCACTGCCGGGAGCGGCGCGGCGTGGAGGTTCTCGACCGTGCCCGCGCTCTCGAAGATCGGCAGCGATTCATCGCGGAGCGCGCCCGCCGCCCACAGCGCCCGCTGACGGTCGAGCCCGATTGAGCGGAAGGCATCGGCCCGCGCCAGCGCCCGCAGCGCCGGCACCGGCACCCGCGCCCGCCTCCAGACTTCTTCGATGGATTGGAACGGCCCCCGCGCCGCGCGCTCCTCGGCGATGGCGTGCGCGTGACGCTCGGACAAGCTCTTGACCAAGCGCATCCCGAGACGCACCGCCGGACCGCCGCGTCCCCATGTTGCTGGATCATCAGCGCGTGATGCCTCTCCTCCCTGTGCCTTCGTGCCTTCGTGCCCGTGTGCCTCGTCTTCCAGCGTGCAATCCCACGCGCTCGCGTTCACATCGACCGGGCGGACCTCGACGCCGTGCTCCTTCGCGTCGCGGACGAGCTGCGCCGGGGCGTAGAACCCCATCGGCTGCGCGTTGATAAGCGCGGCACAGAACGCCGCCGGGTGGTAGCGCTTGAGCCAGCAGCTCGCGTACACCAGCAGCGCGAAGCTGGCGGCGTGGGACTCCGGGAAGCCGTACTCGCTGAACCCCTTGATCTGCTCGAAGCAGCGGGCCGCGAAGTCAGCGTCGTAGCCGCGCGCGATCATCCCCTCGACGAGCTTCCGCCCGAAGCGGAAGATCGCATCGCCCTTCCGCTTCCACGCCGCCATCGCGCGGCGGAGTTCATCCGCTTCGCCCGGTGTGAATCCGCCGGCAACGATCGCCAGCGCCATCGCCTGTTCCTGAAAGAGCGGCACGCCCAGCGTGCGCCCCAGCACCTCGCGCACCGCGTCGTTGGGGTAGACGACCGGCTCCTCGCCGTTGCGCCGTCGCAGGTACGGGTGGACCATGTTGCCCTGGATGGGCCCGGGCCGGACGATCGCCACCTCGATCACGAGGTCGTAGTAGCAGCGCGGGCGCAGGCGCGGCAGCATCGACATCTGCGCCCGGCTCTCGATCTGGAAGACGCCCACGGTGTCGGCGTGCGACGCCATCTCGTACACCGCCGGGTCTTCGGGCGGGATGGTCGCCAGCGTCATTGGTTCGCGCTCCGCGCCGCACGGCCCGATCAGGTCGAAGCTCTTTCTGATCGCCGTCAGCATCCCCAGCCCCAGCACATCCACCTTCAGCAGCCCGAGCGCATCAATGTCGTCTTTGTCCCACTCGATGACGGTGCGTTCGGGCATGGCGGCGTTCTCGATGGGGACGAGTTCGCACAGCGGCCCGCGGCTCAGAACAAAGCCGCCGACGTGCTGCGAGCGGTGGCGCTGGAAGCCGATCACCTGCCCCGTGAGTGCCAGCACGCGCCGGAGCGTCGGGTCGCGCGGGTCCAGCCCAAGTTCGATGAGCCGCTCGTTCTTCAGCGTGCCCGAATCCCACCAGTCGAGCGTCTTGGCGAGCCGGTCCACGCAGTCGAGGGAGAGGCCCATCGCCTTGCCCACATCGCGCACCGCGCTGCGGCCCCGGTAGGTCGTCACCACGGCGGTGAGCGCGGCGCGGTCGCGCCCGTACTTGGCGTAGAGGTACTGGATGACCTCCTCGCGCCGCTCGTGCTCGAAGTCGATGTCGATGTCGGGGGGTTCGTCGCGCTCGCGGCTGACGAAGCGCTCGAAGAGCATCTCGACCCGCGCGGGATCGACCGCTGTCACGCCGAGGCAGTAGCACACGGCGGAGTTCGCCGCCGCCCCGCGCCCCTGGCACAGGATGCCCCGCGCGCGGGCGAACTCCACGATGTCATGCACCGTCAGAAAATACGGCGCGTAGCCCAGTTCATCGATCAGCGCGAACTCATGCTCCACGAGCGTGCGGACCTTCTCGGGCACGCCCGACGGGTAGCGATCCGCCGCGCCCCGCCACGCCAGCCCGATGAGGTGGCGCATGGGCGTCAGCCCCGCCGGGCAGACTTCGTCGGGGTACTCGTACTTCAGTTCGCCCAGCGAGAAACCCCCGCCCCCGCCCCCGGAGGGCGCACTCCGATCGGCGAGATCGATCGTGCGTGCTAGCGCGCCGGGGTAGCGTGCGAAGAGCCGGGCCATCTCCTCCGGCGGCTTGAGGTGCCGCTCGGCGTTCGCTTGCAGCGCGTACCCCGCCGATTCGATGGTGGTGCCGAGGCGAACGCACGTCAATACGTCCTGCAACGGGCGCCGCTCAGGGGCGTGGTACAGGGCGTCGTTCATCGCTACGAGCGGCACGCGGGCGTGCGATGAAAGAGCCGCGAGTGAGCGCAGCCGCGCGGCATCGCTGGGCCCGTACGTGATCGCCGCGCCGAGAGAGAGCCGGTCATCGCGGAAGACGCCGCGCAGCCGGGAGAGTGTGTGCGCGAAGCCGTCATCAACCACGCGGGGCGGCATCACCACGCCGAGCAAACCCTCCGAGTGCTCGATCAGGTCGTCAATCGACAGGTCGCACTCGCCCTTCGGCGCGCGGCGCTTGCCCAGCGTGAGCAACCGGCACAAGCGCCCATACGAAGCGCGGTCGGTGGGATAGACGAGCACCGATGGCTCATCGGGCTGAGAGAACTTCAGCCGCGCGCCGACCACGAGCCGGATGCCCGCCTTCTTGGCGGCGACATGGGCGCGGACCATGCCGCCGAGGGTGTTCTCATCCGTCAGCGCAATCGCGGGCATCCCCAGCGCCGCCGCGCGCTCGACCAGTTCCTCGGGATGGCTCGCGCCGGTCAGGAACGAGTAGTTGCTCGTGGCCGCGAGTTCGACGTACCCCCCGCGAACGATCTCGCGCGTGCGGGGGGCATCGCCGCCAGGAGCGCGGAACGGGTGAGGCTTCGCTTTGGCGAAGGGCGTGTCGGGCATCCTCAGCACCACTCCCCATGCGCAAACCACCCCCCGGAAGCCCCCATGCCGTCCTCACGGAAGAGCCACATCCACCGCCCCCCGGACGTTTGCACGCGGAAGTAGTCGCGCGCGGCTCGCGCGTGAGCATGATCCGGGGGGCGCCACCATTCGGGCGCGATCCGTTCCGGCCCCTCGCACGCGGCGACGTCGTGCTCCTCGCCGCGCCACGAGAAGCGCATGACCGGCCCGTCGGGCGTCAGCGCGATCACACGCACCCGCTCGGGCGGGTCGAGCAGCACGGAGGGACGCAGCGGCGGCGGCGGGAACATCTCGCTGCGCCCGCCCGCGATCACGCCCGCGCGGAGCGGGACGAGCCGCGCCAGCCGCTCGGGCTGATGGCTCTGGACGAGTTCGATGCGCTGAACGCGCTCGGCCCCGATCCGCGCGGCGATGGTGTCGAGCAGTTCGCCCGCGGCGGAGTCCTCGATCGGTGGGCGCTCGCGCTCGCCGCACAGACGGGATTGCTCGTGCGCGACCCGCGCGATGCCCAGCGCCGCCATGCCGATCTTCTCGATGCCGAAGCCGAGATTCACCCGCTCCAGCCGGGGGCGGAGCAGCGACCACAGGTGCCGCGCGCTCCGGCTGGGGCGGCTGAGGTCGATCGCCAGCACCTCGGGCACTGTTCCGAGCCGGTCGAGCGTCACCAGCAGCCGCCGTAGCCCGGACTCACGCGCGGCGAGCGCCGCGCAGAGTTCGGCGAGCACCTCGTTGGTAGCAGCGTCGAGCGAGGCGGGGTCGGTCGTCCCGCCGGGCAGATCGATCGACGCGGCGAGCAGGGCTTCGGCGGGCGTCACGCGCACGAGTTCGATCGCCGACCCGAGCGCCTGATCCAGCCGCAGCAGCAGCGCCTCACCAAAGCGCGATGGCAGATGGCTCCGCGGCACGTCGAGCAGGTGCCCGACCCGCTCGATGCCCACTTCCGCCAGCCCCGCGACGGCGTCGGCGCTCACGCGCAGCGCGCGGATGGGCATCGGCGCGAGCGCGGCCCGCTCGCCCCCGGTAGGGATATGAACGATCGGCGCATGGCCGCACCGCGCCAGCGCCCATGCCGCGCCGACCGTGCCCGCGACGCCGATCCGTGCCGTGAACCCCAACCGCGCCAGCCCGCGCCGCAAGGAGCGCGCGAGGCGTTCCTCGCTACCGAAGAGATGCTCGCAGCCGGTGATGTCGAGCAGAAGCCTGCCGGGCGGGTCCGCTTCAACCACGGGGGACCAGCGCTCGGCCCAGCGGGCCAGGCGTGCAAGCGATGCTCGATCGCCCGCCGGGTCGTGCGGTGATTCGTGGACCGCGCGCGGCGACAGCAGCGCCCGCGCGTGGGCCAGCGTCATACCGGAGCGGACCCCCGCGCAGCGCGCCGGAGCGCAGCCGTGCTCGACGAGCCGCTGACCGCGCTCCTCGCGGACGATCAGCACCGACTCAGGCGGTGGCGCGCCCGAGGCCCGCAGCCGCCGGCTCGCGCGCTGCACCGCCCAGCCGGGCAGGAACACCGACAGCACCCGTTTCATCGTCCCATTCCACGGAATACGCGGGCGGGTGGTCCATCACCGCCGGCCGCGCCTTGTCACGGAGGAGCGTCACGGTCCATCGCGGACGCTCACAGTCTGAACGCTCGGGCGAGACCCGCCAGCGGGCCGACGCGGCGGAGAGGTCGGCGGCGTCGCGCGCGGGCCGCGCCAGGAGGCATACGCCCCCGCCCACCCCGGCGGCGAGCTGCACGCGCCGCGTCGCCGCGAGATTCAAGCCGTGCCCGTCGGCGATCAGCGCGGTGCAGGCGTTCGAGCGCGCCGCCGTGTCGATCGCCCACAGCCGTTCGGCATCGCTCGGGGTATCGACCAGCACACTGGCGCGGAGCAGATCGGGCCAGCGCGCGAGCAATGCCGCGTACGGCCAGCACCTCCGCCCGATCCACAGCGCCAGCCCCTCGCCCGCGCGCTGATCGAACGCGAGCGCCGCAAGATCGGCGAGCAGGCACAGCGGGGGCGACCACGCCGAGCGCCGGGTGCTCATGCGGCCATCGAACCACTCGTGCGCCACCCCGCAATCAACCATCCCGCCCCAGCGGGCGCGGAGCGAACGACCTCCCACCAGACCGCGCGAGCGTCCCCGCTCCGTGATCTGATTGATCCGGTCCCTCAACTCATCCGGCAGTATTGTTCGCACATAGTTAGGGTATGCCGGAATCAGGCCCGGTCAAGCGGAATCAGCGGGAAAGAGGCCGCTTTCACCACTTGGGGGGCTGGGGCGGGGGCGGGGGCGGGGCGGGCTGAGGCACTCGGGCCCATCATTCTTCGGGCTGTTCACCAGATCGGAAACCGGCTCGGCCAGCATCAACTCGGCGGGGAACGGTTTGAGCAGCGCGCGGAGTACGTCGGGCGTCGCGCGGGCGTCGAGCCACGTGTTGAAATCCCGCTCGTCCAGAATCACCGGCATGCGGTCGTGCATCCCCGCCATCAGCTCGTTGGCGGTGGTGGTGATGATCGTGAAGCTCTCGATCGGCTCGGTGGGCTTCGGCGCGCCGCCCCCTCCGATCGCGCTCTCCTTTGGCGACCACCGCTCCCACAGCCCGACGAAGACGAACAATTCATCATCGCCCGCGGGGCGGAAGTAGTACGGCTGCTTGCGCTTCATGCCGGGCTGCGCCTGCCACTCGTAGAACCCGCTGACGGGAACAAGGCAGCGGCGTGACTTGAACGCCGAGCGAAAGGCGGGCTTCTCATGGACCGTCTCGGCGCGGGCGTTGATGAGCCTGCCGCCGATCGAGGGATCATCCGCCCACCAGGGGATCAGCCCCCAGCGCAGCATGTCCACCCGCCGCCCGCCGGATTCACTGCCGGAAGCGCCCCCGTTCGACGGGTCGGCCCGCACCACCGGCGCGTTCTGCGTCGGCGCGACGTTGTAGCGGCGCGGAAACTCCCACGGCGGGGACGTCAGCAGCATCAGCCGGTGAAGCTGCCGCCACTTGAAGAGATGGGTGAAGCGGCCACACATGACGCACACGATACGGCAAGAGATCTTGGTTGCACGACCAGAAAACGTCGACCTCAATTTCAGCGAGGAACGAGCGGTATGCCGCTGCGCGAGGTCGCGAAGCAGCGCCGGGTCGCGCTCTCGCGGCTCAAGCTGCTGCTCCCCCTGACGCGTCTGTCGCCATCAATCGTGAAGGCGGCGCTCACCGGCGGGCTCTCGGTCCGCATCACGCTCAAGGACC
>CAYMNQ010000010.1:0-18557 GCA_964391865.1 uncultured Phycisphaeraceae bacterium
AGGTCCCACGCGGCGTACCACGGGTACTCCCACTTGTCGGGCATCGAGATCACGTCGCGGTTGAAGAGATGGTCCCAGTCGCCGTTGCGGATGTCGCCGCGGCCGTTCGGCGGCGGCGGCATCGCCGGATCGCCCTTCTCCCAGCTTTCGACGACGTAGTGATAGAACTGCTTGCTCCACAGCAGCCCCGCGTACGCCTGCCGCGCGACGTTGCGCTGTTCGTCGGAAAGGTGCGTGGGGAGCTTGGCGGCGTAGAAATCGTCCGCCTCGCTCAGTCGCTGCGTGAACACGCGGTCGAACGCGGGGCCGAAGGGCTCGCGCGGGGCTTCGTTCGCCGCGCTGAGGCGCAGCCGCAGCGTGACGCTCTGCCCGGCGGGGATGCTCAGCCGGTAGACGGCGGCGGCTTTCGACCCCTCGCCCCGACTGACCGCATCGGTTCTCTGATGCACGACGTACTCGTGGAAGGCATCCTTCACGTGCGCGGTGCGGTTGGGCGTGGCGAAGAGGCGCTGCGTGTTGGTCTCGTTCTCCGTAAAGATGATCTCGGGCAGCTTGCCGTTCGGGGCGCGGTCGGCTTGGAAGACAAAGCTGCCGAGCGTGACGTGGTCGTACTGCACCGCGCCCTCGCCCGCCAGACTCATCCACGGCTTCATCTCGCACCCCTCGTGCGAGCACCCCCAACTCCACGAGTTCCGCGCCCACAGCGTGGGGAGGACGGTGATGTCCGCTGCTTCCGGCCCGCGGTTGGTGATCGTGACGCGGATGAGCAGGTCGTTGGCATCGCCCTTGGCGTACTCGGCGGCGACATCGAAGTAGCGGTTCTCGTTGAAGACGCCGGTGTCGGCGAGTTCAAACTCGGGTTCATAGCGAGAACGATGCTTGCTCTCGTCGACGAGGCGCGCGTAGGGGAACTCCGCCTGCGGGTACTTGTAGAGCGCCTTCATGTACGAGTGCGTCGGTGTGCAATCGAGATAGAAGTACTCCTCCTTGACGTCCTCGCCGTGGTTGCCCTCCGGGCCGGTGAGTCCGAAGAGACGCTCCTTCAGGATCGGGTCCTTGTGATTCCACAGCGCGAGCGCGAAGCACAAGCGGCACTCGCGGTCGCAGATGCCGAGCAACCCGTCCTCGCCCCAGCGGTACGCGCGGCTGCGCGCGTGATCGTGCGGCAGGTAGCCCCACGCGTCGCCGTTCGCGGAATAGTCCTCGCGCACCGTTCCCCATTGACGATCGGAGAGATACGGCCCCCAACGCTTCCAGTTCTTGGCGCGCGACGCATCCTCAACCAGACGCTGCTCCTCCGCGGTGAGCGGGCGCGGTGCATCCTTGATAGCGCCGGGTTTGCCTTCGAGCGCGGGCGCGGCGTGCGCGTGAGAGTGATCTGTCGTGGGCGGCTGCTTCGGTGTTGTTGTTCGCGGCGCGGCGCCCATGCGGGTCTCCTGGTGCGGTGTCAATGATTATCGGTCGATCCCGGACGCAAGATCGCCTGCGCGAGCGCGGCGAACCTCACAATTTCGGCTCGGCGAAGCAGCAGAATCGCCGCTGAGCTTACAAATACCGTGACGGCAAGCCCGAACAACAACCCGCCGTCGCCCTTCACCACGATGCCGAGCTTTGTGAGATGCGACCCGATCGCGCCGACCATCAACCCGAGCGCCATCGCGGCACCGAGCGCCGCCGTGCCCGGCACAAGCAGCAGCACGACCGCGACGAGCTCCGCCACGCCGGTGCCGATTCGGCCCCACGGCTCCATGCCCAGCGTGCTGAAGATGAACTTGGATTCCTCGGAACCGGTGAATTTGAAGAAGAGCGTCTGCGCCAAGATCGCCGCGGCGAGAATCTGAAGGACCCACGACGTCATCAGCAGCGGGAAAGGAAGTTTCTGGACAGGAGTGAGTTCGAGTGCGTGCATGAATCGTCTCCCGATCGTGCCGGGTGGCAGGGTGTCTGATGCCCGCGCGTCCGTCCTCGATTCAGGCGCAGACGCGGTCCTTGCCAGCTCACCGCTCGCCGATCAGCAACGCGTGGTTGTCCGGATCCCGGATTATCGACCCGCGCACAAGCCCGAACGCGCCGTCGGCCGGCGCGCTCTTCTGGAGGGCCTCGCCGCTCAGCCCGATGAGTGTCACCTGCCAGTGGACAAGGTCGTTGGGCTTGGCATCGAGCGGAGACGCCCGCCCGTCGCCCGGGGCTAGGTACTCGAGGAATTCGATGCCGGGTCCGCCCGAGCCGCGCATCCCGGTGATGCGCAGCCGTGCACCGAAGACGTTGTTCAGGCGCTCCTGCTCGATGCCGTAGTTCTCGCTGGCGCCGACAACCCGGAAACCGAGGGTGTCGCGGTAAAAGGCGATGGACCGCTCCGTGTCGCGCACAACGATCGCCGTGTGATCGATGCCCAGGAACAACCGCGGCGGCTGCCTCGCTGCCAGATCGCGCCACTTTGGGTCACCCTTCCCTTCGGGGAACTTGATGATCTCGAGCGTGTGCCCGTCGGGGTCCTTGAAATAGAACGCTTCGATGCCTCCGGCGTTGGGATTCCAATCCGGCAGCCGCTGCGGCCCGCTCGATGCGTGACGTACTCGGTGCGCGCGGAGATGGTCGTACGCGCGAACCATGTCGGGCACCACGATCGCGATGTGCTGGAACCACTGATCATTGCTGCGCGAATCGGCCGGGATGGGCTTCCCCTCCGGCGCGAGGTACTGAGTGAGTTCGATGAACTCATCGCCAAGCCGAAGCCGTGCCGTGCGCACGCGGCAGCCGAAGACGCCCGTCAACCGCTCGACCGCGTCGCCCGCGTGCTCGCTCTCGTTGACCTTCTCGAACGCCAGCACGCCTGTGTACCACTCGACCGCGCGGTCAAGATCGCTCACGGTCATACCCACGCACGCGACGACCGGCGATCGGCTCTCCGCCTGTCTCTCCGGCGGGGTGAGGGGCTTGTCCCCGCGCGCGGGAACCGCCACAGCAGCGCAGTAGCAGAGCGCCGCGAACAACCAGACCGACCGAGAAGCACGACGAATATCGACCGCTCTCTGTTCTCGCTTCCGTGTCACCATGTCATTACTCCGCGCGCCGCGTCGAAACTCTCACACCGAGCACACGGCGCACTTGCACGCGCCGGACTTCGCACCACGATGCCAACCGTATGTCTCGATCAAGCGATCACCCACGCGCAGCGCGTTCGCCATGATGGTGAGCGAAGGGTTCACCGCGCCGCTCGAAGGGAAGAAACTCGCGTCGGCGACATACAAGTTCTCCACGTCGTGCGCCCGGCAGTTCACATCGAGCACGCTGGCGCGCGGATCGATGCCGAAACGCATCGTCCCGTTCTGATGGCTCACGCCCGACACGCCGAGCCGGGTCCTCAGGTACACGCTCGGGCGTTTGGCGCCGCGCAGCCGGTCCGCGGCTTCGATCGCCTCGATCAGCCTCCGTTCCAGCCGCGCGTACGCCTCGGCGTTGGTGTCGTGATACTCGATCCTGATCGATCCGTCGGCCCGCAGTGACACGCGATTCCGCTCGCTCGGCAGATCCTCCGCGGTCAGGAAGAAATCGACTGTGTGCCGGGCGATCTGCTCCGCCGGCACCCCGGGCAGCGCGTCCTTCGCCAGCGATGCGATCGTGCCGAGATCGGGCTTGCCCATCAATTGGACGGTGCCGAGCGGGAATTCGGAGTCCGGCGCGCCGTGATAGAAATCGGTCAGACCGAAGTGCTTCTGGAACAGCGACGGGTTCGGCACATCCTGCACCGCGATGAACAGCCCGTTGTGGTGCGTCATGTAGTTCCGCCCCACGAGACCGCTGCTGTTCGCCAGCCCGTGCGGGTGCCGGTCGTTCGCCGAACGCAACATCAGCGCCGCCGAGTTGATCGCCCCGCACGCGACGACGACTACGCCGCCCGTGTACCGCTGCTCACGCCCCTCATGCCGCACGACCACCGTCGTCACACGTCGCCCGTCCGCGCTCGTCACCAAGCGCTGGACGAACGCGCCGATGACAAGCGTCACGTTCGGGTAGTCCATCGCGGGCCGCACGCCGCAGACGTGCGAGTCCGCTTTCACCTCCATCGGGTCCGGGTACCCGTCGAAATTCGAAAGCCGCACCGGTGCCGACCCGCGCCGATGCTCGCCCAGCCGCACGCCCAGCGGCACGGGGAACGGCTTCAAGCCCGCGCGCGTGAGCTCATCGAACATCTCCGCGATCCGCGGCTCGGGCGCCATGGCGCCGAAGGGCAGCGACTCGCTCGACCACGGCTCCGTCGGGTCCGCGCCGCGGTCGCCGTGCACCGAGTACATGCGCTCGGCGCGGCAGTAGTAGGGCTCCAACTCCGCGTATTCAATGGGCCACGCGGGCGACACGCCGGCCCAGTGGCGCACTTCACGAAAATCACTCTCGCGCAGGCGCAGCAGCGCGGCCCCGTAGACCTTCGTGTTCCCGCCCACGCCGTAGTGCGTGTACGGCGAGAAGGGCTGGTCATCCTTGTCGTACCACGTCTCTTTCGCCAGGTACCGCCCCTCGGCGGCGACGGCGTGCGGGTCCATATTCTCGCGCTCGCGCGGGATGAATCCGCCGCGTTCGAGGATCAAGATGTTCGCGCCGGTCGGCGCGAGTTGGCGCGCCAGAGTCCCGCCGCCCGCGCCGGTACCGATGATGATGACGTCGTAGTGTTCGTTCATGGCGGTGGTTGGATGTCGCCGCCGCCCTTCGGTCGCAGCACAATGCCCGGCATGTCCGTATATCGGCAGTTAAAGTGGCAGGCCCCATCGCCGTGGCGCAGCTTGGCGCAGTACACGCGCTCCCCGCCCATCGCCGCGACATACACACCCGCCGCCAGCAGCATGCCTGCGACCGGCGCGCTCGCGTAGATCCACATGACCCCCATCCGTCGCGCCGGCAGCAGCGATGCCAGCGACCGCGCGGGGTTGATGCTCATCCCGCTCACCGGCGCGAAGATGGTGATGTACACCACCACGAAGGTGCCCGCGATGACCCCCGTATACCCCGCCGTCACCGACCAGTTGCTCGTGAGCAGCACCATGAGCAGCATGCCGAACGCCATCGCGCACTCAACGATCCACGCCCGCCGAGTCCCGCTCCGGCCGGGTGTTCCCGGCAGGGTCGCCACCCAATTGACCGACTCGTGCGCCACGATTCGCCCGAGCAGCAGCCGCGCCGCGCCGATGCCCACCAGCCCGCCGACGAATTGTGCCGCGATGTACACGATCGCGTCGATCGGGCGGAGCTTCCCGAGCGCCGTGAATGCCAGCGTCGTCGCCGGGTTCATGTGCGCGCCCGAGCGTTGACCGACGGGCGAGTAGATCAGCCCGATCGCCGTCAGCCCCATCGCGATGCCGATCAGTCCGCGCCGGAACGCGGCGTTCGCAACCCGCGCCCGGATCGGGGAACGCGGGTGCTGAGCGGCCGCTACGCTGAGACAGGCGCTGAGCATGAACAGCGCGAGCAGCGAACCATCAAGAATTGCTTCCGTGAAGTGAGGCATCAGGTGGAGAGAAGTGCCGACGCGTGCGGCGGAATCTTTGTGTCGAGCAAGTCACCGCACCGGTGCTCTCCGTGTCTCCGTGGTGAATGGCAGCTACTTCATCTCGATCACGCTCTTGATCCCGTCGGTCGCGCGCAGCGGCTCCAGCGCCCGCGACAGGGGGTATCGCCCGGTGATCAGTCTGCGCGTCGCCGCCGGCCAGCGCCGCATGAAGATCGTCAGGTCGCGCACCGCCGCTTCGAACGCGTCTTTCCCGGCGTTCACCGTGCCGAAGATCACCTGATTCTTCAGCACCATGCCGCGCATGATGAAGTCCGCATCGACTTCAACCGCCCCCTTCAGCCCCGGCACACCCGTGAAGATGAACGCCGCGTTCGCGCCGACATGCTTCATCACCTCGAACGAGAACTTCGACGCGCCGGTCGCTTCGTACACCACGTCGATCGTGCCGATCCGCTCGGTCAGCTTGTCCAGCGGCGTCACCTCCGCGGAGATGTAATGCGCCTCGAACGAGCGCACCAAGTCAGCTTTCTCGCTCGTCTCGCTCTCGCGCGAATAGACGAACGTCGTGAACCCGGCGGCCCGGAACGCCATCGCGCCCAGCAGACCGATCGGGCCCGCGCCCAGCACCACCGCGTGATGGCACGCGCCGGGCCCGCCGTTCCCAGCGTGCGGGCAACCCCACGGCAGGCGCTGCTGCACCTGCCAAACTTGGATCAGCGCCTTTTCCGCGATTGTCAGCGGCTCGACCAGCACCGCCACCTCGCGCAGCTCACGCGGCACGCGCACCAGATACCGCTCGTCATCGACCACGAACTCCGTCATGTAGCCGTGGCGTTCCTTGATGCCGCGCTCGACGAAATCGCCCGTGTAGCAGAAGTCCTGTCGTCCGATCGAGCACGACGAGCACGTCTCATGACGGCACGGTCGGCGAACCGTCGGCACGACCAGGTCGCCCTTCTTCACCATCGTGACCGTGTCGCCCACGTCGACCACTTCGCCCAGCATCTCGTGCCCGATGACCAGGTGATCCGACCCCTCGGGCGGTGTGCCGTAGTGGAACCCGCAAATCTCGCGGTCCGTCCCGCACACGCCGACTTCGAGCACGCGGATCTTCACATCCGTCGCGCCGCGGACGCTTGGCTCGGGTTGATCGAGAATCGCGACTTCACGACGCGACGGCAGAACAGCGACAGCCTTCATGTGAAGGTTGCTCCGGGGTAACAACTGGTTCAACGCTCACCTCGCGAGCGTAGGGAACTGTTCGATGCCGCCCACCGCGCCGCGTCACACACGGGAAGCAACCACTATCGGGCCGCGTCCTGCCGCGTCAGCTCGACCAGCGTTGTGATCGCTTCCCCGACCGGAACCTCGCGCTGCGAGACGCGCCCGGCCCGCCAGTCATCGCGCGAGACCGCCTCGCCCCCCTGCGCCGCCGCCGCCGTGCCGAGCGCGAGGTCCTTGATCTGCACCACGCCCTTGTCGAGTTCGTTCCCGCCCGCGATCAGCGCGAAGGGGATGCCCAGCTTGTCGGCGTACTTGAACTGCGCCCGCATCCCGCCCTCGCCCGTGTACACCTCGGTGTTCACGCCCGACAGCCGCAGTTTCCGCGCAGTCTCCAGATACCACGGCACGCGCTCGCGATCGACCACCACCACCAGCACCTGCGTCGTCGCGCTCGGGCGCGCGGGGTTCAGCAGCTTGAGCGCCTCGAGCATGCGGTCGACGCCGATCGACCCGCCCGTCGCGGGCACCTTCGTGCCGGTGAAGCGCTCGACCAGCCCGTCGTAGCGACCGCCGCCGAAGACGCTACCGAAGCGGCGCTTCTCGCCCGATTCGTCGGTCAATTCCTTCAGCAGCACACCCTCGAAGACGGGGCCGGTGTAGTAGCCCAAGCCGCGCACGATTGTGGGATCGAACGCGACATCCTTCGAATCGCGCCCGAGCGCCGCGAGGTGCCGATCGATCTCGCGCAGCTCGTCGACGCCCGCTTTGCCCAGCTCGTTCCCGCCGATGAGTGTGTCCAGCGCTTCGCACACACTCGCGCGCTCGCCCGCCGGCATGCGCAGGAACGACACGATCAGATCAATCTGCTTCGCGTCGAGATTCGCCCCCTCAGTGTAGTCGCCCGAATCGTCCTTCCGCCCTTTGCCCAGCAGTTGGATCACGCCCTGGATGCCGAGCCGATCGAGTTTGTCGATAGCGCGGAGCGCCGTGCCTGTCTGGCTCGCCGCGTCGGCGAACGCGTTCGGATCAAGTCCCGCCGCCGCCAGCACGCCCGCGAGCACCTTGCGGTCGTTCACGCGCACCTGGTAGTCACCCCGCGCAAAGCCAAGCGCCTCGAACGCATCGCACACGATCGCGCACGCCTCCGCATCGGCGATCACGCCCGGCGTGCCGACGGAGTCGAAATCGAACTGCGTGAACTCGCGAAAACGCCCGGGGCCCGGCTTCTCGTACCGCCACACCGTGCCGACCTGGTAGCGCCGGAACGGCTTGGGCAGGTTCTGCTGGTGCATCGCGCACACGCGCGCCAGCGGCGCCGTCAGGTCGTACCGCAGCGCCAGCCACTCATCAGGATCGCCCGGCTTGGGCTTCTCAAGGTCAGGATTGCGGAACGAAAAAATCCCGCCGTCCGGCTGCGCGGATTCGGGCAGGAACTTGCCCAGCACATCCACAAACTCGATCGACGGCGTCTCCAGCGGCACGAACCCGTACCGCTCATACACGCCGCGCACCGTGTCGACGAGCCGCCGCTTCAGCAGCAAGTCCGATGAAAACACATCGCGAAAGCCTTTGAAGACGCGGGGTTCTGGGCGCGGTGGGCTCTGCGGCTGGGTCATGGTGACTCTCAACGACGGATCGATCGGCTCGGCTGCCGGGTGCCACTGGTTGGCTCGGCAACCAGTGCTCCTTCCTCTACCACAACTTCCACTCCCGAGTCACATCCGCGCCCGCTCGCAAAGGCACAACAGCCCAACGGAAAGTCACCAAGGAACCACCACGGCAACAGGCCTCCGCCCGCCGCATGCTCGCGAACTCATGACTTCAGTTCGAAGGGAAGGAAATACAGCTGGTGGGGGTCGAACCCACAGCCTCCTGATCCACAGTCAGGCGCTCTGCCATTGAGCTACAGCTGCTCTGGAGACCAGTATACGCGAGCCGGCTTCACGGGGCGAGACGCCGCAGAACCAGCGCAAAACCCGCCGCGTTACTCAGCGCTCCGGTGCGGCATCGACCTGCTCCGCCGTTGTCGCCGACACCACCGGAGCCGGCGGCTGCGGGTCCAGGGGGCGCGCTCGGTACTCCATCCGCGCGCGGCTCGATTCATACGCGCACGACGCAAGCAGCGTCATCGGCAGCATCAACAGCACAGCCCATCGGCGACGGCTCGGCACGTTCACAATCTGTCTATCGACCAACATCCCGCCGACCGGTTCACACGTTTCGCTCGATCCGCGCACGTTGGCGGACGCCAACCAAACGCGATTGCCGTCAACGCAGCCTGTTGGGGGCGTGTCCGTATACTTCTCTCTCTGTCCCGCCGCCAACCAAGCACCCGAGGTGATGCATGCGCTCCCGAATCGCCGCGTTCAGTCTCGTCTTCGCCCTGCTCACGTTCAGCGGCTCGGCGATGGCGCAGAACTCCACGCCCGCCCCCGCCGCAGCGAAGCCGGGGGGCGCGACCAACAACGCCACGCGCCCCGCCGTCATCGGCAGCGCCCAGCCCAAGCCGCGAACGCCCGGCGCGATCCGGCTCGCCGCGTACAACGTCGAGAACCTCTTCGACAACAAGGACGACCCCAGCCTGAAGGGCGATGAGGAAGACCTCGACGACACCAAGCCCGACGAACAGCTCCGCGCGCTGGGAGAAACCTTCCGCAAGCTGGACGCTGACGTCATCGGCTTGACCGAGATTGAATCCTACGACGCGCTCATCGCCTTTCGCGAGCGATTCCTCAAGGGCCAAGGCTACGACCACGTCATCTCCATCGACGTCGGTGCCGAGCGCGGCATCGAGCAGTCCGTCATGTCGCGCTTCCCCATCATTGACGCCCAGGTGTGGCCCACCATCCCGCTCGAAGGCACACATCCCGCGATGTTCGGCGACCGCCCCAACAAGCTCGCCGGCAAGCCCCTCGAATGCCGCCGCTCACCGCTCCGAGTGACCGTAGAAATCCCCGCGAAGGGAGATGATGCCAACGCGAAGCCCTACCGCATGACCCTCTTCGTCGTCCACCAAAAGTCCGGGCGCGACAACGACTACTGGCGCGAAGCAGAGTCCAAGCGCTTTGTCCAGATGGTCGCCGACTTCGAGAAACAGAACCCCGGCGCGAACATCGCCGTCCTCGGCGACTTCAACGCCGCCCCTGAAGCAGCGAGCGTGCAGACATACATCACATTCGGCCTCTTCGACCTCTTCGCCGACCGCTCGCCGGGTGACCCGACCACGATCACCCACGCCAGCGGCCGCGTCATCGACTACATCTTCTTCAACAAAGCGATGGCCTCGGAAATCATCAAACCCACGGCGTTCATCCTCTCCACGCCGCAGCTCGACCCGCTGGCCGACTGGCGCACCGCGCCGAAGCCCGAGGGCTACGCGAGCGACCACCTGCCGGTCGCTGTCGATGTCATGCCGAAGGATCAGTGAGTTCGAGATTTCCATGTCGCCCGGCGCGATCGACTTCGACCTCATCATCATCGGCGGCGGGCACGCTGGCGTCGAAGCGGCCTGGGCCGCCGCCAACATGGGCGCCCGCGTCGCGCTCGTCACGCTCGACCCTTCCAAGATCGGCGTGATGTCCTGCAATCCCGCGATCGGCGGGCTCGCGAAGGGCCAGATGGTCCGCGAGATCGACGCCCTCGGCGGCTTGATGGCCCTCGCCACCGACGCCACCGGCATCATGTTCAAAGTCCTCAACAGCTCAAAGGGCCCGGCGGTCCAATCACCCCGCGCCCAGTGCGATAAGCACGCCTACTCCCGCGAGGTGCAGCGACTCATCGCATCGCGCGAGAACATCGAAGTCATCCCCGGCGCGGTCGAAGAAATCCTCGTTGAAGAAACCCGATCGAACGCCGAGGAAGACAGAGGAAGACAGAGTGACTCAGAGAATGAGGCAGCATTGATGAGTCGCGCCGTGCGCGGCGTTGTCATCAGACACCACCAAAGTCTCCACACACTCCGCGCCCGCGCCGTCGTCCTCACCACCGGCACCTTCATGCGCGGCCTGATGCACACGGGCGAATCCAAAACCCCCGGCGGGCGGATCGGCGAAGCCCCCGCGCTCGGCATCTCCGCCTCGCTCACCGCCCTCGGCTTCGAGCTGGGCCGCTTGAAAACCGGCACCCCGCCCCGCCTCAAACGCTCGACGATCCAATGGGATTCACTCGAACCCCAATGGGGCGACACTCCGCCGCAACCCTTCAGCGAGCTGTCTCGTTCTTCTTCTTCTTCTTCTTCTTCTTCTTCTTCCTCATCCTCACTCGATGGCTCGATGGCTCGATGCCTCGATGCCTTCCCCCGCCTCGCACAAATCGACTGCCGCATCACCCGCACAAGCGCCGCGGTCCACGATCTCATCCGCGCCAACCTCCACCGCGCGCCGATGTACTCGGGCCAGATCGAATCCGCCGGCCCGCGCTACTGCCCTTCCATCGAAGACAAGGTCGTCCGCTTCGGCTCGCGCGAGTCGCACCATGTCTTCCTCGAACCCGAATCGCTCGAGAGCGACTGGATCTACTGCAACGGCATCTCCACCAGCCTCCCGCGCGATGTGCAGGACAGCATCGTCCGCGCCCTGCCCGGCTGCGAGCGCGCCGAAATCCTGCAATACGGCTACGCGGTCGAATACGACATGGTCCGCCCGCACCAGATCCACGCGACCTGCGAAACCAAGCTCGTCGCCGGGCTCTTCCTCGCCGGGCAGATCAACGGCACCAGCGGCTACGAAGAAGCCGCTGGGCAAGGGCTCATCGCGGGCGTCAACGCCGTCCGCTCCGCGCGAGCCGAACCACCCGTCACGCTCGCGCGCGATCAGGCGTACCTCGGCGTGATGATGGACGACCTCGTCACCAAAACCCCCGTCGAGCCGTACCGCATGTTCACCAGCCGCGCGGAGCACCGGCTCCTGCTCCGCAGCGACAACGCGCCCGAACGCCTGACGACGCTGGGGCGCGAGTGGGGGACCATCAGCGATGAACGCTGGGAGCTCTATGAGGATCGCCGAGCGGCAATCGCGCTCCTCAACACGCTCATCGACACCACCAAAGTCAACGGCACACGTCTCAGTGAACTTGTTCGCCGCCCGCGCTACACGGTCGATGATCTCTGCAACGATCTCAATCTCACTTCCGCGTCTTCATCTGCTACTCAGCACCCAGCACTCGCTCCTCAGCACTCCTCGGATCCGTTGCTCCCCGTCATCGCGCCCACGGTGCTCGCCGAGCGACAGTACGCCGGCTACATCGAGCGTGAGCGCGCGGAAGTGAAGCGGCACGCCGCCATGGAGCACCGCCGCATCCCGTCGCATATCAGCTACGACTCGATCGCCGGCCTGCGCACCGAAGCCCGCGAGTGCCTCAAACGCTTCCGGCCCGACACCTTCGGCCAGGCGGCCCGCCTCGAAGGCATCAGCCCCGCCGATATGACCCTCCTCCTCGTCGCCGCCGAACGCGCCCGCCGGGAGTAGAAGCAAACCGCACAGGCGCGGGTGCGGGTCCCATGGCCGAGGCTCTGCTCGGCCATGAGTCAGCGCCGCCTGAGAACAACAGTGAACCAATGACGCGGAAAGAAGAGAATCCGCCACAGACTGACACAGGCTTACACAGATGCCTACAGGCAAGACAGGGAATGTGAACTCAAATTATGAGTTCCTCTATATCTCTCTCTTCATCCGTGTCAATCCTTGTCCATCCGTGGCTTCTTCATTCCGAACCCCGTGCTCTCCGTGTCTCTGTGGTGAAGAGCTACGCCACCAGCGCCGCCGGCCCGCCGTTCCGCGCCCGGTTGATCAGCACGATCAGCCGCTCGACATCCGAGCGCTGCTTCTCCGCCGGCTGCTGCTTGTCGATCGAGTGGATGATCGTCCGAGCCTGCTCCGCCACCGCGGTGAACCCGAAGCACGGGCTGGTGGCGCTCAGATGCTCGCACGTCCCGCGGATCGAAGGCCGGTCCATCGCCGCCAGGTCGCGCTGCAGCTGCTGCGCCACGTCGATCAGTTCGTTCAGGTGCGCCTGGATCGTCTCGCGCGAGAGCTGCTGCGACATCGTCTTCTCGCCCGGCGCCGCCGCAAGTTCGTCCATTGCCTGGCGCAGCAGCAGGAACTCCGCAGCCGCTCGCAGCATGACATCGCGCGACAGCGGCTTCTGCAGTAGTTCCTTCGCCCCGGCCTTGATCGCCTCGAACCGCCGAGCACGATCCCCCGGCACGCCCATCAGCACGATCGGCACGTCGATCCCCGCCTTGTGCGCTTCCGCGAGGAACGCCAGCCCTTGCATGTCGGGCAGTTGATCGTCAACCACCGCGAAGTCCGGGTCCGACTGCAGGATCTGCAGCCCCTCCGTCCCCGTCGTCGCGCACTCGATCGTCAGGTCCGTCTCGCGGTACAGGTGCGCCACGAGCTGCTGCTCCGCGCGGCTTTTCGCCACGATCGTGACTCGCCCGCTGAGCTGCCGCGGATCAACCGCCTCCGCATGGAACAGGTACTCATCCCCCAGCGACACATTGAACTCGGTCGGCACCACCGTGGCGCGAAAGTGAACCCCGATGTCGTGCAGGTGCGCCCGCAGGTGCTGGCAGCGGCTTACCTTCCCCGTCAGCGTTCGGATCTCACCCTCACTCGTCCGCAGCGTCACCGAGCACGCGGTCCCCACGTGGATGTACCCGCCGTGCACCAGAGCCATCCCGTTCAGCGAGATGTTCCGCGGCATCACCGAGTAGTGCCGCCGGTCGAGCTGCCGGTCGAACGTGGTCAGCACCGCGCGCTGGAACACGCACGGCCACCGGCGCGACCCGCGCCGGTGCGTGTCGTGAGCCGCGAGCCGCCCGCGGTTCAACTCGGCAAGCACCTGCTCGAGGTCCCGCGGGCTGAGGCGCAGATTGTCAGCAATCTCCTGGCTCGACATCAGGGGCCCCGAGAAAGACAGGTCTCAACAACCCTCCTTCATCGGCCCGATCCGCGCCCGAGCGAAGCACGCTCGGCCGCGCGCACACCAGCAGCAACGCGCCGTGCAGCCCTTGCGGCGTGGGAATCGCCGCAGCGCGCGTTATCAGCCCTCCCGATAACCGCCCGCGCTCCGAGTCACGCCAGCGACAGGGAGTCCTTCATCCCCAGATTCGCGTAGATCTCCCGCGTCGCGCTCGACCGGTTCAGCGTGTAGAAGTGCAAGCCGCGAACGCTATTGTCCAGCAGATCACGGCACTGCTCCGTCGCCCAGTGAACGCCCACGCGCTTGATCGCCTCCGCGTCGCCCTTGCAGCGATCGACCGACTTCAACAGCCGCGCCGGGATGCGCGACCCCAGCGCCAGCTGCGCGATCGTCTTCATCCCGCCGAGCGACGTGATCGGCATGATCCCCGCCACGATCGGCGCCTTGATCCCAGCCAGATCGCACCGCTCGCGGAAGTCGTAGAAGTCACGATTATCGAAGAAGAGCTGCGTGACGATGAGGTCCGCGCCCGCGTCCACCTTCGCCTTGAGGAAATCCATCTCCTGTAGACGATTCGGCGTGCCGGGGTGCCCCTCCGGGAACCCGGCGACCGCGATCCCGAAGCCTCGCGAATCCGCGATCGACTTCCCCGCGTGCTTGTCCTTGAACTGCCGCAGGAACGTCACCAGCTGCGCCGCGTAGCGGAAGCTGTCGCGCGAGCGATCGTAATCCGGCTTATCCCGCGGCGGGTCGCCCGCCAGCGCCAGAATATTGCTGATCCCCGCCTGCGCGTACAACTCCAGGATGTCGTAGATCTCCGCCTCGGTGTGATAGATGCACGTCAGATGCGGCATCGGGTCAAGCCCCGTCGTCTGCTTGATCCGAACCACCATGTCGTGCGTCCGCGCCCGCGTCCCGCCCCCCGCGCCGTACGTCACGCTCACCCACGCCGGGTGCAGCGGCTCAAGCTCGCGGATCGCGCCGAACAACTCCTCCGCCGCCGCATCGTTCTTCGCGGGGAAGAATTCGAACGAGAAGGTCGTCTGTCGGGATTTGAAAATGTCGAGGATGTGCATGTGTTTCAACTACCCAGCCTAGTGGCACGGGCGTCCCGCCCGTGTCTACTCAAACTCGCTTCTTCTTCTCCCGCGCGAGAACCGCCCCCGGCCGATACATTCCGCACCGCAACGCGCCGATCGCGCGACCAATCCGCACCAGCCAACGCCGCCGGAACCACGACGTGCCACAATCCATCATCGGCCGCATCTACCACAAGCTCTGGTCGAAGACCTGGGACACCGCCCACGCCCTCGGCTTCCAGTTCAAACCCAAGAGCGTCTTCCGACACATCTACCACAACCGAACCTGGGGCGACCGCGAGTCCGTCAGCGGCCCCGGCTCGGAACTCGCCGAAACACGCAAGGTCCGGGAAGTCCTCCCCGCGCTCCTCCGCGAGCTCAACATCAAGTCCATGCTCGACGCGCCCTGCGGCGACTGGAACTGGATGAAAACCATCGACCTCCCCGCCGCCGGAGTCACCGACTACACCGGCGCCGAAGTCGTCCCCGAACTCGTTGAGTCGAACGCGAAACACTTCGCCGCGCCGGGCCGGCGCTTCATCGTCGCCGACATCACCAGCGACCCGCTCCCGCGCGTGGACCTGATCCTCTGCCGTGACTGCCTCGTCCATCTCGCCAACCCGCTCGCCGCCGCCGCCCTCGATAACTTCAAACGCAGCGGCAGCACCTGGCTCCTCACGACGACGTACCCCGGCGCGCTCAAACCGGGCGAACATAACCGCGACATCGCCACCGGCCAGTTCCGCATGGTCGACCTGACCAAACCACCCTTCAACCTCCCCCCGCCGGAACGCATCATCAACGAAGAGTCGGCGGAAGGCGGTGAACACAAGAGTCTCGGGCTGTGGCGGTTCTGATGACAAGTTGCTCATCCACTTAGGCGTTGTCTTCCGTACTGCCGCTGTCGTCCTTGCTTCGCCAAGCATCATTGATCTGGCCTACGATCGAGACCAAATGATCCTCCGCCGATTTTGACTCCCACGGCTCAAAGTGGCTGAACGTCAAGCTGGTGTCTTGATCTCGGAGCAGCGCGCCGGGAATCCACGGCCCCGAGGCCCCCGCATGCCACTTGCTCTCCGGGGCCTGTCTGAAGCGAAAAACGTAAACCAACTCGGTTGTTTCACTATCTGTTGCCGACCAGTCGAAGGTTTCTTCCAGCACGATTTCTTCCGGTGGATGTCCGTACTCCGTGGGGTAGCACAGCCATTCCACCATCTTCGCCTCGGCCATGGCTTCGAGTGTCAAAAATTCATCGGGAATCAGCCTCAGTTCGAGCGGGTCCAGTCTCTCGAGTGAGCTCACGAGGTACCACCGGGCTTCCGCGTCGGAAGCGATTCTGTGAACCGCACCAGCGTCAACCGAACACCCTCTCCGCCGAAGAGAGACGATGCTGTACGCCCCTGAATACAAGTCATCACTCGACACGATGCTCTGGAGCAATTCCAGCGAGGCGTCGCTCTCCAGATAGCCCAGAACATCCGCCACCAGACCTTGGAACTGCGAAATCTCTCGGCACGCTTCGTCCCGATTCTTCTCGACCCCGGCGGCCGGAGACGCGCCTTCCCAATCCGACCTAACACCCTCGCCAATCCGAACGAGCTCCGAGTCGATCTCGTTCACCAACCGATTGTCGACGACGCCCGCTTTGAGATAACACCACAATGCGCGGATGATCGAAAACTGGAACCGCTCCGCGGCGAGCCCCTTTACCAGCGCGGGCAAGAGAATCGACGGATGTCGCGGGTTGTCCGAAAGTCCGCTGAGTGGCAGATCGCCCTCCCACTCGGAATCGTGGCATGCACGCTCTATCATTTCGGCGGCCAACCGAGCGCTGTTCTCATCGGCACGCTTGCACATACAGGCGAGAGCGTTCACTCGAGCGCCGGGCTTCAGTTCGTCCCACCTCGAACAAAGACGCTCAAGGTCGAGCGACTCATTCGCGCATGCAGTATCCAGCAGCGTGCGCTGGCAGCGGGTGGACCAGCTCTCATCCCCAAGACCGCCCATCACGAATACCGCGTCGATCAGACGCTCCGCCGTCTCGATCGGAACGCCTGACTCACAGAGACTCTTCAAGATGGAAATAGCCTCCTCGCGCTCCGATTCGCGCGAGGAGGCCAATAGTGCAAGCGTCCTATCGATATCCAAGCTCATTGTCACACCCGGATCGTGCAGCGATTCAATACCGGTAGTGTTCCGGCTTGTACGGCCCATCCATCGGCACGCCGATGTACTCCGCCTGCTCGTTCGACAGCTTCGTCAGCTTCGCGCCGAGCTGCCCGAGGTGCAGGCGCGCCACCTTCTCGTCCAGGTGCTTCGGAAGCGTGATCACCTTCTTCTCCATGTCCTCGCCAGCCTTCCACAGGTGCAGCTGCGCGATCGTCTGGTTCGTGAAGCTGTTGCTCATCACGAAGCTCGGGTGACCCGTCGCGCAGCCCAGGTTCATCAGCCGCCCCTCGGCGAGGATGATGATCGAGTGCGCCGTCACCCCCGCCGCCTTGTCTTCCTTGAAGCGGAACTCGTCCGTCTGCGGCTTGATGTTGATCCGCTCGCACTTGCCCTGTTCGCACAGCTTGTACAAGCCCGTCATGTCGATCTCGTTGTCGAAGTGCCCGATGTTGCCCACGATCGCGTTGTGCTTCATCTTCTTCATGTGCTCGACGGTGATGATGTCCTTGTTCCCCGTTGCGGTGATGAACACATCCGCCGTCGAAACCACATCATCGAGCGTCACGACCTCGTAGCCGCTCATGCACGCCTGCAGCGCGCAGATCGGGTCGATCTCGGTCACCTTCACGCGGCACTTCTGCGCCGCCAGCGAATCCGCCGAGCCCTTGCCCACGTCGCCGTACCCGCACACCACCGCCACCTTGCCCGACAGCATCACGTCGGTCGCCCGCATGATCCCGTCCACGAGCGAGTGACGACAGCCGTACAGGTTGTCGAACTTGCTCTTCGTCACGGAGTCGTTCACGTTGATCGCCGGGAACAGCAGCTCGCCGCGCTCCTGCATCTGGTACAGACGGTGCACGCCGGTGGTCGTCTCCTCCGACACGCCGCGGATGTACGGCACCATGCGGTGCCAGAACGTCGCGTCCTCCTGCAGCTTCTGCTTGATCACTTCGAGGATGATCTTGAACTCGTGGTTGTCGGTCGAGTTCGGGTCGGGCAGCGTGCCGTCCTTCGCGAACTTCTTCTCTGCCTTGTACCCCTCGTGGATCAAGAGCGTCGCGTCGCCGCCGTCGTCGACGATGATGTACGGCCCGTTCGAGCCGTTCGCATCCGCCGGGAACGTCAGCGCCTGCAGCGTGCACCACCAATACTCCTCGAGCGTCTCGCCCTTCCATGCGAAGGTGGGGATGGGCTGCTTGCCGGGGCGGCCCGTGACCATCGCCGCCGCCGCGTGATCCTGCGTGCTGAAGATGTTGCACGACGCCCAGCGCACGTCAGCGCCGAGATCAACGAGCGTCTCGGCGAGCACCGCCGTCTGGATCGTGTTGTGCAGCGACCCCATGATCCGCGCGCCCTTCAGCGGCTGCTTCGCGCCGAACTCCTCGCGGCACGACATCAAACCGGGCATCTCATGCTCCGCCAACTCAATCTCCTTGCGCCCGAAGCGCACGGTCTCGGCGGACAGGTCCTTCACCTTGTACGGCAGATCCGCCGTCAAGGGCAGCCCGGTGTTCAGGAAAATCTTGCTGGCAGTGGCCTTCGTCGGCGAAGCGGTCGGCACGGGAAACTCCTTTTGGAAAGTGCTGCGTGAAAAGTGCTGAGTGCTAAGTGCTAAGTGCTAAGTGCTAAGTGCTAAGTGCTAAGTGCTAAGTGCT
>CAYMNQ010000010.1:18657-43434 GCA_964391865.1 uncultured Phycisphaeraceae bacterium
AGTGCTAAGTGCTAAGTGCTAAGTGCTAAGTGCTAAGTGCTAAGTGCTAAGTGCTGAGTGCTGAGTGATTTGGGCTATGCTTCTTGAGCTTTGAATTTTCAATACTCAAATCTGAAATCTCAAATTTGAGCTTTGAGCTTTGCGATTTGAGCTTTCAAATCCACGTCCTCTTATCGACCATCCCCCCTCATCAGTGAACCCATCCCCGCCCGCCCCGTCGCGGCGAACAACCCCGGCCCCTTCGCCGCCGCGTCGCTCGGCAGCGCCGCCACCGTGACATCCGTCAGCCCCGCCTGCTCAAACAGCCCGCGCAGCGCGCGCTCGCTGAATCCCTGATGCTGATGCCCCATCGTCTGCCGGTACACCGCGCGATCGTGCTCGAACATGTCGATCACCAAGACGCGCCCGCCCGGCTTCGTCACCCGCGCCATCTCCCGCAAACCGTCCGCCGGCTCCGCAACGTGGTGCAGCACCAGCACGCACACGCACGCATCCACGCTCCCGCTCTCCATTGGGAGCGCCTCGAGCGGACCTTGGACGAACCGCACATTCGCTGCCCCCGCCAGCCGCTTCCGCGCCGCCTCCAGCATCGGCCCCGACTGATCCACCGCGATCACCTCGCGCACATGCGGCGACAGCAACTCCGCCCCGTTCCCAGTCCCGCACCCCACGTCCGCCACTACCCACTCGCGCGCCAGCAAACCGAGCAGCCCGCGCGCCGTGAAGTCGCTCCCAAACATCTCCGACCGCACCGAGTCCCACTCGCCCGCCACGCGCCCGAAGAACGACAGACTGTCCGTCCGCCGCTCCGCCAGCACCGAGTCGAGCCGCCGGTGGTCCTCCTCAATCTGCGCCCGGTCGTCCATCTGGTCCCGGATCGTCGTCCACAGCGCCCGCGACTCGGGCGACAATTCATCCAGCAGCAGCCGGTACATCGTTGCTGTACCCTCGGCCCGCTTCATAAGCCACCCAGCATCCAACAGCACCTTCAAATGCCGGCTCACCGTCGACTGCGGCAGCTGCACCACCCGGGCCACCTCGCCCACGCTCAGCTCCTGAGCCTCCAGCACCCGCCCAATACGCAGCCGGAGCGGCTCGCTCAGCGAAGCCAGCCGTTCAACCAACGCAATGATGGGCCGAGAACGCTTCATCCGTTTATCCGGATGAAGTGTAGGAGCATCGTCGGTGCAAGTCAAATCACGCTTCGATACCAATCAAAATACGATCAGATCGAGCATGTAGCCTTTAGCCTTGAGCTGTGGTCACAAGCCCCAAGAGCCCCAAGCCCCAAGCCCAATCCTCACCCCCCCGCATCCGCCTCCGCCGAAATTTGCTCCCGAGGCTGCTTCCCGAACGTCAGCCCCGTCTGCGCGTCCCACTCGAGCGCCAGGCTCAGCACCCGCGCGTTCGCCGGCTTCAGGTAATACGCCATGCGCAGACGGTCCATCGCGTTCACATCGTCGCCCGTTGCTTTGTAGAACTGCGCCAACGCGAGCTGCGGCTCGATCGACATCCCGCCGTCGACGCGCGCCGCGATCAGGTACGCCCGCCGCGCCTCATCGTGATCGCCCGCGGCTTCCATCACGCGCGCGGCGCGCATCCAGTCCGCCACCGTCCCGCGCTCGTCCGCGATCCCCTTCATGAACCGCACCATCCCCTCCTGATCGCCCGACTTCCACATCGCCGTCCCCAGCGCTTCGATCACTTCCGCATCACGCGGGCGGAACGTGTGCGCGATCTCAAGATTCTCCCGCGCCAGCGCCGCGTTGCCGTTCGCGAGCAGCGCCATGCCGTACGCCTTGCGGTACTGCTTCTCGCTCGGCACGCGCATGATCACCGCGCGGTACTCGCTCTCCGCCGTCTCGAAATCACCCGCGAGATACGCCCGATCGCCCGCGTCACGGTGCGACTGGATCGTCCGCGGCCCCTTCGCACTCTGGCACGCGCCAACCCCAAACCCGGCAAAACCAACGGCGGCGATCAGCACAAGTCGAACAATGCGGCGGCTGTTCATGGCACTCAAACTCCGAAAGGTCACACGCGGCCAACCGCCGCGAATCGCTGGAAAGTCTACCCTCTATCGGCCCAACCACGCCCCGCGGTCCACATCATGCCCAGCCCACCCGCACACCCAGTCCCACCCCAAAACCCCGCGAATCCGTGGCTGCGCACCGTCATCCTCCATCACCAAGTCCCGCCGAGCGCAAGCACCAGCGCACCCGCCGACCACTACGACTGGCTCATCGAAACCCCAGCTCCGCCGGGAGTCACGCCCACCGACGACGACCGGACGCTCATCTGCTTCCGCAGCGCCGAGCGCCCCGACCAACTCATCGCCCAAAGACAACCCTTCACCGCCGAACGCATCGCCGACCATCGCCGACTGTACCTGCACTTCGAGGGTGAACTCAGCCACAGCCGAGGCACGGTGACGCGGGTTGCGCAGGGCACATTCCGAATTCACGAAAGAAATCAGCAGGTGCTGATCGGCGAGATCGACTTCGCGAAGAGACTGTTACAGAACCCGACACAATCCAGTGGCACGGGCGTCCCGCCCGTGGTTACTCAACCTCGTTCTTCAGGTTCTGAAACAGGCTCGAATCTCCGAGTCAGCATCCGCGCCACCCGCACGAGTGATCACGCCAAGTCGTGGACGTTCACGGTTCATTGATCGCCGCGTGCTGTCGAATCGCAAAAAATTCCTCGGCCCGAAGGGCCGCAGGCACGTTGCCGGGGGTTGAGCGAGCCACCGTCGGGTGGCGAGCGAAACCCCCGGACTCCTGTCCAAGCGGGCGTGAGCCCTGAAGGGGCGAGGGACGATCTCAACATCTTGAGTTCGCCGAAGTCGCGCCCGTCGCCCACTCGGCACTGCGTGTGCAGCGCCGCCCGATAAGCCGCCGCCCGCATCACCCCGCCCTCCGATCACGCCGATACGCGCGCATCACGGAGTCACCCACCCATGGACTTCACCCACCCCGCCGCCCTCATCTCCAGCATCATCATCGGGCTGATCGGCATGCTCCTCTTCATCCACGGCAAGCGCGAAAGCTCGCCCGGCCCGCTCGTCACCGGCATCGTCCTCTGCGTCTTTCCGTACTTCGTCGCCTCTGCCGTGCTGATGTGGCTCATCACCGGCGGCTGCCTCGGCGGGCTGTACTACTACTCACGCTACGCCTGAGCATGGCCGGGAGTGGATCGCAGCTCCCGGCGCTCGCCGGGCCGCGTGCCGGATACGCGCGCATACGGGGGAGGGGTGCCATGGCCGACGCTCGGGTCGGCCATGATCGTCATCCCTGCAAGTCACCAAATCTGCGCGCGCCGCCGACGCCCGCGACCTCCCCGCGACGAAAAATTCCAAAGTATCTCCGCTCCACGAAAAACCGCGGAAATCCAAGCACTTCCGCGATATCATCCCTCTCGCTACCCGCGCGCAGGTTCACATTTGTGCGCACAAAGGTGACGCTCCGCCCCATGGGTAGAGGACGCGCTCACACGCGCCCTCAACCCTCGCGGCACGACCGGCCGGCGCTTCCGCCAGGGTCACATCTCGAACGCTCGGCGAAAGCCGAGCACACTCTCATCGCCCGTCGACGGGTTTTCAGAAGGACCACTGGTTTTAGCCGTCATCTCTCGAGCTTCTGGCTCCGCACTTCCGGCTCCAAGCTCAAAACTCACAACTCCTCGCTCATTCCGCAACCCACACACCAAAACGGCCGATAACAAAGCCATGTGCGGCCTCTTCGGCATCGCGACCGCCGCCGGGCGACGGATCGAACTGTCTGACCGACAGATCGAGTCGCTGCGCGATCGGCTCGCGCACCGCGGCCCGGACTCCGCCGGCCTGTGGCGGGGCCACACCGCCGCGCTCGCTCACCGACGGCTCGTCGTCATCGATCCGTCCGAGAGCGCCAACCAGCCGATGCGCTCCCCCGCGCTCCCGCTCACGGGCGATGCGCCGGGGCGCTACGTCCTCGTATACAACGGCGAGCTCTACAACGACGCCGAACTCCGCCGTGAGCTCGGCGCGCTGGGCATCCAGTTCCGCACCCGCAGCGACACCGAAACCGTCTTGCTCGCGCTCATGTTCTGGGGCTCCGCCGCGCTCGCGCGCTTCCGCGGAATGTTCGCTCTCGCCCTCTGCGACACGCGCGAGAACACGCTCCTCCTCGCGCGCGACCCGCTGGGCATCAAGCCGCTCTACTTCCACGCAAGCGATGCGCAGCTCATCTTCGCCAGCGAAGTCAGCGCGATCCTCGCGCACCCCGATGTCACCGCCGCGCCGAACCTCGCGATGGTCAGCGCGTACCTCACCACCATCCGCACCGTCCTCGGCAACATGACGCTCTTCGACGGCATCTTCGCCCTCGCCCCGGGGCAAATGGCGCTCGCGGAACTCTCCGGCGACTCGCCTGTCGTGCGCGTCACGAGCTACACGCCGA
The DNA here is from genome assembly GCA_964391865.1 of uncultured Phycisphaeraceae bacterium. Lineage (GTDB taxonomy): Bacteria > Planctomycetota > Phycisphaerae > Phycisphaerales > UBA1924 > DASZQL01. The sequence continues at coordinate 23,097 of CAYMNQ010000010.1, forward strand.
GCGCCGGCGCGATCGAGATGTTCGATGCCGACCACGCCGCCGAGCGCGTCCGAGCCGCCGTCATGGACTCGGTGCATCGGCACCTCCGCGCCGACGTCCCGACGTGCGCGCTCCTCTCGGGCGGCTTGGACAGCACGATCACCACGCTGCTCGCGCAGCGCGAACTCGCGGACCTCCGCACGTACTGCGCCGGCAGCCCCGTCCCGCCCGAGTGCTCGCACAATCTCGCGGACGACGACCTCGCGATGGCGCGCCGTGTCGCCCAGCTCCTCGGCACCAATCACGCCGAAGCCCATGTCACGCGCGAAGTGTTTCTCGAACGCTGGCCGTGGATGGTCGATCAACTCGCCTCACCCCTTTCAACGCCCAACGAAGTCGCGATCCACGCCGTCGCGTCGCGCCTCCGCGCCGACGGATGCGTCGTCACCATCTCGGGCGAGGGCGCGGACGAACTCTTCGCTGGCTACGAGATTCCCCTGACGGCGGCCGCGAACTACCTCGCCTCGCCCAACCGCATGAAAAGCCCGGGCCGCTTTGAGATCGAGAACGCATGTTGGGTGCCGCCCGAGCTGAAAGTCGGCGTGATCCAGCCGCGCGTCTGGCGGGCGCTCGACGAAGACGCATGGCTGCTCGACTTCGCCGAGGACCAGTTCAACGCCGCGCTCGACGACTCCAACGGCGAGCACACCCTCGAGACGCACCTCCGCATGCAGCGCCGCATCAATCTCACCGGGCTGCTCCAGCGCCTCGACACCGCGACGATGCTCGCGGGCGTCGAGGGCCGCACGCCCTTCGCCGATATCGCCGTCGCGGCGGCGGCGGCCAGCACGCCGATGTCGATGAAGTTCCGGCGCGAAGATGAACCGTGCCATCGAAGTCTGAAAGCTGACTTCGATGGCACGGGGTACAAAGAAGGTGCGGTGGTCGCTACGCGCAGCGGCACGAAGATCGTTCTGCGCGAAGCATTCGCCGATCAAGTGCCGCAGTTCGTCCTCGACCGTCCGAAGGCGAGCTTCCCGCTCCCGTTCCAAGGGTGGATGCGCGACATGGCGCCGATGCTGCGCGAGAGCGCCTTCGCCCGCGCGATCTTCAACGATGCCGCCATCGAAGCCGTCTGCCAGCAGCCGCTGCAGCTCTGGCACCTCGCGTGGCCGATGCTGAACCTGGCGCTGTGGGGCCGGCGCTGGGGGTGATGGGTTCGCGAGCGCGATGCCGCGCCGCCGCGGGCCGAAGCTGAAACCGATTGCATCACCCGATCGGATTCCACGCCAGTCGGCTGCTAATTCTGTAAGTCTTTGTTATGCAAGCACTTGCATGCTGAGTTGTTGAATCCGGCGCTCCGTCAGGCCCGAAGAGCGGGCCGACGTGTGGAGCGGCGGCGGAGCGGAGTCAGCACCGCCGCCGGCCCAACCAGAAGGAGATGACGGAATGCTGAAGAGAGTTATTGCATTGGCCGCCGGCGCTCTGTGTGTGTCGAGCGCCGCGCACGCGGCACCGGTCCAGCTCATCGGCGGGCAGACGAACGTGGTGCTCGACACCGCGGCGCTCGCCGCCGCGGCCAGCCTCACGCTGTCGGGTGTCTCACCTGACGTGATCGCGCCAGGCTCGCTCCCCGGCTCGGTCGCGTTCGGCATCAACCCGCGCACCGCCACGCCGCCCGCCCTGTCGACCACGTTCGCTTACGACACCGACGATTTCCTCGGCACGTTCTCCGGGCGCATCGAGCACGCCGGCTCGGTCTTCTTCAACGCGGGCACGGTGGAGGTGGGTGATTTCACCATCGCGTTCGACGCAGCCCGCGTCGGCACGCTGGGCGGAGCGGCCAGCGGGTTCTACGTCGAGAGCACCGCGGGCATCCCCGCGATCCTCTTTGATATCGAAGCGCCGACCACCCTCGTCGCCAGCGCCGCCGAACTGCGCATCGGCGCGGACCTCCTCGTCTCGCCCGAGTTCGGCTCGTTCCTGTTCACTCAGGGGCTGTCGACCGTGAATCTGTCGGGCGTCGATGTGGGCGATGCGCTCGTCGAGGGCATCGTGCCTTCGCCCGCGGGCGTCTCGCTCGCGGCGGGCGTCGCGCTCGCCGCGCTCCGCCGCCGGCGCGCGTAACCGCGGCACCTCCTACCCCACGCCGACCTCGGCGTGCGATCACTTCCTCATCGCGGCCCGCGCGAACAGCGCGGGCCGTGACTTCAACCGGGGGCAAGGAATGAGAAGGCATCAAGGCAACAAGCCATCAAGGCACCAAGCGAAAGAGAAACGCCCGCGATCTCGCGCGGGCGCTCCAAGATCTTCTTCACTTGATGGCTTGATGCCTCGGTGCCTCGATGCCTTCTCAATGCACCAGCGAATGCACGCGCTCGATCGTCTCGATCACCTGCCGCACTTGGAAGGGCTTCTTCAGGAATCCCGCGAAGCCCTGCTGGCGGAGCTGGACCGCCTGACCATCGGTGAGCTTGCCGCTCATCGCCACAACGTGGCTGATGGCGAACTCCTCGTCGCCGCGGATCAGCTGCGCGACGTGGCGTGAGTCGCCCTCGGCGAGGTGGATGTCAAGCAGGATCACATGCGGCTTGAACCGTTCGCATTCGATCCCCGCCTCGAAGCCGGAATGCGCGATCTTCACCTCGTACCCCGCCTGCTCGGCGAGGATCTTCTGGAGAAGCCCCGTGATCTCGCGCTCGTCGTCGACGACCAGCACGCGGGTCTTACCAGACATCACGCCGTCGAGCGGGATGCCGTGGGCCTTCATGAACTGGATGAGGTTATTGAGAGGGATCCGCCGGTCTTTCGAGCCGGGGATGCGGTAGCCCTTGAGCTGACCGGAATCGAACCATTTGGAGACGGTGCGCGGCGCCACATTGCAAATGCGTGCGACCTCGCCCGTCGTGAGGACATCCTTTTCCGGCGGCATCTCTGCACCTCGCTCGCACCGGCCATCCGTGGCAGTCCCGCCAAGCCGATCCGAAAAAGCAGGATCGGGGCCGAGCGGTGAGTTCATCGGCGCGAACGGCAGCCGTCTTAAGCGGCAGATCCTGCCCGCGCGGCGAAATCGCGCGAACCCGCCCGGAGCGCGGGGTTTCACTCAAGAATCAGCGGAATCCGAGGGGCGAGCGGGCGATAACTCGGCGCTACCGGCGCGGCAGGAAACCGCTCAGGTCGATGATGAACATCGACACGCTCGACGCCGCGATCGCGGCGTCGACAAACGCCGGCACGCCGCCGGGCCACAGCCCGGGCAGGCGCGAGATCACGATCAGCATTAGCGGCATGAAGACCAGCCATTGCAGCGCCGGCTTCGCCCACTTCGACGCGCGCAGCTTCGGGCGCGCGTGGACCAGCGGGTCCTCCGGCTCGCCCACGTCCACCTCCGACCAGTCGATGTCCACCGAGTCGCTGCGGTTGCGGTCGAGAAGCCGGCGCGCGAGTTCGACATCGCGGTGCCGCACGCGCACGTGGATCGCGTCGCCCAGCGCCGGCGCGGCGTAGCCCAGCGTCGTGCCGACGATCGACTCGACGTACACGGGTATATCCTCGGCCCGCAACGCGGCGGCGATCGTCTCCGCTTCAAAGTAGTTGAACGCGGTGGTCAGAGAGACGAGCGCGTCGGGGTCTTGGGGCATGCGGGATTGTAGGGAGCATGCGGGCAAGAGGCATCAAGCCATCAAGCCATCTAGGCACCGAGTGAAAGAAAAACGCCCGCGATTGGCAGCGGGCGTCCGGACCGTCTTCACTTGATGCCGTGATGGCTCGATGCCTTGATGCCTCGATACCTCCAGCGCTCACTTCACCGTCGGCAGCCACGCGGCGAGGAGGTCGCACGCCGACTGAAGATCGTCCTTGTGGCACATCTCGGTGACGGTGTGGATGTAGCGCACACCGACCACGAGACCGGCCGCTCGGCAGCCGCCCATCGCCTGCTGCACCGCGCCGCCGTCCTGCCCGCCGCGGGCGAGGATGGTGCGCTGGTGCTTGATGCGGTTCTTCTTCGCCACCGCTTCGAGTTCGTCGATGAGCGTGTAGTCACTGATGAGCGAGGAATCCATGATGTGCAGGCCGCAGCCGTTGCCCTGGATGGTGACGGCTTCTTCCTTCGGCACGCCCGGCGTATCGCACGAGAGCGTCACGTCAAGCCCGATGCCGATATCCGGCTGGACCGCGCTCGCGGCGGTCTTCGCGCCGCGCAGCCCGACTTCCTCCTGCACCGTGAACGCCGAGAAAATCTCGCATGAGTGGGGCGTCTTCGCGTCGTGCAGCGCGCGCACGCTTTCGATCCCCAGCCAGCAGGCGATACGGTTGTCGAGCGCCTTGCTCACGAGCTTGTCGCCCATCTGCATGAACGGCTCGTGCAGGACGACCATGTCGCCCACGCGGACCACGCGCTTCACCTTCGCGCCGGGCATGCCCAGGTCGACCATGAACTCCTTGACCTCGGGGATTTTCTTCTTGTCTTCCTCGGAGGCGATGTGGACCGGACGGCCGCCGGGGTTCATCACGCCGGGGAGCATGCCGTCGTCCTTGGTGCAGACGAGCACGCGCCGCGAGAAGAGGTTGCGCGTATCGAACCCGCCCGCGGCGTTGAGCCGGATGAACCCCGCGTCGTCGATGTGGGAGACGTAGAACCCGATCTCGTCCATGTGGCACGCCATCATCACGCGCGTGGGTATCTCGCGCGGCTCTTTGATCGGCTTGCCGCCCTTCCCGCGCGGCGCGCGATAGCAGATCAGCGAGCCCATCGGGTCGGTGGTCATGTCGTCGAAGAGTTCTTCGGCTTCCTTGATGATGAGCGCCCGGACGCGCTCCTCGCGCCCCGGGATGCCGGGGGTCTCGCACAGACGCTTGAGCAGATCGATGTTCACGGCGGTGGTCCTTTGAATGAAGAGTGGATCAGCGTAGCCGATCCGCTCGGGCTCCGACTCCCTCAGCACTTGGGAGAGGGTTGGGGAGAGGGACACCGATGATGTCATTCGCTGGGTGCCGTGCAACGCCGCTTGGGCGATGCACGCTCCCGCCTTCGCTTCTTCTTCTTCTTCTTCTTCTTCTTCTTTGGCAATTTGTGGGAGAGCAAGGCAGGAGAGAAGAACGAGCGTGGATCGGCCTCCGAGCAGGCCGTTCCACGGCACCCGTCACGCGGAGTCAGCGGATCACCACCCCCGCATGATTCGCAAAGCGCAGCCGGCGCACGCCGATGTAGACGAGCGTCTCGAAGACGAGCAGTCCGACGAAGAACCCGGCGATGGGCAGGAGCACTGGCCAAGTGATGGGGATGCCGCCGCCGATGGGCGCGGGGATGACGAAGAGCGGGTCGAGCGGGAGGCGCTGCCCCACGTGCCAGCCGATGCCGAGGAGCAACGCGGCGATGACCCAGCCGACAGAGGCGTGGGTGCAGACGGCGTCGGCGACGGCCCGCGAGATGCGCCACTGGCGCTGACGGCCGAAGAAGCGCACGCCGACGTGCTCGATGATCGTGAGGAGAATGAGAAGGAGGAACGTATTGCCGGCGAACGCGAGCGCGTACGTCCAGCGTGCTCCGTCCGGCGCGAGAGGGCCGGGGGCCAGCAGCATCGCGGTCACGATGGCGGTTGCGAGCAGGATGTTGCGCAGCAGGTGCGCTGCGCGGCGGCGAGGCTCGATGCGAACGTGGTCCCACGCGGAACGAGATCGGAGCATCAGAAGGTTGGTGTGGAGCGTTGCAACGATCCCGCCGCGCTGCTGCGCTGGTGTTCCCACGCGCTTCTTCGGGTGCGACTCCTCCAGCGCCGTCCCGCACTCCGGGCACGCGCCTTCTTCGCCCAGTCCGGCGAGGTCATAGCCGCACGACTCACAGAGGAAGGCGTCGGCGGCGGGGCGTTTCTCGGTGGGGGGCATGGGGGCGTTCTCGGGCCGATCGGCGTGCAACGCGCTCGGCGGGCAGATACTATCCCGCCCCGTCGCCCGAGTATCGTGGAGGTTCCGCGTGATCCGCATCCAGCGCATCGAACCCAACTCGCCGCTGTACGCGCAGGAACTCGACCTGCGCCAGCGCGTGCTGCTGGACCCGATCGCCTACTCGATCGAGCAGTTCCGCAGGGATTTTCCCGGCGCGGAGGAGAAGTTCGAGCACTTTGTCGCGGTGGTCGATCACCCGAAGGGCGAGCGCGTCGTCGGGTGCGTGTGCCTGCTGCCCAACTATCCGAAGAAGGGCGTGGCGAAGCTGATGCAGATGGCGGTCGACCCGCAGCGCCAGGGCGAGGGGATCGGGCGCTTGCTGGTCGCGGAGCTCGAACGGCGCGCCTTCGGCGAGTTGAACATCAAGGAACTCTTCTGCCACGCGCGCGACAACGCGACGAAGTTCTACGAGAAGCTCGAATGGAAGATCAGCGGCCCCGAGTTCCAGGAAGCGGGCGTCAAGCACTACAAAATGGTGTTCAAGGCGTAGCGCGGCGTTGTGCCGCCGCTCACGTCCCCGGCTCGAAGCACGCGCGGCAGCGCGGCTCGTATTGCCCCGCGCCGCCGACGGCGATCCGTTCGCTCGATGCGAACATCCGCTGCGAGTGGATCGCCGGGGCGCCGCAGCGGGCGCACGGCGCGGCGAGCCTGAGAATCTCATTGGCAACGGGGAGCAGTGATCGGAACGGTTCGAAGAGTTCGCCGCGATGATCGCGCTCAAGGCCGGCAAGGACGCAGCACCGCCCGGCCGAAGCCAACGCCCGTGTTACGCCGACCAGTTCTTCACCGAAGAAGTGAGATTCATCGACCGCAACGATGCTCGCGTCGGTCGAGAGCTCCCCGATCTGCGCTGCCGCTGCGATCGGGAGAGCTCGGGCAGAGTGCCCGCCGTGAGCGCGGACCCAGCCGACGCCCGAGCGTGAATCCGAGGCTGGGCTGAAGAGGGCAACGGGGATGTCGCGCCGTCTCGCGTCCTGCACCCGCCGGATCAGTTCGGTGGTTTTGCCCGCGAACATGCAGCCAATGATCAAACGCACCTCGCCGCGCGGAGCGGGTTGTCGGCCGTCGCTCATGGCGGGAGCGTACCGGAGTCGGCAGGATCGGCTACTCCGGCTGATCGACCACTGAAACGAGTCGATCGATCCCGCCCGCGTGGAGGATCCCTTGGATCAAGGGCGGGACCGCGGCTAGGACCAGTTCACCGCTCGACTCGCGGAGTTGCTTGTGCACGCGGATGAGCGTCGACATCCCCGCCGACGACATGTAGGTGAGTCCGCTCATGTCCAGGGTGATGCGCGCCGGCTTCAGTTCGGCCAGCCGGAAAAGTTCCTTCTCGAATGGCTCGTTTTCCGGACCGCCGAGCTTGCCCGAAAGGTTCACGATGTAGCCGCTGTGGTTGCTTCCTGTCGACATCTCGAAGCTTTGCATGGAGTCGGATCCTCTGCGGGTCATGGGGGCGTGAGCGAGCAGCTGCGCCGAGCGCGGCCGATTACTTGGTTTCAGCCAATGTAAGCAAGCGGATTCAAGGTACCAGTTCGCCCGGGATCGGTTTCAAGCGAACCTCAACAAGCGGAAGGTAAAAAGTAGGGTGCGCGGCGACGCGCCGGCGGTCGGCAGCGCGGACGGCATGCGGACGAGCCCTTTGTTGACGGAAGTCGGATTCGGCCGCGCACCATCCGGGCGCGCCGGCCGAAAGGGCGACGATCTCGGACGCCGCTGCGGTTGGGATGGCCGGGAGTGCGTGCCCGCCGTGAGTGCGGACCCAGCCGACGTCCGAGCGTGAATCCGAGGCTGGGCTGAAGAGGGCAACGGAGATGTCGCGCCGTCTCGCGTCCTGCACCCGCCGGATCAGTTCGGTGGTTTTGCCGGCGAACATGCAGCCAATGATCAAACGCACCTCACCGCGCGGAGCGGGTTGTCGGCCGACACTCGTGGCGGGAGCGTACCGCAGTCGGCAGGATCGGCTGCTCTGGCTGATCGACCAATGAAACGAGTCGATCGATCCCGCCCGCGTGGAGGATCCCTTGGATCAGCGGCGGGACCGCCGCCAGGACGAGTTCGCCGCTCGACTCGCGGAGCTGCTTGTGCACGCGGATGATCGTCGACATCCCCGCCGACGACATGTACGTGAGCTCGCTCATGTCCAGTGTGATGCGCGCCGGCTTCAGTTCGGCCAGCCGGAAGAGTTCCTTCTCGAACCGCTCATTCTCGACGCCGCCGAGCTTGCCGGCGATAGTGACCACGAAGCCGGTGCTGGTGCCGTCGGTTGAGAGTGTGAGGTCGTTCATGGCATTGCTCCTGCGTTTGATGATGCCGAAGGCCCGGGCGCGAGCCTCGCGCAGTACTACGCAACGGAGTGCGTTCCGGCAGCTGACAGAAAATCGCAAAGTCAGCGACAATTGAACGAATGACATGAGTAGCGAGTCGGTGCTGCTCGCATCGCCGTGATCGTGCGACTCGGTCAAAGGACCGATGTCGAGCTCGCCGCCTGCTATTGCTTCGTTATCGCAGAATCAGAGCTTGAGGTCGCTGAGGCTCATGCCCAGCCCGCCGCCGGTGCCGAGGCCGCTTTTGAGCGCCTTGCCGTGCTTTTTGGCGGCTTCCTCGCGGGCGCGCCGGAGTGCCGGCGTTTCTTTGAGGATGTCCTCGGGCTTGCGGGTGTCTTCCTCGCCGCGATCGCGTCGGCCACGGCCGCCGCCGCCACCGCCGGCGGGTCGCCCGGCGGCGTGCTCGCCCGCGGGGCGGTCCATCGCCTGCTTGATCGACAGGCTGATCTTCCGCGAGTCGGGGTCGACCTTCAGCACCTTGACCTTGACGACCTTGTTCGGCTGGACGGAGTCGCTGGTCTTGCCCACGCGCTTCCAGTCGAGTTCGGAGATGTGGCACAGCCCTTCAACGCCCGCTGCGACCTCGATGAAGCAGCCGAACTCGGCGAGCTTGGTGACTTTGCCGGTGAGGATCGCGCCCTCGACAACGTCCTTCGTCTGCGCCATCCACGGGTCTTCGGAGAGCTGCTTGATGCCGAGGGAGTGGCGCTCGTTGTCCCAATCGAGCTTGAGGACCTTGACGGTGACCTTGTCGCCCTCTTTGTAGCCGTCGATCTTGTTGAGGCGTTCGTGCGAGACGTCGGAGATGTGGACAAGCCCGTCCACGCCGCCGATGTCGACGAACATGCCGAATTGCATGATCTTGCGGACGATGCCCTCGCGGGTATCGCCTTCCTTGACCGAGCCGCGCAGCTCGGCGAGCGCGGCCTTGCGTTCTTCGCCCACAATGTCGCGGCGGGAGAGCGTGATGTTGCCGCGGCCCGTGCGGTCGACGCGGGTGACCTTGCACTTCAGCTTTTCGCCGACAAAGACCGAGAGATCCTCGATGCGCCGGGTATCGACCTGCGACGCGGGCATGAAGGCGCGGTGGTGCGCGACTTCGAGTTCGAGACCGCCCTTGTTCACGCCGGTGACGCGGGCTTCGACGATCTGCCCCGGCTCGAGCAGTTCCCAGTCGGCCTTCTGCACCAGACCGGGGCGCGAGCAGATCAGCAGGTTCTCATCGCGGTCGAACTTGTCGACGACGACTTCGACCTCGCCGGCGACCTGCGGCAGTTCGTCATCCTTGAACTGCAGGCGCGGGATCACTCCGAGCTCGCGCGGGCCGAACTCGAGGAAGATGTCCGTCGGCCCGACGGAGACGACGCGCCCGTGCCGGTGCTCGCGCCCCGACTGCACGACGCGCGGCCCGCGGATCGCGGGCTTGTTGCCCATCGCGTCGTGCGCGGCTTTCAGCTCCTCCGGGCGGGGCTTGGTGTGGTGCGCGTGCGCCGCCGCGTCCGCCTTGGCGAGGGACGACTCCATCGCGGCGTTGATCTCCGCGGCGACATCGGCGGTCATGCCCGATTCCGCGTTGGACGCACCGGGGGAAGCGGGGGAGGGGGAGGAAGATTCCGGGGGCGTAGTCATGACCACAGCCTGACGCTAAGAGTGAGTGGGACCGATGGGACCACCCCCCGCCGCCCACCGAGCGAGGGGTGAATAACGGAGTCTACCCGATCGGAGGCGGGGTGCACTTTGAAATCTGAGCGTGTCATCCGCCGCCGCACGGAGCGCAGACGTTGTTCCCGTGGGTACCATGACTTTGCATGGATGCAGCGGCTTCAGCCTCGGTGTTTGTAACCGGCGCCACCGGTTACATCGGCGGACGGTTGGCCCCGAGGCTGGTCGAACGCGGCTATTCCGTGCGGTGCCTCGCCCGCAGCGCGGCCAAGTTGTTGGCTCGCCCGTGGGCTTCCCACCCGCGCGTTGACATCGTTGAGGGGGACGCCGGCGATGAGGAGACACTTGTCTCCGGCATGAAGGGATGTGTCGCGGCGTACTACCTCGTTCACTCGATGGATGCCGCGGGGCCGGAGTATCGGCGGCGTGATCAGACTCTTGCCGAGACGTTCGGGCGTGCGGCGAAGCGGGCCGGTGTGCCGAGGATTATCTATCTGGGCGGGCTCGGGGAGACCGGCGCGGGGCTGAGTGAGCATCTCTCATCGCGGCGCGAGGTCGAGGCGGCGCTCGCGCGCGGCGGCGTGCCGGTCACGGTGCTGCGGGCGGCGATGATCATCGGGTCGGGGTCGGCGTCGTTCGAGATCCTCCGCTACCTCGTGGAGCGGCTGCCGATCATGATCACGCCCCGGTGGGTGAGCACCGAGTCGCAGCCCATCGCGGTGCGCGATGTGATGTTCTATCTGATCTCGGCGCTGGAAGCGCCAGAAACCACTGGAAAAACGCTGGATATCGGCGGGCCCGAGGTGTGGTCGTACGCGAAGGTGATGCGCGAAATGGCCGCCGCTTTGCATCTGCGGCGGCGGTTGGTGATCCCGGTGCCGGTGCTGACGCCGCGGCTGAGTTCGCTGTGGATTCACTTGGTCACGCCGCTGCACGCGAGCATTGCGCGCCCGCTCGCCGAGGGTCTGAAGAACCGCGTGGTGTGCCGGAGCGATGAAGCGCTGCGGCTGATGCCGCACCAGTGCTTGACCATACGGCAGGCGATGGACGCGGCGCTCGCGAAGGTCCACGCCGGAGTGATCGAAACCGCGTGGTCCGACGCGGGTGTGATGCCGGGCGATCCCGCGTGGGCGGGCGGAACGGTGTTCGTGGACCGGCGTGAGGTCATCACGCCGGCGACCCCCGCGGCGGTGTGGTCGGCGGTCTCCGCGTTGGGCGGCGAGCGCGGCTATTACGCGGTCGATTGGCTGTGGCGGCTGCGGGGCATCATGGACCGTTTGACCGGCGGCCCGGGCCTTCGACGCGGGAGGCGGAGTCCCGACGAACTCCGGCTGGGCGACGCTTTGGATTTCTGGCGAGTGAGCGCGATCGAACCGGGCTCCCGCCTTGAGCTGACCGCGGAAATGAAGCTGCCCGGCGTGGCCACGCTGAGTTTCGACGTGGAGCCCGCTCCGGCACCCGGCGCCGGTACCCGATTGGTTATGACGGCTCGGTTTCGCCCGCGAGGGTTGCTCGGAATCGCCTATTGGTACGCGGTGCTTCCCCTCCACGGGATCGTATTTCGCGGGATGCTGCGGGGGCTTGTACAAGCGGCGACTCGGGGGAAGCGGAACCAAGTCAGCGCGTTGTAGAAGGCAACCGGCGAGCGTGTTCAACCGTATGGACACCCACCACCTGCGCGGGCGGTGCGCGATTCAAGTCCGTGATTCGTTGGGGTCCGCCATCTGATGTGACTGGCGGAGCCTGGTGTTCCCGGTTGAGGTCGGACTTGGGTTAGGATGCCCGACCCCCGGCGAAGGCCGGGTTGTCTCTGGCGATGAGGAGTGTTCATGCCGTCATCAAACGTGTGCTGGGGCATCGAGATCGGGGCCGGCGCGGTGAAAGCGATCCGGCTGGAGAAGGACGGCGCGGCCGTCAAAGTCACCGATTTCGCGGTCCTGCCGCATAAGAAGGTGCTGTCCACGCCCGAGCTTGATCCGATCGACGCCACCCGCGTGGCGCTGGGCGGGCTGATGAGCCAGTACGGCGAGTCGATGAAGGGCGCGACGATCGCGATGAGCGTGCCGGGTCACTCGGCGTTCGCGCGGTTCGCGAAACTGCCGCCCGTTGAAGCGAAGGGCGTGAAAAACCTCGTGAAATTCGAGGCGGCGCAGCAGATTCCGTTCCCCATCGATCAGGTGGAGTGGGACTACCAGACGTTCCAGTCGAAGGACTCGCCGGATATCGAGGTGGGCATCTTCGCGATCACGCGCGAGCGGATCGATGAGCGGCTGAACCTGTGGGGCGAGGTGAGTCTCAGCCCGGACCTCATCACGCTCAGCCCGGTGGCGCTGTACAACGCGGTCGCGTACGACCTTGATTTCACGGAAGCGACGCCCGGCACGATCATCCTCGATATCGGCACGACGGCGACGGACCTGATCGTCGCGGAGGGCGGCAAGGTGTGGGTCCGCACGTTCCCGCTGGGCGGGCACCAGTTCACGGAAACGCTCGCGAGCGCCTTCAAGCTGAACTACTCGAAAGCGGAAAAGCTCAAGCGCGAAGCGGAAACCAGCAAGTACAAGCGGCACATCCTCACCGCGCTGAAGCCCGTGCTGGGCGACCTCGTGCAGGACATCCAGCGCTCGATCAGCTACTACGAAGAGACGCACCCCGGCGCGAAGATCTCGCGCCTCATCGGCGTCGGCTCGACGTTCAAGCTGCCCGGCATCCGCAAGCTGCTGACGCAGCAACTGAAGGTCGAGGTGTACCGGCTCGAGCGGTTCAAGAAGATCAGCGTCGAGGGCGCGGGGGCGGCGGATTTCGAGTCCGCGACTGTGAATCTCGGCACGGTGTACGGGCTCGCGCTGCAGGGGCTGGAACTGTCGCCCATCGCATCGAACCTGATGCCGGTGTCGGTGATTCGTAAGTCGATGTGGAAGCGGAAAACGCCGTGGTTTATCGCGGCGGCGGGGCTTGGGTTGCTGGGCGGCGCGCTCGGGTTTCTCCGACCGTTCCTGGACAGCAACGCGATCGCGGCGGCCCGGGCGAACCCGGATGTCACGCGCCAGATCCGCGACGCCGTGCAGCTCGGGACCACGCAGAAAGCCAAGTGGACTGAAGTGACGTCGAAGCCGCAGGCGGGGTTCGTCGCGGAGAACCTCCGGGCGCTGCTCGATCGTCGTGAGTTGCTGCCGGCGCTGCTGACGGATGTGTCGGCGATGCTCGCGAGCGCGGGCCCCGCATCGGACGGCAAGGGCCCGGCGTTCGAGCTGCGCGGTTTCGCGCCCGAATACCTCGCGCCCGGCGCGGCGTTCAGCGGCGGTCCAGCGCCGGAACCTGGTTCCGATCCCGCGCCGGCGGGCGCGAACGTCGCCGGCCCGCTCGGGGCCTTCAAGGTCCTGCTGGTCGTCGATTCGCGCGAGCCGGGCGGGCGCGTGGCGGTGAACGACACGCTTCTGAAGTGGCTGCGCGGCAACGCGAATCGACCCGACGGGCAATTCACGTTCGTGCAGATCCCGATCGCCGACGACGTGGCGCGCGAGGAGGTCGCCGACTGGGCGCCGGTGAATCTGGCGGCGGGTGGCGATCGTCTGGCGGGCGGCCCGCGCGGGCGCCCGCCTGCACCGCGCGGGCGTGACGGCGCGGCTGCCGCGACTCCGGGTTCTGGCGCCGCGGCGGTGACTGCCACGGGACTCGACGCGATCGCGCCGCTGCCCGAGACGCTCTTCGCCCCGGCGCGCGAGGGCACGATCAACCGTTACACCATCAGCTGGGTGGCGCAGGTGCGCGACCCGAACTCCCCGGCGGCGGATGGCTCAGACGCCGCCGCGCCGGCACCGGCTCCCGCACCAGCCCCCGCGGCTCCGAAAGCGAGGCAGGGATGAAGAAGGTCCTTCCCTGGATCAAGTCGAATATTGCTGTGGTCATCGCGATGACGCTGGCGCTCATCGGCGCGCCGCTCATGCTCTTCTTTGGCACGCAGTGGAACAGTAAGGTTCGTGCCGAGGTCGAGCAGGAAGTCAGCAAGAACGTTCAAGATCTCGACAAGCTTGAAGTGCAGGTGCAGATCGACCCGGTGTCGCCCGCGGACCAGCCGATCTCGCTGCGCACGCTCCCGAACGACGCGACCATCCAGGCGGTGTCGAGCATCCTCGACGCTCGCCGGAGCGATTCGGAAGCGGTGGTGGCCCGCGCCAACGAGTTCAACCAGCGCGGACGCACGCTGCTGATCGACGGGGCGGCCCCCTCGGAGAGACTTTTCCCTGAGCCGAGCGACGACAGCTCGCGCATCCGCCTGCTGAACCGGATGATCGCGCTGTGGCCCGAGTCGCACGAGGAACTGCTGAAGACCTCGCGCGCCGGTGTGCCGCCGACGATCGAGGAAGTGACGGCTGATCTCGATGAGCTCAAGGCCCGTGACGCGAAGCGGCGGCTGTCCGGGCGCGAGGAGCAGAAGCTCACGCCCGAGGAAGAAGCCGAGGTGACGAAGCTGCTGAGCGACCGGCGCGCGGAGTTATACCGGCAGCGTGCCCGGCAGCTGACCGTCTACGCCGAGCCGGGCGTCTTCAAGAGCGTCAGGCCGTGGGACAGCGCGAACGTGCCGCCCATCGAGCAGGCGTGGGAGTGGCAGTGGCTGAAGTGGATTCATGATGACGTGCTCGCCGCGATCGTTCGCGCCAACACCGACCCGGCGAAGGGCTGGCTGCCGGTGTTCGAAGCGCCGGTGAAGCGGATCGAATCGGTCGAAGTCCGGCCGTTCGAGCGCCCGAACCAGGGTGGTGGCGACGCTGCTCCAGCGGCAGCGCCGGGCGATCCCGCCGCACGACTCACGCCCGACTACACGAGGAGCCTCTCCGGGCGCGTCGCGTGGCCGCACGTGCCGAACCCGGTCTACGACATCCGCACGGTTGACGTGACGGTGCTGGTGGCCGCGGATCGGCTCCCCATGCTGCTCGACGCGGTCTCGAAGACCAACTTCATGACCGTCGTTGGGCTGAAGACCACCGCCGCCCCCGCGAAGTCGGAGCTGTCGGAGGGGTTCGACTTTGGCGGGGACTACCTGCTGCGCGTCGAATTGAAGATTGAAACCGTGTGGCTGCGTTCGTGGACCACACCGTTGATGCCCAAGCCCGTCCGCGCGATGCTCGGCATCCCCGATCCCGAGCCCACCGCCCCCGCCGAGGAGAGCGCCGCGCCACCGGCGTGATGCCGTCGGTTGTGGACCTAGGAATTTGAAGTTCGAGTCGGGACGGACCCAGCCCGAGTGATCGATCGAAAGGCTTCGCATGAAACTCAAAGGGATCAACCCGTTCGAGCGCCACGTTGAGAAGGCGGTGCTCGCGCTCTTCGCGCTCTTCGCGCTGGGCGTGCTCGTGATGCAGCTCGGGCTGCTGGGCGGGCGCAACGAAATCAAGGTCGGATCCGCGAGCGTCGCGCCGGAACTGGCGCTCACCGAAGTGTCGAAGCGTGCGGCGGCGAAGAACGCCGGGCTGAGCAGCCCCACCAAGCCCGACGCGATCCCCGATCCCGCGTCGCTGCCGAGCCTGAAAGAGCAGTTCACGGAGGCGCTCGCGGCGCCGGTGGGCGGCGGGGCCCGCCTCGCGTCGCTGGGTGTGCCGGATGTCGCGTCGGAGACCACTTGGTCGCCCGGCACGGTGACGGACCCGGGCGCGGGCGACGGGCAGTTCGCCGCCGTCGTCCCCCCGGCGGCGTCGCGCCCTCTGGCGATGGTGGTGGAGGGCACGTTCGACCCGGCCGCCGTGATGAGCGCGGGCCCGGAATTGCAGCGATTGCTGCCGCCCGCCCAGCCGTACGACAAGCGTGCGATTAGCGTGCAGGCGACGATCGACACCGCCGCGATCCGTAAACGGTTGCAGCGCGAGGGCGACGGCGTGTCGGCGATCCCCGCCGGGTGGTGGCAGGGGACGGCGGAGATTCTCGATGTCGAACTCGTGCGGCAGGAACAGCAGCCCGACGGCTCGTGGGGCGCGGAAACGGTGGTCGCGGCTCCTCCCGGGTCGGTCGGCGCGGAACTGCGCGCGAAGCTGAATTCTGAGTCGATCACGCCCGCGATCCGGCGCGAACTGCTGCAGCGCGAAGCGTTGGCCCGCGAGAGCGTCCGGCGGCCGGCGTATTTCCCGATGATCGCCGGCGTGCGGTGGCGTGCGCCGAGCCTCGCCGCGGAGGCGACGGCGGCGAATCCGAACCAGGCGACGATCGATCGGCTGGTCGGGCAGCTTGAGGGGAAGCGTGCGGAGATCAAGCGCGTGAAAGGGCGGCTCGAACCGAAGCCGGTGGAGGAGCGCACCCCGCCGCCGGGGCAGCGGCCGGGCGGTGGCGAGCGGGGCGGGTTCGCCTCCGCGTCCTTCTCGTCGTCGGGCGGGGTAGCGGCGAGTCCGGCCGGCGGCGGGGGTGGGCGGAAGCCACAGCCGCGCCAGAAGTCGCCCGAAGAGATTGATCGCGAGCGCAAGGAACAAACCAAGAAGAACCTCGAAGAGCAGCTCAAGAAGCTCGAAGAGGAAGAGAAGAAGCTCGTTGCCGACTTGAAGAAGCTGGGCCACGATCCGGACGCGAAGCCTATGGGCGACGCGCCGGCACCGGTGTTCACCGAACCGACGCTGGCGGTGAGTGATCAGACGGCCGCAGCGGTGACGGTGTGGTCGCACGACCTGACCGCGCAGCCGGGCAAGACGTACCGCTACCAGGTGCGCTATTGGCTGGGGAATCCGTACTACGGCAACGTCGATCGCTTGCCCGAGGCGCAGCGCGACCTCGCCGCCGCCCCGGCGCTGCGTTCTGAAGCGAGTGAGTGGTCGGAGCCGGCGACGCTGGAGCCGGATCAGGTGTACTTCGTCACGTCGGCGAGCCCGGTGTCGTACGGCGCGCTGAAGGGGGAAGCAGCGGCGACGGTCGAGATGTTCCGCTTTGTCTACGGCTACTGGCGCCGTGCGACGGAGTCGTTGCAACTGGGCGACGCGCTGCACGCCGCCATCGAGCTGCCCGCCGGGTTCGAGATTTTCGAGATTGGCGCGCCCGCGGCGGCGGAGCGCTCGCCGCTCCCTGATGAGATGAAGCGGGTGTCGATCGCCGGCTTCCTGCTCGATGTGGCCGCCGATCCGGGCACTCAGACCGGCGCTCGGGCGTACTTCGGGGACGCGTCCGGGTCGATCGCGGTCCGCCGACCGGAAGATGACCGCAACATGTCGGTGTACGCGCGCCTGAGCGCGTCGAGTGCCGCCGGTGAGACAGCGACGACTCGGGCACCGGGCTCGGCGGGAACTCCGACGGCGACGCCGACTGATTCGGGTCGTGAAACGCCATCAAACCCGGAGAATCCAGAGGCACCCAGGAGGGAGCAGCCCGGCTCTGACGCGCCGGCGCGGGGGCGCGACGGCTGAGAGAGATGGATTTTGATCGGGTTGAATTTTCCCCTCGCTGTCCCCATTCGCCGGGCAAGTTTGCGTGAACTTGACAGACGACTGGGAATGGGTACACTCCCCGACCCACCGGAAATTGCCCGGTGGACGAACGCTGGCAACGGGGTTCGGTTCGATTGTTCCCGGATGGGAGTGGTCGAAAGGCTCTTTGACAATCGGATAGTGTGCAACAAGTAGCGGTGTTCCGCGGATCCTCCAGTTCGGCCATCGGCAACGATGGGCGTAACTGACCGCGGAACACACCGAGTATTTGAATGATTGAAGTCTGAGGCACAAAAATCGTAGCGATCGGTTTGATGTGGTGCTCCAGCGATCGGCGTCGGCGGGAGCGATGGGAGCAATCCCTGAGCAAAGGTCGGCGGCGTTCGGTTGGTGCGATCAAGCGATCAAGGGCACATGATGGATGTCTTGGCGTCAGAAGGCGATGAAAGACGTGGGAACCTGCGATAAGCCATAGGGAGCTGGTAACCAAGCTGTGATCTATGGATTTCTGAATGGGGCAACCCGGCCGTAAGGTCATTTCACACTGAATGCATAGGTGTGAAAAGCGAACTCAGCAAAGTGAAACATCTCAGTAGCTGAAGGACAGGAAAGCAACAGCGACTCCGTGAGTAGCGGCGAGCGAAAGCGGATTAACTTGAGACCCCGTGAAGCGGTTGGAAACCCGCACTACAGAAGGTGATAGTCCTGTAGCGGCAGATCAAGGGATGGCCTTGAGTAGCATCGGGCTCGTGAAACCCGGTGTGAACATGGGGGGCCCACCCTCCAAGCCTAAGTACTCTCTGACGACCGATAGTGAATCAGTAAGGCGACTGAATGATGAAAAGATCCGTTGCGAACGGAGTGAAAGAGTACCTGAAATCATGTGCCTACACAGCGGTTGGAGCCCCTTCGGGGGTGACAGCGTGCCTTTTGCATAATGACCCGGCGAGTTACTCTGTACGGCGAGGGTAAGGACTAACGGTCCGGACCCGGAGCGAAAGCGAGTCCGAAATGGGCGCACAGTCGTACGGAGTAGACGCGAAACCTCAGTGATCTACCCATGGTCAGGTTGAAGGGCGGGTAACACCGCCTGGAGGACCGAAGCCGTGACCGTTGAAAAGGTCTGGCATGAACTGTGGGGAGGACTTAAAGTGTAATCAAACTGGGAGATAGCTCGTTCTCTCCGAAATATTTTTAGGAATAGCCTCTGGTGCCAGCATGTGGAGGTAGAGCTACTGGATGCCTTTGGGGGGCTACCCGCCTACCCGGGGCAACCAAACTCCGAATGCCACATGCATTGACCAGGGAGTCAGACGGCGAGTGACAATATCCGTCGTCAAAAGGAGAACAGTCCGAACCGCCGGCTAAGGTCCCCGAACAATGCTCAGTTCTACAAGGAAGTTGAATTGCTATGACAGCCAGGATGTTGGCTTAGAAGCAGCCACCATTTAAAGAGTGCGTAATAGCTCACTGGTCGAGGAGTTCAGCGCCGATAATGATCGGGAATAAGCATTGTACCGAAGCCGCGGGCTCGAAAGAGCGGTAGGAGAGCGTTCCTCTCTGCTGAGAAGCAATCCCGGAAGGGTTTGTGGAGCGTGAGGAAGTGAATATGCCGGGTTCAGTAACGATTAACCAGGTGAAAATCCTGGTCGTCGAATACCCAAGGGTTCCTGGGGAAGGTAAATCCGCCCAGGGTTAGCCGGATCCTAAGGCGAGGCCGAAAGGCGTAGTCGATGGACAGCAGGTTAATATTCCTGCGCCCTTGCAGAGATCAAACCATGTTGCGAATCACAAAGCTCCGCGGAAGCGCCAGCATGCTGAGGCCCTTGAGGCCGATGCGGGGTAGCGTGGTTTCTAGAAAAGACATGGGGGCGAAGCAAGGTCCGTACCAAAACTGACACAGGTGGGTGTGGCGAATAGCCTCAGACGCTCGAGAGAACGGTCGTGAAGGAACTAGGCAACTTAACCCCGTAAGTTCGCGATAAGGGGGCCCTACCCTTCGGGGAGGGCGCAGAGAAAAGGCTCTGACGACTGTTTATCAAAAACACAGCTCTGTGCTAAGACGTAAGTCGATGTATACAGAGTGACGCTTGCCCGGTACGGGAATGTCACGGAAGCAGGTCAGCTTCGGCGAAGCTTGCGACCTAAGCACCCGTAAACGGCGGCCGTAACTATGACGGTCCTAAGGTAGCGAAGTTCCTTGTCGGGTAAGTTCCGACGCGCATGAATAGCGTAACGATTGGAGCACTGTCTCCACGACCGACTCGGTGAAGTAGTAGTGGCGGTGAGGATGCCGTCTACCCGCGGCAAGACGGAAAGACCCTATGGACCTTTACTATAGGCTCGTATTGGCCATGAGCATATGTTGCGTAGCATAGGTGGGAGACGTTGATAGCCCGGTCCCGGCCGGGAAGGAGTCAAAGGTGAAATACCACCCTTCGTACGCCCGTGGCCTAACCTCGATTCCCGTGAACCCGGGCGAGGGACAATGCGTGCTGGTTAGTTTGACTGGGGCGGTCTCCTCCAAAAGAGTAACGGAGGAGTGCAAAGGTCGGCTCAGTGCGGATGGAAACCGCACGTTGAGTGCAAGAATACATGCCGGCTTTACTGCGAGACCGACGGGTCGAGCAGTCACGAAAGTGGGCTCTAGTGATCCTGCGGTTCCGAGTGGAAGGGCCGTAGCTCATCGGATAAAAGGTACCCTAGGGATAACAGGCTGATCGCTCCCGAGCGTCCATAGCGGCGGAGCGGTTTGGCACCTCGATGTCGGCTCATCACATCCTGGGACTGAAGGCGGCCCCAAGGGTTCGGCTGTTCGCCGATTAAAGTGGTACGCGAGCTGGGTTCAGACCGGCGTGAGCCAGGTCGGTCCCTATCTGCCGTGGGCGTTGCAAACTTGAGAGGAGTTCTCCCTAGTACGAGAGGATTGGGAGGGACCCACCCCTGGTGATCCTGTTGGAACGCTCGTTCCATCGCAGGGTAGCTAAGTGGGGCAGGGATAACCGCTGAAAGCATCTAAGCGGG